>NZ_JBHXLF010000003.1:0-1023225 GCF_042721515.1 Lentzea sp. NPDC058436
CTCAGGCCGGCTACCCGTCGTCGCCTTGGTAGGCCATTACCCCACCAACAAGCTGATAGGCCGCGGGTCCATCCCATACCGCCGGAACTTTCCACCACCGAACATGCATTCAGTGGTCGTATCCGGTATTAGACCTCGTTTCCAAGGCTTATCCCAGAGTACAGGGCAGGTTACCCACGTGTTACTCACCCGTTCGCCGCTCGTGTACCCCGAAGGGCCTTACCGCTCGACTTGCATGTGTTAAGCACGCCGCCAGCGTTCGTCCTGAGCCAGGATCAAACTCTCCAATAAGGATTGTGTTTGATCGCTCCAGACGGAATATGTCTGGCATCAATCTAGTCTTGCCTCAAAGGAACTACCTCGACGAGGAGGTAATTCATATATTACTGGCTGTGTTTCGGCACGCTGTTGAGTTCTCAAAGAACACGCGCTCACCGGTTCCAGTCTCCGTTTCCGGAGGCTTTCTCTCGGGGCTTGTGTTGAAAGCTTAGCCAGTTCGTTTTCGCTTTGTCAAATCGGCCGTTTCGGCTTCTTCGCTCCGCGCAAACTCGCTTCGCATTCAGTTTTTGGCTTGGTTCAGAAGTTATCTGAGTGGCTTTCCCGGTGTCAAATCGGGGTCATTTTCAGATCCCGGACAGCACGTTAGGCCGCTTATTTACTTCTGGGGGTTTGACGCCGTGAGACTTTACCCGGCCCGATCCGCGGTGTCAACCGCTCGTTCCGGGGTCTCGCTTGCGACTTGGAGAAAGTTACTCACGGCGTGGATCAAAGTCAAATCGCCTGGTCAGCGGCCTGCTTGATCGGGACGGACGGCGTCGGAGCAGCCGGCTTGGCCCCGACCGGACGCGGTCGCAGCCACAGGGTGATGGAACGAAGTCCCTCCATCGCCCGCACGATCTGGTCCGCCGGAGCGGGCTGCCGGGTCGCCACGGGCACCAGGTCGTAGCCCCAGACGCCGAACTCCTTGAGCACCGTCACCGGATCGTCACCGAGATCGGCCGTCGCGGTCGCGGAGAACTCAAGGAACACGTGCGGCCTGTCGCGACGCAACAACCGAACAAGTCCCGCGAGAGCGCGATGCCCACGTCCAGGCGTGTCGACCCGCACGACGGAAAGCTTCATCCCCTGCACCAAAGCGATCTCTTCGAGCGCCTTGTCCAGTCGCAACGACTTCACCCGTGCGACGTCCTCGCCGGCATCTTCCGCAAGCGGCGACACGGACACACCACCGGTCAACGTCGGTGAGGCGGCGAGCTCGCCCGCGCTCTCCCACGCCGCGCCTTCGACCACGGTGAGACGGGAGGCCACGGCGGCAGGGAGGTTCGCGGAGACGTTGTGCCTCAGAAGCGCGGCGGCGGAAGCGTCCGGCTCTACGGCGACAACGGCGCCCATCAACCCGAGGCGCGACAACACGCGAATCGAGTGGTAGCCGACGTACGCGCCGACGTCGAGGAAGATCCCGTCCGGTTCCAGCACGGAGTCGAGCAGTTCGGCGAGGTCCGGCTCCCACACGCCGTTGGACGACAACAACGGGAGCATGAACGCGTCGTCGGAGGGCAGCCGCATCATGCCCGCGTCGCACAACACCAGCGAGGAGCGCACTTCAGGCGCGTCGCCCGCGGTCTCGTGCTGACGAACGACCACGCGACGCAACGCGTCCGCGGTCTGTTGCGCCTGGTGGGCGGTGCGAAGAGCAGCGTCGAGACGTGCGTCGCGCTCCCGGAACACCTCGACGACCTTGGACTCCAACGAGTCGATCCGGTCCAGGGTCCTGTCGAGCGCCACGGTCAGCTTGTCGATCCGCTCGGCGAGCACCTCGTCCGACTTGGCCCGCTTGGCCGCCTCGGCGACGACCGCGTCCTCGACGTCGCGCTGTCGGCGCCCCTGACCGGCCATGTCCGCGCGCACGCGCACGACCCCGTCGTCGACGCCGACCAGCTGGTCGGCGAAGTGCGACTGCCGTGCCGCGACCTGCTCGATCTCGGCGCGCAGCAGTTCGAGCTCACCGGCTCCGACGCCGGCCTTGAGCGCGTCCTGCCTGTTCACCAGCTCGGACACGGTGCGCTCGACCCCGTCGATCAGGGTGTGCAGCACCTGGCGCATGTGGTTGTCGTAGTGGTCCAGTGCGCGCAACACGACCTTGCGGAGCGCGGGTGCCATCGGCGTCCGGCTGGGTCCGTCCACGGTCGGTTGCCGCAGTAACGCGTGCTTGGCCGACTGCAGCGCGAGCATCGGGTCGACGTCGTCCTTCGGCTTCGGCCGGCGCGCACGCCACCCCCGGTACGCGTGCTCAACGCGTTCCCGCAGCACCTCCGCCACCCGTGAGACCGACCGCACCGACAGCACGTGCTCACGTCCGGCCGCACCGAGCGCCACGGCCGTGGGCAGGTCGTCGGCCAGCGAACGCAGCAGCTTCGCGGCGGCCTGCACGTCGGGTTCGGCGCCCTGGTGACACGGCACGAGAACCGCCGTCTTGCCGAACAGCTCGGCAACGGCGCCGTGGTCCGACGCGACGACGGGGACTCCCCGCACGGCCAGCTGCGCCAGGTGCAACGCGATCCGGTCGTCCGCGCCACCGCGGTGCAACGACACCACGGCATCGGCGACAGCGGCCACGTCGAGGTCGTCGACCAGCGAGATCCGCTGGTCGGAGGCGGTGGCAAGGCGCAGTCGCTCGGCGGCCTCGGGGTGTGCGAACGCCCCCGACACGGCGATCCGCAGTTCGACGTCCGTGCGATCCGGGAACGCGGTGAGGAACGCCGACACCGCGCCCAGCACGTTGCCGGGCCGGTCGAGCCCGTGGTCCGCGATCGCCGCGAACACCACCACTTCGCCCGAAGAGTGCTCACGCGCGCCGGTGTCGTGCACGGGTAACGGCACCGTGCGCACGATGGGTCCGCCGATGCGTTCGGCGGCGGCACGGGACACCTCGGAAGACAGCCAAAGTTCGTTCACGCCCGTGCGGTCGTCCGCGGCGGTGGCGTCCAACGCGACCTCGACGACGAAACGGCCCGAGGGCACCTCGTCAGAAGAAGAAGCGCGCACCACGACGGGATACCCGCCATCGGTCGACACGGGCAGTCCGGACGCACGCGCGGCGGCGAGCATCAGCTCGGCGAGCGGCCCCGACCCCACGACGGATACGCCGAGCTGGTCGAGCAGCGCCGGGCCCTCGGTCCTGGGCTGCGGCACGGCGGGCGCGGGCAACCGTCCCGAAGCGACACCGACCCCGGCGCACCACTCGCGCCACGCGTCGGCATCCGCACCGAAAGGCGCGGGGAACTGCTGTCGCAGCGACGCGTCGGCACGCCACACGGCGTCGGCCCACCGCGTGCCACCGTTCTCGGTCGGCTCGCACGCCCAGATGAGGAACCCACCACCACCGTCCTCCCCGAACGCCGGCGGCGGCGTGAGCACGGAGGCGCGGTAGTCGGCACGCAGTTCGGACGGGATGGACGTCCCGTCGATCAGCGCGTCGAACCGGTACGGCACGGGTGCGACGGACCAGCCGTGACGCACCAGTTCGGCGCGGTAGGACTGGCAGAGCTCGGCGACTTCCGTGTGCTCCGAGAGCAGCACACGGGGACGTTCGGCGAAATCGGCGGACAGCAGCCACGGACGACGCGGGTCGAATCCGCGGAAGTGCACCGTCAGCAGGTCCTGGCCGACCACGGCCAGTGCACCGGACTCGGTGCGGTGCAACGGGCGGTCGGCGACGTTCCACACGGACAGTCCGACCCGTGCGTCGCGCACGACGTGGTGCGGCACGATCGCCGGCATGTCCAGAGAGGTCAGGTAGGGCTCGGCGCCCTTGCCCACGGCGATGAACCCGGGGTCGAACGCACCCTGGTCGTGCAGGTCGGACGGCCCCGGCTGCAGGCCGTCCGCCGCCAGCGGCCGCAACGTGCGGGGCAGCATGACGACCGGCGCGTTCCGCAACGCCTCCAGCACGAGCTTCGTCAGCGACCCGAACACCTGCACCCACGGGTCGAGGTACAGCACGGGCATGCCCTGCGGCAGCAACGCCTCCAGCAGCCTCGGCACCATCGCGGCCTTCAGCCCGGCGGCGTCGAGCGAGGTCGCGAGCACGTGCAGCTCGACCTCGGCGACACCGATGTCCAGCGGCGTCATCAGCCCGGGACCGGAGTGCTCCGGCTGCGCGTCGACGATCAGCGCGACGAACCGGCCCTCGGGGTGCTCCGCCAGGAACGAGCTGGACAGGACCTTGACCGCGGGCAGCTCGGCCGCCGTGGCGACCGTGCAGGCGCAGATCGTCGGCTGGAACTCGGGTACGTCAGTCACGGACAGCACGTGAATGCCTCACAGCATCGGAAGAAGTGTGCGCAGCTCGTACGGGGTGACGCTACGGCGGTACGCGTCCCACTCCGTCCGCTTGTTGCGCAGGAAGAAGTCGTAGACGTGCTCGCCCAGCGCCTCGGGCAGCAGCTCGGAGTTCTCCATCTCGGCGAGCGCCTCGCCCAGGTTCTGCGGCAGGTTCGCGTAGCCGGCGGCACGGCGTTCGCGGTCGGTGAGCGACCACACGTCGTCCTCGGCGGGCGGCGGCAGCTCGTAGCCCTTCTCGATGCCGCGCAGGCCGGCGGCCAGGACCACCGAGTACGCCAGGTACGGGTTGCACGCGGAGTCGAGCGAACGGACCTCGACGCGGCGCGACGACGACTTGCCGGGCGAGTACATCGGCACGCGGACCAGCGCGGAGCGGTTCGCGTGACCCCAGCACACGGCCGTGGGCGCTTCACCGCCGACGATCAGCCTCTTGTAGGAGTTGACCCATTGGTTCGTGACGCCGGAGATCTCGCGCGCGTGCTTGAGGATGCCCGCGACGAACTGCTTGCCGATGTCGGAGAGCTGGTACGGGTCCTCCTCGTCGTAGAAGGCGTTGCGGTCGCCCTCGAACAGCGAGAAGTGCGTGTGCATGCCCGAGCCCGGCTGCTCGGAGAACGGCTTGGGCATGAACGAGGCGCGCACGCCCTGCGTGATCGCGACCTCCTTCACCAGGTAGCGGAACGTCATGACGTTGTCCGCCATGGTCAGCGCGTCGGCGTAGCGCAGGTCGATCTCCTGCTGGCCGGGCGCTCCCTCGTGGTGGCTGAACTCGACGGAGATGCCCATGGCCTCCAGCGCCTCGATGGCGTGGCGGCGGAAGTGCGTGGCCGTCTCGTGCGAGGTCTGGTCGAAGAACCCGCCGTTGTCCGCCGGCTCGGGCTCGCTTCCGTCGCCGGGCAGGCCCTTGAGCAGGAAGAACTCGATCTCGGGGTGGACGTAGCAGGTGAACCCGGCCTCGCTGGCCTTCGACAGCGTGCGGCGCAGCACGTGGCGCGGGTCGGCCCACGACGGGGAACCGTCCGGCATGGTGATGTCGCAGAACATGCGCGCGGAGTAGTTGGTGCCCTCCGGTGTCTGCCACGGCAGCACCTGGAACGTGCCGGGGTCCGGCTTCGCGACCATGTCCGACTCGTAGACGCGGGCGAAGCCCTCGATCGCCGAACCGTCGAACCCGATGCCCTCGCTGAAGGCGCCTTCGAGCTCGGCCGGTGCGACCGCCACGGACTTCAAGAAGCCCAGGACGTCCGTGAACCAGAGCCGGACGAACCGGATGTCGCGTTCCTCTAGCGTGCGGAGCACGAACTCCTGCTGGCGGTCCATACAGCGCAGCTTAAGGGCTGGGGACCTTCTACGATCAACGCATGTCGGCACGTTGGTTGTTGGTTTGCGCACTCGCCCTGCTCACGAGCTGCACGTCCGGGGGAGATCTCCCCGATGGTGCGACCTTGCTCTCGAAATCGGCCGATTCGATGCGCTCGGTCAAGACCGTCCACTTCACCATCAAGGTCGACGGCGAGCTGCCGGACGTGCCGGTGAAGGACGCCGACGGCGACCTCACGTCCGCCGGTGACTCGAAGGGCACCGCGAAGGTGACGTTCGGCGGGCAGCTGCTGTCCATCGAGTACGTGCTGACCGGCGGGAACCTGCACTTCAAGGGCCCGACGGGTGGCTTCACGAAGCTGCCGGCGGCGTTCGCGGGGCAGGTGTACGACCCCTCGGCGATCCTGAACCCGGACAAGGGCGTGGCCAAGGTCCTGAGCAGCGCCAAGGACGCGAAGACCAAGTCGTCCGGTGACGTGTCGGTGGTCGAGGCGACGGTGCCGAAGGACGTGGCGGCCGGGCTGGTGCCGGGCATCTCCGCGGACGTGAAGTCGACGTTCTCGATCGACAAGGACAACAAGCTCAAGAGCGCGTTGTTCGAGCTGCCCGGCGGTCAGAAGGTCGAGGTCGGTCTGACCGACTTCGACAAGCCCGTCACCGTCACAGCGCCCGCGTAATGCGGAAACTGGCTCTCGCCGCGTCCGGCGCGGCTGTGCTGCTGGGGGCCCTCGACGCGTACGTCGTCGTCGGGGTCCTCACGGACATGGTGCGTGATCTCGGCATCGCGGTGAACCAGCTGGAGCAGGCCACGCCGATCGTCACCGGGTACCTGCTCGGGTACGTGGCGGGCATGCCGTTGCTGGGACAGCTGTCTGACCGGCTGGGGCGGCGGTTCGTGCTGCAGGTCTCGCTGCTCGGGTTCCTGGTGGGCTCGGTGATCACGGCGCTGGCCGCGGACGTGCCGTTGCTCGTGCTCGGGCGCGTGGTGCAGGGCCTGGCCGGGGGCGCGTTGCTGCCGGTGACGATGGCGCTGGTCGCGGACCTGTGGGAGGAGCAACGGCGGTCCACCGCTCTCGGGACCGTTGGTGCCGCTCAGGAGTTGGGGTCGGTTCTCGGCACGCTGTACGGCATCGCGGTGGCGTCGCTGTTCAACGCCCTGCCGTTGTTCGAGGCGTGGGAGCCCCAGAGCTGGCGCTGGATCTTCTGGGTCAACATCCCGTTGGCGGTCATCGCGATGGTGATCGTGCAACGGACCGTGCCGAACACACGGCGTGAGGTGCGCATCGACGTCGTTGGCGGGGTGTTGCTCGCCGCCGCGTTGTCGTTGCTGGTCGTGGCGCTCTACAACCCGACGCCCGCCGAGTCGGTGCTGCCGTCGTGGGGCTGGCCGACGTTGGCCGCGGCTTTCGTCGTGCTCGGCGCCTTCTTCTTGTGGGAACGCCGTAGTTCCGTGCGGCTCATCGATCCCGAGGGTGTGCAGTGGCGGCCGTTCTGGGCCGTGCTCGGGGTGTCGCTGGCCGCCGGTGCCGCGTTGATGGTGACGCTGGTCGACGTGGAGTTGTTCGCGCAGACCGTGTTGCGCCGGGATTCCGCTTCCGCGGCCACGCTGCTGACGCGGTTCCTGATCGCGTTGCCGGTCGGTGCGGTGCTGGGCGGGTTCCTCGCGTCGCGGATCGGCGACCGCTGGGTGTCGTTCGGCGGCCTTGCGATGGCGACGGTGTCGTACGTGTTCATCGCGCAGTGGCCCGCTGACGTCAGCGGGCTCGTGCTCACGCGTGACCTGGCCATCGCCGGTTTCGGGCTGGGCCTGGTCATCGCGCCGTTGTCCGGTGCTGTGCTGCGCGTCGTCCCGTCAGTGCGTCACGGCGTGGCGTCGGCGTTCGTCGTCGTCGCGCGCATGACGGGCATGCTCGTCGGTGTGGCGGCGTTGTCCGCGTGGGGACTCCACCGCTTCCGCGAGCTCACGGCAGGCTTGAACACGCCGCTGCCGTTCGGCGTCGAACCCGCTGAGTTCCAGCGTCAGATGGCCGAGTACCAGCGCGGGCTCACCGAGGCGCTGCTCACCGAGTACCACGAGATCTTCCTGATCACGGCGGTGATTTGCGCGGTCGGAGCGCTGGGTTCGGTCTTCCTCCCCGGTAAGGCTCAGCAGATCGAATCCGTCTCGGGCAGCCTCAAGTCGACCAGGTAGTTCGTGCCCACGCCGTCCACGCAGCCGATGCCCGCGAGGAACGCCGTGTGCTGGTTTCCGTTGTACGTCAGCAGTCGCGCGCCGAGAGCCTGCGCGAGGTCGACACCGGACTGGTAGGGCGTCGCCGGGTCACCGGTCGTCGACACCACCAGCACCTGCGGCAGTCCCGTCACGTTCGGCGGGTGCGGCTCCGACGTGTGCGGGGCCGGCCAGAACGCGCACGGGCCGAGCGCGGTCTCGTCGGTGGGCACTGTGTCGTTGCCCAGCAGTTCCAACAGCCTCCGACGGTTGGACTCCAGGGTCGCGCGATCCTTGATCGGTGGTTCGTCGACGCAGCGGATGGCCACGAACGCGTCCTGGATGCGGCTGTAGGTGCCGTCCTGGGCGCGGCCGAGGTACTGGTCGGCGAGCTGGAGCAACGTGGTGCCCTTGTTCTGCTTCAGCTCCTGCAGTCCCTTGTAGGCGGTCTCCCACAGCCGGTCCGTGTACATCGCCTGGATGATGGCGGTGTTCGCGTCCGAGTGGGACAGCTTGCGGTCGCCGACCTGCATCGGGGTCTTCTTGAGGGGCTCGATCATCTGGCGGAACTTGGACTCCGCCGTGGCGATGTCCCTCCCGATCGGACAGTCGCGCTGGGCGCACCAGCCCGCGAAGCGGTTGAACGACTCCTCGAAGCCCTGCGCCTGACGTGCGGACGCGGCCACCTTGTCGGCGTTGGCCTCCACCGCGCCGTCGAGCACCATCGCGCGCACGTTGCGAGGGAACATCTCGGCGTACAAGGTGCCGATGCGCGTGCCGTAGGAGTAGCCGAGGTAGCTCAGCTTCTTCTCCCCCAACGCGGCGCGCAGCACGTCGACATCTCGCACGACGTCACGGGTGCCGACGTTGCGCAGGAGCGCGATGCCGCTGCGCTCGGCGCACCGGTCGACGAAGAACTTGTTCTCCAGCTCGGTCTGGTTCGCGCTCTCACCCTTGGGCCGCAACCGTTGCGCGTCGCGTTCCGCGTCGGTCAGGCACTGGACGCGGGGCTGGCTCGCCCCGACGCCGCGCGGGTCGAAGCCCACGACGTCGAACCGCTTGCCGACGGGGTTGCCCGCCTGCATGTTCGCGACGTGCGACATGCCGGAACCGCCCGGTCCGCCGGGGTTCACCACCAGGGAACCGACCCTGCGGTCCTTCTCGGTGGCGGGCCTGCGCAGCAGTCCGACCGTGATCGTGCCCGCGTCCGGCTTCTCGTAGTCGAGCGGAACCGCCAATCGCGCGCACTGGATGCCCTCGCGCTCGTACAGTCCCTTGCTCTTCGCATCGGTCGCGTAGGGCTGGCACGCGCCCCATGACAACACCTGCGAGTAGAAGCGCTCGATGCCCTTGCGGCCGGCGACGGGCGAGCCGTCGATGCGCGCGAAAGAAGTGGACGTGCTGAGCACAACGATCAAGGCGAACAAGGCCGCGGTGACTCGGGATCGCCTCTTCGTCATTAGGCGCACCGGGTTCCGTCAGCGGGCAACGTCTGGTCGATCAGGTACTTCACGCCCGCGCTGTCCACGCACTGGTCACCCTGCAGGAAGACCGTGTGCTGCACGCCCTCGAACGTGAGCAGCCGCGAGTTGAGCGCTTTGGCCAGGTTCACGCCCGCCTCGTACGGCGTCGCCGGGTCGCCGGTCGTGGAGATGACCAGCAGCGGCGGGATGCCGTCGGCCTTCGGCTGGCCGGTGCGGGCGGTGACGGGGGCGGGCCAGAAGGCGCACGAGTCGAGCGCCGCGCCGGCCGGGTTGCCGTCGTCGAGGAACGGCGCCGCCTCCTTGTACTTCTTCTGCGTCTCCAACAGCGCGTTCTTGTCCGTCAGCCGTGGGTCGTCGACGCAGTGCACGGCGTTGAACGCGTCCGTGATGGTCGAGTACTGGCCCTGGTCGTCGCGGTCGAAGTAGGCGTCGGCGAGGCGCAGCAGCGTCGTGCCCTTGCCCGCCTTCAGCTCCTGGAGGCCGTTGAGCAGCAGCGGCCACAGCTGTTCGGAGTACATCGCCTGGATCGCGGCGGTGATGGCGTCGTTGTAGGACAGCTTGCGGTTGCCGACGTCGACCGGCTTCTGGATCAACGGTGTCGTGAGCTGCCGGAAGCTCGCGTTGGCATCGGCGCCGAGAGGGCAGTCCTTCTTCTCGCGGCACCACTTCACGAACTCGTCGAAGGCCTTCTGGAAGCCGGCGGCCTGGGCGACCAGCGACGCGAGCTGGTCCTGGGTGGGGTCGACCGCGCCGTCGAGGACTAGTGCGCGCACGTTCTGGGGGAAGGTCTCGGCGTACTCGGTGCCTATGCGGGTGCCGTACGAGTACCCGACGTAGCTCAGCTTCGCGTCGCCGAGCGCAGAGCGGAGGACATCCATGTCCTTAACTACGTCCCGCGTGCCCAAATTGGCGAGCATTGCCGCCCCGAATTTTGTACCGGCGGCACACTTGTCGGCATATGCCTTGTTCTCCTGCTCCGTTTGGGCGATTCCGGCAGGAGAAGTGTCCGTGTCGAGGTCCAGACGCTCCGCGTCGCGCTCCGGTCCGGTGAGGCAGGAGACCGCCGGTTCGCTCGCGCCGATGCCCCTCGGGTCGAATCCGATGAGGTCGAACTTCGCCGCGAGGTCGGTCTTGCGGTAGGCCGAGATCATGCCGGCGGCCGACGCCATGCCGGACGCGCCGGGGCCGCCGGGGTTGGTCAGCAGCGAGCCGATCTTCTGCCCGGTCGCCTTGTACCGGAGCACGCCGATCGTGATCGTGTCGCCGGTTGGCTTGCTGTAGTCGAGGGGAACCCTCAGGCGGGTGCACTCGACGTCGCGCTTGGTGCCGTACGCGTCCCTGCTGGAGCCCGTCGTGGCGTAAGGAGCGCAGTTCTCCCAGCCGAGCTTCTGGCCGTAGAACTCCTCCAGACCAGCGGGGACGGTGCCCGCGGGGCCGGTCTTCTCGAAGGACACGCCGGGCTTCGACGTCCCCTCGATGACCGACGTGCAGGACGCGAGCAGCGGAATGACGAGCAACACGCTCAGGAGACGGGCCACAGCCCGATGGTATGGGAGATGATGAGGGCATGCCGCAGCTTCGGATCGCGCTAGCCCAGGTCAACGCCACTGTTGGCGATCTTGGGGGCAACGCTTCGCTGGTCGTGGAGTGGACGCGCAAGGCCCGTGAGGGCGGCGCGCACCTCGTCGTGCTCCCCGAGATGGTGCTGACCGGCTACCCGGTCGAGGACCTGGCGATCCGCACGTCGTTCGCGCGGGCGTCCGCCGAGGCGCTGGAGTCGCTGGCGGGATCCCTGGAGGCGGCCGGTCTCGGTGACGTCGCCGCCGTCGTCGGGTACCTGGAGCACGACTCCGTCGGCCCGCGCAACGCAGCCGCCGTGCTGCACGGCGGTCAGGTCGTCGCGCGGCAGTTCAAGCACCACCTGCCGAACTACGGCGTGTTCGACGAGCGGCGCTACTTCAAGTCCGGCTCGTCCCTCGACGTCGTGCGGATCAACGGCGTCGAGGTCGGCATGGTGATCTGCGAGGACCTGTGGCAGGACGGCGGCCCGATCACCGCGCTCGGTGACGCCGGCGTCGACGTCGTGGTCTCGCCCAACGCCTCCCCGTACGAGCGCAACAAGGACGACCTGCGGCTGCCCCTCGTGGCCCGCCGCGCCGCCGAGGCCCGCGCGCCTCTCGCCTACTGCAACCTGGTCGGCGGCCAGGACGAGCTGGTGTTCGACGGCGACTCGCTCGTCGTGTCGGCCGAGGGCGGACTGGTCGGGCGGGCGCCGCAGTTCGTCGAGCACCTGATGTTCGTCGACTTCGACCTTCCCGGCGGCCGTTCCTACGAGGCGGGCCAGGTCGGCGACTTCGAGGTGCGCCGCGTGTTCGTCTCGGACGCGGTGCCGGCCTACGAGCCGTTGCCCGCGCCGCGCGTGTTCGAACCGCTGTCCGACGAGGCGGAGGTGTGGCACGCCCTGGTGACCGGCCTGCGCGACTACGTGCACAAGAACGGCTTCCGGTCCGTGGTGCTCGGTCTGTCCGGTGGCATCGACTCGGCCGTGGTGGCCTCTCTGGCCGTGGACGCCCTCGGTGCCGACTCGGTCTACGGCGTCTCGATGCCGTCGTCCTACTCGTCGGAGCACTCCCGTTCGGACGCCTCCGACATGGCCGAGCGCACCGGCCTGCACTTCACGACCGAGCCGATCGGCGCGATGGTCGACGTGTACGTCTCGCAGCTCAAGCTGACCGGCTTGGCCGAGGAGAACATCCAGGCCCGGTGCCGCGGCATGCTGCTGATGGCGTTGTCGAACCAGCACGGCCACCTGGTGCTCGCCACCGGCAACAAGTCCGAGCTCGCGGTGGGCTACTCGACCATCTACGGCGACGCGGTCGGCGGCTACGCCCCGATCAAGGACGTGCTGAAGACGCTGGTCTGGGACCTCGCCCGGTGGCGCAACGCCGAGGCCGAGAAGCGCGGCGAGACCCCGCCGATCCCGGAGAACTCGATCTCCAAGCCGCCGTCGGCCGAACTGCGTCCCGGCCAGGTCGACACCGACTCGCTGCCGGACTACGAGGTCCTCGACGCGCTGCTGGACGACTACGTCCACGACGACAAGGGCTACGACGCGCTGCTGGCCGCCGGGCACTCGCCGGAGCTCGTGGACAGGGTGCTGCGGATGGTCGACAAGGCCGAGTACAAGCGCCGCCAGTACCCGCCGGGCACCAAGATCTCGAACAAGGCGTTCGGACGGGACCGGCGGCTGCCGATCACGAACGGGTGGCGCGAGGGCTGAGGCTCGGCGCCGGGTGGTGCGGAGGGCCGGCGCGAGCCGTCAGCCCGGAGCGGACCGCTCGGCGCGAGGGCTGACGGTCAGCACAGCGCCTTGTCCTGCGCCTCCCTGACCCTCGCCTCCGCCTTGGCCGGGTCGCCGAGCACGCCGGGCAGCGCGGTCTGCACGACCGCCGCCGCCCGGCCCGTGTCCGTGGCGCCGCCCAGCGAGTAGTAGCCGTGGAAGCCGCCGTTGTGGCCCCACATCGTGACGCCGCAGCTCAGCCGTGTGCTGAACAACCCGAGCCCGTAGCCCACGCCGGGCGCGCCGGTCTCGACGGTGGTGCGCATCTGCGCGAGCTGCGCGGCCGGGAGCAGGTCACCCGCCAGCAGTCCGCGGTAGAAGCTCGCCAGGTCCTTCGGCGTCGAGATCAGCTGGCCCGCCGCCCAGGCCCAGGACGGGTCCATGGTCGTCACGTCGATCACCGCTGACCTCGGGTCGTTCTCGTCGGCCAGGTGCACGCCGCGGGCGAACGGCTGCCGCAGGCCCTCGTCTCCCTGTGCCGGCCAGTAGGTGTCGCGGAGCTTGAGGCGGTTGATGACCCGTGTGGTGATCTCCTCCTGGATCGGGCGGCCGGTCACCTTCTGCACGAGCAGGCCCAGGACCGCGTAGTTCGTGTTGGTGTACTGGAACCTCGTGCCGGGCGGAAACTGCGCGGGCTTGGCGAGCGCCACGTCCAGCAGGTCGTGCGGGCTCAGGTAGCGGTGCCGGACCTGGTCCGGGCGGTCGAGGCCGATGGTGTCGGTGTACTCGGGCAGGCCGCTGGTGTGCTGCAACAGCTGCCGGACGGTGACGCCGCCCAGTCTCGGGTCGTCCAGTCTGCCGTCGAGGTCGACCCTGCCCTCGGCCACGAGTTGGAGCACGACCACCGACACGAACGCCTTGGTGTTGCTGCCGATTCTCACGTGGGCGTTCGGCGGCGTGCGTCCTGCCTGGTAGCCGATGTTCTTGCCGTCGCGCTGCACGGACACCAACGCCGCCGGTGCGTGGCCTTCGTCGACGATGCGGTGCACCGCGTCGCGGACCTGGTCGGTGCCGGGTCCCGCTCCGGTCATGCCCACCGCGATCGCCAGTGCCGCTGCTGTCAGGTTCATCTCTCCCCCTTCGTGGATGTGCGGCACCACGATGTCGGCGGAGGGTCCCGAGGCGCGGTGACCTGAGCTGCCGGAACAGGAGTGGAGCCTGCTCCACCGCGCCCGGCCCGGCCGGACCGTTAGGTTTCTCGGCATGAAACGGATCTGGGCCGCGATCGTCTACCTCGCGAGCGGGCTGCTGACGGCCATCGCGTCGTGGCTCGCGCTGGGCATCCTGATCCTGTCCGTGGTGATCCTGCCGCTGCTGCCGATCACCGCGCCGTACATGCGCCGGATCGTCGACTTCGACCGGCGGCGGCTCGCCCGCTACACAGGGGTCGAGATCCCGGCGCCCCCGCCGCTCGACGGGCCGTGGCTGCACAGGGCCCAGCGGGTGCTGGCCGACCCGGAAAGCCGCCGCGAGGGGATCTGGCTGGTCACGCACGCCCTGTTCGGCACGTTGTTCGGGGCTCTGGCGGTCGGGATCCCGGGTTCGCTGGTCCAGCAGCCCGTCGTGATGCTGACGTGGTGGATCACCCCTGGCGGCAACGAGAACTCGTTCGGCGTCCACGTCGACTCGTGGCCGAAGGCGTTCCTGAGCGTGCCGATCGCGCTCGTGCTCTGCCTGATCCTCACCCAGTTCCCCAAGCTCGCGAACCTCGACGCGCGATGGACGGGCAAGCTGCTCGCGCCGCCCAAGGCGTCGCTGGAGAAGCGGCTGGCCGAGGTCGTCGCGACCAGGGCCGCGGCTCTTCAGGCGCACGGGGCCGAACTGCGGCGCATCGAGCGGAACCTGCACGACGGGACGCAGAACAAGCTCGTCGGCGTCGTCATGATGCTCGGCATCGCGGAACGGACGCTCAAGCAGAACCCGGAGAACGCGTTGCAGGCGTTGCTGCGCGCGCAGGACGCGGCGGGCGACGCGCTCGAAGAACTCCGCAACGTCGTGCGCAGCATTCACCCGCCGGTGCTGGAGGACCTGGGGCTGGACGGCGCGATCCAGGCGCTTGCGGCGCGGTGCCCGGTGCCGTGCGTGCTGACGGCCGACCACCTGGGCAGGCTGCCGGCGGCGGTGGAGGCGGCCGCGTACTTCGCGGTGGCCGAGGCGTTGACGAACGTGGCCAAGCACAGCGGCGCCCAGCACGCGTGGGTCAGCCTGAACATCGACCAGGACCGGCTGGCCGTGGTCGTCCACGACGACGGCAAGGGCGGCGCGGACGAGCAGCGGGGAACGGGGCTGGACGGCATCCGAGGCAGGGTCGCGGCGCTGGACGGCACCGCGGAAGTGAGCAGTCCCGAGGGTGGCCCTACCGTTCTCACCGTCGTGCTACCTGTGGGGAAGTGACCTTATGCGCATCGTGATCGCCGAAGACGACGCTCTGCTTCGTGAGGGGCTGACGTTGTTGCTGCGCAACGAAGGCATCGAAGTCGCGGCGGCGACGGACAACCCGGACGACTTCCTCGTGGCCGTGGCCGAGCACGAGCCGGACATCGCCGTGGTCGACGTGCGGATGCCGCCGACGTTCACCGACGAGGGCCTGAGGGCCGCGGTGGAGGCACGGCGCAGGCACCCGAAGCTGGCCGTGCTGGTCCTGTCCGCGTGGGTCGAGCAGAGCTACGCGCACGAACTGCTCGCCGGCACCAACGGCGGCGTCGGCTATCTCCTGAAGGAACGCGTCGGCAAGGTCGCGGACTTCCTCGACTCGCTGCACCGCGTCGCGAACGGCGGAACGGCGCTCGACCCCGAGGTCGTGTCGCAGCTGCTGGTGCGGCGCAAGGCGGACGACGCGCTGAGCGTGCTGTCACCGCGTGAGCGCGAGGTGCTCGGGTTGATGGCGGAAGGGCTGTCGAACGCGGCCATCGGCGAGAAGCTCGTTCTCAGCGCGGGCGCCGTGCACAAGCACATCGGCAACGTGTTCCTGAAGCTCGGGCTCAACAGCGAGGACGGGTCGGGCGACCGGCGCGTGCAGGCCGTGCTCGCGTACCTCGATCACTGAGCCGGATCATTGGGGCCGCACGAACGGGAAGAGCACGGTCTGCCGGATCGACGTGCCGGTCAGCATCATCAGCAACCGGTCCACGCCCATGCCGAGCCCACCGGTCGGCGGCATGCCGTGCTCCAGCGCCCGCAGGAAGTCCTCGTCCAGCTCCATCGCCTCGACGTCACCGGAGGCGGCCTTCAGCGACTGCGCCTCCAGCCGTCGCCGCTGCTCCAGCGGGTCGGTCAGCTCCGAGTAGGCCGTGCCGATCTCCGCGCCGAACGCCACCAGGTCCCACCGTTCGGCCAGGCGCGGGTCGACGCGGTGCTGCCGGGTCAGCGGGGACACCGAGGTTGGGAAGTCGACGTAGAACGTCGGGCCGACCGTGTTCGCCTCGACGAACGAGTCGTACGCCTCCTGCACGAGCTGGCCGTGGTCCCAGTCCTCGTTGACCTCCACGCCGCGCGCGGACAGCAGTGACCGCAGCTCCGCGACCGACGTGTCCGGGGTGACCGCGGTGTCCAACGCCTCGGAAACCGCTGTGTAGACCGGAATCACCGGCCACTGCCCCGAGATGTCGAAGACGCCTTCCGGGCGGTGCGCGACCTCGGTGCCGAACGCCTCCCGTGCCGCGTGCTGGATCAGCGACCGGACGAGGTCGAGCATGACCCGGTAGTCCGCATAGGACTGGTAGGCCTCCAGCATCGTGAACTCGGGGTTGTGGGTGGCGTCCGCGCCCTCGTTGCGGAAGTTGCGGTTCAGCTCGAACACCCGGTCCACGCCCGCGACGCAGAGTCGTTTCAGGTACAGCTCCGGCGCGATGCGCAGGTACATCCGCATGTCGTAGGCGTTGATGTGGGTGACGAACGGGCGTGCGTTCGCGCCGCCGTGCACCGCCTGCAGCATCGGCGTCTCGACTTCCAGGTACTCGTGCGAGTGCAGGAACTCGCGCACGCTGCGGATGACGTCGCTGCGCAGTTTGAGCAGGTGCGCCGAGTCGGAGTTGACCACCAGGTCGAGGTAGCGCTGGCGGACGCGGGCCTCCGGGTCGGTGAAGCCCTTCCGCTTGTCCGGCAACGGGTGCAGGCACTTCGCGGTCATCGTCCACGACGACGCGAGCACGGAGATCTCGCCGTGGTCGGACTTGATCACGCGCCCGCTCACACCCACGTGGTCACCGAGGTCGACGTCCGACTTCCACGACGTCAACGCCTCGCCCAGCGCGTCGACGGACAGCATCAGCTGGATCTCGCCGCTGAAGTCCCGGATCCGCGCGAAGCAGAGCTTGCCCATCTCGCGCAGCGCCACGACGCGTCCGGTGACCGACACCTCCTCGCCGAAGCGTTCCCGTGCTCCCGCGAGGAGATCCGTGCGCGCGAACCCGACCGGGTACGGGTCGACGCCCTGCGAGACCAGCCGTTCGACCTTCGCGATCCGCACCCTGACCTGTTCGGGCCTGCGCACGGACTTCGGTTCGACCCGGATCTCGTCGATCTCGGCCACACGAGAGGCGAACTCGTCGCTGACGTCCGTCTTCTGCAACGCCCGCTTGCGCAACGACCGCAGCGACGGCACGAACCCCTCGGCCACACCGGCCGCGATGCTGACGCGCGGCAACGACCGGGAGCGCTGGTAGCAGAGGAAACGCGGCTCCCACTCCGGCAGGTACTTGGCGTTCGACCGGTACAGCGACTCCAGCTGGAAGAACCGCGACGCCAGCGACAGCACGCGCCGCCACGCCCGCAGCACCGGGCCGGCGCCGATCTTCTCGCCCTCCTCGAACACCGCGCGGAACATCGCGAAGTTCAACGAGATCCGTTGCACGCCAAGATGTCCAGCGGCGGCCGCGAGCTGGGCGACCATGTACTCGTTGAGGCCGTTCTCCGCGGCACGGTCGCGGCGCATAAGGTCCAAAGACACACCTCGGCGGCCCCACGGCACGAACGACAGCAGGCCGCGCAACGCGCCCGAGGCGTCGTAGGCCTCGACCATCACGCACCGGCCGTCGCTCGGATCTCCCAGGCGCCCCAACGCCATCGAGAACCCGCGTTCGGTCTCGGCACCGCGCCACGCCTCCGCGAGGTCCAGGATGGACGCCATCTCGTCCGGCGCGATCTCGCTGTGGCGGCGGACCCGCGTGGTGTACCCGGCCCGTTCGACGCGCGAGACCGCCTGGCGCAGTCCCTTGCGTTCCGGACCGGCCAGGACGAACCGGCGGACGTCCAGGATCGCCTCGTCGCCGATCTCCAGCGCCTTCAGCCCGGCGTCGGAGTAGACCTGCGCACCGCGTTCGGACGCGCCGAGCACACCGGGCATCCAGCCGTACGTGCGCGCCTCGGCCAGCCACGCGAGGACGGCCTCCGGCCAGTGCTCCTCGTCGCCGATCGGGTCCGCCGACGCGAGCGTCACGCCGCCGATCACCCGGTACGTGAGTGCGGCACGGCCCGATGCGGCGAACACGACGCTCTTGTCGCGCCTGGTCGCGAAGTAGCCCAGCGAGTCAGGCTCGCCGTCGGCGGCGAGCAGCCGGCGCACGTCCAGCTCCTGCTCGGAGGTGATCATGCTCTGGGTGCGGACACCCCGGAAGAACAGGTACATCGCCCGGACCGCGACGAGCGCGCCGCCGAGGCCCAGCACCACGCTCAGCCACTGCGGCCCTTCGGGGATGTCGAGCCGGCCCAGCCGCACGACCTCACCCGTGGCCTGGTTCGCCGCCCACGCGAGCTTGTCGGTCTGCGCGACCAGCCTGCCGGGGAAGACCTCGGTGAGGGCCCAGCCGAGGGCGATCAGCGCGATCATGCCCAGCACGAACGACGCTAGCGCGCGCCTCCACGCGCCACGGGCCAGCCGGGCGGGGAACGCGTCGCGCACCACGAACAGCAGCGTCACGAGCACCAGCGAGGTCGCGACGCCGATGCCGAGGAACACCCAGTGCGGTTTCTCGCCCTCGTCCAGGACTTCTTCAGGTGCCAGGGCCAAGATGACCATGATGAAGCCGACCAGCAGCAGGCCCAGGACCTGGAACAGCAGCAGCGTCCACAGCGCCGCTCGCTTGTGCCTGCGCAGGGCGGCGCCGAGGACGAAGAACACCATGGCGATGAACAGGTTGCCGTCGATCGGCAGACCGAAGAAGTACCCGATGCCGTCCGCGACGTCGGTGAACCAGCTCTCCTCGGGGAGGATCACTCTGAGCAGCGACAACACCCCGGCCAGCTGGACGATCGTCGCGATCGCCCCCGCGGTCTTCCACTTCCACGCCGGTGCCACTACCACTCCCGAGGTCAGCCGATGACCGCCATGATTCCGTCTTCCGCCGGGCGGGTGCACGTCGCGGCGTCCGGGCGTGTCGACGGGCCCGTAGTCGTGCTCAGCTCAGGTCTGGGCGGAGCGTGGTTCGACTGGGACCGGACCGTGCGGCTGCTCGCGCCACTCGCTCGGGTGATCGTGTTCGACCGGCCGGGGCTGGGCATGAGCGGTCCCGCGCGGCGCGGGCCGTCGCTGGCGCGGGAGGTGGCGGTGCTCGACGCCGTGCTGCGCGGGGTGCCCAAGGCCGTCCTGATCGGACACTCGATGGCGTCGCTGCACGTCGAGGCCTACGCGCGGCTGCGGCCGCACCGGGTCGACGGGGTCGTCCTGCTGGACCCGGACACCGAGACGCCGGGTGCGGGAGCGCCGTTCGACGTGTCGGCGGTGCTCGCGCAGGGCATGCGGGCGTTCGGCAGCCGCTGGCTGGGCGCCCGCATCACGCGGCGGTACGGCCACTCGTTCCGCAACCTGCTGACCGCGGTCTCGACGCTCGGCGTCACCGACCCGGCCCCCGCCGACCTGGTCGAACTCGTCTACCGGCGGCCCGGCGTCGGCCGGTCGGTGCTGTGGGAGCTCGCGTCGTACCCCGGTCAGGTGGCGACCCTGGAACGGCTGCGGGCGCGCCGCGCGTTGCCCCGTGTGCCGTGGCTCGTGCTCACGGCCGGACGGAAGGTGTGGCGGGAGCACCGGTCGTTGGCCGCCCTCGTGCCGTGGGGACGCAACGTGCCGGTGCCCGGCAGCCGTCACATGATCCAGATGGACCGGCCGGACGCCGTGGTCATGGCCGTCCGGGAGGTGCTCAGGGGGCTGCCCGACCACTGAGCAGGCAGAACTCGTTGCCCTCGGGGTCGGCGAGCGTGTGCCAGCTCACGTCCTCGCCCTGACCGATGTCGGCGCGCGTGGCGCCGAGCGCGAGGAGGCGTTCCAGCTCCTCGGCCTGCGAGCGGTCCGTGGCGGTCACGTCGATGTGCAGGCGGAGCTTCTGCAGCTTGCGGTCGGGGTTGCGCAGGAAGAGCAGGGTCGTGCGCCGGTCCGGTGGTCCGATCTCGACCGAGACGTCGTCGCGGTCGAGCACCTCGTAGCCCAGGACCTCGCCCCAGAAGACGGCGAGGCGTTCGGGATCGGTGCAGTCGAGGACGAGCTCTGTGATTCGTGCAGCCACCCGTGTGACGGTAGCCGCATCTCCGTTCCGTTTCCGGTCAACGGTGCCACTCTGGGGTTCGGCAACCGTGCACCAAGCGCCCGGGGACCCGCTGACGCGGGCCTCGAGGAAAGGACCGGTCGACGATGACCACTGCCGAAGTTTCCGCGCCCTACGGCTCCGGAGCGGGCCAGAAGCCCCCGGCCAAGCGCGTTCGCGTCCACCACCTGCGTGAGATGAAGGAACGCGGCGAGGCGTGGCCCATGCTCACCTCGTACGACACCTTCACCGCCTCGATCTTCGACGAGGCCGGCATCCCCGTCCTGCTGGTCGGCGACTCCGCGTCGAACACCGTCTACGGCAACGACACCTCGCTGCCGGTCACGGTGGACGAGCTCGTACCGCTGGTGCGTGCGGTGTCCCGTTCGGTCAAGCGCTCCCTCGTCGTCGCCGACCTGCCGTTCGGCTCCTACCAGGTGTCGGTCGAGCAGGCCGTCGCGACGGCGGTCCGGTTCATGAAGGAGGGCCAGGCCCACGCGGTCAAGCTGGAGGGCGGCGCCTACTTCGCGCCGCACATCCGCGCGATCACGGCCGCGGGCATCCCGGTCATGGCCCACATCGGCTTCACCCCGCAGTCCGAGCACCAGCTCGGCGGCTACCGCGTGCAGGGCCGTCACGACAACCACGACGTCGTGGTGCAGGACGCGCTGGCCGTGCAGGAGGCGGGCGCGTTCGCGGTCGTGCTGGAGATGGTGACCGCCGAGGTCGCGAAGCAGATCACGCACGACCTCGTCATCCCGACCGTGGGCATCGGCGCCGGCCCGGACACCGACGCCCAGGTGCTGGTGTGGCAGGACATGATGGGCTTGAACCGCGGCAAGGCGCCCCGGTTCGTCAAGCGCTACGCCGACATCGGCAACATCATGCTCGGCGCGGCGACCGAGTTCGCCAACGAGGTGCGCGGGCAGCAGTTCCCCGGCCCCGAGCACACCTTCCACTGAGCCTCTAGCGGGTCCAGACCTCCGGGTCTGGGCCCGCCGGCACGATGCCGGTCGGATTGATCTGGTGGTGCGTCACGTAGTAGTGGCGCTTGATGTGGTCCCAGTTCACCGTGTCCCCGAACTGCGCGTAGAGGCGCCTCGCGTACGCCCACAGGTTCGGCATCTCGGTGAGCTTGTTCCGGTTGGTCTTGAAGTGGCCGTGGTAGACGGCGTCGAACCTCACCAGCGTGGTCCACAGCCGGATGTCGGCCTCGGTGAGCTGGTCGCCCACCAGGTGGGTGCGCGTCGCGAGGTGGGCCTCGATGCGGTCCAGTTCGGCGAACAGGTTCGCGTACGCCTCCTCGTAGGCCTCCTGCGACGTGGCGAAACCGGCCTTGTAGACGCCGTTGTTGACGTTGTGGAAGATCGGCTCGATCCAGGCGTCGATCTTCTCGCGCAGGTGCTCGGGGTAGAGCGTGCTCTCCGGGCGCCACCTCAGGCTGAAGTCCAGCGTGATCTGCGGGTAGTCGTTGGTGACGACCTGCTTCGTGGTGGTGTCGACCAGCGCCGGGACGGTGACGCGGCCCTCGTAGCCGGGGTCGGCGTTGTCGTAGGCCTGCTTGAGGTAGTCGATGCCGAGGACAGGGTCGGTCTCGGTGAACCGCCAACCCAACTCGTCGCGGATCGGGTCGACGACGGCCAGCGAGATGGCGTCTTCGAGGCCCAGGAGCTTGCGGACGATGACCGCTCGATGAGCCCACGGGCAGGCGAGGCTGACGACGAGCCGGTAGCGGCCGGGTTCTGGCTCCGGGCGCGCGGTGAAGCGGTTGGGCTGCCGGACGAACGCGCCGGTGGTGGACGTCTCCTTCGTGAACTGCGCCATGTGTCCGACGATAGGCCCATGTACCCCGAGATCGAGCCCCACGCGTCAGGCCACCTGGAGACCGGCGACGGCAACCTCGTGTACTGGGAGGAGTGCGGCAACCCGGACGGCAAGCCCGTCGTCTTCCTGCACGGCGGCCCCGGTGGCGGCTGCTCGCCGTCGCACCGCCGCCTGTTCGACCCGTCCGCCTACCGGATCGTCCTGTTCGACCAGCGCGGGTGCGGGCGGTCGCTGCCGCACGCGTCGGTGTCCGGCGACCTGTCGTTGAACACGACCTGGCACCTCGTGGCGGACATGGAACTGCTGCGCGAGTCGCTGGGGATCTCGCGCTGGCAGGTCTTCGGCGGCTCGTGGGGTTCGACGCTGGCTCTGGCGTACGCGCAGAAGCACCCGTCGCACGTGTCGGAGCTGGTGCTGCGCGGGATCTTCACGCTGCGTTCGTCCGAAGTGGACTGGTACTACCGCGGCGGCGCGGCGCAGCTCTTCCCCGACCTGTGGGAGAAGTTCACGGCGCCGCTGGCCGGGCTCTCGGGTGACCCGGTCGAGCTGTACGCGAAGCTGCTGGCCTCCGAGGACCCCGAGGTGCACGGGCCGGCGGCCGTCGCGTGGAGCACGTGGGAGGGCGCGACGGTGACGTTGCTGCCCCGGCCGGAGCTGGTGGCGGAGTTCGCGGTGCCGGAGTACGCGCTGGCGTTCGCGCGGATCGAGAACCACTACTTCGTCAACGGCGGGTGGTTCGAGGAGGGGCAGCTGATCCGGGACGCCTCTGTGCTGGCCGACATCCCCGGTGTGATCGTGCAGGGCCGCTACGACATCGCGACGCCCGCGGTGTCGGCGTGGGACCTGCACAAGGCGTGGCCGGGATCGGAACTGGTGCTGGTGCCGGACGCCGGGCACGCCTACGACGAGCCCGGCATCCTGGCCGCCCTGCTGGAGGCGACGGACCGCTTCCGCGACTAGCCGACTAGCGCAGCCCGTTCCACTTCGCGCTCGACGTGGTGCAGGCCGCGACCGTCACGGTCGCGGTCAGGCACTTGTTGGTGCCGACGTTGCGGAACTGGAAGGAGCTCCCCGAAGTGACCCGGCGCCAGCGCTGGTTCGCGCTCGTCGTGCAGGCCTGGGTCAGCACGTCACCGGCGGCGGTCGCGGCGAGGCACCGGTCGCTCGCGATGTTGTGGGGCCAGTCGACGCCGCCACTGATCGGCACGATCCAGCGCTGGTCGTCGGCGAGTTCGTCGCACAGCTTCAGGACGACGTTGCCGCTCGCGTCCGCGAGGCAGCGGTTGCTGCCCGCGAGCTGGTACACGACAACGGGTTCGGCGCTGGCCGGGAGGGCGGTGAGCGTGACGGTGGCGGCGGCTGTCGCGATGATCGCGGCTAGTTTCCCCATGGCCGAGAATCCTGGCAGCGCACCGGGTTTCGCGAATCCACCCGGGGTTGTCAACCCTGGCCGTAGTCCAGGACCCTCTCCAGCGCAGGCTTTGCTTCCACGAGCGAAGGCCCGTACCAGGTGAGGTGCCGGCCGTTCACCAGCACGTACGGCAGGCCGGGGAAGCTCTCCGGGCCGTCGTCGTGGGTGAACTCGTACGGCTCGTCGGGCAGGACGACCAGGTCGGGCCGCCGCTCGTTGAGTTCCTGCAGGCTCGGGCGCGGGTAACGCTCCTCGTGGTCCGCGTAGACGTTCTCGATTCCCAGGCGCCGCAACACGTCCGTGGCGAACGTGTCCCTGCCGACGACCACCCACGGGCGGCGCCACACGGGGATCAGCGCGGTGAGCGTCGCCGGTTTCGTGTCGCGCCAGAGGACTTCGGCCTCGGTGAGCCAGTCGGGTTCGAGGTCCCAGGCCAGCGCGAAGAGGCGCTTCAGGGACTCCAGCGCCATCGGCACGGTCTTCGGCGCCTCGGTCACCCAGACGTTGACACCGTTGGCGCGCAACCGGTCCACGTCCTCCGGGCGGTTCTCCTCGGAGTTGGCGATGACCAGATCAGGCGCGAGCCCGAGGACCTCGTCGACGTCCGGGTACTTCGACCCGCCGACCCGGTGAGCTTCCAGGCCGGGCGGGTGGGTGCAGTAGTCCGTGGCGCCCACCAGCGACTCGGGCACGCTCCGCGCGACGGCCTCGGTGATCGAGGGCACCAGGCTGACCACTCGGCGCGGCTGGTCCAGCGGGACCGGCTCACCGAGGTCGTCGGCGGGGAGCATCAGACGCCCGTGATCTTCAGACCCGCGTGGGTCTTGTAGCGGCGGTTGACCGCGATCAGGTTGGCGGTGAACGCCTCGACCTGGTGGGCGTTGCGCAGCCGGCCGCCGTACACGCCGCGGAAGCCGGGCACGAGCTCGGCCAGCTCCCGGACGGTGTCGGTGGCCTCGCGGTCGTCACCCAGCACCAGGACGTCCATGTCCACTTCGGACACCGAGAGGTCGGCCAGCAGAACCGCCGACACGTGGTGGAACGCGGCCGTGACGCGGGACTCGGGCAGCAGCAGCTCCGCCTGCTGCGCGGCACTGCCCTCGGTGACCGGCAGGGCGAACGGCCCCTGCTTGTCGAAGCCGAGCGGGTTGACGCAGTCGATGACGATCTTCCCGGCGAGCTGGTCGCGCAGGGCCGCGAGGAGGTCGCCATGACCGTCCCACGGCACCGCCACCAGGACGATGTCCGAGTCGGCCGCGCAGTCGGAGTTGTCCGCGCCCCGGACGTCACCGCCGGCGATCTCCTGGATCTCCTTGGCGGCCAGGCCTGCCCGGTCGGCGCTTCGGGAGCCGATGATCACCTTGACGCCCGCCTTGGCCCAGCGGATGGCCAGGCCCTTGCCCTGGGCTCCGGTGCCGCCGAGGACGCCGACGGTGAGGTCACGAATGTCAGTCACCCCTGCATCTTCACACGAGGCGGTGTTGGCCTGGGTCACACCGCCCGTGTGAAACGGACCTTGCGCTCGACCGGGTCCGCTTCCGCGAGGCGCACGCGGACCCGTTCGCCTTCCGGCAAACGCTTGCCCGCGCACTTGGCCAGCACCGGAGGCTCCGACACGAACACCTCGGCCTCGTCGTCACCGGCCCGCAGCACCACCGCGTCGAACTCCTGGCCGATCCGCCCGGCCAGCACCCAGGCCTCGACCTGGTCCGTGGCAGCGCGGTCCACCTTCGACGCGAGCGAGTCGGACGATCCCATCAGCGACGGCAGCTGCGGCAGGGCCTCCGCCAGCCACGACGGCAGCTCCTCTCCTGCCGTGACGGCCAGGCAGACCTCGGTGGCGAAGCGGTCGACGAGACGACGCAACGGCGCGGTCACGTGCGTGTACGGGGCCGCGACACCGGCGTGCGTCACCACCTCGGGCACGGAGCCGTCGAACGCCGAGTAGCCCGCGCCCCTCAGCAGCCGGGTGGCGTCGGTGAACAGCGCCAGGGCCTCGGGCGTGGCGGGGTCGAGGCCGGCGAGGAACGCGCCCGGCGACAGCGAGGCCGGCCACTCCACCTTCAGGGCGGCGGCGGACCTGCGCAGGGACGTCACGGCGGCGTCGTCGGGGTTCGGCAGCGTGCGGAGGATGCCGGCCCGCGCCTCCAGCATGATCGAGGCGGCGGCCATGCCGGTCATCAGGGAGATCTCGGCGTTCCAGGAATCGACGGCCGCCCGAGGACGGGTCACCAGCTTCCAGCCGGAGCCGTCCTGCTCGATCTCCTGCTCCGGCAGCTGCAGCTCGATCGCGCCGCGCTCACGTGCGTAAGCGCGGCGAAGAGGTCCGAACTCGGCCAGCGCGGCCACGGACGGGTGCGGGTCGCCGGCGTCGAACGAGGCCTGAACGGTGGCGTAGTCGAACTGGGCCGTCGAACGGACGAGAGCCCTGCGCACCTCGACGTTCGTCGGGATGCCGTCGGAGTCGCAGGTGAAGGTCCACAGCACGGACGGCCGCACCACGCCGGGCAGCAGCGACGCCGCGCCCTCGGAGAGCGCGGTCGGGTGCAACGGGACGTTGCCGTCGGGCAGGTAGATGGTCTGGCCCCGGCGACGGACCTCCGCGTCCAGGGCACCGCCGGGCGTCACGAACAGGCCCAGGTCGGCGATCGCGTAGTGCACGACGAAGCCGTCACCCGAACGTTCCACGCACAGGGCCTGGTCCAGGTCCTTGGCGCCGGGCGGGTCGATCGTCGCCAGGGGCAGCGAGGTGAGGTCGGGGCGGTCTCCCGCGTCACGGGAGACCGCCTCCTCCGCCTCCGCCAGCACCTCCGCCGGGAACGAGGAGGGCAGGCTGAACTCAGAGCGCAGGCCGTCGAACGACAGGTCGGCACGGCCAGTGCGGATCACCAGGGAAGCCACCCGCACAGACTAAAGACCGAGGATCAGTCCTCGTCGTCGCCGCGCCACTTCTTGTCGGACTCGTCGGCCGCGCGAGTCCGTTCCTTCGCGATCTCCAGGGCACGGGCCGCGGTGGCCTCGTCCGGGTACGGGCCCATCCTGTCCGGGCCCTTGCAGCCCTTGCCGTGCTCCACCGTCTGGTGGGTCAGGCAGAAGTACCACCCGCTGCTGTCACTCATACGCGTTCGCCTCCCAAAGGCGCCGGGAATCCCCGCGGCGGCGTCGACTGGTTGGCGTTGGCGTACTCCGACGGGATCGGGTCCAAACATGACACCAGCACCGTGCGGTCTTCGGCGTTCTCGATCTTACGTCCGGAGCGGTCGCGGTAGACGAGTGATCCGTCGGAGTCGATCTCCATGATCGCGCCGACCTCGGCCAGCTGTTCCTCGTCGAGGTCGCCGAGCTTCTCGTAGCGGGACGGCACCACGCGGTAGACCGGCCACTTGAGGTGCCCGTACGTGCGGTGGAAGTCGGCCAGCAGGTGCACCAGGTGCTGCTGGAACGGCAACGGCATGGCCTCGGCCAGCGCACGTGGGATCACCACGTAGTCGGACGAGACCCCCGGAGCTCCGGCCGCCACGTAGTCACGCACCGGAGTGCTCGACGCAGGCGGTCCGGAAGGCCTCGGGATGGGGTCGTGGTTGAACATGCAGCGCCTCCCCGCGATCTACACGCCCGGCCGGACGGCCAGCGGCATCAACTCGTAATAATCCCAGTTGATCTTGCTGATCTTCACTACGTCACCCGTTTGAGGTGCGTGGATGTACTCGTCGCCGCCGAGGTACATGGCCACGTGGTGCACCGTGCGAGGGTTCGCCGTGTCGGTCGCCCAGAAGATCAGATCGCCTGCCTGGGCGTCGCGCACCGGGAGGTGGGCGCCGCCCTTCTCGTACTGGTCGTTCGCGACGCGCGGAATGCTCACGCCCGCCGCGCCGAAGGCCTTCACCAGGATGCCGGAGCAGTCCCACGCGTCCGGGCCGTTGCCGCCCCACAGGTACGGCTCGCCCAGCTGCTGCTTGGTGAACTCGATGGCGATGCCCGCGGCGTTCGAGGCCAGCAGGAACTCCCCCGCGCCCGAACCGCAGCCCGCCGGGTCGGTGATCTGCCCCAGCTCGCTCAGCAGGAACGCCGCCATGGACTCCCAGTTGTGGTACCGGTCGGGGAACGCCGACCGCTCCACCGCCTGCGCCGAGTCACCGGGGCGCTTGTTCTCCCAGTCCGGCACCTTCAGCAGCACGTCGTAGAACTTGTTGATCGCGTACGTCGGGTCGATCACCTCGGCGGGGGTGCCCCAGCCCATCGACGGACGCATCTGGAAGATGCCGAGCGAGTCGCGGTCGCCGTAGTTCAACGGGCGCAGGCCGGACTCGGTCATGCCCGCCTGGATCGCGACCTGCCACGCGAGCGGCGGCAGCTTGCGCTCCTGGCCGATGGAGATGATGCGCGCGACGATGTTGCGCTGCTCCTCGTTGAGGCGCGCCGCGTCGGCCTGGCCCTTGGCCGCGCCGCCGCCCACCTCCCACGGCCCGATGGCCGCGTTGCAGCTCATCTTCAGGACGTTCCCGCCCGCCGCGGGATTCGTGGAGTTGCTGACCACCTGCGACACACCCGACGTCGCCACCGCGATCACGACGATCATGGCGAGTGCCCCGATCAGCAACATCACGCGCATGGTCAGTCCGCCTTCGTGTAGCTGTTCACACGCCACTTGCCGTCCGGTGCCTTCACCAGGGTGATGCGCACCTTGCCGAGGTTCGTGGTGACCTCGTAGTCGATGGACGACGTCGTCGACTTCACCGCTTTGACCTTGTCGACGAGCTTGTTCGGAACGTTTCGCGGGTCGATCGTGGCCATCTGCGCGAGGAACTCGGGGGTCGTGTACTCCTCGAGCTCCTTGAGCCACTTGTCGACGTCGTTGCCGGGCGGCGGCTTGATCCACGTCTCGGCCCACAGCTCGGCGGTGAGCTGCGCGTCGACGGCGGGCGGTGCCGCCTTCGCGGAGTTGGACGGCGCCGGCTCCTTGGTCGGCAGCGAGGTGCTGCTCGACGGGAGCTGGCCGACCTGGGTGCCCTGCGACGACGTCGAGGACTGACCGGCCGCCGGGTCAGCCGGCTTGCGGTCGAGCACCTTCGGGATGATCACGCCGAGCGAGACGACGAGCACCACGAAGATGATGATCGACGCGGCCAGGTGGCGGGGGGAACGCAGCGGCCATCCCCACAGCCTGCGGTAGACCGCGGCACGGCCGCGGTTGGTCCGGATCGGCACCTACGCCTCCCTTCAGTTGTCCCTGACTTCGAAACCGCGCGACGGTCGGTAGATCACGTGCACCGGGCGTCCTGCCACCACTTCCGTCTCGGCCCTGCGGGGTTCCTGCACCGGTGCCGCGTAGGCGCTGGAGCGCGACGGCACGAGCACCGCGTCGTCGACCCTGTCCCACTGCCGGTCGGTGACCGTGGGACTGTCCACCACGCGCGACCGTGCGACGGGCAGCGCCGCGGGACCCGATCCCGCCGGCAACGCGCCCGCGCGCACCCTCGTGGAGGAGTCGTCGCCGTTGACGATCTGGACCGGCACCGCGTCGCGGTCGAGCCGTTGCGCCGTCGCCATGACCGGGTTGGAGGCCTCGGGACGGACCCGGCCGCGACCCCGCTGCGGCGCGTCCGCGCCGTCGGAGTCGTTGTCGCGCACGGACTCCCAGAACTCGTCCTGGGGCGTCGGCCCCTGCTGCTTCCTGCGGCCCATCATCTTCGACCAGACGCCACCGCTCATCGGCAGCACGTTGGACGCCGACCCGACCGACATCTCGACCATCTGCCACATGCGGCGCAGCGGTTTGCCGATCACGAAGCACACGAGTGTCAGCATCAGGCCGAGCAACGTCCGCGTCAGCAACGACAACCCGGTCGCGTTGAAGATCGCCTGCAGCAGCAGCGCGTGGACACCCGCGAGTACCGCGAGCACCAGCACGTTGAAGATCGTCACGGCGGCCGCGCGGGCCACCTTGCGCAGCAGGTCGTGGTGCAGCAGCGCGACGAGACCGATGAGCGGTCCGGCGAGCGTCAGGATGCGCAGCAGCAGCTGGGCCAGCAGCACCGCGGCCTTCGCGAACAGCTGGAACAGCGAGAACGCGATCGACTGCAGCAGCGCCAGGAAGCCGGCGCCGGTGCGGCTGCCGTCGGTGCCGTCGAAGTAGCCCTTGGCGGTGCCGAGCTGGCCTTCGAGGGCCTTCCACTCGTTCTTCTTGGCGTCGAGGGCCGCCTGGTCGCCGTCCTTGCCCTCGGCGATCTCGGCCGTGGTCCACGCCTGCGCCTTGAGGATGCGCGGGCCGAACTCGGCGGCCTGCGGTGCCTCGGGCGTGCCGAACGCGCCGCGCAGCCAGCTCTGGTAGACGACGGCGTCGTGCAGCTTTGTCGGTAGTACGTGAAGAGTGCCTTGTTCTTCAGGCGCCTCGATGAATCCCGCCTGTATCTCCGAGGTCTTGGAGACCAGCGTGTTGTCGAGGAGGTTGTAGAACTGGGGTAGTGCAAGCGTCGATGTCGCCAGCCACATGGCCGCCAGCGCCCAGAGCCCGCGTTTGGAGATCGCGGCGAAGTCGCCCGTCCAGATCTGCCGGAACATCAGGATCGCGAGGATCAGCGCCACCAGGCCGAACCAGCGCAGGTAGACGTTGTCGTAGACCTTCTGCACGCCGTTCTTGACGGCGTCGTCCAGCGGGACCAGCAGGCCGCGGCCCATCACCGTGTAGTGCAACGCGTTCGTGGCGCCGACGATGTTCTTGCCGATGCTGAACAGCTCGTTGCCCGCCCACGTGTCGAGCGTGGCGTTCGCGTCCGGCAGGACACCGCACTTGGCGTTGTACTGGTGCCAGACCATGCCCGCGTAGCCGTACTCGAGGTACGGCGAGCCGGGCAGGCCGTTGCCGACGGGCGGGTCGAGCGCGCCGACCATGCCCGCGCCGGGCCGTTCGGGGTTCGGCGGGTCGCCACAGGTTTGGGCGTGCGCCATCGGGGCACCTATGACCACCTGAAGCGCCAGGATGGCCGCCACGAGGCCGACCGACCTGGTGCGTGCTGACGCGCGCAGCGCGAAGCGCCGCCTTGCCCAGAGCAAGGCGGCGATCGCGAGCACGATCGTCAGCGCGGTCATGCGCCGCCGTCCCGGCGGCGGTTGGACCCGTCACCGTGGCTCACCAGATGAGCCTCGTCCTCCGTCAGACCCAGCTCCATGTCGGCCGCCAGTTCGTCGTCGATCTCGTCGGGCACGTAGGCGGGCGGCTGCGGCGCCGCCTCGTGGTCGTCCACCGGCACGAGCTCGCCCTTGCCGTTGTCGCGCTTGGCGTCGGGGGTCGTGTCGAGGGCGGTGCGCAGGTGCTCCAGGTGCGGGCCGCTGAAGTCGATGCGGATCCGCTCCACGCCGCCGGCGCCGTCGCCGAAGATGAACTGACGGGGCGCCCGGTCGCGTTCGGTCGCGGTGCGCTCGCCACCGGGGCGGCGGCCGAGCGAGGCGACGACCTGCTCGTACCCGGCGCCGACCGGCACCTTGAGCAGCCGCAACGCGTCCGCCTGCGCCTGGTCGTCGTCGAGGCGGCCGACGAAGACCGAGTCGAGCAGTGCGACGAAGCCCTGGATCCTCAGGAAGTCGGCGGGGATCTGCGACGACAGGAGCACGCGGACGTTCCACTTGCGCGAGTCACGCGCGAAGCGGTTCATCAGCACGCGACCGGTCGGGACCTCCGAGAGGAAGAACGCCTCGTCGATCCAGACGCCCTTGCGGAGGTCCTTGGGCCGGTCGTAGATCGAGCGCTGGGTGAGCCAGGCGGCGAGGTTGAGCATCTCGACGCCGAGCGACTCGGCGTCCGTCCAGTGCTCGCGGCCGACGCCGTCCTTCGGCAGGTTGAGGCCCGCCATGGTGAGGACGGTCAGCCTGTCGTCGCGCTGCTCGTTGTACGGGTCGTCGTTCTCCTCGGGGATCAGCAACGACATGCGCTCGCGCATCTCGTCGAGGAAGTCCGCGACGACGACCGCGTGCTCGTGGTGCTCGGACGCGTCCCGGCGCAGCGCCTCGAAGACGAGACCGGGGTGGGCGTCGAAGCGGCCACCGACCGTGCGGACCGCGCGCAGCAGCACGATGCGCGTCTGGGGAAGCCGCGCGACCTCGAACGGCAGCAGGCCGGTGAGCACGTCCAGCACGAGACGGCGGCGGGTGGCGGCCGCGAGGGCCTTCTCCCGGCGCCAGGCCCGTTCGGGGTCGTCCTCGTCGAGGAAGTGGTCGAGCATCGGCTCGGCGACCACCCGGTACGGGTTGAGGATGCCGGGCTGGGCGTTGAGCAGGTTGATCGGGCGCGCGTACGGCCGCAGTTCGGGCAGCTCGCACAGCGCCGAGAGCGGACCGGACGGGTCGAGCAGCGTCCAGTGAGCACCCGCGCGCAGCGTCTTGTAGACCATGCCGCCGCCGAGGAACGACTTACCGGCACCCAGGCCCGCGACCATCGCCGTCAGACCGGAGGCGTCCCGGAGCTCCTGCGCCATCCACGGGTCCCACGCGACCGGGCGGCGGGTGGCCGTGACGGTCTCGCCCAGGAGGATGCCCCGGCGGTCACCGACCTCGGCCGTGGCCGTGGGAACGGCGGACGCCGCCCACAGCACGCTGCCACGACGCAGGTACGCGCCGCTCGACAGCGGCTCACCGGGGATGAACTCGCGGGCGATCGCGTACTGGGCCTCGGGGTGCTCGATCGCGACCTTCGGCTTGTACAGCTCCAGCAACGACTGGGCCAGGCGCAACGCCTCGCGCTCGGTCGGGCCGCTCACCGCCAGGCGCCACCACGAGCGCACCCGGGTGCCCAGCGCGGTGAAGCCCGACGTCATCTCGTCGTCGATCTCCAGCACGCGACCGGCCTGCCGGGCCAGCGACTGCGGCGGCTCCAGCTCGTGCTCGTCGGTGTAGTGGCGGACCTGCGAGCGGACCTTGCTCATCTGCCGCGACAGCTCGCCCGACACCTCTTCGGGTTTGCGCACGTAGATGCGGGCGGACCACTCGACGGAGGCCGGCAGGCGGTCGGCGCGCTGCACCCACGGGTCGTCGACCTCGGGGATCTGCAGGCCGTGCATGAGCCCGACCGTGAGCACGGTGACGTGCCGCTTGACGCCCGCGTTCGAGCCGGTGCGGCCGCGCACGGTCACCGTCGGCGAGTAGGGCTCCTGGTGGAAGTCGGCGGCGTCGGTGAAGCTCGCCAGGTCCTCCGGCTCCCACGCGGCACCCGGCACGGCGGGCAGGTTGCGCGGCGCGGGCAGGCCCAGCGAGCACGACCTGTGCATCAGCCAGGACATCTCGTCGGCGGTCGCGGGACGGCCTTCGAGCCCGGCGGAGCCGATGACCTGGTCGAGGTGCTCGACCTCGGAGTCCAGTGCCACGAGCTCGGCGTCGACGGCGTCCGGGAAGACCTTGCGCAGCACGGGGGCGGCGCGTTCGACCGCGCGGTCCATCATGTTGCGGGTCTGCACCTGGACGCCCAGGTAGACCTCTTTCTCCGCCATCGAGCGGCCCATCAGCTGCTGCTGCTCGCCGACCATGTAGTCGTCGAACGACAGCGTGCCCGGCGTGTCCGGGAGGCGCTTGACGGCGTTGTGCACGTGCGCCTCTGCCCACATGCGGATCGGGTACGGCCGCGTGGTGACGCGCAGGTGCATCCAGCGGCCCTGCAGCTCGGCGTACTGGCCCGCGATGGCGGCGATCAGGTCCTGGCGCTGCGAGTCGCTGCGGAACGACCAGCGCTGCGGCGCGAGCCGGTACCAGGCGTATACCTCCTGGCCGGTGCGCAGCAGGTGACCGTCGATGCTGCGGGCGCTGATCGACGGTGTGTAGCTCGGCACGGCCTGCTCGCCGGGCAGGCGGCGGCCGCGCTTCGAATAGGCGGCCCTGTCGCGCTCGCGCGGGTCCGCGGCGGCGTGCTGGGCGATGTGCTGGGCGGAGCGACGGTCACGGTCTCGCCGGCGTCCGAACACCGCGAACCTCCTTCTTACGGCTGTTTGACGTCCGGCGGGGCTGGGCCTGCTGTCTCGCCCGTCGCTGTTGTTTCTTGCTCAACTTGGGACGAGGTCGCTGCGGACTGACCCGGATCCGGGCGGCGCTGGCCGCTCCGCCGGTGCTGGCCGTGCGTTCTCGAGGTGCGGTGAGCTCGCGGACCCACATCGACATGACGGCCGTGAGGGGCCGTTCATGGCTGATCCGCTGGGTGATGAAGCGCGTGAGGATGATCGTCGCGACGAGGGCCCACGCGGTCGAGAAGAACCCGAACCCGACGCCCATCTGCCGTTCGATCGTGAGTACGACGAGAAAAACGACGATCCCGACGCCCCACGCGACGTATCGCGCGCGCCAGGGGAAAGTCGCTTTGGGCGGACCGAGCCAGACGGCGTCGACCCGGTAGACCTCGTCGTCGGTGCGGACCCGCACGGATCAGCCTCCGACGAACAAGCCGGCGAGCCACTTGCCGATGTTCGCCCCCGCATCGGTCGTGACCGCGAGGCCGATGATGGCGAGTGCCACGATCACTCCACCGAGGCGGCGCATGACACCCGCGTTGTCGCCCTTGCCACCTCCGAGCCAGAGCAGGAGGAGCGCGACGGTCAGCAGCAGCAGCGGAACGATGTTGTTCAGGATCCAGTCGCGGACGTTGCTTGTGCCCGGCACCGTCGGCTGCTGCTGAGCGAGTGTCACCAGGTCCATGGCGATCATTTAGGTACTCCAGAGTGCGCGGGGGCTAGCGCTACGAGTAGAACACGAGTTCGTCACGGCGTGTGGGGCAAGTGAAGTGGGCGGTAGATCATCTGGCCGTTCCCCCTGGGAGGAATTACGTCTAATCTGGCCGACACATCATCACTGAGGAGAGGTCAGTGGGGAACACCCGGATCAAGATTCTCTCCGTAGCTGGCAAGGTTCACCCGACTGCGAACGCCCTGGTCACCCACAGTGCGTGCGTCTCAAACATGCGCACGTGCGCACTCATGTGAACGCCCTGTTCGGCAGGTTCCCGACCCCGCTGCGAGCGCACTCCGGAGCGGCGACGACGAGGAGATTCGCCCATGCTCGAACCTGACCTCGCGCCGGACGGAAGTGTGGACGGAATCACAGCCTCCCCTAGTGCTCCAGGCGTGGACGAGCCTACCGGGCAAGGCGTGCAATCCCGGCGTCGGGTCCAAAGGACGATCAACTTCGACCGGTCCGTGCTGGAGCGGGCGCGTGCGGCGGCCACCTACCTCTCCTCCTACGAGCCCCAGGCCGGGGTCCGCTCGCTCGCCGACATCGTGAATCCGGCGGTGCTCGCGTACGTGACCGAGTTGGAGGAGCTCTACAACGGCGGGGAGCCGTTCCGGCCCGTGCTGCGGATGCCGTCGGGACGTCCCGCGAACCGGTGAAGCCCGGCGACCACGAGGTCACCGGGCTCCGTCGCGGAGGTCAGCGGGTCACGAGGTGCCGGTGATCCGCCAGAACCAGCCGGTCGAGGCGTAGTCGGGCCCGACGGAGCCCTTGCCCCAGAAGTAGTCGTCGTAGTTGCCGAGACCACCGCTGGCCGGCAGGTAGACGCCCATGGTCGCCCAGCGCACGGACGCCGGCTGGGTGTCGATGCTGGCCTGCGCCCACGCGTCGCGGACCTTCATCGGGTTGTTCCACCACAGGAACGGCGAGCGCCACATGTAGTGGCCGAACTTGCCGCCGTGGTTGGCCGAGTTGTAGCTGACCGTGGTGAAGCTGTTGATCTGGTGCAGGCCGCGGAACGCCTGGCCCCAGCGCTGCGCCCACGTCTGGCCGCCGGTGTTGTCCTCCAGGATCTGGCAGGTGAAGAGGCTCATCCACTCGACGTCGTTCTGGCCCCACCTGGCGTCGGTGTTGGCGAGCTTGTTGTCGGTGTGGTTGGAGCAGCCGGTGAAGTAGAAGCCGGTGCCGCTGCCGTGGCCCTGCCAGTAGGTGAGGTCGACGTCGTCGGCCCAGTTCGTGTCGTCGCCGCCCGCGAACGCCGGGTCCTTGAAGTCGCTCTCCCAGGCGTTGCCGTCGAGCCAGCTGAACTGGCGGGTGATGCCGTGGTTGCCCGCCTCGGTGTTGAACGTGCCGATGTTGGCGGCGGTGTTGGGCAGGCCGGCGCAGTTGCCGGTGCCCTCGCTGCCGACCTGCGTGCCGGCGCCCTGGATCTTGAACTGGGCCTGTGGCCGCGGCTCCTGGCCGGGACCCGGCTGCGGCAGCTCGGCGCCGACCGCGGCGGGCAGGGTGATGGCCTGGGGCGCGCCGCCGTCGTCGTTGCGGCCGGAGCAGCGGAACGAGGGTTCGACCTTGTCGGTCTTGTCCTCCAGCGGCGTCGCGACGTAGACGTAGCTCGCCTCCGCCTTGACCGAGGCGCCCAGGTACTTCTGGCACAGCTTGGCGCCGTACGCGAGGTCGTTGACCTTGACCGTGCCGGCCTTGTCGTAGGTGCGGGCGGCGTGGCTGACCGCCGTCACGCCCTGCGCGTCGAACGAGACGCGGATGTTCGCGCCCTCACCCTCCAGCGGGATGCCGCCGAGCTGGAACGTGTACGACACGCTGGTGTCGAGGTTGGCCGTGAGTGCGTTGCGCCCGTTGGGGTCCGCGAGTTCGAACGTCGTGTGCTGCGCGGTGGGCGACGCGTTGTCGGGCAGCACGCCCGCTGCCCTGAGCCCTTCCTGCGCGCGCTTGGCCGCCTCCTCCGTCGAGATGGTCCTGATGCGCTTGAGCGCCTCGGTGTCGAGCGCGGTCTGCGTGGTGGCGTTGCCGTCCTCGTCCGGTCTGCCCTGTCCTTTGTCGACGGTCGGCAGGTACTGGTAGCGCTGCTCGTCCGCGAAGGACACCGCGCCGTACTCGGATCTCTGGACGTCCTTGAGGCCGAACGCCCGTTGCAGCTTCTGGGCCTGCTCCTGGTCGAGACCGGAGCTCGTGACCCCGTAGACGGGTAACTCCGTGGCGTCGGCCGTCGCGACACCGACCGCTCCAGCGGTGACGAGGCTGGACAGGGCCAGCACGACCGTCAGCTTGCGTTGCATGTCTCTTCCCTCCCTCGGAGACGGCCGGCTGCAGGGGCCGACCGTCTGACAGGAGGATCCGGCGATATTCGTGGTGATACCGAGAGTGGACAGGTCGGCTCGTGGCACCACTCGAACGGCCGAAGTTCTGTAACGCCCTGGGGGTTGCAGTGGACCTAGAGGCGGAGAGATGGGTATTTGATGCCCGCTCCCGTGTTCAGCACGACCACGTCGTCGTCCGCCGCGAGCCACCCGGTCTCGCGGAGGTTCCTGACGGCGCTGACCGTCGCGGCGCCCTCCGGGCAGAGGAACACGCCTTCGAGGCGCGCGGTCTCGGCCCGGTCGGCTTCGATCTGCTCGTCGGTCACCGCCACCGCCGTGCCGTTCGTCTCCCTGATGGCCCGCAGGATGATGAAGTCCCCCAACGGTTTCGGCACGTTGATGCCGAACGCGCCGGTGTAGGCGGCGTCCCAGAACACCGACTCCTGCTCGCCCGCCTCGAACGCCCTGACGATCGGCGCACAGCCGGTGGACTGCACGGCGACGAGGCGCGGCAGCTTCCCGGTGATCCAGCCGAGTTCGAGCATCTCGTGCAGCGCCTTGTGGATCCCGATCAGGCCGACGCCGCCACCGGTCGGGTAGACGATCACGTCGGGGACGCGCCAGCCGAGCTGCTCGACGATCTCGTACCCCATCGTCTTCTTGCCTTCGATGCGGTACGGCTCCCGCAGCGTGGACGCGTCGAAGAGGTCGACGTCCGCGACGGCCTTGCCGGCGTCCGCGATGGTGCCCGGCACGACCCGCAGTTCGGCGCCGCTCGCCTCGACCTCCTCGCGGGTGATCAGCGGGGCGTCCTCGGGCATCGCGATGACGCTGCGCAGCCCGGCGCGCGCCGCGTACAGGGCCCAGGCGGCGCCCGCGTTGCCGTTGGTCGGCATCTTGATGCCCTGGATGCCCAGTTCCCTGGCCCGCGCCACGCCGACGGCCGCGCCACGGGCCTTGAACGAGCCGGTCGGGATGAGCGACTCGTCCTTCATGAGCACGGTCGCGTCCAGCGCCCTGCTCAGCGCGGGCAACGGCACGAGCGGCGTCATGCCCTCGCCGAGGCTGAACGCCGGATCGGGGTCGCGCACGGGCAGCACGTCGCGGTAGCGCCAGAGGCTGTTCTCGGCGGTCGGCCTGCCCACCTTCGTGAGGTCGTAGCGGGCGAGCAGCGGCGACGCGCACCCGTGGCAGAGGTTCTGGACGGCGTCGGCGTCGTGTTCGAGGCCGCAGCGGGCGCATTCCAGGTGCGAGAGCATGACTTCATGCATACAGGCGGATGAGCCGGCATGTAAGCCGGATCCTGTTCGTGGGACCGAGGTCCCAGTCGGCGGCCATCCATCTGGGCCTGCCGTTGCCGGCAGGCTCTAGCGGCCTACCCGCGAGCATCGGGCGGGCAGCCCTCGAACGCTCGCGCAGGTGCCTCGCGGCACCCTCTTGGCCTTGCTCCGGGTGGGGTTTACCTAGCCGCCCCAGTCACCTGGGGCGCTGGTGGTCTCTTACACCACCGTTTCACCCTTACCGCGGCTTTCGCCGAGGCGGTCTGCTTTCTGTGGCACTGTCCCGAGGGTCACCCCTGGTTGCCGTTAACAACCACCCTGCCCTGTGGAGTCCGGACTTTCCTCGACGCTCGCGCGCCGCGGCCGCCCTGCCGACTCATCCGCGTTGACCAGGATATCCCAGCGTCTGGAACCGGTTGTCCACCGGTGCGGACGTTGGTTGACTTCAGCCATGACACGACGTCGCCACGTCGACTACGGCCGCGTGGCAGCAAGCCTGTGTTGCCGTCCCTGAGTCTGTCGTCCTCAGTCCGCGACCTCGGGAGTGCCTCGTCATGTCCGATCTGCTGATCATCTCCGGCGCGCCGTCCCACTCCGCGCCGACCGGAGTCGTCGTGTCGTACGTCGAGGAGCACCTGCGGGCCGCCGGGCACCGCGTGGCGTTGCTCGACGTGCGGGCGTTGCCCACGTTGTCGCTGCTCACCGAGGACCTCCGCGATCCGGAGATCGCGGACGCGGTGAGCGGCGTGCTGTCGGCGGACGGCGTGGTGGTCGCTTCGCCCGTCTACCGCGCCGCCTACAGCGGACTGGTGAAGGCCCTGCTGGACCTGTTGCCGAAGAAGGCGCTGCGTGGCCGCGCGGTGCTGCCGTTGGCGACAGGGGGCAGCCAGGGCTTCCTGGTGGCGATGGACTACGCCCTGCACCCGTTGCTGGCCGCGAAGGGCGCGGACCAGGTGGTGCGGGGCGAGTTCGTGCTGGACCAGAACGTGGGCACGCCGGCGGCCAACTCCGCGCTGGAGGCGGCGGCAGACCGCTTCACGACAGCGCTGACACCACGGTTGCGTCGCGTCAGCTGACGTCCGTTTTGACCCGTTCGCGCCTCGACACCCCTTCCCGTTGACGCTACGGTCGGAATCGCGCCGGTCTTCTTCGACCGGCTCTGGGGAGTTCTACCGTGGGGGCGGGGATTCGCACGCGAGCGGCAGTGAGCCGCTTTCTTCGCGTGCTCTGCATTGCTGCACCCGGAAAGGTGTGCGCAACATGAGGAAATCAGTTCTGTTCGCCATGCCCTTTTTGCTCGTCGGCAGCTTCACCGGTACGGCCGGCGCTGCCGAGGCGCGGGAGGCGAGGGCGTCGCAGATCGTCGAGCACCGCATCTCGGCGGACGAGGCGAGAGCGGCCGCCGAGTACTGGACGCCGGAACGGATGGCGTCGGCGAAGAACGCGGACCGCCAGGTCAACGCCGATCCGAACGCACCACGCCGGGTGGAGCGGGCGCAGACCGACCAGAAGCTGGCCGAGCCGTATTCGGCCCTGGGCGACGTCGGCGCGTCGATCTACCGGACCCGCGTGGTCGGCAAGGTCTTCTACAAGGACTCGGCAGGCGGGAACTGGGTCTGCTCCGGCAGCGTCGTCAACAGCCCGGCCAGGAACATGGTGTCCACCGCGGGACACTGCGTGCACGAGGGCGACGGCGGCAACTGGCACAACAACTGGCTCTTCGTGCCGGACTACCACAACAGCAGGCCGTTCGGCACGTTCGAGGCGTACAACCTCACCACACTTCGCGGCTGGACCGATGACGGTTCCTGGGGCTACGACTCGGCATTCGCGCTGATGGGCACCAACGGCAGCGGCCAGCGACTGGTCGACGCCACGGGCGTGGCGAACGGCGTCCGCGTGGGCGGTCCGTTCAACCGGACCCACACCGTCATTGGCTACCCTTGCGACAAGGAGAGCTGCCAGGCGCAGTACAACTGCGTGGGTCCGTCCCAGCAGGCGACGGTGTTCTTCCCGCGCCAGATCACGATGAGCTGCGGTCTGCAGGGCGGTTCCAGCGGAGGCCCGTGGCTGACGGACTTCCAGGACAACGCCAGCGGCACCGGCCTGGGCTACGTGCACGGCGTGACCAGCAACAACGACATCTTCGGCAACCTGCGCTCGCCGTACTTCGAGGACGCCGCCGAAGGAAACCTGTACCGCACGTTCATGAACGGCTGACCTGTTCACCGGCCGGGCGGACCGATCCGCCCGGCCTCTCGGGAAGGGAAGACCGTGAAGCCGCTCCACATCGTCCTGGCCGCGGCGGCCGTCGCACTGGTGGTGGGCGCGGCCGGCTTCCTGCTGCTGAAACCCCCGGACGAGCCGGCAGCGTCCCAGCCCACCTCGACCACCCTGCCGTCCCCGTCGCCGGGTTCGGGCTGGACCGAGGAGGAGATGCGCAACGCGCGCCCCAAGGACATGACCGCGGGGCCGAGCGTCGAGGTGCTGGTCATCGGGGGCGGCCTCCTGGCGGGAGCGGCCACCGCGGGAGTCCTGCTGCTGGTGCGCCGCCGTTCCTCGTCGCGCTGACCTCAGCCCAGGTGCGAGGTGTCGTTGATGAGCTTCACCGACGCGTGCCCGTCCGGGTAGAACTCGGCGATCGACACACCAGTCAGGTCGAGGTGCATCCGGAACAGGAACTGCGGCCCGACGTCCAGCGCCTGCCGGAGCATCGTCTTGATGGGCGTGACGTGACTCACCAGCACCACCGTCTGGCCGCCGTACCGGCTGATGATGTCCACCCTTGCTTTCCTGACCCGCGCGTGGACCTCGTCGAAGCTCTCGCCGTTCGGCGGCTTGACGGAGGTGTCGCCCAGCCACCGGCGATGCACCTCGGGGTCCTGCGCGCTCGCCTCGGCGAACGTCAGCCCTTCCCACGTGCCGAAGTCGGTCTCGATGAGCCCTTGGTGCGTGACGACGTCGAGACCCAACTTGTCCGCGAGCTTTCCGGCCGTCTGGTGCGCGCGCTGGAGCGGCGACGAGATGACCGCCGCGATGCCGTCCAGTGTGGACAGCCTGGCCGCCGCCTTCTCGGCCTGCTCCAGCCCGAACTCCGTCAGCGGGTGATCGCCCCGCCCCGAGTAGCGCCGGTCGACCGACAGCTTGGTCTGCCCGTGCCGCAGCAGGATCACCCTCGTGGGCTCCCCGACCGCGCCACTCCAGTGCGGCTGCTTGTCCCCTTCGGCCTTCTGTAGCTTGTCCTTCTGCGGCTTGTCCTTTTCTGGGCGGCCTTCGCCGTCCATGGCCTCATTGGCCAGCCGGTCGGCCTGCTTGTTGCGCTCGCGCGGGATCCACTCGTAACTGACCTTCACGAACCCGCGAGCGACCTCCTGCGCCTCTTTCGCCAGAGGCTGCATCGAGGGGTGCTTGATCTTCCAGCGCCCGGACATCTGCTCGACGACGAGCTTGGAGTCCATCCGCACGTCGACGATCTCGGCGTTCAACTCCCGAGCAGCCCGAAGCCCCGCGATGAGTCCCTGGTACTCAGCCACGTTGTTGGTGGCGACACCGATGAACCCCCGGCGCTCGGCCAGCGTCTCGCCGCTGAGCTTGTCGCGCACGACAGCGCCGTAACCAGCAGGTCCGGGGTTCCCCCGCGAGCCGCCATCCGCCTCGACGATCACCTTCACGGGCCGATCGTAACCCCGCGTTCAGACCCCTCCGGACGCCCTGTATTCTGTTCACATCAGTCTGGGTGGCGGAATGGCAGACGCGCTAGCTTGAGGTGCTAGTGCCCGTAAGGGCGTGGGGGTTCAAGTCCCCCCTCGGACACTGGTTTTATCCCTACCAACCGGGCGGATGCTCCCATCGAGCGTCCGCCCTGTTGCGTTGTAGACGATCTCCAGGTTCAACCGCTCGTAGAGCCGTTGCAGCTCCTCCGGGTCACCGAGCCGAGTCACCTTCTTCACGTCGCCCAGCGAATCGACCATCGCGTAGATGGCCGCCGCATCCCGCGCGACAGGCTTCGGTGTCCCGTTCAGCTCGGCTTGAGCCGCCGCGCGCTTCTCCTGCGCTTCATTGATGGCATCTACCAGCGCAACCGGGTCGACTCCCGCGGCGATGGCGTTCTGGAATCGCTTCAGCTTCGCGTCCGCCTCAGCAAGGCGCTTCTTCGCAGCCGCGTGGTTGACCGTTTCCGAGGTTCCGCCGTCCTGCGATTCGACGAGAGCCAAGACCGTCCGGTCGAGGTTCAGAGGATCGAAGAGCCGATCGATCCACTCGTTCAGCACTTCGACCGCGGCGGCTTCCGGCAGATACACATTTGTCGGGTGCCCCTCCAGTGCCGGCGAACCGGGCACCATCGTTCGAAGTGCACAGCGGTAGTAGGTCCGCAGACCGCGCGGCGTTCCCTCCATTCGCCTTGCGCAATAGCCGCACTTCACGCGACCCCTCAACGGGTAGACACGCTTTGTGCGCTTCGACCCGCGGACAAGCTTCTTTCCCGCGGAGAACCCACCGGCCGCCCGCGACTTCCGCAGAAGCTGAGCCTGTACGAACTCCTCAACCTCGATGATCTGCGGATGTGCTTTCGTTCGAGAGCGCACCACACGATCCGGAGAGGCCTTGCGGAACCGCACCACGTGACCCGCCCCAACGTCGTCCGGGTCAAGCAGCATCTCTTGCCGGGTCCAACGCCCGAAGAACGCAAAGCCCGTGTAGCGAGGGTTCTCCAGGATCGCCCTGACGGTGCCGCCCTGCCATCCGTCGCCAGGCCGATGCCGGTTCTGGTCGGGCCGACGCGCGGACGGACACGGGATGCCATCCCGGTTCAGGTTGTTCGCTATGGCGCGGTCGCCCATCTCGCCCGTGAGGTACTCGGCAAAGATCCTCTGCACGACCTCTGCGCTTGGCTCGTCGATCGAAAGGACGCGCAGGCGGTACCCCTCAGCCGCCTTCCTCGGGTTGGGGTGCGGTCCGGCATCGATGACTGTGTACCCGTACGGTGCCCGGCCGCCCTGGTGACGCCCCTCGTTGACCACCTGAGCATCCATCGCCGCTCGAACGCGCGCCTGCACGTGCTGTCGCTCCGACTCGCTCATGCCGCCCAGCACGCTCATCAGCATCTTGTGCGACGGGTTGCGCGGGTCGTACTTCCCACCGAGTTCCGGCACCCACAGATCCACGCCGTAGGCGGCGAACTTCGGAGCAATCAGCGAGAACTGGTTACCGAACCAGCACCGCGTCCCCTCCCCGACCACGACCGCGTTCCATCCCCGGTCCGGGTCCTTCAGAGCGGCCAGCAGCCGCGCAGCTTCCGGCCGTCGCTCCCACGGCACCGAACGTGACTGGCCGATGTCGAAGAACTCCTCGACGATCACGCCGCCCAGCGGTTCGACGAACTTGTTCGCGTTGCCCCACTGCCAGCCCCGCGACGTCTCCGGGTCCTGGTTGTCTTCGGTCGAGCACCGGCCGCAGAACGCGACCGGTCCCACTCCTTCTCCGATCGGTTCGACCACCTCGACGCCGAGCAGGTCATCGAACGCTACCCACGGGTCTCGACTGATTTCAACAGTCATCCATCCCCCTTTCCCGAGGCCGGTCCAGCGCCTCGACCTCAGTCAGCCTGATCAGAATGTCCAGCAGTATCCGACTTACTTCCCTGGTGAGGATAGGCAGTTCAGCGGGAGGGTTGAATCTGAGTTCGCCAGCGACCGCATCGTCGGCACTCATGCCGAGCCGGCTTCCAGGTCCGCCGACCTGCTGATTTCAGCATTCTTCGCAACCAGATCCACTGCCGCTCGAAGATCAGCCGTCAGGTAACCGCGAACACGCCGTGTGCCCTCATCCGTGGTGACGTACTGCCGTGTCGGCCGGCACCCGTACTCACCCATGTCCGCGCTGAACGTCGTTGGCTCGACCTCCAGCACCTCGACGAGTTCAGCGGTCGGAACGAAGTCCCGTTCGTTCAGCTCATCGCCGAGGTAGTCGACCACCGATGCCAGCGGCTCGGGTAGATCGACGTCGGCCAGGTTCGCCGCCGCGCCGGCCTCGATCGCCTTCACGGCCGCGCCGTCCACCATCAGCGGCAGGTCGTTCCCGGCCGCGTGCCCACTCAGGGTCCCTTCGCTCTCCCGCAGTGCACGCCCACGCTGACAGATCTCCCGCCAGTCCTCGTTCGGCATGTAGTAGGTCCGCACCGTCAACGCGAGCACGTCGGCCCCCGCTTGGGTCTCACCGTCCGGCCGCAGGATGCCCACGCCTCGATGAGAGGGGAGCAGGCGACTGCTGTCGTATCCGCGGGTGTTCATCTGCTCGCCGAGGATGATGTTGCTGTCACGGAAGTCCATGACTCGCAAGGCAAAGCGCGAACCGAGCACAGCGCGCAGCTTCGTTGGGATGGTCTTGCTGTCCGGTCGCTGCGTTGCCAGGACGAGGATGATGCCAGCGGCCGGTGCCTTCTTCGCGAGCCACGTCAACAGCTCGCCGACGTACTCCCCCGCTGTGAGCTTCTTCCCCTGCACCTCAACAGGAGTGCGGTCCTCTAGTGCAATGTGGACCTCGTCCACCAGTAGCGCCGTGATTGGCATTCCGAGGGACTGATCACGCGACATCTCCGGTGTCACCTTGGACTCAGGACACCGGACGTCGTCAAGGTCCTGCATCCGCCTGTAGCGGCTCTGAACATCGGCCACCAGTTCGACGAGCCAGTCCACGAACGCCAACACGTGTTCGGCGTCATCGCCCGCCATGAACCGGTGCGCCACCTGCTCCGCAGCTTTCCAGTCCTTGCCGTTCTTGAAGTCGGCGACGTACAGCCTGACGTGCGGGTCCAAGATCAGCCCCGCGGCCGCCAGCCGTTCGGCCATCGTCTTCCCCTGCCGCGGCAGGGCACCGATTAGGAGTGACGTCCACACCAGAGGCAACGTGATCCGCCTGCCGCGCGCATCTGTGCCGAACGGCACTGGCCGCCACGCATCCCATCGCTCGACAGCCAGCAACGGCGTCCGAATCGGCGGCTTCGCGTACGGGTCCTCGTCAGCAACCCACATCGCAACACGGCCAGCGTGTCCACCGTTCCCGCGAACACGCTCCACGCTCAACTGGACCTCGTCCACCGCCAGGGCAGACGCCAGATCTTCACGGTGCTTGACGATGTCGGCTGCCTTGCGAGTCGCCGGCAGATCAACCGTGACCGCCCATCCCCCGCCCTGGTGCTTCGCTCGCTCAACCAGCCGGAGACTCTCGTCCTTGCCGATCAGCTTCGCGTCCCGGAATGCGTCCACCAGGATCTGTGGGTCCATCGTCCACGCCAGGGAGCGCGGACCCGCAAGTACGGCCTTCCGTCCAGGGTTGCCGTCCTTCTGCCTACCGAGGATCGCCAGTGCCGCTGAGCCAGCAACACCCGCGATCCACAGCACTCGGTGGCCGTAGACGAGGTCCAGAACCCCAACCGCGACAACGGTTGTAGCCAGCAGAGCGCCCGTGACTTTCCAACGGAACAGCGTTAAGCCGCGGATCTCGGCGAACTTGTCGGCCAGCTTCTCCGACTGCTCAGCGGCCGTGCGGTAGTCGTGAACCCGCACCCATCGTCGCCAGCCACGTACGGCGACCACCAGCCCGCGAACGGCGGCCCGCAGGAAGCGCCACGGCGACATCGCCAGCCGCACGCCGGCATCTTTCACCGCGTACTTCAGCGCTTCCCGCGACTTCAACGCGGTTGGCACGATCCGCGACCGCTGCCACCAGTCCGCAAAGCGATGCTTCTGCGGCGAAGTGACCACGTCGGCCTGGTCCTCCACGAGTTCCCCGTCGAGCACAGGTCCCGCTGGGACCACCTCGCCGCTCACGACTGCACCTCTGCCCGAAGTGCGGCGGCAAGCCGTGACGACAGGCCGCGCGAGCACTCGGTGACCTCGCGAACCCATGCGGGCGTGACTACGACATCAGGAGTCCGAGCAGCCCGAGCAACCGCCAAATAGTCGGCGAACGACGTCCGTTGACCGGGTCGCTTCGCTGGCTGTTGGACGTTGCTCTGCAGGGAAGTCGGCTCCACAACCGACACGGCAACCGCAGAACCGAGCTTGTCCCGTAGATCCGTCACGGCTTCTGCCGCAACGAACACGACGAGCGGGGGTACCGAGTGCAACACCACCAGCGCAGCCGAACCTGCCGCGTACGCGCTCCAGGTGTTCATGACGTACGTCGCGCCGAGCGTGAACCACTTCGCCGTCCGGACCCAACCGCCCATGCGGACGCCGTGCCGCGCGGTGACCTGCTCGGCTCGAAGAATCGCCAGAAGTACCAACGACACCATCGGGTCGAGTAGCCACGCGGCGGACCAGGCCAGCGACCACACCGGCGCACCGGCCGCCGCGAACTGCTGAACGTTGGTCATCGTGAACGCCAGCCCGAGCAGGATGCCGGTCCAGCACAACCGGTCAACCTGCACCGCGACGCGTTCGATCGGCTCGCTCATCGCCGACTACCGCGCTCACGACGTGGTTCGTACGCCGTCACCGTCAAGGACTTGGTCAGCGTGTACGACGCGAACAGGGCGGGAACGGCCAGCACCGCGACGAGCAGCCATCCACTGCCCCCTTGCGTGATCACGATCCACTGAGCCACGACGATCAGCGCGGCGTTGAAGACGACCCGACCAGCGAGCGAGACGAACCGCGCACCCGTTCGCGCCGCGTTCGCCGCAGCCTTTGCCCGTCGGGACGCCATCCGCCACACGAGCACCAGGACCAGAAGCGCGCCGACTCCAGCCATGACCTGAGTGGGAGTGAGGGTGAGTGCGTTCATGAACGCGGCCCCCTCTCGGCACGGTCACCGCGTCGGAGCCAATGCGGGTACAGCTCCCGGCGGTCATCGGCGGCGAGCGCGCCCCACACGCCAACGGTGTTCTCGCCGGCAGTGCGCAGCTCCAGTTCCAGGCACTCGTCCCGTACCGGGCAACCGGAGCACGTGCGCGCAGCGAGTTCACGATCAGTCAGTTCGTCGCCGGCATCGGGTGGCTCGTTCGTGAACGCCCACATGCACAGGCCGTCGCGTTCGACGACTTCGGAGAGCTGGTCAGTCGGAACCCATCGAAGCCGGTCCAGCGACCAAGCGATGCCGATCAGTCGGTCGTCAGTCACGGAGCACCTCCGGACCCGCGTTGGCAAGCAGGGGCAGGAGTGCGGCCACCGGGACCACGAGCTGACCGCGCCGACGCTCCGTGCGCAGCTTGCCGAGACGGATGGCGCGGCAGACCTCAGCCCGGTCGACGCCGAGGACCCACGCGGTCTCACGGATGGTGTGAGCGGAGGAAGACAGAGAAGTACTCATGAGGATTAGCCCTTTCAAGAGAATGATGATTTCAGTTCTAAGGCGATTGATATCAACACCGCCGAAGACATGGCGGGGTACAAACGGCGTGTGAATCGCCGTGTCACACCGCAGCGTGCGAAAGAGTGACTAATCTCAGCGCTGAGGCGGAGCGCGGAGGAATACGTGTCGGAGGATTGGGCGGCGGTCGCCAAGGCGATCAACCAGCGAGTAGAAGAGCTGGGAATGCGACAGAAGGAACTCGCCGAGCGGTCGCACGTATCGCTTGCGATCGTCCGCGAGCTTCAGCACAACCTCGTGGAGCGCCGACGCAGCCCGCGGACCCTCGAATCCCTGTCCACCGCACTGGGTTGGCACCCTCAGCACCTGGAAGCCGTGCTGCACGACCGCAGGCCGCCCGAGGTCGGCGATCCGGTGGTGGACCTCGCCGACACCCTGTGGACGAGAATCGACCGCGTCGAAGAGCGCCTCGAAGACATCACCGATCGACTCGAAGCCCTCAAAACCGATGTGGCGTCGGTAATGACCCAGCTCGCAGATGTCGCGAAGCACGTTCGCGATCGTCGGTAGGTGGCTGTTTCTCCTGGTGAAGCTGCTGTTTTCCATAGCTCTAATTCCACTGCGAAACCGCGCTGGAACCCATGCAAGACCTATGCAAAACCACCACAACTCCACCGCAGGTTCCCTGCAAATCGCGCTTCGGGGGTAGCGACGAGATGACGTTGACCAGCGGATGGACCGGTGCCGATGCGTGCGCGTTGCAGGACGCGCTACGGCTCAGCCAGGAGGGGTTCGCCGAACACCTCGGCATCCACCCGCGGACCGTCGGCTACTGGCACCAAAAGCCCAGCTCACGACCCAAGTCGGAGATTCAGCAGATCCTCGACGCCGCGCTCGATCGAGCACCCGCGGAGGTCCAGGCGCGCTTCGCCGAGCTGCGCGACGACACCAAGCCAGCGACGACCGTCCCGGTGAACGCCGCGAACGATGCCGAACAGCGGCTGGCCGCCGACCCGAACGTGGTCGCCGCACTCGACTGGCTCGACAAACACGCGGAGCGCGAGCCCGGAACCGCTCGCCGCGCGGTCGCCTCTCGACTCTCCCTCGTTGACGTCAAGTCGTTGCAGGACAGGGGAAGCAAGCGCGGTCGAATCGATCAGCACCTCGTCGCCGAAGCCCTCGCCGACTACTACGGTCGCGGTGCGGACGGCTATGGCCGGTATGCCGCGCGGTTCGGCGATGTGGAGGCCAACACGAGCGTCCTCACGCGTGCCGACTGGTTGGACCTGGACTGCCCGACCATCGCCAGCCATGACCGGCTCAGCCTCGTCCGCGCGGCAGGCGACGCACCCGCGTCCCTCGACACCGAAGCTTTCGACCAGGCCGTCCAACGGCTCGCCGAGTCACTCGCCCTCGGTGTGCGGTTCACGAACATGCCTCTCTACCGGCTGCTGAGCGCCGACATGAGAAGAGAGTCGATCGGCGGCACGGTCGGGATCGCCTCGTTCGTCGAGTACGTCGTCACGATGGATCTCCTGGAGGGTGAACTCGTCGACGCACTCGCCCTCGGCACTCGCGCGGTTCACCTGCCGCTCCGCGACCGCTACCTGCCGGACCTCAATGCCGTCCTCGACGTAGGCGGGCGACTCACGGCCGGCGGCACCCTCGCCCTGTGCGCGTTCGCTCGACCAGCGGACCCGTTCCGCGGCCCAGCGGACTACGTTCTCCTGGTGCAGGAACGCTCAGGTCACGTGATCAACGCCGCGCGCCGGCTTGCCGTGATCCCGAAGGGCTTCCACCAGCCGCTGACCGACTTCCGCGGCGACGCCCAGGTGGGCGCGACGATGCGCCGCGAGATGGAAGAAGAGCTGTTCGGCCGCCACGACATCGACAACACCGTCGGCGATCAGCGCAGCGCAGACCCGATGCACCCAAGCCGCCTCTCCGAGCCGATGCGCTGGCTCCTCGACGAGCCGGGCCGTCTGCGGATGGAGTGCACGGGCTTCGGGTTGAACCTGGTGAGCGGGAACTTCGAGTTCCCGCTACTGATCGTCGTTGACGATGAGGAGTTCTGGCAGCGGTACGGCGGGCAGATCGAGGCGAACTGGGAGACGGCGAACCTTCGCCAATACTCCAGCTCGGACCCCGAGCTCCTGGAGGAGCTCGCCGCCGACGTAGCGTGGAGCAATGAGGGCCTGTTCGCGCTCTTGCAGGGACTTCGCCGTCTCAAGGAGATCGGCGGGGGCCGCGTGAACGTGCCAACGATCGAATGGGAGATACGGTGACCCCCAACTGGCAACAGGGCAACGCTGCTGAGGATGGAGCCGCAACGCGCGGCTGGTTGGTCGGGCACTTCATCGACCCGTCCGAGGGCGTGCGGTCGTCGAAGGACGTCGAGGTGAAGTGGTTCACTCACCCCGCCGGTGACAAGCGTGTCGAGTGGACGTCAGACGACCAGCGCACGACCCTGGTTCTGTTGGTAAAAGGGCACTTCCGCGTCGACCTGACCGAAGGTCCCGCCGTGTTGTCCCGTCAGGGCGACTACGTGATGTGGGGTCCCGGCATCGACCACTCGTGGGAAGCCATTGAGGACTCGGTGGTCATGACGGTCCGCTGGCCGTCTCAGACGTGATCAGTCGCTAAGCCGCCACTCGATCGGCGGGAAGTCCACACGGTCGCCGCCGATCTCGCGTAGCCGACGTAGTCCCTGGAGCAACGCGAACAGCCCCTCGTTGCTCCAGGCCTCGTCCCTGATCAGCTCGCTCATGAGTTCGCCGTCGAGGCTGGAGTACAGCCGGAGTCCGGACGTCTCCCAGTTCGCCTCGATCTGCCCGCCGAACCGGTGCCAGAACTCCTCGTCGTCGATCACGACGAGACTCGCGAACTCGTAGTTCCCGCTCACCAGGTTCAGCCCGAAGCCGGTGCACTCCATCCGCAACCGGCCCGGTTCCGCGCCCAACCACCTCATCGGCTCAGACCATCGACCGGGGTGCATCGGCGCAGCCGAGCGAGCATCGTCGGCGGTCGCATCAACGTCCTGCCGACCGAACAGCTCCTCTTCCAATTCACGCCGGAGCGTCGCCCCGACAGCCGCGTCTGCGCGGTAGTCCGTGAGGGGCTGGTGAAACCCCTTCGGGATCACCGCAAGCCGTCCAGCCGCGTTCAGCACCTTGCCGGACCTCTCCTGCACGAGCAGCGCATAGTCAGGCCTACTGCGGCCTTGATCCTGCGGCCGCGCAATCGCACACAAGGCGAGAACGCCGCCTGCACACGTGCGTCGGCTCAGGTCGTACACAGCTTCAAGGCTTCGCAAATTCCTGTCCCGCAACGGAGTTCGCGTCTCAAAGCCGCCGGCTGCGACCGCATCTGTCAGCTCTTGTTCAAGCAGATCAGAAGTCAGCGCGTACTCGACGAACGGCACCACGCCAACGCTTCCGCGGACTCCCTGCGGGCCAAAGTCGATGCTCGTCAGGCGGTAGAGCGGAAGATTCCTGAAGCGCACGCCAAGAGCGACCGCCTCAGCAAGCCGAGACATGGCCGCCGAGGCTTCGATGTCGTCCAGTAGGACTCGATCACCAGTCTCCCGAGCGAGAGCCAGGCCATCGTGAACACCGTCCAGCGGGCACGCTAGGTCAAGCCATTCCGCACAAGTCACGACGCTCGCCGTCACCTCGACGTCCCCACAACTAGCCCGATAAACGCCGCGGTCGCCGTAGTAGTCCACGAGTGCACGGGTCAGCGCGGTTCTCCCCACCCTCGCCCGCAGCGCTCCCCTGTCCAACAACTGCCCGAGGTCCAGGCCGGCAAGCCTCGCCCTCACCTCTGCACGGCTCGTTCCCGGCTTCCAACCCGCCTGCTCATCAAGCCAGTCGAGCGCAGCAGTCAACGCAGCGCTCCCCCACTCCGGCCCGTGCCGCTCGGCAATCTCGGGTAGTTCCGGAGCCGCCAACAACTCGTCGATCCGAAGCTCAAAGATCCGCTCCAGCAGCCGCGCGGTCGACGCTTGAACGCTCGGACCGATCGGCTCACCAGAAGGCTTGCGACCAGCGATGAGCCGCTGGAGGTGGCGCACGCCGATCATGCCCGGCTCGTTGTTCTCGCGCGCGAACACCTCAGCGAAGTCAACGAACTCCTGAAGCGTCTGCCGCCGCTCGCGAATCTTCTGCTCCAGCACCGTCCGGAACGCCCGCACGCCGAGCACCTCCCAAGTCACATGTCGCCCACAAGTCGCCGCCAAGTCGTTCTGCTGACGAAATGCTGATGAGACGTTGATTTCAGTTTGACATGGATCGCTGCCAACGCTGCCCACCGCGGCAACAAGGCAGTCAACTCATCCAGGTCGAGACCCTGAAAGGACTCTCAACGTGCCGAAGAGGATCTCCACCGCGCGGGGCCGCGAGTTCGGCGCCGGCATACGAGCGGCCTTGACAGAGGCTGGCCTGACCTCACGCGATGCCGCCGCAATCTGCGAGTGGGACCCGTCGAAGGTCTCCGACATGACGAACGGCAAGGGCGGAGTAAGCCAGCTCGAAGTAGCGACGTTCCTTGGAGTCTGCCGAGTCAGGGCGGCTGAACTGGCGCACCTGATGTCGTTGCACTCGGATACGCACATCCGCGGCTGGTGGCAGCAGCACGGCGTGTACGCGCCCGTCTGGCTTCGGACGCTCGTCGAACACCTGAAACTGGCCAAGACGGTGACGAGCTGGCACACGCACCTCATCCCGGTCTTCCTACGGGAAGCCGAGTACGTCCTTGAGGTGCAGCACGCATCAGCAACCGCACCACGGGAGGAGCTACAGGAGCGCGTGCAGGCGCAATTGGCGCTGCAAGAGCTGATCAAGTACGGGGTAAACCGCACCTTCTACATCGATGAGTCGGCCCTGCATCGGAAGATCGGCGGCTTCGAGGCTCACTCCAAGCAGATGATGCACCTCGTACGGATGGCCAACCTGCCCAACGTCACGATCAAGGTCCTCCCGTCGTCGCGGGGCGCACACGCTGGACTGGCAGGCCCCTTCACTCGGCTGACCTTCGACCAGTACGAGCCCTTGGTATGGGTGGAAGCCGAGAACTCCAGCCTCTTCATCGAGTCGCAGGACGCAATCAAGGGGTACGAGAAGGTCATCAGCGCTCTCGAAGAAGCCAGTTTGAGCGATGCAGAATCCTTGGAGTTGATCGCCAGCCTGTACGCCGAGACGAAGGACTCATATGCCTAAGAACTTCAAGTCCAGTCTTCAGAACCGCGCCGTCGGTCGCGCGCTAGCCAGGTGGCGCGCAGACAGCGGGATGAGCTTGTCCGAAGTGACCAAGAACGTCGGCTGGTCAACGGCCAAGACTTCCATGTTGCAAAACGGGCTTCGACCGATCCCAGATTATGACGTACTCGCCCTGGCTCTCGTTTATGGGGTCTCTGACCGCGAGCGACGACCGGTGCTACTGGGCGCACAGCGAGCCCATGCTTCAAGGCAGTTCGAATTGCTGGGTGGGGAAACTGCGGCTTGCGTGGCATGGACCTACGCCGAACTAGAGTCCGAGGCAAGCTACGAACGCGTGATTGCTATGGACCTACTGCCACCAGTCGTCAGATCCCCGGAGTACGAGGCGGCGCTGCGTAGAGCCCGCGTCAGCCCGTCATCGCACCAAGACCGTCGCTACTACAGCGACGCCGACCGTAGCCAGGTAATGAGCCACATCCACGACGGCCCGTCGCTGTGCGTAGACCTTGTTATCGGAGAGGCGGTACTACGCCGGCCAGTAGGTGGCCACCTCGTCGCAGCCGATCAACTACTGAAGCTCGCGGCCCTTGCAGCGCTGCCGGGTGTCCGCGTACAGCTCGCAGCGGACATCGGCACTTTTGCCGGAATTCCATCTTTCACCATCTTTTCGTTTCGCGAAGAAGAATTCGATGACGTTGTATACCTAGACACTTTACACAACGAAATATGGCTAGAGCACGTCGATGAGGTGCTGCCATACACAGAAAGCTTCACCCGACTTATGTCAAATCTTCTTTCCACTGACGCTACCATAGCCCGAATATTCGAAGCAGCACAGAAACACAAAGACGCTAAATAATAAAGAAACTCACCAGTAAGAGTGTCGATTGAACAGTGCGCACCGGGTTCGCGGATGCACGCGCCCAAAGATACGGGACGCCAAAAAGCCACGATGCGCCGAATTGACTTCTAGCTAACAATCTCAATCCACGAGATACGCAGCTCAGCGTCGCGCCCCGCGCTTACAATCTGCCGAAATTGACCGTTGAGCGTGACAATCTCCATACGCGCCACCATCGACTCGAACTGATCCAAGGTCGACTTATCCACCTTGGTCTCGGTGCCGTATGCGAGGACGTACGTGCGGGGATGCTCGAAGAGATCGAGAAATTCGGCCTCCGACAAGCTCGTACGTCCGCGGCGCACAAGGGCTGCATGATGACGACGCAGGCGAATCGGCTCACTCAGCCTCAGATCGTTTTCGATGATATTCGCCGCGTTGATTATTTGAGATCTGACATCACGTACCTTGACATCGAATCCACGCTTCACATGGATAATGTATGTGCGACCATCACGATAGTTTAGGGTATCGAACAGCTCGACGTTATCCGTGAAAACTCGATCCCCGTTAACGATTATCTCACCATTCGGCAGATCGTCGTTGTACTCTCCCTCTTTCTTCGCCACACTCCATTGCTTCAACCCGACTTCGGCAGCCGACAAGTCAAGATCCTCAGTAACCTCAACGAAGTCCTTTGTCACAAGGTCAATATAGTTGGCGTCAACCCGATACCATCGCCCCGCTAGTACGAAATAGGTATGGTTCTCGAATCGAATCTCACCATGAATGTGTTCCAGCAAAGTGCCGGCCGTCCCGACTTCAGTACCGTAGTCAATACACTGCGACCGAATAATGATTGACTTCAGCATCGACTCAGGCACGCCAGCCTCGAAGGAAACTCCCCGCAAGACATCCGACATCTCCGGGCGCGACTCCCCCTCATAGATTTCATTTTGCCCAGAGGTCACCGTATATTGGTCGGCATTCGCATACAGCGAGGCATCCGCATTCATGAGCGCAACATTCGAAAAATCTCGATCGACTATAAGCTTAACTGCAAGCTGCCGATTAAGCCGAGTTATTAGATCCTTACTCTTTCGAGGATTGAGCACCCTTATTGAGTCGAGGATGGCCCACTCATCGTCGCTCGGAAGCGGAGATTCAGCCACATCGGCCAGCCACCGTATAAGCTCAATGAGCTTATCTAGGGACTCGACGCGGGGTCCAAACTTGATCGCGCTAGAAACATCAAGCCGCATCTTTGCTTTATTTCCAAACACGTTCCGCAAACTTGGTTGAGCGAGTACATCGGGGCGGACCTGACCACCCAAGGCGGTCCAAACATTTTGCAGAGACTCTCTGTAAGTGATGCGACGCGGATCTCTAAAGTTCACATCACTAACCAGCGCCGCGCCAGCTATTTGACTGGAGCGTGCCCGCTTTACCTCAGCCTCCGCTATCCTGCGAGCAATTTCGATCGGAAATGAAATATCTACAAATCTTTCAAACACGACAGCCGAGTGACCACCAGTGTGCACGAAAATCTCGCTGTCGACCACCACAAATCCAACGAAGTGATTGAAGCGTTCCAAGGCATCCGAAATAGCAATTCCAGACGACTCATAGAAGCTAACCCAGAAGCTTTGCCTGAGCTGACTCACAGCATTTCGGAACACGACCAGCCGACAGCCGTCAAACTCAACATCTCCTTGGACCACATAGGTGACAACGCCTTTGCTGGCATTGTACAAGTCGACGATCTTTTGAGGAAGTTCCGCAATAGACACATCCTGACCAAAGAAGGCCAGAGCAGAATCCACGTCGATGCGGAATATCGGCGGATAAAGCCCACTTCTGCCAGCCATGCGCAACCTCGGTCCCACTCGATGAGCTGACGGCCCTCAGCTTCGATGCCACGAGGATCGCACCACCGCGACGGTGCGTTACACGATCAGCCCAAGTGTCCAAAAGTGCCACTCGATCGGGGCATGAGCAGGCTTACAGTGGACATAGTTGCCGCTAAGGAGCGGCAACTATGGGACTTGTTCGACTATTCGAGCAGGGCGGAGAACACCCCTCCAGTCGGCTCGCGGGGGTTAGCTCGACTGAATGGGCTCCTCAGCGTCTTCGCTACGAGTTGCGCCGCTAGCACGCTTACCGAGTTCCTGCACCATTGGCAGCAGTGACCTATTGACGCTCTACCAGCCACCTTCGCCGTCAAGTTGCAGCAACCAGCAATTGATTTGAGGAAAATCACGTGGTTCCCACTCAGAGGCGTCATGCCCGATTGGTTGAACTTCGTCGCTCCAACTACATAAGGCCGTTGTAACGATCATCATGTCTCAGCGATAAACTATCACCAGTGTCGATATCCCGAGAGGTGCAGGTTGAGCCGCATTGAGTGGACCCGCATGTCAGGCGACGATATCGAGGAAATGCTGGCTGTGATGCTATTGCGGGATTATCCGCACGGCAGACACGTCAAGGCCAATCCTGGCGACGGCGGTATCGATGTCTTTGTGCCCAATCAGCCAGGCGGTTCTATTGGAACGAACTATCAGATTAAGCGCTTCGCAGAGAAGATCAGTGACAGCCAGAAAGATCAAATAAGAGGCTCACTAACAGCACTTCAGCAAACAGCGGCGGCAGGCCAGTTTATCGCCACACACTGCTACATCGTTGTCCCGTTGTTGCCTACAGGGACAGACTATAGCTGGCTAGACAACTACAGCCAGAAGTTTGAATTTGACGCTGAATGGTATAGCCTAACCCACATAGAAGGCCTGGTTTCGAAGTATCCCGAAGTAGTTGACTACTATCTTAACGATCGCGCTGAACACTTCACAAATGCGGCAAATAATCTGATTGATCTTGTGCGTGAATCTCTGTCCATGGGACTAGCTAACGAGAGCAGCGTCGACATCTCACCCGCAGACGTCGCATCTCACCTTGCAAAACTTGAAAAGCACCTCAATCAAGACCCTTTCTACGAGTATCACTTTCGAACTTCACCAACCGAGCCAGATTTTGTAGAACGAGACGGGATCGTCGCGACATATTCAGCGCAGTTCTCTGACCGGACCTATATCGCCGTTGACTTGTACGCACGGTTCGAGGACGCAGTTCACATTCGCCCATGCAAGGTAAAATTTAGGGCCGCTCCAGCAAACGATGCTGAACGCGAGCAGCTTGACGCTTTCGCACGTTTTGGCACACCTGCTGAAGTGACTGCAACGTCAGTGGATGTTGATTTCCCTGGAGGACTTGGAGGCAAGTTCCCTTCAGCGATGATATCGTTCACTCCCACACCGGTCGGCAAACCCACGGTCTTCAAGTATGAAATACTCCGTGCCGATGGCACCGTAGTTTCCGAGAACCTGCTAGAGACTTTGTACGCAAGCCGGGGAGCCAGGGAGCCTAACCGCTCTCTCAAAGTAACTGATCTCAATCGAGTATTTACGATCGAGTGGCGCTTTGATATTGCCAACAAGACTACTTCAATGAATATTAAATGGTCATCGATCGTTGGCCGCGTGGCAGCTGAGATACTCAGCTCATTGCATTTCCTCGCCCATCTGGAAGACGGAATTTCCCTAAAGATTTCCGATCGCTACGTTCCTTTGAAGACCAGCATACTACCCTTCCCTTCTTTTTCTCAGCCTACACTTTGGAAGTCGGCTTATAAGGTTGTCTCTGACCTTGTAGCAATTCAAGGTGTCGCAGATCGACAGATCTTAGTGCCCGACCCTGCCGAGCTTGACCAGGACACTGTCGACGAAATCCTCGTGTGTGCGCGATTGGCACGCGGTCTTGAGGTCCGCGGCACCTGGACCAGCCTAGAAGGAAATCCGGTTGGGCCAGATTTTGACATTTCCCCCTTCCAAGAGCCCGCATCGCTCCGAGCGTCCGGAATTCGCGAGCTGACAATTGGAAGCAATGTATATATCCTCGGAGAGGCTGAGGTTCTCCATGAATCCGCAGTGCTTGAACTCGGCCCCGAAGGGAACAACGGCCTGCGGCCAGCCCGGTTCGTCCCAGGCACGAGCAACAATTTTGTGATGCGCTTGATTTCCCGGTCAGAGCGGCCGAGTCCGTGACTACAACTTGTTAAAGACAAGGTACAACTGGGCGCGTTGTCACGTTCGCCTTGATCTACCACGCCGTCACCCCTGAGTCGCGGTACGACGTCATGCTGATCACCCGAGATCGCCCCGCCCGTCCCGCGCCAGTCGGCACCCGAGAAGTCGATGCAGGTGCCGGACATGTACGAACGGGACAGGTTGGGGCTCCTGTCCCGTTCATGTCGATCAAGCTGTTTACGCAGCTCATGACCGGTCTAGGGGCCTGTCCTGTCAACCCGTCCCGCCGGAGGTACTCCTGGGACGACTGGGGCGAGCTCTGCTCGCATCACTGGTCGAGGGGAAGGTGTAGGGATAGAGAGCAAGTCGCTCCTCGGACACCAGTGTTAACCACACGCGAAGAGGTCGTCTCATGGACGGCCTCTTTTGCTTTGTCGGCCTTCGCGCCGACGTCCACCGCGATCGCACTGTTCATCTGCAGACGTCTCGTTGGTCAACAACGATCTCCCCTCGCTAGGTTCCAGCGCGCTGGCCTACCGACGCTCCTGGGGGAACGAGATGAGCCGAAGAGCTTCTTTTGCCTTGTTCACAGCACTTCTGGCGGCCGCCGTCGTCACGACTCCGGCACACGCCGCCACGACGATCACCGATCTGGGCGGGTTGCCGTCCGCCTCCTCGCACGTGGCCACGTCGGTCAACGACGCGGGTGTCGCGGTCGGAGGTGCTCACAGCAACGGTCTTCCGAGCCGCGGGGTGAGTTACGACGGCAACGGTGCCGCGACCGAACTGGTCGGTCCGGCCGGTGCCGGCACGACCGCGGACGCGATCAACAGCAGCGGCAGCGCCGTGGGCACCGCTACCGACAAGTCCGGTAGCAGAGCCCTCCTGTTCAACCCGGACGGCACCCACGTCGTGCTGCCCGTGCCGGCAGGCTTCACCAGCGCGATCGGTCAGGCGATCAGCGACTCCGGCACCGTGTACGGCGTCGCCACTGATGCGACCCGCCGCCAGATCCCGGTGAGCTGGAGCCCCGCTGGCGTCGTCACGACGCTGGCGCTGCCGGCGAACGCGACCTGGGCCCACCTGACGGGCGCCTCAGCGAACGGGTACGTGGCCGGGTTCGTCACCGGTCCCACCATCGCGACCACGGCGGTGCGCTGGAGCCCGGACGGCAGCGTGACCGTCCTCAGCGGACTGGCGGTGGACTCCACGACGATGGCTGCGGCGGTCAACCAACTCGGCGAGGTGGTCGGCTCCGCGGTGGACGACGACTTCCGGTCGTGGGGCGTCCGGTGGAACGCCGACGGTTCGCTGAACAAATACGAGCAGGGGTTCGTTCCGAGGAGCATCAACGACAACGGCACCGCAGTCGGCGCCACCCTGGTCACGGGCAAGGAGGTGCCGGTCCTCTGGGAGAGGGGCGGCACGCGGCTCGAACTCGGGTTCCCCGCCGGTGTCACGAGTGCCGTCGCGTTGGACATCAACAACAACGGTGTGGTCGTGGGAGCCGCGGGCTCTCGGGCGGTGAAGTGGGTCGTCGGCTGAGCTGAGCCGTGCAACCGGAACCTCGCGTCGCGCGGTTGGCGGCGCGAGGTCACCGCGGATAGCGCCAAGCGGCGTTGTACGTTCTGGACATGATCAAGCCCTCACCGGACCTGCTGGAGATCGCCTCCGCACTCCTCCCCGGCACCCGCCTGGACAACGCGGTCCGAGCCACAGAGGGCAACATCCACGAGGTGCTGCTGATCCCCGGCATCGCCGCCGTCCGGGTCACCAGGGGACCGCTCACCACCGCCTCGATGCCCCGCCGCGTGGAGGTGTTGCGGCGACTGGCGTCCGCGGGCCTGCCGTTCCAGGTGCCGGAGCCGCTCAGCCCCGTGACCACGTTCGGCGAACGGGCCGCCGTCGCCGTGTCGTGGGTCGGCGGCACGCACCTGCCAGAAGGGGCCGGCGATCCGTCGCAGGTCGCCGAGGTGCTGGAAGCCGTGCGGTCCGTACCGCTCACCAAGTCGCTGATGGACGTCCTGGACGACCGGGCGCAAGGCCCGTCGTGGTCAGTGATCATCGCTGAGGAGATCCTGCCTCGGCTGCCTGCGCGGTGGCAGGGCGAGGGGCTGCGGCGTCTTGATGCCGCGCTGGCGTTGGAGCCCGTGCCCGACGCGCTGGTGCACGGGGATCTGAGCGGGTCCAACGTGCACTGGTCCGAGGACGGGAAGCTGCTCGGCGTCCTCGACTGGGACCTGGCCATGCCCGGCGACCCCGCCGTCGACGCCGCCCAGATGGCTTGGCACGGCTGGGAGAACGTGCGTCGTGCGGTGTCCGCCGAGACCTACCGGCGGGCGCGCACGTGGGACGCGCTGTTCGGCGTCGGGCACCTGGTCGCCACCATGAACGGCCGGCCTATGACCAGTCCGGACGGTTTCATCCGGGCGATCGTGCCGTGGCTGGAGGCCAATGCCTGAGGCGCCTCACTCGTTCCAGGCCCTGCCCAGAGCGACCCGGATCTTGTTCTTCAGCTCGTGCTCGAAGGTCGTGTAGTCGTCGGACCCGTCGCTGTCGCCGACCAGGAGCAGCTCACCGGCCGGGGTGACGCCGTGTTTGACCCACCCGTGGCTCAGCCGGACGACCATCTCCGACCGGGGTGACCTGGCGGCCGGGTAGTCGCGGTAGACCAGCGTCGTGACCAGGGCGGACTTCAGCTCGTCGAGCGGCCGCAGGAGCGGCTGCCGGTCCCTGCCGTCGATCAGCTCACCGGCCGGCGTGATGCCGATGTTCCCGACCAGGTGGTACTCCAGGACGGTCGTCTCGGTGGTGGTGCGGCCGAACCGCTTCTTGACCACGCGCTCGGTGCGGTGTTGGAGCGGCTTCATGCCGATCTCCGCGGCGACCCTCACGAACGCTCGCGCCTGGTCCGTCCAGGTCGCGCGGTACCCGGCCATGCCCGCCAGGACGTCGGCGATCTGGTCCCGCTCCTGGCCGGCCTGCCGGCGGGACCGCTGGACCTGCTCGCGCAGCTGGTCTTCGAAATCGCCCACGAGCAGGACTATCGGGAACTCCCGGACGCTGTTACTGCTGGCCCGGCTGCGCGATGCGGACCAGGATCGCGCCGCACTCCTCGCAGCGCACGACCTCGTCCGCCGCCGCCTCCTTCAGCTTCGACACGGCGCCGCGGTCGAGTTCGATGCGGCAGGCGCCGCAGCTGCGCGACTGGAAGACCGCCGCGCCGATGCCCCGCTGCTCGCGCTGGCGGTCGTAGAGCTTCAGCAGGTCGTCCGGGAAGCCCTTGGCCATCACCGAACGGTCTGCGGCGCGGCGGGTCTCGATGCTCTCCAGGTCGGCCAGGGCGGTGTCGCGGCGGCCCTTGGCGTCTTCGAGCTTCTGGCCTGCCTTGTCGAGTTCGATTCGCGCGTAGGAGACGTCGGCGTCGACGGCCTCGCGGCGTTCCATCAGCTCCAGGAGGTCGTCTTCGAGGACGCCCTGGCGGCGCTGGATGGTGGCGAGCTCGTGTTCCAGGTCGGTGAGCTGCTTGGCGCCGACCGAACCCGACTGCATCAGCTTGCGGTCGCGCTCGCCGCGGGCGCGGACCTGGTCGATCTCGGTCTCCTGGCGCTTCACGTCGCGGTCGAGGTCGGTGAGCGTCGTCTCGACGGCCACCAGCGCGTCCTGCTTGGCGCGCACCTGCTGTTCGACCTCGGTGATCTCCGCGATCTCGGGCAGCGTGCGGCGACGGTGGGTGACACGCGCCAGTTCGGCGTCGACCTCGGCCAGGTCGAGCAGCCTGCGCTGCACTGCGGGATCGGCTTTCACGCAAGTCCTCCTGCTGCTGTGCTCGTCGCACCGACGGTCCACGGATCGGTCCGGCGAGTGGAGACGAGTACGTCGACCCTACCGCCGAAGGCGGACCGCAGGATCTCCGCCGCCTGCTCGCACCACGGCCACTCGCTGGCCCAGTGCGCGACGTCCACCAACGCCGGTCCGCCGGACTCGACGTGCTCACTGGCCGGGTGGTGCCTCAGGTCGGCCGTCACGTAGGCGTCGACGCCGGCCCGCTTCGCCGTCGCCAGGTAGCTGTCGCCCGCGCCGCCGCACACCGCGACCCGCCTGATCGGGCGGTCCGGGTCTCCCGCCGCCCGCACGCCCTGCACGGTGACGGGCAACGCGTCGGCCACGCGCTGGGCGAACGCGCTGAGCGGTTCGGGGGCCGCGAGCTCACCGATGCGGCCGATGCCGGTGTCGCCCTCCGGACCGGCTTCGAGCGGTCCGGTGACCGTGAGTCCGATGGCCTGCGCGAGGGCGTCCGAGACGCCGGGCAACGCGCTGTCGGCGTTGGTGTGCGCGCAGTACAGGGCGGCGCCACTGCGGATCAGCTTGTGCACCAACGCACCCTTGGGTTCGTCGGCGGGAACACCGTTGACACCGCGCAGGAGCAGCGGGTGGTGCGCGAGCAGGAGCTGCGCGCCCACCTCCAGCGCCTCGTCCACTGTGGACGACGTGGGGTCGACGCAGACCAGGACCCTGGTGACGTCCTCCTCGGGATCACCGCAGACCAGGCCGACCGCGTCCCACGACTCGGCGGTCTTCGGCGGATACGCGGACTCCAGCACCGCGATCACGTCGGCGAGCTTCAAGCCAGTTCCTCCATCACTACCCGCAGCGCGTCGACGAACACCGCGAACTCCTCCGGCGGCCGGATCGCCACCCGCAGGTACGTGTCGTCCAGTCCGGGGAACGTGTCGCAGCGGCGGACCGCGATCCCCTTGTCCCGCAACGCCTGCCGCGCACCGCGAGGCGCCCTGATCAGCAGGAACGGCCCGTTCGGAGCAACGACGACGAGGTCTTGGAGCTGCTCCAACGCGTATGCGGCGTGCCGTTCGGCCTCTCGCGCGAACCGCGCGGACTCTTCCAGTGCGAACGGCTCGCAGCACGCCGTGATCGCCTCCAGCGTGAGACTGCCCACCGGCCAATGCGGACGGCCGTGCGCGAGTCGTGCGAGCGTCTCCGGGTCGCCGAGGAGGTAGCCGGCGCGCAGACCGGCGAGGCCCCAGGTCTTGGTCAGACTGCGCAGCACCAGCACGTCCGGGTCGTGCGCGAGCGACTCGGGCTCGCCGGGCACGGCGTCCATGAACGCCTCGTCGACGACCAGCCTGCCGGGCAACGCCTTCAGAGCGGCGGCCTCGTGCAGCACGGACGTCGGGTTCGTGGGGTTGCCGATGACGATCAGATCGGCGTCGGACCGCACGTCGCGCAGCCGGAAGTCCCCGTCGAGCAGCACGTGCTCGACCGGGATGCCGGCATCGCGGAACGCCACCTCCGGCTCGGTGAAGCCGGGGTGGACGATCGCGGCACGGCGCGGCGCGAGCTTCGGCAGCAACGCGAAGCCCTCGGCGGCGCCGTTGAGCAGGAGGACCTCGTCCGGCGTGCGCCCGTGACGGCGTGCGACTGCCTCACGGGCGCGCTCTTCAGCCAGTTTCGAGGGGTAACGCCCGAGCTCGCCGAGCGCCGCGGCCAGCCGTTCGCGCAGCCAAGCGGGCGGGTGCGGCACCCGCACGTTGACGGCGAAGTCGGCGAGGCCTGGTGCGGCGTCGACGTCACCGTGGTGGCGCAGGTCTGGGCTGGTCATCGCGCGAATCCTAGGCGACCGGCCCAGAGCACCGCGTCACTGCATGTAGCGGCGGAGCTCGGTGAGGTGGCTGATCAGCTCGTCCAGCTGGAACGCGTCGAGCTGTGCGGACTCACCGGGCGGGGTGCGGAAGCAGACGCGACCCTTCTCGTTGAGGTACACCTCGAACGCACGACGGCGCCCGAGGGCGTCGGTACACCCGATGATCTCCCGTTGCGGGGGCACGTCGGTACCTGTCTGCATGGGCGGCCTCCATGTCGTTTGTCCATACATCTTGCGACAGCGGTTGAGCGTTACCGTGCGGCGGCACCGCATAGGCTGCGTCACATGCACGTTTCGTTCGTCTGCACCGGCAACATCTGCCGGTCCCCCGTGGCAGCGCTCGTGTTCAGGGAATGGCTGTCCCGGGAAGGATTGTCCCACCAGGTCCGGGTGTCCAGTGCCGGAACGGGCGGATGGCACGTCGGCGACCCCGCTGATCCACGCGCGTTGAAGTCTTTGGCGGACAACGGATATCCCGTCGACCACGTGGCCGCACAGGTCGGCGCCGACCACCTGGACGCCGACCTGCTGGTGGCGCTCGACTCCGGCCACGCCCGCGCGTTGCGCCGGATGGCCGATCCGGACCGCGTGCGACTGCTCCGTTCGTTCGACCCGGACGCCGACGGCGCGGACGTGCCGGACCCGTACTACGGCGACGATGCCGGGTTCACCGAGGTGCTGGTCATGACGGAGGCGGCGATGCCGGGGTTGATCGCGTGGGTCCGCGAGCAGCTCTGAGGCGCAAGCACCAGTCGCCGCGGGCCACCAGCGCCGAGGCGGCGGGCCTGCGGTGGCTGCGCGTCGACGGCGGCCCGCCGGTCCCGTTCGTCCACAGTGCCGCCGGCGGCGAGCTGGTGATCGACGAGATCCCGCACGGCGAGCCGAATCTTCAGGCGGCCGTGACCTTCGGACGCCGTCTGGCCGCCCTGCACCTCGCCGGAGCCGACGCGTTCGGCGCTCCCCCGCCCGGCGGTCCGCGCGAGGCCACGATCGGCATGGCCCCGATGCGCAACGAACCGGCGCCCGAGTGGCCGTCGTGGTTCGCGTCACAACGAATTGAGCCGTACGCGCGGGAAGCGGGCATCGACGTCAGCGAGGTGTGCGCGCGCATCGGCGAACTCGCCGGTCCGCCCGAACCTCCCGCGCGGCTGCACGGCGACCTGTGGAGCGGCAACGTGCTGTGGGGCGCCGACGGCCAGGTGTGGCTCATCGACCCCGCGGCCCACGGCGGGCACCGCGAGAGCGACCTCGCGATGCTCCGGCTCTTCGGCTGCCCGTTCCTCGACCACGTGCTCGGCGCCTACCAGGAGGTCGCGCCGCTCGCGGACGGCTGGCAGGCGCGCGTGCCGTTGCACCAGCTGTTCCCGCTGCTCGTGCACGCCGTGCTGTTCGGCGGCGGCTACCGCGCGCAAGCGTTGAGCGCGGCAAGAGCCGCTTTGCTTGGATGAGTTCCATGGACGTCACCGGTTGGACCTGGCTCAACGAACCGCGCGAGTGGTCCCCCACCCCGCTGACCGTGCGCGCCGATCCGGGCAGCGACTTCTGGCGGCTCACCGGCAACGGCCTCGTCCGCGACAACGGCCACCTCTACGGCATGAGCGTCACCGGCGACTTCACCATCACGGCGACCTTCAGCGGCGAGTACGCGGCGCAGTACGACCACGCCGGTGTCGGCCTGCTGGTCGACGAGGAGAACTGGATCAAGGCCGGGGTCGAGGTGTTCGACGGGAAGCGGCAGGCCAGCACGGTCGTGACGCGCGGCTTCTCGGACTGGAACCTGGCGCTGACCGAGCCGTTCGAGCGGTTCACCGTCAGCGCGGAACGCAAGGGTGACGCGGTGTGGGTGCGGTACGGGACGGACGGCTCCGAGCCCACGAACCTGCTGCGCAAGGCGTACTTCCCGCCCGACGTGGAGGTCGTGGCCGGGATCATGGTGGCGAGCCCCGAGGGCGAGGGGTTCGTGACCCAGTTCCACGAGGTCCAGTTCACGCAACTACCGTGAGGACGTGCGGTTCAAGTTCCTCCTCAAGCCGGGCTGGCTGGCGCTGACCCTCGCCGTCTGGGTGTTCGCGGGTGCCTGCGTCTACCTGCTGTCGCCGTGGCAGTTCGGCCGCAACGACGAACGCCAGGAGCAGAACTCCGCCATCACCAAGTCGTTGAAGAGCGACCCGGCCCAGTTCGGCGCGCAGCACGACGAGTGGCAGAAGGTCGAGATCAAGGGCCGCTACCTGCCGGAACTGGAAGCGCTGGCTCGGCTGCGGACCGTCCAGGGCGAGGCGGCGTTCGAGGTCATCACGCCGTTCGAGACCACCACGGGCCACCGGATCCTGATCGACCGCGGGTACGTGCGGCCGGTCAACGGCATCAAGCCGCCGGAGTTCGCACCACCGCCGGCCGACGAGGTCACGCTCATCGGGCTCGCGAGGCCCAACGAGTCGAACGAGCAGGCCGCGTTCGAGCAGGACGGCCGCCGGCAGATCTACTCGATCAACAACAAGGCGGTCGGCGCGAACATCGAGCCCGGCTACTACCAGCTGATCGAGAACCAGCCGGGCGCGCTCGACACGCTGCCGCTGCCCAGGCTCGAATCCGGGCCGTTCTTCTCCTACGCGCTGCAGTGGATCGCGTTCGGCGTGATGGCGGTCGGCGGGTGGCTGTACTTCACGATCCGCGAGGCACGGCCGGGTGGCGTGCTCTACGAGGGCAAGAAAAAGAAGAAGTCGATCGCCGAGCTACTTGCGGAAGAGGGCGATGAAGGCGCTGACGAGGCCCGCGCCGAAGCCGACGACGCGGGACAGCTCCACGGCACGCGTCACGTGACCTGAGTCCGGGTTGCGGCCGTGGCCGAGCACCGGGCGTTCCTCGACGCCGTGCGAGTAGACGGTGCGGCCGCCCAGCCTGATCTCCAGTGCGCCGGCGAACGCCGCTTCCACCTGGCCCGCGTTGGGTGACGGGTGTGCGGACGCGTCGCGGCGCCACGTCTCCATGGCCTGCGCGGCCGAGCCGCCCACTACAGGGGCGCCGCCGACCGTCAGCAGGGCCGCCAGGCGGGACGGGACGAGGTTCAGCAGGTCGTCCAACCTCGCCGAGGCCCAGCCGAACCGCAGGTAGCGCGGTGACTTGTGGCCGACCATCGCGTCCAGCGTGTTGGCCGCCCGGTACGCGAGGAGTCCGGGCACGCCCGAGACCGCGCCCCAGAACAGCGGCGCCACGACGGCGTCCGACGTGTTCTCCGCCACGGACTCGACGGTCGCGCGGGCCAGGCCGGTCGTGTCGAGGCGGGCGGCGTCGCGGCCGCACAGGTGGGGCAAGCGCTCGCGCGCCGCGTCCAGGTCGCCGTCGGCCAGTTCACGGCCCATCGACGTGCCCTCGGTGGCGAGGGAGTGGCCGCCGAGCACCACCCAGGTCGCCGCGCCCGTCGCGAGGGCCTGCGTCAGCCAGTTGCGGCGCGCTACCCGTTCCACGGCCACACCGAGCGCCACGGTCCCACCGACGAGCACGGTCGTGTACGCCACACCGGCTGCCTCGGAGTTGGCGTAGAGGCGCTTCTCCAGGGCCGCCGCGGTCGATCCGAATGCCGCTACCGGGTGAAATCGGCGTGGATCACCGAACACCGCGTCCGCCGCCACGCCCAGCAACAACCCCAACGCGCGACCCGCGCCCATGTCATCTCCCCAGCTCGTCGAAGGCACGGTAGCGCCGCATCGCACCGGCGCGCGCATTAGGGTGGCCGGTCGTGGAGCACAAGCGGCTGAAGCTGTACGCCTATCTGGACGCGCGCGATCACCAGCGCACGTACCTGGCGATCATGCGGCTGTTCACCTCCACGCTGCTCGCCGACCTGTCCGCGGGCGAGGTCGCCGGCGCGCTGGCGGGGCAGGAGCGCGAGGGCAGGGTCGAGCAGGGCGAGAGCCGCATCGAGAACGTCATCAACCGCCTCAAGCAGCTGGTCGAGTGGGGCAACCTCGTCCAGGGCCGGCGCGAGGTCGTCGCGGCCAGCATCGCCGAGTTCCAGCACGGCAGCGTCCGCTACCAGGTCTCCAAGCTCGCCGTCCGCGTCCAGCGCGACGTCGACGAGCTGCTCAGGGTCCCCGAGGGCGCCCGCGAGGTCTCCCGCGAGCTGCTCCCCGCGATCGAACGCGGCCTCAACGAGCTGGGCGGCAGCCTCTCCGTCGCGCTGCTCAACGAGGGCGACCGCACCAAGGAGCTGCTGGCCGAACGCGTCACCACGCTGTTCCTGCAGCACGCCGAGCTCGCGGCGACGGTCCGCGACTTCTACGCCTACCTCGGCCAGGTCGTCACGCGCAACCACCTGGCGCCCGAGGAGATCGCGGGCTTCCGCAACCTGCTGGTCGAATACATCCAGCGGGTCGTCGAGGACGTCCTGAAGTTCACGCCGCCGATCGCCGCGGCGCTGGCAGGGCTCACGAAGGCCCGCGCCGAGCTGCTGAGGCTCCTCGGCACCGACCTCGGCCAGAACGTCGAACGCGCCCGCGGCCGCACGCCGGAGGACTGGCAGGAGCTGACGGACTGGTTCGTCGACCGCCCCGGCCGCCCGAGCCAGGTCACGGCCCTCAGAGAGGCCACCGCCCGCGCGATCGGCAGCCTCCTGGCGAGCGTGAAGCGCGCGACCTCCGGCGGTGGGCTGCTCCCCGGCCGGCGTGCCGAACTGCTGAAGCTCGCGGCCTGGTTCGACAACTCGACCCGCGAGGAGGCGCACGAGATCTACGCCTCCGCGTTCGGCCTCTACAGCGCGCGCCACCTCTCCCCCGCGCCCGAGCACGACTCGGACAACGAGCGCACGCCGTGGCGCGACGGCCCTGCCTGCGACGTCACCGTGAGCGTCAGGACGCGCGGCGACCGGGGCGGGCGCGGCAGGCCGTCCAGGATCCTCGACGACCCGATGACCGAGCAGTCGCTGCTGGCGGAGGCCCGTGAGGCGGACGAGATCCGCGCGCGGCACGTCGCCGAGCTGACGACGGCCGCCGGGAACCTGGAGAACACCACGCTCACGCACGGCGCGTTGGAGGTCTTCTGCGAGCTGCTGACGCTCGCGATGGCCCAGCGCGACTCGCCGAACGACAGCGGCTCGGCCAGCGATCCCGTGCGCGGCCTCAAACTCGAGATCGCCCACGGCACGACGACTCAGATCAAGTCGGCCGCCGGGACGCTCACCCTGCACGACGCGACGGTGGCACTGAAGCGATGAACCACTTGGACAACCTCTCCGACATCGACGCCGCCAACGTGGTGCGGTGCGCGCGAACGTTGCTGCGCAGGCCTTTGCTGCGCACCGACGGCCCCGACGGGGAGCTGCTCAGCCTCGTCTACCGGCACCGCGCGACGTTGCAGGACCTGTTCGCGGGCCTGCTCGGCTACCGGCTCGTCGTCGAACGGCGGTTCGCGCGCCTCTACAAGTCGGGTCCCGGCAACGACGACACGCGCGGTGTGCTCAGCATGTCCCCGCGCGGCTACGCATACCTGGCGCTGACGCTCGCGGTGCTGACCGGCATCGGCCGCCAGACGCTGCTGTCCCGGCTCGTGGCCGACATCCGTTCCGCCGCGGTGGAAGCGGGCATCGACGCGCCGGACGACATCTCCGAACGGCGTGCGCTCACCGCGGCGCTGCGGCACCTCGTCTCCCTCGGCGTGCTGCACGAGACCGAGGGATCGGTCGCTCAGGACCTGCTGCCGCAGGAAGCGCTGATCACGATCGACACCGACCTGCTGGGCCAGCTCGTGACGGGCCCTGTCGGTGAGGCGCAGAGCCCCGCCCACCTGGTCGAACTGGCCGCGCGCCCCGGTCCGCGCGGCGTCGAGCACGCGGTGCGGCGCAGGCTCGTCGAGACGCCGCTGGTGCTGTACGCGGACCTGCCGGACGACCAGGCGGAGTGGCTGCGGCGCAACCAGCGCAAGGAGACCGCGTTGCTGGAGCAGGCTTTCGGCCTGCACACCGAGTGCCGGGTCGAGGGCGTGCTCGCCGCCGACCCCGAGGACTTCCTGACCGACCTGTCGTTCCCCGGCGTCTCGACGGTCGCGCGGATCACGCTGCTGGCTCTGCCGGACCTGATCGACGGCGAGGACGAGGACGCGCCGGCCCGGTACGTCGTCACCCCCGAACGGCTGCGCGAGGTCTGCGCCGGACTGGTCGAGGACTACCCCGCCGCGTGGTCGAAGCAGTTCACCGACGACCTGGACCGTCTGGTCGCCGAGGTGACGGAACTGTTGCGGCGCATGGGTTTGGCCACCCCGCACGAACAGGGGTGGTCCATCAGCGCGGCCGCGCACCGCTGGCTGCCGTCTCCCGACGGCGACCCGGAACGAGAACAACCAGAGCAACCCGTTGTGGTGCCTGAAGCACCGAGCTGGTCCCTGTTCGACGAGGAGAACGTTTCATGAGCAGGTGGCGGCTGCACCGCGGCGGCGTGGTCAACATCTGGCAGTACACCGAGCAGACGTTCGACTTCTCCGGTGGCCGCGCGATCTTCCAGGGCACCAACGGTTCCGGCAAGTCCCGCACGCTGGAGCTGCTGCTCCCGCTGTGCCTGGACGGCGACCTGCGCCAGCTCGGCTCGAAGGGCTTCGACACCGTGAGCCTGCGCAGGCTCATGCTGGACGACTACGACGGCGGCCCGAACCGCATCGGGTACGCGTGGGTCGAGCTGATCCGCGAGGCCGCCGACCACTCCGGCAACGAGTACCTGACGTGCGGGCTCGGCGTGAAGGCGTCCAAGACCTCGCAGGCCATCACGGACTCGTGGCGGTTCGTCACGCCGATGCGCGTCGGCGCGGAACTGCAGCTCGCGGGCCCTGAGCGCGTCCCGCACGGCCCGGCCCAGTTGCGGGACCTCATCGGCGCGGACTGCATGTTCGAGGAGCCGGCGTTCCGCGCGAAGGTCGCCGAGACCGTCTACGGCGTGCCGGCCGCGCGGTACGGTGACCTGCTGCACCTGCAGCGGACGCTGCGCAACCCGGACGTCGGCCTGAAGGTGCTGGAGGGTCAGCTCGAACAGATCCTCAGCGACGCGCTGCCGCCGCTGGACCAGGCGATGGTCGAGCAGCTCGCGACGTCGTTCGACGACCTGGAGTCGATCCGCGAGAACATCGTGCGACTGTCCTCTGCGGACAGTGCGCTGAGCACGTTCCTCAAGACCTATCGTGATTACGCGTTCGGCGGGCTTCGCGGTGCGTCCGAACGGCTGGAGGGCGCCGAGAAGTCGGTGACCAAGCTGCGGCGCGAGCAGTCGAAGCTCACGCAGGAGCTCGACCTCACGCGCATGGAGCGCTCCGCGTCCGAACAGGCGCTGGTCGACATGGAGACCGGCGAGCAGCAGGCAGAGGAGACCATCGCGGCGCTGAAGGAGCTGCCGGCGTTCCGCGACCTCCAGGACCTGAAGACGCGCGAGAACCTGGTGGCGGAGAAGCGTTCTTCGGCCGTGGCGGCCCTGGAGACGGCCCACCGCCAGCGCGCGCAGGAGGACGCGGCCGTCGACAACGTGCTGCGGCTGTTGAAGCGCCTCGCGGAAGACCTTCAGGCCGCCGACGCGCTGAGCGACCCGTTGCGCGACAACCTGCGCCTCGCGGGCATGGACGCCGACCTCGCGCCGGACGTGCCGCAGGTCCCGGCCGCCGAGGCCGCGGTGACCACGGACTCCGTGCGCGCCAAGCCGGATCCCGAGGCAGGGCCGCTGCCGATCGAACGCCGCGTGCCGCCCGCCGCCGCGACCGAGGACGTGCTGACCGCGCTGTCGGCGGTGACCGACCAGACCTCGGGCATCGCGTCGCTGGCCCGTCAACGGGGTGCGCTCGCGATGGCCCTGCACGAGCAGGCGCTGGCGCTCGACTCGCAGCAGCGCGAGGTGGAGTCGTTGCGGCAGAAGGCCCGCGACGCCCAGCTCGGCGCGACCGAGTCGACCTCGATGCGCAACCAGGAGATGCAGGAGCTGGCCGAGGTCGTGCAGGCCTGGCTGGAGCAGGTCGAGGTGTGGACGTCGAGCGGCCCGCTGCTCGACGAACGCCCGGCGGACGCGTTGACGCTGCCGCAAACGGCCGATCCTGCGGCCGCGCGGACGTTGAGCACCACGGCCCGCGAATGGGCGGGACCGCTCGTGCAGACGGCGCGTGACGCCGCGCACGCGTTCACGCAGCAGCGCACGGACCTGCGCACCCGCCTGGACGCGCTGGACGAGGAGCTCGTCGGACTGCGTTCGGGCAACGAGCGCGTGCCGGTGCCGGGCCAGTACACGTCCGCCGACCGCGATCACGCCGTGGGCGCGCCCTTCTACCGGCTCGTCGACTTCGTGCCGTCGCTGACCGACGACGAACGTGCGGGGCTCGAAGCCGCGTTGCAGGCCAGTGGTCTGCTGGACGCCTGGGTGACCGCCGCCGACGCCGGGCTGAACGACGTCCTGGCCGTCCCGCGTCCCGCGGTCGACGGCCGGACGCTCGCCGACTACCTCGTGCCGGCCGTCGAGGGCTCGCCGGTGCCCGAAGCGTTCGTGGTCGACCTGCTGCGCGCGGTGTCGCTGGACGACATGACCACCACGGGCGACTGGCGCACGGGCGTGCTGACCGGCCAGTGGACCAAGCCCGAGGCCGAGTTCATCGGCGCGGGCGCGCGGCAGGCCGCCCGAGGCCGTCGCATCGCCGCCCTGGAAGAGGAACTCGCCGATCTGCGGGGTCAGCTCGGCACCGCCGAGGACGAACTGGCGCGCGCCCACGAGCACGTCGCCACGTGGGAGGCGCACCTCGCGGCGTTCCCCGGCGACGGCGAGCTGATCGCGAAGCACAGCCGCGTCCAGGCCGCCGAGGAGTCGGCGGTGCGCTCGCAGCAACGCACGTTCGAGCTGCGGGAAGCGTTGGAGGACGCCCATTCCCGGCTCGAAGCGGCGAGGTCGGAACTGACCCGCCAGGCCGGCGACGCGGGTCTGCCGTCGGACACCGAGGCGCTCCGGCAGGCCCGCGCGGCCGCCGGTGAGGCCCAGCGGACCGCCGACCTGCTCGGTGACGCGGTGAAGAGGCGTTGCCAGGGAACGATCTCCGACCTGACGGACGCGTCGCACCGCTACCACGAGGCCGTCGCCGACCGGCAGACCGCGGAGACCGACGCCGACACCCGCTGCGTCGACTACGCCGCCCAGGCCGGAACGCTGGCCGAGCTGACGGACGCCGTCGGCGGTGAGGCCAAGGAGATCAGCGAGCAGCTCACGTCGCTGGAGAGGTCGCGCAAGAAGATGCGCGAGGACCTCAAGGGCGTGCGGGAGAGCATCACGACCGCGCGTGAACAGGCGGCGAAGCTGGAAGCGTTGCTGGAGAACAACTCCACGCAGGTCATCGAGTCCGAGGAGGCGCTGGCGCGGGCGTCCGCGAACTTCGGCGCCACGGTGCGGGCGCCGGGGCTGGTGGTGGCCGCTTTCCCGGAGATGGCCGAGGGCACGCAGCCCGGCGGCACCACCCTCGAAGCCGCGGTCCGCCAGGCCGTCGCCGACACCCCCGACCGGCGCGGCGGCACCGAGGCCACCGTCATCGCCAAGCTGCAGGCGTTGCAGACCTCGCTCGCCGGCAGCCACGACATCGCCGCCGAACAGCACGCGGGCCTGCTCACCGTCACCGTGACCGGTGAGGAGGGCGCGAAGCCCGTCGCCGTCGCCGCCCGCCAGGTCACCACGAAGCTGGCCGAGCAGCGCGGGTTCCTCGACGAGCAGTACCAGGGCATCTTCGCCGACTACCTGATCCGCGACCTGGCGGAGTGGCTGCGCGGCCAGATCACCGTCGCCGAGGACCTCACCAAGCGCATGAACGAGGTGCTCGGCCAGGCCCGCTCCAGCCAGGGCGTGCACGTCAAGCTGGCCTGGAAGTCGTCGAGCGCGCTGGACGACGCGACGCGGCAGGCGCTCGCGCTCGTGCGGCTGCCGTTCGGCGAACGCACGCCAGAGCAGGACGCCACGCTGCGCCGCGTCTTCACCGAGCGCATCGAGAACGAACGTGACACCCACTCCGGCGGCTACGCCGAGATCCTGTCGCGCGCCCTCGACTACCGCACGTGGCACCAGTTCACCGTGACCGTCGCCGACACCGGCCCGGACGGGGGCCCGCGCGAACGGCGGCTGAAGCAGCTGTCGTCCGGCGAGACCCGCCTGATCTCGTACGTGACGCTGTTCGCGGCCGCCGCGAGCTTCTACGACGCCGTCAGCGACGAGTTCGACCCGCTGCGCCTGGTGCTGCTCGACGAGGCCTTCGAACGCCTCGACGACCCGACCATCGCGCGCATGCTGGGCCTGCTGGTGGACCTCGACATGGACTGGGTGATCACCTGGCCGTCGGGCTGGGGCGTGTCGGACAAGATCCCGCGCATGCACATCTTCGACGTGCTGCGCCCCAAGAACGGCCGGGGCGTCGCGTGCACGCAGACCACGTGGGACGGCGCGGCGCTGGACCGCATCGACCCCTAGAAGGGCACCTCGGTGTCCAGAGGGGCGGTCCTGCGCCCGGCGAGCGCGCGGCAGAACTCGACCGCGTCGAGCTCCAGTTCCGGACCGCCCTCGCCCCACGTGCCGCCCGCGGGCCCGGTCAGGCGCACCGTGACCGGGCGGCCCAGCCGTTCGAACCACTCGCGCACCACGTCGTCGACCAGGACGCCGTCGTGCGCGGCCGTGAGCACCAGGGGCATGCCGGTGGCCTGCGCGAGGTCCGTGCGGTGCATCCACGGGTCGCGGGTCATGATCACGTCGTTGAGGAACCCCAGCGTCCACGCCTCGTCACGGCCGTTGACGCGCTGCGTGCCCGGCATCCTCCGTCCGCGCACCACCCCCGGCACGCGACGACGCCCCTTCACCGCACGAGGCGCTACCTCGGCGAAGCGGGCGACGATCGCGGCGGGCGTCATGCCGGCGCGCTCCTCGACCTGCACGGCGGTCAGCTCGTCGATGAAGACGCCACCGCGCGCTTGGGCCGCCCTGGCCTGACGCAGGCCCTCGCGCATCGACGCGGACATCTCGGCCATGCCGAGCACGTGCGTGGCCAGCGCGCGCACGTCCCACTCCGGGCACGAGGTGGGCCTGTCCCAGTCCTGCGGTGCGAGGCCGCCGAGCAGAGCGGCGATCCGGTCGTACTCGGTCGCCGCGAGACGCATCGCGGTCGTGCGGTCCAACGGGGACGTGCGGGGTCTGGCGGCGAGTGCTGTGGTCATCTCGTGCTCCTCAGGGAAGGTCCCGGCAGGCCGACCTCGTCGGCGAGCATGTCGATCACGCGGGGCAGCTGGCGCGTCCAGCGGTCGCCACCGGATTCGTTGGCGAGCTGCCGGTCGAGCAGGCCACCGCACAGGGCGAGGAACAGGTCCACGTCGGCGCCGTCGGTGACGCCGAGCCCGCGCAGGGTCTCCTGCAGCAGGCCGACGACCTCGACGGACGGCGCGTAGGCCGCCTCCGACGGCGTGAAGCCGGGTATCGCGTGCTGGTTCAGCAACTGGTAGCGGGCGGCGTCTGCGAGCGAGAACGCGAAGAAGTGCTCCGCGATCGCGAGCAGCGCCTCCCTCGGCTCTCCCGGCAGTTCGTGCTGCCTCATCTCGTCCAGGTAGACCGCCCAGGCCTGCCCGAACATGGCGTCGTAGATCGCGTTCTTCGAGTCGAAGTGCGAGTACAGCGACGGCGACCGCATGCCGATCATGGCCGCGACCTCGCGCAACGTGACGGCGGCGAGCCCGTCGCGGCGCGCGATCTCCCACGCGGCGTCGACGATCTCCCGCCTGGTCGCCTCACGGCGTTCGGCTTGCCTATCACGATTAGGCGCGGCGCTCATGGTTAGGCAGACTCCGCCCACCCGCGCGTTCTGTCAAGGCCTAGGTTGGTGCCGTGAACATGGACTCCCCCGAGCTCGCGGACTTCTGGCGCCTCGCCCGCGAGACGATGGAGGGCGGCGGCCGTTCGGCGTTCAGCTTCCGCGTCGAGGACGCACCGACCGCGACCGTGCTCGGCGAGCTCCTGCGCAAGCCGATCGCGCATCCGGCCCGCCGCCAGATCTCGTTGGCACGCCTGGACGAACACGTCCGCGCGCACGGCAGCACGTTGCCCGAGGTGCTGGAGTCGGTGCACGGCAGGCCGATCGGCATGTCCACCACGCAGGAGGCCTCGACGGCGGACGCCGTGCTGAAGTTCGCGCTGCGGGAGCACGGGCTGCTGTCGCGTCCGTGGGCGGAGGAGTGGATCGAGCACGTCCGCAGGTACGGCAAGATCCCGCAGCCCGCGCTGCCGATGATCGCGAACCAGGCGGCGTCGATCCTCGCGCGCCTGCACCCCGAACCCCGCCGGTGGACCACGCGGTTCGCGTTGGCGGGCAACGACCTCGACGACGGCCGCCCGCTCACCCGCATCGTCCACAAAGCACTGTCGCTGGCGGGCCTCGACTTCGAACGCGCCGGCGTTCTCCCCGACGCCTACAGCGATCCCGTGCTGACCTCGCAGGGTTACCTGACGCTCAACGACACGCTCGACGCGGCGGAGGTCACCGTCGTGCGCAGCCCGCGCCTGCTGGAGTCCGGCCTGCCCGGCACGCTGGTGGTGCTCCCGAACGGCCTGACGCCGCAGGCGAAGCACCACCTCGACGGCAAGACCGTGAAGTGCCACAACGACTTCACGCCGGACGGGATCCGCGTCACCAACGAGGTCCTCGCCTGGACCGGCGGCACGGCGTGGCGGATGTCAGCGCGGGACTATCGCGAGGCCGTGGCCACGCTGATCGCGCGAGGGGTGGAGCTGCCGACGTTGAACAGCAGGCCGGAGTCCGCGAGCTGGGACCCCGACCTGGCGGACACGATGGCGACCACCGGTCTGATGGTCACCGAGGAGCACGTGCTGCCGTCACTGCTCTGACGGCGCGGCGCCCGACCAGCTCTGCAGCATCCGGAACGCGATCGACGCGCCCCCGGCGAGCCCGAGACCGGGAACGCTGCCCGGCTCGTCGATCGCCCTGCGCACGTCCTCCCGCGAGACCCACTTGGCCTCCGCGATCTCCCCCTCGGCGAGCCGCAGCGGCTCGGCGGGGTCGGCCACGGCCTCGAAGCCGATCATCAGCGAGCGCGGGAACGGCCACGGCTGCGACCCGAGGTACCGGATGTCGCGGACGGCGACGCCGACCTCCTCGGAGATCTCCCGCGCCACGCACGCTTCCAGGGACTCGCCTGCCTCGACGAACCCCGCGAGCACGGAGAACCTGCCCTCCGGCCACTCCGGTCCGCGCGCGACGAGCACCTGGTCCGCGCCGTCGTGCACGAGGCAGATGACCGCCGCGTCGGTGCGCGGGTACTCCTCCCGCCCGCATCCGGAGCAGACCGACGTCCAGCCCGACTTCTCCAGCACGGTCCTGGCGCCGCACTTGGCGCAGTACTTGCCGAGCCGGTGCCACTGGAACAGCGCGGCGGCCGTCGTGAACAGCCCGGCCGACATGTCGTCCAGGGTGGCGCCCGCCTGCCGGAGGTCGAGCCACTGCGGCTCGTCCGTGAGCTCGGGCGGGCCCCAGGCGCGGCTCGGCGGCGTCGCCTCGCCCTCCTCGGCGGGCATCAGCACGGCGAACCACGCCACGCCGTCCTGCTCACCCAGCAGGACGGCGTTGACCGGTGGCAGGTCGCCGAACTCGACGGACGGCCGGTCTGCCAGCCGCGTGCCTCGGTCGGCGACCAGGGTGCGGCCGCGCGTGTCCACGACGATCATCCTCGCCTTGGGCCAGAGCGCGGCGAGCTTGTCGTCGTCGCCGCGCAACGGCTCGCACCGGTCGACCGCCGACCGCGACAGCGCGGGCAGCCCGATCAGGTCGAAGCTCACTGGAACGAGACTCCACCCAACGCGGACAGCTTCGGCTTGAGCAGCTCCGCGTCACCGACGAGCACACCGGTGAAGTTGGCCGGCGCGAAGAACTCCAGCGCGGCCGCTGCCACCTGCTCCGGCGTGACGGCCTGCAGGCGCTGCGGGTGCGCGACCAGCCAGTCGAGGCCGAGGCCCAGCGCGACGAGGTTCACGAGGAACGACGCCAGGCCGCCCTGCGACGACGTGCTGGTGAGCAGCGTGCCGATGGCGTAGCTGCGCGCGGTGTCCACTTCGGACTCCGACGGCGGCACGAGGCCCAGGCGCGCCAGTTCGTACCGGGTCTCCAGCAGCGCGGCCGCCGTCACGTCCGACGCCGTGTCCGCGTCGATCAGCAACGTCGCCCCGTGCACGGTGAACTCGGGGTGCGACCGGGCGCTGTAGGTGTAGCCCTTGTCCTCGCGGATGTTCTCGACCAGACGCGACGAGAAGAACCCGCCGTAGACCAGGTTCGCGAGCTGCAGCGCCGGGTAGCGCTCGTCGGTGCGCGGGATCGCCTGTGCGGCAAGGCGGATCTGCGACTGCACGGCACCGGCGCGGTGCACGAGCGCCACGTCGCCACCCGACACCTTCGGCAGCGGCGGCAGCTGGACGGCCTCGCCGTCGCCCTGCCACGCGCCGAGGGCCTCGCCGATCTGAGACACGGCCTCGGCCGGCTCGACGTCGCCGACGACGACCAGCACCGAGCCGCGCGGCAGCAAAGCCTTGCCGTGCAAGCCCACCACGTCTTCGCGGGAGACGGCGGCGACCTCGTCGGCCTCCGGCATCTCCTTCGCGTACGGGTGGTCGCCGTACAGCAGGTTCTGCAGCGCCTCACGGGCGATGACGCTCGGCTGCGACCGGGCGAGCGTGATGCGCTCGACCAGGCGGGCGCGCTCGCGCTCGACCTCGTCGGCCGGGTAGGCGGCGCCGGTCAGGACGTCGGCCAGCACCTCCAGCACGGTGCCGAGGCCGCTCGCCAGCGCGTTGCCGGTGAAGCTCAGGCGCTCCGGGTCGACGACGGCGTCGAGCTCGCCGCCGACCAGCGCCAGCTCGGTGTCGATCTGCACGCGCGAGCGAGTGGCGGTGCCCGTCAGCACGGTGTTCGCGAGGATCTCGGCCGCCGCGGCGTGCTGGGACCCGGCGCTGGTGCCGGACGGGTCGGCGAACGGGACGCGCAGGCGCAGCTCGACCATCGGCACGGTGGCGCGGCGGACCGCGATGACGCGCAGGCCGTTCGGCAGCGTGGTGTCCACAGTGGACAGCTCGGCGGCCGCCTTCTGGTCACCCAGCGGCGGAAGCGGACGCGGGCCGGTCTCCGTGCGCCCGATCTCCTCGGCGGTGCGGTGGGTCTTTGCCGAGGTCACTGGGCTCCTCCGGTGGGCTTGACGAGAAGAAGGGCGCGGGAGTCGGGACGCAGCGCCTTGGCCGCGGCGGACACCTCGTCGACGGTCACCGAGGCGATCCGCTCGGGCAGTTCGTAGATCAGCTCGGCGCGGCCGAACAGCAGCTCCGCGGAGCCGAGGCCCAGCGTGCGGTTCGTGAGCCGGTCGTGCTCCTTGTGCATGGTCGACGCCCAGCGGGCGGTGACCTTCGCGAGCTCCTCGGCCGACGGCGGCTCCTGCGCGAGCTTCTGCAGTTCCTCGTCGATGGCCGCGACGACCTGGGCGGCCTCGACCTCGGCCGCGTGGATCGCGGTGATGCTGAACGTGTCCGGGTCGCGCGCTTCGAGCGGGCCGAACAGGCCGCAGCCCGCGTTCAGGTCGATCACGATGCCCTCGCGGTGCACGAGGCGCTGCTGCAGGCGCGAGCTGTCGCCGTCCGCGAGCACGCCGGCGAGCACCAGGTAGGCGAGGTAGCCGTCGATGTCCGTGGTCGGGTCCGGCACGCGGTAGCCGATCGCGATCGCGGGCAGCGGGGCCAGCGCGTCGCCGTGCTCGTGGCGGATCTCGCCCTGCGGGGCGGGCTCGGCGAACGACGGGCGCTCCGGGCGCGGCCGCGCGGGCACGTCGCCGAAGTGCTTCTCCACCAACGCCTTCGTGGCCTCGACGTCGAGGTCGCCCGCCACCGCCAGCACCGCGTTCGCCGGGCTGTAGTAGGTGTCGAAGAACTCCGCGCAGTCGTCGACCGTCGCGCTCTCCAGGTCGACGAAGTCGCCGTAGCCGTTGTGCGCGTTGGCGAACGTCTTGAACAGCACCGCGGGCAGGAGGATCCAGGGGAACCCGCCGTACGGGCGGTTCAGCACGTTGAGCCGGATCTCCTCCTTCACCACGTCGATCTGGTTGCGGAGGTTCTCGTCGGTGAGCTTCGGCGCGCGCATGCGGTCCGCTTCGAGGAACAGCGCCCGCTCCAGCGCCGCGCTCGGCAGCACCTGGTAGTAGTCGGTGTAGTCGGGGTGCGTGGACCCGTTGAACGTGCCGCCCGACGACTGCACGTGCCGGAAGTGGGCCAGCTTCTCCAGGCTCTCGCTGCCCTGGAACATCAGGTGCTCGAAGAGGTGCGCGAACCCGGTGCGCCCCTCCGGCTCGGAACGGAAGCCGACGTCGTAGTGCACGCTGACGCCGACGACCGGAGCGCCGGCGTCGGGGGCGAGCACCACCCGCAGGCCGTTGGGCAACGTGAACCTGTGCAGTTCGGGTGAGGCCATGCGGCAAGCCTACGGGTTCGGCGCCCGGAGCGATCGCAGGTGGCCCGCCTGGGCGAGCACGCCGTCGAGCGCCCCGAGGAACGCGGGGAAGCTGCGCCGGAAGTCGGTGGCGTTGCCATACCAATAAAGGTCCTGCTGACCGAACGTGGAGAGCCACCGCTCGGTCGCGCCGAGCACCACCGCGTACGGCAGCGACCGGGAGAACACCAGCTCGCGGTCGGCCTCGGGAACCTCGTCGGGCGTCACTCCGTGGAGGTACCCGCGCAGGCCGCGGACGTGCTCCAGCAGCTCGCTGCCGCGCTTGGTGCGGGCGGGCATCGACCGCGCACCGAACGCGAGCGCGACACCACCGACCGCGACCACGAGACCGAACAGCGCGTTGCCGATCGTCAGCGCCAGCACGACCGTGGCGGCCACGCCGAGCACCGCGATCGCGATTCCGGCCCACCAGAACAGGTTCCGCTCGGCGTCGGGGCGGCGCGCGAACCACCGCTTCTCCACGACGTCGGCGTAGAGCCGGTCGCGGACGTGCGCGAGGTCGATCTGCCGGCCGCGCAGCTCGGACACGCTCACCGCCTCGGTTCCCTGCGGCAGGAGCGCTTCGCAGACGGCCTTCTCGTAGCCGGACAGCGAGTCGTCGACCGGGTTGCGGCGCACGATCTGCCAGTCGTGGCCGTCGGTCTCGGTGATCCACAGGTAGTTGCGGACGGCGAGGTCGATCACCGTGGCGGTGACGTCGACCACGTCCACGTGCTCGTCGACGACCGTGCCGACCTGGCCGGGCAGCACGCCGTCGGGCGACGCGAACGCGACGCGCCCGCTCGGGTCGCGGACCAGCACGGACACCGCCCCGACCTCGCTCGCGAGCGCCGCGGCGTCCCGTCCGCGCAGGTACCAGAGCAGTGCCACGCCGCCGAGCAGCAGGACCAGCAGCCCGCCGAGCGCGGCACCGCTGGCCGGTGTCAGCGCGAACGCGGCCGCGAGCCCGGACTGCTCGACCACGACGGCGTTCGGGGGCACGACCCCGGCGGTCAGTCCGATCGCGACGTCGACGCGTTCGCCGGCGCCGAGCTTGATCTCCTGCGCCCGCACGCCCTTGCCGTCCGCGAGGTCCGCGCTGGTGCACGGCTGCGACGACCCGACGGGACCGGCGAGGCAGTTGACCGACGTGGGCGAGTCGGGTGCGGAGAACGAGAGCGCGACCTTGTCCAGTTCGGTGTCCCATCCGCCGGCGGCCTGCCAGCGGACCTCCAGCACGTCACCGACCGGGGCGACCGCGCCGACGACCGTGTAGGTCAGCGTGGAGGTGCCTTCGAGCGTGACGGAGAAGGTGTCGTCGCTCGTCGAGGTGCTGCCCTTGCCCTCGACCTTGGCGTCGGTGACCTGGTACTGGCGCTCCAGGTCGTTGCCGACCGCGAGTCGCAAGGGGACGGTCCGCTTCACGGTCTTGCCGTCCGGCACCTGAACCGTCTCGGTGACGGACAGCCGGGCGTCGCGCTCCAGCTTCATCCGCACCTCGGTGCTGACGGTGCCGGGAAGCGGCTGCGCGAGCGCGCCGACAGCCGTCGTGGAGGTCAGCGCGACGGCGACGAAGATCGCCGCACCCCAGTTCTTCAACACGGCTGCGGACAATAGCGGAGTCCTCATATGCTCCGGCGGACTTTCGAACGGACGCCACCTGGGGGATCTTCGGCGATGACGCAACCACCGCCACCGGGCAACTGGCCGCCGCCACGCCCGGCGGGCCCGCCGATGTCTCCTCGCCCGGTCCCCGCAACGCCGGCCGGAGCGCGCCCGCCGACGGGCCAGCCGCCGACGGGTCAGCCGCCGGTGGGACAGCCGCCGGTGGGACAGCCGCCGGTGGGGCCGATGCCCGGCGGCACACCGCCCGTGGGCGGGCCTCCTCCGTACAGCCCACCCCCTGGCCGTGCGCCGCTCCCGCCACCCGTGCCCATGGGCCCGCCTCCTCCTCACGGCGCACCACCTGCTGTGGGCGCACCTCCGCCCTACGGCCCGCCTCCCGGCCGCACGCCGCTCCCACCGCCCATGCCCGTCGGCCCACCACCTGCCGTCGGCGCCCCACCGCCCTACGGCCAGCCATCCCCCGTGGGCGCACCTCCCCAGTACGGCCCGCCTCCCGGCCGTCCCCCACTCCCACCACCACGCCCGGTCATGCCCCCACCCCAACCGTCGTGGGGCCAACCGGCATGGGGCCACGGCCACCCAGGCGCGTTCGCCCCACCGCCCTACCCGATGGCCCCACCCCGCCGCAGCGGCAGCGGCCCGATCGTCGCCCTCGTCCTCGGCGGCGTCGTGATCCTCGGCCTGGGCGCGATCGGCGTCTTCGCCGCGACCCTGAACAACAAGGTCCGCGACACCGGCTACTCGAACTACACGACGTACAGCCCCACCTTCACGAACACGACGACCACCACGACAGCCGCCACGACGACCACGCGGCCGACGACGTCCCGCACGCCGAGCACTCAGCAGACGCCGGTCGGTCCCAAGGCGGTCTACAAGCTCGCCGACCACCCGATCTTCGCCACGAACATCGGCGCGAACGACTTCGACTCGTGTCCGTTGCCGCGGATGGAGTACAACCCCGCCGGTGAGAAGCGGTTCCTCGAAGCGGCGCTGCCGTGCATCGAGAAGGCGTGGCAGCCGGCGCTCAAGGCCGCCAACCTGCCGTACCAGCCGGCGGAGCTGCAGGTGTTCACCGGGACGGTGCAGACGCCGTGCGGGTCGCGGCAGAACAACACGACGGCGATGTTCTGCCGGGGCGTCATCTACTGGCCCGGCACGTTCTACGCCAACGAGGGCGGTTCAACGGTCCGGCACCCCGGCGTCTACCTGGGACAGCTCAGCCACGAGTACGGCCACCACGTCCAGTGGCTGACCGGCATGCTGCGCGCCGCCGACCAGGCCCAGTACGACGTCGGCGGGTTCGACACGCCGAAGGGGCTGGAGCTCAACCGCAGGCTCGAACTGCAGGCGACCTGTCTCGGCGGCATGACGCTGGCGCCGTTCTCGCACAAGAACGTCATCCCGCTGGAGGTCGTGAACACCGGCCTGAGCGACGCGGGCAAGCGCGGCGACTACAACCGCAGGCCTGACCACGGAAGTGCGCCCAACAACGAACGTTGGGTGATGCACGGCCACAAGCAGAACAAGATCAACGCGTGCAACACCTGGGCGGCGAGCTCCGCGGACGTCTCGTGAACCGAACCCCCGGCTCGCGCGTCTCAAGTACGTGGACGCGGTAGCCCGGTCGGGGGACGGGTGATCTCGCTCCGCATATGCTCGTACCCGACCCAGGACGACCAATGGGGGGACCTCAGGCGATGACGCAACCACCGCCGCCGGGCACTTGGCCGCCACCGCGCCCGGTCGGCCCGCCGCCGATGCCCGCACCGCTCGGGCAGCGTCCGCCCCAGGGCCCACCGCCGCCCTACGCCCAGCCGCAGGGGCCGCCACCGGGCTATTACGGCCCGCCGCCGCCTCCCGGCCAGGTCATGCCTCCGCCGCAGCCGGCGTGGGGTCCGCCTCCCGGTTACGGGCCGTACCCGCCGCCGCCTCGCCGCAAGAGCAACGGCCCGATCATCGCCCTCGTCCTGGGCGGTGTCGTGATCCTCGGCCTCGGCGCGGTCGGCGTCTTCGCGGCGATGCTGAACAGCAAGGTGAAGGACACGGGCTACTCGAACTACACGACGTACAGCCCGACGTTCACGCTCCCCAGCACCACCGAGGAGGCCGCGCCGACGACGAGCGCGCCCCGTCCCCCTGCCTCGCGCACGCCGTCCGCCCCGGCGACCCCCGCCGGTCCGAAGGCCGTCTACGCGCTGGCGGACCACCCGTTCCTCAAGCCCGGCTTCGGCGCGAACACGATCCAGGGCTGCGGTCTCCCGGCGATGGACTACTCGCCGGCGGGCCAGGACAAGTTCCTGCGCGCCGCGCTGCCGTGCATCGAGAACATGTGGAAGCCGGCGCTGCAGGCCGCGAACCTGCCGTACCAGCCCGTTGAGCTGCACATCATCACCGAGCAGTCGCAGTACCCGTGCGGCACGGTCCGCCCTGACCAGACGGCGCGGTACTGCCAAGGCGGCATCTACTGGACGGCGAACGCGTACGCCGCCGAGCGCAACCCGAACAACCCGAACCACCCCGGCAAGTACCTGGGCCAGCTCGCCCACGAGTACGGCCACCACATCCAGTGGCTCACCGGGATGCTCAAGGCGTCGGACCGCGCGCAGTACGAGTCGGGGGGATGGGATACTCCGAAGGGCCTCGACCTGAACCGCCGGATGGAGCTGCAGGCGACGTGCTTCGGAGGCATGTCGCTGGCCCCTCTGTCGCACGGCGCGATCCCGATCGACGTGATCAGGGTGGCGCTGACCGACGCCGGCAACCGGGGCGACTACGACATCTATCCGACGAAGGACCACGGCACACCGCAGAACAACGCGACCTGGGTAGACCGCGGCTACAAGTCGAACAAGGCGTCCGAGTGCAACACCTGGGCCGCCGACCCAGGTTCCGTCTCCTAGGAAGGGGAGAGCGTGACCCGACCGGCCCAGAACAACCCTGTCCTGCTCGCTGGGGTCTTCGTGCTGGTGGTCGCGTTCGTCCTCGGGATCGGTCAACTCGGCCGTCCCAGACTGGTCACGGGGCATCCCCTGGCCGACTCACGTCCCGCGTCGACGGCCCCGGCCGAGCCGTCGACGCCGATCCGGCCGCGCGCGGTCTACCGGCTGGCGGACCACCCGTTCCTGGTGAAGCCGGTCTCGCTGGCCCCGGTCACCTGCTCGCTGCCCGCGTTCGGCGTCTCGGACGGCCAGCTGGCCGCCTACTACGCGGCGGGTGTCGAGTGCCTGGACGCGGCCTGGGGCCCGTTGCTGAGCGGCGCGAACCTGCCGTTCGACAAGCCGGTGCTGGACGCCTCGCCGACGTTGAAGGACGGCCCGTGCGGCGCCGCCCCGGAGTCGGACCACGCGGTGGCGTACTACTGCGGCCGCAACCGCACGATCTACATGCCCACGTCCCGCATGCGCGAGAACGGCGGCGGTGAGGCCCCCGCGACCCACCTCGCCACGCTCTCGCACGAGTACGGCCACCACGTCCAGGCGTTGACGGGCCTGCTGCGGGCGGCGGACCTGAAGATCACCGACGCGGGCGAGAAGACCCCGGCGGGCCTGGAGATGTCGCGCCGGATCGAGCTGCAGGCGAACTGCTTCGCGGGCATGTTCCTGAACTCGGCGTCCGGCAGGGGCTCCGTGACGGCGAACCTGGCGCGTCAGGCCCAGGAGGACTTCAAGTTCGCCGTCGAGGAGAAGCCGGAGGACAACGCGCACGGTTCCGCCAAGAACCAGGTGCAGTGGGCGTCCGCGGGCTTCAAGGCGAACTCGACGGACGCCTGCAACACCTTCGCCGCCCCAGCTCCCGCGGTCGGCTAACGCAACTGGGCCCGCTCGTCCACGTGCCGCGTGGGCGTTCCGAGGAACACCTTCGCGTCGCCGACGGGCCCGTAGGCGAGGTTCAGCGTGAACAACCGGTAGTTCCAGCCGCCGTCGCGCGGCCGCGCCCAGCGGTGGTTGAGCTGCCAGCGCAGCCACTCCCCGCGGGCGAGCCGCACGGGCGACGGGCGGTGCTGCCTGCGCGGCGTGGCGATCATCGTGTCGTGCAGCTGCACGGCCAGCACGCCGTCGTCCTCGCGGAGGGTGAGCGACATCCGGTCGACCTCGGCGCGCTCCTGCGCCCAGTCCGGCGCGAAGTCCTGCCACTCCAGCAGGCGCACCTCGTGCACGGCGGGCCTCAGGTGCGGCAACGGGAACGCCTCCGGCACGGCGTTGCGCAGGCTCGCCCCCGGCTCACCCCGGGACTGCTTGGTCCACTCGGTCCGAACCCACTGCACCACGACGTCCACGTGGTGATGGAATCAGACGCGGCCCGGCTGGGCGACTGGATTGACGGCGGGCAGCACCACCCGGAACACGGCTCCCTGCCCGGACGGCTCGCAGGTCAGGTCACCGCCGTGCGCGCGGATCACGCCGCGCGCGATGGCCAGTCCCAGGCCGGACCCGCCGGAACGCCGGTCGCGGGCGTCGTCGAGGCGGACGAGCCGGTCGAAGATCCGTTCCCGTTCGGTCTCGGGCACGCCCGGCCCGTTGTCGGAGACGGTGAAGCCGGTGAGGTCGACCTGGATGCGCACGGTCCCTGACGGGCCGGTGGCCTGCCGGGCGTTGTCGACGAGGTTCGCGAGCACCTGCGCGAGGCGTTGCCCGTCACCGACGACAGCGGCGGAGACGCCCTCGGCCGTGATGTCGAAGTCGGGCGCCACGAACCGGGTCCGCGACACCTCGGCCTCCGCGAGCGCCAGCAGGTCGACGGACTCGCGCTGCATCTCGTACCCGGCGTCGAGCTGGGCCAGCGCGAGCAGGTCGTCGACCAGCCGCCCGGCCCTGCGCGCTTCCCTGACCAGCAGGAACGACATCTGGTCGCGGTCGGGTGAGTCGACGGGCGCCTGCACCAGGGCCTCGGCGACGGCCTGCACGCCGGTGATCGGCGTCCTCAGTTCGTGGGCGGCGTCGGCGACGAACCTGCGGGTGCGTTGCTCGGAGCCCTCCAGCGAGTCGAGCATCCCGTCGAACGCCGCCGCGGTCCGCCCGAGCTCGGTGTCGGTCCGCGACGGGTTGAGCCGGCCACCTCTGTGCCCGGCCGCGATGGCCTGCGCCAACGACGTCATGGCGTCCAACGGCGCCAACGCGCGCCGCACCACCACCACGATCAGCACACCGGTGACGACGATCGCGCCTAGCCCCAAGATCAGCAACAACTTGCGCAACCGGTGCTGCGCCTGCGAGATCGCCTCGGTGTCGGCGTACAGGGTGATCTTGCGGTTGCCGAGGTTGCGGACCTCGCGCTTGAACTGGCCCTCGTCCGGCGCGGTGCCGACGACGGTGCCGTCCGGCAGTTCGATGGTGACGTGGACGTTGCGCTTGGACAGCAGGCGCACGACGTCACGCGGTGGCGCACCGGCCCGCAACGACGCCACGGCGCGCGCCTCGGTGGTGCTCAGCACGCCGTCGACGTCCTTGGAGGACTGTCCCGCGAACGTCCGGTCGACCGAGATCACCAACGCGACGAGCACGAGGAACAGGACCAGCAGCACGGACACCGCCACCCGCCGGCGCAACGAGACCGTGCGGAGGTTCATTCTTCTGCCCGCAGCACGTACCCCAGGCCGCGCACGGTGTGCACGAGCCGGGTGCCGTGCTCCTCGATCTTGCGGCGCACGGCGCTCACGTGGACCTCGACCAGGTTGGGGTCGTAGTCCTCGTAGCCCCACACGGCCGTGAGGATCTGCGTCTTCGACACGACGCGTCCGCGTTGCGCGGCCAGGTACACCAGCAGGCGCAGTTCGGTCGCGGTCAGTTCGATCAGCCGGTCCGCGCGCATGACGACACCGGCGTCGGCGTCCACGACGAGGTCGCCGACCTGCACGGTCGACGGCGTGCGGCCGAGGCGGCGCAGCACCGCCGACACCCGCGCCACGAGCTCTGCCAGCACGAACGGCTTGCCCACGTAGTCGTCGGCGCCGCCGGAGAGCCCGCGCAACCGGTCGGGGACGCCGTCGCGCGCGGTCAGCATGACGACCCCGGCGCCGGACGAGCGGCGGATGACCTCCAGGAGCTGGAAGCCGTCGCGGCCGGGCAGCATCACGTCGAGCACGACCAGGTCCGGGCGGAAGCGGCCGAGGTCGGTCTCCAGCTGGCGCCCGTCCAGGCGGTGCTGCACCTCGTACCCGGACTCGCGCAACGCGGACGACACCGCGGCGCCGATCGCCTCGGCGTCCTCGATCACCAACACCCTGGCGGACACCCCACCATTCTGCTGATCATCGGGACTTCGGGCGACTCGCCTTCAGCTCGCGCTCAGAATGCGCGCGCACTCTGGTGCGCATGTCGAAGAAATCAGCGTGGGCCGGCGCCATCGTCGCGGCCGTCGGTCTCACCGTCGGCGGCATCGCGGTCGCGACGGCGGCCGAGGGCCCCGACGGCCCGCCCGCGGCGTTCGCGGAACGCCACCCAGGAGGTCCCGGTGGTCACGGCAAGCCGGGCCGCGCGGACAGGGAGAAGCTCAAGGACAGCACGCTCGTGGTCGGACGGGTCAAGTCGGTCGAGTCCGGCAAGCTCACGATCACCAAGGACGACGGCAGCGAGGTGTCGTTGACCACTGACGGCTCCACGAAGCTGCGCGGCGGCGACCTCGCGGGCCTCAAGGCCGACCAGCGCGTGACCGTGCGCGTGAAGGACGGCAAGGCGCTGAACGTGGCGCTGGCGAAGGCCCAGGCGCGGGGCACCGTCAAGGACGTCAACGGCGACAACGGCGACAACGCCACGTTGGTGCAGGTCGACGGCCTGCAGACGCCGCTCGACCTGTCGGCGGTGAGCGAGAAGCCGAAGAACGGCGACCTGGTCGCGGTGACCGGCACCGTGTCCGACGGCAAGACCGTCAAGGTCGAGAAGCTGCGTCAGCTGCCGAAGTAAAACCTGGGCTCCACGCGGGCCGCCGCGTCTGCGAACATCGCAGTGTGGCGGTTCCGCGAAGCCCGGACAGATGGGTGTTCATCCTGCTGGTCGTCGGACTGGTGGGGATCGGTGTCGCGGTCGCGCTCCTGGTGCCCGCCAAGGTGTTGGGCGACGAGGAACCTCCCACACCCGTGATGGCCACCGTCGTCGAGAGCGGGTCGTGCGGCTCCGGCATGGACACGGTCGAGTGGGACGCCGGCGGCCAGAAGAAGCAGGCCAAGCTCGACGGCTGCGGTCACTCGAAGGGCGAGACCGTCGAGATCGTCAACACGGGCGGCGAGATGGTGTCGTCCGCCGCGTCCGTCCCGGTCGGACTCCCGGTCGGGCGCCGCCTCACCGCGCTGCTGCTGTGCATGGCGGCGCTGGCGGGCGGCTTCTACGCGTTCCTCTTCCGCTACGCGCCTTTGCGCGCTCCGGCCGTGATGCCTACTCCGCGTTCGTGACGCTCACGAACGCCTTGACGACGTCGTGCGCCAGGGCGACCGCGTGCTCGATCTGGCCGGCGACGGCCACGTCGGGGAAGGTGAAGCAGACGAGCCCGCCCGCGACGTCCACGACCGGCGGCTGGTGCGGCCTGAGCGCGGAGAAGCTCCTGGGGTCGACGTCCACCGGGCCCTCTCCGGGAAGTTCCGGTGCGTCGAACACCACCACGAGGGCGAAGGTGGCGACTCCGTTGTGGGCCCCGGCCGCGGGGTTGTTCACGTACGAGCAGAGGATGGCGACGCACGCGGTCCGCCCCTCGTGCGTTCCCGCCACGGCCGCACGCCGCCCCACTCCGGGCAACGTGATCATCCGCCCGGCGGGCACGGCCACCTCTTTGGGAACGTGCGTCCACCCGGACTGCCTCGCGTAGTGGTCGAGCGCGCCCTCGGCCTCCTTGGCTGAGCGCAGTTTCGCGTCCTCGTTCCCGGACAGCACCATCGCGCCCACCGCCACGACGACGAGCGAGGCCACGCTGATCAGGAAGACGGTCAGCTCCACGTGTCCCCCTGACAGGTGTTCCGCCCCGTACGACCTGCCATTGGACAGGTCGTACGGGCGAAAGTCACTCCTCGCCGGGCGGAGTCACCTTCTTGACGTAGAGCAGCCGGTCGCCGGGCTCGATCGCGTCGGCCTCCGGCGCGTCCACCCGGAAGAGCGTCCCGCCCCGCACCACGCCGAGCACGATGTCGGGCAGGTGCCGCGGCGAGCCGCCGATCTCGGACGGTTCGACGTCCCGTTCGGAGATCGCGAGGCCCTGGTCGGGCGTGAGCAGGTCCTCCACCATCGCCACCACGGACGGCGTGGCCGTGGCCATGCCGAGCAGCCGGCCCGCCGTCTCCGACGACACGACCACCGAGTCGGCGCCGGACTGCCGCAGCAGGTGCTCGTTCTCGCGTTCCCGCACGGACGCCACGATCTGCGCCTTGGGTGCGAGCTCGCGGGCCGTCAACGTCACCAGGACGGCCGTGTCGTCCCGGTTGGGCGCAACGACGATCGCGCGCGCACGGGCCGCACCGGCGACCCTCAGCACGTCGTTGCGCGTACCGGAGCCATGCACGACCACGAGCCCCTTGGCGGTCGCCGCGTCGAGCGACTCCTGCACGGTGTCGACGACGACGATCGAGCCGGGTTCCACCCCGTCACCGAGCAGCGCGGCGACCGCGGACCGCCCCTTGGTGCCGTAACCGACGACCACAACGTGGTCCCTCACGACCCGCCTCCACTTTTGAATGCGCAACGCCTGACGGGAGCGCTCGGTGAGAACTTCGAGTGTCGTGCCGACCAGCACGATCAGGAACAGGACTCGCAACGGCGTGATGACCAGGACGTTGACCAGCCGCGCCGACGACGACGCGGGCGTGATGTCGCCGTAGCCCGTCGTCGAGAGAGACACCGTCGCGTAGTAGAACGAGTCGAGAAGGCTGACGCCGTCCTCGTTCACGTCGCGGTAGCCGTCGCGGTCCAGGTAGACGATCAACACCGCGAGCATCAGCGCCGCCATGGCACCGATGACGCGCTTCAGGATCGCGCGGACAGGGCTCTCGACCTTGTCCGGCATCCTGATCACGCCGACGAGTGAGTGCGACGCTTCGTCGGTCAGGCTCATCGGGGCACCCTCTTCGCGATCTCCGCTTCGGCGAGCATCCGCCACAGGTGAGCTGCCGCTTCCGCGCCTTTGAGGAGCAACGGCACCACTACGCGCTCGTTCGGCGCGTGGACGCGATCATCCGGCAACGTCGCGCCGAGGTAGACGAGGGGCACCCCGAGCTTCTGCTGGAGCAGGGCCGCAGGCCCGGACCCACCGGCCCGCGCGAACCAGACGGGCTGGTCGAAGGCCAGTTCCATCGCGCGGTGCACGGCGGCGTTGGCGGGGTCGTCGGGGCTGATCGCGTACGGCGGCACGCCCTCACCGCGGATGGTGACGGTGGCGGTGATGCCCTCCGGCGTGTGCCGCTCGACGAACCGGTCGAGCTGTTCTTTGACCTTGGCGGGGTGCTGGTCGGGCACGAGCCGGAAGCTGATCTTCGCCGTGGCGTTCGCGGGGATGATCGTCTTGAAGCCGGGACCCGTGTAGCCGCCGCTGATGCCGTTGACCTCGGCCGTGGGCCGCACCCAGAGCCGTTCGTACGTGGTGTAGCCGGGCTCTCCCCTGGTGGCCTGCGCGCCGCCCCCGTTGCGCCGCAGCCAGTCCTGCTCGTCGAACGGCAGCGCCGCGTAGTCCTCGCGCTCCTTCGTGGACGGTTCCTTCACGTCGTCGTAGAAGCCGTCGAGCTGGATCCTGCCGTCCTCGTCGTGCAGCGCGGCGATCAGTTTCGCGAGGGCCGTGGCGGGATTCGGAATGGCACCGCCCGCACGTCCGGAATGGACGTCGTCGGCACCGCCCTCGAACAGGATCTCGGCGCCGAGAACACCCCGTTGCCCGGTGTTGACCGTGGGCGCGTCACGTTCGTGCAATGCCGTGTCGGTGAACACCACAAGATCGCATTCGAGCCTGCTTCCGCGATCTTCGAGCAGCTTTCGCAGATGCGGCGATCCCGATTCCTCCTCACCCTCGACGAAGAGTTTGAGCGTGACACCCGGCGCGTTCTGCCCCGTGGCTTCGAGGTGGGCCTTGACCGCGAGCAGGTGCATCGCGACCTGCCCCTTGTCGTCGCTCGCGCCCCTGCCCCGGATCTCGTCCCCGACGATCTGCGGCTCGAACGGCGAGTGGTGCCACTTCTCGACCGGATCGACCGGCTGCACGTCGTGGTGGCCGTAGACGAGGACGGTGGGCGCCCGCGGGTCCTGCGCCGGCCAGCACGCGTAGACCGCCGGGAGGGCCGGCCCCTCGTCCCAGACCTCGACCTCCGGCCAGCCGTCGGCGGTGAGCCGGTCAGCGAGCCACCCGGCTGATCTGCGCACGTCGGCGAGGTGCGCGGGATCAACGCCGATGCTCGGAATCCTGATCCACTCGCAGAGCCCGGCCACGAAGGAGTCGCTCAGGGCGGCGACGGCGGCACGTTCGGCCGTTGTCGCGCGCTCGGGACGTTCGGGACGTTCGGAATGACGAGAATCACCTGCCACGGCCGTGGAGAATAGGCCAGCCCCGCCTCGCCTACGCGGCGTAGGCATGACAGGGTGACGCCATGGAACCAACCCGTTCCCGAACGCGGTCGGCGCTGGCACTCGCCGCCCTGCTGGGCCTGGCGGGAGCAACCCACTTCAGCAGGCCGAAGTACTACGACTCGATCGTCCCGCGGGCGCTGCCCGGCACCCCGAGGCAGTGGACCTACGCCTCCGGCGTGGCAGAACTCGCCGTGGCCACGGCGGTGGCCATCCCTCGAACGCGCCGCCTGGGCGGCCTCGCCGCCGCGGCACTCTTCGTGGCCGTCTTCCCGGCGAACGTGAAAATGGCTCTGGATTTCCGGGACAAATCCCCCAAGGCCCGCGCAATCGCCTACGGCCGCCTGCCACTGCAGATCCCACTTGTCGCATGGGCCTGGAAAGTCGCGAAAGCGACCGACGACCACCCTGGGTAATCCCTAACCAAGTATCCCGCAAACGCTGTCATTTTCTGCGCGAGGAACCTTAGGATGCGCCCTGTGCAAACGCTTCTTCAGCGGGCCGCGACCGCGCTCGGCTGGGACGGAGTCGTCGTTCCCGACGTCGCCGTCCTGGGCCAGCAGGTGTCCGCGGTCGTGCGTTTGCTGCCCGACGTGCACGAGTGGCGAACCCAGAACGGCTGGCCCCCCAGGGCCGACCCGTCGTGGTTCCGCTCCTGGTTCGAGCCCGAGGCCCACGACCGCCTCCCGGTCGCCGCGGTGGAACTGGTGGGCGTCCTCGTGAGCGAGTCCACAACGGACCGCGCCCTCCAGTCGTGCGGCACCCTCCTGACCCTCGCGCCGTGCGCGGTGATGCTCCCCCGCACCGACGAGTCCCAGGCCTGGTCCTTCATCGAGCTCGACTACTACGGCATCGGCGTCGTGGTGGGCGACGACACGACGGCCGACCTCATGGTGCCGCCGGAGGACCGCTCGCCGGAGTTCGGGCCTTCGCTGTTCGGGCGGTGGCTGCTCGAGGTGCTGTACGAGCGGGTGCTGAAGGCTTCGCATGCGCCGGCGGGCAGCAGCTCCCAGGGCTGAGGCGGCTCGTCGAGCGGTGCGACTCGGCTGAGGCGGCCCGGCGAGCGGTAGGACTCGGCTGGGACGGCTCGTCGCGGTCACGACTCGGCTCGCAGCGAGCAAGCCTGAGCCCGTCCCGACGCCAAGCCTGAGCCGCCCCGACGCATCAAGCCGGCCCTGAAGTCTGAGCCCGCCGCTGCCCCCGCGCGCTTCCTTGTCACGCAACGAGCGAGTCGCGTTTTCGGTTCCCCGGCTGTCCACAGGCTACCGCGCAAACGGTAACCGCAGGTCAGAACCGCAGAAGCCTGTGGACAACTCGCGATCATGACTAGACGACCACGACTCGAAGATCACGACCGCGAGGCTACCGCGAGCCGACCGCGACACGGAGATCACGACTCGACGGACCGGATCAGGTCCTTGAGGCCCTGCTCCTCCAGCAGGTCCGCCGGCCGCACCGTGTGGTCGTGACGCACGTAGTGGAACGCGGCCCGCACCTGCTCCAAAGGCGCGCCCACCAGAGCCGCCCACGCCAGTCGGTACGCCGCGAGCTGCACCGACAGCGCGGGCAGGGCGTCGGCGTCCGGTACGGCGCCGGTCTTCCAGTCGACGACGGTCCAGCCGTCCTGGTCCTGGTACACGGCGTCCATGCGGCCGCGGACCGAGATGCCGTCGAACTCCGCCTCGAACGGCACCTCGACGTCGTGCGGGGTGCGGTCGGCCCAGTCGCTCTCCAGGAACGCCTGCTTGAGGCGTTCCAGGTCGCCGTCCGGGGCCGCGTCCGCGTCGCCCGCGCCGGGGAGTTCGTCGATGTCCAGCAGGCGGGTGGCGCCGAAGCGGTTCTCCAGCCACGTGTGGAAGGCGGTGCCTCTGCGTGCTAGGGGGTTCGGGGGGAACGGGAGCGGGCGGCGCAGCCTTCTCGCCAGGAGGTCCGGGTCCTTGGCCAGTTCCACCAGCTGTGAGACGGAGAGGTGGCCTGGGAGCTCCACCCGTTCGCGGCGGGTTTGGGAGGCGGCGCGTTCTGCCAGGAGCACGTCGACGTCCCTGGCCCAGCCTTCCGGGTCCTTCTCGTCCGGCATCTCCGGGTCGTCCGGGACCACGTCGTCCGGGAGTGGTTCGGGCTCTGGCGGGAAGTCGTCGTCCGGGGGCTCTTCGGTGGGGGGCGGGTAGTCCTCGTCGAGGAGTTCGGGTTCCGGCTCGTCGAAGATCAGCGCCAGCGGCTCCGGCGGGGTGTTGCGCAGGGTGTCGAGGGCGGCTAGCACCATCGTGGCGCCTTCCACGACGGCGTCGCGGCGTTTGCCGAGGGGGTCGGACGGCCAGATCGAGGACTTCACGTCCTCGGCCAGCGGGTTCGGGGTGTCGGCGTCCGGTTCCGGCGCCCAGACGGAGATGTCGCCCGGTGCGCTGTCGCCTTGCAGGACCTCGTGCATCTCCTGCAGGAAGACGGATGGGCCCTTCGGCTTGTCGCCTGCCTCCGCCCACCAGTGGCCCGACATCAGGAGGCTGTGCTCGGCTCGGGTGACGCCGACGTAGAAGAGGCGGCGTTCCTCGACGAGGCGGCGGTCCTCGAACTCCTCGGCGTGGATCGTGAGGGCTTCGTCGACCTCCTTGCGGTTGTAGCCGGCGGACAGCTTCAGCGCGGGCAGGTCCGCCGAGTCGCCGCGCAGGGAGGCGGGGAGGTCGGTCACGTTCTTGAGCCAGCACGAGGACTTCTTGCGGCCCGGGAACACGTCGCGGACGAGGTGCGGCAGCGCGACGATCCGCCACTCCAGGCCCTTCGCCGAGTGGACGGTCAGGATCTGCACCCTGTCCTCGGAGACCTCGACCTCGCCGGGTTCTAGGCCGTCCTCGGCGTGCTCGGCGGTGTAGAGGTAGTCGAGCAACGACGGGAGCGTCGCGGACGGGGAGGCGGCGGCGAAGTCCATGACGACGTCGGAGAACGCGTCGAGGTGGGCGCGGCCGACCATGCCGGGGCGTGACATCGACTCGATGTCCAGCAGCAGGGTGCGTTCCACGTCGGCGACCAGTTCGGGCAGCGGCTGGGCGAGCCTGCGCCGCAACGCCGCGAGCTCGCCGCCGAGCCGCCGGATCCGCCGGTAGCCGTCGGCCGAGTACGCGTCGGCGTCGCCGGGGTCGTCCAGCGCGTCGGCGAGGCCCGCCTGTTCGGCGTGTTCGCCGGGCAGCGCGTCCGCGAGGACCATGAGTGGATCGTCCACAACGGACTGTCGCGGTGCGACGCCCGCCAGTTCGCGGGCGCGTGACCACAGTGCGGCCAGGTCGACGGCGGCCAGGCGCCAGCGCGAGCCGGTGAGCAGGCGGGCGGCGGCGGTGCCCGCCAGCGGGTCGACCAGCACCCTCAACGCCGACACCAGGTCGCGCACCTCGGGTTCGTCCAGCAGGCCGCCGAGGCCGACGACCTCGACCGGCAGGCCTCGTTCGCGCAGGGCGGCGGCGATGGCGGCCATGTCCGAACGGCGTCGCACCAGGACGGCCGCGGTCGGCGGGACGCCCTCGGCGTCGAGGTGCGCCTCCCACTGCGCCGCGACGTTGTCCGCCATCCAGTCGAGCTCGGCGCGGATGTCCTCGTGCAACGCCAGCCGGACGTCACCGTGCCCCGCACCGGGACGGGCCCGCAGTTCCTCGACGTCGAGACCGGCCTCGCGCAACGGCAGCGACACCGCGTTCGCGAGCTCCAGGACCTCCGGCGGGTTGCGGAAGCTGGTCAGCAGCCCGAACTTGCGCGCGGGCGGGAAGTCGTCGACGAACCGCGGCAGGTTCGCGGCCGACGCACCGCGCCAGCCGTAGATGGCCTGCGCAGGGTCGCCCACCGACGTCACCGGCATCGGCGCGCCGTCACCGAACAACGACCGCAGCAGCACGCGTTGCGCGTGCCCGGTGTCCTGGTACTCGTCGAGCAGCACCGCGCCGTACCGCTCGCGCTCGCCGCTCGACACCTCGTCGAACGCCGCGAGCTGCGCGGCCAGCGACATCTGGTCGGCGAAGTCCAGCGCGGCTTCCTTGCGCTTGCGCTGCTGGTAGGCGTCCAGCAACGGCAGCAGCGCGATTCGCAACCGTTGCGCCGCAACGATCTCGCGCAGCTTCTCCGGCAACGCGTCCCGCTGGCGGGGTGCACGCGGCGCGTTCTCGACGAGCGCGCAGAACTCCAGCGCGTGCGCCTCCAACGCCTCGGGCGTCACCAGGTGCTCGCCCAGTTCCCCTGCCAGGGACAGCAGGTACCCGGTGATCGTCGCCGGCACCTTGTCCGTGTCGAGGTCCTTCGCCCACGTCGACACGACCCGGTGCGCGAGCTGCCACGACGCCGTCTCGGTCAGCAGCCGCACGCCGGGCTCGACCGGCAGCCGAAGCCCGTGCTCGGTCACCAGACGCCCCGCGTAGGCGTGGTACGTCAGCACCACGGGCTCGCCGGTCAGCACGGCCATCCTGCGCTCGCCGGACGGGTCGAGCTCGTCCAGCAGGGACGATCCCGCCAGCCTGCGCAGCCGGGCCCGCACGCGGTCCGCGAGCTGGCGCGCGGCCTTGCGCGTGAACGTCAGGCCGAGCACGCGATCGGGCAGCACGAGCCCGTTCGCGACCAGCCAGACGACGCGCGCGGCCATGGTCTCGGTCTTGCCCGCGCCCGCGCCCGCCACGACCAGCGCGGGCTGCGCGGGTGCGGCGATCACCTCGGCCTGCTCGGGAGTCGGCTTGTTCAGCCCGAGCGCCTCAGCGATCTCAAACGGGCTGACGGTCACCAGTACATCTTCCTACCCGGGCCGGACGGGTCCGCACCACCCGGGACGGTGTGTTCGCCGACAGTTCTGGAGCGAGAAACGCGCAGGTCAACAGTACTTACTCGCTGACCTGCCGCCCCGAGGGGTGTACCGGGCACGTGGTGCGCGCCGGGCAGCGGTCGCAGTCGGCGTTCTCCCGAGCCGTGTAGTTCGGACCGAGCACCGACTCCGCGGCGCCCTGCACGACCTCCAGCCACGCCCGCACGCCCTGTTCGTCCAGGGGCGCCTGGGTGCGTTCGACGGCTCCTGTCTTCTTGTCCTCCTTCGCCACGTAGAGCAGGCGGGCACCGCCCGGCTCCGATCCCAGTCCGATGTGGGTGAAGCCGCCCAGGGACGACGCCAGCTGGTAGACGGCCAGCTGCGGGTGCTCCTGCGCCGACTCCTTCGACACCGGGCTCTTGCCGGTCTTGAGGTCGATCACGATCGGGCGGCCGTCCTCGTCGCGTTCGAGGCGGTCGACCCGGCCCCTGACCTGCAGCCACGGCCCGCCGTCGCGCTTGGGGACCTCGACGACCATCTCCTCCTCGACAGCGACCTGCGTGAGCTGGCCGCGGCTCATCGTCAGCCACGCGAGGAACGTGTCGAGCATCTTCTCCACGCGCAGGCGTTCGCGGCGCGAGAACCACGGGGCTCCGGCGTCCACCGCGGCCCACGCCTCGTCGAGCTTCACCCGCAGCTGCGCGGAGTCCGCTCCCGAGGCCGCGGCCTGCGCCAGCGCGTGGACCAGCGTGCCCGTCACGGAGGCGAGCTCCGCCGGGTCCTGCCCGCCGTGCCGCTCGACGACCCAGCGCAACGGGCACTTCGTGATCACCTCGATGGTCGAGGGCGTCACGCTGACCTTCTGGTCTTCCGTCCACAGTGGAGCATCAACGGACACCTCGGCCAGGCCGTACCAGGACTCCGGGTGCGCGCCGGGCACACCGGCCTCGGCCAGCCGCGCCAGCTGCTCCGCCGCCCGCGCGCGGCGTTCCGGGTCCTCGGAGTCCGTGCACACCACCCGGCGCAGCTCGCCGACGAGCTCGCCGAGCACCAGACCGCGCTGCGGCCGGTGCAGCTTGCGTTCGTCCTCCGCGGACGACTCGATCTCGTCGAGGAACCGCGACGGCTGCTCGTCCTCGCCCCGCACGGCGCTGATCAGCAGCTTCGACCGCGCCCGTGACGCCGCGACCAGCAGCAGCCGGCGTTCCTCGGCCAGGATCGGCGCCACCGCCGACACGGACGGCTCCAGGCCGGCCAGCACGTCCACCATGCGTTCGACGCCCAGGACCGTGCCGCGCAGCCGCAGGTCAGGCCAGCTGCCCTCCTGGACGCCCGGTACGGCGACGACCTCCCACTCGCGCCCGGCCGCCGAGTGCGCCGTCAGCACCGACACCGCCTCACCGGTCGGGGCCGACGCGGCCAGCGTGTCGCCCACGATCCGTTGCGACTCCAGGTAGTCCGCGAACCCGGCCACACCGGACCCCGGCAGCCTGTCGACGTACTTCGCCGCCGCCTCGAACAGCGCCACGATCGCGTCGAGGTCGCGGTCGGCCTGCATGCCGGGCATCCCGCGCCGGGCCGACTGCGCCACCCAGCGCTCCTGCAGACCCGTCGCCGTCCACAGGTCCCACAGCACGACCTCGACGGACTTCCCGGCTTCGATCGCCTTGCGCGCCAACGACAGCAGGTGCCCGATCCGCCGCGCGGGCAACGACTCCGCGTCCTCCAGCGCCGCCAGCCGGTCCGCCGTCTCCACGACCTCGATCAGCAGGTCACCACTCGGCCGGTCACCGCCCGCCGCCATCTCCAGCCGCCGCAGCCCTCGCCGCAACCGCCGCAGCGCCAACGGATCCGCGCCACCGTACGAGGACGACAAGAGCATTGCCGCCGTGTCCTCGTCCAACGACCCCGGCGTGGCCGCCGCACGCACCAAAGCGAGCAACGGACGCACAGAGGGCTGTTGCGCCAACGGCAGCTCATCGGACGTGACGGACACCGGAATGCCCGCGGCGAGCAGGGCCCGTTGCAGCACCGGCAGGGACAACGTCGCCGACCGCACCACCACGGCCATCTGCGACCACGGCACCTCGTCGGCCAGGTGCGAGCGCCGCAACTGGTCCGCCACCCACGACGCCTCCTGCGCGGACGACGCGAGCAGCCGGACCTGCACGTTGCCCTCGCCGTCGACCGGGTCCACCACCCGTGCGGGAGAGGCGCCGGGCAGCCTGGTCGCGAGCCGCGCCACCGCGTCCCGGACCTCCGGCATCATCCGGTGCGACTGCCGCAGCACGACCGTGTCGCCGTCGGCGTCGCGCAGGATCTCCGGGTCGGCGCCGCGGAACGTGAAGATCGCCTGATCGGGGTCGCCGGCCAGGACGAACCGCGCGGCGCCGGTCCCGAGCGTGCGGATCAGCGAGTACTGCATCGGGTCGAGGTGCTGCGCGTCGTCGACCAGCAGGTAGCGCACCCGCCGCCGTTCGCCGAACAGCAGGTCCTCGTCGTTCACGAACGCCGCGTAGGCCGACGACACCAGCTCCGCCGCGTCGTAGGCGGGGGCGTACGCCGTGGCGGAGTCCATGCCGGACAACAGGTTCACCGCCTCGTACTGCGCCCCGAACCGCCCGGCCGCCACCCACACGTCACGCCCGTGCCGCTCGCCGAGCTCGATCAGGTCCTCGGGCCCGAGCCCGCGTTCCGCCGCCCGCAGCAGCAGATCCCGCAGCTCGTGCGCGAACCCCGGCAGCTCCAGCGCCGGCCGCAACCTCTCCGGCCAGTTCAACGCGCCCAGCTCGACGTCACCGGCCAGCAGTTCGCGCACCATCGCGTCCTGGTCCGGCCCGGACAGCAACCGCGGCGGCGGCTCGCCCATCAACACAGCCTGGTTGCGCAGCACCGCGAACGCGTAGGAGTGCACGGTCCGCACCAACGGCTCGCGGATCGCCGACAACCGCCCCGTCAGCAGCTGCGTGATCCGCGCGCGCAAGGCCACCGACGCGCGCCTGTTCGCCGTCAGCACGAGCACGTTCTCCGGATCGGCCCCGCGCTCCAGCACGACGTGCGCGGCCAGTTCGGCGAGCAGCGTCGTCTTGCCGGTGCCGGGGCCGCCGAGCACGCGGACGAAGCCCTCGTGCTCGAAGACCCGCTGGGCAGCGGCGTCCCACCGGGGACGCGGGCGCGTCTCCGGCTTCCTGCGGACCAGCTGGGGTGGAAGTGCCACGCATCGATTGCACCACGCGGCACCGACAAGATCGTCCAGGCCCGTCGCACCACGCGGATCAGCGCTGTTCAGAGCCGTGAACCCACCACACCGCCACAAAGCGAAGCCGAGGACCGATTCCGTCTACCTTCTTGACAGATCGAGGTGGTCCAGTCCATTTTTGAAGACGTTGTGAGCCCCCTCACTGCCAGCTCCGCCGCCCTGGACCGAGCAGTCTTGGAGGACTGATGAAGCGGTTCCTCGTCGGCGCAGTCGCCGCCACGTGCGCGGCGATCATGCTGCCCACGACCGCACAGGCGGCCGTCAACCCGGTGCTCGCGGCGCCCTACCTCTACCAGTGGGGCGGTCAGCCCAACCCCGCCACCGTCATGCAGCAGACGGGCATCAGGTCGTTCACCCTCGCGTTCATCCTGAGCGACGGCACCTGCAACCCGAAGTGGGACGGCAGCCGCTCGCTGACCGGGTCGGACAAGACGCTGATCAACAACATCCGCGCGGCCGGCGGCGACGCGGTGCCGTCGATCGGCGGCTGGTCCGGCAACAAGCTCGGCCAGTTCTGCACGAGCCCGCAGGCACTCGCCGGCGCCTACCAGAAGGTGATCGACGCCTACGCGCTCAAGGCGATCGACATCGACATCGAGGCCGCCGAGTTCGAGAACAACACCACGCAGGACCGCGTGCTCGGCGCGCTGAAGATCGTCAAGCAGAACAACCCCGGCGTGAAGACGGTCATCACCATGCCGACCGACCGCACCGGGCCGAACTCCTGGGGCAAGCGCCTGATCACGCGCGCCAAGGAGCTGAACGCGCCGATCGACACGTGGGCCGTCATGCCGTTCGACTGGGGTAGCAGCGGCGACATGCTCGCGCTCACCAAGAGCGCGGTCGACGGGCTGAAGAACCACGTCAAGTCGACGTTCGGACTCTCCGACGACGCGGCGTACCGGCGCAGCGGCCTGTCGTCCATGAACGGCAAGACCGACACCGGTGAGACCGTGACGCCGCAGAACTTCCGCGACATCGTGACGTGGGCGAACTCCAAGCACCTGGCGCGCGTGTCGTTCTGGGCCGTGAACCGGGACCGCGGCAACTGCGGGGCGATGAGCTCGTCGTGCAGCGGCATCAACCAGCAGACCTACGAGTTCACGAAGGCCCTGGCGAAGTTCACGGGCTAGCAGTCTTCTCCGGTGGCCGGACGTGACCCCGACCCCGTCCGGTCACCGGAGTTCCAAGCCCTGCAGGAAGTCTCCCGGCGTGCGCGCCTTCCCGAAGTGGTCACCGGTCGCGAAGTCCGCACCGGCGTCGAGCCACCACTGAGCCTGCTCCGCGCTGTCGATGCCCTCGACGGCGATCCGCACGCCCCGTTCCCGCAGCAGCGGCAACAACGCCGCCACATAAGGAGATCGCGACGCCACGAGCTCGCGTGCCACGCGCACGGCCCGTACCGGCACGTCGGACGCGAGCAGGCCGAAGTCCAGCGGTCCCATGCCGAAGTCGTCGATCGCCGTCAGCACGCCCATGCGGGTCAGCACCGCGAGGTTGTCCACGGCGTCGGCCAGCACGAGCACGTTGCCGGGCACGCTGACCATCAGCTGCTCCGCGGGCACGTCGAGCTCGTCGAGCACCGCCACCACCCGCGAGACCAGGTCCGCGTCGGACGCCTGGTGCGCGGTGAGCCGCACGGCCAGCGGCAGGTCGAACTGCCCGCGCTGCCGCCACCACGTCGACTGGCCGCCCGCGACCTTCAGCAGCCACCCGCCGAGCGGCAGGATGAGCCCGGTCTGCTCGGCGAGGCCCGCGCACCGGTCGTGGTCCAGCACGCCGAAGTCCGGCCTGTCCCAGTGCAACTCGGCCTCGGCGCCGGTGACCTCACCGCTCGACAGCCTGATGATCGGCCGGTACCGGACGGTGATCTCGCCGTCCTCCCACGCCTCCGGCATCGCCACGGCCAGTGCGTCGTCGCGGCGTTCCTCGGCGTCCTGGCCCGCGTGGAACAGCTCCCACTGGCCGCGCCTGCCCTTCTTGGCGCGCCGCAACGACCGTTCCGCGGAGCGCAGCACGTCGAGCGGTTCCACGTCGCTGCCCGGCCGGTGCACGACGCCCGCGCTCATCGACGCCGAGAGCCCGTGGCCCTCCACGAACGTCGGCTCGGACATCAGGTCCTCGTTGATGCTCTTCATGATCGTGTCGATGCCCGGCGTGGTCGCCGCGTTCTCCACGAGGACGCCGAACTCGTCGCCGCCGAAGCGGGCGATCATGACCTTCTCGCCCGCCAGCAACGCCTTCAGCCTGCCGGCCACGTGCTGCAGGTACCGCTCGACGACCCGGCCGCCGAAGGTGTCGCGCAGCATGCCGAACGCGTCGAGGTCGAGGTGGAAGACGGTGACGCCGTGCTCGGGATCTGCCTTGCGCAGCGCGATCTCCAGCTGCGTGGTGAAGAACTGGCGGTTCGGCAGGCCGGTCAACGGGTCGTGCAGCGCCTGGCGCTGGAGCTCGCTCTGCAGCAACGCGAGCTCGGTGCCGTCCTCGACCACCACGACGAAGTGCATCGGTCTGTCGTCGGCGCCGCGCAGCAGCGACGCCGTCAGCGTGACCCGCGCGGACTCGCCGTCCTCGCGCAGCAACCGCTGCGACTGCTGGACGCGTTCGGCCGCGCCCGCGGCGAGGTCGGTCAGCGCCTCTCGCAGCATCTCGGTGAAGGAGGGCTCGATCAGGTCGAGCAGCGGCGTGCCGGTGAGCTCGTCCGGGGTGCGGCCGAGGATCTGGCCGATGGCCGCGTTCACCTGGATCAGCCGGCCTTCGAGGTCGACGATCAGCACGCCGTTGGTGGACGACGTGACGACCTCGTTGAAGCGGGCCTCGCTCTCCTTGAGGTTCCAGTTCGCGTCGCGCACGGCCTTGAGCAACGACCTCTGCATGCTCTCCTGCTGCGCGAGCACGGACTCGGCGTTGGCCGCGGTGAAGCCGGCGCCGAGCGCGCCCAGGGCGAGCGCGATCCGTTCGGCGTAGTGCTGCACGGGCTGGAACTCCGGCAGCGCCAGCAGGCCCTTGCCGAGCACCTCTGCGGTGCAGCGCAGGCCGAACCTGCCGAGGTGACCCAGCGTCGCCAGATCCGCCCCTGCCGCCTCGATCGGGGCAGTGGTGAACGGGTCGGCGTGCAGCATCGCGCACAAGGCGTCCAGCCGGACGCCCAGTTCCTCGTCCAGATCCTCTCGCCCCATCGGAATCGCGACTGCTCCGAGCAGGCGATACGACCATTTCCGGGCAAGAGTCGTGCGCGCCCGCGCATTGTCCTGAGGCGAGGGCGAAGCGCCGGGTATTCGACTCGGGTTGGACATTCGGGGCAGCCTCACATTGGCTCTGAGGTCAGGGAGCTTACCCACGCACAGTCGATCGCACCTCAACCGGCAGCGTGAATCGACTTCACTCTATCGATAACTTCTATGGCTTACGACCGACGCCCGCGAACGCGATCTTGTTCACAGCCGGGTCGTCGGAGATGTCACCGGGACCGGTCGGCCGCCATTCGGCGAACTTGACGAGTCCGGGCTCGACCAGTTCGAAATCACCGAAGAACGCCTCGAGTTCGGCGCGGTCCCGATAGGTGACGTCGCCACCACCCGACTTGCTCAGCCTGTCGGTCACCGACCTGGCGTCCTCGTTGACGTGGTCGCCGGCCATGTGGGAGATCGCGAGGTAGCTCCCACTGGGCAGCGCCTCGCGGTAGCGCTTGAGCAGGCTCTGCGGGTCCGCCTCGTCCGGCACCCAGTGCACCATGAACAGCATCAGCAGACCGATCGGCTGGTCGAAGTCGAGCAGCCGCTTCACCTCGCCGCTGGACAGGATGCTCTCGGGATCGCGCATGTCGGCCTGCAGCACGCCGACCTGGTCGTTGCCCGCGATGATCAGCTCGCCGTGGGCGACGGCCACCGGATCGCGGTCCACGTACACGACCCGGCAGTCCGGCGCGGCGTCCTGCGCGACCTCGTGCACGTTGGCCACGGTGGGGATGCCGGAACCGATGTCGAGGAACTGCCGCACGCCCTGGTCGGTCATGAAGCGCACCGCACGCCTCAGGAACGCCCTGTTCAGCCTGGCCGCGTTGCGCGAGTTCGGCATCATTTCCTCGGCCTTGTCGCCCATCAGGCGGTCGACCGCGAAGTTGTGCGCGCCCCCGAGGAGGTAGTCGTACACGCGCGCCACGCTCGGCACGGAGACATCGACGCTCTGCGGAATCCAGTTCTGCCCGTCGGACACGACGACCCACCTCTTAAGGTTGCGGACGCACTAGCTTAGTCATGCACAAAGCGCGCTCGACTACGCCGCAAGTGTGAACGCGGACCACCCGATCGGGCACTGTCACGGTCGACCGAACGACTCATAGGGTGGCTCGGACTCTTTCCGGCTCATGAGGAGCGATGATGTCCGTCCCGGTGGCACCCGGCCGGCTGCCATTTCTCGGGCATTCGTTGCCAATGCTCAGGAAAAGATTCGCTTTCACGGGGAATTTACGTGACCAGGGCGAACTCGTCGAAGTCCACCTGGGCCCGATGCGCGCGTATTTCGTCGCCAGTCCCCGTTTGACGCACCAGGTGCTGGTCACGGACGCGCCGAAGTTCCACAAAGGCCGGATGTACGACAAGTTCCGCGCGTTCGTCGGCAACGGTCTGGCTGTGTCGAACGGCGCGTTCCACCTGCGTCAGCGCCGGATGATGCAGCCGGCGTTCCACCGCGACCGGATCGCGGGCTACGCGAACACCATGGTGCGCGCGACCACCGAGCTGTTAGCCGGGTGGACGCCGGGCGAGGTGCGGCGGCTCGAAGCGGACATGCAGGGCCTCGCCGTCACGATCGTCGGCGAGTCGCTGTTCTCCGCCGAGATCGGCCAGAAGGCGATCGCCGAGGCACGCCGGTCGGTCTTCGTGATCATCAAGAACGGCATCCTGCGCGCGCTGTCGCCGGGGTTCGTCGAGAAGCTGCCGATCCCGGCCAACCGCGAGTTCGACGAGGCCATCGCCCGGATGCGCGCGATCGTCCACGAGGTCGTCGAGAGCCGCCGCGGCGACGACACCGACCACGGCGACCTGCTGTCGACCCTGTTGCAGGCCAGGGATCCCGAGACCGGCGAACCGATGACCGACGAGCAGGTCTTCGACGAGGTCGTGACGCTGCTGACCGCGGGCATCGAGACCACCGCGCTCGCACTGGCCTGGATCTTCCACGAGATCGCCGCCAACCCCGAGGTCGAACGACGGGTGCTGGCGGAGGTCGACGAGGTGCTGGCAGGCCGTCAGGTCACGATCGACGACGTGCCGAAGCTGACCTACGTCGGTCAGGTGGCGCAGGAGGTTCTGCGCAAGTACCCGCTCTGGCTCGTCATGCGCCGCACCGCCGAGGAGGTGCGCCTCGGCGACGCCGTCCTGCCTGCGGGCACCGAGGTGATCCTCAGCCCGCACACCATGCACCACAACCCCGCGCACTTCCCGGACCCCGAGCGGTTCGACCCGGACCGCTGGACGCCCGAGCGCGCGAAGCAGCTGCCGAAGGGCGCGTTCGTCCCGTTCGGCGGCGGCATCCACCAGTGCATCGGCAACCACTTCGCCCTGACCGAGATCGCCATCGTCGTGGCGACGGTCTGCTCGCGCCACCGGCTGGTCCCCGACCGGCCCGTGCGCACCCGCTTCACCAACGCGGCCTACCCCAACGACCTCATGATGAAGGTCGTCCCCCGCTAGCTGGAGGTTTGTTCCCCCATGCGTTTCCGTCGGCTCTGTGCCGCCGTGCTGCTCGCAGCGTTCCTGCCGGTTCCCACGCCCGCGAACGCCGCCCAGACCACCTGCGAGGACGTCTACACGCCCGTTCAGTTCGGGCTGATCCGGCAGACCATGTACGGCAGGCTCTGCGTGCCTCAGGGAGCCAGAACCCTTCAGGTGCTCGTCCCCGGCGGCACGTACACGAGCGGCTACTGGGACATCCCCGTGGACGGCGAAACCCGTTCTGTCACAAGGGCGATGAACAGCGCGGGCATCGCCACGATGGCGGTGGACCGCATCGGTTCCGGCAAGAGCACGAAGCCGCTCAGCATCCTGGTCGACGTGCCGAACCAGGCCCAGGCCGTGCACCAGGTCATCCAGAACCTGCGGCCGCGGTTCTCCAAGGTGCTCGTCGGCGGTCACTCCATCGGCTCGGCGATCGCGATGGCCGAGGCCGGCACGTACCGCGACGTCGACGGCGTGCTGGTCACCGGCATGACGCACCAGTGGGACTACATCAGGGCCGTGCCGGCGCTGACGAACCTGATCCCCGCGCCGCTCGACTCGAAGCTGGGCCTGCGCGGGCTCGACGTCGGCTACCTGACGACGGTGCCGGGCACGCGCTACACGATGTTCCACGCGCCAGGACCGAACATCCCTGCCGTGATCAACCTCGACGAGTCCACGAAGGACGTCGTCTCGGCGGGTGAGTTCGTCACCACCGCGTTGATGTCGAACCTCGTGCTGCCAGTGAGCGCGCTGATCAACGTGCCGGTGATGACCATCCAGACGTCGGCCGACTACTTCTGCGGCACTCCCCCGCTCGGTGCCGACTGCTCGTCCGCCTCCGCGCTCGTGCGGTCGGAGAAGCCGTTCTACCCCAAGGCTCCTCGGGTGGACGGGTTCGTCGTGAACGGGTACGGGCACGTGTTCAACTTCGACACCAGGACCGCGGACCAGTACCACGCGGCAGTGGTCGGGTGGCAGCGCGGCTTCTAGCTGAGTGAACGCGGGTGGCAGCGCCACCCGCGTTCACTCACGTGAGCTTGCGCAGGAACTCGCCCGCGTCGAGCGGAGAGCCGTAATGGGTGCCGATCGCCAGGTCGGCACCCTGTTCGTGCCACCACGCCGCCTGCTCGGCGGTCTCGATGCCGTCGACGCAGAGGTTCACGCCCTGCTCGTGCACGGCCGGGATCAGTGCGGCCGAACGGGGATCCTGGCGTCGCACCAGGTCCGTCGGCACCAGCACGGACACGATCGGCAGCTCGGAGAGCCAGGCCAGGTCGCGGGGACCCAGTCCGAAGTCGTCCAGCGCGATGCGCACGCCCATGTCCGCGAGCGTGCCCAGGTTGTCGGCCGCGCCGGCCACGCCCAGCACGCCCACCGGCATGGTCAGCGTCAGCCTGGCGGCCGGCATCGCGGTCTCCTCCAGCACCTGCGCCACGCGGGACACCAGGTCCGCGTCGGTCGACTGGTGGTGCGTCAACCGGACGCCGAACTGCTGGTCGAGCTCACCGCGCTGGCGCCACCACTGCGCCTGGCCCGCGGCGATCCTGATCAGCCACTCGCCCATCGGCAGGATGAGACCGCTCTCGTCGGCCAGCGCGGCGCAGCGGTCGGAGAGATCCCAGTGCAGCAGGGCTTCCACGCCCGCCAGGTCACCGGTCGCCAGGTCGCGCACCGGGCGGTAGACCACACCGATGTCACCCTGTTCCCAGGCTCCCGGCATCACGACGGCCAGTGCCGCGTCACGCCGTCCGGCGGCGTCCTCGTTGGTGTGGAACAGCTCCCACTGGCCGCGGCGGTCCCGCTTGGCCTGGCGCAGGGCCAGGTCCGCGGTGCGCAGCAGTTCCACCGGATCGACGTCGGCCGCGGGTCGGTGCACCACGCCCGCGCTCACCGAGACCGCGAGGCCGTGATCGTCCACATAGGTCGGTTCGCCGAGGTCGGCGTTGATGCTCGCCATCGTGGTGGCGACGTCCGGTGTGAGGGCCGTGTTCTCGACGACGATGCCGAACTCGTCGCCGTCGAACCGGGCGACCATGGCCTTCTCGTGCGACATCACGGCCCGCAGCCTGCGGGCCACGTGCTGGAGCAGGTGTTCGCCGACGCGTGCGCCGAGGCTGTTGCACACCAGGCCGAACGCGTCGAGGTCGAGGTGGAAGATCGTCACGCCGAACTCGGGGTCGGCCCTGCGCAGCACGGTCTCCAGGTGCGTGGTGAAGAACTGCCTGTTCGGCAGGCCCGTCAGCACGTCGTGCAGCGACTGGCGGCGCAGTTCTCCTTGCAACAAGGCAAGTTCCGTGTCGTCGTCCGCCATCACGAGGACGTGACTGGCCCTGCCGTCGTCGTCGCGCAGCAGTGACGCCGTCAGCGTGACCTTGGCGAACTCGCCGTCACCGCGCACCAGCTGCATCGGCTCGCGTTCGAACTCGCCACGCTCGGAGAGAACGCGTTCCATCATCTCGCGGAACACGACGATCGAGGTCGGTGCGATAAGCTCGACGAGACGGGTGCCCGCTTCGGGCTGACGTCCGATGATCGCGCCGATCGACTCGTTGCCCCAGGCGAGGCGGCCGTCGAGGCCGACGATCAGGACGCCGTTGGTGGACGAGGACGCGATGCCCTCGAACTTCGCCTCGCTCTGGCGCTGGTCGCGTTGCGCGTCGTGGGCGGCCTTGAGCAGCGAGCGCTGCATGCTCTCCTGCTGGTCCAGGATCGAGCGTGCCCTCGCCGCGGTGAAACCGCACGTCAGCGCCCCGATTCCGCCGACGACGCGGACCGTGTGCTGGTCGCTCGCGCGGAACTCGGCCAGCGCGAGCAAGCCCTTTCCGAGCACGTCGACCGTGCGCTTGAGGCCGGGCTCGTTCACGTAGCCCAGAGCGACGAGCCGTTCGCCGACCTGCTCGAAAGGAGCAGGGTCGAACGGTTCGCCGTGCAGCGCCGCGCACAATGCGTCGAGCTGGGCGCCCAGTTCGGCGTCCAGCTCCTCCCTGCTCAGAGCGACCACAACGACGCTGCTGAGCAGGTAGCTCCACTTGCGCGACAAGGCTTCTCGCGCGCGGACGGCGGCGGTGTCCGCGGGTGGAGCGGCATCGGGTCTTCGGCTTGGTTTCGTCATTCCCGTTGCCCTGTATGGGTTGGAGAGTGTCCGGGAGTTTACCTACCGGTAGTCGGCGCCCATTGCGCCAACCGTGTGATCCTCCGACACTACAGCGTGGTTTTAGTCCTTACGACCGACCCCAGCGTACAAGAACATGTTCATGGACGCCTCGTCAGCGAAGTCCCCAGGTCCGTCCGGGCGCCACTCCCCGCAGCCGACCAGACCGGGCTCCACCAGCGCGAACCCGTCGAACAACGCGCTGACCTGGTCGTGCGTGCGCATGTGCATCTGGTCGGCGCTCCTGCTGCGGTTGACCACCGCGGCGGCCTGTCCGACGTTGTCGTCGATCTGGTCCTTGGCCACGTGCGTCATGACGAGGAAACTGCCGGCGGGCAGCGCGTCGCGGTAGTGGGCGACGAGCTTCTCCGGGCCGTCCTCGTCGGGCACCCAGTGCATCATGAGCAGCATCAACAGCCCGACCGGTTCGTCGAGGCGCAGCAACCTCGCGACCTCAGGACTCGACAGCACGATCTCCGGGTCGCGCATGTCGGCCTGCACGATGGCGGCGTTGTCGTTGTCGGACAACATCAATCGGCTGTGCGCGACGGCGACCGGGTCCTTGTCGACGTAGACGACGCGCGCGGCCGGGTCGCGTTCCTGCGCGACCTCGTGCACGTTCGAGACGGTCGGGATGCCTGATCCGATGTCGAGGAACTGGCGAATCCCCTGGTCTGCCAGGAAGTTCACCGCACGGCCGAGGAACCGCCGGTTGAGTCTGGCGACGCTGGGCAGTCCGGGCACCAGCTTCTCGATCTGGGAGCCGACCTGCCGGTCGGCGGCGAAGTTGTGGGCGCCGCCGAGGATGTAGTCGTAGACGCGCGCCATGCTCGGGACGTTCGTGTCGATACCTGTCGGAACCCAGTTCTGGGTCTCTGCCACGGGGAACACCTCTTCGGTCTTCGTGGCGCTACGGGGAAGACGCACGAGCTTAGTCACCCGGGCGGCGCGCGCACTGAACCATCAGAGTGATGCCGAACCACCCGTTCAGGCACTGTCGTCTTCGCCCAAACGGCTCCTAGGGTGGTCCATCCCCATTCGGCCCAACTCCTCAGGAGTCCGGATGCCCGTCCCGGTGGCTCCCCACCGATGGCCGTTGTTAGGACACACCCCGGCGATGCTCACGCGGCGCGCCAGGTTCACCGACGCTCTGCACGAACGCGGTGACGTGGTGCGTCTCGACCTCGGCCCGCTGCACGCGCACTTCGTCACCAGTCCTTCGCTGACTCACGAAGTTCTTGTCTCGCAAGGGTCGAAGTTCCGCAAGGGCGCCCTGTTCGACAAGTTCCAGCCGTACCTGGGCACGGGACTGCTGCTGTCGAACGGCGAACACCACCTGCGCCAACGCCGGCTGATGCAGCCCGCGTTCCACCGTGAACGGATTGAAGCCTATGCCTCGACGATGGCTCGTGCTGCTGCTTCGCTGGCTGCGCGGTGGCGCCCCGGTGAGATCCGAGTCGTCGAGAACGACATGCAGGAGCTCGCGGTCACGATCGTCGGCGAGACGCTCTTCTCGACGGAGATCGGCAAGCTCGCCGTCGCGGAGGTCCGCCGGTCCATCTTCACGGTCATCCAGCAGGGGATGATCCGCGCGCTCTCCCCGTCGTTCGTCGAACGGCTCCCGCTGCCGGGCAACAGGGAGTTCGACATGGCCATCGCCCGCATGAAAACCGTTGTGCTGCAAGTGATCGAGAGCTGGCACGCGAACGGCACCGACACCGGCGACGTCCTCTCCACGCTGCTGCTGGCACGCGAGGACGGCACGGGCATGACCGACGAGCAGGTGTACGACGAGGTCCTGACCCTGCTCACCGCAGGTATCGAGACCACCGCGATCGCACTGGCCTGGGCGCTCTACGAGGTCGGCAACGACCCCGAGGTCGAACGCCGGTTGCACGCCGAGGTCGACACGGTCGTGGGCGACCGCGAGGTGACGTTCGCCGACGTCGCCTCACTCACCTACACATCTCAGGTCGTGCGGGAAACCCTGCGCATGTACCCGATCTGGTTCGTCATGCGCCGCACGCTGACCGAGGTCCAACTCGGCGACGCCACCCTCCCCGCGGGCGCCGAGGTGATCGTCAGCCCGCACGCGCTGCACCACGACGAGCGCAACTTCCCGTCCCCCGAACGCTTCTGGCCAGACCGCTGGACCCCGGAGTTCACCGCGAGCCTGCCGCGCGGCGCGTTCGTCCCGTTCGGCGGCGGCAACCGCCAGTGCCTCGGCAACACGTTCGCGCAGACCGAGCTCGTCATCACCCTCGCGACCATCGCGAGGAGCTGGCGCCTGGTCCCCACCCGTCCGGCGCGCGTGAAGTTCACGTCGGCGCCGTACCCGAACGGCCTGCTCATGAAGGCCGTCCCCCGCAACTAGCTGGAAGGTAGTCCCCTCATGCGTTTCCGCCGGCTGTGCGCCGCGGCGCTGATCGCCACCGGAACCCTGTTAGCCCCACTGCCCGCCGCGGCGGCCACCACCTGCCAGGACGTCACCTACCCGGTGCGGATCGGCCTCACCCCGCTGGTGACCACGCAGGAGACCATCGCGGGCAGACTGTGCGTCCCCACCGGCGCCAAGACGGTGCAGGTCCTGATCCCCGGCGGCACCTACGACCGCACGTACTGGGACGTGGGCTTCGACCCGTCCACCCACTCGTTCACGCAGGCCCAGAACAGGGCAGGCTTCGCCACCCTCGCACTCGACCGCCTCGGCACCGGCAAGAGCACCAAACCGCTGAGCGTCCTGGTCACCGCCTCCACCCAGGCCAGCGCCGTGCACCAGGTCATCACCACCCTGAAACCGCGCTTCACCAAGGTGATCGTCGCGGGCCACTCCATCGGCTCGGCGATGGCGATGATCGAGGCGGGCACCTACCGCGACGTGGACGGCGTCCTGGTAACGGGCTTCACGCACAAGATGAACTACATAACCGTCGTCCCGGTGCTCGCCAACATGATCCCGGCAGGCCTGGACGCGGGCTACCTCACCACGGCCCCGAACACCCGCTACAACGCGTTCCACAAACCGGGCCCGCTCGTCCCGGGCTCGATCTCGTTCGACGAGTCGACCAAAACCGTCTTCGCCGCGACCGAGGCCGTCGACACGATCCTGTTGAACACGGTGGTGATCCCGATCTCCCGCAACATCACCGTGCCGGTCCTCGTGGTCGTGGGCAACGACACCCACTTCTGCAGCGCGGGCGTCCCCCTGATGGGCAGCGACTGCTCCTCCGCCGCCGCCCTCAAGGCCGACGAGGCCCCGTTCTTCCCAACGACCAGCCGCCTCGACACCTATGTCCTCAACGGCTACGGCCACTCCATCAACTACGCCCCGACCGCCCCCGACTACCACGCGGTGGTCGCCCAGTGGTCGAGGACGATCTGACTAGACTCGGGGGATGGACGAGGAGATCCACGAGCGAGTCCGCGAGTTCATCAAGGCCATCCCCCGCGGACGAGTCGCGACGTACGGCGACATCGCGGATCTCGCGAAGGCCCCGTCACCGCGGCTGGTCGGCCGCATCCTCAACGAGGACGGCCACGACCTGCCGTGGCAACGAGTCCTCAAGGCCGACGGCACCTGCGCCCCACACCTGCGCGACACCCAACTGCAGATGCTGCACGAGGAGGGTGTGCCGAACCTCGACGGCAAGGTGGACCTGCGGGAGTACCGCTGGGAGGACGCCCGCAAGGGCGAGCCCGCCGAGCCGCCCGGCCTCTGGTAGCGGGCACGGCTGCGGGGGGGCGGGCCGAGCGAGGCGGCAGGCCCGGCGCTCGCAGCGTGCAAGGCGGTCGGTGGTGCCAACCGCACTCGCCACCCAACACGACCACGCACGCAAGCCCGGCGCGCGATGCTAACCGCACATGCCCACCCAGCACGACCACGCATGCAGGCCTGGCGCGCGGTGCCAACCGCAGTCGCCCACCCAACACGACCACGCACGCAAGCCCGGCGCGTGGTGCCAACCGCACTCGCCCCCACAAGGTGACCGCGCACGCAGGCTCGGCGCGTGGTGTCAACCGCACTCGCCCCCACAAGGTGACCGCGCACGCAAACCCGGCGCGCGGTGCCAACCGCACTCGCCCCCACAAGGTGACCGCGCACGCAGGCTCGGCGCGTGGTGTCAACCGCACTCGCCCTCCCAAGCGAGCACGCACGCAAACCCGGCGCGCGGTGCCAACCGGACAGCCAGCAACGCAAGCCGACCACGCATGCAGCCTGGCGTGGCGATGCGCAGCGAGCCGTCTGAACTATGAGGCGATGGGTAGCGGTGCACACCAACCAGGGCGATTGGGGCTTGACCTTGAGGGGCGGGGTGCTACCCCTTCGGGCACGGCCGGGCGCTTTTCAGCCCGGCCTTTTCCGGCCGTCCCAGCACCCCGCCAGAGGCTCAAGGTCAAGCCCCAATCGCACACACAAAATCGTCAAGACCCCCGCAAGAACCCTCGCAAGGCGACCCGACCCCACAAACGCGACCAACCCCGCTGGAACGCGACCAACCCACCAAACCGGCACCAGCAGAACTCGACCACCCCACCTCAAGCTGACCGCTGCAACACCCTCCGAGCCGAGTAGTACCTGCGCAACAAAGCATCGACCACAAGAGGATGCGCCCCAACCGGTTCGGACACGACGTCCGCACCGCACCCGGCCAGCACCCCGTGGAATGCCCCCGGTGCCAGGAGCCACGAGGCGACGGCCACCCGGCGCCCCCGCAGCGATCGCACGACATCAGCCACGCGGGGCGTCGCGGTAGCCACGTACCCGACAGCCGACGCGCCCACCAGCGCAGCCGCCCGCCGCACGGTCGCCAACGCCCGCGCATCAGAAGATCCCGCCGCGGCAAGCACGACTGCATCACCGCGGCGGACACCTGCCTCCCGCAACCGGTCGAGCACGGCCGGCACCGCGTCCAGCCCCAAGGGCGGCGTCAGCACCACACCGTCCCGGCCACCGATCTGCGCGGGAATGTCCACACGAACGTGATACCCGGCGGCCAGGAACACCGGCACCACCACACAAGGTCCGTCCACAACGGACCGAACATCCGGCTGCACCACATCGGCATAACCGACCACCACAGGCACGTCCACAGAAGCAGCAACAGCAGAAGCAATCGACGAACACACCTCAAGCCCACGCGGATCACGAGTCCCGTGGAAAGCCAACACCAGTTTCATGCGGGCTCCATCGCCAGCCGGTACCCGCGCTTCACCACGGTGCACACCATCTGCGGCGACCCCAGAGCAGTCCGCAACCGCCCGATCGCCGTCTCCACCGCATGTTCCTCACCGCCGGAAGGCAAGGCGGCCAACAGGTCCTGCCGAGACACCACACGCCCACGAGCCGCGACAAGCGTCCGCAACACGGCCATAGGCGCCGGCGCGACGGGCCGAAGCTCCCCGTCGATCAGCACGGCCTGAGCCCGCATCTCCATGTCACGAGAAGCGATCCGCAACCGCAACGCGCGCGAAGGCAGCTCCAGAGCCAACTCCCGCACCATCGACCCGATCCGCGACCGAGCAGGCTGCACCACCGGAATCCCGGCAGCAACCAACGGCCCGGCGGTGATGGCCCCCACCCCGACCACCAACACATCCCGCCGCAAACAGGCAACCAGAGCACCGAAATCCGGCGCAGTGCGCAACACCGAAGCAGCCGCAGGCGCCGAGGTGAACGTCAGCGCGTCCACAGACCCAGCCACCACAGCGTCGATCAACCGCTGCAACGGCCCCAGATCAGCAGGCGGCTCCCACCGGTACACGGGGATCTCGACGACATCGGCCCCAGCAGCAGCAAGCGTGTTCACGAAGTCCGGCAACGGTTCCCCGTGCAGCTGAACGGCGACGCGCTTGCCGGCGACACCCATCCGCAGCAGGTACTGCAACAACTCGGCGTTCGACTCGGACGAGGGCGACCACGTCTCCGTCAGACCGGCCGCCCGCACCGCCCCCTTCGCCTTGGGCCCGCGCGGCAGCACCACCGCACCTTCCAGAGCGCGGTGCAACCGCGAAGCGAGTCCCCACCCCTCCGCCGCCTCGAACCACCCGCGAAAGCCGATCGCGGTCGTGGCGACGACCACGTCGACGGGCGACGACACCAGTTCCAGCGTCGCGGCGTGCAGGGTCGCGTCGTCGGGCAGGGGCACTATCCGCAGCGCCGGTCCGTGCAGCACGGAGGCGCCCTTGCGTTCCAGCAGGGCGATGAGCTCGTCCGCGCGGCGGGCCGCGGTGACACCGATGGTGAAGCCCGCCAGCGGGCCCGTCATGTCAGCTCCACGACACCGTCGCGCACGCGCACGTTGTGCACGGCGACGGACACGTCCGGCTGGTCCAGGCACTTGCCGGTCGCCAGTTCGAACGCCTGCTTGTAGACCGGTGACACCACGACGGGCACGCCGCCGCGGTCGCCCACGATGCCGCGCGACAGCACCGCGGCGCCGCTGAACGGGTCGATGTTGTCCAGTGCGTGCAACGAGCCGTCGGCGGTCAGGAACACCGCCACCTGCGAGCCGTCGGGCAGCAACGCCGCGACGCCCTGTTCCGGCCTCAACACGTCGAAGTCACAGACGATCACCTGACGACCTCCGGGATGCCCAGGGACACGGGGACGCGCTGACCGCGTTCAGCGCGGAACGAGATCGTGGGGTCGGGGGTGCCCGGCGCGTTCACGAACGACGTGAAGCGCGCCAGCTTCTCCGGGTCCTCCAGCACACCGCGCCACTCGTCGGCGTAGTCGGAGACGTGCGACGCCATCGCGGCCTCCAGGTCGGCGCAGATGCCGAGCTTGTCGTCCACGACGACCTCGCGCACGTGGTCGAGCCCGCCGTCGAGCCCCTCCAGCCACGCCGAGGTGCGCTGCAGGCGGTCGGCCGTGCGGATGTAGAACATCAGGAACCGGTCGATCACGCGGATCAGCTGCTCGGTGTCCACATCGGACACGAGGAGGTCGGCGTGACGGGGCGTGAAGCCGCCGTTGCCGCCCACGTAGAGGTTCCAGCCGTTCTCGGTGGCGATCACGCCGAAGTCCTTGCCGCGCGCTTCCGCACACTCACGAGCACAACCGGACACAGCCGACTTGAGCTTGTGCGGCGACCGCAGCCCCCGGTAGCGCAGTTCCAGCTCGATCGCCAGGCCGACGGAGTCCTGCACGCCGTAACGGCACCAGGTCGTGCCGACGCAGGACTTCACCGTGCGCAACGACTTGCCGTACGCGTGCCCGGACTCGAACCCGGCGTCGACGAGCCTGCGCCAGATCTCGGGCAGCTGGTCGACGGTCGCGCCGAACAGGTCGATGCGCTGGCCACCGGTGATCTTGGTGTAGAGCCCGTAGTCGCGGGCCACCTCACCGATGACGATCAGCTTCTCCGGCGTGATCTCGCCGCCGGGGATGCGCGGCACGACCGAGTAGGTGCCGTTGCGCTGCAGGTTCGCCAGGAACCTGTCGTTGGTGTCCTGCAACGACACCTGCTCGGTGCCGAGGATGTGCCCGTTGCCCAGCGACGCCAGGATCGACGCCACGGCGGGCTTGCAGATGTCGCAGCCGCGTCCGCTGCCGTGCTTCGAGATCAGCTCGGAGAACGTCGTGACGCGCGTGGCCTGGACGATCTCGAACAGCTCCGCGCGGGAGTGCGTGAAGTGCTCGCACAACGCCTTGGACTGCTCGACACCGCACTCGGACAACAGCTTCTTGAGCATCGGCACGCACGAACCACAACCGGTGCCGGCCTTGGTGCACGCCTTCAGCTCGGCGACGTCGCACGCCACCCCGGACCCGATCGCGTCCGTGATCGTCTGCTTGGTCACCGCGTGGCACGAGCACACCTGCGCGTCGGCGGGCATCTCGACGTCCACGGCTCCGCCGGGCTGCAGGAGAGCGGCCGGAACCTCCTTGCCCACCAACGGTCGTAGCGACAGGTACGACGACGCGTCACCGACGAGCACGCCGCCCAGCAGGATGCGGGCGTCGTCCGACACCACGAGCTTGCTGTAGGTGCCGGCGACGGCGTTGTTCACGACGACTTCCAGCGCGCCCTCGGTCACGGCGTGCGCGTCGCCGAACGACGCCACGTCCACGCCGAGCAGCTTGAGCTTCGTCGACACGTCGGCGCCGGGGAACACCCGCGCACCACCGGAAAGCTGGTCAGCGACCACCTCGGCCATCGAGTAACCAGGAGCGACGAGACCGTAGGTAACGCCCTCGACAGCGGCGCACTCACCGATCGCGAACACGTGCGGGTCGGCCGTCCGGCAGGCCGCGTCGACCAGGTAACCCCCGCGCGGGCCCAGCGGAAGCCCCAGGTCGAGGTCGGTGCGCGGCCGGATGCCGGCGCTGAACACCACCACGTCGAGGTCCAGTTCCAGGCCGGAGGCGAGCTTCGCGATCAGCCGCGACCCGTCGCGTTCGATCGAGGAGGCGGACGTCCCGGTGTGCACGGTCAGGTCGAGCTTCTCGACCAGCCGCTTCAGCAGCCCGGCGCCACCGTCGTCCACCTGGATCGGCATCAGCCGCGGCGCGAGCTCCACGACGTGCGGCGAGATTCCCATGCCGCGCAACGCGTTGGCAGCCTCCAGCCCCAGCAGGCCGCCGCCCAGCACCATGCCGGACCGCCTGCCGGGACGCGAGGCCGCCTCGACCGTCGCCCGGATGTCGTCCAGGTCGTCGATCGTCCGGTAGACGTGGCAGCCAGGCAGGTCGCGGCCGGGCACTGGCGGCACGAACGGCACCGAACCCGTGGCCAGCACCAGGGCGTCGTAGGACACCTCGACACCCGACTCACCCACCACGACCCGGCGTTCGCGGTCCACCGACACGGCCTTCTCGCCGAGGCGGAGCTCGCAGCCCGTCAGCGCGGGCAGCTCCAGGTCGGCGGAGGTCCAGGTGTCCACATAGGACGACAGCGCGACCCGGTCGTAGGCGGGGCGGTTCTCCTCGCCGAACACCACGATCCGCCAGGACGAGTCACGGAGGATCTCGACGAGCCGGTGGCCGACCATGCCGTTGCCGATCACGACCAATGTCTGGGTCATCGGGTATCCCTCCTTCGCCCGGTATGCTCACCGGGCGGCGTGTCATCCCCAGGTCCGCCACATTGCGCGGGTGTTAAAGGAAACTCTCTTCGCAGATCAAGCGGTGTGCGTCACACGCCGGCGTAGGCGAGCGACGGCCGTTCGGCGAACACGTTGCGCCGCAGGTAGAACCACCACGTCGTACCGAGGCACAGCCCGTAGAAGACGAGGATCGCGGTCAGCGCGGGCGTCAGGGTCTTCGAGCCCTCCAGCGAGAACTTGAAGACCAGGTTCACCAGCACCCCGCCGGCCGCGCCGATCGCGCCCGCGATGCCGACCACGGCGGCGGCCTGGCGCTTGGCGGACTTGTCGTCGTCGGACTGGGTGCGGAAGATCGCCGGGATCATCCGGTACGTCGAGCCGTTGCCCACGCCCGCCAGCACGAACAGCGCGATGAACGAGCCGAAGAACAGCGCGAAGTTCTTGGTGTCCACGCTGACGATCACGCCGAGCGTGCCTGCCGCGAGCCCGAGGAACGTCCAGAGCGTCACCTTCGCACCACCGACCCGGTCGGCCAGCCAGCCGCCGAACGGACGGGCGATCGACCCGATCAGCGCGCCGAGGAACGCCAGCGCCACCCAGCCCTTGTAGTCCACGAAGCTCAGCTTGATCAGCGACGGGAACGCGAACGAGTACCCGATGAACGACCCGAACGTGCCGATGTACAGGAACGACATCACCCACGTGTGCTGGTTGGACAGCGCGAGCTTGTACGACTGCCCGTCAGGCTTTGCCTGCGTCAGGCTGTTCATGAAGAACCACGCGAAGGCCGTCGCAACCACGATGAACGGCATCCAAATCAGCGCCGCGTAGGCCAGGTTGATCCCGGTGCCGAGGGTGATCACGAACGGCACGACGAGCTGCGTGATCGCGACGCCGAGGTTGCCGCCGGCCGCGTTCATGCCGAGCGCCAGGCCCTTCTTGCCCTCCGGGTAGAAGAACGAGATGTTCGCCATCGAGGACGAGAAGTTGCCGCCGCCCAGGCCCATCGCGGCCGAGGTGAGCAGGAAGAACCAGAACGGCGTGCCCGGCGTCGACACGGCGTAGGCGAGCATCGTGCACGGGATCAGCAGCAACCCGGCGCTGATCGTCGTCCACAGCCTCCCGCCGAACTTGGGCACCGCGAACGTGTACGGCACCCGCAGCACCGCGCCGACCAGGTTCGGCACGATCAGCAGCCAGAACTGCTCACCGACGCTGAAGTCGAAGCCGACGGAACCGAGGCTTACCACCACGATGCTCATCAGCACCCACACGCTGAACCCGAGGTTCTCCGCGAAGATGCTCAGCGCGAGGTTCTTGCGGGCGATCCGCTTGCCGGTGGACTCCCAGAACTCGGGCTTCTCCGGCTCCCAGTGGTCGATCCAGCTCATGAACGTCCTCCACAAGGGTTCGGCGACTGCCGAAGAAACTAGGAACCGCGCATTACCAAGGGGTTCTGGCCCGTGACGGCGGAGGCAACTCCGCCGCACATCACGCAGAGGCCGGCTGTGAGGCCCCGAGCCAGTCGAGCAGCCCGCACACCGCGTCCTTGCACCCACCACAGCCGGTGGTCGCCCGCGTGGCCTCCGCGAGCTGCGGCAACGACTCCGCACCCGCCCGCCAGGCCGACACGATCTGTCCTTTGGAGACGGTGTTGCAGCGGCAGATCACCGCGCTGGACGGCAGGTCGGCCGGCGACGCGGCCTCCGCGGGCAACGCCCGTCCGAGCAGCAGCGCGAGCCGGTCGGTCGGCGCGGGGATGCCGCGGTCGTAGAGCTGGGTGATCGTGGCGGCCGCGTCCGGCGCGCCGAGCACGATCGCGCCCGCCACCCGGTCGTCGCGCAGCACGAGCTTGGCGTACCGGCCGCGCGAGGGTTCCTGGAAGCACAGGACCTCCGAGTCGGGGCAGTCGACGTCGGTGTGCACGTCCCCCAGCGCCGCCAGGTCCACGTCCCGCGCCTTCAACCGCGTGACGACGGACGTCCCCCGGTAACGGGCGGCGGGGTTCGCGCCGGTCAGACGGTCGGCGAGCACGGCGGCCTGGTCCCACGCGGGCTGCACCAGGCCCGACACGGTGCCGGGGTGCTGGGCGCAGTCGCCGATCGCGTGGACGCGCGGGTCGCTGGTGCGCAACGCGTCGTCCACGACGATGCCGCGATCGACCGTCAGACCAGCTTTCACCGCCAACGACGTCTCGGCGCGCACACCTGCGGAGACCACGACGAGCTCGGCGGGCACGTGGCTGCCGTCGTCGAGGATCAGGCCGTCACCGGGGAGGTACTTGGCGGCCATGGCGTTCAGCCGGAACTCGATGCCGAGGCCACCGAGGGTGCGGGCGAGGACGCTGCCGGCACCGGGGTCGAGCTGGCGTTCCATCAGGTGGCCGACGGGGTGCACGACGGTGACGAGGCAGCCGCGCCCGGCCAGGCCACGTGCGGCCTCGATGCCGAGCAGGCCGCCGCCGAGGACGATGACAGGTGCGCCCCGGTGGGCTTTCGCCTCGATCTCGGCGCAGTCGTCGAGGGTGCGGAAGGCGACGACTCCGGGGGCGAGTTTCCCGTCTTCGAGGAGGCCTTCGGCGGGCGGGACCCAGGGGGTGCTGCCGGTGGCGAGGACCAGTGCGTCGTAAGGGATGGAGTCACCGGAGTCGAGCTTCACCGCTCGTGCGGCGCGGTCGATCTCCAGCACCGCACACCCCACCCGCAGGTCGACGTCGTGCTCCGCCGCCCACCTCTCGTCGTGCAGCCGCGTCGACTCCGGCGTCATCGTCCCCGCCACCACCGTCGACAGCAGCACCCGGTTGTACGCGGCGTGCGGCTCGGCGCCCACCACCGTCACCGACACGTCCGGGTCGCGGCGGCGCAGTTCGTCCGCCAGCCGTGCCCCTGCCATGCCGTACCCGACGATCACGACTCGCCTCATGCCGGCTCCAATCGCACAGCGCAGACCTTGAACTCGGGCATCCGGCTCGTGGGATCGAGCGCGGGGTTGGTGAGCAGGTTCGCCCGGCCGTCACCGGGGAAGTGGAACGGCAGGAACACCGCGTCGGGACGCATGCTCGGCACGCACCGGACGACCGCGGTCACCGTTCCGCGCCGCGACACGACGTGGGCCGGGGCACCGGCCACGAGGCCCGCGCGCACCGCCGTGTCCGGGTGGACCTCCACGTACATCTCGGGAACGGCGGCCACCAGCTCGCCGACGAGTCGTGTCTGCGCGCCCGACTGGTAGTGCTGCAACACGCGTCCGGTGGTGGCCTGCAACGGGAACTCGGCGTCGGGCGGTTCGGCGGGGCCGCGGTGGTCGACCGGGACGAACCGCGCCAGGCCGTCGGCGTGCGCGAACCGGTCGAGGAAGAGCCGTGGTGTGCCGGGGTGGTCCACCGAGGGAACCGGCCAGTGCAGCTGCTCGGATTCGAGGCGCTCGTAGGTGATGCCGGAGTAGTCGGAGAGCCCGCCGGCGGACGCGCAGCGCAGTTCCTCGAAGACCTCGACGGGTTTCACCGGGAACTTCTCGCCCACGCCGAGCCGGGAAGCCAGGCCGTGCAACAGCTCCAGGTCGCTGCGCACACCGGGAGGTGGGTCAAGTGCCTTGCGGCGCCGGATGATCCGGCCTTCGAGGTTGGTCATGGTGCCGTCCTCCTCGGCCCACTGCGTCACCGGGAACACGACGTCGGCCATCGCGGCGGTCTCGGACATCACGAAGTCCGCCACCACCAACAGGTCCAGCGCCTTCAACCGGTCCTGGACGCCGGACGCACGCGGCGCCGACACCACCGGGTTGCTGCCGAACACGAGCATCGCCCTGATGTCCTCGGCGACCAGCAGCTCGTAGGCGCTGCGACCTGGTCCGGGCAGCTCCGACACGCCCCAGACGTCCATGATGTGCCGCCGTGCCACGGGATCGTCGATCTTGCGGTAGCCGGGCAGCTGGTCGGCCTTCTGCCCGTGCTCACGCCCGCCCTGGCCGTTGCCCTGCCCCGTCAGGCAGCCGTACCCGGAACCCGCGCGCCCGGGAAGTCCCAGCGCCAGCGCCAGGTTGATCCACGCCGAGACGGTGTCGGTGCCGGACGCGTGCTGCTCGGTGCCGCGCCCGGTCAGCACGTACGACCGCCCGGCCAGCATGTGCACGGCGGCGCGTTGATCGGCGGCGGACACACCGGTGACGCGTTCGGTCTGCTCGGGCCACCACTGCGCCGCCACCCGCCACGCGTCGTCGAAACCCGTGGTGCGCGAGGTGATGTACTCCTTGTCGATCACGCCCTCGATGACCGCCGTGTGCAGCAGTCCCAGTGCCAGAGCCAGGTCCGTGCCCGGCGCGGGTTGCAGGTGCAGCGTCGCGCGTTCGGCGGTGGGTGTGCGGCGCGGGTCGATGACGATCAGCCGCGCGCCCTCCAGGTGCCGCAGGAACGGCGGCATCGTCTCGGCGGGGTTGGAGCCCGCCAGCAGCACGGTGTCCGCGGAACGCAGGTCCGTCAACGGGAACGGCAGCCCGCGGTCCAGCCCGAACGCCTTGTTGCCCGCGGCCGCGGCGGACGACATGCAGAACCGGCCGTTGTAGTCGATCTGCGAGGTCTTCAACGCCACGCGCGCGAACTTCCCGAGCGCGTAAGCCTTTTCGTTCGTCAGCCCGCCACCGCCGAACACGGCGACCTCGTCGGGCTCGTACGAGGAGATCCGCGACGCCACGAAGTCCAGCGCCTCGTCCCACGACACGGGCCGGCCGTGCAGCAACGGCGTGGTGAGCCGGCCGGGATGGCGCAGCAGCTCGCCCGCCGTCCAGCCCTTCTGGCACAGCCCACCGGGGCCAGGTGTCACCTGGCCGTCGATGACGCTCATGGAGCACTGCAGCGCGCAGTAGGGGCAATGGGTCACGCCGCTGACGCTAGGAAGCGCGCGTTAACCCGATGCTCCGCAATGTTTCGTACCTGCTAATTGGCCCGCTCAGAGCAGGGACGTGACGTGGTGAGCAGCACGTTCCAGACCGGCGAAGGACTGTGGCGTCGACAACGGGTGCAACGCGTGCACGGCCAGGCGGAACAGCATCGCGCGCAGCAGCGCCTGCTCCCACTCGGCCTGGTGGCTCCAGCGGTGGAACAGCCCGGAGTCCGCGCCGCCCCACGCGACGGCGTCCACCGCGACCACGGCCGCGGCCCACTCGGCGGGGCGCCAGTACGCGGTGAAGTCGATGACGGCCGGCGGCGCGTTGCCCGCGAACAGCACGTTGCCGAACAGGTCTCCGTGCACGACCTGCGGCTTGAGGTTGAGCGGCTTCCGCCGTTCCTTCAGCAGCTCGAACAGCCGTCCGCCGAGGTCGGCCTCCAGCGGCACGTCCTCCTCGCCCCACGCCTTGCGGTCGGCGACGGCGAACACGTCCGTGCGGGTTTCGAGGAACCGTGGCTTTGCGAGCTCGGCCGTGGCCTGGTGCAGGCGCTGCGCGACGGCGATGACCTCGTCGTGGCGCGCCTCGGCCCGGCCGGCGAGGAACTTGGTGGCGGACCAGCCGCCGACGACGTACCGGCCGTCGGTCGATCTGAGCGGCCTGCCGATGCGCAGGTGGTGCACGTCGAGGCCGTCGAGGGTCTTGGCGATCCAGGTGGCCTCGGCGGGCTTGGGCGCGGGCCGGATCGTGGCGTCGCCGCACCGCCAGGCGGGGCCGCCGTCGATGAGCTCTGGCTCGGCGTCACGTGCCCCGAACGCCGCACGCACGTGCGCTGGGGGCGGTTCGGGGGACCGGGTCACGGTCGGGCACGCTACCTGCTTAGACCGTCCGGGTGGTGGATCACGGCACGGCGTGATTCGCGCCGCCACCCGAAAAGCCGAACGAGTGATGGGTGCTTTCGGGGCCGAAAGCCTCCGAAAGCACCCATCGCCGTTAGTACGTCGGCAGGCTCGGGTCCACCTCGCGGGCCCACGCCAGCACGCCGCCACCGACGTGCACGGCGTCCTTGAAGCCCGCCTTGTGCAGCGCCGCGAGCGCCTCCGCGGAACGGGCACCGGACTTGCAGTGCAGCACCAGCGGCTTGTCCTGCGGCAGCTCCGAGAACGCCTCGCCCGAGAGGATCTTGTCCTTCGGGATCAGCACCGAGCCCGGGATCTTGACGATCTCGTACTCGTGCGGCTCGCGCACGTCCACCAGCAGGAAGTCCTCACCGGACTCCTGCTTGTGCTTGAGCTCGAGCGGCGTGATCGTGTTGCCCGCGGCCGCCTGCTGCGCGTCCGTGGACACGACACCGCAGAACGCCTCGTAGTCGATCAGCTCGGTGATCTTCGGGGACTCGGGGTCCTTGCGGATCTTGATGGTCCGGTACGACATCTCCAGCGCGTCGTAGACCATCAAACGGCCCAGCAGCGGGTCGCCGATGCCCGTGAGCAGCTTGATCGCCTCGGTCACCATGATCGAGCCGATCGACGCGCACAGCACGCCCAGCACGCCGCCCTCGGCGCACGACGGGACCATGCCGGGAGGCGGCGGCTCCGGGTAGAGGTCGCGGTAGTTGAGGCCCTGGCCGTTCGGGGCGTCCTCCCAGAAGACGCTGACCTGGCCCTCGAACCGGAAGATCGAACCCCACACGTACGGCTTGCCCAGCAGCACCGCGGCGTCGTTCACCAGGTACCTGGTGGCGAAGTTGTCGGTGCCGTCGAGGATCAGGTCGTAGTCGCGGAAGATCTCCAGCGCGTTCTCGGAGTTGAGGTGCGTCTGGTGCAGGTTCACCTTGACGAACGGGTTGATCTCGGCGACCGAGTCCCTGGCGGACTCCGCCTTCGGGCGGCCGACGTCGGACTGGCCGTGGATCACCTGGCGCTGCAGGTTCGACTCGTCCACGACGTCGAAGTCCACGACGCCGAGCGTGCCGACCCCGGCCGCGGCCAGGTACAGCAGTGCCGGGCTGCCCAGGCCGCCCGCGCCGACGACGAGCACCTTCGCGTTCTTCAGCCGCTTCTGCCCGTCCACCCCGACGTCCGGGATGATCAAGTGGCGGCTGTAGCGCGCGACTTCTTCCTTGGTCAGCTCCGCGGCTGGCTCAACGAGCGGCGGAAGCGCCATGCTGGTCCTCCTCGACGAATGTCTCCGTATCCGAGACAACGTCTACCCTGCCTCGACTCTTCCCGGTTGGAAAGCTGTCTCAGCCTGCGGGAAACGCGTTCGGCGTGCACACCTTGCCGTCGGCCGGCACCACGTCCTGCCCGGCGTTGAGCTGCGAGACGAAGTCGTTCGAGACGCCGAACGTCTGCTGCATCATCACGGGGGCCGGCGCGCCGTTCTCCGCGCAGGCCGCGTGGCCGCTGCCGAGGGCGTGCCCGACCTCGTGGTTGATCACGTAGGTCCGGTATCCGGCCAGGTCGGAGCCGTAGACCATGGCACCGCGCACCCAGCGGGCGACGTTGATGATCACGCGCTTCTGACCGGGGTTGAAGCAGGAGGTCTCGAACGGGATCTCCTTGCCGCAGAGCGTGTGCGTGGTCTTCGTGGTGGTGAGCGCCACGAAGAAGTCCGGGTTCTGGTTGGCCTCGACCCGCTGCAGCGCGACCTGCTTGGTGCCGACCCAGCTGCGCGGGTCGGACAGGATCCCCTCGACCGTGCGCGCGAACGCGGCCGCGTCGTCGTTGTAGTCGGACGGCTTCACGCCGTCCTCGATGGCGATCGCGTACTTGCGGAACTTCGGCGCGTTGCCCTCGCCGACCCTGGGCCCGCTGCCGCCGACCACCTTGAACGTGCCGACGCCGTCCTCCGAGAAGGCGGGGCCGCCCGGCAGTTCGGCGGTCGGGATCTTCAGGTCCGGCTTCTTGCCCGGCACCTCGGACGCGGGCGCCTCGGGCGTGCTCACGGGCGTCTCGGCGGCGTTCGTGCTGCCGCCGTCGCCCCCGGTCGCGGGCGCCTTCGGCTGCACCGTGTCGAGCACCACGAGGGCCGTCAGGACGAGCAGGACCGGGATCGCGTAGATCCGCCACCCGTAGTTGGCGACGAGCTTCTTCACACCGCGCTTCTTGCGGGGCCGCCGCATCGCCTGGGTGGCGTCCGGTTCCCACGCGGCCGCGAGCGGTTCCGCGCTGGTCCGGCGCTCGCCGCGGCGGTAGCGGTCAGCGGGCGGAGCAGGTCGTCCTCGCTCGGGGGCGCGATTCACGTGGTCCAGGGTCCCACATCCCCCGTATGGCCGTCGTTCATCACCATGTGTTGCGGTCGACCGCCTCCCACATGCCCAGGACGGCCCTCGCCACGGTGGCGGGCCGTTCCATCTGGGCGACATGGCCGGTCTTGGCGAGCACCAGCAGTCGTCCCTTCGGCAGGGCGCGCGCCGTCCGAGGACCCTTCTGCACGCTGACGAGCCTGTCGTTCTCGCCCCAGAGCACCAGCGTCGGCGCCTGCACCAACGGCAGCAGCCGCCACAGCGACTTCGCGCCGGGCGTGAGCCAGCTCTGCACGAGACCGACCGTGCTGCGGTTGAGCGCCTGACCCGCCCACTTCTGCCGGGCGCGCTCCTCGTTCTCCCTGATCGACTCCTCGATGCGGTTGTCCGGCACGACGCTCGGGTCGGCGAAGCACAGCTTCAGCATCTGCCGGGTGCGCTGGTGCGGGGTCAGCTTCGCGAGCTCACGGCGGACCCTGGCACCGACCAGCGGCAGCACGGCGAGCGCCATCCGCGGGTCGGACATGCGGTCGAGGCGCGGCCGGAAGTCGGGCACGGCCGGGGAGACCAGCGTGAGCGTCTTCACGAGGTCCGGCCTGCCCGCGGCGACGATGACCGAGATCGCGCCGCCCATCGAGTTGCCGAACAGGTGCACCGGCTGTGAGAGCGTTTCCAGGTATTTGGTGACGGTGCGCGCGTGCGTGGCGAGACTGAAGTCGTAGCCAGGAATCGGCTCCGAACGCCCGAACCCGGGAAGGTCGATCGAGTGGCCGGTGACGTGGTCGCGGAGCTGGGCCGCGAGATCTGTCCAGTTCGTCGCGGACCCGCCAAGACCGTGCACGTACACGGCCTCCGGACCGTCACCCGGAGTGTGCCTCACATGCACCTCGTGACCGTCTAGCTGCTGAAACTCTCCTGGCCACGGCGTCTGCGACGTGTCCAGCGGCGGCAGCGCGACGGTGGACAACGGGGCGGGAATGAACGTGCTCACCAGACCAGGATGCGGGAAATCGGGCCGAGATGGTTCCCGCATGTGGGCTACCAGCGAGTAAGGTTGCTCTCAGCCTCGGTCAGGCAACCCCTCTCCGACGGCGCATCACTCGTGCTGGAGGCACCATGACGGAGACGGCGCAGAGCGCACCCGCTGGAAGGGGCGTTCGACTGCCGCGCACCGCCCGCCGCGCGCAACTGCTGGCAGCGGCGCAGGACGTGTTCGTCGCCAACGGCTACCACGCCGCGGCGATGGACGAGATCGCCGAGCGTGCCGGCGTGTCCAAGCCTGTGCTGTACCAACACTTCCCGGGCAAGCTCGAGCTCTACATGGCACTGCTGGAGTCCCATGTGGACGAGCTGGTCGGCCGCGTCCGCACCGCCATCGGCTCCACCACGGACAACAAGCTGCGCGTGCGTGCCGCCGTGGCCGCCTTCTACGACTTCGTGGACGGCGAGGGCCAGGCGTTCCGCATGGTGTTCGAGTCGGACCTGCGCTCGGAACCGTCCGTGCAGTCCGCCGTCGAGCGCGCCACGACGGACTCCGTCGACGCGATCACCGACACCATCACCGCGGACGCCGGCCTCGACGCGGAACGCGCGCGGCTGCTGGCCGTCGGCCTCGTCGGGCTGTCGCAGGTCACCGCCCGGTCGTGGCTCGCGGACAACCGCAGGGTGCCGAAGGAGGAGGCGGTCGCGCTGATCTCCAACCTGGCGTGGCGCGGCATCGGTGGCGGTTTCCCGCTGCAGCACTGACCGCGTGGCGTCCAGGGCTTCCCCGATCGACGACGAAGCCCTGGACGCGCCCTCTACAAGCGGCGGCGTTGCCGCCGTTGGCCTTCGCTCACGAGCAGCCGTCCTCGCGAGACCTGGCCCGCCAGGACGAGATCGACCTTCATCGCACCCGCGCCCATCGCGTCGTGCTTGTCGACGAACTTGTCGTATTTCTCCAGGAACCGTGCCAGGTCCCTTTCGAAGACCGACGACGGTCCCGTCGACGAACCGTCACGCAGGTCGGCCCACAGCTTGACGAGCACGTCGACCTGACGGACGGACAGGCCGCACGCCGTCGCGAACGCCCGCACCTGTCCGAGCTTGGTCGGCAGGCCGGCGCGACCGTTCCTGACCAGTTCGTACGCCTGACTGCGCGGCAGTTCCGGTCCCGCCCGCTTCGCGAGAACCGCCGGACTGACCCCGGAGCGCTGGTGCAGAAGCTTCAGCAGGGCGTTGAACCCCCGAGGTGTCGCCGCGTGCAGTTCCCCGTCCGATGTCGGCCGCGCCGGCCTGTGCTCAGCCGATTCCTCCCCCTCGGCCGGGTGCTCCCGATGAAAGGCCGCCTTCAGCTGCTTCCTGGTTCCCACCGAAATGTCGAGGTCGAACATTTGGGCCGCGAGCCAGGACCAAGACGCATCACGGCGGACGAGCATCGATTTCACCTGAGCTGGAATCTTTTCGCCCGCTTCGCGATATGCCGCGGCCACGATCACCGACAGCGGCGCGAACCGGCCGCTTCTTTCCGGACCAACTGGCCTCACCGCACCTCCAGCGCCCGGCCGAGAGCGGCGCGGAGGTTCGGCGCGGGACGTGTCACCACGGAGACCAGCACGAGCAGGACGGCCACCATTGCTGCCACCACCTGCGGCTCGTGACCTGTCGAGAGCATCGACACGACGAAGATGTATGCCATCGCCATCTGCGAGAGCTGCAGCAGGACGGCTGAACGACAAGAAGTGCGTGGCGCGCACGCCAAAGAACGAGCGGTTCCCAAAGGAGCTTCCTATCCGCATGAAGGTCACGGTTGCCGGGCTCAGCCGAGGCTGTTGAACGCTTGTGCCCGGATCTGCGCAGTTGGCGCTGCTTCGATCCGGATCAGGACCTGCCTGATGGCACACGATCTTGGCACTAATAGGAGCGGTTCACAAAACACACGACACCGTCACGCAAGTACAGAATCGTCCAGAATCATCCAGGACTATCCAGCAGGCCCGATAAACGCAGGTCCCGCCATTGCACTTGGAGCACGTCCAATCTGCGGCCGGAGTCCACAAGCGTCCAGAACCCGCACCCTCTGGTTTTGCCTACCGCGAAAACAGCACTATCGTAAGTAAGCGGTTTGTTTTGGCACCAAAACGAACCGCATGGAACAGAGCTTCCCCAGGCACGCTGAGGGCTCAGCCGAGCACGGGGATCAGCGGCCTCCTGTTGGCGCAGGAGGCCGCACACAAGTTGAAATGAGGCAAGCGAACGGGCCCCCGCCTGCAGGCGAGGGCCCGTTCGCTCAGTCAGTTCTCACGTCGGCCCCGTCACATCAGGGCGGCGATCCGTCTCGCCACGTCCTCGGACCGTTCGAGCGGCAGCATGTGCCCGGTCTTCGGGTAGATCACGAACCGCGCCGACGGCAGCGCGTCCGCCAGCACCCGCGAGTGCCGCATCGGCGTCAGCACGTCCCACGACCCGGCCATGACCACGGTCGGGATCTCCGACAGCACCGCGAGCGCCTCCCGCCGCTGGTGCAGCGTCAGCTCCTCGCGGATCCCGACGAACGCCTCGCCGGACGTGTTCCCCGCCATCGCCGCCGCTGCCCGCACGTCGGCCCAGCGCGGACGCCGCCCGAACGTCACCCGCAGGCCCGGCGCGAGCACCCGGCCGAACCCGACCTTGGGCCGTTTGACCAGCCACTTCCCCGCGAGTCGCTCCACGCCGCTCTGCCGGGGCAGGTTGCCGCACGACGTGGCGATCAGCGCCACGCCGGACACGCGCGCGAACAGTTCTGGGTGCTGCTCGGCCAGCGCCATGATCGTCATGCCGCCCAGCGAGTGGCCCGCCAGCACGATCCGCCCGGTGGGCACGTGCTTCTCCAGCACCGCCGCCAGGTCGTCCGCGAGCTCCGCGATCGTCCCGGTGCCGGTGCCCGCCGACAGCCCGTGACCCCGCACGTCGTAGCGCACGACCCGGCCGGGCAGCGCGGCGGCGACGCGGTCCCACGTCGTGAGGTCCATCGTCCAGCCGTGCAGCAGCACGGCGGTCACGTCGGAGGACGAAGGCCCCGACGTGACGACGTTCAGCCGAGCAGGAACGAGCGACGCCATGAGCGCATCCCCGGCCTTCCCACGAGTCCGGCCTCGTCGAGGAACGACATGATCCGCTCCCCCGACCAGCGGATGGTCTCCTGGAACTTCTGGTTGCCGAGCGCCTGGCGGTGGGCCTCGCGCACGTCCAGGCCGACGGCCGCGTACACGTCGGGGTTGATGATCGCGCGGGTGATCATCATCGACACGTACCCGATCAGCCACTTCTGGTACGGCTTCTCGTAGCCCTTGAGCCCGTGCATGCCGCGCTGCAGCTCCTCGCGGGCGAACCGCACGTGACGTGCCTCTTCCAGCACGTGGATGCGGTTCACCATCCGCACGATCGGCTGGATGGTGTCGTCGGTCATCGCCTCGCGCTGCAGCCGGTCGAGGATCTCCTCGGCGACCAGGATCGAGCCGTACATCGCGGGGCCGTAGCCGATGACCGGCAGCAGCTTGCCCATGCGGTGCGTGTGCTTCGTCGGCCCGTAGGCCGGGCAGCCGATCCGTTCGACCAGGCGCGCGAACATCGTCGAGTGCCGGCACTCGTCGGCGACCTCGGTCAGCGCGTACTGGGCGTGCCGCGAGGTCGGGTCGGTGTTGTAGACCATCTTGACCAGCATCTGCATCAGCAGCAGCTCGAACCACAGGCCCACCGACGCGATGGACGCCAGCTCGTGCTTCGACAGCTCGATCCGCTGCTCCTGCGTGAGCGTGTCGTACAGCGGGGTGCCGTAGAGCGAGATGCGCTTTTCAGGGATGTAGAAGAGGCCGTCCACCAGAGGTGCGGACCAGTCGATGTCCACCTCGGGGTCGTAGAACTTCTCGGCGGACGACTTGAGCAGCCGTTCCGCGGTCTTCTCCCGATCGGCGACCCTCATCGATTGCCCTCCCCGGTAAGTGTTACTTGAGGTAACGGTTACTTCTGGTAGCGTGCGTCACATGGCACGTACTGTCAAGGGGCCGGACGCGCGACGTGAGCGGTGGAAGGGTCATCGCGAGCAGCGCAGGGCGGAGTTCGTGGAGGCCACGATCGCCGCCGTGGCGAAGAAGGGCCCGGACGTCGGCATGGACGACGTGGCCGCGGAGGCCGGCGTCAGCAAACCCGTGCTGTACAGGCACTTCACCGACAAGTCCGACCTGTACCTGGCGGTGGGCCAGAAGGCGACCGAGGTGCTGATGGACCGGATGGGTCCCGCGCTCGTCGCCGAGGGCTCGATCCGCGACCGCATCGAACGGATCGTGGACGCCTACCTGTCGGTCATCGAGGAGAACCCGAACCTCTACCGGTTCGTCGTGAAGGGCTCGTTCGTCGACCGGCCGGTCGAGAAGGACGTGGTGGCGGAGGACAAGAACCTCATCGCCGCCACCCTGGCCCGCATCATCGGCGACTACCTGCGCGCGTTCGACATGGACTCCGGCGGCGCCGAGCCGTGGGCGCACGCGCTCGTCGGCATGGTGCAGAACGCCGGCGACTGGTGGCTCGACCGCCAGACGATGTCGCGCGCCAACCTGAGCGACTACCTGGCCACGATCATCTGGCACGCCCTCGACGGACTGCTGCGCGCGGCAGGGGTCGAGATCGATCCCGCAACGCCACTCACCCCTCTCAGATTGGTGGACTGATGAGCGAGCACGACGAAGAGGGCTACAGCGGCTCCGCGGTCCTGGTGTTCGGTTCCGACGAGGTCGCCGTCGAGGTCGACCTGCGGGGCTACTTCCAGCCGATCGACGGCCGTTACCACTGGTACGGCCGCGTGAAGGCGAACGACGACGTCACGAGCCGGGTCGAAGGAGGCGCGCGGTCCGCGCTGCTGCGCACCCCCACCGGCGAGGCGGAGGGGACGCTCACCGACCAGGACCCGTGGGGCCGCTACCGGGTCGGTGGCACGTCCACTCCGCCTTACAAGATCGAGGAGCCGGTCGAGCACTAGGCCCGGCGCCTGATCAACACACCCGCCAGCAGCAGGACCAGGCCGAACGCCACCAGTGGCAGCGCAGGGAAGCCGGTCCACGCAATCGGCGAGTCCTGCCGCACCTTCACGGTCGCCGAGCACCTCGGGTCGGAGCCGCCGGGCTTGCAGTTCGAGCCCGGCACGTCCGAGGTCACGACGTTGCGCAGCTCACCGGACCCGGTCGCGGTCACCCAGTACGTGACCGTGGCCGTGGCACCGACCGCCAGCTCACCGGACCAGGTCAGCACCGGTGCCGCGAACGTGCCCGCGTCGGTGCCGCCCCAGTTCGCGTGCTTCAGCACGTCGGCCAGCGAGTCGGTGAACGACGCGTCGACCGGCGTCTGACCCGTGTTCCTGACGGTCACGGTGTAGGTGATCCGGTCGCCCGGCTTCGCCTCGGCGCGGTCCGCCTTCTTCACGATCTCCACGCCCGACACCGGGGTCTCGGTGCCGCACTCCTCACCGGGGCAGTTCGACGGCGTGTCGGACGTGACCACGTTGCGCAGCACGAAGTCGCCGGTCGGCGGGTCGTTCACCCGCACCCGGTAGGTGACCGACTTCGTGGCCCCGATCGCGAGTTCGCCGGTCCACGTCAGCTTCGGCTTGGAGAACACACCGGCACTCGTGTCCACAAAGGACGCGTCGTCGAGCACGCCGCTCAGGTCGTCCACGAAGCTCGCCGCCGGCAACGCCGTCTGGCCGGTGTTCGTGACCGTCACGGTGTAGGCGACGAGGTCACCGGGCTTCGCGGAGGTCGTGTCGGCCTTCTTCACGATCTCCAGCCGCGGCACCAGCACCTCGACCGCGCAGCCGTCGCGGCAGTTCGAGCCCGGGGTGTCGGACGTGACGACGTTCTTCAGCCGCAGGTCGCCCTTGCTCGTGACGGTCACCGAGTACCTGACCGTCGCCTCCGCGCCCTGGCCGAGCGTGCCCTTCCACGTCAGCTTCGGCTCGGCGTAGGTCGCGAAGCCCGAGGTCGACGCCGCGTCACCGTTGTAGGTGGCGTCGTCGAGCACCTCGGTCATGTCGTCGACGAACGTGGCGTCCTGCAGCACCGTGGCGCCGGTGTTCTTGACGGTGATCGTGTAGGTGACCTTCTCGCCGGGCCTGGCCTCGGTCCGGTCGGCCTTCTTCACGATCTGGAAGCCGGCGACCGGGGTGTCTGTGGTGCAGCCGTCCGAGCAGTCGGTCTCCGGCACGTCCGACGTCACGGCGTTCTTGAGCCGCTTGTCGCCGTCACCGGTCACCTTCACCGAGTACGTGATCGTCACCGACTCGCCGACGGCCAGGTCGCCCGTCCACGTCAGCACGGGCGAGGTGAACGTGCCCGCGCTCGTGCCGATCCACGTGGCGTCGTCCAGCACACCGGACAGGTCGTCGGTGACGGAGATTCCACTGTGGACCGTCTTGCCGGTGTTGGTGACCGTGAGGGTGTACGTGACGGTGTCACCCGGCTTGGTCATCTCCGGTTCGGCCTTCTTCACCAGCTTCAGCCCTGCGATCGGCGTCACCGTCGTGCACTCGACGCACTTGCCGCCCGGCGTCTTCGTCGTCACGACGTTGTCCAGGCTGAAGTCGCCGCCCACCGGGTTGTTCACCTTGACCTTGTACGTCACGGTCACCGAGGCGCCGACCTTGAGATCACCGGTCCACGTCAGCACGGGCGAGGCGAACGTGCCCGCACTCGTGCCACCCCAGGTCGCGTCGTCGAGGACCTTGCTCAGGTCGTCGGTGAACGAGGCACCGATCAGGTCGGTCTGACCGGTGTTCACGACCTCGATCTTGTACGTGACCGTGTCACCGGGCCCGGCCGACTTCACGTCGACCGACTTGCGGACCTCCATGCCCGGCAACGGCGTCGAGGTCGAACACTTCGGATCATCAGACCCCGGCGGGCAGTTGCCACCGGGCGCGTCCGAGGTGACGACGTTGTTCAGCCGGTGGTCGCCGGCCGCGGTCACCTTCACCGAGTAGGTGATGACGGCCTCGGACCCGATCGGCAGGTCACCGGTCCACGTCAGCTTCGGCGCCGCGTAAGCGACTTCGCCCACCGTCGTCGCCGCGTCGTCGTTCCACGTCGCGTCGTCCAGAACACCGGTCAGGTCGTCGCTGAACGAGGCCTTCTGTGCGGTCTGGCCGGTGTTCTTCACCGTCACCGTGTAGGTCACGACGTCACCCGGCACCGGCTTGTCCGGCGAGACCTTCTTCTCGATCGCGAGGCCCGCCACCGGGGTGTCGGTCGTGCAGCCCTCCGAGCAGTCCGTGCCCGGGGTCTCCGACGACACCACGTTCTTCAGCCGCTTGTCCCCCGCACCCGTGACCTTCACCGAGTACGTGACCGTCACCGACGCGCCGACCGCGAGATCACCGGTCCACGTCAGCTTCGGCGCCGCGAACGACACCGAACCCGCTGAAGCGGCCTGATCACCGGTCCAGGTCGCGTCGTCCAGCACACCGGACAGGTCGTCGGCCACAGAGATTCCACTGTGGACAGTTTGACCGGTGTTGCTGATCGTCACGGTGTACTTGACGGTGTCACCGGGTTTCGTCGTGGCCGGCTCGGACTTCTTCACCAGCTTCAGCGCAGCGACCGGGGTGTCCGTCGTGCAGCCGTCGGCGCAGTTGTTGCCCGGCGTCTCGGACGTGACGACGTTCTTCAGCCGCTTGTCGCCGTTGCCGGTGACCTTCACCGTGTACGTGATGGTCGCCGTCTCGCCCACCGCGAGCTGTCCCGACCAGGTCAGCACGGGCGAGACGAACGTGCCCGCGCTCGTGCCGACCCACGTGGCGTCGTCCAGCACGCCGGTCAGGTCGTCGCGGAACGACGCGTCGAGCACGGTCTTGCCGGTGTTTCGCACGGTCACCGTGTACTTGACGGTGTCGCCGGGCTTGGTCGACGTGGGCTCCGCGGTCTTCTTGATCTCCACACCGGACACCGGCGTGGTGGTCGTGCAGTTCGGCACGCAGTTGTTGCCGGGGGTGTCGGACGTGACGACGTTCGTCAACTGGTGATCACCCTTGCCGGTCACGACGACCGTGTACTTGATGGTCGCGGAGCCGCCGATCGGCAGCACCCCGTTCCACGTCAGCACGGGCGAGGCGAACGTGCCCGCGCTCGTGCCGCCCCAGGTCGCGTCGTCGAGGACCTGGGTCAGGTCGTCGCGGAACGACGCGTTCAGCTCGGTCTGGCCCGTGTTCCGGACGGTCACGGTGTAGGTGACGGTGTCGCCGGGGTTCGCCGACTTCCGGTCGACCTCCTTCACGATCTCCATGCCGGGCAACGGGGTCGTCGTGCCGCAGCGGGGATCCGTCGAGCCCGGCGGGCAGTTGCCGGGAACCTCGGTGCTGACGCGGTTGACCAGCTTGTGGTCACCCTTGATCGGGTCGTTGACGCGGACCACGTACGTCACCGTGGCCGTGGCCCCGATCGCGAGGTCACCGGTCCACGTCAACGTCGGTGCCACGAGCGCGACCGTGCCCGGAGTCGCCTGCCCGGACACCCAGGTGGCGTCGTCGAGCACGCCGGACAGGTCGTCCGTCACCTTCGCGCCGGTCAGCGGCACCTGGCCGGTGTTGGTGATCGTCACGGTGTAGGTGACCGAGTCACCGGGGTTCGCGGACTTCCGGTCGGCCTTCTTCTCGATCGTCAGTTCACGGCCGGGCGTCTCGGTGCTGCACGACGGGTCCTTCGACCCCGGCGGGCAGTTGTTGCCGGGCGTGTCCGAGGTGATCCTGTTGTTGAGCCGCTTGTCGCCGGGGTTCGGGTCCTTGACCGTCACCGTGTAGGTGATCGTGGCGACGGCCCCGATCGGCAGGTCGCCCTTCCACTCCAGCCTCGGCCACACCAGCGTGACGGCGCCGATCGTGGCCTGCGCGTCGTCGTTGTAGCGGGCGTCGTCCAGCACCTGCGTCAGGTCGTCGGTGAACGACGCTCCCGTGTGGACGGTCTGGCCGGTGTTGGTGACCTTGATCGTGTAGGTCACGGTGTCGCCGGGCACGACCTGGTCGCGGTCGTCGGACTTCTCGATCCGCAGCCCCGCGATCGGCGTGCTGGTCGAGCACTTGTCGCCACCGGGGCAGTTCGCGCCGGGCGTGGTCGAGGTGATCACGTTGTCCAGCTTGAAGTCCGCCGGGTCGCCGACCTTCACGGTGTAGGTGACGGTCGCCGTGCCGCCGGCCGCGAGGTCACCGGTCCACGTCAGCTTCGGTGCCGTGAAGGACGCGGAACCCGTCGAGGCCTCTGCGGACACCCACTCGGCGTCGTCCAGCACCTTCGTCAGGTCGTCGATGAAGGTCGCGCCCTGCAACGGAGTCTTGCCGGAGTTCCGCACGGTCACCGTGTACTTGACCGTGTCGCCGGGCTTGGCGGACTGCCGGTCGACGGCCTTCTCGAACTCGACACCGGACACCGGAGTCGTGGTCGTGCAGTTCGGCACGCAGTTGTTGCCGGGCGTCTCCGAGGTGACGACGTTCGTGAGCTGCTTGTCGCCCTTGCCGGTCACGACCACGGTGTACGTGACCGTCGCCGCCTCGCCGGGCGCCAGCGCACCGGTCCAGGTCAGCGTCGGGGCCGCGAAGTTCGCCGTACCGCTCGACGCGGTGACCGAACCCCAGGTCGCGTCGTCGAGCACCTGCGTCAGGTCGTCGGCGAACGACGGGGTCAGCGCCGTCTTGCCGGTGTTCCGCACGGTGACCGTGTACTTCACGGTGTCGCCGGGGTTCGCCGACTGCCGGTCGACCTCCTTCTTGATCTCCACCCCGGAGACCGGCGTCGAGGTGCGGCAGTCGGCGTCGGTCGAGTCCGGCGGGCAGTTGGTGCCGGGCGTGGTGGACGTGATCACGTTGTCCAGCAGGTGATCGCCCTTGCCGGTCACCTTCACCGAGTACGTGATGGTGGCCGAGCCGCCGACCGCGAGCGAACCGGTCCACGTGAGCACGGGCGAGGTGAACGTGCCCGCGCTGGTGCCGATCCAGTCCGCGTCGTCCAGCACCTTCGCCAGGTCGTCGGAGAAAGTGGCGTTCAACGAGGTCTTGCCGGTGTTGGTGACCTTGACCGTGTACGTGACGGTGTCACCGGGGTTGGCGGACTGCCGGTCGACGGACTTCTCGATCTTCAGGCCCGCGACCGGTGTGGTCGTGCCGCACTTCGGATCGGTCGACCCCGGCGGGCAGTTGCCACCCGGTGTGGTGGACGTGATCGCGTTGTCCAGCTGGAAGTCGCCCTTGACGGGGTTGGTGACGCGCAGCGTGTACGTGACGGTCGCGGAGCCGCCGATCGGCAGGTTGCCGGTCCAGGTCAGCTTCGGCGCGACGAACTCCGCGGTGCCCGAGGAGGCCTGCGCCGACACCCACTGCGCGTCGTCCAGCACCTTCGCCAGGTCGTCGGTGAAAGTGGCGCCCTGCCAAGGAGTCTTGCCCGTGTTCGTGACGGTGACGGTGTACGTCACGGTCTCGCCGGGGTTCACCGACTGCTTGTCGGCCTTCTTCTCGAAGGTGATGCCGGAGACCGGGGTCTCGGTCGTGCAGGACGGCACGCAGTTGTTGCCCGGCGTGTCCGACGTGACGACGTTCGTCAGCTGCTTGTCGCCCTTGCCTGTCACGACCACGGTGTAGGTGACCGTCGCCGACGCGCCGACGGCCAGCGCGCCCGTCCAGGTCAGCTTCGGGGAGACGAAGTTCGCGGTACCGCTGGACGCCGTCGCGGAGCCCCAGGTCGCGTCGTCGAGCACCTTGGTCAGGTCGTCGGCGAACATCGCGTTCAGCTGCGTCTTGCCGGTGTTGGTGACCTTGACGGTGTACTTCACCGTGTCACCGGGGTTCGCGGACTGCCGGTCGACGGACTTCTCGATCTTCACGCCCGGTGTGTTCACCGTGGTCGAGCAGTCGGGGTCGGTCGAGCCGAGCAGGCAGTTGCCGGCGCTGCTGACGACGACGTTGCGCAACTGGTGGTCGCCGGTGATCGGGTTCGTGACCGTGACGGAGTACGTCAGCGTGACGGTCTTGCCCTTGCCGATGTCCCCGGACCACGTCAGTTTCGGTGCGGTGTAGGAGATCGAGCCCGAGGTGGCGGCCTGGTCGTTGTTGAACGTCGCGTCGTCCAGGACCTGCGTCAGGTCGTCCGAGACGCTCAGGCCGGTGATGTCGGTGGCGCCGGAGTTGGTGATGGTGACCGTGTACGGCACCTGCTCGCCGGGGTTCGCCGTGGTCTTTGTCGTGGACTTCTTGATGTCCAGGCACTCGACCGGCAGGCGGTAGTCCTCGACCTCACCGCTGTCCGCGAGGCCCTTCTCGTTGCGCACCTGGTCGACGTTGTAGCTCGCCCGGAAGCGCGCGTAGGTGTTGCCGCACCTGATGCTCCCCGGAATCTTCCACGTGACCGTGACCGAGGTGGCACCGGCCGGGAAGTCCGTGCAGGCGCGTTCGTTGCCGCTGTCGAACGTGTCGTTGCCGTTGAAGTCGATCCATGCGCAGGTTCGACCTGGTTGCGAAGCGCCGGACAAGGCCACCCGCACCGAGTAGTCCTCGCCCGCGTCCGACCTGGCGAGGCGCGGGAACGCCGCCACGCCGTCGTCGAGGTCGTCGCCGTTGGGCAGGTTGTTGTCCGCGCCGGCCGCCACCGCCTTGGGGCTCGGCGTCGTGTTGCCGGTGTTGATCGTCGCCGGGTTGTCGGCCGACACGCCCGAGCCCATCACCAGATCGCTGATGGTGTGGCTCGCGGCGGAACCGGCGTCGTAGCTCGCGGGCGCGTCGCCGAAGTCCTCGTCCACGGAGACGCCCGCGACGTAGAAGTCGTCGGTCGCGGTGCTGCTGTTGGTGAGCATGTCGACCTGGAAGCTCACGGAGCTGATCGTGCCGTTGAGCTTCACGCTGCCGCACGACGCGGGCGCCAGCCTCGCGCCGTTGGAGTTGCACAGCACGTTGAGGTTGCGGTTCGGGGCCTCGATGCGGGTGCCGTTCTGGCCGATCGTCATGTTCGTCGCGCCCGCGAGCGGCCCGTCGAGCGTCACTCCCGGCGTGGTCAGCGTGTGGGCGACGTGCGTGCTGCCGGTGTTGCCGACGGTCGCGCCACTGCCGGCGATGTGCAGCACCGGGTCGCGCACCGGCCGGTTGAACGAGAACGTCAGCGTGCCGCGGTTGAAGCAGTCGACGAACCCCGCGCAGCCCGCTGACGCCGCCGTCAGGCCGATGAGCGCCGTGTTCGCCGGGATCTGCGGCCGGAAGTTGCCGGGCACCGCTCCCCGGTCACCGGGTGGCGAGTTCAGCGTGGTCAGCCGCAGGTTCGCCCCGGACACCGAGGCCGTGACCTGGGTGCCGGACGACAGCGTGGAACGCGCGGAGGCGTTGGCCGCGGGCAGCGCCGAGGACGTGGACCACGACCCGGCGGCGTGCGACTGGTAGGCCTGCGCGGGCAGCGAGAACGTGGTCGCCGAAACCACGAGCAACAGAGCCAGCAGGGCGGCGCGCATAGCACTCCTCAGCAGCGTGACGACTCCGTCACGCTAGGTGCATGCAAACGCTCCTACCAGCGCATTCACCGCTTCAGGCGACCTCGACGCATGGCCGGAATGCGGGTTCGCCGACCTTGTCCGATACTGCGCCGTTCTCGAAATGGGAAGGGCCCCGGTCGTGGTGACCGGGGCCCTTCTCCGCTCTGACGACTCAGGCGCCGAACCCGACCCTGCGCGAGTCCTGCGGGCCGATCTCCACGTACGCGACGCGGCCAGCGGGCACGACGAAACGCGCGCCCTTGGCGTCCACCAGCGTCAGCACGCTCGACTTGCCGGACACCGCGTCCGCCACCAGGGACTCGACCTCGGACGGGTTGAGCTCACTGGTCACGACGAGTTCGCGCCCGCTGTCCGCGACGCCGATCCTGACCTCCACGCTGACCTCCGTGCTCAAGAGAAAAATCTAGGGCCGAGCCTACCTAGCCGAGACCCAGCTGCGTCATGCGCCGCGCGTGCGACTGCTGAAGCCGGCGGAACAGCTGACCGATCCCCGCGAGGTCTCCCGACCCCCGCACGATGAGCTCCGAGAGCCCGTCCCGCTCCGCCACCACGTACTGGGCCTGCGTCAACGCTTCTCCGAGGAGCCTGCGGCCCCACAGCGCGAGCCGGTCGCGGACCCGCGGATCGGACTCGACGGCGGCCAGGACTTCGCGTTCAGCGAACGCCGAGTGTCCCGTGTCGGCGAGCACGTGGAGCACCAGCTCCTTGGTCGGCTCGTCGAGCCAGTTCGCCACCTCGCGGTAGAAGTCGGCCGCCAGCCCGTCGCCGACGTACGCCTTCACGAGCGACTCGAGCCACGACTTGGGGCTCGTCGACTCGTGGAACGCGTCGAAGCCCTTCACGAACGGCGCCATCGCGTCCTCGACGGCGATGCCCTCGGCGGCGAGGTGCTTCTGCAGCAGTGTGAAGTGCCCGATCTCCGCCGCGGCCATCTGCGCGAGCGCGGCACGGCCCGCCAGCGTCGGCGCCGTGCGCGAGTCCTCCGTCATCCGGTCGAAAGCCGAGAGCTCGCCATATGCAAGCGCTCCCAGAAGATCGACAACACCCTCCGCAACACCCATGAGACCGAACTCTAGTGGTCAAATGTGTCTTGCCAGGTAGAATGGGCCCCGGACGCCCGGCGTGACGAGTGTGACGACCACGCTGCGCGGCGTTGAAATGGTGCGCGTACACCTTTCCCGCAGCTGATTTCGGAGCGCGGTCGAGAGGCCCGGCCAGGGCTCGTACGCGCTTGGTACGAGAGAGGCTGATCACCCTGACCGCTGAAGTAGAAGCACATCTGGACCCGGTTCTCCTGGAACACAGCGAGGCCGGCGCCACCGAAGAAGACACGTCGCACCCGCTGCTGGCAGACGCCCCGGTGCAGACCGAATCCCCCACGTTCGCCGAGCTCGGAGTGCGCGACGAGATCGTCAAGGCGCTCAGCGAGGCCGGCATCGAGCGCACCTTCGCCATCCAGGAGCTCACGCTCCCGATCGCGCTCGCCGGTGACGACGTCATCGGCCAGGCGCGCACCGGCACCGGCAAGACCCTCGGGTTCGGCGTGCCGCTGCTGCACCGCGTCGACCTGCCCGGCGACGGCACCCCGCAGGCCCTCGTGGTCGTGCCCACCCGTGAGCTGTGCCTCCAGGTCGCGCACGACCTCACCGACGCGTCGAAGCACCTCGACCTGAAGGTCGCGGCGATCTACGGCGGTATCCCCTACGAGCGGCAGATCGCGCAGCTCCGCAAGGGCGTGGACGTCGTCATCGGCACGCCCGGCCGCCTGCTCGACCTGGCCGAACAGCGCCACCTGGTGCTCGGCAAGGTCCGCATGCTCGTGCTGGACGAGGCCGACGAGATGCTCGACCTGGGCTTTCTGCCCGACATCGAGCGCATCCTGAACATGGTCCCGGACGAGCGGCAGACGATGCTGTTCAGCGCGACCATGCCGGGCCCGATCATCACGCTGGCCCGCACGTTCCTGAACCAGCCGACGCACATCCGTGCCGAGGAGAACGACGCCGGCCAGACGCACGAGAACACCTCGCAGTTCGTCTACCGCGCGCACTCGATGGACAAGCCGGAGATGCTCGCCCGTGCGCTGCAGGCGCGTGGCCGGGGTCTGACGATGGTCTTCGCGCGGACCAAGCGGACCGCGCAGAAGGTCGCCGACGACCTGACCGAACGCGGGTTCGCCGCGGCCGCCGTGCACGGTGACCTGGGCCAGGGCGCGCGCGAGAAGGCGCTGCGGGCGTTCCGCGCCGGCAAGGTCGACGTGCTGGTCGCCACCGACGTCGCCGCGCGCGGCATCGACATCGACGACGTGACGCACGTCATCAACTACCAGTGCCCCGAGGACGAGAAGACGTACGTGCACCGCATCGGCCGCACGGGCCGTGCCGGGCGCACGGGTGTCGCGGTCACGTTCGTCGACTGGGACGAGACGAACCGCTGGCAGGTCGTCAACGACCTGCTCGGCCTCGGCGCGCCGCTGCCGGTGGAGACGTACTCCACGTCCGACCACCTGTTCTACGACCTGGACATCCCGTCCGGGTCCACGGGCAGGTTGCCGCTGAGCCACCGCACCCGCGCGGGCCTCGACGCCGAAGAGGAGGAGCAGCTCGACACGGGCAAGCGCAAGCGCCGCACCCGTCGTCCCGGCTCCTCCCGTTCCGACGGCGAGCAGGCCGCGGAGGCGAACGAGGAGACCAGGCCGAAGCGGAGCCGTTCGCGCACGCGCAGCCGTGCCGGCGTGACGCAGGAGGGCGGTGAGCAGGCGCAGTCGGCTCCCGAGGGCGCCGAGAAGTCCGCCTCCGACAAGCCGCGCAGGCGCCGTCGTCGCCGAAGCTCTGCCGAACAGGCCGCTCCTTCGGCAGACTGATCACCATGTCGTCCCCCGGTTCCGACGTCACCGACGTCGAGGACGTCCTCGACGAGCCCGCGCACGAGACCGCGCCGCCCGTCGAGGAACGTCCGCCCGCCCGGTCCTGGCGCACCCGCGCCGACTTCATCGCGGTCGCCTTGATCGCGGTGGTGTCGGTGGTGGCGTCGGTCCTGACGTGGGCTTTCAGCGATGCTCGCGCCACGACGTCGGTCACCGGGCCGTCGTCGTGGGCGCCGCTGCCCGAGGTGGCCACGCTGCCGCCGTCGCTCGCCGAGGTGTGGCGCGCGAAGAGCGGCGCGTCGCTGTCGCCCGTGGTCGTGCAGACGCCGTCGAAGGACACCGGCGAGGAGAAGCCCTCGACGGTCGTGACCGGGGACGGCGGCGAGGTCAGCGGGCGCGACCCGTTGACCGGCGACGTGCGGTGGACGTACAAGCGCGATCTGTCGTTGTGCGTGGTCAGCTCGGCGTGGGGCCGGGCGATGGCCCTGTACTCCAAGGGCGAGAACTGCTCGGAGCTCACGTCGCTCGACGGCGTGACCGGCGAGCGGCGGGCGCAGCGCAACGGCGACGCGGAACCGGGCACGGCACTGCTCAACGAGGGTTCGCACCTGATCACGACCGGCTCGAAGTTCGTCGAGGTCTACCGGCGCGACGACCTGGTGCGCTCGCTCGAGTACGGCGCCCTGCGGGCGATCGTGAACCCCGGCAAGCAGCCGCGCGTCGGCTGCGCGTACGGCTCGGTGGCCGTGGCGTCCGGGAAGTTCGCGATGGTCGAGCGCTGCCCCGACGACTCGTCGGACCGCGTGACGATCCTCAAGCCGAACCCCGACAAGTCCGACGAGCCCAAGGTGTTCGGCAGCGCCATCACCGGCGCGAGGAACGCGCAGATCGTGGCCATCACGGAAAAGCTCGTCGCCGTGGCCGTGCCGAACCCGAGCCGGCTGCTGATCTACGACGCCGAGACCGGCAACCAGGTGAACGAGGCGCAGATCGACGTCCCCGCCGCCGACTTCACCGACCCGCCGAACCACGTGGCGCGCGTCTTCACGACCAAGACGAACGCCTTCTGGTTCACCGGTTCCCGCACGATCTCGCTGTCGCTGGAGACGCTCACTCCACTGTGGACGGCCGAGGGCACCCTGGGCGCCGGCACGACGCTGGCGGGCCGCGCGGTCATCCCGGTGCAGGAGGGACTGCGCGTGTACGAGCAGGCCACCGGCGCCGTGGTCGGCACGATCCGCCTGGACCGCGAGGGCCACACGGGCCCTGTGCAACTCGCCACAGCCGGTCCGGTCGTGCTCGAGCAGCGTGGCGAAACCCTGATCGCGCTGCGATAGTTCAGCTCGTGTACTCGCAGATCAGCCCGCACCGGGCGCAACGCGTCGACTTCCAGGGCCGCTACGGCACCATCGCGGCGCTGCGCGCACCGGCGGTGGGCGACGACGCGATGCGCACGACCGTGCTGCTCGTCCCGGGCTACACGGGGTCCAAAGAGGACTTCGCCCCGATGCTCGACCCGATCGCGGACGCGGGCTTCGAGGTCCTGGCCCTGGACCTCCCCGGCCAGCAGGACTCGGCGGGCCCGGACGACGAGGCGCTCTACCGCCCAGGCCCGCTGGGAACGGTGATCGCCGAGCTGATCGGCAAGATCGCGGCGGACGGCCGCAAAGTGCTGCTGCTGGGCCATTCCTACGGCGGCCTCGTCTGCCGGGCCGCAGCCTTCGCGGGAGCCCCGATCGCGGGCCTGACGCTGATGTCGACGGGCCCGTCGGAACTCCCGGCAGGCGAACGCCGCACCGTCCTGGAGGTCGGCGAACACGTGCTGGCCGAGCAGGGCGTAGAAGGCACCCAGAAGCTGAACGAACTGCGCTCCCAGCAGAACCCGGCGTACGCGGTCCTCCCGCAGGAACTGAAGGACTTCTACCGCAGCAGGTTCCTCAAGTCGAAGGCGGCGTCGCTCCTCGGCATGGGCAACGGCCTGCGCTTCGAACCGGACCAGGTGGCCAAGCTCGCCCGCACCCTCCGCTCGTCCGGCACCCCGTGCCTCGTGGTGTGCGGCGACGCGGACGACGCCTGGACCCCCGCCGCCCAGCGCGACATGGCGGAGCGGCTGGACGCGGACTTCGCCGTGTTGCCGGGCGTGATGCACTCCCCGAACACCGAGGCTCCGCTGGACCTCATCGCCACTCTGCTGCCCACGTGGAGGGCTTGGCTCACGTCGTGAGCGGACGCGTCCTGAGCGGGAGCACGTCCCGAGCGGGTGCGGTCGCCTTGTGGGCGGGCGCGTGCTGGGCGGGCACGTCCCGAGCGGGCACGTCCCGAGCGGGCACGTCCCGAGCGGGCACGTCCCGAGCGGGCACGTCCCGAGCGGGCACGTCCTGAGCGGGCACGTCCTGAGCGGGCACGTCCCGAGCGGGCACGTCCTGAGCCGGAGCACGTCCCGAGCGGGTGCGGTCACCTTGTAGGCGGGCGCGCCAACGGCCTCGGCCTCAACGGCGGGCTAGGCCCACCAGAACGTCCACAGCGTCACGCCGGTGACCACGAGCACCGCGAACGAGGCGACCGGCGCCTTCCAGTCCGCGTACCGGTCGGCCACGATCTGCGCCGCCACCACCAGCAACGCCGCCACCACGTGCGCGACCACGGACAACGTGCCGGGCCCCGGCAGGTCGCGGGAGTTCGCGTAGAACTGGACGCCGATGTTCCCCAGGGCGAGCAGCACCAAGCCCACCGCGAGCACACCGCTCACGGCGCGCAGGATTCCGTAGGTCCGCGGCGGCCGCTTTGCTGCTTCCACTTCCACTCCCGCCACCCTACGGGTCCAGGGGTGCGCGGGCAGTCATGACCCGGACGGCCCCTGCCACGGCTACGGCAAAAGCCGCACCCCGGGCACCCTTCCGGGCCAGGCGGCCGAGCCGGGGACGGACGGCAAGCCGAGCCGCCGGCAACCTGGGGCCCGCAAGAGACAGCAGCGGCAGCGGCGAGAGAGGCAGCGGCAGCACGGCCAGGCTCCCCCGCGCGCTTCCTTGTCACGCAACGATCGAAACGCATCTTCGGTTCCCGGCTGTCCACAGGCTACCGATCGCACGGTAACCGCAGGTCAGAAAGCCGCAGCCTGTGGACAACTCGCGATCATGACGACGAGCCCGCCGTCCCAGATCCCCCGGCGCCCTCGAACCGAGCCAACACCAGCGACCAGGCCCCTACGGAGCCAGCAACGCCCACGGGTCCAACGAAGGCGCAGCCGCCTGCCCCTCCGCACAGCTCCGCCGAAAATCGCACCACTGACACTGCCGCCCCGTGACCGGCGGAAAAAGTACCTCCCGGTCCCCACCGGCCTTCAACGTCTCGGTGGCGAGGTCGATCTCGTCCGCGGCCTCCTCCGCCCGCCGCACGTGCCGCGCCAGCGACTCCTCCGTGTGCTCCCACACGGCGATCGAGCCGGACGGCAGGTGGTGCAGTTCGACGCGGCGGCACGGCTTGCGCAGGGTTCGGCGGGCTGCGAGCGCGTAGAGGGCGAGGGCCTGGGAGCCTCGGGCGTCGTCGGAGGTGAGGACGTGGCGGCCGGTCTTGTAGTCGACGATGACCAGTTCGCCGTCGCGGTGGTCGATGCGGTCGACGCGGCCCTCTGCGACGATGCGCTCGGTGGGTGAGGACACCCAGCGTTCCACGCCCAGCGGTTCGAAGTCGACGTCCAGCGACGAGACGTACTCGTGGACCCAGCCCTGGGCTCGGGTGCGGTATTCGGCGGCCTGGTCGACGTCGCGGAAGCCCTCGGACTTCCACTGGCGCGTCACCAGTGCCACGGCCTGGTCCGGGGTGCGGCGGTCAGGTGGCAGGTCGAACAGGGCCTTCAGGGCGTTGTGCACCACGGCGCCCAGCGTGTTGTGCGCCCAGGCGCCGCCTCGTGGTGGTGAGGGGCGGTCGAGGTACGTCATCCGGAAGCGGCGCGGGCAGTCCGTCCACGTCGCGAGCTTCGCGGGCGTGACGCGCACGAGCCGGCGTGGAGCGGCGGTGCCGAAGTCGAAGCCGAGTTGTTCCACCCCGGCCAAGTTACTCAGGCACCCTGACAGAAAATGCACCGCATGGAGATCTGGCACAACCCGCGCTGTTCCAAGAGCCGCGCGGCCAAGCAGCGCCTGGACGACAGCGGCGTCGAGTACACCGAACGGCGCTACCTCGACGACGCGCCCACCGCCGACGAGCTCGACCACGTCCTCACCCTGCTGGACAAACAGCCCTGGGAGATCGCGCGCACCAAGGAAGCCGCGTACCCGAAGGGCCTCGAACACGACCGCGCGAAGTGGATCGCGCACATGGTCGCCAACCCGAGCCTCATCGAGCGCCCGATCATCATCGACGGCGACCAGGCGCGCATCGAGCGTTAGACGCCCGAGGTGATGAACCCCTGCACGGACGACGCGACGAGCTGCACGGCGATCGCGGCCAGCAGCAGACCGGCGATCTTGGCCATCAGCAGGATCCCGCTCTCCTTGAACACCTTGATCAGCAGGCCGGCGGACCGCAGCGTCCCCAGCAGCACGAGGTGCACGGCCACGATCGCGGCGGCCAGGGCGAAGTAGGAGCCCCAGCCGTCGGCCTGGCGCACGAACACGATCGTCGCCGCGATCGCACCGGGCCCGGCCAGCAGCGGCGTTCCCAGCGGCACGAGGGCGATGTTCACGTCCTCGACCTCGGGATGCTGGGTGGCGCCCTTGCCGGTCAGCAGGTCCAGGGCGATCAGCAACAGCAGCAGCCCGCCCGCGCCCTGCAGCGCGGGGATGCCGATGTGCATGTACGCCAGGATCGAGTTGCCGGCGACGGCGAACAGCGTGATCACCAGGAACGACACCAGCACGCCCTGCCGCGCCGCCCTCTTGCGGGCCTCGCGCGACTTGCGACCCACCAGGCCCAGGAAGACGGGCACGGTGCCCGGCGGGTCCATGATCACCAGCAGGGTGATCGACGCCTCGATGAACAGCCGCAGGTTGAACACGCCGAGCTCCGCCCTATCCGACGAGGATCTTGCAGCCTGTCGCCCTCTCGGCCAGAGCATCCAGCATCTCCGGTGCCGTCGTCTCCGCGCCGAGCCGCACCGTCTTGTTCGTGCCGTGGTAGTCACTCGACCCGGTGACGACCAGGCCCAGCGAGTCGGCGAGCGAGCGCAGCGACCTGCGCGTCTCCTCGTCGTGGTCGGGGTGGTCGACCTCGACACCGGCCAGGCCGATCGAGGCCAGCGACTGCACGACCGACGGCGCCACGACGGGGCCGCGGGAGCGGGCGAACGGGTGGGCGAGCACGGTCACGCCGCCGGCCTCGGTGATCATCTCGATGGCGCGCTCGACGGGGGTGTCGGTGCGGCCCACGTAGTACTGGCCGCCGGTCAGGAACGTCGCGAACGCCTCGTCGACCGACGTCACCACGCCGGCGCGGATCAGTGCCTGGGCGAGGTGCGGGCGTCCGGCCGGCGCGTCGAACGGCAGGCGGGACATCAGGTCGACAGGGTCGATCGGGAAGCCGTCGGCCTGCATCATCTCGGCCATCTTCTGCAGTCGCGAACGCCGCTCTTCACGCAGGCGTGACTGCTCCTTCATCAACATGGCGTGCGTCGGGTCGTACAGGTACGCCAGCAGATGAACGGTGATGGTGCGGCCGTAGCCGTCGGCGGAGGAGCACGAGAGCTCCGCGCCGCGCACGAGGCGCAGGCCCGACGGCAGCGCGGCCTCGGCCTCCGCCCACCCGGCCGCCGTGTCGTGGTCCGTGATGGCCACCGCGTCGAGTCCCGCGAGGGCGGCTGCCCTCACGAGATCCGCGGGGCTGTCGGTGCCGTCGGACTCGGACGAATGGGTGTGCAGATCGATGACCACGTCGTCCAGTGTGGACGACGTGGTGAACGACCGGTGTTACGGGACCATCTTCTTGCCGCGCGCGGCGCGCTGGGCCTTGATCATCGAGAACCGCTCGGCCTGGGCCTTCTTGTCGCCGAAGGTCAGCTCCGAGATGGCGTCGTAGACCTCTTCGGGGTTCGGCAGGAACTCCAGGCGGTTGAGCGCCTGGATCTGACCCGCCGACTCCACGATGAGCGTGCCGTAGCCGAACATGCGGCCGGACACGGTGCGCTCGTAGGTGAGGTCGGTGACCTTGGTGATGGGCATCATCGCGACCTTGGTCTCGAAGACGCCCGAGGTCAGCATGAAGCGCTTGTCGGTGACGACGATGCGCTCCACCCACCACTCGATGATGAAGTACGCGACGCGCAGCAGCACGAGGAGCGCCCCGTACCAGAGCACGTTCTGGATCACGCCCGCGTTCGCCGGGAGCAGGTAGGAGATCATCATGAAGCCGGCGAGCAGCGCCGCCGCCTCCAGGACGTCCCAGATCAGGTAGGACCAGTGCCTGCGCACACGGATGACCCGACGCTCGCTCGGCAGGAGGTAGTCGTCCGGATCACGTGGTGCGAACATGCGCTACCAGCCCTTTCCCGATGCCAGCCAGTGCTCAGTCCTGCCCCGGGCGAACCCGTGGGGCCTAGAACAATTGTCGCACGAAGGTGATCAGGGCCTCAGCGGCAGTTCGCAGCGAGTTGAGGATGTTCTGCACGAGTTGGGCCGCCTGCTGGGGCTCCGCGATGAGGAAGAAGAGCAGCAAGGCGATTCCAGCGAAAGTGAGAATCTTCTTCAAGTTCACGGTGTCCACCCCGTCCGCGTCGCACCCGTTTGGCGCCGTTCGTGACCGTTGTACAGCACGATTCAGCACCTTGGGAGATTTGTACCGCAGCCGGGGTAGCGAACTGCACCGCCGTTCCGGTGTGACTACGCTTCGTGATCGTGACGGCCAGCAGCAAGCGCACGATCCGTTGCGTCGGAGCCATCGTTCATGACTCGTTCGGGCGAATACTGCTCGTGCGACGCGCCAATCCGCCTGGTGAGGGCATGTGGTCGATACCGGGCGGTCGCGTGGAGCCGGGTGAGGCCGATGAGGCTGCAGTGACCAGGGAACTGATCGAGGAGACGGGACTCTCCGTCACCGTCGGGCGCCTAGTCGGCCACGTGGAGCGACCGGCCCCGAACGGGGTTTTCCTGATCTTCGACTACGAATGCCAGGTCACGTCGGGTGTGCTCCGAGCGGGCGACGACGCATCGGATGTCGCTTGGGTCGACGGTGCGACCTTGGACACACTTCCGACCACCGACGGGCTCGTGGAAGCGCTCTCCGACTGGAACTGCCTGCCCACGGCCTGATCAGGGTTCACGCGATCGAGGCGAGCGTTCAGTGCCAAACGAGACGGGCTCCGTGGGCCTCGGTGGTCGCCAGGACGGACGTCTCCACGCCTGAATCACCGATGTGGACCAACCGCAGCTCACCGGCCTCGTGCGCGGCCCACCAGACAGGTCGGCCCAAAGCCGACAAAGCAGGCACGAGGTCGAGGCCGGACCCGCTCGTGATGACGACGAGCGGCGCCTCGATCGACTCGACGGCCTTGGCGAGGTCCGCGACCGGGTCACCGGTCACCAGGCGCGGCGGGTTCTTGCGCAGGACCCCGGACGCCACCCCGAACAGGCGCAGCCGTTCCGGTTGGTCGGCCCACACGCAGGCCTCCAGCCACGCGTAGGCGTCCTCGTCGGCCAGGTCGGCGGGCGCGACCCCGATGCCGGCCTTCGCGGCGACCTTGACCGTCTTGGGCAGCTTCGGCAGCACGGCGCCCGGAGCGAGCTCCAGCGCGCAGTGCAGCCCGAGGGCGGCCTTGGTGGGCCCGGCGGCGATCTGCCCGGCCTCCGCGGTCTGGTAGCGGTACGAGTACTGGTCGAGCCCGAGCAGCAGGCCGGCCGTCGTCGCGACCTCCACGAGACCGATCGGAGCGCCCGCCTGCTTCGCCGCCGCCGCGACGGCCGGGTAGAGCAGGGCCGCGCGCCGCACCTCGTTGCTCTGGACGACGTGCGTGCCGACCAGTGCCCGCACGCGGTCGGCGCGCTGCAGCAGGAAGTCCCGGAACAGCGGCCAGGTGCTCTCGTCCGCGCCGTTCGTCCCGCCGAGCGACGGGTAGTAGTTCGAGAGCTGGTGGAACGGCTCCGCCTGCACGAGCCGGTGCGCCGCCGCCAGCAGGAGTTCGCCCGTGGCGTCGTCCTCACCGGCGGCGGTCAGCAGGCCGGCGACCTCCGGATCCCCGGCGGCACGCGACGCGAGGTGCTCGTAGAGCGGGGAGATGGCCGAGGCCTCCTCCGCGAACGCCCTGAGACGCTGCTGTGCCAGGTCCAGAGAAGTCACATCACTCCTTGGGTTCAGGGCGCCCAGGCTGCTCGCCGCCACGGGCCTCGCCGTAGGACTGCTTCGGCACCATGACCTTGCGCCTGAAGATGCACACGACCGTGCCGTCCTGCTTGTAACCGCGAGTCTCCACGTAGACCACGCCCCTGTCGTCCTTCGACTTGGACGGCGTCTTGTCGAGCACCTCGGTCTCACCGTAGATCGTGTCACCGTGGAACGTCGGCTTCACGTGCCGCAGCGACTCGATCTCCAGGTTGGCGATGGCCTTGCCGGAGACGTCGGGCACGGACATGCCCAGCAGCAACGAGTAGATGTAGTTGCCGACGACGACGTTCTTGCCGAAGTCCGTCGTGTTCTCCGCGTAGTTCACGTCCATGTGGAGCGGGTGGTGATTCATCGTGAGCAGGCAGAACAGGTGGTCGTCGTACTCCGTCACCGTCTTGCCAGGCCAGTGCTTGTAGACCGCTCCGACCTCGAACTCCTCGTAGTACCGACCGAACTGCACCGCGCCTCCAACTACGTGTGATCGAGATCTGACTCAGGTGGGGAGACAGTCTTTACGCGGAGGGAGTACCCTCGGCAACCGGTGTGTGAGGATTTCCACCACCCGTGCCTTTCGCCCTTAGGAGGTGAGGACCCCGAAATGAGCAAGGACCCCCACCCTGCCAGTACCAAGCGCGTCCTCACCGAGGTGGCTTTCTAGATCCATCTAGAAGTTCCGTTCCACCGGTCAGGACGCCCGTCGTGCATCAGCACGTTCACGCCGGCGTGTGTACCTGGAGGAACCCACCATGCCCAGCCTGCCCTCGATCCGCGGACGCGGCGCCCAGCAGCGCCCAGCGCCGCACATCGCCGTGCCGTTGTCGCACTACGTGGTCGACTGCGCGGTGTACGTGGACGGCAAGCGCTTGCCCGGCCGCTGGACGCACACCGACGCCGTCAAAGAGGTGCGCAAGCGCAAGGACGGGTTCGTCTGGATCGGCCTGCACGAGCCGGACGCCGAGCAGATCGAGGGCATCGCCGAGACGTTCGGGCTGCACGAGCTCGCGGTCGAGGACGCGGTGCACGCGCACCAGCGCCCGAAGCTGGAGCGCTACGACAACACGCTCTTCATGGTCTTCAAGACCGTCCGCTACGTGACGAACGAGCACCCGGACGCCGCCAACGAGATCGTCGAGTCCGGCGAGATCATGGTGTTCCTGGGCAAGGACTTCGTCATCACCGTGCGGCACGGCAACCACTCCGGCCTGTCCAAGCTGCGGCACGTGCTGGAGGCCGACCCGGAGCGGCTGGAGATCGGCCCGTCCGCGGTGATGCACGCGATCGCCGACCAGGTGGTCGACAACTACCTCGAGGTCACCGACCACATCGAGGACGACATCGACCGCATGGAGGAACGGGTCTTCGCGCCGCGCACCGAGGTGAGCGCGGAGCAGATCTACATGTTCAAGCGCGAGGTCGTGGAGCTGCGCCGCGCGGTCATGCCGCTCGCGAACCCGTTGCGCCGCTTGGCCGAGGGCTACACGCCGCTCATCCCCGAGCAGGTGCGGGCGTTCTTCCGCGACGTCGACGACCACCTCACCGAGGTCTCCGAGCGCGTCACCGCGTTCGACGAACTGCTGACGACGCTGGTCGACGCGACGCTCGCGAAGATCACGCTGCAGCAGAACACCGACATGCGCAAGATCACCTCGTGGGTCGCGATCATCTCCGTGCCCACCATGGTCGTCGGCGTGTACGGCATGAACTTCGACTACATGCCCGAGCTGAAGTGGAAGTTCGGCTATCCCCTGGTGATGAGCCTGGTCCTCATCGCCTGCCTCACGCTCTACCGAATACTGCGCCGAAATCGCTGGCTGTAGCCCGTTTTCGCTCGCTTTGCTCGTTGTAGAAGAGGTTTGTCATGACCAGAATCCTGACCAACATCCGCTTCTGGATCCTCGCGTTCCTGCTCTGCTGGATCACCACCGTCTTCGTGCTGATCAGCGGGACGCCCTGACGTGCACCGGCAGCTGACCAACCTGCGGTTCTGGATCATGGTCTTCGCCGTGGGCTGGTTGCTGATGGTGTTCGTGTCCATCGCCTTCTGGCCGGAGCCCGGCGAGGAGTCGCCGGACGAGCTGGCCGTAGAAGTGACGAACGCGTTGCGGGCACACGACTTCCACCGGCTGGAGCCGTTGCTCGCGGTCGGCGGTGAGGACGTCGCCAAGTCGACGGTCGAGTACTTCCGCACCGCACAGGTGGAACGCGGCGCCTACCGCGACGGCGCGATCGTCGTCGAGTACACGCACGCCGGTACTCGCGCGGAGTTCCGGCTGCCCGTGGAGTCGCAGGACGGCCGGTACGTCGTGAACCCGGTGGTCACTCCCAGGGGGTGACGTTCCAGGTGAACGGCGTGCCGTGACCGGCGCCGTGGCCGAGGTTCAGCGAGAGCCCTGCCGGCCAGAGCTTGAGCAGCAGCTCGAACCGGTAGTCGCCGTCGGTCCTGCGGGGTTCGAAGACCAGCAGTGCCAACGGTGTCGTGGGTGTCGCCTTCGCGGCCGCGTCGGCCAGCACCGCCCTGCCCATCGCCCGGTCCGCGGGCGAGACGTACTGCCACACCACGGAATGCCACACGACGGTCAGCACGTCGCGTTCGGCGCGGCCGAGCTGTTTCGCGAGCCACTCCGGTCCCGGTGACCGCTCGACGCGGACCGGGTCGGTCGCGGCGAGGTCGAGGGCGTCGCGCAGGCGGTTCCACCGGTCGAGCTGGTCCGCCCAGACGAACGAGCTCAGGTGCAGCCGTCCGTCCTCTGTGGACACGTCGACCGGGTTCAGGTCGCAGCCGGCCCTCCCGACGACGCGCAGCCGGTGCCCGAGGTCCGCCGGCGGCCTGCCGGTCCACCCAGGGTCGAGCACCAGGAGGCTGTCGGGGTCGCCGAGAACCCTGTCGTCGAGCTGGTAGCCGACGTGGTGCGGGCGCAGGTTGAGCCCGCCGCTGGCGCCGATCTCCAGCAGCCGCACGCAGAACGGCACCTGCCTGCCCGCGGCCTTCGCGGCCTCCTGAGCGGCGACCACCAGGCCGCCGTAGAGGGGCGCGCTGCGGCCGGGTTCGTTGGTCTGCACGACCGTCGCCTGGACGCGGTGCCGGAGCAGGTCGGCGTGCTCGGTGAGGGCGGGCAGCGCGTCGTCCCACAGCGTCGGCAGGTTCGGCTGACCGCCGACGGACGGGTAGTGCTTCGCGAGGCCCGGCGCGCGCCCTTCGAGCACGAGCCGGTGGACGGCGCCCGCGAACCGCAGACCGGGCACGGCGCCGCCCCGGTCGCGTTCGGAGCCCGCCATGATCGTGGTCGTGACGCCGCCACGCCCGAGGTCGGCGGCGGCGTCGTCGAGGAGTCGCTGGGTCAGCGGACTGCGGTCACGGCATCCGTGAGCGGCCGCGGCGAACAGCTCGGCAAGCACGGTGTTCACGCTAACGGCCGCGCTGCCGCCCGTCATGTGGTGAAAGACCTCATTAGGCTGCGGGAATGGCACGGATTCTGGCTGTCGCGGACGAGGTGGTCGAACAGCTGTGGACCGACCAGGTGCACCAGTACGCGAACGTGGACCTGGTCCTCGCGGCGGGCGACCTGCCGTTCGACTACCTGGAACACCTGGCCAACGCGCTGGAGAAACCCGTCGTGTTCGTCCCCGGCAACCACGACGCCGACCTGTCGGGCTACTCGAACGTGCGCGGCCTGTGGACCAAGGCGGGCGTGCCGGTGCGCTGGCCAGGTCCAACCGGTGCGGTGAACGCGGACGAACGCGTGGTCGACGTCGCCGGGCTGCGGATCGCCGGTCTCGGTGGTTCGATCCGCTACAACAAGGGCCCGAACCAGTGGACGGAACGGCAGCAGGCCCGCCGCGCCCGCCGGACGTCCCGGCTGGCGGGGTGGCGCAGGCTGCGGGACGGACGTGGCGTGGACGTGCTGCTGACCCACTCACCGCCGCGCGACTGCGGCGACGAACCCGACGCGCCGCACCGCGGTTTCGACTGTTTACGCGGACTTGTCACGCGGTTGCAGCCGTCGTTCATGCTGCACGGCCACATTCATCCGCACGGCCACGTGCGGCCCGACCGTTCGCTGGGGGCCACGCGCGTGGTCAACGTCGTTCCGTTGAAGGTGCTCGACATCCCGGGAGGCCGCGATGAGACGTGACACGGGTTTCCCCGCGGCCGACGCCGAGAACGACTTCCAGCGCGCCCGCCGCAGCCAGGTGATGTCGCGCCTCGCGACCTGGCTGCGCCGCGAGCCCGACGACGTCAACATCATGCTGCCGTTCCACGAGGTCGTGGAGGCGCTCGGCATGGCGTCGGAGAAGCGCCTGGGCCTGCAGTCGATCCGGCTCGACTCGATCGTGGGCAGCGTCGACCGCACCCGCGACTTCGACCGCCGCTTCCGCCCGACCTCAAGCCGCGTCCGCGAACGCTGGCAACGCCTCGCCCTGGCCGCGCGCAGGGGCGAGAGCGTGCCGCCGATCGAGGTGTACCGGGTCGGCGAGCTGCACTTCATCATCGACGGCCACCACCGCGTGTCCGTGGCGCACGCCCTCGGGCTGGAGGTGATCGACGCGTACGTGACGCAGGTGATCACCCGGCTCAACTCGTCCGGCATCCGCTACCGCGGCGACCTGATCGTGAAGGACTACCGCCGCCTCTTCCTGGAACGCGTGCCGCTCTCGGGCGAGGCCCGTGCCGCCGTGGTCCTGTCCGACCCGTGGCACTACGCGCAGCTGGGCGAGCACGTCGAGGCGTGGGGGTTCCGGCTCATGCAGGACACGGGCCAGTTCCTCGACCGCGCCGACGTCGCGCGCCGCTGGTACGCCGACGAGTACAAACCGGTCGTGGCGATGCTGCGGCAGGCCGACATGGTCAGCGACAGGACCGAGACCGAGGCCTACATGTGGGTGGCGGCGGAGCGGTACCGGCTGATCCGCACGCACCGGTGGGACGCCGAGGTCATCAACGCCGTGCGCGAGGAGACGTTGGGGCAGGGGAAGGGCGGCCGCGGCTGAGGCTGAGGCGAGTTGGGCAAGGCCGGCGAGGTTCGCGGGGCTGGCGGGTTCGCGGGGCTGGCGGGGTTCGCGGGCTGGCGGGGTTCGCGGGCTGGCGGGGTTCGCGGGGCCAGCGCGATCCGCACGGCTCGTGCAGTCCGCACGGCCAGGACGGTCCACACGGCTGGCACGGTCCGCGGAGCTAACGGGGTTCGCACGGCTGGCACGTGCGCGCGGCCAGCGAGGTTTCCGGTGGCTAACGCGATCCACACGGCCAGCGCGGTCCGCCGGAAACTCGGTCGCGACGCCACCCAGCACGTGGCTAGCGTGCCGGGGTGACTGATCTCGTGACCGCACGCCTGATCCTCCGCCCGTGGACCGACCCCGACGTGAAGGCCGTCGTGGAGGACGCACGCCAACCGTCGTGGGCCGCCGACTTCCCGTCCGAGGGCGACACCGTGATCGCCGGCGTGCTCGTGGAGAACCCGTCGTGGCTCTCGCCGTTCGGCCACCGCCTGATCATCGAGCGGTCGACGGATGAAGTCGTGGGATCGCTGGGCCTGTTCTGGCCTCCTTCCGACGGTCGTGTCGAGATCGGGTACGGCGTGGTGCCCTCACGCCAGGGACGCGGCTACGCCTCGGAGGCGACCGCCGCCCTGACCGCGTTCGCGCTGCAGTGGGACGACGTGCGCGCCGTCCACGCCAACGTCGAACCGTCCAACCCGGCCTCCGCCCGCGTGCTGGAGAAGGCGGGGTTCAGCCGGTACGCGAGCACCGACGAGCTGATCAGCTACCAGCGCACGAGCTGACCCGTCACCGGGGCGCCACCCGCGGCGCGTCCGCGTCCGGCAGCGGGCGCGCCTGGTCCAGCACCTCGTCGGTGTACTTGTCGAGCAGCCGGGTGCCGATCTGCTGCGCGTAGCCGAAGATGACCGCCCACAGCAGCAGGGCCGCCGCCGACGGGATGCCGATCAGGCCGCTGGTGACGCCGGCGCCCAGCGCCAGGATCCCGACCACCGCCAGTGCCGCGCCGAGCATGATCTTGATGAGGGCCTGGTACCCGATCATCACGTACGGCGAGAGCGATGGCCGGCGGCGTAAGAGCAGCACCACGGCGGCCAGCACCGCGCCGAACGCGCCGAGCACCTGCACCAGCCAGACGTCCACACCGGACGCCTTCGACGTGCCGCCAGGGCACACCGTCGGCAGCGGGTTCTCCTTCGGGTCGACGCAGAGCGGGATGATGCCCGGCTTCACGATGCCGACGACGCCGAGGACCGTGTTGATGACGAACAGCACCAGGGACGCGGCGATGAGCTTGTTGCGCAGCGCGCGGGAGCCCGCGTGTGCGAAGTCCGAGTTGTCGTAGGCCGCGCGCAACGCGTCCACGACGATCGCGCGCTCCACCGCGGGCGTGAACTCCCCCGGCCGCAACGATTCCAGCGCGCGGCGGCGCGGATCGTCGTCGTCGAGGTACTGCGCGACCCGTGCTCGCAGGCCCGGCAGCCTGCCCAGGAACCCGCGCTCCGCCGAGATCGTCGCCACCTCGGCCTCGTGCAGGGCGCGCCAGGCCCGTTCGATGTACCAGCCCGACCACCACGACGGCAGCATGCGCCACCACGGCTCGCGACTGGCCAGCATCTCCTCGACCACGGCGGCCTGCGATTCGGCCGTGCGACGCCACACGTCGCCCTCCGGATCGACCGGATCGGACGGGCCGAGGGCAGCCAGATCCGCGCGGACCCGGTCCAACCGGGACTGCACGACGAGTCTCCAGTCGGTGACTCTGGGTTTGCGCTCGGCCATGTCCCGATGGTGACAGGCACCCCTGACAATTTCGGCGGCCATCCGTGTGACGTGCGGAAACGTCACCAGAACGCCATATATGCTTGCGCTTATATACGCATTGAGTTATACAACTACCCGTGGATGTCTTCGAGGCCGTGGCCGAACCGAACCGCCGGCACCTGATCACGCTGCTGGCCGAACGCGAGCGCACCGCGGGCGAGCTCGTGGACAGCCTGCCGTCGCTCACGCAGCCCGCCGTGTCCCGTCACCTCCGCGTCCTGCGGGAGACGGGACTGGTCGAGGTGAGGCCGGACGGCCAGCGCCGCGTCTACGCGCTCAAGCCGGACGGCCTGCGGCGCATCGACGACTGGATCACGCCGTACCGCCGCTTCTGGCGCTCCCACCTCGACGCACTGCAACAGCACCTGGAGAACCGATGAACCTCGGCACCATCACCGTCGAAGGCGCGCACGCCACCCTCACGTTCCACCGCAGGTTCCCGTTCCCGATCGACCGCGTCTGGGCGGCCCTCACCGACGACGCCGAGCGCAAGGCGTGGTTCGGCGAGGGAACCGTTGACCCGCAAGGCGAAACGGTCGTCATCGAGCCGGAGGACCCGCCCGCGCCGATGGACGCCAAGCGAGTCACCGGCCGCATCCTGACGTGGCAGCCGCCGGAGAACGGCCACGCCGTCTTCGAACACGAGTGGCACCAGCGGATCGTCGAGGACGGCGTCGTGCGCTACGAGCTCACGGCCGACGGCGACGAGACCCTGCTCGTGTTCACCCACACGGGACTGTCCGAGCGCAACGCCAAGGGCTTCGCGCCGGGCACGCACGCGTTCTTCGACCGCGCGGACGCCTTCCTGCGCGACGAGACCCCGCCGGCCTGGAGCGAGCGCTACGCCGAGGTCGCGCCGAACTACCCGTCCTGGCGCTGAGGTACCGCGGCCGAACAGCAGGGGAGGCGCCGACAGGGCACCGAACGACGCCTCCCCCACCTGCTCAGGCGGTCTGCGAAGGCTCCACCAGCGCACGGAGCCGGGGAGGCATCCTCTTCTCCAACCCGTACGGTTCGAGGTGCGCCTGCAGGACGCCCGTGAACGCCCGCTCCACGGAAGCGGTGTCCCAGTTGTCGCTCTCCAGGATGGGCTGCTTGAAGTACGGCTGGCCGACGATGTGCAGCTGCCTGCCGTTGCACCGGATGACCTGCCCGGTGATGCCCTCGGCGCGGTCCGAGAGCAGGAACAGCACGAGCGGCGCCACCTTGCCGGGCGTGCGGTCGGCGGGGATGGCGCGCAGGGAGCGTTCGGACTTCCACACCATCCGCGTGTGCGCGACGGGGCACACGGCGTTGACGCGGATGCCTTCCGATTCGAGGTCGAGGGCCCACGAGTAGCTCAGCGAGGCCACCGCGCCCTTGGTCGCCGAATAGGTCGCGAGTTTGCGTTGGCCGAACGAGGCACCGGACGAAATGTTGATGATGGAACCGCCGCCGGTCGCGCGCATCGCCCGCATGGCCGCGATTCCGGTGTAGATGACACCGAGGACGTTCACCTCGACCACCTGCCTGATGGTCTCGGGGTCGTCCTCCCACGGCGCGGTCTCGTAGTTCAGGCCCGCGTTGTTCACCAGGCCGTCGACGCGGCCGAACTCGTCGAGGCACAGGTCGACGATCTTGGCCGCCTCGCTCGGGTCCGCGACCGTGTGGCTCGACGCGACGGCGCGGCCGCCGAACTCGCGGATGTGCTCGGCCACCCGTTCCGCCAGGTCACCGTCGTTGTCGTTGACCACGACCGAGGCGCCGGCGAGGGCGGCGTGCATGGCGTAGGCCTCACCCAGTCCTCGGCCCGCCCCGGTGATGACGACAGCTTTTCCGTCCAGGATCCCCATTGCACGCTCTCTTTCACTCGGGCGGCGGTTCCCCTGACCCCCCTGTGGCCCTGTAGCCGCCTTCGACAAGCGTGCGGATGTTCCGGAGCGGCGCGTTGCACGTTTCGATGAGATGTCGCTGCCGAGCGCCCAATGGTCGGGGTGAGTTCGGCCCGGCAGTTTCGCCGGACTGATCGGCCCAACAGGACAGAGGCCTTTGTGCCTCACTCTTTCGAGTGACGCGAACGGGCCGCCTTCCCGCGTGGGGAAGACGGCCCGTGAAACGAGAATTCACCGTTCCGTGTAGGTCAGGTTCCTGCCGCTGGACGGGTCGAAGAGCTGCACCTTGTCCGCGTCGAACCAGATGTCCGCCGAGGCGCCTTCCACCGCGCCGGACGCCGAGGACAGTCGCGTCACGAGCGAGATGCCGTCACCCGGCACGTCGTCCGATCCCGCGTCCGCCGCGAGCTCCTGGAGCTCGGCCGAGGCCGCCTGCTCTCCCGTGAGGTTGAAGTAGGCGTACTTGTCCGAGCCCATCGACTCCAGCACGTCCACCTGGGACGTGAACTTGCCGCCCGCCGACAGCTTCGCCGGCTCGACCAGTGACGCGTCCTCGAAGTGCTCAGGGCGGATGCCGAGGATCACCTCGCGGGGCGCGTCGGCGCCCTCGATCAGCTGCCGCACCCGGTCCGTCAGCGTGACGTCGCCGATGACCGACCGCAGCGCGCCGTTCTCCAGCGTCGCCGGCACGAAGTTCATCGACGGGGAGCCGATGAAGCCCGCGACGAACAGGTTCGCCGGCTGCTCGTAGAGGAACTGCGGTGCGCCGATCTGCTGCACGACACCGCCGCGCATGACGACGACCCTGTCGCCGAGGGTCATCGCCTCGGTCTGGTCGTGCGTCACGTACACCGTGGTCGTGCCGAGCTGCTTCTGCAGGCGCGACACCGAGGTGCGCATCTGCACGCGCAGCTTGGCGTCCAGGTTGGACAGCGGTTCGTCCATGAGGAACGCCTTGGGGCTGCGCACGATCGCGCGGCCCATCGCCACGCGCTGCCGCTGGCCACCGGACAGGTTGGACGGTTTGCGGTCAAGATGTTGCGAGAGATCCAGGATCTCCGCGGCTTCCTTGACCTTCTTCTCCACCGTGGCGTTGTCGACCTTGGCCAGCCGCAACGGGAAGGCCATGTTCTCCTTCACCGTCATGTGCGGGTAGAGGGCGTAGGACTGGAACACCATCGCGATGTCGCGGTCCTTGGGCGCCTTCTCGTTGACGCGCTGCCCGCCGATGCGCAGCTCGCCGTCGGTGATGTCCTCCAGGCCCGCGATCATGTTGAGCGTGGTGGACTTCCCGCAGCCGGACGGTCCGACCAGGATGATGAACTCGCCGTCGGCGATCTCGAGGTTGACCTCCTGGACGGCCAACGCGCCGTCCGGGTACCGCTTGGTCACCTTGTCCAGAACGATCTCTGCCATTGGTCAACTCACCCCTTGACGGCGCCGGAGGTCAGGCCGGCGACGATCCGGCGCTGGAAGAACAACACGAAGAGGATGATCGGGATCGTGATCACGACGGCGGCCGCCGCGATCGACCCCGCCGGGTCCTCGAACTGCGAGCTGCCGGTGAAGAACGACAGCGCCACCGGCACGGTCCGCGACTGCTCGGTCGAGGTGAGCGAGATCGCGAACAGGAAGTCGTTCCAGCAGAAGATGAACACGAGGATCGCCGTCGTGAACACACCCGGCGCCGCGAGCGGCGCGATGACGCGACGGAACGCCTGCCCCGGCGTCGCACCGTCCATCTTGGCCGCCTTCTCGAGCTCCCAGGGGATCTCGCGGAAGAACGCCGACAGGGTGTAGATCGCGAGCGGCAGCGCGAACGTGATGTACGGCAGGATCAGGCCGGGCCACGTGTCGAAGAGGCCGAGCGAGCGCTCGATCTCGAACAGCGGGGACACCAGCGAGACCTGCGGGAACATCGCGATCAGCAGCGAGACGCCCACCAGCAGGTTCTTGCCGGGGAAGTCGAGCCGCGCGATGGCGTAGGCGGCCATCGTGCCGAACACCACGGCGATCGCGGTCGCGATGACCGCGATGCCGATGGAGTTGAACAGCGCCCGCGTGAACTCGGTCGTCGAGAAGATGTTCTGGTAGTTCTCCAGACTCCACTCGCGGGGGATGAAGTTGCCGTCCGACAGCGTCGCCGAGGACTTGAACGACAACGACACGATCCACAGCACCGGGATCAGCGCGTAGATCACGACGACCGTGTTGAGCACGCCCCAGCCCCACTTCTTGGCCGGGGTCTCCGCTCCTCCGATGCCCGCCATCAGCGCTTCCCTCCGTCGTCACTGCCGGGGGCAGCGGTGCCGAAGAGCTTGATGAACACGAACGCGATGATCGCGACCATGATGAAGATCAGCACGGACATGGTGGATCCGATGCCGAGGTTCAAGCCCTTGATGAGGTTGTTGTAGGTCAGCATCGACACCGACGACGTGCCCTGCGAACCCGCGGTGAGCACGAAGAGGTTGTCGAAGATGCGGAACGCGTCGAGCGTGCGGAACAGCAGCGCCACCAGGATCGCCGGCTTCATGATCGGCACGGTGATCTTGATGAACCGCTGCCACCCGCTCGCGCCGTCCATCGCCGCGGCCTTGAGGAGGTCGTCCGGCACCAGCGCCAGGCCCGCCATCAGCAGCAGGGCCATGAACGGCGTGGTCTTCCAGATCTCCGCGAGACCCACGACCATCAGCGCCGGGATCTTCTCCGTCAGCACCGGGTCGCCACCGAGCGCCTCCGCGAGGTAGCCGGTGCCGGGCGTCCAGGCGAAGCGCCAGGAGAACGCGGCCACGACCGTGACGATGCCGTACGGGATCAGCGTCGTCGTGCGGACGATGCCGCGGCCGACGAGCGCCCGGTGCATGATCAGCGCGAGCGACATGCCCAGCACCAGTTCGACCGCGACGGTGACGACGGTGAGCAACACCGTCACCCACACCGCGTTCCACCAGTACGGGCTGCTGAGCACCGTGACGTAGTTGTCGAACCAGATCCACTCGGTGCGGTCCGGGAACTTCAGGTCGAACCTCTGCATCGACAGCAGCAGCGAGTAGAGGATCGGCCAGCCGGTGACCGCGACCATGGTGAGCGCGGCGGGCGCGCAGAGCAGCCAGCCGAGCCTGCGCTCGGCCCGCTTGCCCTCGCTCAGCACGGCCTTCTTCTTGGGGGCGGCCGGCGCCGGTGAGGCTCCGGTCGCCGTCGTGTCCTCTGTGGTCGTCTGGCTCACGGCAGCACTCCCTTGGAGTCGAGAGCGTCCTGCAGCTCCTTGCGCAGCCGGTCCGCCGTCGCCTGCGGGTCGATGCTCGCGGGCGGCGACAGGATCGTGGAGATCACCGTCGAGACGTTCTGGTAGGCGGGCGTGCTCGGTCGCGCGCTCGCGTTCTCCAGCGTCTTCTTGATGTCGTCGCGCATCGGGTACGCCTCGGCCATCTCGGGTTCGTCGTAGACGGCCCTGATGGTCGGCGGCACACCGTCCTTGAGAGCGGCGAGCTTCTGGCTCTCCGCACTCCGCAGGCACGTCACGGCGTCGAACGACTCCGCCGTGTGCCTGGTGTAGTTGCTGACGGCGTAGTTGATCCCGCCGACGGTGACCTTGGCCTGGCTACCGCTCAGCGCGGGGTACGGCGCCCACTTGAAGTTCTTCGCGAAGTCCGGCTTCTTCTGCGCCGCCGCGTAGACGTACGGCCAGTTGAGCTGGAACGCCGCGTTGCCGTTCTCCATGGCGAGGCGCGCGTTGTCCTCGGCCGCGTTGGAGAACGACGGGTCGATCGCCTTGGACGTAGCGAGCTTCTTCAACGCCGCCAACGCTTCCACGGCCTTCTCGTCGACGATGGCCTTGGTGCCGTTCTCGTCGAGGATGGTGCCGCCGTTCGAGTTGACGAGGGTGTTGTACAGCACGACGAGCCCCTCGTACTGCTTGCCCTGCGCGACGATCTGACCGGGCTTCCCCTCCGCCACCAGCGCCTCGGCCATGGAGATCATCTCGTCCCACGTCTTCGGCGGCGTGGGCACGAGGTCCGAGCGGTACCAGAGCAACTGGACGTTCGTGTTGTCCGGAGCCCCGTACAGCTTGCCCTCGTACGTCGCCGTCGCCAGCGGCGCCGGCAGGGTGTCCTCGGACACCTGGGACTTCACCGAGCCGGTGAACTCCTTGATCCAGCCCGCCTTCGCGAGCTCCGCCGTCCACGTGACGTCGAGCCCGAGGACGTCCATGCTGTCGTCCTCTGCCGCGAGTCTGCGCACCATCTGTTCGCGCTGACCGTCAGCCTCACGTGGGAGCTTGTTGTAGACGATGTTGTACCGCCCGCCGGCCTTCGCGTTGCAGCTGTCGACGATGGCCTGGAAGTTCTCCTGGGGGTACTTGTAGACGTTCACGGTGATGCCTTGGTCGCCAGACCCGCACGCCGTCAGAGTTCCTGCCGCGAGCACCGCGGCTCCCACTCCGGCCGCGAGTCGATAGCGCCTTGTCGCACCCATCGGCCCTGCCTCCTTCCCGACTGCACGGAGGAGCCAGACCGCAGCGCCCGGCACCTCGTCGTGCCACCGTCCGCACCGGGCGGACCGGTCAACCGAACCTAGGCCCGGTGATCAGGAGCCGCAACCAAGGGAAGCAACGATTCAGAACCAATGGCCTTATGTGAGCCTTAAGAACTCGGGTTCGCGGGCCGCATCGCGAGCCTCGCGAGCAGGTCACGGCCCTTCTCGGCCGACTTCGGGTGGCAGAGCACGTCATACCGGTTGGCGACCAACTGGCTGGCCGACTGAAAATCGCGCTTGCCCTTCGCCGACCCGTACCCGACGGCGGCGAACACGAGCCCGAAGAACACACCGGTGATCAGACCGGTGAGCACCGGCCCGATCGTCACGCCCGGTTCGGGGCTGAAGAGGGTGAGCAGCAGCCCGACGAACAGACCGAACCACGCACCGCTCGCCGCACCCGTCATGAGCACCCGGCTCCACGTGAGCTTGCCCGTGATCCGTTCGACGAGCATCAGGTCCACACCGACGATCATCACGTCCTGGACCGTGAAGTCCTCGACGGCGAGATGGTCGACCGCGCGCTGCGCCTCCTCGTACGTGGCGTACGAGCCGATCGGCCACCCCGTGGGCGGGGTGGGCAGGCGCGGAGGGACGCCGGGCCGGTTCGGGTTGGCGAACGGACTCGTCACAGGGACCACCTCTGTCGCGACGCGCTGATCGTTCCATCCTGCCAGTGCCCGGTCCGGGATGCCGAGACGCCTACGGGTGTTTTGCCGGAATCAGCCCGAAGGCCGATCGGACCACTGACCCGACCGGCCTTCACCGCCCCCACTCCGCAGGTCACGGCGGGATCACCAACCTCTGATGAAACCGCTCCAGAGCGAGGACTCCACAGCAGGATCGAGTTGGACGGCGAACGCGAGGAAATCCTCCAGCAGGTACTGCTGAGCCCTTCCGTCCGACAGGACCGGGATGATGATCTGCCAGGTGGCGTACCACCGCCACATCGTCTCGACGTACTTCTCGACGGAGGAGTTGACGAAGACCTCGGGAAAATCCTCCGGCAACGGCAGCCCTCGAACTTCGCCGGATCCAGCCAACGCACCGATCTCGTAGTTTCCCCAAAGCCCAAGACCGTAAGCCTCGCCTCTCGACCCGATGAGCTGAGGGACACCCTCTTCCTGGATGTGCGGAACCATGCGGTTCTCCTCGATCAGAGGCAGTCCACATCGGAGGAGAACCTCTCGCCCAGCCTCAGGAAGTGACCACCCAGCAACCTCTTCCGCACCCGCCTCGGCGCGGTCGGCCGCTACCACGAGCGATGTGAGCGGCCTGGACAGCACCTCGGCCAGAGCCAGACGAAGCTCGTCCACCGACATGATCACGACCTTCTCCCCACCAACCCGTGAAATCGTTGATTCGTTCATGAGCGGCCGGTGAACACGGTCTTCCCCCCAGAGTGAGACCGGCGCCGCCCCGCAGAACGCCGACCGTTTCGTCAGGAGGAGTTTGAACCACACGCAGGCTTCACCCAAGAGAGCGCATGAAGGACAGCTCGAACCGGTGCGCGAACGCGCGGTACGAGCGGGCGTACACGTCACGGCTGTCCGCGACCCGCTCACGTTCCTTCTTCAACACCTCACCCGCCGCGCCGACGTTGCCGTTCAGCACGTGGATGATCGCCAGCTTCCGCGCCCGTTCGAAGTCGAGCAACGACTCGGGCTTCGCGACCAGCTCGCGGGACAGCGCATCCCACTTCGCGTGCTTGTCGATGTACGGCTTGCCGTGCTTCAGGAACGTTGCCACCAAAGCGGAAGCGACGGAGGCGTGGTCACCACCCGGCGCGAAGTTCCAGTGCCAGACGGGTTTCTCCGGCATCAGCGCGCCGAGTGGCGTGGAAACCATTGGCATGGTGGGGATTCCGAAGCCGAGCGCGCGGCAGACTTCGTCGTAGCGCTGGAAGCGGACGCCGACCAGCGGGGTGAGGTCGACCTCGCCCACGCGGCCGAAGCCGAGCCAGCCGGAGACGCCGTCACCGCGTTCCTGGAGCCAGACGTGGCCTCGGCGGACGAAGCCTGTGGGGCGCAGGGCGGTGTCCACGGCTACGAGCGCGTCGGTTTTCGGTGAAGGCCTCACGAACGACAGGGTCCCAAACGATGGCGCATCCCGCCCGTCAGTGGAGCACCGGCGTCAGGAACTCGGCCAGCTTGCGCACGACGTCCGGTGGCACCTCGTCGAGGTGCTCCGTCAGCTGCAGGAGGATGCGGCCGCCGCCGAGGTGCTCGACGGCGAAGCACGGCGCCGTCGCGGTCACCTCCTGCACGCCGCCCAGCGCGGCGACCTGGCGCGGTCCCAGCAGCGTTGCCCAGTGCGGGCCGCGCGACAGCTCCGCTGCCATGAAGAGGCACTCGTCCAGGCCCACGCCGGCGGCGACCTCGTGCGCGGTGCGCACGCCCACGCGGTCCAGCGTGATCCAGCCGCCGCTGGCCCGCACCAGGGTGGCGCCGGAGCGGAAGGCGGACATCCAGTCCTGTTGCACGACGTGGGAGATCCAGCCGCCGAACAGCGAACGCGAGGCCGTTACCACGATCTGGTGCGGGAACGCCGGGTCGTCCTTCAGCAGGATCTCGGCGGTCCAGCCGTCCTCGACGAGGGGAAGGCCCTGGGAGTCGAGCTGGACGAGCTGCACGCGCAGGAACGACGGCAGGTCCTCCAGGGCGGCCGACCACGACGGGAGGGTGAAGTCACCCGAAGAGAGCAGCAGGCGCGCGTAGCCCGGCGGGCCCCACGGCGCCATGTCGGAGGGCTTGTAGTCGCGGGCCACGGACACGAGCTCCTCGACCGAGGCAGGGCACAGGGGTGCGAGCAGGTCGGTGAACAGCGCGCCGAACCACGTGGCCAGCGCCGGACGGTCGACACCGGAGAACGTGTCCAGCTCCAGGCGGACGACGTGCGGCGGCGACACGGGTCTCGGGAGAGTCAGGTCTGAGCTCAAAGTGAGCGAACCTTATGACTTGCGGAGGCGATCCGTTAGGGGCCAGTCCCGTGAAAGATTGGCCCCGAACGGGCGAACCACCAGGTTCGTCTAACCGCGTGACTGGTAGTCGCGGAGCAGGCCGCGCGAGATGATCGTCTTCTGGATCTCCGAGGTGCCCTCGCCGATCAGCAGGAACGGGGCCTCGCGCATCAGGCGCTCGATCTCGTACTCCTTGGAGTAGCCGTAGCCGCCGTGGATGCGGAACGACTCCTGCGTCACCTCGGCGCAGTACTCGGAGGCGATGAGCTTGGCCATGCCGGCCTCGACGTCGTTGCGCTGCCCGGAGTCCTTGAGCCGCGCCGCGTTGACCATCATCAGGTGCGCCGCCTCGACCTTGGTGGCCATCTCGGCGAGCTTGAACGCGATGGCCTGGTGCTCGGCGATGGCCTTGCCGAACGTCCTGCGCTGCTGCGAGTAGTCGATGGCGAGCTCGAAGGCGCGGATCGCGATGCCGCACGCGCGGGCGGCCACGTTCACGCGACCCACCTCGACGCCGTCCATCATGTGGCGGAAGCCCTGGCCCGTGACGCCGCCCAGCACCTGGTCCGCGGCGATCTCGAAGCCGTCGAACACCATCTCGGTGGTGTCGACGCCCTTGTAGCCCATCTTGTCGATCTTGCCGGGGATCGTGAGGCCCGGCAGGACCTCGCCGTAGCCCTCCGGCTTCTCGACCAGGAACGTCGTGAGGTTCTGGTGCGGCTTCTCGGCGCCCTCGTCCGTCTTCACGAGCACGGCGGTGAGGTTCGACGTGCCACCGTTCGTCAGCCACATCTTCTGGCCGTTGATCGTGTAACCGTCGGCGCCCTTGACCGCGCGGGTGCGGATCGCGGCGACGTCGGAGCCGAGCTCGGGCTCGGACATGGAGAACGAGCCGCGCACCTCGCCCGCGGCCATGCGCGGCAGGTACTTCTGCTTCTGCTCGGGCGTCCCGTGCTGCTTGAGCATGTGCGCCACGATGAAGTGCGTGTTGATGACACCGGAGACGCTCATCCAGCCGCGCGCGATCTGCTCGACCACCAGCGCGTAGGTCAGCAACGACTCGCCGAGACCACCGAACTCCTCGGGGATCGTCAGGCCGAAGAGACCCATCTCCTTCATGCCGTCGACGATGTCGGCGGGGTACGTGTCGCCGTGCTCCAGCGTCTGGGCGTGCGGGATGATCTCCTTGTCCACGAACGTGCGCACGGTCGCGAGGATTTCTTCCTGGATGTCCGTGAGACCCGCGGTCTGGGCGAGGCGCGCCATCGCACTTCCCTTCCAACGCTTTGGTTACCGGCGAGTATGGACCGGTTAACGCTCGTTTGCGACCGGGGTGTGCTCTCCGCAACAACACAGGTGCCCGCTGTACCGAAACAGCAGCGTTGGCCAGTGGAATCGCGCACCCGCACGCGACGAACCGCTGGACAGGACCTTAAGATCCCGCTCACACGTCTAGGGGGATCGCGATGACATACGACCCGTACAACCCGAAGCAGTCAGGCGATCCGTACGGCCAGCAGCCGCCTTACGGTCAGCCGTACGGCCAGCAGCCGATGTACGGCTACGGCTACCCGGTCGTGCCGAAGTCCCAGACGAACGCGATCGTGTCGCTCGTGCTGTCGGTGGTGGGGTTCGCGACCTGCGGCGTGACGTCGATCGTCGGCATCATCTTCGGCCACATCGCGATGAAGAAGATCAAGCGGGGCGAGGAGGACGGCTACGGGATGGCGCTCGCCGGCATCATCATCGGCTACGTCGTCACCGTCGGCTACCTGCTGTTCGTGCTGTTCTACCTCGGCATCATGGTCGCGGTGATCAGCGGGAACACGTACTAGCGGGACCTTCAGCCCGCGAGAGCGATCTCCAGGGCGCCACCGCAGTGGCGGCAGACGTCGGCGAACACGTGGACGTCGGCGGCGCAGCCGGGGCAGCTGCGGAAGCTGCGTTCGAGCAGGTCGTCCTCGCGGCGTTTGAAGAGCCGCAACCGTCTGCTCGCCTTGGCGTTACTCGAACGTGACATGCCGATGAGCATGCGCCCACCCCGGGGTCGCAGCGCAAATCCCGGTGACGGATTGTGCGCCACTTCACCAGTTTTGAACGCAACCCGTGACGGTCGAACACGTCGAGTGACATTCAGGGTGAAGTAGCGCACAATCCGTAACGGAAATCAGTCCTCCGGCGGCGTCCACACGTTCGCGCGCGCCATGCCAGCGGCACGCCCCTTGCCGGAGATCACCAACGCCATCTTGCGCGACGCCTCGTCGATCATCTCGTCGCCGAGCATCACCGCGCCGCGCTTCCCGCCCGCCTCCGAGGTGTAGAACTCGTACGCGTCGAGGATGTTCTCGGCGTGGTCGTAGTCCTCCTGCTTGGGGCTGAACACCTCGTTGGCCGCCTCGATCTGGCCGGGGTGCAGCACCCACTTGCCGTCGAAGCCCAGCGCCGCGGAACGGCCGGCGACGCGCTTGTAGCCGTCCACGTCGCGGATCTGCAGGTACGGGCCGTCGATGGCCTGCTTGTCGTGGGCCCGCGCCGCCATCAGGATCCGCATGAGGATGTAGTGGTAGGCGTCGCCCACGTCGTAGCCGGGCGGCTGCTCGCCGACGACCAGGGACTTCATGTTGATCGACGCCATGAAGTCGGCAGGGCCGAAGATGATCGTCTCGACGCGCGGGGACGCGGTGGCGATCGCGTTGACGTTGTTCAGGCCCAGGGCGTTCTCGATCTGCGCCTCGATGCCGATCCTGCCGACCTCGTAGCCCATCGTCTTCTCGATCTGCGTGATCAGGAAGTCGAGCGCCACGACCTGCTCCGGCGTCTGGACCTTCGGCAGCATGATGCAGTCGAGGTTCGCGCCGGCGCCTTCGACGACCTCGGTGACGTCGCGGTAGGTCCACTCCGTCGTCCAGTCGTTGACGCGCACGACGCGGGCCTTGTCGCCCCAGCCGCCCTCGTTGAGCGAGGCGACGATGGTCTTGCGGGCGTCCGGCTTGGCCAGCGGGGCGCAGGCGTCCTCCAGGTCCAGGAACACCTGGTCCGCCGGCAGCGTGCGCGCCTTGTCGATCATCTTCTGGCTGGAGCCGGGCACCGCAAGGCACGAGCGACGGGGACGCTGCTGGTCGACCACTGGAGTACCTCCTCGTACCGGCCGGTAACTGTGGCGCCACAGTGGCACGCATCAACCAGGGGCGCATATCCGCTGAGTCCGGTCTCACAAACCCTGGCAGTCTGAACCGGTGGAGATCACCCGAGTCCTCGACGCGGCACTGCGGAAAGCGGCGGCCGTCTGGATCACCTCACCCGGCCACGGGCCCCGTCTCGTGCACGCACACTGGCGTGCCGACGCGCTGTGGGTCATCTCCGGTGGCACCGAACCGGAAGCGCCCCTCACCGACGGCGCGGAGGTCACCGTCACGGTCCGCTCCCCCAGCACGCACTCGCACCTCGTCGACGCGCCCGCCGTCGCGCACCTCACCGAGCCCGACGACGAGACCGCTCAGGCGCTCAGGACCGCGCGGCTCAACACCAGGCCGGAGTGGGAAGCCGTGTACCGCCTGGAGTTCAGCTCGTGATCACCGTCCCGGAGGGCTTCGGCGAGGGCCTCGGTGACGGCGCCGACGAGTGGGTGGCGAAGCTGCCGAAGCTCGCCACCAAGGCGTGCGCGCGCTGGCGCCTCACCCCGGACGGCGCGCTGATGAACGGGTTCTGCGCGGTCGTGCTGCCCGTTCGCCAGGCCGACGGGCACCCCGCCGTGCTCAAGCTGACCTGGGTCGACACCGAGACCGAGCACGAACCGCTCGCGCTGAAGCTCTACGACGGCAACGGTGCCGTGCGGCTGCTGGACCACGACGCCGAACTGGGCGCGTTGCTGCTGGAACGCCTCGACCAGCACTCGCTCGACGACGAGCCGATCGACCTGGCGGTCGGCGTGATCGGCGGGCTGCTGCGCCGCCACCGCGCGATCCAGGCGCCGGACGGGTTCCGCCGGTTCGCCGGCTCGCTGGACGACCATCCCGCCGTGCCGCGCACGCTGCTCGACGCGGCCCGTGAGGCCGGCACCAGGCCGATGGGCACGACGCTGGTCAACGAGGACCTGCACTACGAGAACGTGCTGCGCGGCGACCGCGAACCGTGGCTGGTGATCGACCCGAAGCCGCTCTCCGGTGACCCCGAGTACTGCGTGATCCCGTTGCTGTGGAACAGGTTCGACGAGCTGGACGGCCGCAGGGGCCTGACCGACCGGTTCCTCGCGATCTGCGACGCGGGCGAGCTGGACGTCGAGAAGGCGCGGGACTGGACGCTGCACCGCGCCGTCGCCAACTGGATCTGGTCGCTGGAGGAAGATCTCGACGACATGGCGGTGATCTGCGCCGACATCGCCGGGTGGGCGGCCCTGACCTGATCTAGCCTGGTGATGTGGTTGCTGTGAACCGGGTCTTCATCGCTCAGCTGGCCGGACTTCCCGTCTTCGGCCCCGACGGCGAACCCATCGGCAAGGCCCGTGACGTCGTGATCAGCCTCCGCATCGACCGGCAGCCGCCGCGCGTGCTCGGCATGGTCGTCGAGCTGGTGACGCGCCGGCGGATCTTCGTGCCGATGCTGCGGCTCACCTCGATCGAGCCGAACGCCGTGACGCTCGCGACCGGGTCGGTCAACCTGCGGCCGTTCCACCAGCGCGTCAACGAGGTGCTGGTGATCGGCGAGCTGCTCGACGCGCGGATCCAGCTCGACGACGGCGGCACCGCGGCCGTCGTGGACGCCGCGATGGAGCTGACCCGCACCCGCGACTGGCGCATGGTCCGCGTCGCCGGCCGCGAGCGCACCGGCCGGTTCAGCCTCAAGGGCCCGGTGCAGGTGTGGGACTGGGAGGACGTCCGCGGCCTGAGCGTCAACGAGATCGCGAGCCAGCCGCAGGGCGCGCAGCAGCTCGTCGCCGTCTTCGAGGGCATGCGCGCGGCGGACGTGGCGCACGCGCTGCACGAGCTGCCGCCCAAGCGCCGCCACGAGGTCGCGGACGCGCTGGACGACGAGCGGCTCGCGGACGTCATCGAGGAACTGTCCGAAGAGGACCAGAAGGACGTGTTGTCGCACCTGGACGAGGAACGCGCCGCGGACATCCTGGAGGCGATGAACCCGGACGACGCGGCGGACCTGCTGGCAGAGCTGGCCGAGGGCACCAAGGACCGGCTGCTGGAGCTGATGGAACCCGAGGAGTCAGCACCGGTCCGGCGCCTGCTGGAGTACTCGTTCGACACCGCCGGCGGTCTGATGACCCCGGAACCGATCATCCTCACGCCGGACGCGACGATCGCGGAAGCGTTGGCACGAGTGCGAAATCCCGACCTGACGCCCGCACTGGCGTCGATGGTCTTCGTGTGCCGCTCCCCCTCCGCGACACCGACGGGCCGCTACCTCGGCTGCGTGCACATCCAGCGCCTGCTGCGCGAACCGCCGTTCGACCTCGTCGCCGGCGTCCTCGACACGGACATGGCGTACCTGTCGCCCAACGCCTCGCTGAGCGACGTCACGCGCTACTTCGCCACCTACAACCTGGTGTGCGCCCCGGTGCTCGACGAGACCGAGCACCTGCTCGGCGCCGTCACCGTGGACGACGTGCTGGACCACCTGCTGCCGGACAACTGGCGCGAGACGGGACTGAGCCATGCCTGAAGTACTGCCCCGGCGCAGACTCGACCAGCCGCGCGAGCCCCGCGGCTTCCGGTTCTCGGTCGACCCCGACACGTTCGGCCAGCTCTCCGAACGGCTCGCGCGCTTCCTCGGCACCGGCAAGTTCCTGTTCTGGCAGACGCTGATCGTCGTCGCCTGGATCACGACGAACCTCGTCGCGGTGTCGCTGCGCTGGGACCCGTACCCGTTCATCCTGCTCAACCTGGCCTTCTCGACGCAGGCCGCCTACGCCGCACCGTTGATCCTGCTCGCGCAGAACCGGCAGGACGACAGGGACCGGGTGTCGCTGGAGGAGGACCGCAAGCGGGCGGCGCAGACCAAGGCGGACACCGAGTACCTGGCGCGCGAGCTGGCGGCGGTGCGGCTGGCGCTCGGCGAGGTGGCCACTCGCGACTTCATCCGCGGGGAGCTGGAGAAGCTGGTGAAGGAGCAGAACAACCTGAAGAAGGTCAGGCCCTGACCCGTCCACCCGCGACCAGGTCGTCCAGCACCTCGTGGATCGCGGGAGCGGTCTCGGCGTGCCCGCGGTACTCGTCGCGGGTCACGTAGGTCAGTTCGGCGATCTCGCCCGTGGGCCGCGGTGTGCCTTTCAGGACCGCCGTGAAGCAGGTCATGTCGACCATCGCGCCTTCGCCCTCGCCGTACGCGGGTGAGACGTAGCGCTTCAGTTGCGAGGGATCGTCGAGTTCGACGCCGAGCTCTTCGCGAACCTCGCGGCGGACGGCGTCTTCGAGGGATTCCCCGGCCTCGATCTTGCCGCCGGGCAGGTAGAAGGCCTTCTTGTTGCGTGAGCGCACAACGAGGAGACGGCCAGCCTCGACGTGCACGAGTCCCACCACCGTGATCATGCGATCAGGGAAACACGTCGTCCGCGGCGAGGCGGTCGCAGGTGCGGCCGAACGCTTCGAGCTCACCGGGGCCGAAGCTCTCCCCGAAGTGCTCGGCAACGCCGGCGAGGTGGGTCGTGGAGGCACTGCGCAGACGTTCGGCGCCCAGCGGTGTGAGCACCGCCACGATGCCGCGTCCGTCACCGTCGGCGCGTTCGCGCCCGACGAGACCGGCACGTTCCAAACGGTCCACCAGGCGGGTCACGCCAGAGCGGGACAGCAGAACGGCATCGGCCAGTTCGGTCATGCGCATGCGCATGGAAGGCGTCTCGGCCAGTTGAACCAGCACGTCGTACGCCGCGAGCGATAGGCGCTGCTCAGCAATCAGTTCGGCCTCGAGGACCCTCGTGATCCGTGCATGCGCGCGGAGGAACGATCGCCACACCCCGAGCTCGACACGGGTGGGCAACCGGGAACTACCCGATTCCGGCACGGGCGTCGATGTTACGGACAGCGCGCTCCCGGCTACGACCTGGGCCTGCACTGGAAAGTGACCGGCCGGTAGGACCGGTGCGAACCGGACGTAGCATGGATCGGTGACCACCACGCAGCCCCTCCCCACCGTCGACGACGTCCGCAAGGCGCTCGCCGGTGTGCAGGACCCCGAGATCCGCCGTCCGATCACCGAGATCGGGATGGTCAAGGACGTCGAGGTCGGCGCGGACGGTGCCGTGGTCGTCGGCATCTTCCTGACGGTCGCGGGCTGCCCGATGCGGGACAAGATCACGAAGGACGTCACCGCGGCGGTGGAGGCCCTCGACGGCGTCTCGTCCGTGCGCGTCGACCTCGACGTCATGAGCGACGCCCAGCGCACCGAACTGCGCAAGACGCTGCGCGGCGGCACCGAGGAGCCGGTCATCCCGTTCGCCCAGCCGGGCTCGCTGACGCGCGTGTACTGCGTCGCGTCCGGCAAGGGCGGCGTCGGCAAGTCCTCGGTCACGGTGAACCTCGCGGTGGCGATGGCGGCCCGCGGCCTGTCCGTCGGCATCGTCGACGCGGACATCTACGGCCACTCGATCCCCCGCATGCTGGGCGCGGACGGCCGTCCCACCCAGGTCGAGAAGATGATCATGCCGCCGCAGTCGCACGGCGTGAAGGTCATCTCGATCGGCATGTTCACCCCGGGCAACACCCCGGTCGTGTGGCGCGGCCCGATGCTGCACCGCGCTCTTCAGCAGTTCCTCGCGGACGTGTTCTGGGGCGACCTGGACGTCCTGCTGATCGACCTGCCGCCCGGCACCGGCGACATCGCGATCTCCGTCGCCCAGCTCGTGCCGAACGCCGAGATCCTGGTCGTCACCACCCCGCAGCAGGCCGCCGCCGAGGTGGCCGAGCGCGCCGGGTCGATCGCGCTGCAGACCCGTCAGCGGGTCAGCGGTGTCATCGAGAACATGTCGTGGCTGGAGATGCCCGACGGTTCGCGCATGGACGTCTTCGGGACCGGTGGCGGTGCGGCCGTCGCCGAGTCGCTGACGAAGGCGATCGGGTCCGACGTGCCGTTGCTCGGGCAGGTGCCGCTGGACCCGCGGTTGCGGGAGAACGGTGACACCGGGACGCCGATCGTGAAGGCGGTGCCGGAGTCGGCCGCCGCCCAGGTGCTGACCGAGGTGGCGACGAAGCTCTCGGTGCGGTCGCGCGGGCTGGCCGGGCGGCTGTTGAACGTCTCGCCCGCCGGGCGCTAGCTCTCACACAAAACGCATGAGGGGCCTCTCCGCAGTGGAGGGGCCCCTCATGGCGTTTCGGACTCAGGTCGCGTCCGGGTCGTACGGCGGACGCTCACCTGGTGCGAGCGGGCGCTGTTCGGCCGCGGGCGGCGTCGGGTAGCCGTTGGACTTGGTCGGCTCGGGGTCTTCGAACAGGTGCTTGGTGACCGCGCGCTTCGGGTCGAAGTTGCGCAGCTCGCGGAGGTCTTCGAGCGGCTTGCGCAGCGACTCGAACTCAGGCCCCATCTCCTGCTTGAGCTGCTCGCGTGCGCCGGTCGCGTACTCGCGGACCTGCCTCACCGTCTTCCCCAACCACGCTGCCGCGGACGGCAGGCGCTCGGGCCCCAGGATGAAGAGACCCGCGACGACGATGATGAGGATCTCTACCCATCCGATGCTGTCGAACACGGTCCCAGCCTACTGCTCAGTCGCTCTTGAGGGTCACGTCGAGTTTGAGTTCACGGCCTTGGCGCGCAAGCGTTACCTGCACCGTTTGACCGATTTCGTGCTCCCGGACCGCCACGACCAGTTCTGCGGCGTTGCGGACCATGCGGTCGCCGACCCTGGTGATGACGTCGCCCTCCTGGATGCCCGCGGCCGCCGCGGCGCCGCCGGCCGGGACGTTCTGCACCTGGGCGCCCTCGGAGGTCTCCGCGGACACGGACTTCACGTTGACGTTCATGTCGGCGTGCTTGACCTGGCCGTTGCGGATCAGCTCCTGGCTGATCTTGCGGGCCTGGTTGCCGGAGATCGCGAAGCCGAGGCCGACCGAACCGCCGGTCTCGGTCCGGATCGACGAGTTGATGCCGATCAGGGCGCCGCGCGAGTCGACCAGCGCGCCGCCCGAGTTGCCCGGGTTGATGGCGGCGTCGGTCTGGATCGCGTCGTAGGTGACCTGAGGGCCGCCGTTCTCGCCCGCCGCCGTGACCGGGCGGTGCAGCGCGGAGACGATGCCCTCGGTGACGGTGTTGGAGAGCTGCAGCGGTGAGCCGATGGCGATCACGCTGTCGCCGACCTGGAGTTCGTCGGAGTTGCCGAACTGCAGGACGGTCGGGTTGGTGACCTCGACCTTGATGACGGCGAGGTCGGTCTTCGGGTCGCGGCCGACGACACGGGCCGCGGCGCGAGTGCCGTCGGTGAAGACGGCGCTGAGCTTCGCGGACGAGTCCTGCGCGGCCGGGGCGACGACGTGGTCGTTGGTCAGGATGTAGCCGCCGCCCTCGATGACGACGCCGGAACCGACGCCCGCCACGTTCGCGCCCTTGAACTCGATCGAGACGACGCTGGGCGTGACGCGCTTGGCGATGTCCGAGATCGAACCGGCGGGGCGTTCCTTGCCCTGGGCGACCTCGGACAGCGTGACGGTCGAGTCGGTCAGCGGGTTGCCGGCGCGGCCGATCAGCCAGCCGACGAGACCACCGACGGCACCCAGCACGAGCGCCACGGTGAGCAGCAGCGCCAGGGCGGTCGGCTTCACGCGACGGCCGAACAGAAGCTCGGGAATGCTCAGCTGCGGGCCGGGCTCGGGCTTGCGCTCGGGTTCGCCGGGAGGTTCCTCGCCGACGGCGGGCGGGCCGATCACGGCACCGGAGGCGGGGTCGCGCCACGGGTCACCGGCGGGCTTGTCGCCCCAGAACACGGGGTCGATGTCCGGATCCGGGTCGGACGTGGGCTGCGGCGGCCGCTGCAGGAGTTCCTGCGAGCCCTGGCGGCCGAACGCCGTCACGAGGGACTCGGGAGGCGGCGGCGCGGACTGGAGCTGGGACACGGGCACGTCGCGCGAGGCGAACGCCCCGGCGACACCGTCCGGGCGACCGAAGGCGGTGGCGGACGCGGGGTCGACCGGCGGCTGCACCAGGGGCCGTGGCCGGAGCCTGCGATGGGCTCCGTCGTCCACTCCGGAAACGGGTGTGGACGTCTGGCCGTTGGGCGACTGCTGGCTCATCTCTCCCCGAATTTTCCGCTAGGAGTGCTGAACTACAGCGTGCCTGACGAACGGTGAAATGACTGTCAGGGGGTGGTCGCGAAGACCGCGCCGGCGTTCTGCGGCGCCGGGACCTGGACCGGCGGCTCGCCGTCGGACGTGGTGAACGCGAGCGCGCTCAGCAACATGCCGCTCACGACGACACCGGCACCCTGGCGGGCGCGGCGGCCGCTGAACCAGCCGTTGCTGCCCAGTGGTCTCGACGAACCCAGCACCGGGCCCGAGCCGAACGCGGGCTTGTCCGTGCGCTGGACGGCGACGAACTGGCCGTCCTCGGTGATCGCGAGCCCGTCCGGAGCGGACGGCAGCTCGACCTCCTGGGGGATCGCTCCGAGCCTGTCCAGCAGCGACGCCGACGCCGTTGGCGCCGGTGCGGTGCGCACGGCTGCGCGCGCCTGCTGCTGCGTATAGGCCTCGAAGGCGCAGAAGCCGCAACTCTGGATGTGCGCGGAGGCTCGTTCGTGGGCGGTCGAGGAAAGCTCCCCGTCCACGAACGCCACCACGGCATCCAGCGCGAGATGCTGCTCAGGCAGTCCCCAACCACGGAGGTCGGTCATGCAGAGTCCTCCAGCAACGATTCCTGACGACGGCGTTCGAGCGCGACCCTCAGAGCCTGGCGGCCCCTGTGGATCCTGCTCCTCACGGTACCCATCTTCACCCCGAGCGTGGCGCCGATCTCCTCGTAGGAGAGTCCTTCCACGTCACAGAGCACGACCGCGGCGCGGAACTCCGGCGGGAGCTCGTCGAGCGCGGCCTGCAGGTCGGGGTCGAGGTGGTTCTCGTCGTAGATTTCCTCGGGGGACAGGTCGTCACCCTCAAGGCGGTCGTTGTCCTCGGGCAGCGCCTCCATGCGCACGCGGCTGCGCCGGCGTGCCATGTCGAGGAAGAGGTTGGTGGTGATGCGGTGCAGCCACCCCTCGAAGGTGCCCGGCTTGTACGACGCCAGCGACCGGAAGACGCGGATGAAGGTCTCCTGCGTCAGGTCCTCGGCGTCGTGCTGGTTGCCGGTCAAGCGGTACGCGAGCCGGTAGACCCTGTCCGCGTGCTCGCGGACGATTGCGTCCCACGAGGGCGGCGTCCAGTCGGCCGTCTCGATGGGCGCGACGGCCTCCGGCGAACTCGACTGCGTGCGCATCAGGTGTTTCGGCACCTCCATGTGGGCCGCCCGGCGACCCTTATGCGGCTCAACGGGCGACGGGTCCGGCTTGTTCCCGACTAGAGCCTGGCTTCTTGCTTCTGTACCTTCTCCTGCTCCCTTTAAACGATCGTGAGAGTGGGCTGAGAGCATCCTGAGAATCTCGGTTCGGGCCGCGTTCACCCGTTTTGGGCACAGTTGGCACTAACCTGCTAGACCGTGACCACGGAATCGGCCCTGCGGGAGTACGTCGAGCAGTACCTCCCCGAGGACGACGTGCACCTGGCGGCGCGAGCACGCGGCCAGGAACTGGGCTGCGTGCCCATCGGCGCGGGCGGAGGCGCCGCCCTGCGGTTCCTCGCGACCGCACTCCAGGCCCGCGCGGTGGTCGAGATCGGCACCGGAGCGGGCACCAGCGGCCTCTACCTCCTGGCGGGCATGCCTGCGTCAGGCATCCTGACCTCGATAGACGTGGCCTCAGAACACCAACGCGCCGCCCGCGAGGCCTACGCGGCGGCAGGCATCTCCCCGTCGCGCACCCGCCTGATCATGGGCAAGGCGCTGGAGGTGCTGCCCAGGCTGACCGACGCGGCGTACGACCTCGTGTTCGTGGACGCCTACAAGCCCGAGTACCCGCAGTACCTGGAACACGGCGTGCGCATGCTGAGGCCGGGCGGGGTCATCGCGTTCGACAACGTGCTGTGGCACGGGTCGGTCGTGGACGCCTCGAAGCGGGACGAGTCGACGCAGGCGATGCGGGACATCGCAAGGCTGGTGAAAGAGGACGCGCGGCTGGTGCCGGTGATCCTGCCTCTGGGAGACGGCCTGCTGGTGGCGGCCCGCAGGCCTTAGAGCAGCGGGGCGCGAGCCGCAGGGCGGCGGGGCGCGAGCCGCAGGGCAGCGGGCCGCAGGGAATCAGGGGCGCAGGCCGCAGAGGGCAGCGGGGCGCCTGATCGCCCGCGATGCCGCAGGCGAGGCGGATGACAGACGCGAAGCCGCAGGCGAGCCGTGTGATGGCCGCGATGCCGCAGGCGAGCCGTCCTTAGCAAGCTGGCCGGGCGGTGGGGTCCCATCACGAGTCGCGCCATAGCTCTTGCCACACCTGGTCAGGGGTGTCAAGCGGACACGCTTTTCGTCCGCTTGACACCCCTGACCAGGTGTGGCCCGCTCTTGGTGCGGCTCGTGATGGGACCCCACCGCCAACGCAACCTCATAAGCAACGCGCAGCCGCCCTACGCAACAGGCGTGCCATCAACCTGCCCCCAGCGCTACCCCCATTTCAGATTGCCGGGGTCTGGGGCAGAGCCCCAGGGGAAGCACGCAACGCAACAGGCCGCACGCAAAACAACCACCCGCAAAACAGGCGCCAACAAAGCAAAGACCCCCAGCCACAAAGCCGGGGGCCCGCCAAACCAAGCCAACCAAACCAACAGACCTACTTGGACTCACCCTCCGAGTTCTCAGCAGGCAGCTCAACATCCTCAACAGCCTTGCCATCCTTCAAAGGCGCGGGCATCAAGGAATCCAAAGCAGCCCCAGCGATCCGCCGGAACGCCCGCCGAGGCCGAGCCCGCTCCAGAACAGCGACCTCCAGCTTCGCAGCCGGAAGCAACTCGGACGACCCGGCCGCGGTAGACGGCGACCCGGCCGACAACGCCTTCACCGCAACCGGAACAGCCTCAGCCAACGACAAGCCGTCGGCAAAGGCCTCCTTCAACGCCGTGTTGGCAGCATCCACGGTGCCGCCCATCACGATGTACTGCGGCTCGTCCACGATGGACCCGTCGTACGTCAAGCGGTACAACGTGTCGGTGGCGGACGAGTCGCCGACCTCGGCCACCGCGATCTCCACCTCAAAAGGTTTGATCTGCTCGGTGAAGTAGGTACCCAACGTGGTCGCGTAGACGTTCGCCAACGACCGAGACGTGACGTCACGCGGGTCGTTCTGATACCCGCGGACGTCGGCGAACCGGATGCCGGCCTGACGGAGGTTCTCGAACTCGCTGTAGCGGCCGACGGCGGCGAAGCCGATGCGGTCGTAGATCTCCGAGACCTTGTGCAGGGTGCTGGAGGGGTTTTCCGCGACGAACAGAATGCCGTCCGCGTACTTCAGCACGATGACGCTGCGACCCCTGGCGATGCCCTTGCGGGCGTACTCCGAGCGGTCGCGCATCACCTGCTCTGCCGATGCGTACAGCGGCATCGTCATGGGTGGTGCTCCTGACGTCGAACCTGTGGGGGACTCAGCCTGCTGGGCGGGACCTGCGGCCTTCGACGACCGCGTCGGCGACCGTGGCGACCTCGGGTTCCGGCACCTCTACCGCGCCGTCGGCGCCGTTGATGGTGACCACTACCGGGTAGAGGCGGCGGACCGGGTCCGGGCCGCCCGTGGCCGAGTCGTCGTCGGCCGCGTCGTACAGGGCCTCGACGACCGAGCGGATCGCGGCGTCCGCGTCGGCGTCCGGGTCGTAGAGCTTCTTCAGCGCCGACTTCGCGAACAGCGAGCCCGAGCCGACGGCCTGGTAGCCCTGCGACTCCTCGTAGCGGCCACCGGTGACGTCGTAGGACACGATGCGGCCGGCCCGCTCCGGGTCTGCGGCCGAGATGTCGTACCCGGCGAACAGGGGCACCACGGCGAGGCCTGCCATGGCCGCGTCCAGGTTGCCCCTGATCATCGCCGAGAGGCGGTTCGCCTTGCCGTCGAGCGACAGCGGCACGCCCTCGATCTTCTCGTAGTGGCGCAGCTCCACCGTGTACAGGCGCACGATCTCGATCGCGATGCCGGCGGTGCCGGCGATGCCGACGGCCGAGTGGTCGTCGGTGACGAAGACCTTCTTCATGTCGCGCTGGGCGATCACGTTGCCCATCGTCGCGCGCCGGTCGCCGGCGATGACGACACCACCCTTGTAGGTGGCCGCGACGATCGTCGTCCCGTGCGGGGCCTGGACGGTCCCCTCCGGGAGCTTCCGGGCGCTAGGCAGCATGTCGGGTGCCTGGGCCCGCAGGAAGTCCGTGAACGACGACGAGCCCGGCGTGAGGTACGCGGAAGGCAGCGCCGCGGCCGGGTAACGCCCGGTCGAGCTGTTGTCCATGTGTTGGTTGTTCTCCCGTCCCCGAGGTGGTCCGCAGGCCCCCGAAGGCCTACTGACCACCCTTCTGCACGTATGCGCGGACGAAGTCCTCCGCGTTCTCCTCGAGCACGTCGTCGATCTCGTCGAGGATCGCGTCCACGTCCTCGCCGAGCTTCTCGCGGCGTTCCTGACCTGCTCCGGCGGCGTCGTCCGCACCGTCGTCGCCGTCGCCACCGCCCTGGCGCTGCTTCTGTTCCTGGGACATCTCGGCCTCCCGCTCACTCGCCTGACAAGAACACTACCCAGCGGCACCGACAAAAACCCTGAGCCACTCGGGTAGACGATCACCCGCGGGTCAGCGCGTCCACCAGCTGCTCGGCGGTGTCAGAAGCCTCCAGCAACGCTCCGACGTGGGCTTTCGTGCCCCGGAGCGGTTCGAGCGTCGGAATCCGCACGAGCGATTCCCGACCCAGATCAAAGATCACCGAGTCCCACGAGGCTGCCGCCACCGAGGTCGGGTAGCGCTCCAGGCACCGGCCGCGGAAGTACGCACGCGTGTCCTCGGGCGGCGAGGTGATGGCCGCGATGACCTCCTCCTCGCTCACGAGGCGCTTCATCGAGCCGCGCGCGACCAGGCGGTTGTAGAGGCCCTTGTCGAGGCGCACGTCGGAGTACTGCAGGTCGACCAGGTTGAGCCGCGCCGCGCCCCACTCCAGGCCGTCGCGCTGCCGGTAGCCCTCCAGCAGCCGCAGCTTCGCGACCCAGTCGAGCCGGTCCGCGCACTCGGACGGGTCACGGGCCAGCGCGTCGAGCACCTCGCCCCAGATCCGCAGGACGTCGCGGTCGCCGACGCCCTCCTTCTCGACGAACGCGGTGGCGCGCTCGTGGTAGGCGAACTGCACGTCGAGGCCGGTGAACTTGCGCCCGCCGGTCATCTCGACCTTGGTCTTGAGCGTCGGGTCGTGGCTGATCTGGTGCACCGCGCGCACCGGATCGACCATGCGCAGGTCGTCGAACCGCTGCCCGGCCTCGATCATGTCGAGCACCAGCGAGGTGGTGCCGACCTTGAGGAACGTCGAGTACTCGGCCAGGTTCGCGTCACCGATGATGACGTGCAGGCGGCGGTACTTGTCCGCGTCCGCGTGCGGCTCGTCGCGCGTGTTGATGATGCCGCGCTTCAACGTCGTCTCCAGGCCGACCTCGACCTCGATGTAGTCGGCGCGCTGCGAGAGCTGGTAGCCGGCCTCCTCGCCGGACTGCCCGATGCCCACGCGCCCCGAACCGGTCACGACCTGGCGCGACACGAAGAACGGCGTGAGGCCCGCGATGACGGCCGTGAACGGCGTCGACCGCTGCATCAGGTAGTTCTCGTGCGTGCCGTACGACGCGCCCTTGCCGTCGACGTTGTTCTTGTACAGCTGCAGGCGGGGCTGGCCCGGCACGGAGGCGGCCTTGATCGCGGCCTCCTCCATCACCCGCTCCCCCGCCTTGTCCCAGATCACCGCGTCGCGCGCGTTGGTGACCTCGGGAGCCGAGTACTCGGGGTGCGCGTGGTCGACGTAGAGCCGCGCGCCGTTGGTGAGGATGACGTTCGCCGCGCCCAGGTCCTCGACGTCGGAGTCGGCGGGGTGCCCGCCGGGCGAACCCAGGTCGAACCCGCGGGCGTCGCGCAACGGCGACTCCACCTCGTAGTCCCAGCGCGCCCGCCTGGCCCGCGGTATGTCGGCCGCCGCCGCGTACGCGAGAACCACCTGTGTCGAAGTGAGCACCGGGTTCGCGGTCGCGTCGCCCGGCACTGAGATGCCGTACTCGACTTCGGTTCCCATGATCCGCCGCATACGCAACACCTTATGACCTGACCCCGACAACGGAGTGCGGGGAGCTTCGCGTTGAAGCTCCCCACACCCTATTCACCCGGATGCCAATCCGGCTGCAGGTCGGATCCTCGAAGCACCGCGAGAAGGCCCGAACGCGGCGACGACGGCGAGCAGGACGACGATCGCCGCGCCCGTGACCAGCGGCAACACCACCCTGAGCCCCGGCAGCGTCAGCGGGATGCCGAGCGACATGAACGCGACCTCCGCGTACAGGAACCCGAGCACACCGCCCCCGATCACCCCGACGAGGGCCAGCATGACCGCTTCAGCGATGACCCCGCCCTGCAGTCCGCCTTGAGTGACGCCCAAGGCGCGCCGGAGGGCGAGCTCCTTGCGGCGCTCCTGGACGGAGATGGTCAGCGCGGTGCCGATACCGGTCACGGCGACCGCCACGGACAGTCCGAGCAACACCATCATCAGCACGGTGCCGAGGTGCATGTACCGGGCCGCCTCCGCCCGCTCGTCCGCGTCGGTCCGCACGATCACGGTCGGGTTGTTCGGCAGCGCGGCCTGCAGCGACGACCGGAACTGGGCGGGGTCGACGCCGGACTTCAACGCGACGAGCACCTTCTCCGCCGGTCCCGTCGTGGGACCGGCGATGATCGGCGTGTAGCCCGTGATGCTGCCGGGAACGGTGCCGACCACCTTGTACTGCTTGCCGTCGGCCTCGACGAACGGCCGGTCCTCCCAGTGCGGCGGCACGATCGCGGTTCCCGCGACGAGCTGCTCGGCGCCGGACACGTTCTGCGCCTTGAGCCACGTCCTGAACTGCTCGGGGTCGACGCTCGCGGCGCTGTCCCCGGTCTTGTGCAGCACCACCGAGGCCGCCACGCCGGGCTGCGCGGGGATCTCCGGCAGCGGCCGCTCGCCCGTGTCCACCACGGTCGCGTCCGGGCGCTCCTCGTTGGCGTACTGGAACGTCAGCTCCTCCGCACCGCCCAGCACGACCAGGAAGAACGTCACCATCGAGCTGGCCAGCAGCAACGGCAGCGCCACCGACGCCGACCGCTGCGGCATCCTGCGCACCTCGGCGCCGGCGAGCTTCCACTGCGTGCCTCCGATCCTGCCGAACAGCCGCGCGATCAGCGGGACCGTGACCGGGCCGAGGATCCAGAACAGGCCGGTCACCGCGGCGATCGCGGAGAACGTGACGGCGAGCGGAGCGGCGGACGTGCCCTTGGCCGCGATCGCTGCCATCGCGAGCAGCGCGGCGCCACCGGTGAACAACACGCCGAACACGAGCCGAAGGCGACGCACGGACCGTGGCGGCACCTCGCTCTCCGCGTCACGCAACGCGGCGAGAGGCGACACGCGCGCGGCGTTGACCGCAGGACGAACAGCAGCGATGACGCTCAACAGCGCTGCGACGCAGACTCCGAGGATCACGTAGCCGAGCGAGGGCAGCAGTTCCGGGCTGAGCTCCACCGCGCCGAACAGGACGGAGATGCCGGTGACGTCGAACGTCCTGGCCAGCAGCCACGCCATCGGACCGCCGAGCAACGCGCCGGCGACCCCCGCCAGCGCACCCGTCACGAACGCCTCGAACAGGCTCCTGCGCACCAACGGCCCGCGCTGGGCGCCGATGCACCGCAGCAACGCCGTCTGCCGCTGCCGTTGCGCGTAGACCGCCCGGAACGTGGCCGCCGCGACGAACACCGCCGTGGCCAGCGCGAGCACGCTGAACGGCAGCAGGATGAACGTCAGCTCGTTGCCGATGCTGTCCGCGTCCGGCGCCGGGTCCCACACGACGTAGGAGGCGCCCGCCGCGGCCGCGACGGCGTCCCGAGCGCCGCCGATCACCCAGACCTCCTTGGTGAACGGCTGCGGGTCGAGCTTGCGCGCCAGGTCGGGACCGGCCACGAGAACCGGCCGCGCGTCGAGGCCGCCCTTCTTCATGACCCCGCTGACGGTCACCTCGATCGGCTTGCCGTCGGCAGCGGCGACCTGGACCTTGTCACCGGGCTTCAGGCCGCGTTCGTAGGCGGTGATCTTGTCGACGGCGACCTCGCGGTCCGCCGCCGGCGCCCTTCCCTCGGCCAGCGGCCAGCGCACCAGGTCGGGCTGCTGGACGTGCACCTCGGCGCGGTGCTCCCCCGCGCGGCCGTTCGCGTCCAGCAGGTCGCCCTGCGCGACCTGCACCGGCACCGCCCTGCCGACGGCGGAGAGCTTGGCCAGCAACGCGTCGTCGAGCTTCGCCCGGCTCGCCTCGTCGGCGCCGTACTCGACGGGCTTTGTGTCCACCACGTGACCCACCGTGGACGGGGTGAGGGGCGCGCCCTCGTCGACCGACCTGGTGAGCGCGTCGCTCAGCACCAGGGCGGCCAGCAGGCAGGCCACGCCGACGACGAGCGCGACGCCGGGCAGCAGCGCGCGGCCCGGCCGGGCGCGGAACTCGGCGACGCCGAGCCGCAGGGAAGTGGACACGAATCCTCCTCGGTGACGTCTGACGTACCCGAAGGTAGGAAGGAAGGCGATCAGCGGGCGTCGGACTGGGGTAGCAAGCTCGCGTACGACCACAGGAGGACAGCGGGATGATCAACCTCTACGACGCCGACGCGAACGTCATCGGCGAGGTGACCAGAGAACGCATGCGCGCCGAGAACCTCTGGCACGGCTGCGTCCTGACCGTGGTCTTCTCGACCGACGGCGAACGGATCTACGTGCACCGCCGCACGGACACCAAGGACATCTTCCCCGGCCTGTACGACTTCTCGGCGGGCGGCGTGATCGACGCGGGCGAGACCCCGGACGAGGCCGCCGTCCGCGAACTGCGCGAGGAGCTCGGCGTCGAGACCCCGCTGACGCCTCTGTTCAGGACCACCTACGTCGACGAACTGACGCGCTACCACGCGTGGGTCTACGAGACGCGCAGCGACGGCCCGTTCACCCACCAGCCCGAGGAGGTCGCCTGGGGCGGCTGGATGGACGCGGCCGAGGTGCGCGGCCGGATCGAGGACCCCGAGTGGCCACTCGTGCCGGACGGCCGCGCGATCGGCCGTGAGTGGCTGAAGCACCAGGGGTTCAATTTGGTCTAGACCACACGTAGGCTGCGACCTGCCGTCACCCCAGCAAGGAGCAGCCATGGACTTCGCCAGCGACTACGGCGCCGCGGTGCGCGAGCACCTCCGCCTGATCGAGGAGCACAACGCCACCACCCTCGACGAGGTGGCGGGCCGGTTCCTCGGCGTCGTGCGCGCCGACCGGCTGGTGCACACCGCGGCCACCGGGCACGGCCTCGCCGCCGTGCTGGAGAGCTTCTACCGCGCCGGCGGGCTCGCCTGCGTGCTCCCGGTGTTCCACCCCGGGCTGCTGCCCCTGCAGAACGCCCAGGCCAGCACCCAGCTCGAACGCGTCCCTGGGCTGGCCGCGACGCTGACGGCGCAGGCCCGGGTCCAGCCGGGCGACGTCGCCGTGATCTTCTCGAACTCGGGCATCAACGCCGTTCCCGTCGAACTCGCCCGCGAACTGAAGGAGCGCGGCGCCTACGTCGTCGCGGTCGTGTCGAAGCCCCACATGGACAACGCGCCGGCGCGGTCGTTCGCCAAGCTCGGCGACGTGGCCGACGCCGTGCTGGACACGGAAATCCCGTCCGGTGACGCCGTGTTCCCCAGTTCCAGCGGCATCACCGCGGGCCTGTCCACCCTGTGCTTCATCCACCTGTGGAACCTGCTGCTGGTGCGCCTGACCACGCAGGCGGAGGCCGCCGGCGTCACCGTTCCGCTCTGGCAGAGCTCGAACCTCCCCGGCGGGGACGCCGCCAACCAGGGGCACCTCGACCACTACCGGGCACAGGTGCCGACGCTCTAGGGCCGCCGGAACCCGTGGCTGCGCTCCACCTTCGCGATGTGCAGCGTGTAGCTCTCGTACCAGTCGGCCCGGCCGCGCTTCTGAGCCGACTGGTGCTCGGCGTTCGTCCGCCACTGCCGGAGGGCCTCCTCGTCGCGGAAGTACCCGACGGTGATGCCGAGCCCGCCGGGGTTCTGCGCGTGGTCCATCCCGAGGTAGCCCGGGATGTCCTTCACGAGCTCCTCCATGCGCGCGTTGGTCTCGCGGTAGCCGGTCTGCTCCTGAGTGCGCACGGTGGTGAAGATGGCGGCGTAGTAGGGAGGGTCAAAAGCCTCGATGGGCGCGTCGCTCACGGCGCCACGGTAGCTAGTTCCAGGTGAGGCCGGAACGGATTTTCCAGTACCGCTCGGCAGGCTCGGCCAGGTCCGGCAGGTCCACCTCGATCCGCAGTGCCTCCACATTGGACCGCAGCTGCGCGGGACTCGCCGCCCCGGACAGCACGACGTCCACCCACGGCTGCCGCGCGATCGCCGCCAGTGCGACCGCGTCCGGACCGACGCCGAGCGCTTCCGCCTGTGCCGCAACCGCTTGCGGGGGCTCCACGACGAGCCGCCCGTTGGCCACGCCCTCCTTGACGATCACCCGCAGCCCGGCGTCGTGCGCCTCCCGCAACGCCTCCCCCGCCGAGGTCTCCAGCAGGTTCCAGGTGGACTGCACGGACCGGAAGACGCCAAGGTCCAGGGCCTTGCGGATGGTGTCGGCCTGCCGCGGCCCTGACGTCGAGAACCCCAGCGGCACACCGATCTCCACCATGGCATCCTGCAACGCCCTGTCGGTGAACAGCGGGCTGTCGGCCGTCAGCGAGTGCACCTGGTAGAGCGCGACCCGCGGCAGCAACGCACGGGTCTCCTGCCACTGCCGGGTGAACCGCGCGAGCGAGTGCTCCTTGACCTCGTGCACCTCGGCATCGGGCCGCCAGTCCGCCGTGTAGGCGTAACCCCACTTGCTGGAGACCGTCACGTCGTCGTGGCCGGGCAGCCACGACGACAGGAAGTCCTCCGACAGCCCGTACGACCGGGCCGCGTCGACCCACCGGATACCCAGTTCGTAGGCCGTGTCGAGCACCCGGTGGCACTGCGCGCGCATGGACTCGACGTCGCGCACGGCCGGCAGCGCGTTCTCACGGCCGAGGTTGATGTAGTGAGGACGACCGAGAGAGGCGAGACCGAGCGCGAGTTGAGCCATGCCGTCAAAGGTAAACGGCGGCCCCGAAGGACCGCCGCTCACCTGACCCGCCGGGGTCGTTCAGAACCGATCAGAAGTCGTCAGCCGTGCGGATGTGGTTGCGCACCCACTTGCCGGACTCCTTCAGCACACCCTCACCGGCGAAGTTGCTGCCGGAGCAGGTGCCGCCGTTGAACACCGCGCCCGTGCGGTGGTCGTCGGAGAAGTTCCAGTTCGTCCACGAGATCTTCGCTTCCTTCATGAACGCGATGAACTTGTTCGCCATGGTGAAGTCGTTGGGACCGTCACCGGAGGCCTCCTGCGAACCGAACTCGGTGACGAAGACCGGCACCTGGCTCGAGACCGTGCGCAACGCGTTGAGGTACGAGTCGCGGTGGTCCTTCGCGTAGAAGTGGAACGTGTACATCAGGTTCGCGGCGTTGACCTTGTTCTGGCTGACCTCGTTGATGTTGCGGCCGTCGGACAGGCCGAACGTCGACCAGCCGTGCGTGCCGACGAGCACGAGGCTGTCCGGGTCCTCCGCGCGGATCGTCGGGATGACGGCCTCCGCGTAGGACTTGACCCGCGCCCACGTCACGCCGTTCGGCTCGTTGGCGATGTCGTAGATGATGTTCGTCTTGTCCTTGTGCCGCTGCGCGATCTCCTTGAAGAACGTCTTGGCGCGCGCGGTGTTGTGGTTCGGGTCGCCCGGCGAGAGCTGGTGCCAGTCGACGAGCGCGTACAGGCCGCGCTTCGTCGCCTCCTCGATGTAGCCGTGCACCATGTCGGTGAACTTACGAGGGTTCGACTCGTAGCCGCCCTCCTGGATGTACATCGAGATGCGGAGGACGTCCGCCTTCCAGTCGTTGGCGAGCGCGTCCAGCGACGCGGTCTTGACGCACTGGGAGTACCACTGGATGCCGTGCGTGCTCATGCCGCGCAGCTGGATCTGCTTGCCGTTCTTGTTGCACAGCTTGACGCCGCACACCTTGAGCTGGCCGTTGACCGCCGCGGGCGAACCCGGCGGCAGCGCGGCGGCGGCGAAGGTGCCCTTGGGCGCGTCGGCGACGGAACTGCCCGCCATCACACCGGTCAACGGGAGCACGAGTGCCGCGGCGAGCGCCACCACAGACTTCTGCCAGGACATACAGCGTCTCCTCTCGGACTGCCGGCGGCGGATTTGTTAGGTAAGTTTCCTTACCGATTAAAGGTATAGATGACCATAGGTCGACCCCAAGAGCGAGTCAAGCGTCTCGTCGCAGAAGCGACACGGTTCCGGTACCCAGAGTCACCAGTACGTACATCCCCAAAACTGCGATGGCGGCCAACGGCCCCAGCGGCGGGTCCTCGACGACGCCCGAGACCTCCCACACCAGGTACGGCACCATGACCGCCGACGCGTCGACGTTCCACGGTTCGGGCAGCATCGGCGTGATGGCCGGCAGACCCCACAGCAGCACGCCCACCACCACGATCGTCACGGCCGTCGACCTCACCGCGAGCCCCAGCCCGAGGCCGGTCAGGCCCGTCACCAGGATCGACAGCACGGCCGCGCCCGCCCACGGCAGCACGTCGCCGATGCCGTCCCACGGCGCGATCGGCGGCGGCCGGTCCCCCATGTTCCACCAGCTCGTGCCGATGCTCAGCGCCAAGGCGGCGGCGCCGAGCACCACGGACGCGGTGGCGACGAGCACCGTCTTGGCCGCCAGCAGGCGCTTGCGGTCCGGCACGGCGGTCAGCGCGGTGAGCCTCGGGTCGGAGGTCGCGACCAGGGCACCGAGCGCGGCGACGAGGAACTGCACGACCGGCGTGATCACCACGCTGGCGTCGGCCGAGGCGAACGTCGCCTGCTCGGCGGCCGGCGACGTGTCGTAGTCCTGGACCATCAGCCACGACAGGAGCGCGCCCGCGGCCACCATCGAGCCGATCGCCGCCACCACGCCGTACGGCGCGCGGACGGTGCGGAGCTTCAGCCACTCCGCGGCGAGCGCGTTCTTCACAGTCCCCTCCCGGAGGTCAGGTCGAGGTAGGCGTCCTCCAGGGAGCCGTTGCGGGTCAACGCCTCCATCGGCGTCTCCTTGACCAGCTGTCCTCTTGCGACGATCACGACGTGGTCGGCGGTCAGCGCCATCTCGCTCATCAGGTGGCTGGAGACGAAGACCGTCCGCCCCTCCTTCGCGAGGCCGCGCATCAGGTCGCGGATCCACCGCACGCCCTCGGGGTCGAGCCCGTTGACCGGCTCGTCGAACATCAACACCTCGGGGTCGCCCAGCAGCGCCGCCGCGACTCCCAGCCGTTGCTTCATGCCTAGCGACAACGCCCTGATCCGCCTGTGCCGCAGGCCTCCCAGGCCGACCTGCTCCAGCAGCGCGACCGCGCGGGCCTGCCCGATCCCGTTGCTCGCGGCGATCCAGCGCAGGTGGTCGAGCGCCTTGCGGCCGTGGTGCACGGCCGCCGGGTCGAGCAACGCGCCGACGTGCCGCAACGGCCGGTCGAGGTCCGCGTACCGCTTGCCGCCGACCAGCGCCTCACCGCCGGTGGGCCGGTCCAGGCCGAGGATCATCCGCATCGTCGTGGACTTGCCGGCGCCGTTCGGGCCGAGGAAGCCCGTCACCAGTCCGGGGTGGACGGTGAACGACAGGTCCCGGACCGCCGTCGTGTCCCCGTATCTCTTCGTCAGGTTCCGCACCTCGATCATGCGGAAGAGAGTCGGCTGTTCGTGCGGGAAAGGGATCGGCCCCTGCTCCGATCCCGGGAATCGGACCGTGGTCCGAGGCGGTCGGGACGCACGCTCGTTACCGTCGTCGTCGTGATCGCACGACTGCACCTCTACCTGGTCGACGCCACCGCCGCGGTGGTGATCGGCGTCCTGGTGGGCTACGCGATGGTGGAGCACCAGGAGAAGCCGTGGTGGCTCGTCGTCCCCGGCACCCTCCTCGTCGCGTTGCCCGTCACGGTCCGCCGGATCTGGCCCGTGACCGCACTGGTGGTCAGCACGGTCGCCACGGCGGCGGTGGTGATCGGACAGGTGCTGCCGACCGAAGCCCTCGGCGCCCCGGTCGGAGCCGTGTGCTTCGCGCTCTACACCGTGGCCGTCGACAGGTCCCGGACGTGGTCGCTCGCCGCCCTCGCGTTCGCGGTGGCCGTGATCGCCGGCATCTCCGGCGGTGAACCGGAGAACGTGCTGGTCGTGCTCGCCGCGATGAGCGCCGTGTGGGTCATCGGCTACACGACCCGGATGCGGCGGTCCTACTTCGAACGCGAGAGGGCGCAGCAGGGCGAGCAGGCCCTCGCCGACGAACGCCTGCGCATCGCCCGCGAACTGCACGACGTGGTGGCGCACAACCTTTCGCTGATCGCCGTGCAGGCCGGGAACGCCGCACACGTGCGTTCACCCGAGCACGCTTACGAGGCGTTGCAGGTCATCTCGGAAACGAGCCGTGCGGCTCTGACGGAGATGCGGGGGCTCTTGGGCGTGCTGCGCTCGGACGCCGACCTCGCCCCGTCCCCCGGCCTCGGCGGGCTCGCTGACCTGGCCGACCGCGCGTCACTGGCAGGCGTGCGCGTCGCGCTGGAGGTGAAGGGGGACGCCGTTGTGCCGGAAGGGATCGGGCTGTCGGCGTACCGGATCGTGCAGGAGGCGCTGACGAACGTCGTGAAGCACGCGGCACTCGCCTCGTGCACTGTTCTGGTGGACGTGACACCGGAAGCCGTCCGCGTCGAGGTCGCGGACGACGGGCCAGGGGTGAGGGAGCTCGGGGTGGGGCACGGGTTGATCGGCATGCGCGAACGCGTGGCGGTGTACGGCGGCACGTTCAGCGCCGGGCCGGGCGAGGGCGGCGGATTCCGGGTCGTCGCGGAGCTGCCGGTCCGATGACGAGTGTGCTGATCGTCGACGACCAGGCGTTGCTGCGCGCCAGCTTCCGCATGCTGGTGGACAACGAACCGGACCTGACCGTCGTGGGAGAGGCCGGTACGGGCGTTGAAGCCGTGGCGCTGGCTGCCTCCACACGGCCCGACGTCGTGCTGATGGACATCCGCATGCCCGAGATGGACGGCATCGAGGCCACGCGCCTGCTGGACGGGCCGCGCGTGCTCGTGCTGACCACGTTCGACCTCGACGAGTACGTCTTCGGCGCGTTGCGGGCCGGTGCGTCGGGATTCCTGTTGAAGGACACGCCTCCCGCGGACCTGCTGGCGGCCATCAGGGTCGTCGCGTCCGGGGAGTCACTGCTCTCCCCGACGGTCACGCGCCGGCTGATCTCGGAGTTCGTCCGGCAGCCGGCTTCTCCCGTGGTGCGCGGGCTGGAGCGGGTGACCGAACGCGAGAAGGAGGTCCTGCTGCTGATCGCCCACGGGCTGTCCAACGCGGAGATCATGGCCGAGCTGCACGTCAGCACCGGCACGGTGAAGACGCACATCGGGAACCTGCTGGCGAAGCTGCACGCCCGCGACCGCGCCCAGCTCGTGATCGCGGCCTACGAGTCGGGGCTGGTCCGCTAGATCACGTCGTCCCGCAGGAGACGGCCACCGGCGTCGTAGGCCCGGATCCGCACGAAGCTGATCTTCTCCGGGACGACGCAGAGGAAGACCTCGCCGTACAGCTCGGCCTTGACGACCTTGCCGCTGGGCAGCACGAACTCGAGGACGGCGACCTCCCGGGCGACCCGCCCCACCTCGACGCTCTGGTCGTCCCGGAGCAGGCCCACACGGCCGTTGACGTACTCGGCTCCGGGCGCGCCGGCTTTGACGGTCGACCAGGTCGCTCCCCCGTCGCCGACGGAGCAGAGGAAGAACTCCTCGGCGGTGACGCCCGCCTCCACGACCGTCCCCATGAGCATCTGAAGGGTGTCGGCGCGGTATCCGGGCGGCCGCTCGCAGCCGTTGTCGGCGAGGGCGCGCATCGAGTCGGCAGACAGCGGTGCCGGCGTTCCGGCGAGAGCCACCGGGTCCGCGACGTCGTGGGCGTAGGCCAGCGCGGTGACGACCCCCAGCGCTCCCAGCACGTGCCAGACGCCCCTCATGTCCCACCCCCGGACGGGAGTCTAGAACGCGGAACCGCCCCGGCCGTGGGAAACGACCGGGGCGGTTCGGTTTCGAGCTGTCCTACAGGTACGTGCCGGTGTTCGTGGCCGTGTCGATCGCGCGACCCGTGTCCTGGTTCTTCCCGGTGACGAGCGTGCGGATGTAGACGATCCGCTCGCCCTTCTTGCCCGAGATGCGAGCCCAGTCGTCCGGGTTCGTCGTGTTCGGCAGGTCCTCGTTCTCGGCGAACTCGTCGAGGATGGCCGCCTGCAGGTGCCGGACGGAGAGTCCGGGCTGCTTCGTGTCGAGCAGCGACTTGATCGCCGCCTTCTTGGCCCTGTCGACGATGTTCTGGATCATGGCGCCGGAGTTGAAGTCCCGGAAGTACAGGACCTCCTTGTCACCGTTGGCGTAGGTGACCTCCAGGAACCGGTTGTCCTCGGACTCCTCGTACATGCGCTCCACGGTGTGCTGCACCATGCCCTCGATGCAGGCCTTCGGGTCCCCGCCGAACTCGGCGAGGTCGTCGGCGTGCAGCGGGAGGTTCGGAGTCAGGTACTTGTTGAAGATGTCCTTCGCGCCCTCGGCGTCGGGCCGCTCGATCTTGATCTTCACGTCGAGCCGGCCCGGGCGGAGGATCGCCGGGTCGATCATGTCCTCGCGGTTGGAGGCGCCGATGACGATGACGTTCTCCAGGCCCTCGACGCCGTCGATCTCGGCGAGGAGCTGGGGCACGATCGTCGTCTCGACGTCGGACGACACACCCGAACCACGGGTGCGGAAGATCGAGTCCATCTCGTCGAAGAACACGATCACGGGGGTGCCGTCGGACGCCTTCTCACGAGCCCGCTGGAAGATCAGGCGGATGTGCCGCTCGGTCTCACCGACGAACTTGTTGAGGAGTTCGGGGCCCTTGATGTTGAGGAAGTACGACTTGGCCTGCTTGTCGGTCTCGCCGCGGATCTCCCGCACCTTCTTGGCCAGCGAGTTCGCCACCGCCTTGGCGATGAGCGTCTTGCCGCAGCCGGGAGGGCCGTAGAGCAGCACGCCCTTGGGAGGACGCAGCTCGTACTCGCGGAACAGGTCGGCGTGCAGGAACGGCAGCTCCACGGCGTCGCGGATCTGCTCGATCTGCCGGGAGAGGCCACCGATGTCGTTGTAGTCGATGTCCGGGACCTCCTCGAGCACGAGGTCCTCGACCTCGGCCTTGGGGACCCGTTCGTAGGCGAAACCCGCCTTCGAATCGACCAGCAACGAGTCGCCGGGCTTCAGCGGCGAGTCGAGCAGCGGCTGGGCGAGCCAGACCACCCTCTCCTCGTCCGCGTGGCCGACGACCAGCGCACGCGCGATGGTGTCATCACCGTCGTCGGTGAGCACCTCCCGCAGCGCGCAGACCTCGCCGGAACGCTCGAACCCGCCCGCCTCGACGACCGTCAGCGCCTCGTTGAGACGCACTGACTGCCCGTAGGCGATCTTCTCCGGCTCGACCGCGGGGGACACGGCCACCCGCATCCTGCGGCCTGAGGTGAAGACGTCCACTGTGCCGTCGTCGTACCGCGCCATGAAGACGCCGTACCCGCTGGGCGGTTGCGCCAGCCGGTCGACTTCCTCACGCAGCGCGAGCAGCTGGCTTCGTGCTTCGCGGAGGGTGTCTATGAGCTTCGTGTTTCGCTCGGTCAGCTGGCTGACGCGCTCTGTCGCCTCAGCCAGACGCTGCTCGAGCAACCGCGTGTGCCGCGGGGACTCGGTCAGCTTGCGACGCAACGACGCGATCTCGTCCTCGAGGAACCTGATCTGCGCAGTCAGCTCAGCAGAATTGTTGCCCTGGTTCAGCTCGCCACCCTCATCGGGTTGGCTGCCGGGATGACCGTGCTGCATGTCGGCACCCTCCTCCCGTGTTCGTACCGATTACGGTACCGGCGATCACCGACAAAATGGGGTACTCACAACATCATCTTCGCTCGTGTGACGCAACGGCACTGCCTCCAAGAGAGCTCGACTGCTCCATCTCGGTGTTCGGTCCGACCGTCCGACCGCTACGGTGCGTCCCAGACACCACCATCGGCGTTTCGCACCGCGACACGCCAGACGACCTGCGAGAAGTCCGAGGAGAGGGTCATGGGAGCACCTGTGCGGGCACCCGGCCCCCACGCTCCGCGACCACACTCGGGTGATCACGTGCACGCCTGGTGCGGCTCACGACCCGGCGACGGGCCGCGATCCGCCGCCGTCCCACCAGGTGGACCAGCGGTTGAGCCGTTCGGTGGTCACGCACCGCAACCCACTCCGTTCGTGCCCGTCCGAGGCCCGGTTCGAGCAGGCCTCCGGTGCGACCGGAGGGCGTGCGGCCAACCGGGTGGTTCTCCCGGCGCGACCGGCTCACCACACCGACAGCGCAGTGCATCGCACTCGATTCCCGGTGGAGTTGCCACAATCGTTATCAGACACGGCCTTCGCGCGCCCAGATCGCCACTCAGGGCGTGTGCATAACCACTCGTGCGTGTCGATAGGCACCATTCGCCCGCGAGTCACAGGGCGAAGTACGACAATGTCCAGCGAAAGACCGCCTCATCCACATCGGGGGAGTTTCGATGACCTACCCGCCGCAGCAGCCCGGTCCCTACGGGCAGCAGCCGCCGCCCGGCGGGCCGTACGGGCAGCAGCCGCCGCAGCAGCCGGGTCACGGCCAGCCCCAGCCCGGCTACGGGCAGCAGCCGCCTCCCGGGTACGGCCAGCAGCCCGGTCAGTACGGCCAGCCGCAGCAGGACCCGTTCGGCCAGCAGGGCCCGCCCAGCGGCGGCTTCCAGCAGCAGGGCCAGTACGGCCAGCAGCCCTACGGCCAGCCCGGCCCCTACGGCCAGCAGCCGTACGGTCAGCCCGGTCCGTACGGCCAGCCCGGCGGGTTCGGCGGTCCGCCGCCCAAGAAGAGCAACACCGGCCTGATCGTCGGCGTCGTCATCGGCGTGCTGGTCCTGGTCGGCGGCGGCGTCACGGCGGCCGTGCTGCTCTCCGGCAACAGTTCGAGCAGCAGTTCCAGCAACTCGGCGTCGGAATCCGGTTCGGGTGACGACGAGGCCGACCTCAAGAAGGCCGTCGACGAGTACATCGCCGTGGCGACCTCCAAGAACGAGAGCAAGGCCAAGTCGATGGCCTGCCAGGAGATGCTCGACGAGGCGGCCGAGGCCGAGAAGAGGCTGACCCCGGAGCAGCGGAAGCTGGCCGAGGAGGCCAAGAAGCTGCCGGTGCCGAAGATGACGTACAAGAGCTCGAAGATCTCCGGCGACGAGGCGACCGTGACGCTCACCCTCAGCGGCGAGTACGGCGGCCAGACCCAGACCCTGGACTCCGACGTGAAGTTCAAGAAGGTTTCGGGAGACTGGAAGGTCTGCATCCTGAGGAAGGACGTCAAGATCCCGACGACCAGGTAGTCGTCAGCCGGTTCTCTTCTTTCGCTTCGGGGGACTCCCATGACCTATCCGCCACAGCAGCCGGGGCCGTACGGGCAGCAGCCGGGCGAGGGCCAGCAGCCCGGTTACGGCCAGCAGCCACCACCGGGGTACGGCCAGCCGCAGCAGAACCCCTACGGACACCAGGGACCGCCCGGCGGCGGCTTCCAGCAGGGCCCGTACGGCCAGCAGCCACCGCCGCCCGGCTACGGACAGCCCGGCCCCCACGGCCAGCAGCCGTACGGCCAGCCCGGCGGGTTCGGCGGTCCCCCGCCCCCGAAGAAGAGCAACACCGGTCTGATCATCGGCGTCGTCATCGGCGTGCTGGTGCTCGTCGGCGGTGGCATCACCGCGGCCGTCCTGCTCACCGGCAACAGCTCCGGCAGCTCGTCTTCGAACTCGGGCGGCTCCGACGAGGCCGCCGAGGTCAAGAAGGTCGCGGAGGAGTACTACGCGGCCGGCGTCTCGGGTGACACCGCCAAGGCCAAGTCCATGGCCTGCCAGGAGGTCCTCGACGAGGCCAAGGAGGCGGAGAAGAAGCTGGAGAGCCTCACGCCCGAGCAGCGCAAGCAGGCGGAGGACCTCGCCAAGCAGCTGAAGCCCGCGGTGAAGGTCAACGACGTGACCGTCTCGGGCGACGAGGCGATGGTCAAGATCAACGTCTCGACGTCGCTCGGCGGGCAGAACTCCAGCGTCGACACCGAGGTCAAGTTCAAGAAGATCTCGGGCGACTGGAAGTTCTGCACGCTCACCAAGGACATCAAGATCCCGACCACCAGGTGACCCGTCACCTCCGGATCCGTTCATCACCATCGGGGGACGTTCCATGACCTACCCGCCGCAGCAGCCGGGGCCCTACGGGCAGCAGCCGCCTCCCGGACAGGGCCAGCAGCCCGGTTACGGGCAGCAGCAGCCGCCGCCGGGGTACGGCCAGCCGCAGCAGGACCCGTTCGGACAGCAGGGTCCGCCCAGCGGTGGCTTCCAGCAGGGCCCGTACGGCCAGCAGGCACCGCCGAGCGGTGGCTTCCAGCAGCAGCCGTACGGCCAGCCTGGTCCGTACGGCCAGCAGCCCTACGGCCAGCAGCCTTACGGACAGCCCGGCTTCGGTGGTCCCCCGCCGAAGAAGAGCAACACCGGCGTGATCATCGGTGTCGTCATCGGCGTGCTGGTCCTGGTCGGCGGTGGCGTCACGGCGGCGGTCCTGCTCTCCGGCGGCGACTCCAACAGCACCAGCGCCGCGCCGACGGCCACGAGTTCGGATCCGGACCCGTCGGACGGCAGCACGAAGCCGGCGCCGCCGTCGTCGAAGAGCCCGTCGAGCGGCGGTGACAGCGCCGCCAAGGACGTCGCGGAGGAGTTCACCGACCGGGTCCTGAAGGGTGTTCGCGCGGGCAACAGCGACCCGAACGACATCAAGGACCTGGTGTGCACGGCGGAGTTCCCCAAGCTCAAGGCGCAGTCCGGGCAGGCTCAGCCCGGCGCGGCGGCCACCGTGACGGAGGTCAGGACGTCGGGCAGCACCGGCACGTTCCGGCAGAGGCTCAGCGGGCTCGTCGATCCCGCCAACCCCGGCAAGACCTCGACGGGCAGCATCATCTACAAGCTGTCGAAGGAAGGCAGCAAGTGGACGGTGTGCGGCATCGACAAGATCGAGGCCAACTGACCTGACGCGAAAGGCCCGCACTCCGCGGAGTGCGGGCCTTTCGCGTGCTCAGCCCTTGCTGGGACGGCGCTGCGGCCTCGGTGCCGTCACGCCCTCCGCGAGCCTGCGCGTGGTCAGCAAGAACGCGGTGTGCGCGATCATCCGGTGCTCCGGGCGCACGGCGAGGCCGACGACGTGCCACGGTCGCACGAGCGTCTCCCACGCGTGCGGCTCCGTCCAGCACGTCATCTCCCGCAGCGCCTCGGTGACCACGGACAGCTGCGTGGTGGTGGCGACGTAGACGACCAGGACGCCGCCGGGGATGAGGTTCTTCGCGACCGTGGGCAGGACCTCCCACGGCGAGAGCATGTCGAGGATGACCCGGTCGACCTCGCCCTCGTGGTTCTTGACGTCGTCGACGGTGATCGACCAGTTGCCGGGGCGCTCGCCGAAGAACGTCTCCACGTTGCGGATGGCGTGGACCGCGTGGTCGTCGCGCACCTCGTAGGACTGGACGCTGCCCTTCTCCCCCACCGCGCGCAGCAGCGAGCACGACAACGCGCCGGAACCCGCGCCGGCCTCCAGGACGCGCGCGCCCGGGAAGATGTCGCCGTACATGCAGATCTGCGCGGCGTCCTTCGGGTAGATGACCTGCGCGCCCCGCGGCATCGACAGCACGTAGTCCGGCAGCAGCGGGCGCAGCGCCAGGAAGTTCGTGCCGCCGACCGACTGCACCACGGACCCCTCCGGCTGCCCGAGCAGCAGGTCGTGGGGAATGGCGCCGCGGTGGGTGTGGTACTCCTTGCCGGGTTCGAGGACGACCGTGTAGTGCCGCCCCTTGGGGTCGGTCAGCTGTACCCGGTCACCCGGCTGGAACGGTCCACTTGCGCTAATCACCGCGCAATGGTGTCAAACGCCCTTCTCAATGGCCGCACGCAGGTCCTCCCTGCGCAGCACACCGGCCGGGCGGCCCTCCATGTCCACGACGAGGAACTGCCACGCGGCGGTCTCCTGGACCTGCTTCACGATCTCCTCGCCCGCCTCCCCGGCGAACAGCACGGTCTCCGGCCGGATCGGCTCCGCGGCCTGCTCGGCAGGCGCGAACGGACTCGATGCCGCGAGCTTGCGCGCGAGCTCCGCGTCGAGCAGCCCCGCCGCGACACCGTCCGCCCGCACCAGCACCACACCCCGCCCGGCCGACGTGCTCAGCGCGTCCGCGACGGGACTTTCCGCGGGCAGCTGGAGAACGGGCCGGATGAGGTCGTCCAGCGTCACGCCCTCAGGCCACGCACGACGGCGTTCGCCGGCAAGCTCACTCCTCGCACCAGCGACGACTCCCCACGCCGTGATCACACACACGCCGAACCGCAACCACCGGTCCTGCGCACCCTCCGCAACGCCGTACAGCGCCCACACCACCAACGCGACAGCCACGGCAATGCCACCGACCACGGCAACACGCGTACCCGTCGCCCGTTGCCCAGTCACGGCCCACACGCCGGCCCGCACGATCCGGCCACCGTCCAGCGGCAGGCCGGGCAGGAGGTTGAAGACCGCGACGGCGGCGTTGGCCACGGCGAGCTGGAAGACCAGCACCCACACGACACCGTCCTGGTTCATGACCGTCGCACCGATGCCGAAGACGCCGGCCAGCACGACGGACACGACCGGCCCGGCACCAGCGACCAGCCCCTCGTGGCCGGGTCTGCCGGGCGTGCGCATGATCTCGGTGGACCCGCCCAGCAGGAACAGGTGCACCCGCCTGACCGGCAGCCCCAGCTTGAGGGCCGCGACGCAGTGCCCCAGCTCGTGCGCAAGAACCGACAACCCGAGGAACACGGCGAGCAGCGCCGCCATCAGCAACCCGACACCGGGCGGCGTGCCGGGCGCGAGGTCGTCGACGAACGGCGCGTAGAAGGCCACCACGATCGCCGAACCGATCCACCACGACGGCGCGAGCAACACCGGGATGCCCGCCACCCGGAACAGCAGCAGGCCGCCTGTTCGATCACTGGTCCGCGCGGCCACGGGAGCACTGTAGAGCGGTGGGTGTGATCTCGCGGTTCGGTGGCTCGGGGCAGGTGGGCCTCGGTAGGCGGTGTGGAGCCTCTCGCTTATCGGCGCCTCTCTCGCGCCTCGCCCGCGCACGCCTTTCTCTCACGGGCCTACGGCTCTGTCGTGTCTCTCGGCATCGCACGCTCTCTCGCGCGCTTCTTCGGCTCGCGCGCTTCTTCGGCTCTGACGCCCCCCGCGCCCACACGCCTCTCTCGCGCACGCCCTCCCATACGCACTTTCGACTCTCTCGCGCCTTCTGCGGCTCTCTAGCGCTCTCGCGCCCACACGCCCTCACACACACGCTCTCCTTGCACCTTGCTGTTCTCCCGCGCCCCTCGCCCTCGCCCCTCCGTTCCTCTCCCTCCGTTCCTCTCCCTCCACCCCTCGCCACTCGCCCCCGCGCCCTCCACCCCCGCGCCCTCTACCCCTCGCCCCTCGCCCTCCGCCTCTCACCTCTCGCCCCTGGCCCTCCGCCTCTCACCCCCGTTCCTCGCCCTCCACCCCTCGCCTCTCGCCCCTCCTCCTCCACCCCTCACCCCTCACCACTCGCCCGCCACGCCCCTGTCGCGTCCGGCCCGGCCAACCCGGCCAATCCCGCCGCCGCCCCGGTGGCCCGCGCAGGATTGTCAGACCCCTGTCCTAGGGTGCGAACCATGAGCACCACGTTGCGCAGGCCCGCGCTCTCGCCTTCCCGGGCAGGGGACTTCAAGCAGTGCCCGCTGCTCTACCGGTTCCGCGCGGTCGACCGGCTGCCGGAGAGGCCGACGAAGGCGCAGGTGCGCGGCACGGTGGTGCACGCGGTGCTCGAAGACCTGTTCGCCCTGCCCGCCGCCGAACGCGTTCCTGACCGGGCGCGTTCGATGATCACGCCCGCCTGGGAGCGGGTGAAGGCCGAACGCCCGGAGTTCGCCACGCTGTTCGAGGCCGAGGGCGGCGAGGAGGAGGCGGAGTGGCTGAAGTCCGCTACGAAGCTGCTCGACGGCTACTTCGGCCTTGAGGACCCGCGCCGTCTGGAACCGGAGTCGCGCGAGCTACTCGTCGAGTCCGAGCTGGCCTCCGGAGTGCTGCTGCGCGGCTACATCGACCGCGTGGACGTCGCCCCGACGGGTGAGATCCGCGTCGTGGACTACAAGACCGGCGCCGCGCCCCGCGAGATCGGCGAGGCGAAAGCGTTGTTCCAGATGAAGTTCTACGCACTGGTCCTGTGGAAGCTGCGCGGTGTCGTCCCCCGCCAGCTGCGCCTGATGTACCTGGCCGACCGCCAGGCCCTCGCCTACACGCCGGACGAGTCGGAGCTGGCCCGCTTCGAGCGCACCCTCGACGCGATCTGGCAGGCCATCATGCGCGCGGCCCCGACCGGCGACTTCCGCCCGAACCCCAGCCGCCTGTGCGACTACTGCGACCACAAGGCCTTCTGCCCCGCCTTCGACGGCACCCCGCCGCCCTACCCCGGCTGGCCGGAGCCCGACGACACCGAGACCCTCCAGGACCGCGACTGATGCCCGCCTTCTACCTGCCGCTGGGCGACGACACGTTCCGCTCCACCGAACACACCGTCGGCCCGTGGGGCCCGGACAGCCAGCACCTCGGCCCGCCCTCCGCGCTGCTGGTGCGCTCACTGCTGAACCTGGGCAACGAGTCGTCGGCCCTGGCCCGCGTCACGTTCGAGGTCCTCGGCCCGGTCCCGGTGGCGGACCTGAAGGTGTCCACGTCGATCGAACGCCCAGGCCGCTCCGTCGAACTGCTCGCGGCGTCGCTGTCCCACGAAGGCCGCACGGTGCTGACGGCCCGCGCGTGGCGCATCGTCGGCTCCGACACCACCTCCGTGGCAGGCGGCGAGGTCCCGGCGATGGCACCGCCCAACACCGCCGTCCCGATGGAGATCCCGGACCACTGGGGTGGCGGCTACCTGGCCGCCGTCGAGTGGCTGTCCGTGTCGGGCGGCATCTTCACGCCGGGCGACGCCCAGGTGTGGGCCCGCCCGCGCGTAGCCGTCGTCGAGGGTTCCGAGCCCACGCCCATCGAGCGCCTGTTCGCCGTCGTCGACTCCGCCAGCGGAGTCTCGTCCCGTGTGGACATTCGCAAGTGGTACGCCATCAACACGGACCTGACGGTCCACCTGCACCGCCGGCCCACCGGCGAGTGGGTGGGCATGGACGCGCGGACGACCATCGGGCCGGACGGGGTCGGGCTCGCAACCAGCGTCGTGCACGACGCGGAAGGGCCGGTGGGCACGACGGCGCAGGCGCTGTTCGTGCGCGAACGCTGACACCAGGAGGCAGCCGTGCGCGGCGATGAGGCGATGGTGGTGGGGGCGTTCCACTCATGGCTCGAATCCGAAGGCTGGGCGGCCGAAGCAGTGCGCGATCACTGGGACCTCATCGCCTCCAGGAACGGCGAAACGCTCTACTGCGAAGCGAAGGGGAGCACGAGCGAACCAGGTCTCGACATCCACACGGCGTACGGGCAGATCATCTGCCGCCAGGCTGAGCAGGACGACCACGCGGCTCGCTACGGCCTGGTGATCCGAGACGAGCCGAAGCTGGTGCGGGCGGCGCTCCGCGCACCGGCCAGGCTGCGCGTCGCGTTGCGGACGACGATCTACGCGGTGTCGGAGGAAGGCGCGGTGCGACTGGTCTGAGCCGGTTCGACTCGTCTTGCCGCTCGCCTCCCCCGACGGCATGCGCGTAGCGTCAACTGGACTGTGAAGAGGTTCGCGAACCGGCAGGAAGCGGGCCGCGCCCTGGCAGCGCGACTCGCCGACCTCCCCTGGCACGACCCGCTGGTCCTGGGCCTGCCCCGAGGCGGTGTCCCGGTCGCGAGGGAAGTGGCGCGCCACCTCAACGCCGAACTGGACGTCGTCGTCGCGCGCAAGATCGGCGCACCCGGCCACCCCGAGTACGGCGTGGGAGCGGTGACCGCCGACAGCGAGCCCATCTACGACCCGAGGGCGCTCAGAGCCCTGAACCTGACCGAAGAACAACTGGGCCGCACCTGCGACGAAGAACGAAGGGAAGCCCAGCGGCGCACGCTCCTCTACAGAGGTACCAAGCCGCTGACCGTCGAGGACCGCGACGTCATCCTCGTGGACGACGGCCTGGCCACCGGCGTCACCGCCCGAGCAGCGCTCCTCTGGATCGCCCGGCGCGCCCCGAAGAGCGTCACCCTGGCCGTTCCCGTGGCCGCCAGGGAGTCGCTCAGGACGTTCAGCACACCGGTGATCGCCGTGCTGACGCCCAAGCACTTCCAGGCGGTCAGCCGCTGGTACGAGAGCTTCGATCAGACCACGGACGAGGAGGTGCTCAGCGCGCTCTCGAAGTGGGAGACCACCGGGAACGGCGAGTAGAAGCGGTGCAGCAGCGAGGACCAGCGCTCGTACGAGGGTCCCTGCCGGAAGCCGACCTCGTGCGCCTCGACCGAGTCCCAGCGCACGAGCAGCAGGTAGCGCGACGGCGTTTCCAGGCACCGCAGCAGTTCAAGGCCGCGGAAGCCCGGCGAGGCGGAGATCAGCTCCCGCGCCTCGCCGAACGCCCACTCGAACTCCTCCGAGGAACCCGGAAGCACGTCGAGCAGAGCGTGCTCCGTGATCACAGGCGGCAGAACCTGATGTCCGAGGCCAGCACGGCCTTGGCACCGATGGCGGCGAGCTCGTCCATCACCTTGTTCGCCTCCTTGCGCGACACCATCGCCCGCACGGCCGCCCAGTCAGGGTTGGCCAGCGGCGCGACCGTCGGCGACTCCAGGCCCGGGGTCAACGCGATGGCGTCGTCGAGGATCGAACGCGGGCAGTCGTAGTCGAGCATCAGGTACTGCTGCGCGAACACGACGCCCTGCAGTCGGGCCGTCAGCTGCTTCTTGGCGGCCGTGAGCTCCGAGCCGTTGCGGTGCACGAGGACCGCCTCCGACTCGCAGATCGGGTCACCGAACGGCACCAGGTCGTGCTGCTTGAGCGTCCGGCCCGAGCCCACCACGTCGGCGATGAGGTCGGCCACGCCCAGCTGGATCGAGATCTCCACGGCGCCGTCGAGGCGGATCACCTTGGCGGTGATGCCGCGGGCCTTGAGGTCGCGGCCGACGAGCTTCGGGTACGCCGTGGCGAGGCGCTTGCCTTCGAGGTCGGAGACCTTCCAGTCCGTGCCGCGGGGCCCGGCGTAGCGGAAGGTCGACGCGCCGAAGCCCAGCGCCAGCAACTCCTGCACGGAGGAGCCGTTGTCGTCGGCGCCCGAGTCGGCGGCCAGGTCCCGGCCGGTGATGCCGAGGTCGAGGTCGCCGGACGCCACGTAGATCGCGATGTCCTTGGGACGCAGGAAGAAGAACTCGACCTCGTTGTTGTTGTCGAGCACGGTCAGGTCGCGCGGCTCGTGCCGCTGCCGGTATCCGGCCTCGGTGAGCATGGCGGAGGCGCGTTCGGCGAGCGCGCCCTTGTTCGGGACTGCTACGCGCAGCATGTGGAAGTCTTTTCAGTCAGAGGTACTTGTACACGTCTTCGAGGGTGAGCCCACGGCCCAGCATGAGCACCTGGAGGCGGTAGAGCAGCTGCGAGATCTCTTCGGAGAGCTTCTCGTCGGACTCGTACTCGGCGGCGATCCAGACCTCGCCCGCCTCCTCCAGGACCTTCTTGCCCTGCGCATGGACCCCGGCCTCGAGCGCGGCGACGGTGCCGGAACCTTCCGGCTTGGTGGCGGCTCGTTCGGTCAGTTCAGCGAACAGGGAATCGAAGGTCTTCACGGCTTCACATCCTCCCATCCCGCCGCCCCCCGTCCACACCGCGGTCACATCTGTCCCAGGCCGTGGACTTGACTTACTCCCCGCTCACAGGCGAGGAGCCCCACCCGACTCATGCCGGATGCCTCACGGGTGTGCCTCACAACACAGGGTTTCCTGCTTCACCGCTGACCGCGGAGGGGCGGACCCCTTCCGTCTCACATCAACTCCACAGGCATCGTCCGAGTTTCCTCGGGCTACGGCTCGACCAGCCGCAAGTATGTTCTTCGCCGCGTTGAAGTCCCGGTCGTGCCGGGTGCGACACTTCGGACACGTCCAGTGCCGAATGGACAGTCCCAGTTCACTCAGCAGATGTCCGCAAGCCGAACAGGTCTTGGTGCTGGGATACCAGCGATCAACGACCAGCAGCGTCCGTCCTGCACGACGCGCCTTGTACTCCAGCATCGTCCGGAACTCACCCCAGGCCACGTCGCTGATAGCGCGGGCCAATCGCCGGTTTCGGACCATGTTGGCAACCGCGAGATCCTCGATCGCGATGACGACGGAATCCCGGACGATACGAGTGCTGGTGCGATGCAGGAAGTCTCAGCGAGCGTTGGTGACCTTGCGATGTGCGGCGGCAACTCTCGTCTTGGCCTTGCGGCGATTGTTGGATCCGCGTTGGGCGCGGGCCAACCGCCGCTGATACCGGGCCAGGTTGCGCGCTTTGCGCTGCAGATGTCCGGGATTGGCGATCCGTTGGCCATCACTGGTGACGAGGAAGTGCTTCACGCCGAGGTCGAGGCCGACGGCGTGATCGGTGGTGGGGAATGGCTCTGGTTCAACGGTGTCCACCGTGAACGTGATGTACCAGCGTTGGTCTGGATCACGTGCGACAACGACCATGCTGGGGTCGAGTTCGACCAGATTCACCTGGTCGAACGACCATGCGAACCGAATCGCCCCTGTCGTCTTCGCCAGGTGGAGCTGACCGCCACGCATGCGGAACGCCGAACGGGTGAAGTGCGCCGACTGCCGGCCCGCCCGCGACTTGAAGCGCGGGAACCTCGCACGTCCGGCGAAGAAGTTCTGGTATGCGATGTGCTGATGGCGCAACGTCTGCTGCAAAGGTACGCAGGACACTTCTGACAAGAAGGCCAGCTCTTCGGTGCGCTTCCAGGCTGTCAGTGCGGCGTCGGTCTCGCGGTACGAGGTGGTCTTGCCCTCCGTGCGATATCGGCTGGATCGCTCGGCCAGCGTCTTGTTCCACACCAGGCGCACGCATCCGAACGTGCGATTCAGCATCGCGATCTGTTCGGGGTCCGGGTAGGCCCGGCAGCGGTACGCCGTCCTCACCAGGCCAAGCTAGCCGACCGCACTCCACCAGGATCGGGGCCTCCTGGCCGTCCGATGAGATTCCACCCAGTAGCGTGAATTCCCGTGTCCGAATTCGCGGAGGTCCTCGAAGCGCTGCGCCGGGTGCGCGGAATCAACCCGTTCTTCGCGCTCGACGTGGGTCGCCCGGACGAGTCCTGGCTGCCGGGAACCGCACTTCTCGACGGCCCGGCGCTCAAAACCACGATCGACGCCATCGCGAACCGGTACAAAGCCGACGAACCACGCGTCGCGGCGAGCCTGTTCTTCCTGAGTTACACCGCACGGCTGCTCAGCCCCCTCACGGCCGCGAACATCCCGATCGACGTGCGCCCCGAGAACCTCTGGTGGCGGCACGACCCCGCGAACGGCCTGAGCGTGCGCATCGACCAGCCACGACTGGGCCCGCCGGCCGCCGAGGCACTGGCCCCGGTGGTGGAGGCGATCCAGGCGGTCGCACCGGTGGCGCGCGGACTGTTGTGGGGCAACGCGATGTCGAACATCGCCGGCGCGCTGAAAATGGTTGTGCGCGCACGCATGCTCACAGAGGAGGAAGCGGAAGAACGCGGCGAACGGCTCATGAGCGCACCGCCGTTCGAACAGGCGGGAGAATTCCTGAGCTTCCCCGGCGAGCTCGGGTTCCGGCGCAGGAGCTGTTGTCTTTACTACCGCGTCGCCGCAGGTGGGAAGTGTGGTGACTGTCCACTCGTGAAGTGAGGAACGCAACAACTCTTATGGCCGGTTGTGCTTAACGGGCGGCTCAACTTACGGTGCACGCGCCGCAGTGACGGGAAGCCGGTGTGAATCCGGCGCGGTCCTCGCCACTGTGACCGGGAAGCGATCCCCGCCGAGCACGTCACTGGTCCCCGCCGGGACTGGGAAGACGCGGGGGCAGCGTTGATCCGGGAGTCAGGAGACCGGCTGCGGCGCCGCAAGGAGAGTTGACCTTCCACGAGGTATGGAGGAGCCCGTCATGACGAGCCCCGCAGCAAGCCTGTCCGCCGTCCGCGTGCCCAAATGGGCCTTCGCCGTCTCACTGCTCGGCCTGATCGTCACGTACCTGGTCCTGCAGGAGAACGGCCTCGCGCTCGGCGCGGGATCCGAGTTGCTGCACGAGTTCTTCCACGACGGCCGCCACGCTCTCGGCGTCCCCTGCCACTGATCCGACTCCACCGATCACGCAGATGACCACTTACAAGTCCATCGCACTGCGCGGGATCGCGGCCGGCGGCATCGCCGGTGTCGCGTCCGCCCTGGTGCAGCTCCTGGTGACCGAGATCCCGATCCGCGCCGCGCTCGCGGTCGAGGAGGCACGGGCACCCGCCGGCGAAGAGGCCGGCCACTCCCACGGCGGCGAGGAAGAGCTCGTCAGCCGCGGCGCGCAGGTCGTGGGCGGCATGCTCGGCGTGGTGATCGTCGGCATCGCCGTGGGCCTGGTGTTCGCCACGGCTTACGCGCTGTCGAAGCGCTGGTTCGCCGGCAGCACGCCGTTCACGCGCAGCTTCACGTTCGGTGCCGCGGTGTTCGGTGCCGTGGCGTTGCTGCCGTGGCTCAAGTACCCGGCCAACCCGCCGGCCGTGGGCGACCCGGTGACGGTGAACTACCGGACCGCGCTCTACCTCGGCGTGGTCGTGGCGGGCCTGCTGATCGTGTGGGGAGCGAGCTGGCTCGCCGCGCAGCTGAGCACGCAGCCGCAGCCGGTGCGGGCAACGGCCGTGCTGCTCGCGGTGGCCGCGGCCGTCGCGCTGGTGCTGCTGGCGTTCCCCGCGCCGCCGGACACGATCCCCGCGGACATGCCGGTGAACGTGCTGTGGCAGTTCCGCCTCAGCTCGCTCGCCCAGCTGGCGACGCTCTACGTCGGCATCGGCGTGGTGTTCGGCCTGCTGGTGGACCCGGCCACGCGCAAGGCCAAGGCACGCGTCACCGAAGCGGTCTAGAGCGCTTTCAGCACCTCGAGGTCGACGCCGACGAGGGAGTCGCGGAAGATCCGCCGCTCCCCCGTCGGCACCTCGACGTCACACGGCACGACCAGCACGGTGCACCCGGCGGCCACCGCGGCGGAGACACCGGTCGGCGAGTCCTCGATCGCGACGCAGAGCGCGGGATCGACGCCCAGCAGCCGCGCCGCCTTCAGGTACGGCTCGGGCAGCGGCTTGTTCAGCCCGTCCACCTCGTCGCCGCACACGGTGACGTCGAACAGGTCCCGGCCGATCGTGTCCAGCGCGACCTCGGTCAGCCCCCGCTCGGTGGACGTCACCAACGCCATCGGCACGCCCGAAGCGCGCACCGCCTTCAACGCGTCCTGGGCGCCGGGACGCCACGGCAGACCGGCGCGGAAGACCTCCTCGGTGCGGCGCAGGATCCACGCGGCGCCGTCGGCCATGTCGGACTCGGTCGGCTCGATGCCGACGTCGCCGAACAGCAGGCGCATCGTCGTGGGCACGTTGCTGCCGACCATGCGCTCACGGGTCTCCAGGGACAGCACGCCGCCGAGCTTCTCCGCGTACTCGTAGAGCGGGATGTCCCAGAGCTTCTCGGAGTCCAGCAGCGTCCCGTCCATGTCCCACAGGACTGCTCGCAGGTCAGACATCGAAGTACTTCGCCTCCGGGTGGTGCGCCACGAAGGCGTCGGTGGACTGTTCCGGGTGGAGCTGGAGTACCTCGGACAGCGCCACCCCGGTGCGGGACGGGTCGAGGGGCACACGAGGTCTTCGCGGACGCGCCTGTGCTCGGCCAGCGCCTCGGTGAGCCGGCCCCCAGTCCGTGGACTTCCAGGTGCTCACGATACGCGTTCTGGCCGAACAACTCGTCCGCGTGGCCTGCGATCGGCCTGCTCATCGTCACGCGGTGGAACGCGATGGCGCCGATCCCTTTTCTGGCGCGGAAAAGTGAGCCGGAAGCGCGCACGGGAAGCAGCCGTGGACGACAGCGGCGTGGGCAAGAACACCTTCCGCGGCAAGGCGTTCCAGCCGGTGGATCCGGCGAGCGGGAGGCCGGCGGCCCGGAGCGTCGTGCCCATGGCGCCGTCAGCGACGACAACACGGTTCACCAGCGCTTCCGGCGACGGCGACGCTCCGCGATCACGCATGGGCCAAGCCTACGATGAGTTGACCGGCCGAACCCGTAGTCTGGCGCCGTGAACGATCCGTCCCAGGAATCCCCGACCCCCTCGAACCCGCGCATCCCGCTCACGGCTCCGATCATGGTCTGTGCGTTCGAAGGCTGGAACGACGCAGGCGACGCCGCCAGCACCGCGATCGAGCACCTCCAACTCACCTGGGACGCCACCCCGCTCGCCGAGATCGACCCGGACGACTACTACGACTTCCAGGTGACGCGGCCGACCGTCCGCCTGGTCGACGGCGTCACCCGCAGGGTCGACTGGCCGACGACGCGGCTGTCGGTGTGCCGCCCTCCCGGCTCGGACGTGGACGTGATCCTCGTGCACGGCATCGAGCCGAACATGCGGTGGCGCAAGTTCGCCGCCGAACTTCTGGGCCACATCGACGCCCTCGGGGTGACGACGGTGGTGACGCTGGGCGCGCTGCTGATGGACACGCCCCACACTCGCCCGGTCCCGGTCACCGGCACGGCCTACGACGCGGACGCCGCCGAGAAGTTCGGCCTGGAGCACTCGAAGTACGAGGGCCCGACCGGCATCGTCGGCGTGTTCCAGGACGCGTGCGTGCGGGCGGGCATACCGGCGATCTCGTTCTGGGCCGCGGTCCCGCACTACGTCTCGCAGCCGCCCTCCCCCAAGGCCACGCTGGCCCTGCTGCACCGCGTGGAGGAGGTCCTCGACATCGAGGTCCCGCTCGGCGCGCTGCCGGAGCAGGCCGAGGAGTGGGAGCGCACGGTCTCCGAGATGGCCGACGAGGACGAGGACGTGCGCAACTACGTCCGCGCCCTGGAGGAGCGCGGCGACGCGGCGATGCAGATCACCGAGGCGTCGGGCGACGACATCGCGGCGGAGTTCGAGCGCTACCTGCGCCGCCGCGGCCGTGGCCCCGGCTGGCCGTCCCCCGGTCCTCGTTAGCGTCAACGCAGGTCAGGAGCCGTCTCGGTCATTTGGACCGGGACGGCTTTTTTCACGCTTCCGAGTGATTGAGCCGGGGTTTCCACACGCCGAGGAATGGGTAGCAAGATCCATCTCAAGACAGGAACCACCGTGTCTCTCGTGCGCAAGATCGCTGTCGGTCTCGCTGCGGGCGGCGGCGTGCTGTTGGCCGTGTCTCCCGCCAGTGCAGCTCCCATCTCCTCCGTCGACTCCCTCGGGGAGAACGGCCCTCACACGGCCGTGAACGACGTCAGGGAGTCGTTCCAGGACAACCTCTTCGGGGTGCAGGAGAAGGCGCACGGCGTCTCCCGCGGCCTCCGCGGCTGAAAACTTAGCGACACTAACCACTTTTCGGGGATCTCCGCCGCCCGCCCGTCCTAGGGTGGGCGGCGGAGGTGTCAGTTGGGACGGTTGGCACGCGCCGGGCTGTACGCGGGCGCCTTGATCGGGCCGTTCGGCGGCGCCATCACCACGTCGATCCTGCCGGAGATCGGGGCCAGCTTCGGCCGGTCCGCGGGCTCGGCGGCCTCGACGCTGACGTACTACCTCGTGCCGTTCGCGGTGCTGATGCTCGCCTCCGGCACTCTCGCGCAACGCTGGGGTCCACAACGGACTGTCCGGATCGCGTACGTCGCCTACGCCGTCACGTCCGCTTTGGCCGCTTCCTCCTGGACGTTCGAGGTGCTGCTGGCCTCCCGCGCGTTGCAGGGCGCGGCGAACTCGTTCACCACACCGGTGCTGCTCGCGGTGATCGCCGCGTCGACGCCGAAGGAGAAGCTCGGGCGCGCGCTCGGGTTGTTCGGGTCGATGCAGGCGGCCGGGCAGACGTCGGCCCCGCTCGTCGGCGGGCTCACCGCCGAGATCGACTGGCGACTGGCGTTCGTGGTGATCGCCGTGGTGGCCGTCGGTCTGGCGATCCTCGGCGTGCCGCAGACCGACGCCGAACCGGAGCGCGACGCGAGCCTGCGCAGCGCCTTCGTACCGAGCACGCTGTGGCCCGCGCTCGTCGGGTTCATCGGCTGGGCGTGCCTGGGCGGGTTGTCGTTCCTCGTGGCGTTCCGGCTCGACGACGTCTTCGGGCTCGGCGCCGGCCAGCGCGGTGTGCTGCTCACCGGGTTCGGCGTCGTCGGCTTCCTGACCGCGCGGTACATCGGCAAGGCGATCGACCGGTTCGGCGCGCGGACCACCATCACCGTCGCCGCGACGTTCGGCGCGGGCCTGATCGCGGCGGTCGGCACGACGCCGTTCACGGCCCTCGTGGTCCTGTCGTGGGCGCTCACCGGAGCGGCCGCGCAGGGCGTGCTGGTGAGCATCAACGCGTTGGTGCTGCAGAGCGACAGCGCCAACAGGGGCGGCAGCGTCAGTGTCGTGCAGTCACTGCGCTTCATGGGTGCCGCGGCCGCCCCGCTGGCGTTCGTCCCGCTCTACCAGGCCCACCCGCTGCTGGGGTTCCTCGTCCCGGCGGGCCTGCTCGTCACGATCCCCGCGATCGTCACGTTGTCAGGTCGCGGCGGCGGAACCCGGCGAACCCCGCTACCAGGAGCAGCACCGCCACCCCGGTGAGCCACGCCAGCGGGCCGAAGGTGATGTCCGGGTACTTCGGGACGTGCGTGAACGGCGAGACGTCGATGACCCACTGGTCGAGCTGCAGCGCCGGGCCGAGCAGCGTGAGCACGAGCGACGCCGACACCACTGCCCAGCTCACGCCCGTGAGCTGCGGGAACAGCCCGAACAACACCAACGCCACGCCCGCGATCACCCAGGCCGCAGGCAGCTGGACCAGTGCCGCGCCGAGCATCTTGGGCAGCTGCGTGCCGACGTCGCCGGACTGCAGGCCGTGCACGAGTCCGAGGCCGAGACCGGACGCCGCCAGCACGACCGCGCCGCCGACCAGGGCGAACGACGCGTGCGTGGCGACCCAGCCCCACCGCGAGACCGGGGTGGCGAGGATCGGCTCCGCGCGGAACGACGTCTCCTCCGACCGCAGCCGCAGGACCGCCTGCACGAGGTAGATCGACGTGATCAGGCCCAGCAGCTGGGTGATGGTCGCGAAGAACGCGTCCACCATCGCGTCGGCGCCGCCGATCTTCTGCACGATCTGTCCGAGCGTCGGGTTGTCCTGCACCATCTGCCCGACGGCCTGCGCCACGCTGCCGTAGATCATGCCGACCACGAACAGCGCCAGCGTCCAGCCGATCAACGCGCCCTTCTGCAGCCGCCACGCCAGGCCGAACGGGGTGACGATGGTGCCCTCCGGAGGCCCGGGGCGGGTCGCAAACAGGCCGAGGCCGACGTCCCGGCGCGTCACGATGAACGCGGAGACGCCGACGAGGACCACGAACGCCGCGAGCGGGAGCAGCAGCACCCAGAACCTGTTGTCGGCGAACGACCTGACGTGCTCGGTCCAGCCGATCGGCGAGAACCAGGTGAGCCACTGCGGCCCGGACTCCCCCGCCGCGTCACCGGCCGCGCGCAGCAGGTAGACCACGCCGAGGAACCCGCCCGCGACCGCGTTGGACACGCGCGAGTTCTCCGAGAGCTGCGCGGTGAACGCGCTGACGCCGGTGAACACCAGCCCGACGCTCGCCGTGGACAGTCCGAACGCGAACGAGCCCGCCGCGTCCAGGTCCTTGCCGATCAGCGCGACCGCCTGCAGGAGGCCGATCAGCAGGCTCGTGCCGCCCGCGACGACCACGGCGGCGGCCAGCGGCGCGTGCCGTCCGACGACGCCCGCACTGATGAGTTCCGTGCGGCCTGCTTCTTCTTCTGCGCGCGTGTGCCGGGTGACGACCAGCATGGCCATGATCGCGATGAACAGGCCGGAGAAGACGCCCCAGCGCCACACGACCAGACCGCCGAGCGACGACCAGTCGTGCAGCGGCCCGAGCATCGCCAGGAAGGCGGAGTTGGCGTTGGCGGTGACGCCGAGCTGCGCCCGCGCCTCGGCGCCGCTGTACAGCTCTTCGAGGGCGGTCGTCGTGGAGTAGGTGACGCCGACCAGGAACAGGACCCAGACGGGCAGCAGGATCCGGTCGCGGCGCAGGGCCAGCCGGACGAGGTGCAGCGTGCCGATCATTTCGCGTCCTCGTAGTGGCGCAGGAACAGCTCCTCCAGCGTGGGCGGCTGGGAGGTCAGCGTGCGCACGCCCGTGGACACGAGCTGCTTCAGGACCGGGTCGAGCTTGTCCGAGTCGACCTCGAACTTCACCCGGTTGCCCTCGGCCACGAGGTCGTGCACGCCTGCCAGCGACGCCAGCCCGTTGGGCGGGGAGGCGAGCTCGGCGGAGATCGACGTGCGGGTGAGGTGCCGCAGGTCGGCCAGGGTGCCGGTCTCGACGATGTGGCCGTTGCGGATGATGCTCACCCGGTCGCACAGGGCCTCGACCTCGGCGAGGATGTGGCTCGACAGCAGCACGGTGCGCCCGCGCTCGCGCTCGTCGTTGATGCAGTCCTGGAAGACGGCCTCCATCAACGGGTCGAGGCCCGAGGTCGGCTCGTCGAGGATCAGCAGCTCTACGTCGCTCGACAGGGCGGCGACCAGCGCGACCTTCTGCCGGTTGCCCTTGGAGTAGGTGCGGCCCTTCTTGCGCGGGTCGAGCTCGAAGCGCTCCAGGAGCTCCGCGCGGCGCGTCTTGTTCAGGCCGCCGCGGAGCCGTCCGAGCAGGTCGATGACCTCGCCACCGGTCAGGTTGGGCCAGAGGTTCACGTCGCCGGGGACGTAGGCGAGCCGGCGGTGCAACGCCGCGGTGTCCTTCCACGGGTCGCCGCCGAGCAGCCGCGCGGTGCCGGAGTCGGCACGCAGCAGGCCGAGGAGGATCCGGATCGTCGTCGACTTGCCGGAGCCGTTCGGCCCCAGGAAGCCGTGCACCTCACCGGTCTGGACGTCCAGGTTCAGGTCGTCCAGTGCACGCGTCGGGCCGAAGGTCTTCACCAGGCCCGACACGGATATCGCAGATGTCATGGCCGGTAAGCTACGCTTCTTTCACAACTTCGTGAAGCATGTAAATTTTGCCCGATCGGCTGACGAAAGGGATGATGCCGCCGTGACGAGTACTACGGAGCGTGACACGCAGGCGGTGAGCCAGTTCGTCGAGCGGTTCGGCGGGATCCTGGCGGACACCGGCGTGCCCCGCATGCCGGCTCGCATCCTCGCGGCACTGCTGACGACCGACTCCGGACGGCTCACCGCGGCCGAGATCGCCGAGCTGCTGCAGATCTCCCCGGCGGCGGTGTCGGGCGCGGTGCGCTACCTCACGACCGTGCAGATCGTCAGCCGTGAGCGCGAACCGGGATCACGCCGTGACGTGTTCCGGATGCGCGACAACGTCTGGTACGAGACGACGTTCCGCAAGGACCAGATGCTCGGCATGATCGACGAGGTGCTCGGCGAGGGCGTCGAGGCGCTCGGGCAGGACTCGGCGGCGGGGGCGCGGCTGGACGAGACGCGCGAGTTCTTCCGGTTCGTGCACGGCGAGCTCGGCTCGCTGCTGGACCGGTGGCGCGTGCACCGCGAGAAGTGGCTGGAAGAGCGCTGAAGACAGCGGACGGGGGAGCTTCCGGCGTGGAAGCTCCCCCGTCCGTCACGAACGTCAGCCCGTGGTGAGAGTCAGGCCGTAGGCCTCGAGGATCTCGTTGACCGGCTGGTAGTAGGTCGTGCCGCCGCTGGTGCAGTCGCCGGAGCCACCCGAGGTGACGCCCTGCGCCTGCGTGCCGCTGACCCACGAGCCACCCGAGTCACCGGGCTCCGCGCACACGTTCGTGCGCGTGAGGCCGCTGACGGAGCCCTCCTGGTAGTTCACGGTCTGGCTCTTGGCCTGGACCTCGCCGCAGTGCCAGCCCGTGGTCGAGCCGGAACGGCAGATCGAGGCACCGACCGCGGACTCGGTGTGACCGGAGACGACCACGTCCTCGCCGCCGTAGTGGTTCACCTTGGCCGTCGACGTCCACGACGAGTTGGTCTTGACGAACGAGTAGTCGTTGCCCGGGAAGGACGACTTGTCGAACTCGCCCATCGCCGTCTTGTCGACGCCGGTCACCGTGTCGCCGGGCGACCCGCAGTGGCCGGCGGAGACGAACCCGCCGTCGACCGCGAAGCCGACCGAGCAGCGTCCGGCGTTGTTGATGTAGTAGGCGTCGCCACCGCGGGTGTCCTTGAACAACCGCGGGGCCTCGTCGGTCTCGACGACCTTCGCGACCGAGCCCGCCTTCTCCACCAGCGACTGCGCCGCGCCGGTCTGGCCGCGCTTGACGGTAATCGTCACCGCGTTCGCCTTGGTGTCCACGTACCAGCCGGTGACCTCGGCCGGAGCCGGTGACGCGTCGAGCTTCGCCTTGGCCGCGTCCAGGTCAGAGGCCTTGTGCGCGACCGTGCGGGGCTCCGCGCCGAGCTTGCGGAGCCGGTCGGTCTTGGCCGCGTCGGTCACGCCCACGACGAGCTTGCCCGAGGACGCGTCGAACCACGCGCCACCGAAGCTCTCACCGGCGAACCCCTCCGCGACACGCTGCAGGACCGCGGCCGCGCTCTCCTGGCGCAGCCTCTCCGCCGCCTGCTGGGCGTCCAGTCCGAGGTCGCGCTGCATCGCGGCGAGCAGGTCCGCTGACGGTTGCGGTGCGGCGACGGCGGCAGGGGATGCCGTGGCCGCGAGTGCACCCGTCAGAACAGCCACAGCCGCGACAGCCATGCGCTTCATAGGCACTTCTCCTTGATCTTCGGTTTTTTCTGCAGGGCCGGTGTAACGCCGGACCGGGCAACCGCGATGAGGAGATCAGCTGTGCTGCAACACAGCTCGCACGACACCGGATGACAGGCGTCCCCAGGCGGTCGAACTGCCCGATCAGTTCGTTCCTCCGTCTGGGCGACGCTACTTCGGCGTGCTTACCGGACGGTAGGGTCGATCGAGGGGTGGACCTCGGCGCGTCCGAGTTGATATAGGGAATGCAAATTCGTTCTCTCAGCCTATTTCCGTGACGCAGAGCGACCATTCGGCTTGACACGAAACGTCAAATCTGTCAACAGTTCGCACTCGCTGGCGTATCCCTCTGACCTGGGCTTCAGGTCTAGCGTGCTGGTCACCCTGTTCCCTGCACGAGGGAGAAACCCTGCCATGCGAAGAGTCTTGGGTGCGGGACTCACAGCCGCTGCCGCCGTGTGTCTGGCCGCCGCTGTGGTTCCAGCCGCTTCCGCTCAAGAAAACGTGGGGACGATTCTCGGCGCCGACCGCGCCGATGTCGTGAAGGACAGCTACATCGTCTCGCTGAAGGCCGACACGGCGTCGAGGGCCGCCGCGCCGGGCCTGGCGAGCAAGTACGGGGGCCAGGTCGACCAGGTCTGGCAGCACGCGCTCAACGGCTTCTCGGTGAAGATGACGGCCAAGCAGGCCGCCAGGCTCGCCGCGGACCCGAAGGTCGCGTTCGTCCAGCAGGACGCCACGGTGCACGCGCTGGACGTTCAGCAGAACCCCCCGTCGTGGGGCCAGGACCGCGTGGACCAGCGCGACCTGCCGCTGAGCAACAGCTACCAGTACGACACCACGGCATCCAACGTGACGGCGTACGTCATCGACACCGGTGTGCGCACCACGCACACCACGTTCGGCGGCCGTGCGACGTGGGGCACCAACACCTCCGGTGACGGCAACAACAGCGACTGCAACGGTCACGGCACGCACGTCGCCGGCACCATCGCGGGCTCGCAGTACGGCCTCGCGAAGGCCGCGAAGGTCGTCGCCGTCAAGGTGCTGAACTGCTCCGGCTCCGGCACGACCGCCGGTGTCGTCGGCGGCATCGACTGGGTGACGGCGAACGCGGTCAAGCCCGCCGTCGCCAACATGTCGCTCGGCGGTGGCGCGGACGCCACCCTGGACGCGGCCGTGCGCCGTTCCATCGCGTCCGGCGTGACCTACGCGATCGCGTCCGGCAACTCGAACACCGACGCCTGCAGCACCTCGCCTGCACGCGTCACCGAGGCCATCACGGTCAACTCCTCGACGAACACCGACGCGCGTTCGTCGTTCTCGAACTACGGCACCTGCACGGACATCTTCGCCCCGGGCTCGAACATCGTGTCGGCGTGGAACACCAACGACACCGCCACGAACAACATCTCGGGCACGTCGATGGCCACCCCGCACGTCGCGGGCGCGGCTGCCCTGTGGCTCGCCACGCACCCGACCGACAGCCCGGCCGCCGTCTGGTCCGGTCTGAGCGCGGCCTCGACCCCGAACAAGATCACCAGCCCGGGCACCGGCTCGCCGAACAAGCTGCTCTACACGCTCTTCGGCGGCGACCCCCAGCCCGGCAACCCCTCGGTGACCAACCCCGGCACGCAGACCTCCACGGTCGGCACCGCGGCGTCGCTGCAGCTCGCGGCCTCCGGCGGCACCGCGCCGTACACGTGGTCCGTCTCGGGTCTCCCGGCCGGCCTCTCGGCGAACGCCTCGGGCGCCGTCTCCGGCACCCCGACCACCGCGGGCACCTCCACGGTGACCGCGACCGTGACCGACTCGGCCGGCAAGACCGGCTCGGCCACGTTCTCCTGGGTGGTCAACGCGGTCGGCGGCAGCTGTGACGCCAGGACCAACTCGACCCCCGTCGCCATCGGTGACCTCTCCACCGTGACCAGCACGATCGTCGTCTCCGGCTGCGCGGGCAACGCGTCGGCCACGGCCTCGATCAAGGTCGCCATCACCCACACCTACAAGGGCGACCTCGTGGTCGACCTGGTCGCACCGGACGGTTCGGTCTACAACCTGCACAACCGCACCGGCGGCTCGGCCGACAACATCAACGAGACCTACGCCCGCAACCTCTCGGGTGAGGCCGCCAACGGCACCTGGACGCTGCGCGTGCGTGACGCGGCGTTCCTGGACACCGGCACGTTGAACAGCTGGACGCTCGACGTCTGATCGTCTCTCCGCTGAACGAGCCGCCCCCGGTGCTTCCGCCTCGGGGGCGGTTCCACGTTCAGGCCCTCCTGACGCTTCAAGCCTCGCGGAACCACTCGCGCCGGTGCTCGAACCACTCCTGGAGGTCGTCCTCGTCGAGATCCTGGTCCAGCAGCTCCAGCACCGCGTCCCGGTCCGGGTGATCACTCGCCCGCACGTGGTCGGCGGTGGCCTCGACGCCCGCAGCGCAGAGGTGCTCCACGTCGTACATGCAGCCGGCGTCGAAGTTGGCCCGCTTGAGCGCGAAGTGCCGCCAGACGTCCTCCGGCCGCCGGTGTTCGGCCAGCAGGAACCCGGCCAGCGCGGCCTGCTCCCCCAGTCCCTGGGAGTTCGCGCGGCACAAGGCTTCCTGCTCGACCAGGAACCGCAGCAGCGGTAGGTCTGCGGCCGTGCTCTCGGCCGCCAGCACTTCGCCGCGCGCCGCCTCGTTCAGGTCCTCGCCGTCGGGGCCGCGCTCGTACCGCAGTGACTCCATCACCGGCACAGTGTGGCGGGCGCGCGCCACCGCGAAGCAGCGCGCGCCCTCAGCCCGTTAAAGCTCCACGCCCAGAAGCGCGTCCACCGCCGTGCGAACCTGCGAAGGCCCGTGCCGGTCCGACCCACCGTGCGCCAACGCCTCATCGGCCCAAGCGTCAACGGCCGCCAGCGCGCGCGGCGTGTCGAGGTCGTTGCCCAGGTGGTCGCGCAGCCGCGTCACGGTGTCCACAGCGGACGGTCCGGAGTCGAGGGCGGCCGCACGACGCCACTTGTCCACCCTGGCCAGGGCCTCGTCGAGCAGGTCCTGCGACCACGGGCGGTCGGTGCGGTAGTGGCCGGCCAGCAACGCGAGGCGGACGGCGTTCGGGTCCACCTTCTCGGCGCGCAGCTTCGACACGAAGACCAGGTTGCCGCGCGACTTCGACATCTTCTCGCCGTCGAGGCCGATCATGCCCGCGTGCACGTAGTGGCGTGCGAACGGGTGCTGGCCGGTCTGCGCCTCGGCGTGCGCGGCCGAGTACTCGTGGTGCGGGTAGATCAGGTCGGAGCCGCCGCCCTGCACGTCGAAGCCGGTGCCGAGGCGGTTGTGGGCGATGGCGCTGCACTCGATGTGCCAGCCGGGGCGGCCCTCGCCCAGTTCCGACGGCCAGGAGGGCTCGCCGGGACGCTTCACGCGCCACAGCAGCGCGTCGAGCGGGTGCTTCTTGCCGGGGCGGTCCGGGTCTCCGCCGCGTTCGGCGAAGAGCTTCAGCATCGTCTCCTCCGAGTAGTTCGACTCGTAGCCGAACCGCCCGGTGGCGTTGTGCTCGAAGTAGATGTCCGGGTACTCGGCGTCGTCGACTCGGTAGGCGTGGCCGTCGGCCACGAGCTTCGCGACGACCTCGACGATCTCCGGGATCGCCTCGACGATGCCCACGTAGTCCTGCGGCGGCAGGACGCGCAGGGCCTCCATGTCCTCGCGGAACAGGGCCGTCTCGCGCATGGCGAGCACCACCCAGTCGTCCTTGTCGCGCAGAGCCCGCTCCAGCAGCGGGTCGTCGACGTCGGTGACGTTCTGGACGTAGTGCACGTTGTGGCCGTTGTCGAGCCACACGCGGTGCACGAGGTCGAACGCCAGATAGGTGGCGGCGTGGCCGAGGTGAGTCGCGTCGTACGGCGTGATCCCGCAGACGTACAACCTGGCGGTGTCTCCTGGAGCCGTGGGGCGCACCTCGCCCGTAGCCGTGTCGAACAGCCGCAGCGGGCGGGGGTCCCCCGGAACCCGCGGCACAGGAATGGATGACCAGGTCTGCATGTGTCCGACATTAACGCGTACCGCCGAACAGAGCGTGATTTCCGGCTGTTGGGACGAGCACGGGCGATTCGTTCGGACAGAAAGGCAGGACATCCGTTGACGGCGTCTCGGGGGCACCCCTAGCTTCGGGAGGCATGCTTCGTGTCGTCGTAGCCACGGTGGTAGCGCTCTCACTCTCCCCGGCAACCGCACAGGCCGAACCCCTGGATGCCTTGGCATATCTGGAGAACCCCAGAATGACGGGCGAGCACCAGGAGCCTCCGCACCCGGATCTGAAGCCGGAGCGAAAACTCAGCCTCAACGGCGAGTGGCGCCTCCGGATGTTCGACAGGCCGCAGGACGTCCGCGAGACGACCGACGGCTGGCGCACGGTCAAGGTCCCCCACACGTGGCAGACCGACTTCCTCGACCACCCGATGTTCCGCAACATCCCCACCGAGATGTACCCGGACGACCCGCCGAACGTCCCGCACGACGTCAACCCCACCGGCGTCTACGAGAAGACGTTCGACCTGCCGGCGGACTGGGACCGCACGCTGGTCAGGTTCGAGGGCGTGACCAGCGGTTACTTCGTCTGGGTCAACGGCGCGTACGTCGGCTACGACCAGGGCGGGTACACGCCGGCCGAGTGGGACGTCACGAGCAAGCTGAAGCCCGGCCGCAACACGCTGAAGCTGCAGGTCCACCGTTGGGGCTCCGGCTCCCACCTGGAGGACTACGACCAGTGGCGGTTCTCCGGCATCTTCCGCGAGGTCTGGCTCTACTCGACCCCGAAGACGTACCTCCAGGACGTGACGATCAGGACCGACCTCGACGCCGAGTACCGCGACGCCACCATCACCGCGGACGTCAAGATCGGCGGCCCGCAGGAGGGCCACACCGTCCGGACCAGACTGTTCGACCCGAAGGGCCGTGAGGTCCCCGTCAGGGACGGCAAGGTCGCGAACCCGCTGAAGTGGACCGACGAGACCCCGAACGTCTACGAGCTGCGGATCGAGCTGGTCAAGAACGGCCGGGTGATCCAGACCGGCAGGCAGCCCGTCGGGTTCCGCGAGATCGAGATCGTCGACCGGCAGTTCAAGATCAACGGCAAGCGGGTCCTGTTCCGCGGCACGAACCGGGCTGAGACGTCCACTCACGGCAGCAGGTACGTCACCCGCGCTGACCAGGAAAAAGACGTCCAGCTGATGAAGCGGTTCAACATCAACGCCGTGCGCACCTCGCACTACCCGAGCGACCCGTACTTCTACGAGCTCGCGGACCGCAACGGCCTGATGATCGCCGACGAGGTCGATACCGAGACCCACCACCACGACGGCTGCCCGAACAACTGCCTCGCCGAACGCCCCGAGTGGCAGGACGCGTTCCAGGACAGGTTCGTGGCGATGATGCAGCGCGACAAGAACCACCCGAGCGTGGTCATGTGGGACACGGGCAACGAGGCGGGCCTCGGCAGGGCGCACTACACGATGGCCGAGTACGCGAAGAAGAACGACACGCGCCCGCTCTACCACCAGCCGAACGTGCCGGACGGCGACGCGCCCTTCGCGGACGTGGCCGGGCCGCGCTACCCGTCGCCCGCGAGTCTCGAAGCCAAGGCGAAGACCACGACCAAGCCGATCATCATGGGCGAGTACGCGCACGCGATGGGCAACAGCCTCGGCAACTTCAAGGAGTTCTGGGACGTCGTGCGCGCCTATCCGCAGGTGCAGGGCGGCTTCATCTGGGACTGGGCCGAGCAGAACATCGCCCTGCCGCTGTTCACGACCCCGGACGACGCCAACGGGATCCTGAGCTACCTGTCCGGCAAACCGTCCCAGGTGGACGGACCGCACGGCAAAGCGTTGCAGCTCAGCGGACTCGACGACTTCGTGGAGGTCTACCGCGACCGCAAGCTCGACGAGGTCGGCACGGGGCTGACCCTGGACGCGTGGGTCAAACCCGACACCTGGACAGGTGACTTCACGGTCATCTCCAAGGGCGACCACCAGTACGCGCTGAAGATGTCCAACGCCACGACGCTGGAGTTCTTCGTGCACAGCGGCACGTGGCGCACGGTCCGTGCGACCGTCCCGGCGGACTTCTACGGCAACTGGCACCGCGTCACCGGCACGTTCGACGGCACCAAGCTGCGGCTGCTGATCGACGGCCGTGAGGTCTCCACGGTCGACTACAGCGGCACGATCGACTGGTCGCACTGGCCGGTCAACATCGGCCGCAACGCCGAGACCATGCAGGAGAACGTCGGCACGCGCATGGCGCACGGCAGCGTCGACCAGGTCCGGATCTACCACCGCGCCCTGACCGAGGCAGAACTCGCGGCGGACCCGAAGAAGACCGCCGTGCTGGCGCTCGACTTCGAGAAGCTGGAGGACAAGGGCCGCAAGGAGTCCTACGGAGCGGGCACCGGCGGTGTCGACGGCGTCGTGTGGGCCGACCGCAGGCCGCAGCCCGAGACCACCGAACTGATGGCAGTTCACTCCCCCATCCGGTTCTCCTTCTCCGACAACGAGCTCACGACCGTCAGCGAACGCCAGTTCACCGGCACCGACGACCTCGAACTGCGCTGGGAGGTCCAGGACAACGGCCGCACGATCGCCCAGCACCGGGGCAGGCTCCAGCCGGGCACGACGACGTTGCCGGACTTCCGAGCCGAGACCGAGCGCTGGCTGACCGTGCGCGCGACGGATCGGCGCGGCACCGACGTGGGCATCGCGCAGTTCCCGCTGGGCGGCACGCAGATCACCGGCCTGCACTCGCCCGGCACGCCCGGCACACTCACCACCACGCAGAACGACTCCGAGGTCGTGCTGTCCGGCAAGGACTTCCGTTATGTGCTCAGCAAGAAGACCGGCACCCTCACATCGATGCGCGTGCGGGGTACCGAGCTGCTGCACACCGGCCCGGAGCTCGACGCGTGGCGCGCGCCGCTGTCGAACGAGTACATGAGCGAGGACTCGTCCTGGTACCGCAGCGGCCTCGACCGCCTCAAGACATCACCAGTCGATATCACTGTCTCACAGGGCACCGACACTCTCGTCACGGTGCGGTCGACCGCCCAGGCGGTGCGGGACGCGTCGTTCACCCAGACCTTCACCTACCGCGTCACCGGGGACGGCGAGATCCACGTCGGCCACCGGGTCGCGGCGCAGGACCGCATGCGCGACCTGAGCTACCTGCCCGGCATCGGCTTCACGCTCAAGGTTCCCGACACCTACCAGAAGTTCACCTGGTACGGCCGCGGCCCCGGTGAGAACTACGACGACCGCAAGTCCGGCAACCCCGTCGGCGTCTACCAGTCCACTGTGGACCGCGAGTTCAACGACTACTACAAGCCCCAGGACTACGGCAACCACGCGGACACGCACTGGGCGACTCTGTCCAACGGCCGCGCGGGCCTCCTCGTCGCGGGCGACCTGGACGTGCGCGTGTCGAAGTACGACGACCTCGACCGCGCCGCGCACCCGTTCGCGCTCAAGAAGAACGACGGCTGGACGACCCTGCACGCCGCACACCGCGTCACGGGCGTCAGCGAGACGTTCCACGAGCCTTTGCCGCAGTATCAGGTGGAAGCGGGCAACGAGTACGCGTACTCCGTGCTGCTGCGCCCGCTCACGCCCGTGGAGGCGGCAACGGGCAAGCTCGGCCGTCACGTCGACTGCGCACCCACGGCCGAACTGCGAGCCACGGACACCACGCTCGAACCCGGCGAGCAGGTCGAGGCCGAACTGGTCCTGACGAAGCCCTGCCCCGGCACGACCAGGGCCAGGCTCACGGCGCCGGAGGGCTGGTCCGTCACCCCGCAGACCGCCGATCTCACCAGCGGCTCCGCGAAGGTGACGATCAAGCGCGACGGCGGGGAGACCGGCACCCGCCCGGTGTTCGCGGAGATCATCACGGGCAAGGCGACCTCGACGCTGACGCACGACTTCACCGCCACACCGCGGCCTCCTTCCGGCGAGGCGCAGGTGTCCGCGCTGGAGTTCCTCGACGAGCACAACGGCTGGGGCCCGATCGAACGCGACCGCAGCAACGGCGAACAGCAGGCAGGCGACGGCAACCCGATGAGCATCCGCGGCGCGCGGTTCGACCGGGGCGTGGGCGCGCACGCCGACTCGGAGTTCCAGGTCTACACCGGCGGCAGGTGCGCTGTCCTGACCGCCACGATCGGTCTCGACGACGAGACGAACGGCGGCGGCACCGTCCAGTTCGAAATCCTGAAGGACAACCGATCGGTCTACCGAAGCCCTGTGCTGACAGGACGGAGCGCAGCCGAACCGATCACCGTGGACACGAGTGGAGCAACCGTGCTGACGTTCCGGGTGACAGATGGAGGTGACGGCAACGCCCACGACCACGCCGACTGGGCGGCCCCGGTTCTGCACTGCTGAAAACTGTCAGACCCGAGGCGTACCGTTGGAGATCAAGGGCATTCGCCGCTGAAAGGCGGGGTCTCATGGTCTTCTTCGAAATCCTCGGCGGGCTGGTCGCGCTCGGAGGCCTCGGCCTCGCCATGAGCGCCAGAGTGATCAAACAGTTCGAACAGGGACTGGTGTTCCGGTTCGGCAAACTGCAGGAGGGCGTGCGCGGGCCGGGGCTGACGATGCTGATCCCGGGGGTAGACCAGCTGAGGAAGGTCAACCTCCAGATCGTCACCCTCCCCGTGCCGGCGCAGGACGGCATCACGCGCGACAACGTCACCGTGCGCGTCGATGCCGTCGTGTACTTCAAGGTGCAGGACGCGGCGAAGGCCGTCATCAACGTCGAGGACTACCGGTTCGCGATGTTGCAGGTGGCGCAGACGTCGCTGCGGTCGATCATCGGCAAGAGCGAGCTCGACGACCTGCTGTCCAACCGCGAACGCCTCAACCAGGGCCTGGAGCTGATGATCGACACGCCCGCACTGGAGTGGGGCATCGACATAGACCGCGTGGAGATCAAGGACGTGGCGCTGCCCGAGAGCATGAAGCGCTCGATGTCGCGCCAGGCGGAGGCCGAACGCGAACGCCGCGCGCGCATCATCACCGCGGACGGCGAGCTGCAGGCGTCCAAGAAGCTCTCCGAGGCCGCCGGAACGATGGAGGAGACACCGGGCGCGCTCCAGTTGCGGCTCCTGCAGACCATCGTGGAGGTGGCGGCGGAGAAGAACTCGACGCTGGTGCTGCCGTTCCCGGTGGAGCTGCTGAGGTTCCTGGAGAAGAACACCAACTCGGAGTTGCCGGCCAAGTCCGGGGGCGAGAAGCCGGCCGTCGCAGCGGAGGAACCGCCGAAGGAGTTGGCCGACGAGCGACCGAAGGAGTTGGCCGACGAGCGACCGAAGGAGTTGGCCGACGAGCAACTGAAGGAGCTGAAGGAGCAGGCGTAGGGGTCTGGCGGCACGATGCCGGCCGCCTCGCTCGCAGCAACGACGGCTCCGGCGGAACTCAGGCACCCGCCGGAGTCGGCAGCCCGCTGTCCACGCCGGCCCACCAAGGCAGCAGCCCGCTGTCCATGCTGGCCCACCAAGGCAACAGCCCGTTGGCCACGCAGCCCCACCCGGTCCGGCAACGGCGACCGCGTCGGCCGCACGTCCAAACCAGCCCACCCGAACCAGCAGCCGCACGCCACCTCGACCACATCAGCGGCCCCAACTCCCCCTCCGGCACCGCCACCCACCTCAGCCCGGCCCCGCTACGCCGTGTGAGTTAACCCGAGTAACGCCCCCAGCCCGGGAACGACGTCCGATCAGGGGGTAGTGACGCATGGCGGAGAGGGTCAGGGACAGGTTCGTCGGCATCGGCGTCGGCTCCTACGAGCTGGTGCAGCCGCTGCAGCACGCCGTGAGCGACGTGCGGGAGCTGCGCGCCCTGCTCAAGGGCTACGCGGGCGAGCCGCTCGCCGATCCGGCCGAGGCCGACGTCCGCGCGCACATGAAGGCGCTCCGACAGAACCCGCAGGACGGCGGCGCGCTGGTGGCGTTGTGGAGTGGCCACGCGATTCCCGTCGCGGGCAACCTCAGGCTGCTGGCCAGGGACAACGACGGCGCGGTCGACGGCATCATGCTGCACGAGTTCGCGTTGTGGTGTGCGGCGTCGGGTGCGCACCAGGTGCTCATCATCATCGACGCCTGCTATTCGGGCGCGCAGCTGGACGAGGCCGTGCGCACGGTCGCCGCCGTGCAGGAGGAGTTGCTGGCGGGGCGGGTGCACTGGGCGGGTGTGCTGGTGTCGTGTTCGAGCGTCGAGACGGCTCGTGACGGGCTGTTCGGCGGGAAGTTGCGCAAGCTGCTGCGTGCCGGCCCCACGGCCGATGAGGACGCACGGCGGTGGAGCGACCGCATCGCACTCGTCGACGGTGGTGCGGTCGGTACGGCGCTGCTGAACGCGTGGGACAGCGACGTCCAACGGCCGCGCTTCATGCAGTACGGGTCCGCGCAGCCGATGCTGCCGAATCCGCTCTACGCCGCGAACACGGTCGTGAAGCACCTGCTGCTCGCGGCGCGCGGTGGCGACTCGGCCGACAACAGGTCGTGGTTCACCGGCCGGACGGCCCAGGTCGACAAGGTCGTGAGCTGGGTGCGGTCCGGAGCCGCCGGCCTGCGGGTGGTCACGGGATCGCCGGGCACCGGCAAGTCCGCGGTCGTCGGCCGAGTTGTCAGCCTGTCCAACTCGGCCGAGCGCGACCTGCTGCTGACCGCAGGACCGTCGTTCCGGCACGCCGACCCCGGGCCCGGCTCGGTCGACGCGGCCGTGCACGCCCGCGCGATGGACGCCGACCGCGTCGCCGACCTGCTCAGCCGCCAGCTCGTCAACGCCGGCCTGATCCCCGCGCCCGAGGGGCCACGGCGGGGCGCGGCCGAGCTGGTCGGTGTCGTGAGCGCGTTGAAGGAACCGCCTGTGCTGGTGGTCGACGGCCTGGACGAGGCGCGCGGCGAGTCGTTCTCGATCGCCACCTCGTTGCTGACCAAGCTCGCGGGCTACGCCGTGGTGATCGTGTCGACCCGGCAGGCGCACCGGGTCGCGGGCGGTGCTCCCCTGCTCACCGAGTTGTCCCCGGTCGAGATCCTCGACCTCGACCAGGCGGGCAGCGAGACCGACGTCCGCGAGTACGTCCTGGCACGCCTGGGACCCGGCGCGGCACAGTCCACTGTGGACGAGCTGGCGAAGCTGCCGTTCCTGACGGCGTGGATGATCACCGACCAGGTGCTGGCGGACGGCGGCGCGGACCTCAAGCTGTCGCTGGACGCGGCCTTCGACCGTGAGCTCGCGAAGGTCTCTTCGGCTCGTGCGTTGCTGACGGCACTGACGTGGAGCTACGGCGCGGGGTTCCCCGAGGAGGAGTGGCGCGCTGTCGCCGAAGCGTTGTCCGGGGAAAAGTTCAGCCGTGAGGACATCACGGCCGTGCTCACCGAACTGGGCCGTCACATCGTGCAGGACGGCGAGGAGGGCACGGCGGTCTTCAAGCTCACGCACCAGACGTTCGCGGACCACCTGCGGCCACCGTTCGCACCGAGCCGCGACGAGGTGTTCGCGCCGGACGCGGAGAAGGTCGCGTGCGCGCTCATCGGGTTGTACCGGCAGCGCATGGAGGCGGGCGTACCGCCGAACGTGCCGGGCTACCTGTGGAAGTACGCGTGGCGGCACTGCGGGCATGCGGGCACACGGGCGTTGGACGGGCTGCGCGCTCTCGCGGTGATGAACCGCATGTTGTTGCCGGACATCGCACTCGCGGCCACGACGGCAGCGAACGAGCTGATGCACTGGGGTCGCGGCGACGAGGCGATCGCCCCGCTCGAAGAGGCCGCCGAGCACTTCCGCGCGCTGGTGCCGAAGCTGCGGATGTACTTGGCGGACCTGGCTTTCGTGCTGAACAAGCTGGGCAGGCGGTTCCGTGACGCCGGACGCCTCCAGCAGGCCGTGGCGCCCGCGGAAGAGGCCGCCGTGCGGTACCGCGAGCTCGTGGCGTCGACTCCGACGACGGCGGAAAGCCTTACGCACAAACGGCTTGCGCAACGCCTCGCGAAGACCTCGGCGCACGGCGGTGACAACCCGACGTACGCGGCGCACCTCAGCGGCGCGTTGGTGGACCTGAGTGAGATCTACGCGATGCTGGGCCGCAGGCAGGAGGCGCTGTCCACGGCTCGTGACGCCGTTGCGGCCGTGGACACCGATGCACCGCTTGCGCGCGCGATGACGTGCCTCGCTGCTCGATGCAGTGACTCCGGCCTGCGCTATGAGGCCATGCAACGGTCGAAGCAGGCCGTGGAGCTGTACTACGCGCTCGCGCAGACGAACCCGGTGTTCCTCGCGGACCTGGTCAGCGCGCTGGTCGAGCTGAGCCGCGACTACCTGGCGCTGAGCAGGCTGTCCGACGCCGCGAGCACCACCCAGCAGGCCTCGGACATCAGCGGCACGCTCGGCCGGCACGCCGCGTTCCGCCCCCAGCTCGCGGACGCGGCGCTGAGCCTGAGCGTCGCCTACAGCATGGTGGGCCGCAGGGAAGCAGCCCTGAACGCCGCCCGCCAGGCCGCCGACCTGGCCGACGGCCTGCCCGTGCACGGCCAGGCGCTGCACAACCTGATGCGCCGCCAGCGCGACGCGGACAAGCCCCGCGACGCCCTGGTCACGGGCCTGCGGGCGATCGAGGTCTGCTTGCTGCCGGAGAACGCGGACCGGCTGTCGACGCTGGCGGCGGCGATGTTCACGCTCGACACGCTCTGCGCGGGGCTGAAGCAGCCCGAGATCGTCGACGAGACCTGGGAACGGGTGACCGCGCGGTTCACCGGCCCGCACCTCGCGACGTTGCTGATGCTGCGGGCGGCTGCCACGAAGGCCGGTGATCCGGCGGCGGCGCAGTGGGTCTGCCAGGCGCTCACGCACGTCGGGCAGTCGCGGCAGGCGATCCACGACGTGCACGACATCGCGCGCCGCCACTACGACTCCGGTCCGTGGCCCTGGGACACCACGCCGGACTGGCTGTCGGTCGACCGGGCGTTGCTGCGGACCGCGCGCTCGTGGGTGTTCGCGCGGTCGTACGCGGAGGAGCGTGATCTCCTGCTCCGGCACCCGGAGTTGCTGTCGACGGACGCGGACGTCGCCGTCACGGAGGCGTTGTACGGGACGAGCCTGATCGAGGCGCAGGTCATCCAGTCGCGCCGGACCACCGCCCAGCAGCAGGGCGTCGCGCTCGCGTACCGGCCGTGGCTGCTCGCGAGTCTCGCGGACGAGTTCGTCGACGCCACACCCACGCGCCGTCGCGAACTGCTCGCCACACGCCGTGATGAGCTGCTGGACAAGGAAGTCCTGAAGAACGTGCGCGACAACCGGCCCGTGCACGCGTTGCTGCTGCTGGCCGACGAGGACGCCGATGTGCTCGACCTCGTGCTGGACGCCGTGGAAGACCCCTCGCGCGTAACGGAGATCCTGCGCGGGCTCGCCAATGGCGCGTCGCCCCCAGCTCTTACGCAGGCCGTGACGGCGTTGGAACCGCATGCGTTGGCGGCGTTGTACAAGGTGGTCGCGCGCGCTCGGGCCGGTGACGAACGTCTGGCGTTGCCCGCTGCCGACCGGCGCATGGCGTGGATCCACGAGCTCACCTATCTGGTGCCCGCGAACTTCGCGTTGCTCTCCCTCATCCGCAAGCTCGCCGAGGAGTCCTAGATGACTGATCTCGTGGTGGTCCTGCCCGGCATTCTCGGCAGCACGTTGCGCAACAGGGACGGCATGGTCTGGGAGGTGTCCGGCAGGGCCGCGTTGCGCGCGGTGCTGACGCTCGGGCGCAGCCTGAAGCAGCTGAAGCTCCCGTCCGGCATCGGCGACGAACACCCGCAGGACGGCGTCGAGCCCGTCGCGCTCATGTCGGACCTGCACGTCATCCCGGGCATCTGGACGCCGTTGAAGGGCTACGACCGCGTCACGCGCAGGATGAACTCGCTCGGCTACACCGTCGAGAAGGGCAACCTGATCCTCTTCGCCTACGACTGGCGGCTGTCGAACCGCTACAACGGCGCGCTGCTGGCCAGGCGGGTGGACGAGGCGCTGGACCGCATCGGCCCGGACGCCAAGGTCAGCTTCGTCTGCCACTCGATGGGCGGGCTGGTCGCGCGGTGGTGCGTCGAGCAGTGCGGGATGGCGGAGCGGACGGACAGGCTGATCACCATGGGCACGCCCTACCGCGGGGCGACCGCCGCGCTGGACCAGCTGGTCAACGGCGTGCGCAAGGGGCTCGGGCCGTTGGCGGTGGACCTGACGGAGTTCTCGCGGTCGATGCCGTCGCTGCACCAGCTGCTGCCCGAGTTCGCGTGCATCGAGTCGCCCAACGGGCTGCTCAAGACCACTGAGGTGTCGTTGCCCGAACTCGACACGAAGATGGTCACGGACGCGATGGCGTTCCACGGTGCGTTGACCGACTCGTTCGCTGACAAGACGTACGCGATCATCGGCGGTAAGCAGCCCACGGCCACCACGGCGCGCATCGCCGACGGCAAAGTCACCTGTTATCGGACATATGAAGGCGACGAGTTGTACGGCGATGCGACCGTGCCGATGGTCGGAGCCGCACGGCGTGGGCTCGCCTTGTCGTCGAACACCCTGCACCGCGTGACGGAGCAGCACACGTCGTTGCAGGACAACGCCGCCGTGCTGGACGCCGTGGAGTCGTTCCTGACCGCGAAGACCATCGTCCCGCGCAACGTGACCGTGACGGAGCCCCAGGTCGTCGTGCCCGACCTCGTGCTCGTCGGGGAGGACCTGGAGGTCACCGTCGAGCTGAAGGACACCACCCCGCGGGCGTTGAAGGTGGCCTTGGTCGACGAGAACGGCAAACAGGTCGAATCGCGCAGTCCGGCGATCTCCGAGAGGATGACGGCGAGATTCGGTGAATTGGCCCCCGGCGCCTACTACGTGCAGGTCAGCGGCATTTCGGTAGGCGCTCCGGTGGTCCCGGTGACCAGTGCGGTGCTCGTCGTGGATTGCCCCTCGGTCTGACCGGGAGGACGATTCACGTCTGGCACGGAGGAGGCGCGATGACCACGATCAAGCCAACGCCCGTAGTGCCCCATCCGGGGGCGGCGCGTGCACGGCCGAAGGGCTCGTACTTCCTCTCGCTGTTCAAGACGACGGATCCCAAGCAGATCGGGATCATGTACCTCACGACGTCGTTCGCGTTCTTCATGGTCGGCGGCGTGATGGCGCTGCTGATGCGCGGCGAGCTCGCGCGGCCGGGGCTGCAGTTCCTGTCGAACGAGCAGTACAACCAGCTGTTCACCATGCACGGCACGATCATGCTGCTGCTGTACGCGACGCCCATCCTGTTCGGGTTCGCGAACTACATCCTGCCGTTGCAGATCGGCTCGCCGGACGTCGCGTTCCCGCGCCTGAACGCCTTCTCGTACTGGCTGTACCTGTTCGGCGGCCTCATCGTGGTGGCCGGGTTCCTGACGCCGGGCGGCGCGGCCGACTTCGGCTGGTTCGCCTACACGCCGCTGTCGTCGGCCGTGCACTCGCCGGGCATCGGCGCCGACCTGTGGATCATGGGCCTGGCCGTGTCCGGTCTGGGCACGATCCTCGGCGCGGTCAACATGACGACGACGGTGGTGTGCCTGCGGGCGCCGGGCATGACGATGTTCCGGATGCCGGTGTTCACCTGGAACATCCTGGTGACCTCGGTGCTGATCCTGCTGGCGTTCCCGATCCTCACGGCCGCGCTGATGGGGCTGGCCGCCGACCGGCACCTCGGGGCGCACGTGTTCGACCCGGCCAACGGCGGCGTGATCCTGTGGCAGCACCTGTTCTGGTTCTTCGGCCATCCCGAGGTGTACATCGTCGCGTTGCCGTTCTTCGGGATCGTGACGGAGATCTTCCCGGTGTTCAGCCGCAAACCGTTGTTCGGATACAAGGGTCTGGTGTTCGCCACTCTCGCGATCGCCATGCTGTCCGTGGCGGTGTGGGCGCACCACATGTACGCCACGGGCGCGGTGCTGCTGCCGTTCTTCGCGTTGATGACGTTCCTGATCGCGGTGCCCACGGGCATCAAGTTCTTCAACTGGATCGGCACGATGTGGAAGGGCCAGGTCACGTTCGAGACGCCGATGCTGTTCTCGGTCGGCTTCCTCGTGACGTTCCTCTTCGGTGGCCTGACGGGCATCCTGCTGGCCTCGCCGGCGCTCGACTTCCACGTGTCCGACACGTACTTCGTGGTCGCGCACTTCCACTACGTGCTGTTCGGCACGATCGTGTTCGCGACGTACGCGGGCATCTACTTCTGGTTCCCGAAGATGACCGGGCGGATGCTCAACGAGCCGCTGGGCAAGCTGCACTTCTGGACGACGTTCTTCGGGTTCCACGGCACGTTCCTGGTGCAGCACTGGCTGGGCAACGAGGGCATGCCGCGCCGCTACGCCGACTACCTGCCGTCCGACGGCTTCACGTTCCTCAACACGTTCTCGACCATCGGCTCGTTCCTGCTCGGCGCGTCCGTGCTGCCGTTCGTGTGGAACGTCTTCCGGTCCTACCGCTACGGCGACCCGGCCCCGCAGGACGACCCGTGGGGCTTCGGCAACTCCCTGGAGTGGGCGACGACGTCACCGCCGCCGCGGCACAACTTCAAGGAGCTGCCGCGCATCCGCTCGGAGCGTCCGGCGTTCGAGCTGCACTACCCGCACATGGTCGAACGGATGCGGGACGAGGCGCACTTCTCGCTGACCCATCCCGGCAAGCACCGTGCGGGCAAGGACGAGGTCACCGAGAAGACGCTCGCCTCCACCGACCGCGACACGTAGGGCCTGTTGCGAAATCCGATCCGCGACGGCCGGGCCCTACTTCCTGCCGGGGAGCAGGCCGCCCTGGACGACGGCCTTGCTCAGCGGCGCGGCCAGCTCGACGAACCGCTGCTTCTCCTGGTCGCTGAGCACGTCGTAGGCCGGCGCGGCCATGCGGTCCGTGTCGTCCTCGATGCCGTCGCGCAGCTCGCGGCCCTTCTCGGTGAGGAGCTGGTCCTCGCCGACGAGCCCGCGCCGCTGCAGGTCCTCCACCGTGGCCGCCCACTGCTCCTGCGACCACGCACGGGTCTTGCGCAACGCGTCGGCCGGGTAGTCGCCCGTCGCGACGTGCAGCACCAACGCCTCGATGCCGCTGATGTTGTGCCGCAGCAGGGCCGCGAGGTGGCCGTCACCGCGGAACTCGCGCAGCAACGTCTGGGCGTGGAACAGTTGCAGGAGCGTGTCGTCCGGCCACGGCAGGGCGGCGTGGGCGGCGAACAACGGGCGCCCCTGCGGCATGTCCTTGGACCGCTCGGCGGCGCGCTTCGCCAGCTCGGTGATCTCCTTGAGGTCGTCGGGAAGCACCTTGCGCAGCGCCTCGTCCGCCGCCTCCCACCGCAGTTCCAGCAGGCGCTGCGGCGTGACCTTCTCCCACGCCTGCGGAATGCGCGCACGGACGAGATCGGGGTTGAAGTTGTAGAACGTCGCGATCACGACCTCGGCCCCGACCGGCCCGAGCGCCGCGGCGCGCGACGCGAAGTACCCGCCGGGCCGGTCTAGCCCGACGCTCGCGTACCGGGAGTCCGCCTCGGGGGCGAAGTAGATCATTCCGTGCACGGCCTCGAGGGAGCGAAACAGAGTCCTGATCATGTCTACAACCTAGGGCCTGTGTCGAGGTCTGGTTCGACGGGAGTCGAGCTTGAGGTGGTTCCTGGCGGTGCGGCCGGGACGGCCGCGTACCGGTGTTGTACGTGGTCGTTCCGGCCGTGCCGCCAGGGGCCGCCTCGGGCCTGGCTGCTGCGGATCAGACCTCGGCACAGGCCCTGGGAACGTCCAGGCTCGTAAGTCAGGCTCCAAAAATTGTCAGACCCCTCTGCCAAGCTCTTTCCCGTGGACCCGAACACCTTCTGGAAGCTCATCGCCGCCGCCAGGGCGAGCGTCCCCGACCCGTCCGACGGCTACGCCGTGGCCGCCGCGGCCACCACCCTGCTCGCCGAGCGGCCGCCCGCCGAGATCGTCGCGGCCCAGCAGGTGCTGTGGGACCTGCTGACGGTCTCGTACCAGAACCCGCTGTGGGCGGCGGCGTACGTCCTCAACGGCGGCTGCTCGGACGACGGCTTCGACTACTTCCGCGGCTGGCTCGTCACCCAGGGCGAGGAGGTCTACACGGCCGTCCTCGCCGACCCCGACTCGCTGGCGGGCTTACCGGCGGTCGTGGAGGCCGCGGAGTCCGGAGACGAGTTCGAGTGCGAGGACGCCCTGTCCATCGCCTGGAACGCCCACATCAAGGCCACCGGCATGCAACTGCCGCAGGACGCGTTCCGGATCAGGTACCCGGAGCTGGATCCGGACTGGGACTTCGACTTCGACGACAGCGCGGAGCTCGCGCCCCGCCTGCCGCGTCTGGCCGCGCTCTACGACCTCTGAGGGTTCGGCTCGCGGTGGCGGGCCGCAACCCGCAGCCGCACCCCCGCAGCCGCCACCTCACCGCCGCCGGCGCCGCGACCTCAGGTAGTCGCTCACCACAGCGGCCCCGAGCCCTTCCTCGTCGGCCGACACCACCCGGCCCCCACCCCGCCGGGCCACGATGTCGACGAACGCCGCCAACCGAGGATCATCACCGAGCTTGAACACCGAGATCGTCGCGCCGAGCCGGGCCAGCCCGTCGACCTCGTTCAACGTCTTGCTCAACGTCCGCGGCAGCGGCGGGTAGTTGAACTCCGCGTCCCCGTCCGGCTCCAGGTGGGCCGTCGGCTCGCCGTCGGTCACCACCAGCACCACGGGCTGCGCGTCGGGATGCCTCCGGAGGTGGCGCCCTGCCAGCAACAGGGCGTGGTGCAGGTTCGTGCCCTGCTCCCACACGCCTTCCAACGCCGTCAGCTGCCCGATGTCCACGGCCTCGGCATAGCGCCCGAAGGTCACCAACTGCAAAGCATCCGTCCGGAAACGGGTGCGCACGAGGTGATGCAGCGCCAGAGCCGTGCGCTTCATCGGTACCCAACGTCCGTCCTGCACCATCGACCAGGAGGTGTCCACGCACAGAGCGACCGCCGCACGCGTCCGGTGTTCGGTCTCGGACACTTCGAGATCGACGACGTCCAGGGACATCGAGCCGGACCGCAGCACGGAGTTGCGCAGGGTTCGCGGCACGTCCCAGGGTTCGGTGTCGCCGAACTGCCACGGGCGCGTCGACCCGATCAGCTCGCCCGCGGCACCGGCGGACGACGTCTCCCGCGACCCCTGGGACGAGCGGAGCTGGTCGACGACGCCGCGCAGCGCGGTCTCGCCGAGGCGCCGCAACGCTTTCGGCGTCAGCCGCATCGAGCCGTCGGGGGCGCGTTCGACGATGTTCTGCGAACGGAGCGCCTTCTCCAGCTCCGCCAACCGGCGGGCGTCGACCGAGGCCGACTCGCCGAGCTGGCGTTCCAGCGCCTCCAGGTCGATGTCCTCCAGGCGCGCGCCCGGATACGACTGCGACAGCTGCTCGGCCAGGTTGTCGAGCTCGGCGAGGTCCGCCATCGCCTGCGCGCCCTCGCCCAGGCCCAGCGGGTCCTGGCCGCGGAAGCGCGCGGACGACGTCCAGTCCTCGCCCGGCCGCAGCCGTTGCAGCAGCGAGTCCAAAGTGGACAAGGCTGAGCCGATGCCGCCGAACGCCTGCTGCGACAGCGCGGACAGCTCGGCGCGCTGGGCGTCGGTCATCGAGTTCATCATGCGTTGGGCGGCGGCCGAACGGGCCGCCAGCGCGTCGATGAGCTCGTCGACGTTGCGGGGCTTCTCGGGGAAGAACTCGCCGTGCTTGCGCATGAAGTCGTCGAACATGCGCGGCGTGTCCGGGGAGCCGGAGGCGTGGGCCTCCAGCAACGCGTTGAGGTCGCGCAGCATCCGCTGGATGCGCTCGACGTCGCGCGAGTCCACGTTGGACATCGCTTCCTTCATGCCCTGGAAGCGCTGGTCCAGCAGTTCCCGGCCGAGCAGGTCGCGGATCTGCTCGAACGCCTCGCGCGCCTCGGCGGAGCGCCAGTCGTAGTTCGACAGCTCCCGCACGGCCGCGGCGGTGCCCGGTGGCAGGGCGTCGAGCTGGGCCTCGCGGAAGCGCGCGTCGTCGGACGGGTCCGGGAACAACGTGCGGCGTTCGGCCTCCAGGGCCTGGTCGAGCAGCTGCCGGACCTCGGTGAGCGTGCCGTCGAGGCGGTGCCGGCGCTGGATCGACGCGCGGCGCTGCCACAGGCGCGAGGTCAGGTCGTCGAGGCCGCGGGTGCCGTCGACGCCGCGGCGCAGCAGTTCGCGCAGGGCGGACTGCGGTGAGGCGCCCTCCATGATCTCGCGGCCGAGCTCGTCCACGGCCGCGCGGAGGTCCACCGGCGGCGCCAGCGGATCGGCGCCGCCGCCCCAGCGTCCGTAGCGGTATCTCATCCGTACACCGATCGGTCGTCGTCGGAGGAGTTGTCCTTCGACAGGTTGCGCGTCAGGTAGAGCGACTCCAGCGCCAGTTCCACGGCCGACGCGATGCGGCCGACGGGGTCCTTCGGGCCCGCGCCCAGACGTGCCGCGACCTCGTGCAGGATCGGGAGCTCCGGCAACGCCGCCAGCAGGTCGCCCGCGTGCACCCGGTCACCGGTCGCGACGGGGTGGCCGTCGGAGACGACCTCGGCCAGCGCGCGGAGGTTCAGCCCGGCCAGGCGCGCCCGTGCCGTGTCGGCGATCGAGCGGCGCAGCAGGTGGACCAGCACCTCCTCCTCGCGGCCCTCCTCCCCCGCCTCGAACTCGAGCTTGCCGCGCAGCACGTCCGGCACCGACTCCAGGTCGACGGGACGCGCGATCGCCGGGCTCTCACCGATCAGCGCGGAGCGGCGCAACGCGGACGCCGCAACGGTTTCCGCCGCCGCGACCGCGAACCGCGCCGAGACGCCGGAACGCTGGTCGATGGACGACGACTCGCGCAGGTGCCGGACGAACCGGGCGATGATCTCCAGCAGGTGGTCGCCCACCTCCGCCACCAGGTCGGCCTCCTGGCGGACCAGGTCGACCTCGGCGTCGACCTCCAGCGGGTAGTGCGTGCGCACCTCCGCGCCGAAGCGGTCCTTCAGCGGCGTGATGATGCGGCCGCGGTTCGTGTAGTCCTCGGGGTTCGCGGTCGCCACGAGCAGCACGTCGAGCGGCAGCCGCAGCGTGTAGCCGCGGACCTGGATGTCGCGCTCCTCCATGACGTTGAGCAGCGACACCTGGATGCGTTCTGCCAGGTCGGGAAGCTCGTTGATGGCGATGATGCCGCGGTGGGCGCGCGGGAGCATGCCGTAGTGGATCGTCTCGGGGTCACCGAGCGAACGGCCCTCGGCGACCTTCACCGGGTCGACGTCGCCGACCAGGTCGCCCACGGACGTGTCGGGCGTCGCGAGCTTCTCCGCGTAGCGCTCGTCGCGGTGCCGCCACACCACCGGCAGGTCGTCGCCGAGCTCGGCGGCACGGCGCTTCGACTCCGGCGTGATCGGGTCGAGCGGGTGTTCGCCCAGCTCGGAGCCCTCGATCACGGGCGTCCACTCGTCGAGCAACGAGATCAGCGTGCGCAGCAGGCGCGTCTTGCCCTGCCCTCGCTCCCCGAGCAGGACGACGTCGTGGCCGGCCAGCAGCGCGCGTTCCAGCTGCGGGAGCACCGTGCGGTCGAAACCGACGATGCCGGGCCATGGGTTGCGTCCTTCGCGCAGTGCCGCGAGGAGGTTCTCCCTGATCTCGGTCTTGACGCCGCGCGGCAGGTGCCCGGCGGCGCGCAGCTCGCCCGCCGTGCGGGCCAGGTTCTGGGTCACTCCGACGACGCTACGCACCGAATCCGGACCCGTCGATGTGGAGCAACTCCAGGCACGGGCGCGGCGCGTGCGCCAGAATGCGGGGCGACATGAGTGACAGCGTTGATTTCAGATGGGCCCCTTCCCCCGCCGACTGGCGCGCCAGCCTGCGCGCGATGGTGCCGATGTTCAGATGGGCGCCGTGGTTCGCGCTCGCGTTCGCGGTGATCTCGCTCGTGCAGCTGTTCGCCCTCGACGGCCCGGCCTTCGTGGGGATCTTCGGACTGGTGTGCGCGCTGGTCATCGGGTTCATGGAGCCGGTCGCGGTGTGGTGGCGCTTCTCGTCCGACGAGATGATCAGCAGGACCGTGGTGGGCAGCGCCGACGCCCAGTCGTTCCGGATGGCCGTGGGCCACGCGGTGCGCGAGGAGATCGTCTGGCAGGAGCTGCCGGGCTGGACCGAGACGCGTCAGGGCTTCGTCCTGGAGACGCTGGACGAGGGCGCGGCGTCGCTCTCCGTGCCGCACCGGGCCTTCGCGTCCGATGAGGACCTGACGTCGTTCCGTTCGCTGCTCGAGAACAACATCGGTCCGGCCAAGTAGGTGTCTCGGATCGGGCACACCGGGTGGGGCTCCCAGGGCAGGGCCACGTAATCTCGTCGGGTGTCCTGTGCAAGTGCCACGCTGGTCGTGTGGACGTCGGGATGGCTGCACGGTCTAGCCGCCGCCGACGACGTCCTCGACGCCCTGCACACGTGGGCCGAGCAGCACGAGGTGGTGGCCGACGACGACGGCACCGCCACGGCGCTCGACCTCCCCGGTCCCGACGAGGCCCCCGTTGGCCCCGCCCTGCTGCTGGCCGCCCTGCGGCGCGCGGGCGCGACCTCCGCACGGCTGGTGCTACCAGTACCGGGCGATGTGCGGGGCCTGGGCGGCAAGGGGACCCTCGCGACGTGCGCGCTGCGCTCCGGCGAGGCGCTCGTCGTGCCGTCCGTGCACATCGGGCTCGTGCCGAAGATCGTGGCCGACGGCGTGATGCGCTGGACGGTGTTCGACCTGCCGTCGTCCAACGGCCTGGAGCACATCCCGATCGGCGAGGCCGAGCACGGCCTGGGCGCCGCGCTGCGCGAGGCGACGGCGGCCCTCGCGGCGCTCGACGTGGCCAAGCACCGCCCGAACGTCCGCAAGGAGATCGCCGACCTCGCGGCGGAGAACTCCCTGCTGCCGTGGCCGGACGCGATGCCACCCCGCGCGCTCCGCGTGCTGCAACGGGCCGCCGAGGTCGCCGCGATCGTGACGGTGGCCAGTTCCGACTCCCCCGGCGGCGCGCTGTCGGCGTCGGCGATGACGGCCCGCACGGAAGCACTGCGTCCGGTGTCCGAAGCCGTGCGTCGCGCACGGTGCGCGGCGGTCGACGAGGCCGTGCGCGTGCTCGCGGACAGCGGCGCCGGTCGTCACTGACCCAAACGAGTGGTTCTCCCCCGGTAACCCCTCCTGAGCGGCCAACTCCCCCAGAAGTGTCGGTGCCCCCACATATGGTGCCGAGTGGGGAGGACGCCGAATGGAGGACGTCGACCAGCGCCGGTCGAGCACAGCACCCCGGTACGCGGGCGCCCTCATGCTGGCCGCGGTCGCCGGGCACCTGCTGTCCGAGACGGCCACGGGCGCGCTCACGACGTGGCAGTCGTGGGTGCTCTACGGCCTCGGCGCGAGTCTTCTGGTGCTTTCGGCGTCCGCGATCGACCGGCTGAACCAGCTGGCCAAGCGCATCCGGTTGCGCTGGGTGGTGTTCACGGCCGTGCTCGCCGTCGTGGCGGTGCTGGTGGCGTTCGCGGGGCCGCCGCTGGTCGCGTACGGGCGGGTGCTGGTGCTCGGCTGCCCGCAGCCGACCGAGGTGCGGGTGCTGACGTCGCAGGACGCCGAGCCCGCGATCGGTGAGGTGGCGCGGAAGTTCGAGCTGCACACGGCGTCGAAGAACCACGGGTGCCGCACGGCGCGGCTGTACGTGTTCTCGGCGCCGGGCGACCAGGGGTCGACCGCGTTGCGTGCCTCCTGGTCGGCGAAGGAACTGCGCGAGATCGGGCCGCACCCGGACGTCTGGCTGCCCGACTCGACCGCGGAGACGAACGAGGTCGTGCGCCGCACGAGGAGCGTCGGGTCCGCGGTGAACATCGAGCCGGGCAGGTCCGTCGCGTTCTCGCCTGTCGTGCTCGGGGTGCCGCCGCAGGTCGCGCGGGACGTCGCCTCCGGCGGCTCGGAGAAGTGGGGCGAGCTGCTGACCAAGGTCAGCGGTGCGGGGATTCCGGTCGGCAGGCCGAACCCGCTGCTCACGGCGGCCGGCGGGCTCGCCACCGCGGCGCTGTACGAGTCGCTCGCCCCTGCCGTCGTGGAGCGCAGGGTCACCGAGACCGACAGGCCGCTGCCCGGCGCCGCGATGATCACGACCGAGCAGGTGTTGTTGCGGCACAACAAGACCAGGTGCGCGCAGAAGCCGTGCCTCACCGCGCTGTACCCGTCGGACACTTACCGCGCCGACTACCCGCTGAACCTCGTCAACTGGGACGCCCACGACGTGCGCAACCACGCCGCCCGCGAGCCGGCGAAGGCGTTCCAGGCGTGGCTCGCCACGCAGGAGGGCCAGACCGCGCTCAACGCCGCCGGGCTGCGTCCCGCCGGACAGGCCGCGGGAGGCGAGTTCCGCGAGGAGTTCGGCGTGCGGGCCGGGCTCGCGCTCGACCGCGAGGAGGCCGGGCCCGACGAAGCGGGGCAGGCCGAGTTCCAGAAGAAGTACGAACAGGCCAAGAGGGACGGGCGCGTCTGGCTCACGCTCGACGCGTCCGGGTCGATGGCGGATCCGGCGCCGACCGGGGAGACGCGGTTCGCCGTCGCGGTCAACGGCGTCGGCAAGGCCCTCACGCAGATGGGCCCCGAGGACACGTACGGCCTGTCGGTGTTCAGCGACGACCAGGTGCGACAGCTCATCCCGCTCGGCAGACGGGACAAGGAGGCCGCGGCCGCCGCGCTGAGCACCGTCACGCCGGCCGGTGGCACGCCGCTGCACCAGGCGGTCATCGACAGCCTCGACCGGGTCGGCACCGACGACGCGGACCACGTCAGCGCCGTGATCGCGCTGACCGACGGCGAGGACACGACGAGCACGCAGACCCGGCAGGACGTCGTGGACGCGGTGCGGAGCAAGGGGATCCGCGTGTTCGTGATCGCCGTCGGCGGCGCGAGCTGCGCGACGCACGCGCTGACCACGATCACGGACGCGTCGGGTGGCGAGTGCCGCGACTCGACGGCGGACACGCTCGGGGACGACCTGGCGGAGCTGTTCCGCCGGGTGTGGGGAGGTTCCGGATGAGGTGGTTGCGGCGCACGTGGGCGGCCCTGCCCAGACTGGGTCCGCCCGGTGTGGTGTGGGCGAACCGCTCGTGGCTCGCGATGGGCGTGGCCGTCGGCATCGTGCTCACGATCCTGTTCACCAACGGCGTGCAGCCCCTCTTCCGCGAGTCGACGGAGTGGGAGAAGGGCAAGCTCGTCGTGCTCAGCGGCCGCGACCAGAGCGACGGCGGCCAGCGGCGCGCGTTGATCAACCAGTGGAACGCCGAACACCCCGAGCAGCCCGCGGAGATCGTCGAGCTGCCGGACGAGGCGGACGGCCAGCGCAGCGAGATGGTCGCGCGGGCCAGGGAGGCGACCGGCGGTGTGGACGTCTTCAACCTCGACGTCACCTGGACCGCCGAGTTCGCGCAGGCCGGCCATTTACGCCCGTTGTCCACTGTGGACACCAGCGGGTTCCTGCGCCGCCCGCTGGAGAGCTGCCGCTACCAGGGCGTGCTGTGGGCGCTGCCGTTCAACACGGACGCGGGCCTCCTCTTCTACCGCAAGGACCTGGTGAAGGAGGACCCGCTCGAACTGGACGACATCACCACCACCTCCACAAGAGCGCTGCGAGCGGCACAGGACACCCGTCTGGCCGCCGGCTACGCGGGCCAGTTAGCCGATTACGAGGGCCTCACCGTCAACGCGCTGGAACTGATCTGGGCGGAGAAGGGCGACGTGGTCGACGAGAGCAACAAGGTCGTGATCGACTCCGAACGCACCCGCCGCGCCCTCCGCTGGCTCGCGGACGGCCTCAAGGGCGACAAACCCGTGGTGCTGCCCGACTCCCGCGCCCAGACCGAACCGCTCACCACCCAGGCGTTCCGCGACGGCAAGATCGCCTTCATGCGCAACTGGCCGGTCGCCCACCGCACCCTGCAGGGCAACCAGGACGAGTCGGCAGGCCGCCCCCGCATCGACTTCGGCGTGACGCAGCTGCCCGGCCCGAGCGTCCTCGGCGGCCAGAACCTCGCCATCTCCGCCAAGTCCGCGAAACCCCGTGCGGCCCAGGCACTCATCGAGTTCCTCACCGGCCCGCGCAGCCAGCAGCTCCTCTTCGAACGAGGAGGCCTCGCCGCCACCCGCGGCATCGTCTACCAGGACAGCCGCGTCGCCACCGAGCACCCGTACTCCAGCACCCTGCTGGACGCGATCGAGGACGCCCGTCTCCGCCCGGTCACCCCGTACTACTCGCGCTTCAGCGACGAGTTCCGCGCCGTCGTCCGCTACGCGCTGGACCACGACGGCGCGTTGCCCGCGAACGCCGAGGAGTCGCTGACGGCGGCACTTCAGGGCCGCTGATCCGGGCGCAGCACGAAGTCGTGGGTGAGCGTGCGGCGGTCGTCGTGCAGCGTGGTGGTTCTGATGGCACCGGCGGGGATCGCGCCTTCCACCGCGCTGTCGACCAGCGGATCGCCGTCGAGGTAGATCTGGGTGGTCAGCGGCAGGCAACCGGGCGCGGTGACGGTGGCGTGGATGTGCAGCGGCCGCTTCCCCTCGAACCGCAGGGCGTCGAGCAGACCGCCGATCGGACCGTTCTCGGCCAGTCCCAGGGTCTCCACGCCGGGCATGACCGTGCGGAACTCGTAGCGGCCCTCACCATCGGCGACGACCGTGGCGCGGAGGTTGTGCTCGGGAACCCCGGTGGAGTCGTTGGGGATGTTCAGCGGCAGGAAGTCGCTGGTGTCGATGCCGGAGTAGACGTTGTTCGCGTCGATCTGCCAGACCTCCAGCGTCGCTCCGGGAAGCGGATCGCCTGTCGTGGTGCGCACGGTGCCGGACACGACGAGGGGCTCGCCTGGTTCGTCCGGGCGCATCGGCAGCACGGCAGGGCTCTCCAGCACGGGTGCGCCCGGCCGGTAGGCGGAGCCCTCCATCTCCCAGTGGCTCGCGCCGTCCTTCTCGGGGTGGGCGTACGGCGCGCCCACCGTTCCTTTGAGGACGGTCTTGTAGAAGAAGACCCGCAACAGGGCCAACTCCCCGGCGTCGGCCGCTGACCGCAGCCAGTCGAGCGCGGCGACCATCTCGTCGCGCGTGACCTGGTGCCGCAGCAGGACGTCGTCGACCGCGTGGCGCAGGTCGCCGAACACGACCTGCAGCCGACTCGCTGATCCGTTCACGACGTCCCTCCTCAACGCCGGACGGTCTTCAGCGCGCCGGCCCAGGACTCCAGCTGGTCGAACAGCACGTCGGCGGCGCTGTCGTGCCTCGCCGCGGGCTTGAACACCGAGAAGTTCTCGAAGTCGGTCTGCAACGAGAACGACAGCTGCTGCCGGACGTGGGCGATCTGCAGTTCGCTCGCGATCGCACGCAGGTGCTCGATGGCACGCGCGCCGCCGAGGGAGCCGTACGAAACGAAGCCCGCAGCCTTGTTGTTCCACTCCGCGTAAAGGAAGTCGATCGCGTTCTTGAGCACCCCGGAGGTGGAGTGGTTGTACTCCGGGGTCACGAAGACGAAGCCGTCGAACCCGCTGATCCTGGCGGCCCACGCCTTCGTGTGCTCACCCGCGTACCTGCCCGCGCTCGCCGGCACGGCCTCGTCGAGGTGCGGCAGCGGGTGGTCGAGCAGGTCGACCAGCTCGTAGGTGGCGCCGGTGCGCTCCTTCGCCCTGGTCAGCACCCAGTCCGCCACCGCGGCGCCGTTGCGGCCCGGCCGGGTGCTGCCGAGGATGATCGCGATCCTGAGGTCGCTCATTGGTGTTCCTCCACGTCGTTGACTTGAATCTTCAAGTCAACTTAGCGACTCTCACTTGAACTTTCAAGTGATCTCCGTCGGATCTACACTGCGTCCATGTCCGCCAGAGATCAGTCCGACGGGACCGAGCCGCGCTGGCTCACCGACGACCAGCTGGCGATGTGGCGCGGCTTCATGAGGCTCGTCCAGCGGCTGCCCGCCGCGCTGGAGTCACAGCTGCAGCAGGACTCGGCGCTCAGCTTCATCGAGTACCACGTGCTGGCGCACCTCTCGGAGCAGCCCGAGCTGCGCATCCGGATGAGCGAGCTGGCTGACGTCGCGAACACGGAGCTGTCCCGGCTCTCGCACATGGTCGGCCGGCTGGAGAAGCGCGGGTTCGTCTACCGCGAGCCCGATCCCGCGAACGGGCGCTACACGCTCGCGGTGCTGACCGACGCGGGTCAGGCGCACCTGGAGGAAGCGGCGCCCGCGCACGTGGCCCGCGTGCTGGACCTGTTCGTCGACGGCCTGTCCCCGGACGACCTGCGAGCACTGCGCCGGATCTCCGACACGGTGCTCGCGCGCATCGACCGCCGGTGAATCAGGTGCGGGCGGGCCTCTTGGCCGGCTCGCAGCACAGCGGCGCACAAGGCGCACCGTTCACCGTGCACCCCGCAGCCACGAACGACGACAACTTCCGCACGGGCGCACCGGAAGTGTGCTCGGCGACCAGTTCGGTGACGAGCTCGGCGAACCGCGGGTCACCGTTGGGCGTGGCCGCGCGGGCGAACTCCATTCCCAGCTCGGCAGCGCGGTCACGGGCCTCGGTGTCGAGGTCCCACACCACTTCGAGGTGGTCGGACACGAACCCGATCGGACACACCACGACGCCACCGACACCCTTGGCGTGCAACGCGTCGATGTGGTCGACGACGTCGGGCTCCAGCCACGGGATCTGCGGCGGGCCGGAACGCGACTGCCACACCACGTCGTACTCGGTCACGCCGAGCTCGGCGGCGACGAGACGCGAGGCCTCGACGATCTGGCGCGAGTAGCGGTAACCGCCTTCCGACGGCGGGCCGGCGGCCTTGTCCGCGGACACCGGCACCGAGTGCGCGGTGAAGACGATGCGGTACGGGCCGCTCAAAGACGCTGCCGCGGCACGGATCGCGTCGGCGAAGGAGGAGATGAAGAGCGGGTGGTCGAAGAACTGGCGCAGCTTCACCAGTTCCGGCCCACCGGGCACGGCCTGCAGGGCTCGCACGATGTCCTCGTCGTACTGACGGCAGGCGGAGTAGCCGCCGTACGCGCTCGTCGGGAACACCAACGCGCGCTCGACGCCGTCGGCCTTCATCTGCGCGACGACGTCCTCGACCATCGGGTGCCAGTTGCGGTTGCCGAAGTAGATCGGCAGCTCGAAACCACGGGCCTTCACGGCCTCGATGGCTTCCAGGTTCAGGCGGTTGATCGGCGACACGCCGCCGAAGTGCTGGTAGTGGGCCTCGACCTCGTCCAGCCGCTCCGGCGGCACGCCACGTCCGCGAACCACGTTCTCCAGGAAGGGACGGACGTCCTCAGGACCTTCTGGGCCGCCGAAGGACAGCCAGAGCAGCGCGTCGAAACTCACCGCTCCATCCAATCAGACGCCCGATCGCCTCACATGACGAACGGGTGTGACCTCAGAGACCGAGGAAGTGCACGCCGCCGTCGACGAACACCATCGAGCCGGTGGTGGCCGGGAACCAGTCGGACAGCAGGCCGCACACGGACTTCGCGACCGGCGTCGGGTCGTCGACGTCCCACGACAGCGGCGCCTTCTCGCCCCACATCTTCTCCAGCTCGCCGAAGCCCGGGATGGACTTCGCGGCCATGGTGCGCACCGGGCCGGCCGAGATGAGGTTCACGCGGATGCCGTCCGGACCGAGGTCGCGCGCCATGTAGCGGTTGATCGACTCGAACGCCGCCTTCGCCGCGCCCATCCAGTTGTAGGCGGGCCACGCCTGGCGGGCGTCGAAGTCGAGACCGACGACCGACGAGCCGTGCGTCAGCAACGGGCGGGTGGCCTGCACGAGCGCCTTGTACGAGTACGCGGAGACGTGCATCGCGACCGAGACGTCCTCCCACGGCGCGTCCATGAACGGCGCGCCGAGGCAGCTCTGCGGGGCGAAGCCGATGGCGTGCACGACGCCGTCGAGGCCGTCGACGTGCTCGCGCACCCGGTCTGCGAGCGTGTCGAGGTGCTCCTGGTTCTGCACGTCGAGCTCGACCACGGGCGCGGGCTTGGGCAGGCGCTGGGCGATGCGCGTCACGAGGCTCATCCGGCCGAACCCGGTCAGCACGACCTCGGCGCCCTGCTCCTGGGCGACGCGTGCGACGTGGAAGGCGATCGACGCGTCGGTGATCACACCGGTGATCAGCAGTCGCTTGCCTTCGAGCAGTCCGGTCACTTGGTCCAACCCTTTCCCTAGTGCAGAAGAAGAAAACTCAGTGGCCCATGCCGAGGCCGCCGTCGACCGGCAGCACGGCACCGTTGATGTAGCCGGACTCGTTGGCGGCGAGGAACGTGACGGCGCGCGCGATCTCCTCGGCCGCGCCGTAGCGGGCGGCCGGGATCTGCTTGAGCGCGGCGTCGCGGACGGCCTCGGGCAGCTCGTTCGTCATGTCCGTGGTGATGAAGCCCGGCGCGATGACGTTCGCGGTGATGTTGCGGGAGCCCAGCTCCAGCGCGATCGAGCGCGCCATGCCGACCATGCCCGCCTTGGACGCCGCGTAGTTCACCTGGCCGGCGCCGCCGGTGAGGCCGACGACGGACGAGATGAAGACGATGCGGCCGAACTTCTTGCGCAGCATGCCTCGGGAGGCGCGCTGGGCGAACCGGAACGCGCCGGTCAGGTTCGCGTCGACGACCTGCGTGAACTGCTCCTCGCTCATGCGCAGCAGCAGCGTGTCCTGCGTCATTCCCGCGTTGCAGACGAGCACCTCGACGGGACCGTGCGCGGCCTCGACCTCCGTGAACGCGGCGTCGATCTCCTCGGAGTTCGTCACGTCGCACTTCACGCCGAGCAGGCCTTCGGGAGCGCCGGACCCGCGGTGCGTCACCGCGACCTTGTCGCCCTGCGCCGCGAACGCCTGCGCGATGGCGAGGCCGATGCCGCGGTTGCCTCCGGTGACCAGAACGGACCGACTCACTAGCTCTCCTGAGAATCGCTGCTGGTTGACCGGGTGAGGCTATCGGCTACCGGCAGGTAGACCGGCATCGGCGGAGGCATGTCACACCCAGCCAGGCATGATCGGGTGATGCGGGCGTTTCTCGATCAGCTCCGGCGTCACGTGGACGGTGACGTGCTGGACGACCCGGCGAGCCGGGCCCTGTACTCGGCGGACGCGTCGAACTACCGGCACGTGCCGCGGGTGGTCGTCCGTCCACGCACGACGGACGCGGTGGTCGCGGCCGTCGGGCTGGCCGCCGAGCACCGCGTGCCGATCACCAGCCGCGGCGCGGGAACGTCCATCGCGGGCAACGCGTGCGGCACCGGTCTGGTGATCGACTTCAGCCGGTACCTGACCGCGTTCGAGATCTCCGGCGACCGCGCGTTCGCCCAGCCGGGCGCGGTGCTCGACAAGATCAACGCGGCAGCGGGCGACCACCTGTTCGGCCCCGACCCGTCGACGCACTCGCGCTGCACCATCGGCGGGATGATCGGCAACAACGCGTGCGGCGCGCACTCGGTGAAGTGGGGCAAGACCAGCGAGAACGTCACGAACCTCCAGGTCCTGACCGTGGACGGCCGCACGTTCGACACCACGGACCCGCCCGAGCTCAGCCTCCCGTCCCACGACCCGGCGTGGTTCCCGCAGCTCACACGCCGGGTCAGCGGGTACGCGCTGGACGCCCCGACGCTGACCCAGCAGCTGGTCGGCACCGAGGGCACCTGCGTGGTCCTGCTGGGCGCCGAGCTGAAGCTGGTGCGCAGGCCGGAACGCCGGATCCTGGTCGTGCTCGGCTTCGCGGACACCTACGAGGCCGCCGACCAGGTCACCCAGATCGAGGACGCGCTCGCGATCGAGGGCCTGAACGAGTCGCTCGTGCGCAGCGTTCGCACGCGTCCCGACCTGCCAGAAGGCCGCAGCTGGCTGTTCGTCGAGGTCGAGGACCACCCCGAACGCGTCGCGCGGCTCAGCAGGAACTCGATGATCATCCACGACCCGGCGCACCAGCGGGCGCTGTGGCGGATCCGCGAGGACGGCGCCGGTCTCGCCACCCGCATGGCCGACGGCAGCGAGGCCTGGTCGGGCTGGGAGGACTCGGCCGTCCCGCCGGAGCGCCTCGGCACCTACCTGCGGGACTTCGACCAGCTGCTGACCAGGTACGGCCGCCGTGGCATCACCTACGGCCACTACGGCGAGGGCTGCATCCACGTCCGCATCGACTTCGACCTGGCGAGCGGTTACCGCGAGTTCCTGCAGGACGCCGCCGACCTGGTCGTGAGCCACGGCGGCAGCCTGTCCGGCGAGCACGGCGACGGCCAGGCGCGGTCCGAGCTGCTCAGCCGGATGTACCCGCCCGACGCCATCAGGGCGTTCCGGGAGTTCAAGCACGCCTTCGACCCTCAGAACCTGCTCAACCCGGGCCGGATCGTCGAGCCGCTCAAACTCGACGACGACCTGCGGATCCTCGTCGCGCCGCCGAAGATCCCGACCCGCGCGGAGTTCGCGAGCGACACGCGCAGGTGCGTCGGCGTCGGCAAGTGCCTGAACACGCACGGCGGCGTGATGTGCCCGAGCTACCGCGTCACCCGCGAGGAGAAGCACTCCACGAGGGGTCGCGCGCACCTGCTGTTCGAGATGCTCAACGGCGACGTGATCAAGGGCGGCTGGCGCTCCCCCGAGGTGGCCGAGGCGCTCGACCTCTGCCTGGGGTGCAAGGGCTGCAAGCGCGACTGCCCCGTCGACGTCGACATGGCGAGCTACAAGGCCGAGTTCCTGCACGAGCACTACAAGAAGCGCGTCCGGCCCCTGTCGCACTACACGATGGGCTGGCTGCCGACGTGGCTGAAGTACGGGCTGGTCAACAGGTTCACGGCGAGGTTCGGCCGGTTCGCGGGCATCACGCCGGAACGCGAGCTGCCCACGCAGACCACCCGGCTGGTCCGCCAGCTGCACCCGATGGGCGAGGGCGATCCGGTGCTGCTGTTCCCCGACACGTTCACGAACCACTTCGAACCGGGCATCGGCCTCGACGCCGCGAACGTGCTGGCACACCTGGGAAACCGCGTCGAGGTGCCGTCCGCGAACGTCTGCTGTGGACTGACGTGGCACTCGACGGGCCAGTTGACGAAGGCCCGCCGAGTGGTCGAACGCACCGCACGCGCGTTGCTCCCGTGGACGAGCCAGGGAGTCCCGGTGATCGGCCTGGAACCGAGCTGCACCGCGTTCCTCCGCGCGGAGGCACCGAAACTCTCGGACGACCCCGCGGTGCAAGCGCTGGCGAAGGCCACCCGGACGTTCGCCGAGCACGTGGCCCCGAAACTGCCGTCACTTCCAGGCGCGCGCGAAGCCGTCGTGCAGACCCACTGCCACCAGTACGCCGAGCTCGGCTTCGAGCCCGACCGCGCCGCGATGGCGAAGGCGGGCCTGAAGCCGACGGTCGTCGAGGGGTGCTGCGGCCTCGCCGGGAACTTCGGTTTCGAGCGAGGCCACTACGACGTCTCGATCGCGTGCGCCGAACAGGACCTGCTGCCCGCGTTGCGCGCCAACGAGGACGCGCTGGTGATCGCGGACGGATTCAGCTGCCGCACGCAGATCCGCCACACCACCGAACGCACACCGGTCCACCTCGCCAGCGCGCTCGCCGGGCTAATCGCGGTCGAGGACTGAGTCCTTCGACGTCTCGCGCATGAACCCGTAGACCAGCAGGGAGATCAGCACGCACCCGGCGACGTAGTAGAAGAACACCGACTCCATGCCGGCCTGCTTGAACCACAGCGCCACGTACTCGGCCGTGCCGCCGAAGATCGCCACGGTCAGCGCGTACGGCAGTCCGACGCCCAGCGCGCGGATGTTGGTCGGGAACAGCTCGGCCTTCACGATCGCGTTGATCGACGTGTACCCGGTGACGATCACCAGGCCGCCGAGCATCAACAGGAACGCCGGCACCGCCTCGGACGTCGTGGCGAGCGCCGACAACAACGGCACCGTGGCCAACGTTCCCAGCACACCGAACCCGAGCAGCAACGGACGCCGGCCGATCCGGTCGGACAACGCGCCCGCAAGCGGTTGCAGCACCACGAACACCAGCAGTGCGGCGAAGTTGATCCAGCTGACCGTCGCGGCGTCGATGTGGCTCGTGTTCACCATGAACTTCTGCAGGTACGTCGTGAACGTGTAGAACGCGACCGTGCCACCGAGCGTCAGCCCCACCACGGTCAGGCACTCCTTGGGGTGTTTGAGCAACGCCCTGATGGTGCCCTTCTGCTCACCGCTGTCCTTCTGCTTCTCGAAGTTCGACGACTCGTCCATCCCGCGCCGCAACCACATGACGACGATCGCCCCGGTCGCGCCGATGACGAACGCGACCCGCCAGCCCCACTCCATCATCTCGGTCTTGGAGAGGAACTGCTGCAACACGATCTGCACGCCCAGTGCGACGAGCTGCCCGGCTGTCAGCGTCACGTACTGGAAGCTGGAGTAGAAACCGCGGCGGGCAGGAGAGGCCACTTCGGACAGATAGGTCGCCGAGGTCGCGTACTCACCACCGACGGACAGCCCCTGGAGCAGCCGCGCCAGCACCAGCAGGACCGGTGCCGCGACACCGATGGACGCGTACGACGGCGTGAGCGCGATGATCAGCGAACCGGCCGCCATGAGCGTTACGGACAACGTCAGCGCGGCACGACGCCCGTGCCGGTCGGCGTACCGGCCGAGCAGCCAGCCGCCCAGCGGCCGCATGAGGAAGCCGACGGCGAACACGGCGGCGGTGTTGAGCAGCTGCGCGGTCTGGTCGCCTTTGGGGAAGAACGCTGCCGCGAAGTAGATGCTGAACGCTGTGTAGGCGTACCAGTCGTACCACTCGATGAGATTTCCGACCGATCCGCGCAGCACGTTCGCCACCACACGGCGTTCGCTGCTCTTCTCCTGAACCACTGTCATGCCGGACACCATCCCGACGGCTCGGGACCGGTCACAACCACGGCCAATGCTTCTTTACAGTCACTTAAGCGCGTCGGTACGCGCGGGCAACAGTCGTCATGGCCGATACTGCTCGAATGCGGGTGCTGTTGGTCGAAGACGACGACGGTGTCGCGAACGCCCTGGTGGAGGCACTGCGGGCGAACGGGCACCGGCCATCCCGCGTGCGCAGGGGCGCCGACGCGCTGATCGCCCACCGCGACGCCGACGTGGTGCTGCTCGACCTCGGCCTGCCAGACCAGGACGGCCTGGAGGTGCTGCGCAAGCTCCGCAAGATCGATCCGGTGCCGGTCCTCGTGCTGACGGCACGGGGTGACGAGCGCACGGTCGTCAGGGGGCTCCGGCTCGGTGCGGACGACTACCTGGTGAAGCCGGTGCGGCTGGCCGAGCTCCTGGCCCGGATCGACGCGGTGGCCCGGCGCAGCGCGGCTCGTCAGCAGGAGCCGGACGACGTGGTGCGGGTGTCCGACGTGGAGATCGACCTGCAGAGCCGTCAGGTGCTGGTCGGCGGGCGGCAGATCTCGTTGACCACCAAGGAGTTCGACGTGCTGGCCGTGCTCGCGAAACGGCCGGGCACGGCGGTGAGCCGGCAGCAGTTGATGGACGAGGTGTGGGGCAACGCGTTCGTGGCGGTGTCGCGGACGCTCGACGTGCACCTCACGCAGTTGCGCGCCAAGCTCGACCGGCCGGGGCTGCTGCACACGATCCGCGGTTTCGGCTACCGGCTCGGTGAATAGATGCGGCAACGGCTTCTGTTGGTGCTGCTGCTCTTCTCGCTCTCGGCCGTCACGGCGTTCGCCTTCCCGCTGTTGATGAGCACGGCGTCGGAGCGCACCCAGCAGTTCGTGATCAGCCGCACCGCCGACCTCGACCGGTTCGCCACGCTGCCCACCGACGTCGTGGCGTCCGAGGCCGAGCGCTACGCCGAGGTCTACGGCGAGGAGATCGTGGTCGTGGACGCGGCCGGCACGCCGATCGTCGAGTCGGGCATGTCGGCGGACGACGTGTCGGCGCAGATCGACGCCGCGCTGCGCAACCAACCCGCGAAGCAGGTGCCGACCGTGCTGCCGTGGAGCGGCGGTGACGTCCTGTTCGCGCGGCCCGTCGGCATCGGCACGAAGGTCGCGGGCGCCGTGGTGCTCAGGGCTTCCACGAAGGTGGCCGCGCTCGACGTGGCACGGCGGTGGGCGATCGTGCTGGCCGGGGCGTTGCTGGCGGCCTGCGCGTGCGTGTTGCTCGCGCTAGTTGTGTCACGTTGGCTGCTCAGGCCGTTGAAGGAACTCGACCGGGGTGTGCGGGCGGTCGCGGAGGGGCAGCGGCGCACGCACGTCGCCGACACCACCGGACCGGCCGAGCTGCGGGCGTTGTCGGAGTCGTTCAACCGCATGTCCGACGCCGTCGCCGAGGCCGCCGACCAGCAACGACGCCTGATCGCCGACGCCTCGCACCAGCTGCGCAACCCCATGGCGGCGCTGCGGATCAGGGTCGACATGCTGCCGTCCAACGGCTCGCTGCTGACCGAGGTCGAACGCCTGGAGTCGTTGCTGGACGGCCTCCTGGCGCTGGCCTCGGCCGAGAGCACCGCCACCGAACGCGCCGCGGGCGGCGTCGAACCGGAACTCGCCGACCTCCAGGTCGTGGCCCACGACCGGGTCGACGCGTGGCGGGCGGCGGCCCAGGCGGAGGGCGTCACGATCACCGTCGACGACCGCGCGCCCGGACTGGTGCAGTGCGCGGTGTCGGACCTCGCTCAGGTGCTGGACGTGTTGCTGGACAACGCCATCAGGTACGGCGCCTCGGAGGTCACCGTGATCTGCGACCGCGCGACGCTGACCGTGCGGGACAACGGACCCGGCCTGTCCAAAAAGGACATCAAGCACGCCACCGAACGGTTCTGGCGCGGCGACGACTCCCGGAGGGGAACGGGACTGGGGCTCGCGATCGCGGAGCGGATCGTCACCGCGCACGACGGGAAGCTGAAGCTGCACACGGACGGTGGCCTGGTCGCGACCGTCGAACTGCCGAAGGAGCCGCTGCTGTGAAACGCAGAACGTTCCTCCTCGGCGCCCTGGCCCTCACCGCGTGCGGCACCAGCGAACCGTCCGGCACCATCCGCGTCGCGGGCGGCGAACCCGGCGGCTTCTACAACGACTTCGCCGCGCTGATCTCCCGCCTCTCCCCCAGCCCGCTGACCATCACGCCGATCGAGACCGGCGGCAGCGCGGACAACCTCAAACACCTCCGCGAGGGCACCGCGGACATCGGCCTGTCCCTCAGCGACAGCGCCCACATGGAACCCGGCCTCGTCGCGCTGGGCCGCGTCTACGAGAACTACCTGCAGCTCGTGGTGCTGAAGAACTCGCCGTACACGACGGCGGCGGACCTGGTCGGCAAGCCCGTGTCGCTCGGTGCCGACGGGTCCGGCGCCGCCTTGCAGGGCAGCAGGCTCGCGCTGGGCGTGCGGGAGGAGCACTACCCGTTGCGCAACGCCGTCGACGCCCTGAAGGCGGGCGAGATCGCCGCCCTGCTGTGGTCCGGCGGCGTCCCGACCCCGGAGCTCGACAAGGCCAGCGGCATCAGGCTGCTGCCGCTGGACGGTTTCCTGTCGATGCTGCGGCAGGACTACGGCAAGGTCTACGAACGGGTGGACGTCCGCATGGGCGTCTACGGCTCCTCCGTCGACGTCCCCACCATCGGCACGCCGAACCTGATCGTGTGCCGGCCGGACCTGAGCTCCGAGCACGCGGGCGCCGTGGTGCGGCTGCTGGTGGGCAGGGCCGCCGAACTGGTGCCGGAGCAGGCGCTCGGCACCCAGTACCTCGACGTGCGGAGCCTGATCGACACGGGCAAGGTGCCCCTGCACCCAGGGGCCGCGGCGGAATACAGGAGGTTGCACGGATGATCAGCACGATGGCGTCGGTCTCGCTGGACGGGTTCTTCGAGGGCCCGGACCACGACATCGACTGGCACCACATGAGCGACGAGCTGCACAGCCACATCAACGCCGAGCTCGCGAAGTTCGGCACGTTCGTCAACGGCCGCCGCAACCACGAGCTGATGCTCGCCGCGTGGCCGCACGCCGAGGACCACCCCGAGTGGCCGCAGGCGATGCGCGACTTCGCCCCGATCTGGCGCAACGCCCGCAAGATCGTCTACTCGCGCACCCGCCGGTTCACCGACTGGAACACCGAGACCCGCACCGAGGTCGACCCGAACGAGATCCGCGAGCTCGACGGCGACGTCATGGTGGGCGGCAACGAGCTGCTGCAGACGTTCTTCGGGCACGACCTGATCGACGAGGTCCGGCTCTACCTCAACCCCGTCGCGATCGGGAGCGGCACGCCGTTCTTCCGCAAGCCGAACGCCCTGGCGCTCAAGAGCACCAGGGCGTTCGACAACGGAGTGGTGGAGCTGATCTACGGAAGGCGTTGACCCAGCAGCAGAGCCGCCGCGGCCGCGAACATCGCCGTCAGGGTGCCGAGCAACAGCCACGGCTTCGACGCGTCCGCCTGCTTCTTCTCGTACCCGATCTGCTCGCCCAGGGTGTCGTACACGCGGCGCAGTTCCTCGGCGGAGGCGGCCTTGAAGAACTCGCCGCCGGAGATCTTCGCGATCTCCTTCATCGAGTCGTCGTCGACGGGCACGGACTGCTGCCGGCCCTCGATGTCGACCACGCCGTCCTCGGTGCCGAACGAGATCGTGGAGATCGGCGTCCCGGCCTTCTTCGCGTCCTCGGCCGCGTCGAACGCCTTGCGGGTGCCGACGGTCTCCTTGCCGTCCGTCATCAGCACGATGCGGGCGGGCGGTGGGCCCTCGGCGCCGCCGACGACCTTGCCGAACGAGTCGATCGACGCCATGGCGGCCACCAGCGCGTCGCCGGTCGCGGTCGACTGGGCGAGCTTGAGCCCGTCGATCGACTGGCTGACGGCCGTGCGGTCCGTCGTCGGCGCGACCAGCACGGTGGCCGAGCCGGCGAACGAGATCAGGCCCAGGTTGATGCCGGGGGTGAGGCCCTCGGCGAACGACTTGGCGGCCACCTGCGCGGCCTCCAGGCGGGAGGGCTTGACGTCCGTGGCCTTCATCGACAGCGACACGTCGACCACCAGCATCACGGTCGCCCGGTTGCGCGGGACTCGTTGCTCGGCGGTCGGACCGGCCAGCGCCACCGTCAGCAACGCCAGCGCGGCCAGCAGGAACGCCGCCGGGACGTGCCGCGACCAGCGTTCCCGCTTGGGCGCGACCTTCTCCAGCAGCTCCAGGTTCGTGAACCGCAGCACCCGCTTGCGCCGCATCCGTTGCACGAACACGTATCCGGCGGCGAGCACGACGACCGCCACCAGCAGCAGGAACCACCACGGGGCGACGAAGTTCGAGAAGCTCATGCGACACCCCCAGACCAGCGGCGCTTGCGCGCCACCACGAAACGAACCGTGTCGGCGATCCAGTCCGAGTCGGTCCGCAGCACCAGGTGCCCGGCGCCGGCGCGGCGCAGGCCCGCCGCCACCTCGGCCCGGTGTTCCGCGGCCGCGGCGTTGAACTCCTTGCGCAGCAACGCGGACGCGGTCACCTCGCGCTGCCGGCCGCTCTCCGGGTCGGACAGCACGACGGTGCCGACCTCGGGCAGGTCGACGTCACGCGGGTCGACGACCTCGATGGCCACGATGTCGTGGCGGGCGGACAGCGCGCGCAACGGCCGCTGCCACTCCATGCCGCCGAGGAAGTCGGAGATCACCACGATCAGGCCGCGCCTGCGGGGTGGACGGCGCAGTTGTTCCAGCAACGCCGCCAGGTCGCCGCGCGTGCCCTCGGGCGCCCGGTCGATCTCGGCGATCTTGCGGATCATGCCGCGCGCGTGCGCCAGGCCACCGCGCGCCGGGACGCGGACGTTCTCCGCGCCCGTCGACACGGCGGCGCCGATGCGGTTGCCGCCGCCGCGCGTCAGGTGCGCGACCGCGGCCGTCGCGGCGATGGCCAGGTCGCGCTTCTCGCAGGCGGCGGTGCCGAAGTCGAGCGACGGCGACAGGTCGATCGCGACCCACGTCTCCAGCTCGCGGTCGGCGACCGTCTCCCGGATGTGCGGGACGGTCGTGCGCGCCGTGACCGCCCAGTCCATCCGGCGCACGTCGTCGCCGGGCTGGTAGGTGCGCGCCTCACCCGGTTCGGTGCCCGGTCCCGGCACGAGGCCGAGGTGGTTGCCCTGCAGCAGTCCGTCGAGACGGCGCCGGACGTCGAGTTCCAGCATGCGCAGCGCGGCTTCCATCCGGACGCCGCGCAGGACGGGCGGTGCCCAGGACGGACGCTCTTCCGCTTTCTCCCGGCTCACGGCCTACCAGCCGGAACCGGCTGCTGCGGACGGGCCGACACCTGCGGCAACGGCACGATCTGCAGCACTCGCGTGATGATGTGGTCGATCGGCACGCCGTCGGCCAGCGCGTCGTACGAGAGCACCAGGCGGTGGCGCAGCACGTCCGGCACGACGTCCACGACGTCCTGCGGCAGCACGTAGTCGCGGCCGCGGACCAGCGCCAGGCCGCGCGCGGCGGCGATGATGCCGAGCGACGCGCGCGGCGAGGCACCGTAGGCGACCCAGCCGGCGACGTCGGTGAGGCCGTGCTCGGCGGGCGCGCGGGTCGCGATCACCAGGCGCACCACGTAGTCGACGAGAGCGTGGTGGACGAAGACGCGCGACGCCACGCCCTGCAGGCGCACCAGTTCCTCCGGCGAGAGGACCTGGTTCGGCGTGGGCGCCTCGACGCCCATGCGGTAGACGATCTCGCGCTCTTCCTCGGCGGTCGGGTACTCGACCTGGATCTTGAACAGGAACCGGTCGCGCTGCGCCTCGGGCAGCGGGTACACGCCCTCGTTCTCGATCGGGTTCTGCGTCGCCAGCACGAGGAACGGGTTCGGCATCGGGAAGGTCTTGCCGCCGATGGACACGTGGCGCTCGGCCATCACCTCGAGCATCGCCGACTGCACCTTGGCGGGCGCGCGGTTGATCTCGTCGGCGAGCACGAAGTTCGCGACGACGGGACCGAGCTCGACGTCGAACGCCTCGGTGGACTGGCGGTAGATGCGGGTGCCGAGGATGTCGGCGGGCACCAGGTCGGGGGTGAACTGCACGCGCGAGAACGAGCCGCCGACCACGCGGGCGAACGTCTCGACGGCGAGCGTCTTCGCGACACCCGGCACACCTTCGAGCAGCAGATGGCCCTTGGCCAGCAGACCCACGAGCATCCGCTCGACGAGCCGGTCCTGGCCGACGATCACCCGCTTCACCTCGAACACGGTGCGTTCGAGCAGCTGGGCGTCACGAGCCGGGGTGACGGGCGCCGATGCGTTCGGCGTTGCCTCGGCGGCGGGCTCGGTCACGTGCGGGCCTCCATGCAGAACAGGGTTTTACCGATCGTTGAACAGTCTTACCCTTCCGCTGTTCAACCGCTGTGAAGGGTGTCCAGGTCGGCGGGCGTGTCGACGTCCTGCGCCTCACCGGGCAAAGCGGACACTTCGACGGGGTCGAGCCTCAGCAGAGTCTTGCGCAGGGGCAGGTTCCGCGGATCTTCGGGTAGGGCGGCGCGCAGTTCGGCGGTGTTCCAGAACCCGATCAGCCACTGGACGCGGTCGTCCTTCAGCACGGCGTTGCGGCCGGCCTCCCGCAGCCTGGCGATCGTGTCCGTCGTGAGCCCCGGCTGATCGACGGCGAGCACCGCGACCCACTCCTCGGTGATCTTCGCGAGCCCGGCGGCGAGCCCCGCGAGCGGCCCTCCGCCCGGCGGGTCCTCGCGTGCCCAGACGACCCCGGGAAGATCCTTCTCCGGCCCGACCACGACCTTCTGCGCCGCATCCTCCACAACGGACAGAACGTGGTCGAGCAGTGTGGCGTCCCGATAGGACAGTGCGGCCTTGTCGACGCCGCCGAGCCGTTCGCCCTTGCCGCCGGTCAGGACGATCACCGCGTACGTCACGACCGGCCTCCGAGGTGCGCGGCGACGCCTTCCAGGAACAGGTGCAGGCCGAAGTCGAACTCGGCGGCCACGTCGTCGGCGTCGAAGAGGTCGTCCTCGTCGAAGACACCGGCCGCGACGATCTTGGCGAGCGCGGGCATCCTGCGCGCGTCGACGATCTCGCGCAGCCGCTGCCCGTACTGGCGGCTGAACTGGGCGGGGTCGTCCTCGAAGCCCTTCGTCAGCGAGACGCTCAGCCACGCCTCGCCGTGCACGAACGTCATCAGGCCCATGACCACGCCGACCTTCTCCCCCGGCTCCAGCGGCGTGCCTTCGAGCGCTCCGAGCGCGCTGTCGAACCAGGCGAGGCTCTTGGGACCGGTCGGCGGGCCGCTCATGGGGATCTGCAGGAACCACGGACGCCTGCGAACGCCTTTGAGCAGCTCCTTCGCCCAGACGCCGAGCTTGTCGCGCCAGTCGCCGTCCGGAAGGGGCGGCGGATCGTCGAACGCGGCGTCGCCCATCAACGCGAGGAGCTCGTCCTTGCTCTTCACGTGGCGGTAGAGCGCCATCGTGGCGTTGCCCATCTCCTGGGCGACGCGTGCCATCGAGACGGCGGCGAGCCCTTCGGCGTCCGCGATCGCGATGGCGGCCCGGGTGATGTCGGCGGCGTCGATGGTCGGCTTGCGCCCCCTTTTCATACCCCCTAGTCAAACAGATGCGTATGGCATACGCTAATTTGGGTTTTGCGTATGAGGTACGCATAAAAGGGGGTTCGATGATCGTCGAGACAGAGGGTCTGACGAAGAGGTACGGGGCGCAGACGGTCCTGAACGGCCTGGACCTGTTGGTCGCGGAGGGGTCGGTGCTCGCGCTGCTGGGGCCCAACGGCGCAGGCAAGACCACCACGATCCGCATCCTGAGCACGCTGACCAGGCCCGACGGCGGCGTGGCCCGCGTGTGCGGGTTCGACGTGGTCCGCGAGGCGGCCGCGGTGCGCGGCGTGATCAGCCTGACCGGCCAGTACGCGGCGGTCGACGAGGAGCAGACCGGCCGGGAGAACCTGGTCATGATCGCCCGGCTGCGCGGTTCCACCAGGCGGGCGTCCCGTTGGAGGGCCGCCGAACTGCTGGAGCGCTTCGAGTTGAGCGACGCGGCGGACCGGCGGGTGCGCACCTACTCCGGCGGCATGCGGCGGCGCCTGGACCTGGCGATGAGCCTGGTCGCCCGGCCGCGGCTGCTGTTCCTGGACGAGCCGACCACCGGCCTCGACCCGGTCAGCCGCACGACGATGTGGGACGCGATCGGCGACCTGGTGCGCGACGGCGTGACGATCTTCCTCACCACCCAGTACCTGGAGGAGGCCGACCGGCTGGCCGACCGGATCCTGTTGCTGCACAACGGAGGCGTCGTCGCGGACGGCACCGCGGACGCGTTGAAGAACTCGGTCGGCGGCACCCGCCTGGATCTCACCCTGGCGAGTGCGGACGAGGCGCGACGTGCTGGGGCCGTCGTCGGCGGGCTGGCCGACGGCCCCACGCTGAGCCTGCCGTCCGACGGCAGCGCCGTGCACGTGCACCGAGTGCTGGACGACCTGCTCAACGCGCACGTGGACGTGCTGCGGGTGTCCGCGCACCGCCCGACCCTGGACGACGTTTTCGAGACCTTGACGAGGGCAGCCGCATGACCGCTTCGCTGACGATGGTGGGCCGGAGCATCCGCCTGAGCCGCCGCAACCTCGACTCCGTGATCATGGCGATCGTCCTGCCGGTGATGATGATGTCGTTGTTCGTGTACGTGTTCGGCGGCGCCATCAGCGCGGTCGACTCCTACGTGAACTACGTCGTGCCCGGAATCCTCGTGCTGTGCACCGGTTTCGGCGCCACGTCCACCGCGATGTCCGTGGCAGACGACATGAAGAAGGGCGTGGTCGACCGGTTCCGCTCGATGCCGATCAGCGGGTTCTCCGTGCTGACCGGACACGTCGTCGCCTCGCTCGCCCGCAACGCGCTGGCGACGACCGCCGTGGTGCTGGTCGCGATGCTGATGGGCTTCCGCCCCACGGCGTCGCCGGGTTCCTGGATCCTGGCGATGGGCCTGCTGGCGCTCTACGTGCTCGCGCTGTCCTGGCTCGCCGCGGGCATCGGCGTGATCGCCAAGTCCGTCGAGTCGGCCAGTCTGCTCGGGTTCTTCATGCTGTTCATCCCGTACCTGAGCAGCGCGTTCGTGCCGGTGGCGACGATGCCGGCGTTCCTGCGGGTGATCAGCGAGCACCAGCCGATCACGCCGGTCATCGAGACCGTGCGGGCCCTGCTGAACGACCAGCCCGTCACCTCGGGCTGGCTCGCACTGGCGTGGTCGGGCGGCCTGCTGGTGGTGGCGTTCGGCTGGGCCACCTGGTTGTTCGGCCGGATCAGCCGTCGTTGAGGTGCGCGGCGTCGAGGCGGGTGAGCTCCTCGGGGGTCAGCACGAGTTCGCCCGCCTCGACGTTCTGCCGCAGGTGCCCCGGATCGCCCGTGCCGGGGATGACCAGCACGTGCGGGCCGCGGGCCAGCGTCCACGCCAGGCGGATCTGCGCGGGTGAGGCACCGCGGGCGTGCGCGATCCCGGTGACCTCGTCGTCCTGCGCCGACGTGCCGGCCTCCTGGTTCGCGCCGGCGAGCGCGAAGAACGGCACGAACGCGATGCCGCGCTCCCCGCAGACGCCGAGGAAGTCGTCCTGCTCCGGGTGGTGCCCGAGCCCGTAGGAGTTCTGCACGCACACGACCTCGGCGATCCGTTGCGCCTGGTCGAGGTGGTGCGGCCGCACGTTGGACAGCCCGAGGTGGCGGACCATCCCGGCGCGTTGAAGCTCCGCCAGTGCCTCGAAGTGCGCGCTGACGTCGTCCAGCCCGCTCACCCGCAGGTTGACGACGTCGAGGTGGTCGCGGCCGAGCTGGCGCAGGTTCTCCTCGACCTGTCCCCTGAGCTGCCCCGGCGTCGCGAGCGGCAGCCACTCCCCCTGCGGCGTGCGGCCGGGACCGACCTTGGTGACGACCACCAGGTCGTCCGGGTACGGCGCGAGCGCGCTGTTGATCAGCTCGTTGGCCGAGCGGGTCGCGGAGAAGTAGAAGGCGGCCGTGTCGACGTGGTTCACGCCGAGCTCGACGGCCGTGCGCAGCACCGCGATCGCCTGCTCGCGGTCACGGGGCTCGGCACCGGGGCCGAACGCCGTCCCCCGCTGCGGCAACCGCATGGCGCCGAAGCCGATCCGCCGCACGGTGAGGTCACCCAGTCGCCACGTCATTGCGCCCACTGTGCCAGCCTTGACGTCGTGGGACTGTTCACGCTCGACGAGGCCCGGACCGAACTCGCGCGGCTGCTGCCCGTGCTGGACGAGATCGTGCGGCTGCGCGCCGACGCCGCCGAACTGGCCGTGGGCGGGTCGTCGCTCGGCGGGCTGCCGGAGTTCAAGGCCGCGCAGGCCCGGCTGGACGAGCTGATGGAGTCCGTGCAGCAGACCGGTGCGGAGCTGAAGAGCCTGGCACCGCTGCTCGTGGACTTCCCGTCGGAGATGGACGGCGTGCCGGTGCTGCTGTGCTGGCTCGAAGGCGACCGTGAGCTGACCTGGTACCACCGGACGGACCTCGGCTTCGCGGGCCGCCGTCCCCTTTAGGGCGCGAGGAGACCGGCGACCAGCAGGACGCCGACGAGCCCGGCGATCAGCCCGAGCGCCGTCAGGCAGCGCTTCACGGTGGTCCGGCCGGGCATGCGGTGCAGGATGATCCCCGCGGCCACGGTCAGCGCGCCCGCGATCGGGACGAGGGCGCGCCACGCCTTGTCCCACGTGAACGGCAGGTAGTCGTCCGCCCCGTACAGGGACAGGAGCAGGGCGGGCAGGCCGAGTCCGGCGGCGGCCGCGGCGGCGAGCGTGTTGAACCGTTGCTGCGCTTCGCCTTCCTGCGCGACGGCGAACGTCGAGACGCTGCTGAGCAACGCCTGCAGCCTCGTGACCTCGTCACCTAGACCGACGTCCATGGCCTCGCAGTGCCGCATGATCAACGTCGTGAACCGCCCCTCGCGGACGGCCTCCTGCGCCACGTCACGGGCGCGGCTCACGGCCATCGACAGCTCCACGAGCTGGGCCATGAGCATCCGCAGCGCGGTGTTCGCGCGCTGGGCCAGCAGGTCGGCGATCTGGCGTTCCATCTCGTAGCGCAGGCCGCGCAGCTCCGCCACGGCGTTCCTGGACCCCTCGGCGAGCGCCTTGGCGATCGTGAGCGCCTTCTCCCGCTCCTCGACGCGGTGCACGGGCTCGTGCAGCGTGCCGGCCACGTCCTCGGGCGACCAGGTGCTCTGCCGCCAGCCCTGCGCGTCACCCCACGCCGCCCGGATCACGACCTCGACGTTCTCCCCGTCGGTGCGCGCCTCGCCGACCAGGATCCTGCGGTGCTCGCCGGAGGTGATCCGCAGGAACGGCACCGCCGCCCCGCCGAGCCGCCCTTCGGTCAGCGAGACCTCCGCGCCCAGGTCGGGGTCCGCGGGCTCGCCCGCCAGGATGCGCATGTCCGCGATCTTCGCACGGTGACCGGATCCGTCCGTTCGTCGGCCGGGTCGTGCCTGTGTCGCGCCTGCGGGGTCCGCGAGGCTGAAGGCATGAAGCGAGCATTGATCGTCATCGACGTGCAGGAGTCGTTCCGGCAGCGCGCCAACTGGGCCGAGGTGTCGAACCCCGACGTCGCGGGCAAGGTGAACCAGCTCGTGGACATGACCCGCGACGCCGGTGACCTGGTGGTGTGGGTGCTGCACTCCGAACCTGGCTCCGGCGACGTGTTCGACCCCGCGCTCGGGCACGTGCGGCTGCTCGACGGGCTCAAGCCCCTTGACGACGAGCCCGTGCTGACCAAGACCGCGCACAACGCGTTCACCACGACGAACCTGCAGCAGACGCTGACGCAGCGCGGTGTGCGGGAGCTGCTGATCAGCGGCATCCGCACCGAGCAGTGCTGCGAGACGACCACGCGGGTCGGCTCGGACCTCGGGTTCGACATGACGTTCGTGACCGACGCGACCGCCACCATGCCGTTGCCTCACTGGCGCACAGGGAAGGTCCTGGGCGTCGAGGAGATCGTCGAACGGACGGAGTACGTGCTGGCCGGTCGCTTCGCGCGGATCTCGGATGTCGCTACGCTGACCGGATCGTGACCAGAGTCGTCTTCCTGCTCGTACCGGGAGTGCACCTGCTCGACCTCGCGGGGCCGGCGCAGGTGTTCTCCAGCGCCGCCGACCTCGTCGGCGGCTACGCGTTGTCCTACGTGGGCGACACGGACACCGTGCTCAGTCATCAGGGCGTGCCGCTGGGCGCGTCCACCGAACTGCCCTCTCTCGACGTGGACGACCTCGTGTTCGTGCCGGGCTGGCGGTCGCCGAAGATCGTGGGGACCGGACACCTGAGCGACCGCGCGTTGGCGTGGGTGCGCGCGCATCACGACAACGGCGGCACGGTCGCGAGTGTGTGTGCGGGCGCGGATGCGTTGGGGCGAGCGGGTTTGCTCGACGGGCGCCGCTGCACCACACACCACGAGTTGCAGGAAGAACTCGAACGGCGCTACCCCGCCGCACACGTCGTGCACGACGTCTTGTTCGTGGAGGACAACAGGGTCGTGACGTCCGCGGGCATCGCGAGCGGCATCGACCTCGCGTTGCACCTCGTCGCCGTTCGCCACGGACCCTCTGTCGCCGCAGCGATCGCACGCACGATGGTCATCTACGCGCGCAGGAACGGTGACGACCACCAGGCGAGCGTGCTGCTGCGGCACCGTTCGCACATCAACGAGACGGTGCACCGCATCCAGGACGTCATCGAGACACGCCTGACCGACCGCCTCTCGCTCGCCGAACTGGCCGTGCACGCCGGTTGCAGCGAACGCACCGTGACGCGGTTGTTCGGCCGCGCCACGGGCATGACGCCGTTGAAGTACCAGCAGGCGTTGCGAGTCGAACGGGCCGAACACCTCATCGGGCAGGGCGCCACGGTCGAGACCGCCGCGCGCAACGTCGGCTTCGAGGACGCCCGCATGCTGCGCCGCCTGCGTTCCCGCTGAGCCGCACGCGTGCGGCCGTCCACAGTCGACGGAACACCCTTGCACGCCACCGGAAGCGGCCTAAGCTGGCCGCGTGACCACTCTGGCGAACCGCCCCAACACAGCGTTGCTCGTGATCGACGTGCAGAACGGCGTGGTGAACCACGCCCACAACCGCGACGAGGTCGTCGCCAACGTCGCCGCCCTCGTCGACAAGGCGCGCGCGGCCGGCGTCGACGTGGTGTGGGTGCAGCACAGCAACCCCGAGCACATGCCGAAGGAGTCCGACGGCTGGCAGTTCGTGCCCGAGCTGAAGCTCGCCGACGGCGAACCGGTGGTGCACAAGACCTACGCCGACTCGTTCGAGGCGACCGACCTCGAAGAAGTGCTGGCGGGCAAGGGGATCGGCAGTCTCGTGGTGTCCGGCGCGCAGACCGACGAGTGCATCCGCTCGACGCTGCACGGCGCCATCGTGCGCGGCTACGACGCCCGGCTCGTGAGCGACGCGCACACCACGGAGGACCTGTCGGAGTGGGGCGCGCCCACGCCGGACAAGGTCATCGCGCACACCAACCTCTACTGGGAGAACCACACGGCGCCGGGCCGCACGGCGGGTGTCGTGAAGACCGAGGACGCCTTCAAGTCCTAGGGCTGGAAGATCTTCAGCTCGCCGGGCGTGAAGTAGTTCTGCGTCTGGGCGTCGATGCGCACGAGGACCTTCCCCCGGTCGTCGTCGAGGTGGACGACGGTGCCGACGTTGCCCGTCATCGTCGTCCCGGTCATCTGGACGGTGTCACCGATCTTGAAGTCACCCATGGTGAGCGAGCGTAACGACGAGTGCAGGCACCGGCATCTCGAACTCACGCACGGGTGACGAGGTGCGCGCTCGGCAGGTAGTCGATCTTCCAGTCCTCGTACACGCCGGCCAGCCCGCACTCCAGGCACCGCAACCCGACGGTCAGCCAGCGCACCTCGCCGTCCGGCAGGCACGACGACCCGAGTGCGGCGGCGAACTCCTCGCCGCCGCACGTGCACTCGCACTCCTCCGCGTCGTCTTCGTCCCAGTGCTCGTCGGAGTCGCCGATGAACTCCGCGAGGCCGCAGCCGAGGCACGTCCGGCGCATCGCCTGGTCCTCGGTCATCTGCACCGTGAACGCCTTGCCTCCGCACCCGCCGCACACGGACTCCACGACGTGCGTGACCTCGTAGCCGTCCTCCTGGTACGCGCGGATCGCCTCGTCGAGCGTCATCCCGCCACCCGGTTGATCTCGTCGCTGCGCAGCACCCGGTCCGCGGGCGCGCCCTTGGCCAGCGCCACCATCGCGCGGCCGAGGAGTTCCGTCGTCGTGGCGTACTTCGGCGCCACCCTGCGCAGCAGCGGGAAGAGCCACGAGGACCACGAGTAGAGGTAGCGGTAGATGCGGGTGCGCGACGTGATCCCGTGCAGCGGCTGGATGAAGCCGGGCCGCACCACGAACACCGGCCGGTCCAGCGCCAGCAGTTCGTTCTCCGTGCGTCCCTTCACCCGCGCCCACATCGTCTTGCTGTCGGCGTCAGCACCCTCGCCGGACACGTACACGTAGGTGCCGCCCACGACCCGTGCGGCCTCAAGCGCGTAGTCGTGCGTCACGGGCGTGTACTCGGCCTCGGTGAGACCCGCGGACGTCACGCCCATGCAGTAGAAGCACGCGTCGGCGTCGGCCAGTTCCGCCGCGATCGGCGACAGGTCGCCGAAGTCGGCGTGCACCACGTGCCGCAGCTTGGGATCCGTCGCGGCCGACGGCGACCGCCCCACCGTCACCACGGACTCCACCGCGGGGTCGAGCAGTGCCTCGCGCAACGCGCCCTGACCCACCATGCCGGACGCACCGAACATCACGATCTTCACGCCGTCAAAGTAGTCCTCAGCGCGCCGGTGACGCGGTCGCCGTCACCGGTCGCGAGCAGGTCGAGCAACGCGCCCCGCAGCAACGCAAGTTCCCGCGTGCGCGATGCCAGTCCGGCGTCGGTGTCGCGCACCTCCTCGGGCTGGGCGGCTTTCAGCACCTCCAGCCAGTCCTCCACGGTCGCGCGCGCGAAGCCCGCCCACGGTCCGTCGGGCTCCACGAGAGAGCGCGCGTAGGCCTCCAGCCACAACGTCAGCAACGGCCGGTGCGCCGGCGCGGCGAGCCAGTCCCACAGCCGCGCCACGACGCCTGGCCCGGTGCCGATGTCGGCGAGCAGCGCCAGTTCGTCGGCGCGTGCCCGCGCCAGCAACGCCCTGACCAGGCCTTCCTTGCTGCCGAACAGGTAGAGCAGCACGCGGGTGCTCGACCCGATGGCCGCCGCGAGCGGCCGCAGCGACACGTCCGCCAGGCCGTGGGTGAGCACGTACCGGTAGGCGGCTTCGAGCAGTTCGGTCTCGCGGGCGGACGGCATGGCGCTATTCTCGCATTACTGAAACACTCGTGTCAGTGGAGGACACATGCTGATCCGCCCCCTCGACCGGCCCGGCGACCTGGGCTGGGTGGTCCAGGCGCACGGCGAGCTCTACGCGTCCGAGCTCGCCTGGGACACCTCGTTCGAGGCGATGGTCGCCAAGATCGTCGGCGACTACGCGACCGAACACGACCCCGCGAGAGAGGGTGCGTGGATCGCCGACCTCGACGGCCAACGCGTCGGATGCGTGTTCTGCGTTCGTGAAGACGACACGACGGCGAAGCTGCGCGTGCTGCTCGTGCATCCGGACGCCCGTGGCCACGGCGCCGGCAACAAGCTCGTCGGCACGTGCGTCGAGTTCGCGCAGAAGGTCGGCTACGAGCGCATGGTGTTGTGGACGGTCGACGGGCTCGCGTCAGCCCGCAAGATCTACGAGGCGCACGGGTTCGAGCTCGTCGAGGAGACGCCCCAGCACAGCTTCGGCCACGACGTGACCGGCCAGCTCTGGGCTCGCGACCTCAGAGCATCCGGGTCACGTACGGCATGATGCCGCCGTACCGCACAGGCGAGATCCGCACCACGGCACCGGAATGCGGCGCTTCCACCATCATCCCGCCGCCCAGGTACAACGCCACGTGCGTGCCGCCGCCCGGTCCCCAGAAGATCATGTCGCCGGGGGCCATCTGCGACAGCGGCACCTTGCGGCCGGAGTTGTACTGGTAGCCGCTGTAGTGCGGCAGGTACACGCCGGCACCGGCGAAGGCGTACATCATCAGGCCCGAGCAGTCGAAGCCGATCTTGCGGAAGTCGCCGAACGAGTCGGCCACGCCGCCGTCGCGCACGCCGTACGTCGGGCCGTTGTAGTTGCCACCGCCCCACGCGTAGATGACGCCGCGCTGGGCCAGCGCCCGGTTGATCACGGTCTGCACGCGGTTGCCGGAAGGCGCGGGTGCCGACGCGGCCGGGCGGGGTGCCTGGGGCTGCGGTTTGGGAGCAGCGGCGGCAGCAGCGGCCGCGGCGGCGCGACGGGCGTTCTCCTCGTCCTCGCGCCTCTTCGCCTCGGTCCACTGGTCGTACTGCTGGCGCTGGGCCTCCAGCCCGCCGACCGCACTGCGCGCCGCGGCCAGTTCGCGTTCGACGGCGTCCTTGTCCGCCTGCATGGCCTCGGTCGCCGCGGCCTGCGCCGTGTGCGCCTCGACGGCCACCTGCTGGGCCTGTTCGGCGACCTTCTTGGCCTCGTCGGCGGCGGCCTGCTTCTCCTCCGCCTTCTTCAGCGCGGCGCGGGCGGCGGAGTCGAGGTTCGCGGCGGTGCCCTGGTCGCGGGTCACCTGTTCCAGCCGGTTCAGGCTGGACGCCGACACCGCCTCCAGCATCTGGGCGCGCGCCAGCAGGTCCTCCGGCGACTTGGCGTCGATGAACGCGGAGAACGACCCGACCGTGGTGCCCTGCGCGTAGGAGGCGGCGGCGAAGTCGTCCAGTTCCTTGCGGCTCTTCTCCACGGCGGCGGTGGCCGCGTCGGCCTCGACCCTGGCGTTCGCGGCGTCGCGGCGGGCGGCCTCGGCCTCGGAGATCGCGGTCTCCAGGTCGACGCGGGCCTTGTTGGCGAGCTCGCGCTTGTACGAGACCTCGTCCATCAGCTCCTGCAGGCGCGACTCGGCCTGCGTGAGCCTGCCGGTCAGCTCACCGACGCGCGCCGCCTTGGCGTCCGCCTCCGCGCGGGACGCGGAGATCTCGGCGTCGCTGGGGTTCGGCGGAGGAGGCGGCACGGCGGCGGCCGTCCCCGTGAGGACGACCGTCATCATCAACACCGTCACGGCGGAGAGTCGTGTCAACACAGGGCATCACCTCCGACCGAATTAGACCAATCAGACTCATCCGGCGCATCTGGAACTCACGCACCGTCAACCACACGTGTCACAGTGGACCACGGTCGGTGGTCCTTTTGGGACGATCGGAGTGCGGCGTGTCGCCGGTATGGACCAACCCCGCGCGTCGGGCCTCGGGGCGATCACCCGTTACCGTGAGCGGGTGGAGCGGCTGCGCGGCATCAGGTCGGCGGTGGCCCGCCGGATCACGGCGACGCACCTCGTGGCTGCACTGTGCTTCCTGCTCGCCGTCGTCCCGGCGTACCTCTACCGCCCGGACGGCCTGCACGCGGTGAACCTCGCCTGCGCGGCGGTGACGGTGGTGCCGGTGCTCCTGTCGGCGCGGTACCTCCTGGTCTCCTGGTTCCTCTCCGTCCTGCTGCTGCTCCTGCTCCCCGGCGCCTACGGCACGCGCACCGGCCCGGAACTGGACTGGGGCTGGCCGTGGACCCTCGGCCTCACGGCGGCGGTCGGGTTCCTGCTGTACCGGGTCGCGCTGCGGCTCGGCACCGTCGTGGTGGTGGCGGTCCTGGCGGTCACGTTCGTGGCGACCTGGCCGCGCCTGGACGACTGGGGCGACGCGGCACTGCCCGGTTTCCTCGCGACCGGCGCGGTCCTGCTGGGCAACGCGGTGCGGCGGCGCCGGGAGGCGGACGGCCTGCTGCGGGCCGAGCAGACCCGTCTGGTCGCGCTGGAGGAACGCACCCGCATCGCACGGGAGCTTCACGACGTCGTCAGCCACCACATGTCCGCGCTGGTCCTGCGCACCGACGCCGTGTCATACCGGCTGCCGGGCCTCGCGCCGGAGGTGCGGGACGAACTCGACGTCATCCAGCGCATGGCCCGCGAAGGCCTCACCGAGATGCGGCGGATGCTGGTGGTGCTGCGCGCCGACGACGGCGACGGATCCGCGCCGCAGCCAGGACTGTCCGACGTGGAGTCCATGGTGGACCGGTTCCGCGAGACCGGCACGGAGATCACCCTCGGCGTCGACGTCGGCCCGGTGCCCGCGGGCGTGGGGCTCTCGGCGTACCGGATCGTCCAGGAGGCGTTGAGCAACAGCGGGCGGCACGCTCCCGGCGGCGCGGTCTCGGTCGTGATCGGCACGAGCGGCGACGTGCTGAAGGTCGAGGTGCGCAACGCCTCCGCGACCCGCCCCGCGCTCGACGACGACCCCGGACGCCCCCGGCACGGCCTGGCCGGCATGGCCGAACGGGTGCGCGTCCTGGGCGGCGGGTTCACCTCGGGCCCCACGCCCGACGGCGGCTTCGCGGTGGTCGCGGACCTGCCCCTGCACGGAGAGGACACCGCGTGACGATCAAGGTGCTGGTGGTCGACGACCAGGCGATGATCAGGGAGAGCTTCCGCGTCGCCCTGGACAGCCAGTCCGACGTGGACGTCGTCGGCGAGGCCGGCACCGGCGCCGACGCGGTGGCACTGGCCCGCGACCTCGCGCCCGACGTGGTGCTGATGGACGTGCGGATGCCGGTGATGGACGGCCTGGAGGCGACCCGGCTGATCGTCGGCTCCGGCGACGCGCCGCCGAAGGTGCTGGTGCTGACGACGTTCGACCTCGACGAGCACGTCTACGGGGCGCTGCGCGCCGGCGCCAGCGGGTTCATGCTCAAGGACTCCCCGCTCGCCGACCTGGTCAACGCCGTGCGCGTGGTGGCGGCAGGGCACGCTCTGTTCGCCCCGTCGATCACCCGGCGGCTGGTGGCCGCCTACGCGGACCGGGCGCCGGGCAAGCCCGACGACGCGGCGTTGCGGTACCTCACGGCGCGCGAGGCGGAGGTGCTGCGCCTGATCGCGCGAGGACTGTCCAACGCCGAGATCGCGGGCACGCTGACCATCGCGGAGCAGACCGCCAAGAGCCACGTGAGCCGGGTGCTGACCAAGCTGGGCCTCCGCGACCGCGCGCAGGCCGTGGTGCTCGCCTACGAGTGCGGTCTGGTGGTGCCCGCCGAGTAGTACCGGGGTACGGGTCCCGCGCGCCCCGTACCGGAGGGGCACGTCAGGACACCACCTCGGCGGGACGTGTGCCGGCGCCGCCGCTCCTAGCGTCGGGCAGGTGATCAAATCAGCCCGCCTGCCAGCTCTTCTGGCCGCGGCGACGGGTGTTCTGGCGGTCGTGTGGTGGGTCCTGGACCGGCCGCTCGGGGTGGACAGCGGCGTGTACCGCGCGGGTGCGCTGGCCCTGCTGCGCGGGCAGTCGCTCTACGCCCCGCTGACGGCGATCCCGGACTGGTCGCCCGCCCTGCCGTTCACCTACCCGCCGATCGCCGCCGTGGTGTTCCTGCCTCTCGCCGTTCTGCCCGTGCAACTGGCCTGGGGCGTGCTCGCCGCCGGGACGGTGCTGGCGCTGCGGACCTCCGTGCGGCTCGTCGGCGGGGCGTGGTGGGTGCTGCCGCTCCTGCTGTTCCTGGAGCCGGTCTGGCGGACGATCGGGCTGGGCCAGGTCAACGCGCTGCTGATGGCGCTGGTCCTCGTGGACGTGCTGGCGCTGCGCGGATCCCGCTTCGCCGGGGTGCTGGTCGGCGTCGCGGCGGCGGTGAAGCTGACGCCGCTGGTGTTCGTGGCGCACCTGTTCCTGACCGGGCGGCCGCGGGACGCGGTGCGGGCGCTGGCCGTGTTCGCCGGGCTCGGCGTGACGGGATTCGTGCTGCTGCCCGCCGACGCGGTGCGGTACTGGACGTCCACGATGCTGGGCGCGAACAAGGCGGGCGGCAACGCGTGGTGGGGCAACCAGTCGGTCAGCGGCCTGGTCCACCGCCTCGGCGGGTCCACCGCGGTTCTCGTGCTGCTCGTCCTGGTGTGCCTCGGCGTGGCGGCGTGGCTGGTCCGCGACCTGCACCAGAGCGGCGACCCGGTGGGCTCGGTGCTGGTGACGGCGTTCGCCGGGGTGCTCGTCAGCCCGATCTCGTGGACGCACCACTGGGTGTGGGTGGCGCCCCTGTGCGCGGTGTTGCTCGCCCGGCGGCACTTCGCCTTCGCCGGGGCCTTGGTGGTGCTGAGCACCGGGTGGGTGTTCGCGCTGGTACCGCGCGGCGAAGGCGAGGAGCGGCTGTGGACGCCTCTGGAGTCGTTGGCGGGCAACGCCTACGTGCTCATCGGCCTTGCGGCCCTGCTCCTGCTGGGGGTTCGGCGTGCGCGAACTCGGTGGACGGTTCGGTGGCGTAGTTCTCCCAGATCGGCGCCATGGTCTCGCGGGTCATGGGCCGCCCGGACTCGATCATGGCCTTGAGGTCGCGGAAGTACTGCACGTACAGGTCCGGTGTGAACGTGGTCAGCATGACCGCCGGGTCGTCGCCGGGGTTGGCGAAGGTGTGCGGCGCGCCCGGCGGGACCAGGACCCACGTGCCCGTGCCGGCGTCGTAGTCGTCGTGCCCCACCGTGAACCGCACGGTGCCCGACAGCACGTAGAAGCCTTCGTCGTGCTGCGCGTGGCGGTGCTGGGGAGGACCGGGGGTGTGCGGAGGGATGACCACCTCCGCGATCCCGAGGCGGTGAGCGGTGTTGCCGCCGTCCTCCAGGATCCGGATCGACGACGGGCCGTTGGAGAGGAGCTCACCCTCGCCGGGGCGAATGATCGACACAGCGACCATGACGAAAGCCTCCAGGTTGTGATTTCAGCTTGTGCAATCACCCTAGCCCTGTGACTGCACATCGTGCAATCGGTAGTCTCCCGGCATGCCGCGATGGAAACCGGACGCCGTCGAACGCCTGCAGGCCGCCGCCCTGGACCTCTTCGACGAGCAGGGTTTCGAGCGCACGACGGTCGCCGAGATCGCCCAGCGGGCAGAGCTCACCCAGCGCACGTTCTTCAACCACTTCCCGGACAAGCGCGAGGTGCTGTTCGAGATGAGCGCGAAGCTCCAGCAGGAGATCGTCGGCGAGATCGAGGCCGCCGACCACGACCTGGAGCCGCTGGACGCGGTCGTGCGCGCGTTGGAGGTCGTCGCCGACAAGATGCTTGAGGGTCGCCGTGCCGTCGTGGTGCGCCGTTACGCCGTGATCGCGGCCAACCCTGAACTGCAGGAGCGCGAACTCGGCAAGAACGCCGTGCTCACCGAGTCCATCGCGGCCGTGCTCAACGCGCGCGGATGCGATCCCGCGACCGCGTTCCTCGCCGCCGGCGCCGCCATGCTCGCGCAGCAGGCGGCGTTCCAGCAGTGGACGCGGCCGGGCGAGACCCGGACGTTGCGCGATCTCCTGCCCGACGCGGTGCGCGCGCTGCGCACGACCGTCGGCGCTAGTTGACTCCCCGGTCCCTGCCCGCCCAGTAGGGCTCGCGGAGCTTGAACTTCTGGATCTTGCCGGTCGCGGTGCGCGGGATCGAGTCGCGGATCTCGATCGACGTCGGCGCCTTGTACCCGGCGAGCCGCTCCTTGCAGTGCCTGATCAGCTCGGCCTCGGTGGCCTCGCCGGAGAGCACGACCAGCGCCTTGATCGTCTCGCCCCACTTCTCGTGGGGCACGCCGATCACCGCGACCTCGGCGACGGCCGGGTGCGAGAACAGGCAGTCCTCGACCTCGATGGACGAGACGTTCTCGCCGCCGGTGATGATCACGTCCTTCTTGCGGTCCGAGATCGTCAGGTAGCCCTGGTCGTCGAAGTGGCCGCCGTCGCCGGTGCGGAACCAGCCGTCCTCGATGGCGTCCGCCGTGGACTCGGGGTTGTCCCAGTAGCCCTCCATGACGACGTTCGACCGCGCGAGCACCTCACCGGTGTCGGAGATCTTCAGCTTCGCGCCCAGGGCCGGCGCGCCCGCCCGTGACTGCAGCTTGGCCTTCTCCTCCCCCTCCGGACCCGGCTGTGCGCGGTTGAAGGTGAGCAGCGGCGCCGTCTCGGTCAGGCCGTAGATCTGCAGGAACTCCCAGCCGAGCTCCTCGGTCACGCGCTGGATCGTGCGCGACGGCGGCGGCGCACCCGCGCACACGATCCGCACGCGGTCACGGCCGGGGATCTCGCCGTCCCACGTCTGGGCGGCGTCCAGCACGGCGTTCCACACGGCCGGTGCGCCGCACATGAGCGTGACGCCGTGGTCGCGCACACGGCGCAGGATCTCGGCGCCGTCGACCTTGCGCAGCACCACCTGCGGCACGCCCAGGCCCGTGAGACCGAACGGCATGCCCCAGCCGTTGCAGTGGAACATCGGCAGCACGTGCATGTACACGTCGCCCTCCCACGCACGCGTGTGCATGGCGAACGTGACGGCGTTGAGCCAGATGTTGCGGTGCGTCAGCTGCACGCCCTTGGGCCGCGCCGTCGTGCCGGACGTGTAGTTGATGGTCGCCGTCGCGTCCTCCGAGGGCGCGCTCCACGGCCGTGGCTCCACATCGAACCGAAGCAGCGACTCCGACTCTTCGCCGAGCGTGAACCGGTGGCGCGCCACGACGTCGTCCAGTTCCAGCTCGGGGTCGACGAACAACGCCGACGCACCGCTGTGCTCGACGATGTACTTCACCTCGTCGGGGCGCAGGCGGAAGTTCACCGGCACGCAGATCCGCCCGCTGCCGGGCAGCGCGTGCAGCAGTTCGAGCATGCGCGCGGAGTTGTGGCTGACGACGGCGACCCGTTCGCCCTCACCGACGCCCAGCGCGTCGAACCCCGCCTGCCACGCGCGCACGCGGGTCGCCATCTCCGCGTACGTCGTCGTCGCGACCGGCTTCGCGGGCTGGTCCGGTTCGTCGATCGTCGCCGTGGTCGCCGCGAACGCGAACGACGCCCGGTCCAGGAAGTCCGTGGTGATCAGCGGTACGCGCATGGACCGACACTACGACCAGGTGCTCGGATCTCCCCAGGACGAGAACCCGCCTCCCCCGGATGGAGGAACGGAGCTGAGATCGGGGAGCACGTCACCGACGGGTTCGTGCAGCACAACGGCCGCCACGTCGTCGTACGGCGTCGGTTCGGCGTTGCAGATGATGACCTCGGCACCCGCTTTCGCCGCCAGCGGCACGAGGCCCGCGGCGGGCTGCACCGACAGCGATGTTCCCGCCACCAGCAGCACGTCGCAATCCAGGACGGCGAGGCGGGCGCGGCGCAGCACCTCGCCGTCGAGGTGCTGTCCGAACGAGATCGTGGCGGACTTGAGGATCCCCCGGCAGCGCTGGCAGTCCGGGTCCTCCTCGCCCTCGGCCACGCGCTTGAGCGCGTCCCGCATCGGGCCGGTGGCACCGCATCCCAGGCACACGGTGGTGTGCAGCGTGCCGTGCAGCTCCAGCACGCGGTGCGGGTCGGAGCCGGCTTTCTGGTGCAGGCCGTCGATGTTCTGCGTGATCACCGTGCGCAACCGCTCGGACCGTTCCAGTTCCACCAGCGCCTTGTGCGCGGCGTTCGGTTTGGCCGTCCACACGGGACTGGTCAGTTTCGTTTGCCAGGAAAGCCTGCGCAGAGCGGCATCGGAGACGTAGGCCTCCAGCGAGGAGGCACGCCCGGCGTCGGCGTCCCGCGTCCACAGCCCGTCGGGGCCGCGGTAGTCCGGGATGCCCGAATCCGTGGAGACCCCGGCCCCCGTCAGCACCGTGATCCGGTGGGCGGACGCGACCAGCGCGCGTGCCGCTGTGCACGCCTGGGAGGCCATCGGTTAACACTATCCGGGTGCGCAGCGCAGTGGGAGCCGCGATCGCGGCAGTGGGCTTGGTCACCACCATCACCGGGACTTTCTTGCCGTGGCTGAAGTCCGGATCGACCACGAGGGACAGTTACGAAGTGCTTTCGCTCCGTGGTTTCGCCGGGTTGGACGGGGTGGCGGGGACCGTCGTCACGTCGGTCTGGGTGGGGCTAACGCCACTGGCCATGGTTGCGATTGGTCTCTACGTGGTCCGTTTTCCACGGTTTGCCGCATGCATCGGCCTTCTCTTTGGCACGATCAGTGGAACCGTGGCCCTACTAGCCACAGTCCAAGGGGATAGCAAGGGTTCATTGGTCGGAATCAGCACAGCTGGACCGGCCACGACACTTGCCGGTGCCGTACTGACGATCGTGGGGGCGATCACGGTGCTCACCTCTACCAGGCGCAGCGCAGTGAGAACCTCAGGAGGGAACCCGTGAGCTACCCAGGTGGTGGCGGTGGCCAGTGGCAGCCGCAGAACAACCCGTACGGGCAGCAGCCCCAGCAGGGCGGCTACCCGCAGCAGCCGCAGCAGCCGGGTGGCTACCCGCAGCAGCCGCAGCAGGGCGGATACCCCCAGCAGGGCGGCTACCCGCAGACCGGTCCGCAGGGCTTCCCGCAGCAGGGCTTCCCGCAGACGGGCCCGCAGGGTTTCCCCCAGCAGGGCTTCGAGCAGCAGCCGTACGGCTACGCGCCGATGGGCGGCGAGCCGCCGAAGAAGAAGCGCACCGGCCTGGTCGTCACGGCCGTCGTCGCGGTGTTGCTGCTGATCGGCGGCGGTGTCACGTTCTTCGCGCTGCAGAAGTCCGACCCGGCGGCGAACGCGGGTCAGGACACGCCGGAGGTCGCGGCCAAGAACCTCATCGAGCAGCTCGGCAGTGGTGACGTCGTCGGCATCATGGCGTCCTTGGCACCGGCGGAGGCCGCGTTGTCGAAGGACTACATGGAGTCGATGACGAAGGAGATGAAGCGTCTCGAGATCCTCAAGCCCGAGGCCGACCCGAACAAGCTGACCGGCGTCGAGTTCAAGAGCGAGAACATCAAGTTCGACGAGGCCGCCGCCGAGAAGATCAACGACCACCTCACCATCAACAAGCTGGTCGAGGGCAAGATCACGATCACCTCGGACGCGTCGAAGATCCCGCTCACGGACAAGCTCGTGGACGCGCTCGGCACCGAGTTCAAGACGACCACGTCGAAGTCCGAGACCGTCGACATCACCGCCGAGGTGAAGAAGCGCGGCACCCCGATCGGCATCGCGTCGATCAAGGTCGGCGACAAGTGGTACCCGAGCGCCTTCTACACGATCGCCAACGCGGTCCTGGAGGAGGACAAGCAGAAGTGGCCGGCGCAGGGCATCGCCGCCAAGGGCGCGAGCTCCGCCGAGGACGCCGCGAAGCAGATGGTGAACGCCGCGCTCGACGCCGACCTGGAGAAGGTCATCGCGCTGCTGCCGCCCGACGAGGCCGGTGTGCTGCAGGACCTCGGCCCGCTGCTGGTCAAGGAGGCGGGCACGACCAAGCCGACCGGCGCCAAGCTGAACGCGCTGGAGACCGACGTCAAGGACGTGACCGGCGGCAAGCAGGTCACGGTCAAGAAGCTGTCGATCACGGCCGAGGGCGAGACCGTGACGATCACCCGCGAGGGTGACTGCTACTCGGCCGAGGTGCCCGGCCAGGGCAACCAGAAGCTGTGCGCGGACGAGATCACCCAGCTGATCAAGCAGCAGGGCGGCAAGAACATCCCCACCGAGGCCGTCGAGATCATCGGCCGCGTGGCGTCGTCGGTCATGAAGACCGGTGTCGGCGTGGTGTCCACCGAGGTCGACGGCAAGTGGTACGTCAGCCCGGTCCGCTCCTACTACGAGCTGGCGCTCTCGCTGTTCCGCGGCTTCGAGCCGAAGGACGTCGACGCGCTGATCGAGCTCCTCAAGAAGTAAGTTCCCGCAGGTCCGCCACGGCCCTGTCACCCGCAACAGCGCGGTGACAGGGCCGTGGCAGTTCGCGGGCCGAGTGTGGGCGCCATGGACACACAGGTTCTGATCATCGGCGCCGGCCCGACCGGACTCACCCTCGCCCTCGACCTCGCCCGCCGCGGCGTCCCGTTCCGCATCGTCGACGCCGCGCCCGCGCCGTTCGCCGGCTCGCGCGGCAAGGGCCTGCAGCCGCGCAGCATGGAGGTCTTCCACGACCTGGGCGTGATCGAGCCGGTGCTGGCGGCCGGCCGGTTCCACATGACGATGCGCGCCTACAAGGGCCGCGAGGTGGTGCGCGAGTGGAACGTGCACGAGGGCCGCCACCCCACCGAGGAACGCCCGTACGCGAGCACGATGCTCATCGCCCAGTTCCGGGTCGAGCAGATCCTGCGGGACGCGCTGCCGCAGGCCGTCGAGCACGGGATGCCGCTGACCTCGTTCACGCAGGACGAATCAGGCGTGACAGCCGTTGTCGGCGGGGAGACCGTGCGCGCCAAGTACCTCGTCGGGTGCGATGGCGGGAAGTCGTTCGTGCGCAAGGAACTCGGCGTCTCGTTCGTCGGCGAGACGCACGAGGACATGCGGATGCTCGTCGGCGACCTGCGGATCTCCGGCCTGGACCGGGACCACTGGCACCAGTGGGGCGGCCGCGCCGACCAGTGGCTCGCCCTGTGCCCGTTGCCGGACACGGACCTCTTCCAGTTCCAGGCGACCGGTGACGGCGACCCGTCGCTGGAGCTGTACCGGGCGATCGTCCGCGAACGCACCGGCCTGGACGACGTCGTCGTGCACGACGCGACCTGGACGTCGTTGTACCGCACGAACATCCGCATGGTGGACAGGTTCCGCGTCGGCAGGGTGTTCCTCGCGGGCGACGCCGCGCACGTGCACTCCCCCGCCGGAGCGCAGGGCATGAACACCGGCATCCAGGACGCCTACAACCTGGGCTGGAAGCTCGGCATGGAGACGCTGCTCGACACCTACGAGTCCGAGCGCAAGCCCGTGGCGCAGTGGCTGCTCGGCATGACGACCGCGATCATGATGTCGGGCAACCCGTTCCAGAAGCGCGACGACGAGACGCTGCAGCTGTCGCTGTCGTACCGGACCACCGAGGGCGAGGGCCTGCAGGCCGGCGACCGGATGCCGGACGGCATCACCGAGCAGGGCCGGATCTTCGACCTGCTGCGCGGACCCGACTTCGTGACGCTGGACTTCCCGGACGGCCCGGTGCTCGTGCGCCCTGACGGCTACGTCGCCGCGATCGGCAGGTCAGCCATCGACGCCTACTTCGGCGCGCACCCGGTCACGCAGCTGCACCACCGCCGGGTCGCTGCTCGGACCGCCGCGTAGCCGTTCCGCCTCGTCCAGGGCGTTCCGGGCACTGCCAGGATCGCCCTGGGCGAGCAGCCAGTCCGAGTACCACTCCAGCACCGTCGCCCGAGCCGGCCCGTCCGCGCTCCTGCTGATGGCGTCGAGCGCCCTCCCGTGCTCCTCCCCCGCCGCGTCGAGGTCGCCGAGCCGCGTCAAGGCCAGCCCGAGCCCCGCGTGCACGTTCGCCCGGAACTGGCTGGCCGCCGAGTCCACCGTGGCGTCCAACGCCTCCCGGTAGCACCGCACGGCGTCCTCGAAGTCACCGCTCCAGTAGGCGATCTCGCCGTGCGCCTGCGCGATCCGCCCCTGGTCCAGGTCGAACGACGACCACGGCACCCGCGCGAGGTCGTCCCGCGCCCCGGCCAGGTCACCGGTCCGGATCTTCAGCCGCACCGCCTGCACCAGCACCGACATCGGCACGAGAACCGACTCGGGATCCCCCAGCTCCGCCGCGACCTGCCGGGCCTCGGACACCGCCTGGAACCCGTCGGCGAACGCGCCCCGGTTGATCAGCACCATGACCAGGCAGGACAGGCAGAACACGACAGCCCACCGGTCGCCGGCCGCCCGGAACCCGTCGAGCGCCCGCCGGTACTGCGCCTCGGCGAGCGGAGCCGCGCCCTCGCTGAACTCCCCCGCCACCAGCCCGCGCACCAACGCCGAGAACGCCCGCATCCACGGGTCGGCCGACCGCTCCATCCGATCGGCCAGCACCCCGAGCCGTTGCCCCAGTTCGGGATCACCCCAGACGTGACCGCTGGTGAGCATCAACGCGCACAGGGCCGTGGGCGCGTCCGCCTCCCACAACCGCCTCAGCGCCGTGCCGATCTCCGCGGTGCCGAACGCGGCCACCGCCTCCGACAGCGGGTCGTCAGGGATCTGCAGCGCCCAGCGGTGGATCTCCTCGAACCGCTTGGTCATCACCAGCCAGTGCCACGTGCGGGCGGCCATCATCCGCCGGGCCGTGCCGAGGTCGTTCCGCACCGCCCACGCCATCGCCGCGTCAAGGTTGGCGCGCTCCACGTCGAAGACCTTCAGCGCCTCCAACTGCCGCGGCCCCCTCAGCAACGGCTCATTCCGCTCGGCCAGCGCCACGTAGTAGGCGGCATGCCTCAAGGGGTCCGTCGCGTTCTGCTCCAACGCGTACTCACGCACGGTCTCCAGCAACCGGTACCGCTCGCCGGCCCGCACGACCAGCGACTTCTCGACGAGCGCGGCCAGCAGGTCCTCGGTGTCCCAGAGGTCCTGATCTTGTCGGACCTCCTGAGTACGTTGAAACGCAGGGGTTCCCAGCTCGGGGGTACCCCTGCGCGAGCCTGCCCCGCACACGAAGTGCACCGCCTCGGCCGTCGCCCCGCCCACGAACACGGCCAGCCGCGCCAGCAGCCCCCGCTCGGCGTCGTCCAGCAGCTCCCAGCTCCAGTCGATCACCGCCCGCAACGTCCGGTGCCGCGCCGGCCCGGTCCGCGCGCCGCGGTCCAGCAACCGCAACCGGCTGTCCACACGCGACTCCAGCTGCGCCGCCGACAGCGACCGCGCCCGAGCCGCCGCGAGTTCCAGCGCCAGCGGAATCCCGTCCAGCGCACCACAAACCCGCCGCACGACCTCGGCGTCCAAAGCCGAGCCGACGCGCGCCGAGAACAGCCGCACGGCGTGGTCGAGGTCGAGCGGCGCCACCGGGTGCACGACCTCGCCCGGAATCCCCAGCGGCTCGCGCGAGGTCGCCAGCACGCGCGCGTCCGGCGCCTCGGCCAGCAACCGCACGCACAACGCAGCGGCCGCGTCCACCACGTGCTCGCAGTTGTCGAGCACCACCAGCGACGCCCCGAGCCGGGAGAACACGGGCGCCGCCAACGGGTTCGGCCCCAGGGCAGCGTCCAGTGCCGCGAGTGGCTCGGCCGCCGAGTCCAGCTCGACGAACCACGCCTGCGGCACGGTCGCGGCATGCGTCAGCGCGAGACGTGTCTTGCCCACGCCTCCGAACCCGGTCAGCGTCACCAACCGGTTGTCCCGCAACAACTCCGCCAGCCCCGCCAGGTAGCCGTCACGTCCGACGAACGACCCGACCGCGGCCGGCAGGTTGCCGCGCGCGACGCGTTCGCGCAGCACTGTCACGTGGGCGGCCGCCAGCGCCTCACCGGGGTCCACGCCCAGTTCGTCGGCCAGGGCCGAGCGCACGCGCGCGAACACCGCCAACGCGTCCGACCGCCGTCCGGCGGCGTTCAGCGCCAGCATCAGCCGGGCCTGGACGTCCTCGCGCAACGGGTGCGCGGCCGCCAGTGCCTCCAGCCCCGCGAGGTCGTCCCGCAGCAACGCCAGCCGCACGGCCTCGTCCACCGCGAACGGCGCCTCCTCGAACGCCGCCCCGCGCCACAGGGCCGCGTCACGGGTGCGCGCGAACTCCTCGACGTCGGTCGACGCCTCCAGCCGGTAGCCCGCCGCGTGCGACGAGACAGCCGCCGCACCGAGCACCCGCCGCAGCCGCGACACGAGCGACTGCAACGCGGCGGGACCGTCGACCGGCGGCGCGTCCGGCCACAGGTCGGCGACCAGCCGCTCCGGAGCGACGACGGTGCCGGGTTCCACCGCCAGCCGGATCAGCAACCACCGCAGCCTCTTGCCGCGCACCTCGACGGGCGCGCCGTCCGCGGCCACGACCTGCAGCGGTCCGAGCACGTTGACCCGCATCAGGCCCGCCGCACCCCGGCCACCACCGCGGCCACGACGAGCGCGACACCGACCAGCACCGTGCCCAGCAGGGACAGCGACACCCTGTTGTGGCCCAGGGCGTCCAGCACCCACCCGAGCGGGGTGGCCCGTCCGAGCGGATACGTCAGCACCACCACCGAGAACACCGCCAGCACGGTGCGCCCGATGGCGTCCAGAACAGGGCGGGCGAACAGCAGGCCCACACCGACGCCGAGCAACGCACATCCAGTATGCGCGGCGAGTCCGACAAGAAATTCGCCCGCCGTGTACGGGTGCGGGTTCGTCACGACCGGCCACACCGCCGCCAGCAGCGCCATCGCCAGCGCGAACAGCACCGCGACCAGCGCCGCCGCCGTCAGCACCCGCGACCACCCGCCGGCGGACACGACGGTGATCTCGCGCCGCACCACGTCCTCGGACGTCGCCACCACAACGGCCATCCACGCCGCGATCGGGTAGAGCAACGCCGACGAACCCGAGTACGCCTCCAACGGCTGCCCGGCATCACTGGAGAACAACATCCCCATCACACCGAGGAACACCAGCAGAGGCGCCAAATACCGTTGCCCGCGAAGGACGTCGACCGCGAGGTAGCGAACGAGGGAGATCACCGCACGCTCCGCACCGAACACCCGAGCCGCAACGCCTCCGCCAGCACCTGGTCACTCTGGTCCGGTGCCACCACAACCCGGACCGACGCCCCACGAGTCTGCACGGACCGCACGCCTTCCAGCGCCTCCAACACGTCCAAGGCGGCCACCCGGCTGAGATCGATCGTCACGTGGCCACCGGCGAGGTCGACGCGCGTGGCCGACGCGAGGTGTCCCTCGTGGTCGGACACCAGCGCCGTCCGCCCGTCCAGCAATGCCACCAACTCGAGAGAGGCTTCGGGGTCAAGGCCGGTCCACGGTTCGTCGAGCACCAGCACGTCGGTGGCCAGCAACGCCTGCGCCAGCGCGACCTTCTGCGCGTTGCCCTTGGACAGCTCCGACATGGGCGCCGTCATCGAGCCGACGAACCCCAGCCGCTCCAGCACGTCGTTCGACTCCGCACGCCGAATCCGTCCCATGTGCGCGAGGTACGACGAAGCGGACATCTTGACGTCCGAGGGGAACCGCTCCGGTACGTAGCCGACCGACGCGGGCCGCTCGACCCGTCCGGACGTCGGCCTCAGCACCCCGGCGGCGATCTTGAGCAACGTGGACTTGCCGGTGCCGTTCGCGCCGGTCAGCACGGTCAGGCCGGAGATCTCCAGCGTGAGGTCGCGCAGCACCCAGGGCCCACGCCCGTACCGCTTCGAAACCTGGTCGAGGAGCACCACGCCAAGATAACCACCCATGACACCGCTTCCGCTCGCTTTGGCGTGCATCTGGCTCGGCATGGTGCTGGCGATCTCGATCGAGGCGCCGCTGAAGTTCCGCGCGCCCGGCATCACGCTGCCGCTGGGACTCGGCATCGGCCGGCTCGTCTTCCGCGCGCTCAACGCCTCGGAGATCGTGCTCGCCGCCGGCACCGCGGTCACGTTCGCCCTGGTTCCGCGTCCGCTCCCGGCGACCGTACTGCTCATCGCCCTGGCCGTGACGCTCGCGGTTCAGGTGACGGTGCTGCGTCCGCGGCTCGAAGCCAGGGCCGCGGTGATCATCGCCGGCGAGACGCCGCCGAAGTCGGGCACGCACCTCGTCTACATCGCGCTCGAAGGCCTGAAGGTGCTGATGCTGGTCGCCTTCGCGGTCGTCGTGTCGTGAGTTAGGACAACCTGGCTTGAACCGGCTTACAGGACAAGCGTACTGTTTGGGGTCGAGGGGCAGCGGTCAACCGCTTGAGGAAGACTCTCCCCGTACCCCGAACTGACCACCGCGCTGTCACCAGATGGAGTTGCACGTGACTCAGCCAGCTACGCCCTCGCCTGCCGGCGATGGAGGCAACAGCCTGGACAGCTTCGGCGCCCGCGGCACGCTCAACGTCGGCGACGCCTCGTACGAGGTGTTCCGGCTGAGCGCCGTGGAGGGCGCCGAGCGTCTTCCGTTCAGCCTGAAGATCCTGCTGGAGAACCTGCTGCGGACCGAGGACGGCGCGAACATCACCGCCGACCACGTGCGCGCTCTCGCCGACTGGGACCCCACCGCCGAGCCGAACACCGAGATCCAGTTCACGCCGGCCCGCGTCGTGATGCAGGACTTCACCGGTGTCCCCTGCGTCGTCGACCTCGCCACCATGCGCGAGGCCGTCACCCAGCTCGGCGGCGACGCCGAGAAGGTCAACCCGCTCGCGCCCGCCGAGCTCGTGATCGACCACTCGGTCATCGCCGACATCTTCGGCCGTCCGGACGCGTTCGAGCTGAACGTCGACCTGGAGTACGAGCGCAACCGCGAGCGCTACCAGTTCCTGCGCTGGGGCCAGACCGCGTTCGACGAGTTCAAGGTCGTCCCGCCCGGCACCGGCATCGTGCACCAGGTCAACATCGAGCACCTGGCCCGCGTCGTCATGGTCCGGGGCGGCCAGGCGTACCCCGACACGCTCGTCGGCACCGACTCGCACACCACGATGGTGAACGGCATCGGCGTGCTGGGCTGGGGCGTCGGTGGCATCGAGGCCGAGGCCGCGATGCTCGGCCAGCCGGTCTCCATGCTGATCCCGCGGGTCGTGGGCTTCAAGCTCTCCGGTGAGCTGCCCCCCGGCGCCACCGCGACCGACCTCGTGCTCACGATCACCGAGATGCTGCGCAAGCAGGGCGTCGTCGGCAAGTTCGTCGAGTTCTACGGCGAGGGCGTCAGCGCCGTGCCGCTGGCGAACCGCGCCACGATCGGCAACATGTCGCCGGAGTTCGGCTCCACGGTCGGCATCTTCCCGATCGACGGCGAGACCATCGACTACCTGCGCCTGACCGGCCGTTCCGAGGAGCAGATCGCGCTCGTCGAGGCCTACGCCAAGGAGCAGGGCCTCTGGCACGACCCGTCCCGCGAGCCGGTGTTCTCCGAGACGCTGGAGCTCGACCTGGCGACGGTCGTCCCGTCCATCGCCGGCCCGAAGCGCCCGCAGGACCGCATCGAGCTGACCTCGGCGAAGGAGTCGTTCCGCTCCGCGCTGAGCGCCTACGTCTCCGGTGAGACCAAGGGCGAGGTCGACGAGGCCATCGACGAGACGTTCCCGGCGTCCGACCCGGCCGCGCTGCACGAGGGCATGACCAACGGCGCCCCCGTCCACTCCGCCGCCGAGGGCGCGCAGGGCCGCACGTCGAACCCGATCAAGGTCACCCTCGACGGCAACGAGTTCGAGCTGGACCACGGCGCCGTCGCGATCGCCGCGATCACGTCGTGCACCAACACCTCGAACCCGTCCGTGATGCTGGGTGCCGCTCTGCTGGCCAAGAAGGCCGTCGAGCGCGGCCTGGAGCGCAAGCCGTGGGTCAAGACGACCCTGGCGCCGGGCTCGAAGGTCGTCATGGACTACTACGAGCGCGCCGGCCTCATGCCGTACCTGGAGAAGCTCGGCTTCCACCTGGTCGGCTACGGCTGCACCACCTGCATCGGCAACTCGGGCCCGCTGCAGGAGGAGATCTCGGCGGGTGTGCAGGAAGGCGACCTCGCGGTCGTCTCGGTGCTGTCCGGCAACCGCAACTTCGAGGGCCGGATCAACCCGGACATCAAGATGAACTACCTCGCGTCGCCGCCGCTCGTCGTGGCGTACGCGCTGGCCGGTTCGATGGACAAGGACATCACCACCGAGCCGCTCGGCTTCGACACCGACGGCAAGCCGGTGTACCTCTCCGAGATCTGGCCGTCGCCGGCCGAGATCGCCGAGGTCATCTCGACCTCGATCTCCGCGGAGGGCTTCACCAAGGGCTACACGAACGTGTTCTCCGGTGACGAGCGCTGGCAGTCGCTGCCCACGCCGACCGGCAACACGTTCGAGTGGGACTCCGAGTCCACCTACGTGCGCAAGCCCCCGTACTTCGAGGGCATGGAGATGGAGCCGAAGCCGGTCACCGACATCTCGGGCGCTCGCGTGCTCGCGCTGCTGGGCGACTCGGTCACCACGGACCACATCTCCCCCGCCGGTTCGATCAAGGCCGACTCGCCCGCGGGCAAGTACCTGACCGAGCACGGCGTGGAGCGCAAGGACTTCAACTCCTACGGCTCGCGTCGTGGCAACCACGAGGTGATGATCCGCGGCACGTTCGCGAACATCCGCCTGCGCAACCTGCTGCTCGACGACGTCCAGGGCGGTTTCACCCGCGACTTCCTGGCCGACGGCGCCCCGCAGACCACCATCTACGACGCCTCGGTGTCGTACGCGGAGGCCGGCGTTCCGCTGGTCGTGCTGGCGGGCAAGGAGTACGGCTCGGGTTCGTCGCGCGACTGGGCGGCCAAGGGCACCTCGCTGCTCGGCGTCCGCGCGGTCATCGCCGAGTCCTACGAGCGCATCCACCGCTCGAACCTGATCGGCATGGGCGTTCTGCCGCTGCAGTTCCCGCAGGGCGACAACGCGTCGTCGCTGGGCCTCGACGGCACCGAGACGTTCGACTTCGGTGGCGTCACGGAGCTGAACAACGGCACCACGCCGTCGACGGTGCACGTGACCGCCACCAAGGCGGACGGCTCGAAGGTCGAGTTCGACGCGGTCGTCCGCATCGACACGCCCGGTGAGGCCGACTACTACCGCAACGGCGGCATCATGCAGTACGTGCTGCGCAAGATGGTCCGCAGCTAGTCACGCTGGACCGAAAGGGCCGTTCACCACCGGTGAGCGGCCCTTTCGCCGTCTATGGGTTCGTAACGGCGAACCTCCACCCCGCGATGCCAAGTCACCTGATCATTGCGGAGAACCCATGAACCTGAGCGTGCTCGGCGACCTCAACTGGCTGGCCGTCGTCGTTGCCACCATCGCGTACTTCGCGCTGGGCATGGTCTGGTACGCGGAGTTCGCCTTCGGCAGGGCCTACCAGCGCGCGTCCGGCCAGGACCTGAGCCCGCCGGAGAAGGTCAACGCGGCCGTCTACGCCATCCCGTTGCTGACGTGCTTCGTCATCACGCTCGCGACGGCGATGGTCGGCAACGCGTCGAACACCGACACCATCATGGAAGGCCTGCTGCTCGGCCTCGTCGTGGGTGTCGGCGTCGCGGTGCCCGTCCGGATGGTGACAGGTGCCTACGACATGACGAAGCCCGCTCCGATCACCTTCGCGGCCATCGGAGCGGGCTATCACGTCGTCGGACTCACGCTCGCGGGCGCGATCCTCGGTCAGTGGACCTAAACGCGCGCGGCCTTGTGCAGCTCACGCAACGCGCGCACGGACGAGACGGCGTAGTCGCGGTCCGTCGCCTGCACCGCCATGATCGACACGTACTCGTCGTCCGGCAGCTCCAGGCGGGCCCACGCGGCACCGTCCGGGAAGCTGACCGACAGCACGTCGTTCCAGTCGTAGTGGTGCGACGTCACGACGTTGCGCACGTCGACACCCGCCTCGTCGGCGGTGACGCGCGGACGGGTCAGCAGCAGCACACCGCCCGCCAGCAGGAAGCCCAGCAGGATCATGGCGACCTGGTCGGAGGTCCGGAAGATCACGCCGGTCGGGGTGTCGCCCAGCAGCAGGCCCACCACCGTGAAGACGGCGACGAGGCCGACCGCGCACGCCCACGCGACTCGGCGGATCTTCTTGGGGCGCAACACGATGGACGTCATCACTCGAAATCTCGCTCGGTCCAGGGCTGACGGAGGCCGCGCAGCACCAGTGCGGTGTCGATCGCGGCGACGGTCGCCTCGTAGCCCTTGTCCTCCACCGAGTCCGGCAGACCGGCGCGGGCCAGGGCCTGCTCCTCGGTGTCGGTCGTCAGCACGCCGTTGCCGACGGGCGTGGACTCGTCCAGCGCGACGCGCGTGAGCCCGTCGGTCACCGAGTCGCACACGTACTCGAAGTGCGGGGTGCCACCGCGGATGACGACGCCCAGCGCGACCACGGCGTCGTGGTGCCGCGCGAGTTCCTGCACCACGACGGGAAGCTCGATCGCTCCCGCCACGCGCACGACGGTCGTGTCGGCGCAGCCCGCGTCCTGCGCGGCCTTGAGGGCGCGCTCGACGAGCTGGTTGGTGATCTTGGTGTGCCAGCGCGTCGCCGCGATGGCGACGCTCAGGCCCTTGCCGTCGAGCTTCGTCTGCTCTGGACGGCCCTCGCCGCTCATTCCTGGTCCTCCGTAGCGGAAACAACGGCCTCGTACTGCTCCAGCTGAGACAGTTCGTGGCCCATCCGGTCGCGCTTGGTGCGCAGGTACCGCAGGTTCTCCGGGTTCGGGGAGATCGGCAGCGGCACCCGGTCCAGCACACGGAGACCGTATCCGGCCTCCAGTCCGACGCGCTTGGCCGGGTTGTTCGTCAGCAGCCGCATGGACTTGATGCCGAGGTCCACGAGGATCTGCGCACCCGTGCCGTAGTCGCGCGCGTCGGCGGGCAGGCCCTGCACGAGGTTCGCGTCCACGGTGTCCGCGCCCTGGTCCTGCAGCTGGTACGCCTGCAGCTTGTGCATCAGGCCGATGCCACGGCCCTCGTGACCGCGCATGTACAGCACGACGCCACGGCCTTGTGCCGCAACGGCTTCCAGCGCCGCGTCCAGCTGCGGGCCGCAGTCGCAGCGCAGCGAGCCGAGCACGTCACCGGTGAGGCACTCGGAGTGCACGCGCACCAGCACGTCCTCGCCGTCGCCGATCTCGCCGTAGACCATCGCGACGTGCTCGATGCCGTCGAGCAGGCTGTCGTAGCCGAACGCGGTGAACACGCCGTGCGCGGTCGGGATTCGCGCCTCGGCGGCGCGTTCGACCTGGGTCTCGACCCGGCGGCGGTACGCGATGAGGTCGGCAATCGTGATCAGCGCGAGGTCGTGGTCGGCCGCGAACACCTCCAGCTCGTCGCGGCGGGCCATGTCCTCCTCGACCTTCTGCGACACGATCTCGCAGAGCACGCCGGCGGGCGACAGGCCCGCGAGACGCGCCAGGTCGATGGACGCCTCGGTGTGGCCGGGGCGGCGCAGCACGCCACCGTCCCTGGCGCGCAGCGGAACCACGTGACCGGGCCGGTTGAAGTCGTTGGCCTTCGACGTCGGGTCGGCGAGCAACCGGATCGTGCGGGCGCGGTCGGCGGCCGAGATGCCGGTGCTGATGCCCTCGCGGGCGTCCACGGTGACCGTGTACGCGGTGCCGCGCTGGTCCTGGTTCGTGTGGTACATCGGCGGCAGGTCGAGGCGGTCGCAGTCGGAGTCCGTCAGCGCCACGCAGACGTAACCGGACGTGTAGCGGACCATGAACGCGAGCAGTTCCGGCGTCGCCTTCTCGGCGGCGAAGATCAGGTCGCCCTCGTTCTCGCGGTCCTCGTCGTCCACGACGACCACGGGCCGTCCGGCGGCGACGTCCTTGATCGCGCGCTCGATCTCGGCGAAGTCGGTGCTCACTGGGCCTCCTCGCCCGCGATGGCCCGCAGGTGCGGGATCGCCAGTCGTTCAACGTACTTCGCCAGCACGTCGACCTCCAGGTTCACCAGGTCGCCGGGCAGGCGGTGCCCGAGCGTGGTGAGTTCGAGGGTGGTCGGGATCAGGCTCACGGTGAACTGGTCCTCGGAGACGGTGACCACCGTCAGCGAGACGCCGTCGACCGTGATCGACCCCTTCTCCACGATGTAGCGGGCGAGGCTGGGCGGGAGTCCGATGTGGACCATCTCCCAGTGCTCGGCCTTCTCCCGCGCGAGGATCGAGCCCGTGCCGTCGACGTGACCCTGCACGATGTGGCCACCGAGGCGCTGGCCGACCGCGGCCGCGCGCTCCAGGTTGACCTTGTCGCCCTCGGCGAGCTTCGCGAGGCTGCTGCGGTTGAGGGTCTCGCGCATCACGTCGGCGGTGAACGCGCCGTCCCGCACCTCCACGACGGTGAGGCAGACGCCGTTCACCGCGATGGAGTCGCCGTGCTTCGCGTCGCTGGTGACGATCGGCCCGGCGATGCGGACCCGTGCCGCGTCCGGCAGGTCCTCCGTCGCTACGACGTGGCCGAGTTCCTCGACGATCCCGGTGAACACCGCTCCTCCTAAGTTTGCGGAACCGCGCTGATCCGCAAGTCCGGCCCGCTCATGGTGAACTCTTCCACGGCCAACCGGACAGCGTCCGTGATGGTCGACACGCCCGCGTCCAGCACCGCGGCGGGACCCGCCCCGAGCAGCGCGGGCGCGATGTAGGCGAGCACGCGGTCGACCCTGCCGGCCCGCCAGAACGCGCCTGCCAGCGTCGGGCCGCCCTCCAGCAGCACGTCGACCACCCCCTGCTCGGCGAGAGCGTCCAGCACGTCGTCCGGTTCGTGCGTCCGAAGGTGTAGCGCGGTGTGCTGGAGCTTCGCTCCAACCGGCAGGTCGCTCATGCCCACGACCACCGGCAACGGCTGACGGGCCAACGGCATTCCTGCGGCGTCCCTGGCGGTCAGCGCCGGGTCGTCGAGCCTGACCGTGTTCGAGCCGACGACGATCGCGTCGAGCTTCGCGCGCAGGTCGTGGACCTCCGTGCGGGAGGTCTCCGAGCTGATCCACTGGCTGGTGCCGTCCTGGGCGGCGATCCGGCCGTCGAGCGAGGCCGCGTACTTCCACGTGACGTGCGGACGGCCCGTGCGCGCGTAGTGCAACCACGCCCTGAGGGGTCCCCTGCTGACTTCCTGCGCGAGAACGCCGCTCTCGACCGTGACCCCGGACTGCCTCAGCAGGTCCGCGCCGCCTGACGCCCTCGGGTTGGGGTCGCTGATGGCGTGGACGACGTGCTTGATGCCCGCCGCGATGAGTGCTTCGGCGCACGGCGGTGTGCGGCCGTAGTGCGCGCACGGCTCAAGGGTGACCACGGCCGTGCCGCCCTGCGCCTTCGTGCCCGCCTCTTTGAGAGCCATGACCTCGGCGTGCGAACCGCCGACGGGCTGCGTGCCGCCGAAGCCGACCGCTTCGCCGCTTTCGTCCAGGATCACGCAGCCGACCGGCGGGTTGGGACTGGTGGTGCCCCGCACCCGTTCGCTCTCCGCGATGGCGAGCACCATCGCGTCCTCGGGAGTCACGTCGTCCGATCCCCTTGGGCACGGGCCGCCGAAGCACGCAGTGCCTCGACCGCCTTGCCGGGGTCGGCGGCGTCGTACACCGCGGAGCCCGCGACGAAGCAGTCCACACCGGCCTGCGCGGCCTGTTCGATCGTGTCGGCGTTGATGCCGCCGTCGATCTCCACGACCAGCTTGAGGTGCCCGGTGTCGACGAGGTGGCGGGCCTGGCGGACCTTGTCCAGCACGTCCGCCATGAAGCTCTGGCCGCCGAAGCCGGGCTCGACCGACATCACCAGCAGCGTGTCGTAGTGCTTGAGGACCTCGACGTACGGCTCCAGCGGGGTGCCGGGCTTGATGCTCAGACCGGCCTTGCTGCCCGCCGCCCTCAGGTTCTTGGCCAGTGCGACCGGGTCGTTCGCCGCCTCGACGTGCACGGTGACGTTGTACGCGCCCGCCTCCGCGTAGCCGATGGCCCAGCGGTCGGGGTCCTCGATCATCAGGTGGCAGTCGATCGGGATGTCGGTCACCTTGAGCAGCGACTTCACCACCGGCAGGCCGAGGGTCAGGTTCGGCACGAAGTGGTTGTCCATGACGTCGACGTGGATCCAGTCCGACGTGGGCACCGCGGCGAGCTCGTCGGCGAGGCGCGCGAAGTCGGCGGACAGGATGCTGGGGGCGATCATCGGCGTGTGGACCACAAGGGTGAAGTCTAGGTGTCCAACAGGTCGAGCAGCCTGCCGGGAGGCACGTCCGAGACCACGACGACACCCGCCTCGGTGAGCGTCGTGACGTGCGTCTCCCACATCGGGTGACGGCGCTTGTCCGCGTTGGCCTGGGGCAGGACGACGACCCTGCAGTCCTCGACGCCGATGGCCTCGTTCAGCGCGGTCAGGGCCTGGTTGTCGCCGATGCCCAGGGCCAGCTTGGCCACGGAGTTCGCGCTGGCGGGGGCGAAGATGAACGCGTCCGGCGTCCGGTAGGGCTTGGGCTGGCCGGGCATCCTCGGCTCCCAGCGGATCGGGAGGTCGGTGAGGGCTTGGAGCTTCTCCAACTCTCCGGCCTCCTCGAACCACGGGGCGACCGCCGGCGTGAAGGTGATGGCGAGCTGCCAACCCCTGTCCCTGGCCGGTTGCGCCAGTTCGGTGCGGAACCAGCTTTCGACGCCACCGCAGCCGCTGGCGACCAGTCCGAGCAGCCCACGTGTCATGTGGACGATCCTAGGCCGGGCGTCCCGGCGGCCCGGCGAGCGCTGCCAGACGGTCCGCGACGAGATCCGGTGGCAGCCGCGTGTCGATCTCGGCGGTGGCGGACTCGCGCAGCAACGGCTCGACCTCGCGGGTGTTCGCGATGATCCGTTCGCGGTCCTCGGCGGTGGTGCCGAACGGGTTGGTCGTCCTGGTCGCGACGCGGTCGAGGAGGGTGCCGATCGGTGCGCTGAGCAGCACGACCTCGTCGAACCTGGGGTAGAACACCGCCTGGTTGACCACCGTGCCCGCGAGGAACAACGGCTCCTTCGACTTCTCGTGCCCGGCGATCAGGGCGTCGATCCGGTCCTCGCGCCACCGCGGTTCGCCGGTGCGGTCGATCCAGTCGCCGTAGTCGGTGTCCACGGTGCGATATCCCCTGCGCGCCAACAGTTCCAGCGCGGTCGACTTCCCCGTGCCCGACATCCCGGTCACCAGGACGATGGGCATCCCGCACCCCCTGCCGTCACCCGACTCAGTGAATCCCGGAGCCGTAGTGCCCCTTTGCGGGCCGACGGGGCCCTTTGCTGTCAGACCCCGTCGCTAGCGTCCTTCACGAGCGCTCAAACAGGGCGTCGCAGCACCGCGCAGAACATCGCGTCGGTGCCGTGCAGATGGGGCCAGAGCTGGACGTGCGGGCCTTCCCCGAGGTCCGGAACTCCCGGGAAGAGCTCCCGCGTGTCCAGCACTTCGGCCCCGGTCCGCTTCGCGACGTCCGTCACCACCCCCACGGTCTCCGAGAGATGAGGTGAGCACACGACATAAGCCACGACGCCGCCAGGACGCACCAGTCGCAACGCCTCGGTGAGCAGCTCCCGCTGCAGCTTCGTGAGCGTGCCGACGTCGGCGGGCTGGCGCCTCCACCGCGCCTCCGGGCGCCTGCGCAGGGCACCGAGACCGGTGCAGGGCGCGTCGACGAGAACGCGGTCGAACGCCCCTTCCAGGAAGTCGGTCTCGCGGCCGTCGGCCACCTCCACGGTGACCGGCAGGCCGGAGGTGATCTTGCGCACGAGCTCGGCGCGGTGGGGCGCCTTCTCGACGGCGATCAGCTCGCCACCTTCGAGGCCGACCAGTGCGGCCAGCAGGGCGGCCTTGCCGCCAGGGCCCGCGCAGAGGTCCAGCCAGCGGTCATCAGTGCCCTCAAGCGACGCGCGCGTCAGGGCCAACGCACACAGCTGGCTGCCCTCGTCCTGGACGTTGGCGAGGCGCTCCCGGACGGGCTCGAGATCGCCCGGGTCGCCCGCGCCCGCCTCCAGGTGCACCCCGTAAGGCGAGTACGGCGCCACGTCGCCGCCCGTGATGGCGGCGAGCTCGTCGGAGCTCACCTCGCCGGGCCGTGCGACCAGATGCACGGCCGGGCGGGCGTCGTCGGCCTCAAGGGCAAGCTTCAGCGGCTCCTCGCGGCTGCCGAGGGCCTCCGCGAACGCCTGCGCGATCCAGCGCGGGTGCGCGTGGGTGAAGGCCAGGTTGCCGATCGGGTCGGTGTCCGGGTCCGGTGCCAGCTCGTCGACCCAGGCGGCCTCGTCCTGCTCCGCCACACGGCGCAGGACGGCGTTCACGAAGCCGGCGATGCCGGACCCGAGCTCGGCCCGCACGAGGTCGACGGTCGAGGCGACCGCGGCGTGGGACGGAATCCGGGTGCGCAGCAGCTGATACGCACCCAGCCGCAACGCGTCGAGCGCCGAGCCGTCCACTTCGGACAGCGGGCGGTCCGAGCAGGCCTCGATGACGGCGTCGAGCAGCCCCTGGGCTCGCGCCGCACCGTAGGTGAGCTCGGTGGCCAGCGCCGCGTCACGACCGGTGATGCGACGGTCGCGAAGCATCTGCGGCAGCACAAGGTTCGCGTACGCGTCACGCTGCCGCACAGCGCGCAAGGTCTCCAGCGCGGCAAGGCGCGCCGGGTCCTCCACGGGTGGCCGGGAGGGCCCGGTGCGCCGGCGCGGCGGGTGAGGCCTGCTCGGGCGGGACGGCTTGGAAGCGCCTCGCGAGTGGTTGGTCATGCGGTGTACTCCACTGTCTCGGGCTCCCCTGCGACGGCACGGTGCACCCATGCCGCATTCATGTCCTGCCGCTCACGCACAACGCGCACCACGGCCGTGTCCTGCAACTCCCGGCCAACACGCACCACGGCCGTGCCCCGCGGCTCTCGACCAACGCGCACCACGCCCGTGCCCTGCGGCTCTCGGCCGACACGCACCACGGCCGTGTCCTGCGCCACCCGCACCACACCCGTGCCCAGCCACTCGTTCGCGGCGCGCACCACGCCCATGTCCCGCAGTTCACGACCGGCACGGAGCACGTCCGCTACCCGGCGCCCACCAGCGACGCGCGCCGCGATCGTGCCCGGCCACCCGCGCGCAACGCGCACCAGGTCCGTCCCCAACCGCCCGGAGGCACCGTGCAACACGTCCGAGCCCCGTCTCACGTCCGCGCCCCGCCCACCGGCAACACCGGCCAGGCTCGGGCGGAGGGCCGTCATGCGATGCGCTCCCCTGCTTCGATCCGCACGCCACGCGCCCAGTCGGTGGCGGCCATGCGCTTCTTGCCCTGCGCCTGCACCTCACCGAGGGCCACAGCGGTGGTCGCGGTGCCGACGAGCACGCGCTTGCGCTCGACGAGCACCTCGCCCGCCGGCAGCGTCACGTCGGCCACGGGCGTCACGGGGCCGAGCTTGAGCCGCTCGCCGCGGAACTCGGCCCACGGGCCGGGGTCCGGCGTCACGGCGCGCGCCAGGCGGTCGACGGCCGTGGCGGGCGTGGTGAAGTCGAGGCGCGCGTCCTCGACGGCGATCTTCGCGGCGTAGGTGACGCCGTCGGAGGGCTGCTCGACGGCACGCAGAGTGCCGTCCTCAATTCCGTCCACAGTGGACAGCAGCAGGTCGGCTCCCGAGATCGACAGGCGGGTCAGCAGGTCGCCGGAGGTGTCGCGCTCGCGCACCTTCTCGGTCACCACGCCGAACACCGGGCCCGCGTCGAGCTCCTTGACGATGCGGAACGTCGAGGCGCCCGTGATGTCGTCGCCGTTGCGCACGGAGGCCTGCACCGGCGCGGCGCCGCGCCACGCGGGCAGCACGGAGAAGTGGAGGTTGACCCAGCCGAACTTCGGGACGTCGAGGGTGCGCTGCGGGAGCAGGTTGCCGTAGGCGACGACCGGGCAGAGGTCGGGTTCCAGCGCGCGCAGGCGCTCCAGGAACTCGGGGTCTCCCGCCTTGGCGGGGGTGAGGACCTCGATGCCGTGCTCGTCGGCGAGCGCGCCGACCGGGGAGCGTTCGAGTCTGCGGCCGCGGCCGGAGGGGGCGTCGGGGCGGGTGACCACGGCGACGACGTCGTGGCGGGAGGAGTCGATGAAGGCGCGCAGCGAGGGCAGTGCGACCTCGGGCGTGCCGGCGAACACGAGTCGCATGGTCAGCTGGACCTGCCGAAGAGTGGGTGCGGGCTCTGCTTCAAGGTGGGAACCGTACCGTCGAACCACTCGGCCTGCCGGATTTCCCGCATGGCCTTCTTGCGGGTCTCGGCGTCGAGGCGGTCGAGGAACATCACCCCGTCGAGGTGGTCCGACTCGTGCTGGATGCAGCGGGCCAGCGTCTCGGTGCCTTCGACCTCGACGGGCTCACCGTGCATGTTCCAGCCCTTGGCCACGACGTGCAGGTGGCGCTTGCAGTCCCACGACATGCCGGGGATGGACAGGCAGCCCTCGGAGCCGTCCTGCATCTCCTCGCCCACGACGTCCCACGTGGGGTTGACGAGGTGGCCGGCGAAACCGTCGCAGTGGTAGGTGAACACCCGCAGTCCGACACCGAGCTGGGGCGCGGCGAGGCCCGCTCCGCCCGCGTTCTGCATCGTGTCCCACAGGTCCTTGACCAGGGTGCGCAGTTCCTTGTCGAAGTCGACGACCTCGGTGGCCGCTGTGCGCAGCACGGGGTCGCCGAACAGGCGGATGGGTTGGACGGTCACGCAGTGCTCCTCGTGTGGACTGGGGGCCAGTCTACGAGGAGCGCGGTCAGTGCTCGGACGCGCTGCCGAGGAAGATCACGCCCACCAGTGCCAGGACGAAGTGGCCGGTGAAGCGCAGCGCCGTCAGCACGGGACGCAGCAGCGCGTGGAAGTCGATGTGGGCAACCGGGGCGCTGGAGGCGGTAGTCGTCGTCATGGCGTCAACTGTGCCGTTCGCGCAGGTCAGCCCACATCGTCTCGCAGTATCGAGACAGCATCAGCCCGAGGTAGGAAGATCGGGTGCAACACTCGGCCGGAAGGTGGACACCTCCAGGTCATGAGGCTGATGCGACCGATCTGGGAGGGGGCGGCCGGCGTGCGTGAGGACGCCCCGTCGGACGCCGACCTGTGGGCACGCGGCGACGAGCACGCGTTCAGCGTGCTCTACGACCGCTACGCCGAGGCGGTGTGGAACCACGCTTACCGGCTGACCGCGTCGTGGTCGACGGCGGAGGACCTGACGTCGGCGACGTTCATGACCGCGTGGCGCCGCCGCGCCGAGATGACACTCGTGCGTGACAGCGCGCTGCCGTGGCTGTTCACCGTCGCGGGTTTTTTGGCACGTTCGGAGTTCCGCCGCAAGGCGCGGTTCACCCGGCTGCTGCACCGCGTGCCGCGCAACGACGTGCAGCGCGACCACGCCGACGACGTCGCCGCGTCCCTCGACGACGAGGCCCGTCTGCGCGAGGTGCTGGAGGCCGTCGAACGCCTCCCCCGCGCCGAACGCGAGGCCGTGGAACTGGTCCTGTTCGGCGAGCTGTCCACCGCGCAGGCCGCCGAGGTTCTGGGGGTCGCGGAGGCGAGCGTCCGGTCCCGCATCTCGCGCGCCCGTTCCCGCCTGCGCAAGCAACTGTCCTACGACACCTTGGAGGTGCAGTGATGGCCTTCGACCTGCCACCCCGCCGCACACTGCCCGCCGACGTCAAGGAGCGCATGCGCCCGGACTTCACCGAGGCCGCCGGCTCCTCCGCACGCCGAGGCCGCGCCCCGCTGGCCGTGGCGGCCGTGGTGCTCCTGATCGCGGGCGGTGTCGCCGCCGCCCAGTTCGTCACGCAGCCGTTCATGCAGCACGCTCGTCCCGGCAGCGAAGGCGTGATCACACCGTCCGGCATGGACCTGGCGCGCTGCCGGACCGCCCTGGGTGACCAGGACTGGCAGTCCTCCGAGATGGTGGAACTCGGCCTGAGCAAGGTCCTGGCAGGCAGGGACGGGCGCTTCTGCGAGCTCACCCGGTCCAAGGCGTTCGTCGCGTCCCAGAGCTTCCGGCCCGCCGCTCTGCAGGAGGGCACGGTCACCTTCCGCACCTTCGGGATCATCGCGGGGGTTCCGCCGAAGGGCGCGCGAACGGTGCAGGCCCGCTTGAGGCAGGACATCGCCTCCCCAGGCGCCAAGACCACGGTCGGTGTGGTCACACCGCACTTCTTCGTCGTGGACACCAGTTACAAGGACATCTACACCGATCTCGTCTTCGACGACCGGATCATCCCCATGGCGGACGTCCCCGAGGGGTCTATGGCCCAGTCCCAGAGCTTCGAGAGCGGTGACCCCGATCCCTGGACGGCGACGAACGTGATCGCCAGGTGCACCGACTCCTCGTACCGGAGCGGAGCGAACGCCGAAGACCTCCAGAACTGGTCACCACTTCTGATATCGGGTCTCGATCAGCGAGAGGGCGTGCTGCTCGCCCACCGCGAGCACGACGCGTGGGCCACCTGCGTCTTCGGGCCCGGCGTTCCCGAGCCCCACTGGGAACACCTCCCCAGCCTCCCGAAACCCGAGAAGCCCGTCCTGATCACGTCCCACGGCTCCAAGTCGGCGCTTGTGGTCGTTGGACGCATCAAGCGTTCGATCGACACCGTCGAGGTGTCGATCGAAGAAGGAGAAGCGGTGACCGCGGACGTGGTGGACGGGCACTTCCTGGCTGCTGTCCCCGTCGTCGCGGGGGACAGCAGCCTCAACTACGAGGACCGTCTGCACCTCGTGGGGCGCAACTCCGCCGGAGAGGTCGTCTACGAGGGTGGTCTGGAGCGATCATGAGGTCATGACCTGGACGGCACCCGAAGTCGACATCACCGAGGAACCGCTCGTCGGTCCGGAGCGCCCGATGCTGGAGGCGTGGCTCGACCGTCATCGGGCCACGTTCCTGCACAACTGCGCGGGCCTCACCGGTGAGCAACTGGCCGAGGCGTCCGCGCCGCCGTCGAACCTCACCCTGCTGGGCCTGGTCCGCCATCTCGCCGACGTGGAGCGGATGTGGTTCCGCGTCCGCCTGGCCGGCCAGGACGTGAAGCCCCGCCACAGCGCGCCGGGCAGCCAGGACGGCGCCTTCGAGGACCTGGACCCGGCCCGCGCCGAGGCCGAGTACGCCGAGCTCGTCGCCGAGATGGCGGAGGCCCGCGTGGCGGCCGCCACGCGGGACCTCGACGACACCTTCGTGCACGCGAGGTGGGGCGAGATGTCGGTGCGCTGGCTCTACATCCACCTGATCGAGGAGTACGCGCAGCACAACGGCCACGCCGACCTCATCCGCGAACGCATCGACGGCCGCACGAACAACTGATCGCGACACAGCTGAAGGGGCCGGACCGACGTGCGGTACGGCCCCTTCGGCGTTCTGGAGTGCGGTGGCTCAGCCCACCTTCACCACGCGGGCCGCACCGCCTCCGCGGCGCGTCGGCTCGGCGACCGCGCGCCAGCGGCCGTCCTTGGTGCGTTCGACCGCGGTGGCGGCGCCGATCTCGGCGTTCTGGCTGAACCTGTGGCCGATGGCCTGCAGGCCCGCTGTGGTCGAGGCGGCGATGAACGCCGCTTCCGCCGGGGTGGTGGCGGCGTTGCGCTGGGAGGCTCGCGGGGCCGCCACGGCGTCGAGCAGGGACAGCTTGCGGTCCAGGCGTCCGGTCAGGATCTGGGTGACCGTGGTGAGGATGGTGGCGCCGCCCGGTGAACCGACGGCGAGCACGACCTTGCCGTGGTCGAGGACGATCGTCGGGGCCATGGACGAGCGCGGGCGCTTGCCGGGGCCGGGGAGGTTCGGGTGCGGGACGGCCGGGTTCGGGGCGACGAACTCGAAGTCGGTGAGCTCGTTGTTGAGCAGGAAGCCGCGGTTCGGCACGACGATGCCGCTGCCGCCCTCCGCCTCGATGGTCAGGGTGTAGGCGACGACGTTGCCCCAGCGGTCGGCCGTGGTGAGGTGCGTGGTGCGTTCGGCGTCCTCGCGCTGGGCGGACGTTCCGGCGGTGGCTTCGCAGGCCTTGGGGTCGCGCGGGTCGGCGGCGGGCTGCGGGGCGGGCAGCACGGCGTCGGGCTTGATCAGGCACGCGCGGCTGTCGGCGAACTTCTGCGAGAGCAGGCCCTCGGTCGGCACGCGGGAGAAGGCCGGGTCGCCGACCCAGCGCAGGCGGTCGGCGAAGGCGAGCTTGGTCGACTCGATGAAGCGGTGCAGGTACTGGACGTCGGAGGCCTTCGAGAGGTCGGTCGACTCCAGGATGTTGAGCGCCTCGCCGACGGTCGTGCCGCCGGACGACGGCGCGGCCATGCCGTAGACGTCGAGGCCGCGGTAGCGGGTGTGCGTCGGGTCGCGGCGTTCGACCTGGTAGCGGGCCAGGTCGGAGAGCTGCATGTCGCCGGCGCGGACGTTGCGGGTGGAGCCGGGCACGACCGGGGGCTTGCGCACCGTGTTCACCAGGTCGCGGCCGACCGCGCCGCCGTACAGCGACGCAAGCTCGGTGCGGGCGAGCTCTCGGTAGGTGTCGGCGAGCTGCGGGTTGCGGAACGTGCTGCCGACCGCCGGCGGCTGACCACCGGGCAGGTAGAGGTCGCGCGTCGAGGTGAAGTCGGCGAAGCGGGCGGCGTTGTTCGCGATCTGCGAGTTGAACGTCTGGTCGACGACGAAACCGCGCCGCGCCAACGCTTCCGCGGGCGCCATGGCCCCGCGCAGGTCGAGCGTGCCCCACTTGCGCAGCGCCTGCTGCCACGTCTTGGGCGTGCCGGGAACGCCGACGGACTTGCCGCTGGTCATGGCCTCGGCGAACGGCAGCGGCTGGCCGTTCTCCACGAAGAGCTGGTCGGTCGCGGAACGCGGCGCCGTCTCACGGCCGTCCAAAGTGGACACGCGGCCGGTGCGGGCGTCGTAGTGGACGAAGAACCCGCCGCCGCCGATGCCCGCGCTGAACGGGTCGGTGACGCCGAGCGCGGCGGCGGTGGCGACGGCGGCGTCGACGGCGTTGCCACCGCGGCGGAGCACGTCGATGCCGATCTGGGACGCGTCGGGGTCGACGCTCGAGACGGCGCCTCCCCAGCCCACCTGTTCGGGAACGCGTGGCGATGGTTCCGCCGCGCCTGCCGGAGCAGGAGCGACCATTACGACGGAGAGTGTCAACACAGCGACCGTTCGCAACATGCGGAAACTTCTACTCCGTTGTGACCGGATGGCAACACCCCTTGAGGAAGGCCTAAGGTGCGGGCGTGTCGATCGATCTTGACCAGTTGCGAACCGATTTCACGAACACCCCGCTCGACGAGGCCGACCGCGAGGAGGCGCTGCACCTCCTGCTGCGCGAACGCCGCGAGGGCGACGCCGATCTGCTGCGCCACCTCCTCGCCGAGGAGACCGCCTCGCACCAGGAAGGCTGGGGCGTGCGCGAGGCGTTGGTGCTCGCCGCGCTGCTCCTGGCCGAGTGCGGCCGCGAGGACGACGTCTGGACGCTGTGGGAGGCCAAGAACGCCTCCTTCGACACCATGGCGGGCCTCGACGGCTTCCTGCTGTTCCCGGCGGGCATCGCGGGCACGACGGCGCACGTGATCGCGGGCGAGCAGCACCCCGAGCGCAACGAGCTCATGACGTACATGAGCGAGTACCTCGAGTACGAGAAGCTCACCGACGAGGACATCCGCGAGAACGTCGCGGGCCTGCGCTCCCACTTCTGGAGCTGACTACAGCACCTCCAGCGGGTCGAGCTTGATCCGCACCAGCTCCTGCTCCTTGCGCGCCGTCCGCACGGCCTGCGCGTCGGCCAGCACGGCGGCCAGCTGACGGCCCTCGGCGCGCGAGACCCGGACCAGCGCGCGTTCCTTCGTCTCGTCGTCGCCCAGCGGCACGGGCCCGAGGACCTCGCCGGTGGGCGGCAGCCGCAGCTCGTCGAGCATGGCGTTCACCGCGTCCGGGGTGCCGTCGACGGTCGCCATCCTGACCGCCGGCGGAAACCCGAGCTCGGTGCGCGCGGCGAGCTCGGTGGCCGCGTGCCACACCGGGTCCCAGCGGACGAGGGCCTGCACCGGCGTCAGACTCGAGTCCGCGATCACGACCACGCGCCCGTTGCCGGGCCGCACCAGTCCCGCGGCCGTCATCCACCTCCGCAGCGCCTCCTCGGAGGCCCTGAGGTCGGCCCTGCCCAGCAACGCCCACCCGTCGAGCAGCAGGACCGCGCCGTAGCCGCCCTCGGCCACGGGTTCGGCGCCCGGCGTGGCAACCACGAGCGCGGGCTTGCCCGGCACCTTCGTCAGCACCTCGTCGGCACCGCTGGTCCGCACCGGATGCCCGGGAAACGCCCGCCCGAGCTCCTCCGCCGTGCGCCTGGCCCCGATGATCTGCCCGCGCAGCTTGCGCGACCCGCACGTCGGACACCGGAACCCGGCCTCCGTCGCGGCGCACCACCGGCAGTACGCGGGCTTCGGCAGCCCGTCCTGGGTCCCGCCGGGCAACGCCAGCGGCCCCGCGCACCGGCGGCACCGCGCCGGCCCCCGGCACTGACCGCAGGCGAGCGACGGCACGTACCCGCGACGCGGCACCTGGATCAGCACCGGCGAGTCGGCGAGGGCGAACCGCGCCGCGTCGAACGCGATGGACGGCAACCGCGCCGTGCGGGCGGCCGAGTCCTTGACGTCCTGCCACTCGTTGTCGCCCACCGCCACCACGCGCGGCGCCACGGACCTCAACGTCTCGCGCGACGCCACGATCTCGTGCGCCCAGCCCGTCTCGACCAGCAGCTGCGCCTCGGCCGTCCGCGCGAACCCGCCGATCAGCAACGCCGCACCCGTCATGTGCGCGCGTTGCACCAGCACGTCGCGCACGTTCGGATACGGCGACCGCTGCTCGACGTGCAGGTCGTCCCCGTCGTCCCACACGACGAGCAGCCCGGGATCCCGAACCGGCGCGAACGCCGTGGCACGCGTGCCGACCACCACCCGCGCCACACCGCGCCGCACGGCCAGCCAGCGCTTGTAGCGCTCCGACGGGCCGAGATCGGCCGACAGGGTCACCACGCCTTCGATGAGCCTGCCGCACGCCTCGGCGACACGGGCGAGGTCGCGGTGGTCGGGCACCACGATCGCGACACCACGCCCGGACGACGCGACCGCGGCGGCGGCCTCGGCCAGGCGGGCGGGCCAGTCCTCGGAGGGCAGGGCCTGCCAGACGGCGTGGGCGGGGCGGCCCTCGCGCAGGGCCTCCAGGTACTTGGGGCCGCGGGGGTAGCGGGACCAGGCGTCAGCGGGGACGGGCGGCAGCTGCGAGCGGGGAGGCGAGGGAAGGGAGGCGGTGTGCTCGGCGGCGGGCTCGGAAGCAGAGGTGGAGGGGGACTCGGTGGCGGGCTCGGGGGCGGCCGGGGTGGGCTGAGCGGCCGGGGTGGGCTGAGCGGAGTCGGCGGGGGTGGGCTGGGCGGCCGAGGTGGGTTGAACGGAGTCGGCGGCGGCCGATGTGGGATGGGCAGCCGGGGTGGGCAGGGCGGAGTCGGCGGGCAGGACGGGGTTGGGGGGCGGGGTGAGGGCGGAAGCTGAGGGTCCGGAGGCGGGGGCCGCCAAGTCTGGGGACTCGGCGGTGTGGGAGGACTCGGCGGTGTGGGACGAGTCGGCGGTGTGGGACGAGTCGGCGGGCGGGGTGGAGTCGGGAGCCGAGGGTCCGGCGGTCGAGGCTTCGGCGACGGAAGGCTCAGCGGGGTCGGCGGGCGGGCGCGCGTCGAGCGTCGGTGCGAGCACGACGGCAGCCGGCACCTCGTGCGGCGTGCCCTCCGCGGCCTCGTCCGACGGTGGCGCCAGGTCCGGCGTTTCGGGCACCCACGCCGGGAGTTGTGGGAGCGGAGGTGGTTCCGGTGACGCGGCGGCCTCCGCTCTGGCGTGGCGGGGCGGGATGGCCAGGCGCAGCACGTCGATCATGCCGCCCGCGTACCTGTCGGCGATCGCGCGGGCCAGTGCGGCGATCTCGGGGGCCAGCACCGGTTCCGCGGACACGACCTTCTCGATGAAGGCGAGTTTCTTGCCGTACTCGGACTTCTCGGCGCGCTGCAGGAGGTAGCCGTCGACCAGCTGGCCCGCGAAGCGCACTCGGACTCGGCAGCCGGGGACGGCGGTTTCGTCCAGTTCGGACGGAACCGCGTAGTCGAAGGGGCGGTCCAGGTGGGCCAGGGGGACGTCCACCACGATCCGGGCGACCGGCAGCGACTCCGCGGGGACCCGCTCCCCTTTTCTCGCTCCGGTCTTCGCGCTCATGCCTCCTGGTGTATCAGACACCCCCGACAGTCACGCGTTGCGCCTCACCAAACCGGTGAAGCCCGCCACGAACAGGGTGGCGAAGGCCCAGGCCAGGATCTGCAGCAGCCAGGTGACGCCGAGGACGAACTGGCCGGTGGGCGCGGCGGTGTCAACGGTGCAGCGGGCGGCGTCCACCTTGACCAGCGGCGTCGCCACGTTGAGGGCGTAGCCGACCTGCTCCACGACGGAGCAGCGGACGGCGCCGGAGGTCAGGACCACGCCGACCGCTGCGGCGAGCACCCCGGCCAGCCACACCAGGGCCAGGCCTGGTCGGTAGCCGTGGCCGACTGTCACGCCGCGGACCAGGTGCCAGAGGCGTCCCCATCGCGAGAGCTGGCCCCGGCGGCGCAGATCGCGTTGCTGGGCAACGCGGATCCGTCGCACGTCGCGCTCGTGGCCGGCCGCCTGGTGCGCCTGGGCCAGTTGTGCCCACGGCTGGGCCGAGTAGCGGAGGGTGCGTGACGACAGCAACGACAGCCATTCGTCCACAGTGGCGTCGCGCGGCAGGCCCTCGTAGGTCAGCCCTTCGAGCTGCACGTTGCCGTCGATCCCGCCGAACGGCATGAGCAGGTCCTTGCCGACGCGCAGGTGACGCAGGTCCAGCGCGACGCCGGAGGAGAAGCGGCCCTCGCGGAGGATGATCTGCCCGTCGATCCGGGTGCCGCGCAGCCGCACCGCCGCGTGCCTGCCGCCGCCGGAGACGTCGCAGCCCTCGTTCAGGAAGATGCCGTCGCCGATCTGCAGGTCGACCAGGGTCAGGCCCGCCTCGAAACGCCCGCTGCCGCACATCAGCACGCCGGAGATGCGGGATCCGCTCAGCGTCACGGAGCCGGCGGCGTGGAAGCCCTCGTCCAGGTAGACACTGCCGCCGATGCGCATGTGCAGCGCGTCGATCGACTCCCCGGCGCCGAGCCGGGCGCCGCTCAGCCTGAGGTGGTGGTCCACGGCGAGACCGCGGGCCTCGACGGACGGGGCGACGAGGCCCCGCAGGTCCAGCAGGGTGAACTGGGCGCGGCTGAGCAGCACCGGCTGTTCGGTGGTGCAGTCCCGCAGCACCAAGGGCTTCTTCGCCACCACGTCGGTCAGGTCGAGCTGACCGGTGATCGTCGCTCCGGTCAGGCGGAAGCCCGACGGGTCCAACGACTCGTGATCGACCATCCGCTTCCGGATCTCATCCCCCGTGATCTCCACGGGACAGACGTTAGCCTGAGATCGACTCGCGGCCGTTCTCGATGTGACCGCAGAGACGGCGGCGGAACTTCGGTTCCTCCTCCACGGTCACCGTGAGGTCGTACCAGCCGGAGTTCATGACTGTCAGCCACGGGATCACGTGCCGATGTCCTGGCCTCACGACGTAACGACGCCGCCCCAGCACGAACGTCAGGCGCGACGAACCGCTGTTCTCGAACGTCAACGTCAGCACACGGCTGTATCCGCGCACCGACGACGAGACTCGCGCATGACCGGAGGAGGTACCGGCGAACTCACGGCGGAAACCGTTGGGGCCCAGCAACACGAGGTCGTGGTCACCCGCGATCTCGAACGACTCGGACGAGGCGACGTCGAAGTGCTGCGGGAGCGCGAACTGGCCCGAGTACGGGTACAGCGCGAAGTGCGCGGACGCCGATCCGGAGTTCGACATCTCCAGCAGAGAGCCGCGCAACGAAGCGTCCGGTTGGTACGGAAGGGCGCGCGCACGCCGCCGTCCGGGCTCCTGCTCCGGCATCTTCTGGTCGGACGGAGGTGCGGGACGCCAGCGCGGTGTCGCGGACGGCACGGCGGCGGGCTCGCCGACCTCGGGCCACGTCCGGCGCCGGTCGAAGTCGAACGCCGAGGTCAGGTCTCCAGCGACGGTCCGGCGCCACGCGGAGATCTCCTCCGACCGCACGCCGGTCCACGTCTCAAGGAACCGCGTAATCGACGTGTGGTCGAACACCTGCGAGTTCACGTAACCGCCTACGGACCACGGCGAGACGACGGTCATCGGCACGCGCGCGCCGAGCCCCAACGGCCGGTCGCCCACGTACTCGTCCGTCACGGACAACGGCGGGCGCGGCGGCGGCACGTGGTCAAAGAAGCCGTCGTTCTCGTCATAGGTGATGAACAGGACCGTGGACTCCCACACCTCCTGGTTCGACGCCAGCGCGTCCAGCACCTGGTAGGTGATCGACGCGGAGGCGGCGGGCGACGACGCCCCGGGGTGTTCGGAGTCCACAGAGGACGGAACCAGGTACGACACAGCGGGCAACCGCCCCTCGGTGACGTCCGCGCGGAACGCCTCCCCGAGCCCGCCCGGCCTCACCCGCTGCAACCCGCGCGAGTACAACGACTTCTCGGCCGCGGAGAGCTTCGAGAGGTCGAGCGAGCCGATCAACGCCGGGTCGCCCGTGCCGTACAGCTTGTCGAGCGACTTGAACCCCGCCGGCAGCACCTTGCGCGCGATCTCCTTGAACCGCACGTAGAACTCCAGGTTGTTGTCCTGGAAGTTGTCCCACTCCTGGTAGACCCGCCACGACTTCCCCGCCGCCTCAAGGCGTTCCGGGTACGTCTTCCACGTGTAGCCGGTGTGCGTGTCCTCGCTGTAGGCCGCGTTGCCGGTCGCACGGCCACCCGACGGCTCGAAGCCCGTGTACCCGGACACCCAGTAGTTCCGGTTCGGCGAGGTCGAGGACGGCACCGAGCAGTGGTAGGCGTCGCACAGCGTGAAGGTGTCCGCGAGCTCGTGGTGGAACGGGATGTCCTGACGCGTGTAGAACGCCATCGTCGCCGCGGTCTTCGCCGGCACCCAGTTGTCGTTCCACCCACCGCGCAACGCCGAGTGCCCGCCGTTCCAGCTGTGGTCCAGGTCACCGATGTACTGGATGTCGCGACCGGACGCCGCCTCACGCACCGGGAACGGCAGTACACCCGACTGGTCGAACACACCCTTCAGCGCGTTGCGGTCCGAGAACCCGCGCACGCCGCGGAGGGTGCCGTAGTAGTGGTCGAACGAACGGTTCTCCTGCATCAGCATCACGACGTGCTTGATCGCCCGCAACCCTCCCGCACGGGGCTCACGGGCCAACGCGGCGTACACCGACGGTGGCAGCAGCGTGCCCGCACCTGCTGCGGCGACGGCAGCCATGAACCCACGACGAGAGAGCGACATGACCACAGTTTGTAGTCGTGGCACATGGCGGGGAACCGACTCTCGTATGAACAAAGCCTCCTGACCTCCGGTTAGCGTTCGGGCAACGCCCGGTTGTGACGCTTCTGCCCGTTGGCAAGACACGGAAGAGGGGAAGCAACCATGAGACTGCGCATCGCTGCCGCAGCGCTCGCCATCGGCCTGTGCACCGCGGGGGTCGCATCAGCCGACGAGGTGCCGCCGGAGTTCCAGAACAGACCGACGCAGGCGGACTGCTACAACGCCGTGCCCACGATCGTCGGCTCGGGTGTCATCTTCGGCGGCCCGGGACCGGACGTGATCGTCGGCAGCAACGGGCCGGACGTCATCTACGGGCTCACCGGTGCGGACATCATCCTCGGCCTCGGCGACAACGACGTCATCTACGGCGGCCAGGGCGACGACCTGGTCTGCGCCGGGGCGGGCGCGGACTACGTCCAGGGCGGCGGCGACCGGGACACCGTCTACGGCGAGCCCGGCAAGGACAACCTGTTCGGTGGCGACGGGGAGGACCTGCTGTCCGGCGACCTGCACCCCGACGACTACGGCGACGGCCAGGCCGGACTCGACTTCTGCACGCCGTCCACGGAGAACCCGGTCAGCTGCCCCTGACCGTCTGCCGCAGCAGGATCTCGGTGGCGGGATCGGGCCGAACTCCGATCTGCCGCAACGAGTCCAGCACGCGCGCACGGGTCTCCGAAGTCCTTTGTGGATTCCGTGCGCGCAACGCGGCCGCGAGCGCCAGCCGGTGCCCGCGCGGTTCGAACGGCTCCAGCTCCCACGCCCGATCGGCGAGCTGGTGCGCCTCGGCCGGATCTCCCGTGACGAGGCGGAGCTCGCCCAGTGCCAGCAGGTTGCGCACGTGCCGCGACCTGATCCGGGCGATCTCCGCCTCGCACACCCCTGCCAGGTCCGGCAGCGGATCTCCGCGCCACAACGCCACCGCGTCTCCCAGGTCCGCCTCGCCGAGCTCGTGGAACGACCACAGGTCCGCGGTCAGCAACCCGCCTCGGACCAGCCTGATGCTGTCGCCGTCGCTGCGCAGGCAGTAGCTGGCCTCCCCACCGGCACGTCCCGGCTCCAGCAGCCGCCGGAGGTGGGTCATGGTGACCCGCAGGTTCCGCGCGGCACCGGCGGGATCGTGGTCGGGCCACAGCAGGTCCACCGCCTGGTCGCGGGTGACGACGGGTCGCAGCACCAGCAGGCCCAGCAACTGGCGGACGCGGACGCGGCGCAGTTCCGGCGCGTCGGCGGCGAGGCCGTTCCTGGTGACCCGCATCGGCCCGATGACCTCGATGCCGATCGGGTGGTCCGGTGGTGCGGGCACGGTGGCGAGCAGCCTGGTGGCACCGGCGGCGAGGTCCGGATCCCGCGTGAGCTCGCGGAACCGGCGATGGACCGCCGGTCCCACGCGGTCGGCCAGCCAGGTGCCCAGCTTCGTCCTGCCCACCGCCGCGAGACGGGCCGCCAGTTCCACCGACCACGGCAGCGGCAGGAAGCACAGGGCGTGTTCCTCGTCGAGGTCGTCGCGGAGATCGCCTTGCCGTGCCTGGAGAAACGCTCGCCCGGCCGCCCGCGCCCTGCGGTGCGACGGGCCCAGATCCGTGTCGTCCCAACGCTCCCGGAGCTCGTCGCTGAGCACGTAGCCGAGCGTGAGGAAGCGCCTCAGGTGCCGTTCGGCGACCCTGATCTCCAGCGGCCACCGGGCCAGGTGCCGCGCGTAGACGTTGCGTGCCAAGTCTTCTTCGCCGCGCGTGACGGCGACGGCCGCGTGCGACGCGCAGGCTAGCACCGCGTCACGGGGGTTGTCCTGGCCGGCGGGCAGTTCGGTCGTGGTCTCGCCGAACGACGCGGCGATGACGGTGTGCAGGGCACGCGCCACGAACTCACCGCGCGCGGTGCTGTCGGCGTCCTCCCCTGGGAACTCGACGGCCTGACCGTCGAACCAGCGCGCCGCGGCAGCGTGCCGGCGGGCCAGGTCGTCGTCCAGCATGCGTTCGGCCAGCTCGGCCGCCTCCTGCCCGCGTCCGCACATCGACAGGCAGTGCACGTGGAACCTCGTGGTGGACACGGCGAACGTCTTCGGCACCTCGGTCGTGGGCGCCTGGACGAGGTGGGACAACGCCGTCTCCGGATCACCGGCCAGCTCGGCGACCACCGCGGCGGCGCTGTGCTTGAGCACCTTCAGAAGCGGGGTCGTGGCGTCGAGCTGTTGTGCGCGTTGAGCCACCAGGGCCAGCCTGACCAGATCTCCCCTGGAGTGCGCGGTGATCACGGCCTGGCCGAGCGCCGCGGCGGCCTGCTCGTGGTCGCCGGCGTCGAGCATGGCGGCGCAGGCCTGGTCCACCAGGCGGTCGATCGACGGGTCGGTGAAGTCGTCCGCGTGCACGACAGCCGCTTCGAGCAACAGGAACGCGGGCTCTCGCCGGTGCCGCGCGGGCACCGCGTCGAGCCACCGCCGGGCCGTCGCGCCGGGCAGCACCGACAGGGTCGTGCGCACCAGTTCGACCGCCAGGCGTGCCAGCAGGGGCCAGTCGTGCGCCTCGTAGGCCACCCGCCCTGCTGCTGCAAGGTCTCCTCGTGCCGTGAGCACCTCGACGGCCTTGTCCCGCAGGTGTTCGGTGGGCACGAGGCTCGTCCACAGGTCGTGGGCGCGATACCGGCCGTCGTCGAGCCGGTCGACCAACGGCACCTCGCGGACGAGGTGCTCCATCTCGGCGTTGGCCGCCAACGCTCCCACTTCCTCGGCGGTCGCGGACCTGAGAACCACCAGCGCGGCCAACGTGTCGCGCAGCCGTGGCGGCAGGCGGCTCAGCACCTCCTCGGCGGCGTAACGCCACGACGCGGCGGGCCCGGCCGTGAGGGACAGCCTGACGAGCGCGGGCCAGCCGTGGAGGTCTCCGGCGGGTTCGCGGCCGAAGCTCCTGGCCAGTGCGGCGGTCTCGGCGCCGGTGAAGGCGAGTTCGGCCGTCTCGATCGCGGCCACCTCCCCCGCCGCCTGCCTGCGGGCCAGTGGCAGCGCGGGCGTGGTGCGGCCCGACAGGACGAGGTGTGCGGTGTCCGGCAGTGCGCGTGCGACGGCCTCCAGCAGCTGTGCGCCCGGTGATCCGTCCGGAACCTCGTGCACGTCGTCGAGCAGCAGGCAGACGTCGAGCGGCGCTGTGCGGCGCAGGGCGACCAGGACCTCTCGTGCGCCGGGCTCGGAACCGGGGGCCGCGCCGAGGGCGTCCAGGATCGCGGTGGCGAGCCGAACGGCGTCCTCGTGGCCGGGACCGCACGTCACCCAGGCGTCGACGCCCTGTGGCTCCAGGAGGTTCGCACGGACCGCCTGCGCCAGCGCCGTGGTCTTGCCGAAGCCCGCGCCAGCCGTCACCAGGGTGATCGGACGGCACCACCGCGCGCTGAGCCGGTCCACAAGACGCAGGCGCGGCAGCTCGACGTCGAGCGGGCGCGGCACCGCGCGCAGACCGGTCGTGTTGTCCCCCACGCAGAGCGGAGACCCTCACCGGGACCGAAATACGCGGAACGGCCCGCCTCCCCGAAGGGACGCGGGCCGTTCGTGCGTGCTGGATCAGGCGCCGGCGGCGTTGCGCAGGGCCTCCGCGCGGTCCGTCGACTCCCACGGCAGGTCGACGTCGGTGCGGCCGAAGTGACCGTACGCGGCCGTCGGGCCGTAGATCGGGCGGAGCAGGTCGAGGTCGCGGATGATCGCGGCGGGCCGGAGGTCGAACACCTCGGTGATGGCCTGCTGGATCTTCTGCGGGTCGACGGTCTCGGTGCCGAACGTCTCGACGAACAGGCCCACCGGGGCTGCCTTGCCGATGGCGTAGGCGACCTGGACCTCGACGCGGGTGGCCAGGCCCGCCGCGACGGTGTTCTTCGCGACCCAGCGCATGGCGTAGGCGGCCGAGCGGTCGACCTTCGACGGGTCCTTGCCGGAGAACGCGCCACCACCGTGACGGGCCATACCGCCGTAGGTGTCGACGATGATCTTGCGGCCGGTCAGGCCCGCGTCACCCATCGGGCCACCGATGACGAAGCGGCCGGTCGGGTTCGTCAGCAGGCGGACACCCGAGGTGTCGATGCCCAGCTCGGCGATCTCCGGCGCCACGACGTGCTCGCGCAGGTCAACACCGAGCAGCTTCTCCAGGTCGATGCCGTCCGCGTGCTGCGTGGAGATGACGACGGTGTCGAGGCGCACGGGCTGGTCGCCCGCGTACTCGATGGTGACCTGCGTCTTGCCGTCCGGGCGCAGGTACGGGACCGTGCCGTCCTTGCGGACCGCGGTCAGACGACGCGACAGGCGGTGGGCCAGCGCGATCGGCAGCGGCATCAGCTCGGGCGTGTCGGTGCACGCGTAGCCGAACATCAGGCCCTGGTCGCCGGCGCCCTGCTTGTCGATCTCGTCGTCAGCGCCCTCGACGCGGTTCTCGAACGCCGTGTCGACACCCTGCGCGATGTCCGGGGACTGCGCGCCGATCGCCACGTTCACACCGCACGAGTGGCCGTCGAAGCCCTTCGCCGACGAGTCGTAACCGATCTCCAGGATCTTCTCGCGCACGATCGTCGGGATGTCCGCGTAGGCCTCAGTCGTGACCTCACCCGCGACGTGGACCTGACCCGTGGTCACCAGCGTCTCCACGGCGACACGAGAGCGCGGGTCCTTGGCGAGCAACGCGTCCAGGATCGAGTCGCTGATCGCGTCACAGATCTTGTCCGGGTGTCCCTCGGTCACCGACTCACTCGTGAACAGCCTGCTGCTGTGCTGGCTCACGGACACTCCTTCGTTGCGGGTTGGACTCGGGAAAATACTACTGAGGCTGAGTCAAGCGAGCGGTAACCGCGTCCCACACAGCGGACGCCACTTGAGTTTTCGGTCCGTGCGGTATAGGCGTCTCGGAACCGTCCGGGGACAGCAGCCAGCCGGCGTTGTCCTCCTGCTCGAACGCCTTGCCGTCCCCGACCGCGTTCAGCACCAGGAGGTCGCACCCCTTGCGCTTCAGCTTCGCCCGTCCGTAGTCGAGCACCGACGTCGTCTCGTCCCCGGTCTCCGCGGCGAACCCGACGATCAGCTGGCCGCTCCTACGTGCGGAAACGAGCTCCACGAGGATGTCGGGGTTCTTCGTGAGGGCGATCGGGTCGGGGTCGCCGTCGGTCTTCTTGATCTTGTGCCCGGTGAGCGACAGCGGCCGGAAGTCGGCCACCGCGGCGGCCATCACGACCACGTCCGCGTCCGCCGCGACCTCGTGCATGGCGTCGCGCAACTCGACCGCCGAGCCGACCTTCACGAGGTCCACACCCGCCGGCGTCGTGAGATCGGCGGTGTTTCCCGCGACTAAAGTCACGCGTGCGCCGCGCTGGGCAGCCACCCGAGCGAGTGCATATCCCTGCTTGCCGGACGACCGGTTGCCGATGAACCGCACCGGATCGAGCGGTTCCCGCGTGCCGCCGGCGGAGATCGCGACGTGCACGCCTTCGAGGGTCCGCTGAAGCCCGTCCGGCTGCACGAGGAGGAGCTTCGCCAGCTCGACGATCTCGGCCGGGTCCGGGAGGCGACCCTTGCCGGTGTCCTTGCCGGTCAGCCTGCCGGACGCCGGTTCCGCGACGACCACGCCACGGCCGCGCAGCAGCTGGACGTTGTGCTGGGTGGCCGGGTGCTCCCACATCTCTGTGTGCATCGCCGGCACCAGCAGGACCGGGCAGCGCGCGGTCAGCAGGGTGTTCGTCAGCAGGTCGTCCGCGAGGCCGTGCGCGGCCTTCGCGATGAGGTTCGCCGTCGCCGGCGCCACCACCACCAGGTCCGCGTTCTGCCCGAGCTTGACGTGCGGCACCTCGTGCACGTCGTCGAACGGGTCGGCGGACACGACCTGGCCGGACAGCGCCTCGAACGTGGCGGCGCCCACGAACTTGAGCGCGCCCTCGGTCGGGATGACGCGCACGGAGTGACCGGACTCGGTCAGGCGGCGCAGGACCTCACAGGCCTTGTACGCGGCGATGCCCCCGCCGACGCCCAGGACGATCTTGGGCTTGGCGGGGGCATCGGCGTCAGGTGCGGCGGGGTTCAAGGACTCTCCTGTGAGGAACGACCGGCCAGGGTCACGCCTCCGCGGAGGAGGAGCCCCGCTGGGGTCCGGGGACGGATCCCCGGTAGAGCTGTGGAGCCACGGGACTCGGCTGAGCCGAGGGCCCGTTGGAGCTGTGAGCCGCGAGTCTCGGCCTCAGGTGGGGCTGCAGGCCTTCGACCTGGGCCGAGGTGCGGGCCTTGGTGGAGCTGCAGGCCGCGAGCCTGGGCCAGGTGCGGCCCGAAGTCCCCATCAGACGAGGGAGAACCCCTGGTGGTTCGAGAGCCACGTCAGACGACGGAGCACCCGCCCTGGGGGTCCGGGGGCGCAGCCCCCGGCTGGGGTGTGGGGGCTTGGCCCCCACAAGACACGCCGAGACGACCCGGTTCGCGCTTTCCGCGAACACACGTCACCCCAGAGTGTCGGCTCACTCGCCCTCGGTGTGCTCCAGGAGACCGGCGTGGATCTCGCGGAGCGCGATCGAGAGGGGCTTCTCACGCGGGCCCGGCTCGACGAGCGGGCCGACGTACTCGAGCAGGCCCTCGCCGAGCTGCGCGTAGTAGTCGTTGATCTGGCGGGCACGCTTCGCGGCGTAGATCACCAACGCGTACTTCGAGCTCACCTGCTCAAGCAGGTCGTCGATCGGCGGGTTGGTGATGCCCTCCGGGGAACCGGTCAGGTGACCGAGCTCGGTGTGGGTGATCACTTTCAGACTCCTGAAATTCGTGGTCCGACCATCAAGGATAGCAAGTCGGCCGCGGCCGACTGCACGTCGGCGTTCACGACGACCTCGTCGAACTCCTTCTCGGCCGCCAGCTCCTCGCGGGCGATCTCGAGCCGGCGTGCGACGACGTCCGGGTGTTCGGTACCTCTGCCGGTCAGCCGGCCGACCAGGTGCTCCCAGGACGGGGGCGCCAGCATGACCAGCCGGGCTTCCGGCATGGCCACTCGGACCTGCCGCGCGCCCTGCAGTTCGATCTCCAGCAGGGCGGGGCGGCCGGAGGCCAGTGCTTCCTCGACGGGCCTGCGAGGGGTTCCGTAGCGGTTTCCGGCGAAGTCGGCGTGTTCGAGGAACTCGCCCGCGTCTACCATCTGCTGGAACTTCTCGTGGTCCACGAAGTGGTAGTGCACCCCGTCGACCTCGCCCGGCCTCGGCTTCCTGGTGGTCGCCGAGACGGAGAAGTAGACATCGGGCTGCTGCCTGCGCAGCTCCGTCAGGACGCTGGACTTGCCAACTCCGGACGGCCCGGACAAGACGGTGAGGCGGGGACGGGCAGAGCCCGCCCCCGCCTCGGTGCCAATCACTCTCCGCTGAACTCGGAGAGCAGGGCCTTGCGCTGACGGTCACCGAGACCGCGCAGGCGACGGCTGGGAGCGATCTCGAGGCGCTCCATGATCTGCTGCGCGCGAACCTTGCCGACGCCCGGGAGGGCCTCGAGCAGCGCGGACACCTTCATCTTGCCCAGGACCTCGTCGCTCTCGGCGGCCTTGAGCACGTCCGTCAGGGTCGTGCCGCCGCGCTTGAGGCGCTCCTTGAGCTCAGCCCGAGCGCGACGAGCGGCAGCAGCCTTCTCCAGCGCTGCGGCCCGCTGCTCCTCGGTAAGCTGGGGAAGAGCCACGATTTCCTCCGTGGTGTGGATTCTTTTCGGATCGGTGCCGCGACCGTACCGACCGCAATTGCCTGAGTACAACGTGACCCAGTCAGGTAAATCTTCAGCGGTCATGAGTGATGCGGCGGGTGGTAGTAGTACCAACACCCTCCGGCGGCCTGATCACCGCCCTCCGGCGACTCATCCCACACGTTACGTGTGCTATGAGGCCGGTGACCAGCGGGGCAGCCGGTGCGTGGACCCTACCAACACATGTTTCCCCAGGTGAGCGCGCCACACCCCAAAAGTTGTGGCGCGCCCCTCCTCAGAGGCTCTCCTGGACCCTCCGCACGGCGCTGACCAGCGAAGACACGTCCGGCCCGTGCTTGAGAACATCTCGTGAAGAAGTCGGAAAGACGTTGCGCATGTCGGGCCCGAAGAGCCGTTTTAGATCAGCCGCGGAGCCACCCTGAGCGCCGAAACCGGGCGCCAGAACCGGCCCGTTGAACCCGGCGAGGTCTACATCCGTTTCCCCGATCGTGGCACCCACGACGAGACCGACATCGCCGCACGGGGAAATGCCTGAATTCCGAGCGGAGGCGAAATCGATGATCGTCTGAGCCACGGTTCGCCCGTCCGGAGCAACCGACCGCTGGACCTGCGCACCCTCCGGGTTCGAGGTGAGGGCGAGCACGAACACGCCCCTGCCCGTCGCCCGCGCCGTGTCGAGCGCGGGCTGCAGCGATCCGAAGCCGAGGAACGGCGACACCGTCACGGCGTCACCGGCCAGCGGCGAGCCGTCACCCAGGTACGCCTGGGCGTAGGCGGCCATGGTCGAGCCGATGTCGCCGCGCTTGGCGTCCACGAGCACCAGCGTGCCCGAGTCGCGCAGCTCCGCGATCACCCGCTCCAGCACGGCGACGCCACGCGACCCGTGGGCCTCGAAGAACGCCGCCTGCGGCTTCACCATCGCCACGTTGCCGCCGAACGCCTCCACGGCCGTCAGAGCGAACCTTTCGAGGCCCTCCGCGGTCTGGGACAGGCCCCACGCCTCCAGCAGGCTCGGGTGCGGGTCGATCCCGACGCACAGGGGTCCGTGCGCCGCAACGGCTTTCGCGAGCTTCTCCCCGAAGTTCACCACCGGCGTCACGCGTCACCCCGCAGCGCCGCCTGGAGGGCCTGCAGCGGCTGGACCCCGATGTCACCCCGGATGAGCGCCTCGATGCCGTGCACGGCCGCGGCAGCGCCCTGGATCGTGGTCACACAAGGGATGTCCTTGGCCACGGCGGCGGTGCGGATCTCGTAACCGTCCACACGGGGACCGCTGTTGCCGTACGGCGTGTTGAAGATCATGTCGATCTCGCCGGCCAGGATCATGTCGACGACGTTGCCGTCGCCCTCGAAGTGCTTGCGCACCTCGGTGCACGGGATCCCGTTGCGCTTCAACACCTCCGCCGTGCCCGCGGTCGCCAGGATCTGGAAACCGAGGTCGGCGAGGCGCTTGACCGGGAAGATCATCGCGCGCTTGTCGCGGTTCGCGAACGACACGAAGACCTTGCCCTTGGTCGGCAACGAGCCGTAGGACGCCGTCTGCGACTTCGCGAACGCCTTGCCGAACGACGAGTCGATGCCCATGACCTCGCCGGTGGACTTCATCTCCGGGCCCAGCAACGAGTCCACGCCGTGGCCTTCCGGCGTGCGGAAGCGGTGGAACTGCATGACCGCTTCCTTCACCGCGACCGGCGCGTGCTCGGGCAGCCGGGCGCCGTCACCGGTGGCCGGCAGGATGCCCTCGACGCGCAGTTCGGCGATCGTGGCGCCGAGCATGACGCGCGACGCGGCCTTGGCCATCGACACGGCCGTCGCTTTGGACACGAACGGCACCGTGCGCGACGCACGCGGGTTTGCCTCCAGGACGTACAGAACGTCGTCCTTGAGGGCGTACTGGACGTTCAGGAGGCCCTTCACGCCGATGCCGCGCGCGATGGCCTCGGTGGAGCGGCGGACGTTCTCGATGTCCGAGGCGCCCAGGGTGATCGGGGGCAGCGCGCACGACGAGTCGCCGGAGTGCACACCGGCTTCCTCGATGTGCTCCATCACGCCGCCGATGAACACCTCCTCGCCGTCGCACAGCGCGTCGACGTCGATCTCGATGGCGTCGTCGAGGAACCGGTCGACCAGCACCGGGTGCTCGGGCGTCACCTCGGTCGCGCGGGCGATGTAGCCCGACAGCGACTCCTCGTCGTACACGATCTCCATGCCGCGCCCGCCGAGCACGTAGGAGGGGCGCACGAGGACGGGGTAGCCGATCTCGTCCGCGATCTCCTTCGCCTCGTCGAACGACGTGGCGGTGCCGAACTTCGGCGCGGGCAGCCCGGCCTCGGTCAGCACCTTGCCGAACTGGCCGCGGTCCTCGGCGAGGTGGATCGCTGCGGGCGTCGTGCCCACGACGGGCACGCCGGCGTCGGCCAGGCGCTTCGCCAGGCCCAGCGGCGTCTGGCCGCCCAGCTGCACGATGACGCCCGCGACGGTGCCGGAGCGCTGCTCGGAGTGCACGACCTCCAGCACGTCCTCGAACGTCAGCGGCTCGAAGTACAGGCGGTCGGAGGTGTCGTAGTCCGTCGACACCGTCTCCGGGTTGCAGTTGACCATGACGGTCTCGTACCCGGCCGCCCGCAACGCCATCGCCGCGTGCACGCACGAGTAGTCGAACTCGATGCCCTGGCCGATGCGGTTCGGGCCGGAGCCCAGGATCAGCACCTTCGGCTTCTCCCGCTGCTCCGCGACCTCCGTCTCGGCGTTCGGGTCGAGCTCGTAGGCGGAGTAGTGGTACGGCGTCTCGGACTTGAACTCCGCCGCGCACGTGTCGACCGTCTTGTAGACCGGACGCACGCCCAGACGGTGCCGCAACGCGCGCACACCGTCCTCACCGGCGAGCTCCGAGCGCAGGACGGAGATCTGCCGGTCGGACAGGCCGGCGCGCTTCGCCTTGCGCAGCAACGGTTCGTCGAGCACGGGAGCCTCCAGGAGCTCCGTGCGCAACGTGCCGAGCCAGGCGATCTGCTCGATGAACCAGGGGTCGATCTTCGACGCGTTGTACACGTCCTCAATGGACGCACCGAGCCGGAGAGCGCGCTCGACGGTGTAGATGCGGCCGTCGTGGCCGCGCTCCAGCTGCTTCAGCGTGGACTCCAGAGTAGAGCCCTCCGGGTCCGGCTGCGTCCAGAAACCGACCGATTTCGTTTCCAGCGAACGCAGCGCCTTGCCCAGCGCCTCCACGAAGTTCCGGCCGATCGACATGGCCTCGCCGACCGACTTCATCGTGGTCGTCAGCGTGGGGTCGGCACCGGGGAACTTCTCGAACGCGAACCGCGGCGCCTTCACGACGACGTAGTCGAGCGTCGGCTCGAACGACGCCGGGGTCTCCCCCGTGATGTCGTTGGTGATCTCGTCGAGCGTGTAGCCGATGGCGAGCTTCGCGGCGATCTTGGCGATCGGGAAGCCGGTCGCCTTGGACGCCAGCGCCGACGAACGCGACACGCGCGGGTTCATCTCGATGACGACCATGCGGCCGTTGTCCGGGTGGATCGCGAACTGGATGTTGCAGCCGCCGGTGTCGACGCCGACCTCGCGGATGACCTGGATGCCGACGTCGCGCATGTGCTGGTACTCGCGGTCGGTCAGCGTCATCGCGGGCGCGACCGTGACCGAGTCACCGGTGTGCACGCCCATCGGGTCGATGTTCTCGATCGAGCAGATAACGACCACGTTGTCGTTGCGGTCGCGCATGAGCTCGAGCTCGTACTCCTTCCACCCGAGCACGCTCTCCTCGATGAGCACCTCGGTGACGGGAGACTCCTCCAAGCCGATCGCCGCGAGCCGCTCCAGCTCCTCCGGCGTGTACGCCATGCCGGAACCCAGGCCGCCCATGGTGAACGACGGCCGGATGACGACCGGCAGGCCGAGCTCGGCGACGGTCGCGCGGACCTCGTCCATCGTCTTGCAGACAGCGGAACGCGGGACGTCGGAACCGATCTTGCGGACCAGGTCCTTGAAGATCTGCCGGTCCTCGCCGCGCTGGATGGCGTCGATGTCCGCGCCGATCAGCTCGACGTCGTACTTCTCCAGCACACCGCGCTCGTGCAGCGCGATGGCCGTGTTGAGCGCCGTCTGGCCGCCCAGCGTCGCCAGGATCGCGTCCGGGCGTTCCTGCGCGATGACCTTCTCCACGAACTCGGCCGTGATCGGCTCGATGTAGGTGGCGTCGGCGAACTCGGGGTCGGTCATGATCGTCGCCGGGTTGGAGTTCACCAGGCTGACCCTGATGCCCTCCTCCCGCAGCACGCGGCACGCCTGGGTGCCCGAGTAGTCGAACTCGCAGGCCTGACCGATGACGATCGGGCCGGAGCCGATGACCAGGATGTGCTTGAGATCAGTCCTCTTCGGCATCAGCGGGCCTCATTCATCATGGTCACGAAGTCGTCGAACAGGGGCGCGGCGTCGTGCGGGCCCGCCGCGGCCTCGGGGTGGTACTGCACGGAGAACGCCGGCGCGTCGAGCAGCCGGACGCCCTCGACGGTGCCGTCGTTCGGGCAGTAGTGCGACAGCACGGCGCGGCCGAACTCCGAGGAGAACTCCTCGCCCGGCGTGCCCTCCAGCGCGAACCCGTGGTTCTGCGAGGTGATGGCGACCTTGCCGGTGGTCACGTCGATGACCGGGATGTTGATGCCGCGGTGGCCGTAGCGCATCTTGTACGTCCCGCGGCCGACCGCGCGGCCGAGGATCTGGTTGCCGAAGCAGATGCCGAACAGCGGCAGCTTGCGGCCCAGTGCCTCCCTGGTCAGCGCGATGGCGTGGTCCTGCGTCGCGGGGTCGCCGGGGCCGTTGGAGAGGAACAGGCCGTCCGGGCTGACCTTCAGGACGTCCTCGAACGAGCTCGTGAGCGGCAGGACGTGCACCTCGATGCCGCGCGCCGCCATCATCCGCGGGGTGTTCGACTTGATGCCCAGGTCGAGCGCCGCGACGGTGAACTTCTTCTCGCCGATGGCTTCCACGACGTACGGCTTGTCGGTGGTGACGTCGACCGCGAGATTCGCGCCGACCATCTCGGCAGACGCCTTGACCTGCTCGACCATCGACGCGTCGTCGGTGAGGTCGGAGCCGGAGAAGACACCGGCGCGCATCGCGCCCTGCTCGCGGATGTGACGGGTCAGGGTGCGGGTGTCGAGGCCCGCGATGCCGACGACGCCCTGGTTCGCGAGCTCCTCGTCGAGACCGCGCTTGGACCGCCAGTTCGACGGCGTGCGCGCGGGGTCGCGGACCACGTAACCGGCGACCCAGATCTTCGACGACTCGTCGTCCTCGTCGTTCCAGCCGGTGTTGCCGATCTGCGGCGCGGTCTGCACCACGATCTGGCGGTGGTAGGAGGGGTCGGTCAGGGTCTCCTGGTACCCGGTCATGGCCGTGGAGAACACGACCTCGCCGAGCGAGACGCCGGTCGCTCCGTACGCCTCACCGCGGAAGACACGTCCGTCTTCCAGCACCAATGCCGCGTTCGTCACGCCTTGCCTCCCACTAGAGCTTCAAGCCATTCGTCGTAAACGTCTTTGTCGTCACCGCGAAAGCCAGTGTCGAACAGGTGGCCATCGTTTTCCCACTGCACCACCAACAAGCCCTCGTCGCTGAACATGACCTTCCCCGCGAGGCCTCGGTCCGTGCGGGCGTCCCGGATGGACTCGGCGGGGATGAACAGGGGCGAGGCACCGACGCGGTCGATCGCGATGCCCTCCGGCACCAGGCTCAGCGTGGCCTCCGCGCGGTGGCCGACGTCGCCGACCTGGATGCGGTCCTGCCAGTTGCCCGCGTTCGTCGTCCCGATGTAGACGCCCGTGGTCGCGAGCCTCGCCGCGCCGAGCTTGTCCGGTGTCGAGGGGAACGCGGGCAGGTCGGCCTGCTTGCGCTGGCGTCGCCTCCAGCCGTGCCACATGCCGTAGACGCACAGGGCGAAGAAGAGGAAGACCGCCAGGGAAAGGAGGATCCGGGTCATCGCGCAATCCTCCCCGCCAGCGCGGTCACCCGGCCACGCAAGATGGTGGCCGTCACCGCGGCGGGCAGCTCCATGCCCTCGAACGGGGTGTTGCCCGCGATGCTCGCGAGCTCGGCGCCGTTGACCGTCCAGGACGCGTCCGGGTCGACCAGCACGAGGTTCGCGGGCTCGCCGACGGCGATCGGACGGCCCTGGTCGGTCAGCCCGGCGATCTCGGCGGGCTTCTCGCTCATGACCCGTGCGACACCGCGCCAGTCCAGCAGGCCGGTCCTGACCATGGTCTCGACGACGATGCCGAGCGCGGTCTGCAGGCCGAGCATGCCAGGACGGGCCGCCGACCACTCGCAGTCCTTGTCCTGGATCGCGTGCGGGGCGTGGTCCGTGGCGACGCAGTCGATCGTGCCGTCTGCCAGCGCCTGGCGCAGCGCGTCCACGTCGGCCTGCGTGCGCAGCGGCGGGTTGACCTTGTTGACCGGGTCGTAGGTGGCGAGCCGGTCGTCGGTCAGGATCAGGTGGTGCGGGGTGACCTCGGCGGACACCTTGGTGCCGCGCGCCTTGGCCCACTTCAGGACGTCCGCCGTGCCGGTGGTGCTGACGTGGCAGACGTGCAGCCTCGCGCCGACCTGCTTCGCGAGGATGCAGTCGCGGGCGACGATCGACTCCTCGGCCGCGGCGGGCCAGCCCTGCAGGCCGAGCCTGGAGGCGTTCTCGCCCTCGTGCGCCTGGGCACCGACCGTGAGGCGCGGTTCCTCGGCGTGCTGGGCGATGACGGCGTTGAGCGCCTTCGAGTACTCCAGCGCGCGGCGCATGATCAGCGGGTCGTGCACGCAGTGGCCGTCGTCGGAGAAGACCCTGACGCCCGCCTTCGAGTTCGCCATCGTGCCGAGCTCGGCGAGCTTCTCGCCCTTGAGCCCGACGGTGACGGCGCCGACCGGGTGGACGTCGACCAGGCCGACCTCCTGGCCGCGGCGGGCGACGTGCTCGACGATGACGGCGTTGTCGGCGACCGGATCGGTGTTGGCCATGGCGAAGACGGCCGTGTAGCCACCGAGCGCGGCGGCCTTCGAGCCCGTCTCGATGGTCTCGGTGTCCTCGCGACCCGGCTCACGCAGGTGGGTGTGCAGGTCGACGAAGCCCGGAAGCAGAACCGCGCCGTTGCCTTCGATGATCTCGGCGTTCTCGTCCGATCCTTCTGCGATCACGCCGTCGCGGATCAGCAGGTCGATCGGTTCTCCCTCGCCGTAGGGCCTAACTCCCTTGAGAAGCAAGGGTTTCACGCGTTCTCCTCCTCATGGGCAAGCAGGTGGTACAGCACGGCCATGCGCACGTGGACACCGTTGCGGACCTGCTCGGTGATGGCGGCCTGCGGGCTGTCGGCGACGACGGAGGCGATCTCCATGCCGCGCAGCATCGGGCCGGGGTGCAGCACGACGGCGTGCTCTGGCAGCAGCTTGAGGCGCCGCTCGTTGAGGCCGTAGGCGATCGAGTACTCGCGCGAGCTCGGGAAGAACCCGCCGGTCATCCGTTCGGCCTGCACGCGCAGCAACATCACCGCGTCCTGCGAGGCCAGCTCGGAGTCGATCTCGTGCGAGACCGTGACCGGCCAGTTCTCGACGCCGGTGGGCAGCAGGGTCGGCGGCGCGACCAGCGTGACCTCGGCACCGAGCGTGGTGAGCAGGTGCACGTTCGACCGGGCGACCCGGCTGTGCAGGACGTCACCGACGATGGCGACGCGGCGGCCGTCGAGGCTGCCCAGGCGGTCGCGCAGCGTGGCGGCGTCGAGCAACGCCTGCGTGGGGTGCTCGTGCATGCCGTCGCCGGCGTTCACCACGGACGTGCTGGTGTGCTTGAGCCAGCCCGCGAGCCGGTGGGCGGCACCGGACGCCGGGTGGCGCACGATCACGCAGTCGGCGCCCGCGGCCTGCAGGGTCAGCGCGGTGTCCCGCAGGCTCTCGCCCTTGCTGACGCTGGAACCAGAGCTGCTGACGTTGATCACGTCCGCGGACATCCACTTGCCGGCGATCTCGAAGCTCACGCGGGTGCGCGTGCTGTTCTCGTAGAACATCGTGATCACCGTGCGGCCGCGCAGCGTCGGCAGCTTGCGGACCTCGCGGCCGAGCAGCGCCTGCTTCAGCCGGTCCGCGGTGTCGAGGATCGCGATCGCCTGGTCGCGGTCGAGGCCGTCGGTGGAGAGCAGGTGCTTCACTTCAGCACCACTCCGTCGCGGCCGTCGAACTCCTCGAGCATCACCACTACGTCCTCGGTCTTCGACGTCGGCAGGTTCTTGCCGACGTAGTCCGCGCGGATCGGCAGCTCGCGGTGACCGCGGTCGACCAGCACGGCGAGCTGGACGGCGCGGGGCCGGCCGTGGTCGCGCAGCGCGTCGAGGGCGGAGCGGATCGTGCGGCCGGAGAACAGCACGTCGTCCACGAGCACGACCAGCTTGTCGTCGATGCCGCCGTCGGGCAGCTTCGTCGCTTCGAGGGGCCTGGTGGGGCCTCTGCGCAGGTCGTCGCGGTAGAGGGTGATGTCGAGCGTGCCCTCGTGCACCGTCCGGCCGGAAAATTCGGCGATCTTAGCGGCAAGGCGCCGTGCGAGGGGGGCTCCCCGGCTGGGAATACCCATCAAGACGACGTCGGGTGCGCTGGGTGCATCGAGAGCGGTCTTCTCGATGATCTGATGGGCCATTCGGGCGACAGTGCGCGCGACGTCACCGGCCGAGAGAATCTCGCGATCCCCGGCCGGATCCGTCGCGCCACGTTGACGTGACGCCACGGCTGGACCTCCTTCCCCGCCTCACTGGACGGGTCCTTAAAGGACGTCGGACACCTAGCTGCAACTAGGCTGACCTGCACCGTATCACCTACGGACGGTCAACCATCCGAGTGGTAGGCCAGGCGTGGCGCGCGTCTCTCCTTGAGATCAGCTTGACCTGCCGACCACGGCGAGTAATCATTACTCTGCGTATCGATCTAAGCCTCCCCGCAGCACGCCCGTACTGCTGACGGGGCGAATGAACGGAGAACCGCCACATGGGCGACTACGCCAAGGCGCTGGGGGCCAAGCTCCGCGCTATCCGCCAGCAGCAGGGTCTGTCCCTGCACGGCGTCGAGCAGAAGTCCGGCGGTCGTTGGAAGGCCGTGGTCGTCGGCTCCTACGAGCGCGGCGACCGCGCGGTGACCGTGCAGAAGCTGGCCGAGCTGGCCGACTTCTACGGGGTTCCCGTCGCCGAGCTCCTGCCCGAGGGCCGCGTGCCCTCCGGCGCCGAGCCGGCCACCAAGATCGTGATCAACCTCGAACGGCTGCAGCAGCTGCCGGTCGAGAAGGTCGGACCGCTGGCCCGCTACGCCGCGACCATCCAGTCGCAGCGCGGTGACTACAACGGCAAGGTCCTCTCCATCCGCACCGAGGACCTGCGTTCGCTCGCGATCATCTACGACATGACGCCGGGCGAGCTCACCGAGCAGCTCATCGACTGGGGTGTGCTGCCTCCCGAGGCCCGTCCCGCGAAGGAAGACTGAACTCTTCCGTCCAGGAGCAGTGGCTCCCCTGACGTCCTGCCAGTCGCCCTGAGGACGTCGGGGGAGCCACTGCTGCTTTTGCGCCGGAGCGACGCCGCGTGACCGGGAGTCCGACCTACCGCCAGGTACTGCTGACGCCGCGGGTCGCGCCGTTGCTCGGCGCGGCGCTGTGCTCACGGCTCGCCGAGCAGATGTTCACGTTCGTGCTGGTCCTGCACGTGCTGGAGCTGTTCGACTCGGCCGCGCTCGCGGGTCTGGTGGTGTTCGCCGCCGTCGCGCCCGGCCTGCTGGTGAGCCCGGTGGCGGGCGCCCTGCTCGACCGCGCCGGGGTGGTCCGCTCGATCGTGGCCGACCTGGTCGCGAGCGCGGCGCTGGTGGCCGCGCTGGCGTTCGTCCCCGCCGCCGTCGTGCCGGTCGTGGTGCTGGCCGCGCTGTACTCGCTCACCAGTCCGCTCAACATCGCCGGTGTCCGCGTGCTGCTGCCCAGGCTGGTGCCGCGACATGCCGCCGAACGAGCCAACGCGCTCGACTCCGCCCTGTTCAACCTGGTCGAGGTGCTGGGGCCGGTGCTGGCCGGCACGGTGTTCCTGGTGGCCGGCGGGCGGACCGCCCTGCTGGTGATCGCCGCGCTCTACTGCGTGGCCTGCCCGCTCATGCTTTTGCTGCCTCCGGACCGTTCCGCGCGGGCCGGGCATCCGCCGCTGCTGCGGTCCACCGTCGACGGCGTGCGTTACGTCCTGACGCATCCGGTGCTGCGCGCGCTGGTCGTGTCCTACGGCCTCTACCAGGTCGCATGGGGTGTGCTGGTGGTGGCGGTACCGGCGGTGGCCGGTGAGGCGCGGGCGGGGTGGCTGTGGGGTGCGGCCGGACTGGCGGGTCTCGTCGGCGCGCTGGTCGCGGGGCACGTGCTGCGCGAAGGCCGGGAACGCGCGGCGATGATCGCCGGCACCGCGGCCACAGCGGTCGCGCTGCCGGTCGCGAGTGCCGGCGTCACCGGGCTCGCCCTCGGCCTGGCCCTGATCGGGCTGGTGTCCGGCCTGGTCAACGTGGGTCTGCTGACGCTGCGTCAACGCCGCACCGACCCGGCTCGGCTGGGACGCGTGCTGGCGGTGTCGATCAGCCTCAACGTGCTGGGCATGCCGATCGGGTCGGCCGTCGGCGGGCTGCTGTTCGAGAGGTCGCCCGCGCTGGCGTTCGCGGCCGCGGGGGTCGCGGCGTCGCTCAGCGCGGTGGCGGTGTGGGTGCTGGTGCCACGAGCCGCCGGACGTGCTCCCGGTCCGTGATCGCGTGGATCGCCGCGATCTTCTTGTCGCGCACCGTGAACGCCACCAGTGCGGCCGGCTGACCGTCCGCGGTCGACACCAGTCCCGCCTCGCCACCGACGACCGCCGGCTCCATGCACGGTGCCCGCAGCAACGCCGCCCTGGGCGCGACCATTCCGGTGCCGCGCAACCAGATCTCCTCCGACCGCAGCGTGACCTCGGCGTCCAGGACGTCCTCACCGGCCATGAACGCGTCGACGACCTCGCGCTGCCCCGCCAGGTCCACATCGGACACCGGCCTGCCCGCCACCCGTTGCCGCGCCCGCGCCCCGACCTGCGCCGCGCCGGGCGGTGTGCGGCCGATCAACGGCGCCACCTGCTCGAACGGCTCGCCGAACATGTCGTGCAGCACGTACGCGACGCGTTCGTCGGGGGTCAGCGCGTCGAGCGCGGTCAGCACGCCGAGGCCCGGTTCGTGGTTCGGCTCCCTGCTCACCACCGGGTCCGGCATCTCGAAGCCGTTCTTCGCCCGCGCGCGCAGCATCGTGAGACTCACGCGCGCGACCACCGTGCTCAGCCAGCCCGGCTCACCGGTCTTCTCGATCTTGCGCTGCGCCTGCCTGACCGCGTCGGCCGCGTCGGCGAACCTGCCGAGCATGCGGTAGGCGAGCCCGTCCCCCTGGTCCCACTGCCGGATCATCACCGGTTCCCCTGTCGATTCGTGCGCCCACCTCCCAATAGACACCCGATCGGCGTCCGATGTGACCAGCGACGGCAGTGGTACTGCTCACGGAACAAGCGCGGCCAGTTGTTGTTGGTCCTGGATCACGTGGATCGCGACGATCCGGCCGTCGCGCACGGTGAACGCCATGATCGAGAACGGCACGCCGTCCACCCGAGCGATGAAGCCGATCTCGTTGCCGACGACGGCGAACTGCTCCGTGGCCCTGGCCGCGAACTTCCGGAACAGGCTGGCGCGCCCGGCGACGTTCCGGCCGCCGATGACTTCGAGGGCACCCGCGCGCAGCACCACGTCCGGGTGCAGCACCGACACCAGTCCCTCCAGGTCGCCCTCCCGGGAGGCTTTCAGGAACGCCCGCACCACCTCGCGCTGCTTCGGCAGGTCGACGTCGGGCCGCGGCTTGTCCTGCACGCGCCTGCGGGCCCGCGACGCCAGCTGACGGGTCGTGGCCGGCGTCTTGTCGATCAACGGCGCGATGTCGTCGAACGGCACGGCGAACAGGTCGTGCAGCACGAACGCCAGCCGCTCGTCGGGCTTGAGCGAGTCGAGCACGATCAGCATCGCGAGCCCGACCTGGTCGTTCGCGACGGCCCTGTGCTCGGGTTCCTCGCTGACGTCGACCACGGGGTCGGGCATCTCGAACGCGTGCTCGCGCCGGTCGCGCAGCATGTTCAGGCACACCCGGCCGACCACGGTCGTGAGCCAGGCGGCCGGGTTGTCGACCTCGCTCGTGTCGGCGCGTTCGACGCGGAGCCAGGCGTCCTGCAGCGCGTCGTCCGCCTCGGCGAACGAGCCCAGCATGCGGTGGGCGATGGCACGCAAACGCGTGCGCTCCTGCTCGAACTGCGCGATCACGACTTCCCCCTGTGGCCTGGCACACACCCTGTCACGTTCCCGAGCGCTGCCGGGTCGAGCGGGCAACGGACTCAACCGGAGGGTAATCATGAAGATCGTCGTCACGGGTGGAACCGGCACTCTCGGCCGGCACGTCGTCCCGCTGCTGCGCGAGGCCGGTGCCGAGGTGACGGTGCTGAGCCGGCACGAGCGGGCAGAACTGTCAGACCTGCTCGCTATTGTTGATTTTGGGGGAACCCGGCGGGGTCGTGTGTGTGGTGCGACGCCATAGGGCGCACGACGCACATGCAGCATCCTGGCAGCACGCGAGGCTCGGCCAACGCGTCTCCGGCCTCGGCCGGCGTCGTCAGCAAGCCGCGACCCGAAGCGCGCACCGCAGGCGGGTGCGGCGCGCTCAGCCCGCCGCTCGTTCGCCGCCCAGGCCCTCGAACCGAGGTGGAGCAGGGCACGGTCTCGTCGAACTTCCGATCGGCCGGGCGCAGCGGATGCCACAGGTCACCCAGGGCGTGGCCGTCCGGCTGGCCGAACTGGCGCCGGGTCGGCCCGCCTGCCGGGTGACCGATCTCGCCGGGCCCGCCGACTTCGACCTCCGCGACCTCGTGCGGGGCTACCTGATCGCCGAGGGCAAGCGCCGGCTCACCGTGCCGATGCCGTTGCCGGGCAAGGCGGGGAAGGCCTACCGGGGCGGGCTCACCCTGAGCCTGGACGGCGACCGCGGCGCCCGCACCTGGGAGGAGTTCCTCGCCGCCCGGTAGCATCCTGGCACCGTGACGGAACTTCTCGCTGATCAGAACCCGCTGCCGTCCGGTGTGGACTCCCGGCTGCGCGACCACCTCACGTTCCTGATCGAGGTCGACCGGCTCAAGACCGTGCTGCGCGCATCCCCTCTCGCGGCGGCCGACAGGCGTGAGAACGACGCGGAGCACTCGTGGCATCTCGCGCTGATGGTCATGACGCTCGCCGAGTACGCCGACGAGCCGATCGACGTCGGGCACACCATGAAGCTCGTGGTGGTGCACGACCTCATCGAGATCTACGCGGGTGACACGCCGATCTACGACGCCGAACTGGCGGCGAGCCAGCAGGAACGGGAAGAGGCGGCCGCTGACCGGTTGTTCGGCATCCTGCCCGAGGACGCGGGGCGCACGATGCGGGCGTTGTGGGACGAGTTCGAGGCTCGTGCGACGCCCGAGGCGAGGTTCGCCAAGGCCATGGACCGGCTGCAACCGTTGCTGCTCAACTGGATGGCCGAGGGCGGGACCTGGCGGACGCCCGGTGTGACCGCGAACGACGTGCGGGCGCGCAAGGCCGTCATCGGCGAGGGGTCCGCGAGGCTGTGGGACGCTGCCCTGGAGATCATCAACGAGGGCGAGCGGCGGGGCTGGGCCCGGAGCTGAGACCGCAGGGCGTCACATCGGTCGACGTGACGCCCTGCGGGAAGTGCTACAGAACAGCGCGCAGCTGGTCCGCGATCACCGCGATCCGGCCGAGCACGCCGTTCACGAACCGCGGCGAGTCGTCCGTCGATAGGCCCTTGGCGAGCTCGACGGCCTCGTCGATCGCGACGGCGTCCGGCACGTCGGCCGCCCACAGCAGCTCGTACAGGCCGAGGCGCAGGATCGCGCGGTCGACCGCCGGCATGCGCTGCAGGGTCCAGCCCTCGGCGTGTTCCGAGATGAGGTCGTCGATGCGCGAGCGGTTCGCGGTGACGCCCTCGACCAGTGAGACGGTGTAGTCGTTCACCGGCGGGACGTCGGGCGAGCCGACCCGTTGGGCCAGCAGCGTCACCGGGTCGGTGCCCAGCAGGTCGGCTTCGTAGAGGAAGTCGACCGCGCGCTTGCGGGCCTTGCTCCGAGCACCCATCAGGACTTGTCGCTGATGCGGCCGAGGTAGCGGCCGTCGCGGGTGTCGACCTTGATCTTCTCGCCGGTCGTGACGAACAGCGGGACCTGGATCTCGGCGCCGGTCTCCAGCGTCGCGGGCTTGGTGCCGCCGGTGGAGCGGTCGCCCTGCAGGCCGGGGTCGGTGTGCTGGATGACGAGCTCGACCGACGTCGGGAGCTCGATGAACAGCGGGACGCCCTCGTGCGTGGCGACCATCGCTTCCTGGTTCTCCAGCATGTAGTTCGCGGCGTCACCGACGGTCTCGGTCGGAACCGGGATCTGGTCGTAGGTGTCACCGTCCATGAAGATGAAGTCGGTGCCTTCCTTGTACAGGTAGGTCATGCCGCGCTTGTCCACGGTGGCGGTCTCGACCTTGGTGCCCGCGTTGAAGGTCTTGTCGACGACCTTCCCGGTCAGCACGTGCTTGAGGGTCGTGCGCACGAAGGCGCCACCCTTGCCGGGCTTGACGTGCTGGAACGCGGTGACGGTCCAGAGCTGGCCGTCGAGGTTCAGCACCAGGCCGTTCTTCAGGTCGTTCGTGGTGGCCACGGTGGGATTTCTCCTGTGTAGGACGGGGGTGTCAGACGACCACGAGTTCTTTCGTGGTCAGGGTGAGGAGCTCCGGCCCGCTCTCGCGGACCACGAGGGTGTCCTCGATGCGGACCCCGCCCCGCCCCGACAAGTAGACGCCGGGCTCGACGGTGACCGCCATACCGGCCGAAAGTGTACCGGCACCCACCTTCGACAACGCCGGTGCCTCGTGGATCTCCAGCCCGACGCCGTGGCCGAGGCCGTGCAGGAACTCGTCGCCGTGCCCGGCCTTCTCGATCACCTCGCGCGACGCGTGGTCGACTTCGCTCACCTTCACGCCGGGCCGCAGGGCGGTGCGGCCCGCCGCCTGCGACCGCGCGACCAGGTCGTACAGGTCGCGCTGCCAGTCTGCGGGCTTGCCGAGGACCAGCGTGCGTGTCATGTCGGAGTGGTAGCCGTCGACCAGCGCGCCGAAGTCGAGCTTGATGAAGTCCCCGGTGTGCAGCGTCGCGTCCGTCGGCGAGTGGTGCGGCACGGCGGAGTTCGCGCCGAACGCCACGATCGAGGAGAACGACGGGCCCGCGGCGCCGTGGTCGAGCATCCGGCTCTCCAGCTCGCGCGCGACCTCGCGCTCGGTCCGGCCCGCACGCAGCCCGCCGTGCCCGATCAACGCGGCCAGCGCCCGGTCTGCCGCCGCGCACGCCATCCGCAGCGCCTCGATCTCGACCTCGTCCTTGACCAGCCGCAGCTTCTCCACCAGGCCACCCGCCTTGACCAGTTCGGCCTTGCCTGCGGCCGCGATCAGCTCGTCGAGGCCGTCGACCGTGACGTGGTGGCTCTCGAACCCGAGCCTGCCCTTGGCCCGCTTGGCGAGCGTGGTGTCGCACGGCCGGTCGATGAGGCGTTCCAGGTCGGGCACCTGCTTCGCCGACTGCGTGAGGTAGCGGCCGTCGGTGCAGAACACGTCGTCGCCGTCCGCGCCGACCAGCACGGCGGCGTTCGACCCGGTGAACCCCGTGAGGTACCGGACGTTCAGCAGGTTCGTCACGAGCAACGCGTCCAGGTTCGTGGCCTGGAGCGCCTGGCGCAGTGCGGTGCGGCGTGCGGCGTACGACGACATGTCTCGCAGCGTACGGCCAGTCCTAAGCTGTCCGCATGGCTCCTTGGTTCGTCCGTGCGTTGTGGATGGGGCTCCTGCACGGAGCCGTGCAGACCGGTGTGGCGGCCGTGGGCGTGCGCAGCCCCGAGGCTTCGTCGGTCCGGCCGATCGCACTCGTGCTGCTCATCGTCGCGGCCGTGCTGTGGGGCGCCGTCGACACGCTGCGCGAGCTGGACGGGCGCGGCATGCAGTGGTTCGTCGCGTCGCTGGTCGCGGGACCGTTCGCGGGCGCGCTGGGCGTGATCGGGGCGGCGTTGCTGGTGGACCAGACCGGTCAGGAGGCGCTGTGGGTCGCGCTGACGGGCGGGGCGGCGTTCACGGCGTTGCTGGTGCTCGCGCCCGCAGGGCTCGGAATGCTGCTGGGCGGGTTCCTCGCGAAGAAGGACTCGGCTAGTCCGCAGCCCTGACGGTGAGCAGGTAGCGCGCCGAGTTGCTGAACGTGCCCGAGTCCCCCTTGACCAGAAGCTCGTGCTCGCCGGGCTGAAGCGGCGGGATCCACGCCCACAGGCCGCACCCCTGCCCCGTCACGCGTCCCTCGCGCTGCCCCACCACGTTCCCGCGCGCGGCCTGGTAGGAGATCGCGATCGGCGCGATCCGCCGCACCTCGACCAGTCGCCCGTCGAGCGTCACCGAGCCCTTCGCGTCCTCCAGGAACCGCGCGCAGGCGTCGGACGTGGACGCGAGGGTGAGCGCGGGACCCGCGAGCGGACGACCGGCGGGTACCTCGCACCGGCGGTCGACGGCCCCGCCGAACGTGCCGGCGAAGAACCACACGCCCTCCGGCTGGTTCTCCGCGCACCACTGGCCGGTGTCGTCGAGGACGGGGTTGCGGTTCTCCGGGCTCGACGCCGCCCACGTCCACCACTGGGCCTGGAGGTCCTGATCGGACAGCCGCTCGCTCACCGCGGTCGTCGTGCCGCTCACGGGCGCGGGCTGCGGCGCGGCCGCGCACCCGGCCAGGAGCAGGGCGAACACGGCGATCACGGGTCTCGGCACGATCGGAATCTTTGCACGGTCAGGCGGCCACCAGCTCGATTTCGAACCCGTCCTCGTTCTCCATGAACGCCGCGTAATGGTCTGGTCCTCCCGCGTGAGGATGCCTGTCCGCGAACATGAGCTTCCAGCCGCGGGCCTCGGATTCCGCGGTGAGCCGGTCGACATCCGCGCGGGTACCGGCGTGCAGGGCGAGGTGGTTCAGGCCGGCCCTCATGCGGTCGTGCGGACCGGTGACGGCCGGAGACTGCTCGGCCACGACGTAGGTCCCGCCGAGCTTCCAGCTGACGCCGGCGGGCCAGCGCTGGTGTTCGGCCCAGCCCAGTTCGGTGAGGATCCAGCCGAGGGTGGCCTCGGCGCGGGCGAGGTCCGGAACCCATAGCTCGATGTGGTGAAGCATTCCCCAGGCCCCCTGCGGTGTCCGTTATTTGGCAATTGATCGACGTTCGATCCCTGCCGAAATCGAATACATGTGCAACCACGTCTCCGGTGCGGTCCGCGACGGTGGCACGGTGCTGCAGGTCCACGAGGTCACCGGCGACATCGTGCTCCACCCCGGACCGGTCCGTCGCGACCGGACCGCCCTGGCGAAGGCGGTGGCGGCGCGGTTGCTCGTGCTGCTCCTGGTCACCGGCGGCGAACAGCACGCCCTGACCGCGCTCGCCGACACCACGTTCCCCGACGCCGCGACCGTCAGGCCCATCGGAGCCGACGAGCGGGAGCTCAAGGCGCTGACCGACCTCAAGCTGCGGCAGTGCACCCAGGTGCCCGTCACGACACCCGTGAACTGCCCCCAGCGCAGCGCCGCTCCCCGCACGCACGGGCTGAAGTGGGCGATCGTCGGCGAACCGGTCGACGGCATGCGCGTGACCTGGCGCGGGAGGCGGGCCTACGTCACCGGCACCGCGGTCATGACCATCGGTTACGTGGGCCACGACAGCGTGGGCAACGACCTGGACGAGGTGCGGTTCACCGCCGAGGTGCGGTGGCGCGGCACCGGCGAGGAGACAACGCTCGCGGACGTGACGATGCTGCCGTCACCCCACACAGGCGAGATCGTCAAGCAGGGGTTCGCGGCGCCCGACGCGGTCGTCCTCCAAGCGGTCAAGAACCAGTTCGAGCTCTGCGCGGCGGGCACCGAGTCGCCGATGCCCGCCGGATGTCCCCGCGCCGACGACACGCCACGGCTCAAGGGCGTGAACTGGCGGATCAACACGAGCCCGCTGCCCCTCGCGAGCGTCGACGCGGACGCCGAGTTCGGGCTCGTCCGGGTCAGGGGGAACTACTCGATCACGGCGTCGCTGGTCGACGGGCAGAACTTCGCTCCGCCGCAGCACACGCAGAGCGGCAGCTACACGGCGACCGTGTTCCGGTCGCGGGTGCTGGAGATCAGGCACGTGTCGTGATGGGGCGATCGGGGCGCGAGCGGTGGGGGTGCTTCGGGGGCGAGGCTTCGACGCTGCCGGGATGGGGTGAGGAACGGCGGGGGCGGTGAGGAGTGACGGGGCGAGCGAACGGCGGCGGGTGGCGGGTGGCGGGCGACCGGTGAGGGGTGAGGGGTGAGGGGTGAGGGTGCCGTGGTCGCGGCCGGTACCGAGCACGGGGTGGGAGGTGCGGCGCGGGCAGTGCTGCCCGGCGCGGGTGGCGCACGCGGCCCGAGGCGGTCCGAGGGCGGGCGGAAGTGGCGCGCGGCGGAGGTGGCGTTGCCCGGCGGAGGTGACGTGGGCGGGAATGGCGCACGCGGCTGAGGTGGCGTCAGCGCGCCAGCTGGCGTGAGCGCAGCAGGTGGCGTGAGCGCAGCAGGTGGCGTGAGCGCAGCAGGTGGCGTGAGCGCAGCGGAGCCGGTTTCCCCTGGCCCCGGCCGCGCTCGCCGCCTGCCGGGCCCGCGCTACTTCTTCTTGAGCGACAGCCAGCGCAGGGCGAGGAGGTAGCCCTCCACGCCCAGGCCGACGATCACGCCGCTGGCGATCGCCGAGATGACGCTGTGGTGCCGGAACTCCTCGCGCTGGTGGATGTTCGAGATGTGCACCTCGACCAGGGGTGCGGTGAGCTGCGAGCAGGCGTCGCGGACCGCGATCGAGTAGTGCGTCCAGGCGGCGCCGTTCAGCACCACCGGGGTCTTGGCGTCGGCGGCCTCGTGCAGCCACCCCACCATCTCGCCCTCGTGGGCGGTCTGGCGGACCTCCACCTCGTAGCCGAGGTCGCGGCCCTCGGCCTCGCACATCTCGACGAGGTCGGCGTAGGTGGTGCTGCCGTACACGTCCGGCTCGCGGGTGCCGAGGCGGTCGAGGTTCGGGCCGTTGAGGACCAGGACCTTCACAGCAGCACCGTCCCGCCCGAGGAGGCCTTCGGCTCCGCGGCGACGGCCGAGTAGGCGGCGGCGATCAGGGCCGGGTCCGGGCCTTCGAGGCGGCCCGGCTTGGCGAGGCCGTCGAGGACCACGAAGCGGAGGACGCCTGCCTTGTTCTTCTTGTCGACCTTCATGCCCTCCATGAGCTGCGGGAGGGCGTCCGGGTCGTAGGTGGTCGGCAGGCCGAGGAGGTCGAGGACTCGCTTGTGGCGGTCTGCGGTCTCGTCGTCCAGGCGGCCCGCCAGGCGGGCGAGCTCTGCGGCGAAGACGAGGCCGACGCTGATGGCGGCGCCGTGGCGCCAGCGGTAGCGCTCGCGGCGTTCGATCGCGTGGCCGAGGGTGTGGCCGTAGTTCAGGATCTCGCGCAGGGACGACTCGCGCAGGTCGTTCGTGACGACGTCGGCCTTGATCTGGATCTTGCGGCGGACCAGTTCGGCGAGCACGTCGCCGGTCGGGTCCAGGGCGGCTTCGGGGTCGGCCTCGATCAGGTCGAGGATCACCGGGTCGGCGATGAAGCCGCCCTTCACGACCTCGGCCATGCCGGCGATGAGCTCGTTGCGCGGCAACGTCTCCAGCGTCGCGAGGTCCACGAAGACGACCTCGGGCTCGTAGAACGTGCCGACGAGGTTCTTGCCCGCGTCGGTGTTGATGCCGGTCTTGCCGCCGACGGCCGCGTCGACCATGCCCAGCATGGTGGTCGGGATGTTCACCAGGCGCACGCCGCGCATCCAGGTGGAGGCGACGAACCCGGCGAGGTCGGTGACCGCGCCGCCGCCGAGGCCGACCACGACGTCGCTGCGGGACAGGCCGATCTTGCCGAGCACGTCCCAGCAGAAGCCCGCGACGGCGAGGTCCTTGCCGTCCTCGGCGTCGGGCACCTCGACGCGGTGCGCGTCGATTCCCGTCGCCTTCAGCTCGTCGACCAGCACGCCGGCCGTGGCGGCCAGGGTCGGCTGGTGCACGATCGCGACCTTGCCCGTGCCTTCGAGGTGGCCGACGATCTCGCCCAGCAGACCGCGGCCGATCACCACGACGTACGGCTTCTCGGCGTTGACCTCGACGGTCAGCGGCTCGGTCATGCTTGCTCTCCCTTGATCACCGCGTCGGTCACCTGGTCCGGTTCGAGCGCGTCCGTCAGGACCTCGATCGTCGCGACCTCGCGGTACAGCGGCAGGCGCGCGTCCAGCAGCGCCTTGAACGTGGCACGCGGGTTGATGCCGGTCAGCAGCGGGCGGTTGGACGCCAGCCCGGTGCGGCGCACGCCCTCTGCCATGCCCACGTTCAGGAACACGACGGTGTGCTCGGCCAGGCGCTCGCGGGTGACGGCGGACAGCACCGCTCCCCCGCCCAGCGCGAGCACGCCCTCGTGCTCGACGAGCGCCTTGGCGACCGCTTCCTCTTCCAGGGCGCGGAAAGCGGGCTCGCCGTCGTCGGTGAAGATGTCGGAGATGGGCTTGCCGGCCAGCTCGACGATGTCCGCGTCGACGTCCCTGAACGGCACGCCGAGCCGGGCCGCCAGCAGCTCGCTGATGGTGGTCTTGCCCGCGCCGGGCGGGCCGACCACGACGAACCTGGGGCTCACATGCCCTCCCAGCGGGCTTCCAGCGCCTTGAGGTACGCGTGGGCGTTGCGGCGCGTCTCGTCGAGCGAGTCGCCGCCGAACTTCTCCAGCGCGGCCTCGGCCAGCACGAGCGCCACCACGGACTCCAGCACGACGCCGGCGCGCGGCACGGCGCACACGTCGGAACGCTGGTGGATCGCGACGGCGGGCTCGCCCGTGCGGGTGTCCACAGTGGACAGCGCGCGTGGGACGGTCGAGATGGGCTTCATCGCCACGCGGGCGCGCAGGATCTCACCGTTGGTGATGCCGCCTTCGAGGCCACCGGCGCGGTTCGAGCGGCGGGTCACGCCGACCGGGCCGCTGCCGCGGTCCATCTCGTCGTGCGCCTGCGAACCCCAGCGGCGGGCCGACGTGAAGCCGTCGCCGATCTCCACGCCCTTCATCGCCTGCACGCCCATCAGGGCGGCGGACAGGCGCGCGTCGAGGCGGCGGTCCCAGTGCACGTGCGAGCCGAGGCCCGGCGGCAGACCGTAGGCGAGCACCTCGATGACGCCGCCGACCGTGTCACCGGCCTCCTTGACGGCCTCGACCTCGGCGACCATCGCGTCGGTGCCGCGGGAGTCGAAGCAGCGCACCGGCGACTCGTCGATCGCGGCCAGGTCGTCCGGGGTGGGCAGCGCGGAGTCCTCCGGCGTCTCGGCCTTGCCGATGGACACCACGTGGCTGAGGATCCGCACGCCGAGCAACTGCTGCAGGAACTGGCGTGCGACCGTGCCCAGCGCCGTGCGGGCCGCGGTCTCCCTGGCGGAGGCGCGCTCCAGCACCGGGCGGGCCTCGTCGAAGCCGAACTTCTGCATGCCCGCGAGGTCGGCGTGGCCGGGCCGCGGGCGGGTGAGCGCCTCGTTGCGGCCGGTGGTCTTGAGCAGGCTCGGGTCGACCGGGTCCGGCGACATGACCGTCTGCCACTTGGGCCACTCGGAGTTGCCGATCGTCACGGCGACCGGTCCGCCCTGCGTCCTGCCGTGGCGCACACCGCCGAGGATCTCGACCTCGTCCTGCTCGAAGCCCATGCGCGGCGAGCGACCGAACCCGAGCCTGCGGCGCCCGAGCTGGGCGACGAGGTCCTCGGTGGTCACCTCCACGCCGGCGGGCATGCCCTCCAGTACGGCGACGAGGGCGGGGCCGTGTGACTCTCCAGCGGTGATCCAGCGCAGCACGTTCGGAATCCTTTCACAGGGTCGTCAACGCCCAGGTGGCGGCCAGCAGGCCCGGTCCGTGCGGAACCGCGCGCCGGCGCCGGAACGCCGCCACGAGAATAGTCACCGCGCTCGACGTTATGGCCGCAAACAAGAGCGATTGCGGCGGAAGTGCCGCACCCAGCCCGAAGGCGAGTTTCACGTCCCCGCCGCCCATGAACGCAGGTCTCCACCACCGCACGGCGAGATGCGCGCCCCCGAAGACGAGCGCCGACAGCACAGCCGCTCCCAGCCCGTGGAACTGCAGGAGCAGCAGCGCGGCGCCCAACGGGAGGGTCAGCGCGTCCGGCAACCGGTGGTGCCGCAGGTCGATCATCGCGAGCACGATGCCGAACCAGGCCAGCAGGTACGACGAGGGCGGTGCGTCCAGGACGGCGGCGACCGCCCACGAGGAACCCAGCACAGACGAGAGCAGGACCGTGGTCATGGCACCACGGTCCTGCTCGGCACGTCCAAGTCCAAATTCGGCGCCGGCGTGAACGGACCGTTCACGCCAAGCCGTCACACGGGGCGGGAAAACCGCCCTGACCTGCGGTTCAGCGAGACCAGTCGAACAGGGCGTCGTTCGCCGCCACGTCCACGTCCTGCGCCAGGTCGCCGAGCGCCTCGGCGGACGCGTCCAGCGCGATGACCGGGCAGATCGGCGCGAACCCGGCCGCCTCGACCTCGGCCGGGTCCCACGTCACGATCTTCTGACCGGCCTGGACCTGCTCGCCCTTGACGACGTGCAGCTCGAAGCCCTCGCCCTTGCGCTTCACGGTGTCGATGCCGAGGTGGACCAGGATGGCCGCCCCTTCACCGTTGGCGACCACGAACGCGTGGGGGTGCAGCGTCACGACCGTGCCGTCGAGCGGCGAGACCACGTCGGCCTTCGACCGGACGGGCTCGACGGCCACGCCGGGGCCGACCATCGCCTGCGAGAAGACCGGGTCCGGCACCTCGGAGAGCGCGACCGCCCGACCGGCGACGGGGCTGCCCACGCGGACGCTCACAGCAGGTCCTCGATGTCCGACGCGATGGTGTCCGCCTCGGGGCCGACGACGACCTGGACGACGTTGCCGGAACGCATGACTCCGTGCGCTCCCAACGCCTTCAGCGCCTTCTCGTCCACCACGGAACCGTCTTCCAACTCACACCGCAGGCGGGTGATGCAGGGCTCGATCTCGATCACGTTGTCGCGCCCGCCCAGCGCCGCGAGGATCCCCTGAGCCTTCTCGTCAGCCACGTCCGTACCTCTCGTTCCCGTAACAGCGGTTGACACCCGCTCGGTGCGCGGAGCATTCTCCCGCACCAACTGGTCTAGACCGGAAAGTACCACTAGCGAGGAGGTGACCGAGTGAACGAGATCGTGGAGGGGCCCAAGCCCAAGCACGCGCAGCTGCGCGAGATCCTGCGGAGGCTGGCCGAACAGGAACTCGCTCCCGGTTCACCGATTCCGTCCGAGCGCGATCTGGCCGAGCGGTACGGAGTCTCTCGCATCACCGTGCGGGCCGCAGTCGGCCAACTGGTGGCAGAAGGCCTGCTCACGCGGGCGAAGGGCCGTGGGACGTTCACCGCCAAGAGGCGCTACGACCTGCAGCTCTTCCTCGCCTCGTTCACCTCGGACATGAAGGCGCGCGGGGTCGAACCCAGCACCGAGGTGATCAGCTGCGGCCAGGTGCCACCCGGCTCGAAGGCCTCGCTGGGCCTGGAGGCCGACGAGTACGCGTACCGCGTCGTGCGGCTGCGCAAGGCCGACGGGGCACCGCTGGCGCTCGAAGCCGGCTGGTACAGCCCGCACATGCTTCCCGAGCTCGACCGATGTGACCTGACCGGGTCGATCTACGAGATCATCGCGACCCGGTACGGGATCCAGCTCGACCACGCGCGGCAGACCGTGTGGGCAGAGACCGCCGACGCGGAGACCGCGAAGGCGCTCGACGTCCGCAAGGGCAGCCCGCTCCTCGTGTTCAGGAGGGTCGCCAGTTCCGAGGGGCGGCCCTGCGAAGACGTGACCTCCTGGTACCGGGGCGATCTCTACCAGGTGACCATGCAACTGGACCGGACCGTCCCGGGTACCGGACCCAACTCCGCCAAGGGAGGAACCCGATGAGCACGGACGCCGCAACCGGTGGTCGTGAGATCAAGGGCCTCGCCACGTTGCAGCGCTTCGGTCGCAGCCTCATGCTGCCGATCGCCGTGCTGCCCGCGGCAGGCCTGCTGCTCCGCTTCGGTCAGGACGACCTGCTGGGCAAGGACGGTCTCGGCTGGAACGCCGTCGCCTCGGTGATCGGTGCGGCTGGTGACGCGCTGTTCAGCAACCTCGCCCTGCTGTTCGCCGTCGGCATCGCCGTCGGTTTCGCACGGCGCGGCGACGGTTCGACGGCGCTCGCCGGCGTCGTCGGCTACGTCGTGCTGACGAACGTCTTCAAGGCGATGTCTCCGCTGGTCCTCGACCAGCCGACCGACCCGGCCGCCAAGCCCGAGGTGATCAACTACGGGGTGCTCGGCGGTATCGTCGTCGGTATCCTCTCGGCGCTGCTGTGGCAGAAGTACCACCGCATCAAGCTGCCCCCGTACCTGGCCTTCTTCGGTGGCCGCCGGTTCGTGCCGATCATCGTCGCCGGTGTGATGGTGCTCGTCGGCGTCCTGCTCGGCCTGGTCTACCCGTGGTTCGACGCGGGCCTGACCGCGATCGGCGAGTGGGTCACGGGCAGCACGGTCATCGGCGCGTTCATCTACGGTGTCGTCAACCGCCTGCTGATCCCGCTGGGTCTGCACCACATCGTCAACAACGTCGTGTGGTTCCAGTTCGGCGAGTTCAACGACAAGACCGGTGACATCCCGCGCTTCCTCGCGGGCGACCCGACCGCCGGAACGTTCCAGACCGGCTTCTTCCCGATCTTCATGTTCGCGCTGCCCGCCGCCGCCCTGGCGATCGTGCACACCGCGAAGCCGAGCCAGAAGAAGATCATCGGCGGCATCATGGGCTCCGCCGCCCTCACCGCGTTCATCACCGGTGTGACGGAGCCCCTCGAGTTCGCCTTCATGTTCGTGGCGTGGCCGCTGTACCTGATCCACGCGGTGCTGACCGGTACCTCGCTCGCGATCTCGAACGCCCTCGGCGCCCACGACGGGTTCTCGTTCTCCGCCGGTGCGATCGACTTCATCCTGAACTGGAACATCGCGCAGAAGCCGTGGCTGCTCATCATCCTCGGCCTCGTCTACGCGGCGATCTACTACTTCCTGTTCCGCTTCGTCATCTCCAAGTGGAACCTGAAGACGCCGGGACGCGAGGATGACGAGTCCCCCGAGGCCGACGAGAGCGTCGCCGGCAGCACGGGTGACACCGCGGTGCGCGAGAAGCGCACCCGGAACGACCAGCAGTAAGTACAACCAGCTCTACCGGGAGGAACCATCATGGCCGAGCGACGGGTCACCGTGGCCAGCAAGGTCGGACTGCACGCCCGGCCTGCCGCACTGCTGGCGAAGGCCGCCGCCGACCAGCCGGTGACGGTCAGCATCGCCAAGGACGGCGGCGAAGCCGTTGACGCGGCGAGTGTCCTGGGTCTGATGACCCTGGGCGCTATGCATGGTGACGAGGTGGTGCTCAGCGCCGATGGGGACGGAGCGGACGCCGCTCTGGACGCCATCGCCGAACTGATCGCCACCGATCACGACGAGTGAGCCGGGCTGTGAGTGGTCCTGGTCGCCCCGATGGCCGGGACCACTCACCGCCCACCCGAAGTGCAGCACCACCCCCGCGGTCACGACGCCGGCGAGAGTCGACGGCGTGACCTGCGGGTTGTTCACCACCAGCCAGACTCCGCCCACGGCCAGCAGGGGCGGTGTGATCAGCCCCGCGGTCCACCTGCGCAGCAGCAGGAACGCGAGCGTCGAGACCAGCAGCGCCGCGCCGAGCGTGTCGCTGAACCGGTGCCAGCCGAGCGACACCGTCTCCGCCGCGACCGCCCCCGCGCCGATCGCCCCCGGTACCGCGACGAACAGCGCGAACCTCTTCGGCACGGCCATCGTCACCGCGATCACCGACGCCACCGCCGCGGTCGTGTGTCCACTCGGGAAGCTGTTGTGCACCAGCACGGCGTCGTCGTCCAGCGGCGGCCGCACCAGCACGTAGAGCTTCAGGACCTGCGCGCCCAGCACCGAACCGCCGAGCAGCAGCAACGGCGCGAGCGACTTCTTGCGCGCGAAGAGCACCACGACGACGGCGGCGACGAGGATCGCCATGTCCACGTTGGACGCCCACGAGCGTTGCAGTGACAGCTCGGGCAACGCGGCGTTCTCCGCCTTCTGCCCGAACGACGTCCACACCAGCGCGAAGTACGTGAAGAGGAATCCCAGCAAGCTTCCGGCCATGCGTTCGAGACTCCGTGCGCCGCTCCATGAGAACGTGCACGCCATGTCATGGTTCCGCTACAGAACCAGCGCCGGTGCCGTCTCCTGCCGATAATGGATCTCGTGGCGACGGTCCTGCTGGTGGAAGACGACCCCTCGGTGCGGGAAGGACTCGGGCTGGCGTTGCGCCGCCAGGGCCACGAGGTCCGGGCGGCGGGAACGGGCGAGGAGGGCGTGGAGAAGCTCCGCGAGACCCGTCCAGACATCGTGGTCCTCGACATCATGCTGCCGGGCATCGACGGCTTCGAGACGTGCCGCCGGATGCGCACGCACGCAGAGGTGCCGATCATCATGCTCACCGCGCGCGGTGACGACTTCGACGTGGTCGCGGGCCTGGAGGCGGGCGCGGACGACTACGTGGTCAAGCCCGTCGAACCCCGCGTGCTGGAGGCCCGCATCCGCGCCGTGCTGCGGCGGACCGTCTCCGAACCGTCGTCCGTCGAACGCCACGGCTCGCTGCTGATCGATCGGGCAGGCCTGCAGGTGCTCAAGAACGACGTGAAGGTCGCGCTGACCCCGACCGAGCTGAAGCTGCTGCTGGAGCTGTCCCGCACCCCCGGCCGCGTGCTGACCCGCCAGCAGATCCTGGAAGCCGTCTGGGAGCACGACTACCTCGGCGACTCCCGGCTCGTCGACGCGTGCGTGCAACGGCTGCGCGCGAAGATCGAGGACGTGCCCTCCGACCCCGGTCACATCCACACGGTGCGCGGCTTCGGGTACCGCTTCGGCCCGCGATGAGGTCGTTGCTGCGCGGCCTGCGTCCCCGGTTGATGGCCGCGTTCCTGCTGCTGACGGTGCTGGGCGCGGTCGGGGCGGCGGGTGCCTCCTACGCGACCGCGCGCACGTTGCTGCTGGAGGACGCGCAGGACGGCTTCATGAACCCGCTGGTGACGGACGTCCGCGAGTACGCGCAGCGGCTGACGGTGCCGCCGGCGCAGCAGGACCTGGACGACTTCGCCACGTACCTGCGCGGCTCGGCGGTCGTGCTGTACGAGAACCTGCGATCTCGCAACGGGCCCGATCCGTCGTTCGTCCCGCAAGAGATGCGCGAGATGCTGAAGTCCAGCCAGACCACGCTTTGGCAGCGCCGCACCGACCTGACCGACCCGTACGTCGTCGTCGGCATCCCGCTGCTGCGTCCGGACGGCTCTCCCACCGGCGTCGAGGTGTGGGCCCTGCAGTACCTCAAGGGCCCGCAGACCGCCATCGACAGCTTCTCCACCGCGGCGTGGGTGGGCGTCAGCCTCGTGCTCCCCCTGGCACTGGGACTCGCGCTGTTCACCGCCCGCGGCGTGCTGCGCCCCGTCCGCCGTCTCGGCGACGCCGCCCGCGCCCTGGGATCCGGCCGCCTGGACACCCGTGTCGACGAACGAGGCTCCGACGAGCTCGCGGACCTCGCCCGCACGTTCAACCGCGCCGCCGAGCAGCTGGAGGCCTCCCAGGCCGCCTCACGCCGGTTCGTGGCCGACGTGTCCCACGAGCTGCGCACCCCGCTGACGGCGATGAACGCGGTCACCGCCGTGCTGGACGAGGACGCGGACACGCTGCCCCCTGACACGGCCGTGGCGGCCCGACTGGTCTCGGCCGAGACCCGCAAGCTCACCCGCCTGGTCAACGACCTGATGGAGATCTCGCGCTTCGACGAGGGCCGCAACCTCCTCGAACTCGACGACTGGGACATCGGCACCGCCGTCCGCGACACGCTGGCCGCCCGCGGCTGGAGCAAGTCCGTCGAGGCGTCGCTGCCGGAGGGCGTGGTGGCGCGCGTGGACCGCCGCCGCCTGGACGTCATCGTGGCCAACCTCGTCGGCAACGCGCTGAAGCACGGCGGCGTCCCCGTGCGGGTGACCGTGCGGCCGGGCGTCATCCAGGTGACCGACCACGGACCGGGCATCTCCCCCGACGCCCTCCCGCACCTCTTCGACCGCTTCTACAAGGCAGACACGGCCCGCTCCCGTTCCGAGGGCAGCGGGCTGGGATTGGCGATCGCATGGGAGAACGCACGCCTGCACGGCGGCACCATCGAGGCGGCCAACGCGCCCTCGGGCGGCGCGGTCTTCACCTTGCGCTTGCCCTCGTCACCCTGACGGCGTGCGGCATCCGGCCGACGCCCGTCCTGACCGGTGCCGAGGCGCCGACGGTCTCGTCGCACTCGCTGACCGTCTACCTCGTCTCGCCCGAGCGCGACAGTCTCGTGCGCCGGACCCGCGAGTACACCGGCAGCGTCGACATCACGACCGCCATGAACCTGCTGCTGGCCGGGCTCACCGACGAGGAGAAGAAGCTCGGCCTGACCACCGAGCTACCCGCGACGTCGGGGAAGGCGGTGGCCGTGCTGGACGTGATCGTGATGCCCGAGGACGTGAAGCCGCCGGACTCCAAGTGGGGCGTGTTCCAGGTGCACTGCACGGCCCTGGCGAGCCGGGCGACGGTGGCGGGAGTGGCCCCGGTGCCCGACGGGTTGTGCCCCTAGGGTTTGTATCGCGGTTCAGGCTTCGACGCGGAACCTAGAAGCGTTCGTAGACGGTGTCTGTCCCGTTCGTGAGATGGCCGTCGTACGGGCCGACCTTCGTCACGCGCGCGCCCTCGCGGAACACGACCTGCAGCCCGTGCTCCTCCTCCCACTCGCATTCCGCCTCGACGGAGACGTAGACCGGTTCGCCGTCACCATCGCGGCTCACGGTGACCTGGTGCCGCGCGAACGTCACGTGGTCCCAGACGGTGCCGGGGCCGGCGATGCGGGGGAAGTCGTCCAGCTCGTCGCCGAAGATCTCGCCCATGTGCCGGTAGTAGTCGAAAACCGCCGGTGCCGCCGCGTCGAGCGCCGTGCGGTCCAGCGCCAGGAAGGCGCGGACGGCGGCGTGGAAGTCCTCCTGCGCCGGGTCGTCCTGGTAACCGTCCACGTGGAACGGAAGCGGGCAACCGCCCAGCACCGGCACCTCGATCGGCGCGCTGACCAGACCGTCGCAGTCGTCCTCGGTCACAGGACCCAACCCGGGAATCTCCACCGGGCCATCATAAAAAAGGCGGGGCGCACCGGCGGCCGTGGTGCCGGACCGGAGGGCCCACGCGCCCAAGCGGAGCCACCCGGCAGGCACACCCGTGCGCCCCACCTACCGGTCCACCGCAGGAAGACCGGCATGCGCTGACTCCGGCCGAGTGGCACATCGTCCGCAGTCAAACAAAGTCACGCGAAGACAATCACACGCGTGCTGCTCGGCGGTATTCCACGGACGATGATCTAGCCGAAAGTTACCGAGGACAACGCTTTCCGCATCACGTCCTGCGGCGCGGGCATGCCGGTGAACTGCTCCACCTGCCCGAAAGCCTGGTGCAGCAACATGTCCAGGCCGGTGGCCAGCCGGGTGCCCGAGGCCTCCACCGCCGCGGCGACCGGCGTGGGCCACGGGTGGTAGATCACGTCCAGCACGTACGGCGCCTTGGCCAGGTCGGCCGCCAGCGGCGCGGTGGCCTCGGCGGGCACCGTCGACACCACCACGTCCGACGAGCCTGCCAGCACGCCGAGGTCCACAGAGGACAGTTCGAGGACCTCGACGGAGACACCGACCCTGGACGCTGTCTCCACGGCCTCCCCCGCGCGCGAGGTGTCACGCACCACCAGGGAGGCGGAGGTGATGCCGAGCGCGGCGAACCCGGCCAGCGCGGCCGTCGCCGTTCCCCCCGCACCGACCACCAGGCCGTGGGTGCCGCCGGAGAAGCCCTTCTCCCGCAACGCTCCCACCACGCCGTCCACGTCGGTGCAGTCGGCGTGCCACTCGGAACCCTTGCGCACCAGCGTGTTCGCCGCACCGACCGCCGAGGCCCTCGGGGTCACGACGGACGCGAACGCCAGCGCCGCGCGTTTGGTCGGCATCGTGCACGACAGGCCGGCCCACTCCGGGCCGAGCGACGACACCAGAGCCGGAACGTCCGCCTCGGAGCACTCCAGTCGCGTGTACTCCCAGTCGAGGCCCAGCGCGGCGTACGCGGCGTTGTGCAGCACGGGAGAAAGGGAGTGCTCGATCGGCGAACCGATCACCGCCGCCTTGCGCACCACTAGTAGACGCCCTCCCGCTGGGCCTTCTTGTCGTTCGCGTCGTGCTCCTCGAACGTGTCCGCGAAGCACGAGTTGCCGTTCTTGTCGCACTTCACGAAGTACAGCATGTTGCCGCCCTCGGGCTTGATCGCGGCGGCGACGGCCTGCTGCGACGGAGAGCCGATCGGGGTCGGCGTCAGACCGCGCCTCATGTAGGTGTTGTACGGCCCGTCGGTGTTGCGGTCGTCGTCGGACGTGCGGATGTGGGGCTGGTTGTTCTTGTAGTTGATGGTCGAGTCGAACTGCAGCGGCATCGTCTGCGGCAGGTGCTTCAGGCGGTTGTAGATCACCTGGGAGACCTTGCCGAAGTCCGGCTCGATCGCTTCCTTCTCGATCAGCGACGCGATCACGAGGATCTGGTACGGGCGGTAGCCCGTGTTCACCGTGCCGCCGGGGATGCCCGCGCCCTGCAGCTTCTGCGCGGAGGACACGACGACGCTGCGGATCAGCTCGACCGCGCTCACACCCGGCTTGACCTGGTAGACGCCGCGCATGATCAGGCCTTCGAGGCGGAACTGCGGCTCGGCGGCCTTCACGTCCGCGAGCGCCCACTCCGGCACGCCGAGGGCGACCGGGTCGGTCTGCTCCGCGGCGGCCTTGATCTCATCGCCGGTCAGGCACTTCTTCTCGCCGTCCTTCTCCGTGCAGCTCGCGTCGGCCAGCAGGGAGTAGATGCCCTTGACGGTCTTGTCGCCCACCTTGATGTCGGTGAGCTTGATGCCGCCGACGACCTGGACGGCGGGAACGCGCGTCTTCGGGTCGATCATGCGGGCCACCGCTTCCTGACCCGACATCTTCGTCTTCATCAGGTAGAAGCCGGGCTGGATCGACGTCACGCGGGCGTCGGTCTTGCTGGCCTCGGTGAAGGCGCGCGCGGAGGCGATGACGCCGTTGTCGTACAGGGTCGACGCGATCTTGCTGACCACGTCTCCGTCCTGGACCTCGACGATGGCGTCGACCTCGCCGCTGCCCGCGAAGTCGTCGAACGACCCGATGCCGCGCAGCTCCTTGTAGCCGTAGTACGCGCCGCCCATGCCGACGGCGAGGACCAGCGCCACGACGAGCCACAGGATCGTCTTCTTGCGCTTCTTCGCCTTCGCCCTGGCGTTGTCCCGCTCGCGGTCGCGCTTTCTGACCGGGCGTCGCTCATCAACTTCGGGGTCGGTGAACAACCCGAGATCGTCGCCGCTCACGCCTCGTCCTTTCGGGCGGACACCGAACGTGCCCGTGCGTCCAGCCAAGATTGCAGGATCTCGACAGCGGCAGCCTGGTCGACCACGGCACGCTGCTTCTTGCCCTTCACACCGCGCTGCGCCAGCACGCGGCTCACCACGACGGTCGTCAGTCGTTCGTCGCTGAACCGCACCGGCACCGGGGCGATGCGCCCGGCCAAGGCCGCAGCGTACGCGGTCGCTGCCTCCGCAGCGGGTCCGTGCCTGCCTGCCAATGTCTTCGGTAAGCCGACCACGACCTCGACGACGTCATGCTCGGCCACGAGACGTACGAGCTCGGTGAGGTCCGAGCCGCGCTTCTCGTCACGCTGGAGGGTAACCAGCGGAGTCGCCAAAAACGCACTCGGATCACTGAGAGAAATTCCCACTCTCACCGATCCGACGTCGACGCCGAGCCTCCGTCCGAGGCCCGGATCGTCGACACCAGGAACATCAGCGCTGCTCAAGCACCTTGTCCAGTTCGTTGGTGAGAGCCGTGACGGCTTCCTGGACACCGGCGGGGTTCGTGCCGCCGCCCTGAGCCAGGTCCGGCTTGCCGCCACCGCGGGCGGCGATGGCCGGGCCGAACACCGGGACGAGCTTGCCGGCGGCCAGGCCCAGGTCACGGGCGGCGGCCGTGGTGGCCACCACGAAGCTGACCTTGTCGCCGTCGACCGAGAACAGGGCCACCACGCCGGGCTTGCTGCCCAGCCGGTTGCGGACCTCGCCGCCGAGGGTGCGCAGGTCGTTGCCCGACACGCCCTCCAGGCCCAGGGCCACCAGCGACAGGCCGCGCACGTCGAGGGCCTTGTCGGCCAGCGACCCGGCGTTGCCGAGCAGCTGGGCGGCGCGGACCTTCTCCAGCTCCTTCTCGGCGGACTTCAGCCGCTCGACCAGCGACTCGATCCGCTTGGGCAGGCCCTCGGAGCCGACCTTGAGCATGTCGGACAGGTTCTGCACGATGGCGCGTTCCCTGGCCAGGAACCGCATGGCCTCGATGCCGACGTAGGCCTCCAGGCGGCGCACGCCGGAACCGACCGAGGACTCACCCAGCAGGGTGATCGGGCCGATCTGCGACGAGTGCTCGACGTGCGTGCCACCGCAGAGCTCGCGCGACCACGGGCCACCGATCTCGATGACGCGCACGGTCTCGTCGTAGGTCTCGCCGAACAGGGCGACGGCACCCATGTCCTGGGCACCGGCCATGTCGGTGTAGACGATGCTGACCGGCAGGTCCTTGCGCACGGCGAGGTTCGAGACCTCTTCGATCTCGCTCTTGGCCTCGGTGGACAGGCCACCGGTCCAGGCGAAGTCGAGCCGCAGGTAGCCGGGCTTGTTGTACGAACCGCTCTGCAGGGCCGACGGGCCGAGCACCTGGCGCAGGGCGGCGTGCACGACGTGCGTGCCCGAGTGGCCCTGGCGGGCGCCGACGCGCCACTCCTGGTCGACGCGGGCCTCGACGTGCTCGCCCTCGGCGACCTCGCCGGACTTGACGCGGACCTGGTGCACCCACAGCTTGCGGGCGACCTTCTGCACGTCGAGCACTTCCAGCTCGGCGTTGCCGGTGACGATCGTGCCGGCGTCGGACTCCTGGCCACCGGACTCGGCGTAGAGCGGCGTGCGGTCGAGGACGACCTCGACGATGTCGCCTTCCTTGGCCGACTTGACCCGCTGACCGTTGAGCACGATGCCGCGCAGCGTGGCCTCGGAGGCGAGCTCGGTGTAGCCGGTGAACTCGGTCGGGCCCTGCTCCAGCAGCTCGCGGTAGACCGACTGGTCGCCGTGACCGGTCTTCTTGCCGGCGGCGTCGGCCTTGGCGCGGGCGCGCTGCTCGGCCATCAGGTTGCGGAACCCGTCCTCGTCCACGGTCAGGCCGGCCTCGGAGGCCATCTCCAGCGTGAGGTCGATCGGGAAGCCGTACGTGTCGTGCAGCTGGAAGGCCTTGTCACCGGGCAGCGTGGCGCGGCCGTCGGACTTCACCTCGGCGGCGGCGTTCTCGAAGATCCGCGAACCGGCGTCGAGCGTGCGCAGGAACGTGTCCTCCTCCGCCTTGAGCACCTGCTGGATGCGGGCGAACCCGCTGACCAGCTCGGGGTAGGCCTCGCCCATCGAGTCGCGGACGACCTCGGCGAACGTCTGCAGCACGGGCTCGGTGACGCCGAGCAGGCGCGAGCTGCGGACGATGCGGCGCAGCAGGCGGCGCAGCACGTAGCCGCGGGCCTCGTTGCCGGGCGTGACGCCGTCGCCCACCAGCAGCACACCGCTGCGGGCGTGGTCGGCGATGACGCGGAACCGGACGTCGTCGACCTCGTTGGCGCCGTACTTGCGGCCGGACAGCTCCTCGGCCCTGTTGATGACGGCGCGGACCAGGTCGGTCTCGTAGACGTTGTCGACGCCCTGCAGCAGGTAGGCGACGCGCTCGACGCCCATGCCGGTGTCGATGTTCTTCGACGGCAGCTCACCGATGACCGGGTAGTCCTTCTTGGCACCACCCTCGCCGCGGATGTTCTGCATGAAGACGAGGTTCCAGATCTCCAGGTACCTGTCCTCGTCGACTACCGGGCCGCCCTCCTTGCCGTACTCGGGGCCGCGGTCGTAGTAGATCTCCGAGCACGGGCCGCACGGGCCGGGGACGCCCATGGACCAGAAGTTGTCCTCGACGCCGCGGCGCTGGATGCGCTCCAGCGGCATGCCGGCGACCTTCTGCCACAGCTCGATGGCCTCGTCGTCGGTCTCGTAGACCGTGACCCAGATGCGCTCGGGGTCGAAGCCGTAACCACCGTCGTCCTGGGACTTGGTGATCAGCTCCCAGGCCAGGCGGATGGCGTCTTCCTTGAAGTAGTCGCCGAGCGAGAAGTTGCCGGCCATCTGGAAGAACGTGAGGTGGCGCGTGGTCTTGCCGACCTCGTCGATGTCGGGAGTGCGCACGCACTTCTGGATGCTCGTCATCCGCGGGGCTGGCGGCGGGGCCTCGCCGAGGAAGTACGGCTTGAACGGCACCATGCCGGCGTTGACGAACAGCAGGTTCGGGTCGTCGAGCAGCAGCGAGGCGCTGGGGATGTACTTGTGCCCGGCGTTCTCGAAGTGCTCGCGGAAGCGCTTGATGATCTCGTGGGTCTGCACGGGAAAGTTCCTAAGTGTGTTGCTGGGGAAGGTCAGGGCACGTCTGCGGGGCGAACGACTAGTGCTTGCCGTTCGCCTTGGGCGCTCGGCGCCCCGGCGTGAATCCCGTCTGACGTTCCACGGTGTCCTGCAACTCCTGTTCCCGTTCGGCCATCCCCTGGCGCACCTCGGCCCCGAAGGAACCGATGGCGCCGGCGAGTTCGCGCAGGCCTTCACCCACGTTAGCGCCGATACCGGCAGGAGTCGCCTGCTTTGTCACCTCGGCGGCCTTCTTCGCGACGAAGAGGCCGGCCGCGGCACCCAGGCCGAACCAGAAGAGGCGGCTCATCGCGAACCCCGCTTCGGACGGCGCTTGGCGTGCTTGTTCGGCTGCTCGGCGGCCTTGCGGCGGGCCTTGACGGCCTTGCTCACGCCGTAGGACAGCGCGGCGGCCTTGACCAGCGGACCGCCGAGCGTGGCGGTGAACAGGCTGGTGAGCGCGGAGACGTTGCCCGTCACGGCGCGCGCGTTGGCCGTGATGCCGTCAACGCGTTCGAGCTGCGTGTTGACGTGCGTCAGCGTCGTGTTGGCCTCGGAGAACAACGGGTCCGTGTTCTCGTGGGCCTTGCGCATCGCGATCGTCGCCTCGTCGAAGAAGCGCGCGGCCTTGAACGCCGGAATCGCCAGCAGCAGCACGAGCAGCACGAAGGCACCGGCGGCGAGCCACCCTGGCGACACAGATCCTCCTGGTGAACAGGCGTTCGGGCTTGGTTGCGGGTGAGATTACCGGGTGGGTCCGACACCCACATGAGGGGCCTGTTTTGTTGATCTTCAACGACCTGTGGTGCCGTCGATCTGCTCGCGGATGATGTCGGCGTGGCCCGCGTGGCGGGCGGTTTCGGTGTTCATGTGCGCGAGGAGCCACCGCAGCGTCTTGCGCACACCGTCGATCGGCACGGCCAGCAACGCCTCGGGATCACCCGCGGCCTCGATGGCCCTGTCGCTCTCCTCAGCGGTCGCGCGGTAGTCCTCGATGATCTCGGCGGCGCTCTGCCCCGCGGGCACCGCCATGTCCAGGTCGCCGTGCGGCTCGGGGCCTCCCGCGAGGTGGTGGGCGAACCACCCGCGCTCGACCTCGGCCAGGTGCTGGACCAGCCCCAGGATCGAGGTGCCGCTGGGGACGAGCGGCCTGCGCAGCTGCTCGTCGGTGAGGCCCTCGGTCTTCTTGAGCACGCAGTGCCGCTGGAACTTGAGGAACTCGTGCGCGACAGCGAGTTCACCAGTGTCGACCCTGGGCACGGGTTCGCGCTGTGTCTCCTGCATGACGAGAACGTACGGGACTGCTCATTGACGTGCGGCCGTCACCGCCTGTGAAATACCCGTCACACAGGGCTTGACAGCGGCAGCCTTGAGGCGTGAAGTAAGGCAACCCTAAGTTGATCGGCCCGGGAGGCCTCGTGAAGCCGGTGTCGCACCTGGACTCCTACCGCCCGCAGATCACGGCGGGCCCTCCCCCGGTCCCGGAGCTGTCGATGCCGTGGGACGCCCGCGTGGCGCGTTCGGACGGCTACGACCTGCACCTCGTCCACCGCTGGAACTCCGCGCCGCACGTCGCCGCGTTCTGGCGGCAGGCGTGGACGCTGCCCCGCTGGGAGACCGAGCTGCGCACGCAGCTCGACGGCGACGACGTGCGGCCGTTGCTGATCAGCTGGCACGGCCGCCCGGTGATCTACACCGAGGTCTACCGCGCGGCCAGGCACGCCGTCGGCCACTGCTACCAGGCACGGCCGCACGACCTGGGCCTGAACCTCGCGGTCGGCGAGCTGGCGATGACCGACCGCGGACTCGTGCGGGCGCTGCTGCCCCGGCTCACCGACGCGCTGTTCGAGGCCGACCCGCACTGCACGCGGATCGTGCTGGAGCCGGACGTGCGCAACACCCGTGCCATCCGGTCGTTCGAGGCGGGCGGGTTCGTGGCGGCGGACGAGATCATGCTGCCCGGCAAGGTGGCGCTGCTGATGGTGTGCAGGCGTTAGAACGCGTCCTTGACCCCGACGCGACGTCAGGGTTTTTCCTGGCCGCATGCCGCTGATCGCTGTCACCTACCTCGCGTCCCACCTCCTGAGCCTGCTCGGCAACGGCATCGCGGCGGTGGCTCTGCCGCTGATCGTGCTGCAGACGACCGGCAGCCCTCTCGGCACCGCGGCGCTGGCGGGCGCGACGGCGGTCCCGGCCGTGCTGGTCGGCCTGCTCAGCGGGGTGGTGATCGACCGGATCAACCGCAGGACGGCCTCGGTGCTCTCCGACGTCATCTCCGCCGCCTCGGTCGCCGCGCTGCCGCTCGTCGACCTCGTCTGGGGTCTCGACCTGGCGTGGTTCATCGCGCTCGGGATCCTCGGCTCGTTCGGGGACGTGCCGGGGACGACGGCCCGCGAGGTGCTGGCCCCCGCGGTGGCCCGGTACGCGGGTCTCGACCTGACGCGCGTGGTCGGTCTGCGCCAGACCCTGTCCTCCGCCGCCCTGGTGATCGGCCCGGCTGCGGCAGGCGTGCTGCTCGCCTCCCTCCCGGCGACGTCCGTGCTGTGGCTCACCGCCGCGACCTCGGCGGTCGCGGCGCTGCTGACGCGGACGCTGCCGCGCCGGCTGGGCGAGGTCGAGGCGGGCGGGGCGCCTCGGCGTTCGGTGCTGCGCGAGCTCGGGGAGGGCGTGTCGGTGGTGTGGCGCAGCCCGTTCCTGCGCGGCGCGTCCGGCCTGCTGATCGGTCTGGCCGTGGCACTGGGCGGGTTGCAGGGACTGGTGATGCCGCTGCACTTCGCCGTGATCGACCGTCCCGGCCTGCTCGGCCTCGTCCTCACGGCGCTGGCCGTCGGGATGCTCGGCGGTGCGGCGCTCTACAGCGCGTTCGGCGGGCGGATCCCGTCGCGGGTGTTGCTGCCGGCCGGACTGGTCGTGACCACCGCGGGATTCCTGCTGATGGCGTCGCTGCTCACTCCTGCCGTGGTGTTCGCGGGAGCCGCGTTGCTCGGGCTGGGCAACGCCGTGGTCGGCGCGGTCGTCGGGGTGCTGCAGGTGCAACGGACCACCGATGCCGTGCGCGGGCGGGTGTTCAGCGTGAACACGGCCCTGCTGATGGTCGCGGCGCCGGTGGGGATCGGTCTCGCCGGAGTGGTGGCGACGTACGGGACCCCGGTGCTGGCAGGGTTCAGCGTCGTCGGGGTGTGGGTCCTCGTGCTGCTCGCCGTGGTGCTCTCCCGCGCCCTGCGCGACCTGGAACCGAAGGAGCTGACCGGTGCTCAGCAGTGAGCTCGCCGACCTGGCCGGCGTCACCGTCCGGACGTTGCGGCACTACCACCAGATCGGGCTGCTGCCAGAGCCACCGCGTTCGACCGGCGGCTACCGGCACTACGACGTCGGGCACCTCGTCCGGCTCCTGCGCATCACGCGGATGACGGCGCTCGGCCTGCCGTTGTCCGCACTTCCCGCCGTCCTGGACGACCCGGCCGCCGCCGAGGCGCTGCTCGACGAGCTCGACCACCAGGCCGCCGCCGACATCGAACGGCTCACCGCCCGCCGGGCCGTCATCGCCGCGCTGCGCCACAGCGGCGCCCCGCCCGACCTGTCTCCCGAACTCTCGCGATGGCGCTCCGGCCCGGCGAGCACACCGGCGGACATGGCTCGCTTCGAACACGAACAGCTCGTGCTGGCCGGGCACCTGCTGGGCGAGCGGGGTCCGGCGGGGTTCGCCGCCCTCTTCGGCGACCCGGCCGAGTCCGCCCTGCTGACGGAGCGCTTCTACGCCTTGGGACCTGACACCCCGGACGACGAGCTCAAGTCGTTCGCCGAGGAACTGGCCGCGCGCCTGGAACCCCTGCTGGCGCGCGCCGCCGAACTGCTTCCGATCGACGCGCGCGCGTCGGCGTTGATGGACGAGCTGAGCAAGCGGACCCTCAGGCCCGCGCAGCACGACGTCCTGCGCCGGGTCCAGCAGCGGCTGTCTCAGGACTAGAACGCGGTGATGTCCTGAGGTGCGCGTTCCTTGCGGCTGAGCGCGCGCACCAGCTCGACCCCGCTGTGCTTGTTGAGCGCCATGCGGGTCAGCAGGTCGATGGCGGTTTCGTTGACGTGGCGCGGGAACTCGGGCGTCCGCACGCCGACGCTCACCGCGAGGTCGTCGGAGTGCACGACGAACTCCACCAGCCTGCTCACCAGGAACTCGTCCAGCGACACCGCCCACGGCCCCCAGTGCGGCATGCGCACACCCCGGTTCTCCAGGCCTGGCAACGACTTCCCGAGCTCCCCCAGCGCCTGCTCGAACCGGTCGGCCAGCGCGTCGGCGCCGTCGGCCGCCAGCTTCTCGCCGCCCGCGCGGATGCGGGTGTGGAACTCGGAGTCGATGTCCAGTTCGGTCCACTTCGCCCGCTCGTAGTGCTCCATCAGCGAGACGACCGGCTCGTCCCCGGCGGGCGTGGAGATCATGCCCGGCAACGGCAGAGCCTGGTAGGCCAGGTGTCCGGCGAGGCCGCTGACCCCGAACTCCGGCAGGGCGCTCGGCTGGTCCCAGTGCGCCGCGACCTGCTCGTGGCGCAGGAGGTCCAGTGCGATGCCGCCCGCGGTCAGGAAGTCTTCTCTGATCGTCACCCCGCCGAAGCTACGCGGCTCTACAGGTGCTCGGAGTAGAAGGCGGCGAGCCTGTCCGCCGCGGCGTCGACGTACTCGGGCACGTCGTACATCTCGTAGTGCCCCGCACCCTCGACCACCATGAGGTCGACGGGGTTGGGCGCGGTCTTCCAGAGCCGCATGCCCGCCTCGTAGCTGCCGGTGTTGCCGGGACGGCCGGCCAGGACCACCTGCAGCGGCTGGGTGAGCAGCGGGTCGACCAGGTGGAACGGGTCGTAGCCCAGCAGCAGCGCGTCACCGCGCGCCAGGCGGCGGTTCGTCGAGTGCTCGCTGCGGCCGCGTTCGGTGCGGTAGAAGGTGATCGCCTGGGTGGTGTCGAGGTCGGTCAGCCCCGCGGCCTCGGCGTCGGCGAGGGTGTCGGGCAGCCAGTTCAGGCGGGTCAGCTCACCGGTGCGGTTCTCCTCGGTGCGCGCCGCCGCCATGGCGTCGAGCGCCGCCACCGGGCCGTCCGGCTGGAACCCCCTGAACGACACGCCCATGTCGCCGGGGACGACGGTGCCGACGGCCTTGATGCGGTGGTCGGTGCGGGCGGTGTGCACGGCGTAACTGCCGCCGGCGCAGATCCCGAGCACACCGATCCGTTCCGGGTCGACGCCGGGCAGGGTGCTCAGCGCGTCGATCGCGTACGAGATGTCCTCGCCGCGGCGGTACGGGTCTTCGAGGTCACGCGGTTCGCCGCCGCTGCGCCCCTGGTGGGAGGGGTCGAAGACGAGGGCCGTGATCCCCCTGGCGGCGAGGCGCGACGCGTAGTTCGCGCCGATCTGCTCCTTGACGCTGCTGCCGGGCGTGGAGAGCACGACCGCGCGCGGCGAGGCGGTGCCGTCGGGCGAGTGGAGATCGGCGGCGAGCTCGATCGTCCCGCGCGGGATCGTGAGGTGGCGGATCACTGGTGACGACCTTTCGCGTAGGGTTCGTTCAGCTGTGGCCAAGTTCAAGACGCTACTAGTACATGACTGAACTAGTACCGAACTGTATCACTTTGGGAGCTCGCATGCCGGTCGACGCCGCTGAGCTGTGGACGCTGAACCACCGCCTGCTGACGGTCGTGCTCGACGCCTGCACGGCGGAGCTGACCGCGCTCGGCCTGGACCCGAAGGAGTTCTTCGTGCTCGCCGAGGCACCGGCCTCGCCCTACCCGGCCGAGCTCGCCGCGGCGCTGGTGATCCCCAAGGCGAGCATGACGGTCTACGTGCGCAACCTCGTCGCGAAGGGGTTCATGCGGCGCGAGATCGACGAGGCGGACCTGCGGCGCCACCGCCTCGTGCTGACCGCCGAGGGCGAGGACGCGCGAACCCGTGCTCTCACGGCGCTCGCGGCGGAGTTCGACCGCAGGCTGGCGAAGATCACGCCGCGCGACCGGAGCGAGCTGGAGCGCGTCCTGCGCGAGCTGCTCGCCTGAGTCAGCCCGCGGCGTCGGCCTCCGCGTACTCCGCGTCGCGCAGATGACTGGTGAGGCGCACGACGTTGTCGACGGTCATGCCCGCCGAGGCGAGGATCGCGCGGCTGCCGGCCAGATCAGGTCGAGCTGCCCGGCCAGGTCCGCACCGGCGTTGCCCGCCGGGTCGAGGCCATGGTGCCGGAGACGAACAGGAATCGTTCTGCGCCAAGGACCTCCATGGCGTGCACCCAGTCGCCGGCGGGGTTGTGCGGCACGAGTTCCATGCGTCGATCATGCGGGTGCCGCCAACCGGTTTTACTCGCCCCTGATCACCCGGCGCAGGCGCGGCAGCCGTTCCGCGACAGCGCGTTCGTTGCCGCGCCCGGTCGGCTCGTAGTAGTCGCGGCCCACCAGGTCGTCCGGCGCGTACTGCTGCGTGAGCACGCCCTCCGGCACGTCGTGCGGGTAGCGGTAGCCCTGGGCGTTGCCGAGCTTCGCCGCGCCCGCGTAGTGGCCGTCGCGCAGATGGGCGGGCACGGAACCGATGGCGCCCTTGCGCACGTCCTCGATCGCCGCGTAGATCGCGGTGGTGACGGCGTTCGACTTCGGCGCGGTGGCGAGGTGGATGGTGGCCTGCGCCAGGTTCAGCGCGCACTCGGGCAGGCCGATGAGCTGCACGGCCTGCGCCGCCGCCACGCACGTCTGCAACGCCGTCGGGTCGGCCATGCCGACGTCCTCGCTGGCGTGGATCACCAGGCGTCGCGCGATGAAGCGCGGGTCCTCGCCCGCCTCGATCATCCGCGCGAGGTAGTGCAGCGCCGCGTCGACGTCGGAGCCACGGATCGACTTGATGAACGCCGACGTGACGTCGTAGTGCTGGTCGCCGTCGCGGTCGTAGCGCACGGCCGCCTTGTCCACAGTGGACTCCAGCAGCGCCAGCGTGATCACGCCGCCGTTCGACGCCGTCGCCGAGTCCGCCGCCGCTTCCAGGGCCGTGAGCGACCGGCGCGCGTCACCGCCGGCCAGGCGGATCAGGTGGTCCTCGGCGTCGGGTTCGAGCGTCACGGAGCCGCCCAGGCCGCGTTCGTCGGACACGGCTCGCTGGATGACCGACCGCACGCCGTCGTCGGTCAACGACTTGAGCTGCAGCACGAGAGAGCGGGACAGCAACGGCGACACGACGCTGAAGAACGGGTTCTCCGTGGTGGCCGCGACGAGCAGCACGATCCGGTCCTCGACCGCGCCCAGCAGCGCGTCCTGCTGCGTCTTGGAGAACCGGTGCACCTCGTCGATGAACAGCACGGTCGACTCACCGGAACGGACCAGGCGGCGCCGGGCCTCGTCGATGACCGCCCGCACTTCCTTCACACCCGCGGACAACGCCGACAGCGCGACGAACCGCCGGCCGGTCGCCTTCGACACCAGCGTCGCGAGGGTCGTCTTGCCTGTGCCGGGAGGACCGTAGAGCATCACGGACGCCGGGGTGGCGCCCTCGACCAGGCGGCGCAGCGGCGCGCCCGGCCCGAGCAGGTGGTCCTGGCCGACGACCTCGTCCAGCACGGCCGGACGCATCCGCACGGCCAGCGGGGCGTTGGCCGCGATGCGCTCGGCCTTCTCCTCGTCGGTCGCGCCGAAGAGGCCCTCGTCGAACAGACCTTCGCTCATGCGTTCGAGCCTAGGACATGTGCGAGGATCGCGTTCCGTGCCCATCCCTCGTGCCGTGCTGCTCGCCGGACCCTCCGGCTCAGGCAAGTCGACACTCGCCGCCCACCTCGGCTGGCCCGTGCTGCGCCTGGACGACTTCTACCGCGACGGCGACGACCCGCTGCTGCCCCGCGACGAGCACGGCAGGGCCGACTGGGACGACATCGGCTCGTGGAACGCGGACAAGGCGTTGCGGGCGATCATCGAGCTGTCGGAGACGGGACGAGTCGAGGCGCCGGTCTACTCGATCAGCGAGGACCGCGCGGTCGGCACGCAGACGATCGAGCTCGGCGACGCGCCCGCGTTCATCGCGGAGGGCCTGTTCGCGGACCTGCTGGTCCAGGGCGCCCGTGAGGCGGGGGTGCTCAGGGACGCGATCGTGCTGGCGCCCAGTCCGCCCGTCACGTTCGTGCGCCGGTTCGCCCGTGACGTGGCCGAAGCCCGCAAGCCGGTTCCGACGCTGGTCAGACGCGGTCTGCGACTCATGCGCGAGCAGCCGCAGGTCGTCAGGAGGTGCGTCGCCGCGGGCATGCGACGCACGACACCGTCCAAGGCGCGGACCGAGCTCGTTTCGTGATCGTGTTGTCCGGTGGTGGTGGGGCTGATCTGGCAAGATGCCGCTCACACCACGACCGGGGGTAGCCGAGATGTCCGAAACGCCCGGCTGGTCGTCACCCGACCAGCCACAGAACCAGCCGCAGCAGCCGGGGCAGCAGCCACCGCCCGGACCGCAGTACGGCTACAACGCCCCTCCGCCGCCCGGAGCACAGCCGACGATCAAGCCCGGTGTGATCCCGCTGCGCCCGCTGGCGGTCGGCGAGATCGTCGACGGCGCCATCACGACGATGCGCCGCTACCCGAAGCTGATCATCGGCGCGGCCGCGATCGTCGCCGCGATCACGCAGATCGTCGGCCTGCTGGCGCAGCTGCCGTTCCTCGACGACCTCACCGCGGTCGCGACGCTCGACCCGAACACGGTCACGCAGGAACAGGCGATCGACCAGCTCACGAGCACGCTGGCCGGCATCTTCACGGGTGCGTTCCTGAGCATCCTGCTGCTGCTGATCGGCACGGTGTTCCTGTCGGGCTTCATCACCGTCATCGTGGGTCACGCCGTGCTGGGCAAGCCGGTGACGTTCCAGCAGGCGTGGGAGGAGTTCAAGCCGCGGCTGCTGCCGTTGCTCGGCGCGACGCTGCTCTCCGGCCTCGTGATCACGGTCGGCCTGATCCTCTGCGTCGTGCCCGGCGTGTGGCTGTGGGTGCTGTTCGCCCTGGTCACGCCCGCGCTGGTGCTGGAGCGCTGCGGCGTCACCGCCGCGTTCGGCCGTTCGAAGAAGCTCGTGGACGGCGCCTGGTGGCGCACGTTCGGCATCCTGCTGCTCACCGTCGTGATCGGCTGGGTCATCAGCTGGATCATCAGCCTCCCGTTCGGCCTGCTGGGCGCGGCGACGACCGGCTTCTCGGCCGACCCGACGGCGGCGCTGAGCATCGGTTCGCTGATCCTGTCGACCATCGGCGCGATCATCGCCTCGACGATCACGCTGCCGTTCAGCTCCGCGGTCACCGTGCTGGTCTACGTCGACCGCCGCATGCGCTCCGAGGGCATGGACATCGAACTCCAGCGGGCCGCAGGGCATGGCGGTCTCTGACGTACCGGTAGATCTCGGCCGCGACGAGGCGAGGGAGGCGGCCGTCCGGGAGCTCAGCGACCCGGCGTACGTCTCCGACGACCCGAACCCGCTGGAACGCGCCATCGACTGGGTGCTCACCCGCCTCGGCGAGCTCTTCGCCGGGGCGGGTGGCATGAGCGGCATCACCGCTCTGACGATCGTCGTGGCCGTGCTGGTGCTGATCGTCATCATCTTCAGGCTCCGCGTCGGCCGCACGGGCCGTGCGCGGCGGTCAGGTGACAAGGTGTTCGGCACCACCGTCATGACCGCCGCCGAGCACCGCGCCGCCGCCGAGAAGGCCGCCGGGGCCGGTGACTTCGCCGAGGCCGTGCGCGAACGCTTCCGCGCGGTGGTGCGGGAACTGGAGCATCGCGGCGTGCTCGACGCACGCGCCGGCCGCACCGTCGACGAGGTGGCCTTCGAGGCGGGCAGGGCACTTCCGGTGCTCGCCGACGACCTGCGCGGGGCGGCGGTGCAGTTCGACGACGTCTGGTACGGCGGCAGGCCCGCGACCTCCGAGGGGTACCAGCGGCTGGTGTCCGTGGACGGCAGGGTGCGCGGATGACGGCGGTCTCCCCCGACACGCGGCGGATCTGGACGGCCGCGCGCGGTCCGCTGCTGATCGGCGTGATCATCCTCTTCGCGGCGGTCGTGATCACGTTGCTGCGCGGCAGCGGCCAGGGCGGCGCGCTCGACCCCCGGTCGTTCCGGCCGGAGGGCAGTCACGCGGTCGCGGACCTGCTGGAGCAGAACGGTGTGCGCGTCGAGCTCACCGACAACGCGTCCTCAGTGGAGGGTGCGACGCTGTTCGTGCCGCAGCCGAACCTGATCGAGCCCGAACGCCTCGCGGACCTGAGCCGCCGGGCCGCCGCGACGGTGCTCCTCGCGCCCGCCACGGGGATCGCCCGGCTGGAGCCCGAGACCCGTCAGCCGGGCTGCCCGCTGGCCGCGAAGGCCGGTGCGGCGACCATGGGCGGGTTCGTCTACGAGGGCGAACAAAGCTGCTACGACTCGACGCTGGTGCGCACCGGCAGCGTGACGACGATCGGGTACGGCGGCGTCTTCACCAACCGCGACATCGACTCCGAGGGCAACGCGGCGCTCGCGTTGTCGTTGCTGGGCCAGCACGAACGACTGGTCTGGTACGTGCCGTCGGAGGCGGACAGGGCGCAGCAGAAGTCGCTGACCGACCTGATCCCGGACGGCTGGAGGTTCGCCGCCCTGCAACTCGGGATCGCCGCCGCGGTGATCGCGCTGTGGCGGGCGCGCAGGCTCGGCCGCGTGGTGCCCGAACCGCTCCCGGTCGTGGTGCGCGCCGCCGAGACCGTGGAGGGCAGGGCCCGGCTGTACCGCCGGTCGCACGCCGCCGAGCACGCCGCTTCGGTGCTGCGGCAGGCGACCAGGGACCGGCTGGCGCCGCTGCTGGGGGTGCCTCCCGGCGACGACCCGTCCGAGGAGATCGCCCGCAGGACTTCGCGTCCCGTCACCTCGGTGCGGGCGCTGCTCTACGACAACGGGCCGGTGGACGACCGGGGGCTGGTCGCGCTGGCTGCTGAACTGGACGCTGTGGAGAACGAGGTGCGCAAGGGATGACGGCAGTGGTCACCACCGAGGAAGCCCGCACGGCGCTGGTGGCGTTGCGCGCGGAGATCGGCAAGGCCGTGGTGGGCAACGACGCCGCCGTGACGTCGCTGATCATCGCGTTGCTGTGCAAGGGGCACGTGCTGCTGGAGGGTGTTCCGGGCGTCGCGAAGACGTTGCTCGTGCGTGCTCTCGCGCGCGCGTTGGACCTGTCCACGACGCGTGTGCAGTTCACGCCGGACCTGATGCCCGGCGACCTGACGGGGTCGTTGGTCTACGACTCGCACAACGCGGCGTTCTCGTTCCGCGAGGGTCCGGTCTTCACGAACCTGCTGCTCGCCGACGAGATCAACCGGACGCCGCCGAAGACGCAGTCGGCGCTGCTGGAGGCGATGGAGGAACGGCAGGTCTCCGCGGACGGCAAGACCCGGCCGCTGCCCTCGCCGTTCATCGTCGTGGCGACGCAGAACCCGGTGGAGTACGAGGGCACCTACCCGTTGCCCGAGGCGCAGCTCGACCGGTTCCTGCTGAAGGTGACGATGCCGATCCCGGCGCGGGAGCACGAGATCGACGTGCTGACGCGGCACGCGTCCGGGTTCGACCCGCGGGATCTCTCGTCGCTGAACGCGGTCGCGAGCGCGGCGCACCTGGAGGCGGGTTCGGCGGCCGTGCGCGCGTTGACCGTGGCGCCTGAGGTGATCGCGTACGTCGTCGACGTGTGTCGTGCGACCCGTCAGTCCCCTGCTGTGCGTCTGGGCGTTTCTCCGCGTGGCGCAACGGCTCTGCTGGCTGCCGCACGCGCGTGGGCGTGGCTCTCGGGCCGTGACTACGTGACGCCGGACGACGTGAAGTCGCTCGCACGGCCCGCGTTGCGGCACCGGCTGGAGCTGCGTCCGGAGGCCGAACTGGAGGGCGTGACGGCGGACGGCGTGCTGGACGGCGTGCTCGGCGCTGTTCAGGTGCCGCGCTGACGTGGCGCTCACGGGTCGCGCGGGCCTGCTCGCGCTCGTCGGGGTTCTCGTCGTCGGGCTGCTCTTGCCGTCGTGGCAAGGGATTCTCGTCGTGCTCGCGGTGTTGCTCGCGTGTGTGGCCGCCGACCTGTTGTTGGCGGCCGGTGTCCGCCGGCTGACGTTCTCGCGCGCGGGGGCGACCTCGGTGCGCACGGGCGAGCCTTGTGTGGTGCAACTGACCGTGCACAACCCCGGACGTCGGCTGCGTGGCGTTCTTCGGGACGGATGGGCGCCTTCAGCCGGTGTGGTGGAGGACCAGGTAGCTGTTGACGTGCCCGCTAATGGCTCGCGTGTGCTGTCTTTCGAGCTACGGCCCGTGCGTCGCGGCGATCGTGTTTCCGACCGTGTGACCGTGCGTTCCCACGGCCCGTTGGGCATCGCGGCACGGCAGGGCTCGCACGTCGTGCCGTGGACCGTGCGCGCGTTGCCGCCGTTCCACAGCCGCCGGCACCTTCCGCCTCTGCTGGAACGGCTGCGTGAACTGGATGGCCGTCGTGCGTCGTTGATCCGTGGCGCGGGCACGGAGTTCGACTCGCTGCGCGCGTACGTCATCGGTGACGACGTGCGGTCGATCGACTGGCGTGCGTCGGCCCGTTCGTCGGACGTGGTGGTGCGCACCTGGCGGCCGGAACGGGACCGGCAGGTGACGATCGTGGTCGACACCGCCCGCACGTCGGCGGGCAGGGTGGACGGCGCGCTGGGTGGCCTGCCGCGCCTCGACACGTCGATGGACGCCGCGTTGTTGTTGTCCGCCTTGGCTTCGCAGGCCCGCGACCAGGTCGACTTCCTGGCGTTCAGCACCAAGGTGCGCGCGTCCGTGCCCCGTGCCACGCTGCCGGTCCTGGTGCAGGCCATGGCACCGCTGGAGGCCGAGCTGGTCGAGTTCGACGCCCGTGCCGCCGTGGCCGAGGTCCTGCGCCGCTCGGGGCGTCGTTCGCTGGTGGTGCTGCTGACGTCGCTGGAACCGTCGGTCGAGCACGGTCTCCTGCCGCTGCTGCCCACGTTGGCCTCGCGACACCACCTGCTGATCGCCTCGGTGGCGGACCCGGCCGTGCACGCGATGGCGGCGGGACGTGGTGACCTGGAGGCGGTCTACGCGGCTGCTGCTGCGGAGCGTGTTCTGGCCGAACGACGCCGTCTCACCGCGTTGCTCGCACGACACGGTGTGGACGTCGTGGACGCACTGCCCGATGACCTGCCGCGCGCTCTCGCGGACCGCTATCTGTCGCTGAAGGCCGCGGGCAAGCTCTGAACTTGTACCGGCTCCAAGAAGTACTTCCTTCAGGGCTATTCGGGCGGAAACGATGGAGCGGAAGGGCTTGCTGCTCCTAGTTTCTTGCCATGCCACGACGAAACTCCAGTGTGGTGGGCCGGGAGTTCGGCAGCGGCGTTCGCCGCGCCATCGAGCAGACCCGGATGACCCACCGCAAGATCGCCGAAATGCTCGACTGGGACGAGTCCAAGCTGTCCGACGTGGTCCGGGGCAAGGGCGGTGTCAACGAGGCCGAGGTGCTGCGGCTGCTCGCCTTCTGCCGGGTGCCGCCGGCCGAGGTCCGCCACCTGCTGGCGCTGTACCGCGAGACGCGCGAGACCGGCTACCTGACGATCCCCGCGGACGGAGTTCCCGACCTGGTGCGCAGCCTGGTCGAACAGGAACGCCTCGCCAACGCCATCACCGTCTGGTCGATGAACCTGATCCCGGGCCGGCTCCAGACGGTCGACTACATGCGTGCCGTGGTGGAGGGGTCGGCCCGCTCGAAGTCGGTCGACTACGAGGAGGTCATAGCCGCGAAGGTCAAGCGGCGTGAACTCTTCCACTGGAGCCGCGAATTCGTGTTCCACGTCCACGAGCAGGCTCTGCACCTTCCGGTGGGAAGTTCGGACGTGATGAAGGACCAGCTCATCCATCTCCTCGTGATGGCACAGCGTTCGTACGTCACGATTCGAATCGTGCCGACATCCGTTGGCGCCCACGCGGGTCTCGGTGGCTCGTTCATGCATCTCGCTTACGAGAAGTTCGAACCGGTGGTCTACCTGGAAGGGGAGAACTCCAGTCTCTTCCTCGAAGACAAGGCATCGCTCGGGACCTACGCCGAGGTGTTGAAGCGGCTCGACCGGCAGGCGCTGGATGCGGAACAATCGAAGGAGCTGATCAACAGCATCCTGATCTGAGGAGATGTTTCCGCATGCCGACTTGGCGCAAGAGCAGCTACAGCGCGAACTCGAACGACTGCGTCGAGATCGGTCGTGGCATCGGCATCCGGGACAGCAAGGCCCCAGCCACCCACCTGACCGTGTCCACCGAGGCGTGGTCGGCGTTCCTCAGGCGCGTGAAGTCCTAGACGGCGAGGGGCGCGACGTCCTCGCGTTCGCTCGCGTCCACGTCACCGGTCTCGCCCTGCCGCGCGGCCCTGCGCCCGATCACGAAGACGTAGAGCAGGAACAGCACCTCGGCGACCACGCCGATGCCGACGCGGGCCCACGTGGGCAGCCCCGACGGCGTGACGAACCCTTCCAGCACACCGGACACGAGCAGCACCACGACCAGTCCGAGCGCCACCGCGACGACCGATCGTCCTTCCGCCGCAAGCGCTTGGGCGCGGGTGCGCTTGCCGGGGTCGATGACCTGCCAGCCCAGCCGCATGCCGATGCCCGCCGCGACGAACACCGCCGTGAGCTCCAACAGCCCGTGCGGCGCCAACAGTCCGAGGAACAGCTCTCCGCGTCCCGCGCCGAACATCAGCCCGATGCCGACGGCGAGGTTCAGGGCGTTGGTGAAGAGCAGGTAGATCGGCGGGATCGCGAGCAGGACGCCGAGCAACAGGCACGCGGCGGCGACCCACGCGTTGTTCGTCCACACCTTCGCCGCGAACGACCCGGCCGGATCGCTGGAGTAGTAGGACTCGTAGGCGCCGCCGGCCCTGGTCATCTCGCGCAGCTCCTCCGGCGCGGCGATGGACGCCTGCACGTCGGGGCTGGTGGCGATCCAGGCCGCGATGAGGCCGGTGACCAGGTAGAACGCGAGTCCGGCCGGCACCCACCAGCGCCAGCCGAGGTAGATGGCGGCGGGCAGCCGGTGCGTGAAGAAGCGCGTGAACGTGCGCCAGGCCGGCACGTGCGTACCCGTGAGCACCGACCGCGCCTGCGCGACCAGCGACGACAACCGTTCGACGGTGGCGGGGTCCGGGGTCTGGCTGCGCACGACCGACAGGTGCGTCGTGACCCGCTGGTACAGCTCGATCAGTTCGTCGGCCTCGGCGCCGCTCAGCCGGCCGGACCGCTTGACCAGCGTCTCCAGCCGCTGCCACGACTCGCGGTGCCGCTCGATGAACACGTCCAGATCCACGATGAGTCACACTATCCGCGTGGGGGACCTCGTCACGGGTGAAGCGGTAGTTCTGGACCTGCGCGTCGCACAGCTCGCCAGCAGGGCGGTGGCGTTCGGGTTCGACGTGGCCGTGCAGTTCGGCCTGCTGGTGCTGGTGTTCGTGCTCGCACCGGTCGACATCGACGGCGCGCTGCAGTCGGCGCTCGCGATCTCGATCCTGATCATCGTGATGATCGGCTACCCGACCGCCGTCGAGACGGCGACGCGAGGCCGTTCGCTGGGCAAGCTCGTCATGGGCCTGCGCGTGGTGCGCGACGACGGCGGCGCGATCCGCTTCCGCCACGCCCTGGTGCGCGCGCTCGGCGGCTTCATCGTCGACTTCTGGGTCCTCGGCCTGGCCGGCGCCATCGCCCTGTTCGTCTCCCTGTTCTCCCCGCAGGGCAAGCGGGTCGGCGACTACCTGGCGGGCACCGTCGTGATCCACACGCGCGTGCCCCGGCGTGAGGTGGAGCTCGCCACGATGCCGCCCCAGCTCGCGGAGTGGGCGTCCGGGCTCGACCTGTCGCAGCTGCCGGAGGAGCTGGTGCTGGCGGCTCGGCAGTACCTGAGCCGGTACGGGGAGCTGTCGGAGCAGGCCCGGTGGGATCTCGGGGCTCGGCTGTCGGACGACGTGGGAGCGGCTGTCCGGTCGCCTCGGGTCGAGTACACGCATCCGCACCCCTATCTGTCGGCGGTGCTGGCGGAGCGTCGGCGGCGGGCAGCGGGTTAGGCGCCCGCGAGCCGCAGGCGTTCTGCTCCTTGCTCGCGCACCGCGTCACCTGACGGCGTGGGATCGCCGTGCAGCACCTCCCACCGTGCGTTGTGCAAGGCGGTCCACAGGCTTCCGGCCCACGCGATCTCCATCTCCTCCTCGGAGAACGCCCGACCACGCATCCGCTGATAGGCCTCGATGAACGCCGCCGAGCTCTCGACAGGCACCAGGCTCGGCGGCGAAGCATTGGCGAACGCGCCGGACGCCGCCCCCACCAGGGCGGCTTCCGGTTGCCACGCCAGGCTGTCCCAGTCGTGCACGGCCAGTACCGAGCCGTGCTGCCACCGCAGGTTCTGCGCCTCGAAGTCGGCGTGGCCGAGCACGCACGGCAACGAGGTGGCCAGCAACCGCTTGCGCACCCGCAAGGCCATCTCGACGACGAGCGGCGGCACCGCGCTCTGGTCCCGCGCGTCGAGGAAGTCGATCTCCGGCCACAGCCCGGGATCCGCGTGGTCCCAACGGGCCCAGCGCGGTGAGGGCAGCGGCGGCGGCACCACGACGTCCTCCAGCAACGCCATGGACCGCGCGAACACCTCCGCGTACCGGACCGCCACGGCGGGAGAGGAACCCTGCAGCATCGAACCGCCGGGCAACGCGTCCTCGGCGTGCACCGCCAACCCGTCCACGACGACGACCGGCGTCAGAGGGCGCGGGCAAGGAAAGCCCCGTGCCGCCAGCGAGGCCTGCGCCGCCAGGCACGACGTGGCCCGGCCGTCGTCCTCACGTGCCTTCACGTAGACCTCGCGCCCGTCCGCCAGGCGCACGCCGAACACCGAGGAGATCGACACGCGTTCGTAGAACACCTCGGCCGGGGAACTGCCGAGTTCGGCGGCGCACCAGGCGGACAGGCCGAACGTCATGCGCCCAGGAGCTCGGTCAGCAGCAGCGGGTTCATGTAGTCGTCGTAGCGGACGATCTCGCCGTCGCGCAAGTGGATGATCGCGACGGCGGTGAACGTGTAGTAGTCCTGCTTCACCTTCGACCAGCCGCGGTGGGTGATCTCGGCGACGACGACGTCCGGGTCGTCGGTGAGTCTGGTGATCGCTTCGACGTGCTGGATCTCGATCTTCTCGCGGACGCGGGCTCCGCGCATGCGGTCGAAGTAGGCGCGGATGGCATCGCGGCCCTTGATCTCGGGCTCCTGGAACGGCGCCGGGAAGCGGTAGGCCATCACGCCGTCCTCGGTGAACAGGTCGGCGAACGAGTCGTGGCCCTGCTCCCCCGCGACCTGGCGGCGGACGTGTTCCACGATCTGTGCTGGTGTGCGCGTCATGATCGGCCCCTCGTAGAATCGGAACGGTGACCCCGGTTAGGACGATACGGAACGCGCGCCCCGGTTGGCAACGATGAGGGCCGATGCCGCGCGGAATCGCGAGAAGGTGCTGCGGGCGGCACGGGAGCTGTTCGCGGAACAGGGTTTCGACGTGCCGCTGGACGAGATCGCGGCGAGGGCCGGGGTGGGGCCGGGCACGGTCTACCGGCACTTCCCCACGAAGCAGGCGCTGTTCCAGGCCGTCACGGAAGCACGCGTGTCGGCCATGATCGAGTCAGCAGCGCCGTCCGGCGACCCCGGTGCCGACCTGGCCGCGTTCCTCACCAAGATGGCGGGTGAGGCGGCGGCCAAGCGGGACATGTCCGACGCGATCGCGGTGCCGTCGGACCTGCGCGACAGCCTGCACGCCGCGCTCGGCGAGCTGCTGGGACGAGCCCAGGAGGCCGGCGCGGTGCGCACCGACATCACGACCCAGGACCTGGTGGCGTTGATGAAGGGGATGTTGCAGAGCATGCACGAGGGCGCGAATCCCGGCGTGCTGCTGGAGATCGTGCTCCAGGGCCTTCAGTCGAGCCGGAAGCCGTAGGGCAGTTCGAGGCGGTGCCGTGCCAGGAGCTCGGCGTCGGCGAGGATCTCGCGGGTCGGGCCGTCCGCGACGACCACGCCGTCGTCGACCAGCACGCTGCGGGGACAGATCTGCAGTGCGAACGGCAGGTCGTGCGTGACCATGAGCATGGTGGGGGCCAACGAGAGCAGCAGCTCGGCGAGTTCGCGGCGGGCCACCGGTTCGAGGTTCGCCGAGGGCTCGTCCAGCACCAGGATCTCGGGCGCGCAGGCCAGCACCGACGCCAGCGCGACGCGGCGACGCTGGCCACCGGAGAGGTGCAGCGGCGAGCGGTCCGCGACCGACTCCATTCCCACGGCGCCCAACGCCTTCGCGACCCGTTCGTCCACATCGGACATTCCGAAGTTGCGGGGACCGAACGCCACGTCCTCGAAGACCGTGGGGCAGAACAGCTGGTCGTCGGGGTCCTGGAAGACGAGGCCGACGCGGCGGCGGATCTCGCGCAGGTTCTGCTTGCGGACCTCCAGCCCGGCGACCGAGATCGAACCCGAGCCACCGGACAGAACCCCGTTGAGGTGCAACGCGAACGTGGTCTTGCCGGCTCCGTTCGGGCCGAGCACCGCGACGCGTTCGCCACGCTCGACGCGCAGGTCGACGCCGAACAGCGCCTGGTGGCCGTCGGGGTACGCGAAGGCGAGCTTCGAGACCTCCAGCGCGGGCGCCGCCGCGGTCTCGGGCACGATCATCGCCGAACCTCCCGGCCTGCCCGTCCAGCCGCGCGACACCATCGCGAGGTGCACCCTCTCTCCGCGTTCGTAGGACCGGATGAACAACGTGCCGACCGACCGCGCCACCGCGCCCGCCTGCCACAGGAACCGCGGGTCGTCCCCGCGCGAGATGCGGGCGACGCGCATGCGTTTCGCTTCTCCCACGACGACCTCGCCGTAGCGGAGCATCAGCGTGGCGATCATGATCAGCGGCGCCGGCACCTTCAACGTCTGCAGGCCGCGCAGCAGGTCGCCGGGCGCCGTCGTGGCGGCCAGGGTCAGGCTGATCAGGACGCCGAGCGTGCCCTTGGCGAGGATGTTCCAGCCCGCCAGGGACCCCTCGACCGACACCGAGAGGCCGAGGAAGTCGGTGCGCGGGTCCGTGCCGAAGATCGGCAACAGGAACGCGAGCACCACGAACGGCGTCTCGATCACCGCGCGCTTCACGAACCACAGCACGGGAACCCGTGCCGCGAACCACACCGCGACGATCACCAGCAGGTAGACGCCGAACAGCGGGAACCACGTGCGCGGGGTCGCCACGACGCCCAGCACCGCACCGAACGCCACGAGGATCTTCACGTGGGGTGCGAGGCGGTGCACCGGCGAGTCGCCGGCGTGGTGCAGGACGTCGTGGGCGCCGCTCACTACGCGTCGGACTTCTTGCGCAGCACCCAGAACAGGCCGAACGAGAGCCCCAGCACGACGATCACGCCGAGGACGCCCGCGAGGCCGGTGAACTTGTCGTCACCGCCGAGCGCGTAGTCGGCGAACGTGCTGCCGGAGAACGAGTGGTCCTGCGCGTGCTCGGCGATCCCGGTGTCCTCGACGGTCTTGTCGAGGCCGTCCGGGTCGCCGGACGCGAAGTACGACAGCACTCCCGCGATCAGCAGCGACACGAACGCGAACCCGATGAAGAACTTCTTCACGACCGCACCTCCAGCGGCTTGGCGTTGCCCTTCAGCAGGTGGACGAGGTCGGGCCGGATCGACGCGACCGACGTGACCGTGACGGCGGTGATGAGGCCCTCGCCGATGCCGATCAGCGCGTGCAGGCCCCACATCAGCAACGCGACCTTGCCGATCTCGACGCCACCCGCGCCGCCGATCGCGTACTCGACGATGAAGCCGGTCGCGGCCAGCAACGTGTTCACGAACGCCGAGATGAACGCGACGGCCGCGAGCCCGCCCTTGCCCTTCTCGGCGAACCTGCGCAGCGCGACGGCGACGAGGAACCCGGCCGCGGTGCCGATCAACGCCATGTTGGTGACGTTCGCGCCCAGGGCCGTGAGGCCGCCGTCCGCGAACAGCAGCGCCTGCACCACGAGCACGATCGTCACGCAGAGCGCGCCGACCCACGGGCCGACCAGGATCGCCGCGAGCGCGCCGCCGAGCAGGTGGCCGGAGGCGCCGGGCAGGATCGGGAAGTTGATCATCTGGACGGCGAAGATGAACGTGGCCACCAGGCCCGCCATCGGCGCCGTGCGGTCGTCGAGGTCCGCACGGGCCTTGACCAACGCGAAGCCGACGCCCACCGCCGCGACGACGAGGAAGACGATCGACACCGGCGCGTTCAGGAGACCGTCGCTCATGTGCATGGCAACAGGTGACATGAGCTGAGACGCTAATTGCCACTCCCCCGCTGTGGCCAGCTTTGTGCAACAACATTTGGCTCACACATCTGTGTCATCGCCCAACTACCTCACTAGTCATCGGATGACTTCTGCGGTTGACTCCGTTCCGCCGCCGCCACGGCACGGAGGGACGAACAGTGACAGAGCTGTCGCGTAGAACCTTTTTGTACGGGACGGGCGCGGCCGTGGGGGCCTCCGCACTCGGGGCGGGCACCGCCGTGGCCGCACCCGAGACATCGGGTCACAGCGTGCACCGGGACGTCGTCAGGGACGCTCGTGTGGAATGGCGGCGGCTTCCGGCGAATTGGGGCGATAGTCCCTTTCTCGCCAACGGTTTCCTCGGCGTGCAGGTGTACGCGGGACGCACCGCGAACGAGCTGAAACTCATGCTCAGCCACTCCGAGGTGCAGGACCAGCGCGACCACTGGGAGGCCGCGGTCGGCCTGTCCCGGCTGCCGATCGGGTACCTGACCCTGCAGTTCGCCGGCGCGATCACCGCCGTCGACTGGACGCTGGACCTGTGGAACGCCGAGCTCACGGGCTCGGTGACGACAACTCAGGGCGCGGCCGCGTTCACGATGCTCGTGCACAACTCGCGCAGCACGTTCCTCGCCTCGGCCAAAGGTGACGTGACCTGGGGTTTCCAGCCGCTGGAGTCGTCGACGACCCGTCAGATCCGCAGGCCTTCCGACTACACGGCCAACCCCGCGCCGACCCTGGGCACCGCCGGCGGCGTCTCCTACGCCGCACAACCGCTGCTCGCGGGCGGTGGATACACAACGGCCTGGCAGACCCGCAACGGCCGGTTCGCGGCCCACGTGGCGTACACACACCCTGCGGACACGCACACGTCTGACGCGATCCGCGAGGTGCGTGAGGCGCTCGCGATCCCGTTCGAGGTGCTGACGCTGCAGCATCGTCGCTGGTGGAACGCCTACTACTCGAAGTCGCTGATCTCGGTGCCGGACAAGCTCGTGCAGCGCTTCTACTGGTTGCAGCTCTACAAGATGGCGGCGGCGACACGGGCCGACGCGCCCGTGATCTCCGAGTGGGGCCCGTGGTTCCCCGAGCAGGGAAACAGCTGGACGGCCGTGTGGTGGAACCTCAACGTCCAGATCTCGTACCCGCTGGTGAACGGCTCGAACCACCACGAGCTGGACGCGGTGACGACGACGTTGAAGCGGTTCGAGCACAACCTCGAACTCAACGTGAACCCCGCCTACCGCGACGGGAACTCGTACGCGATCTGCCACCCCGGCGACCGCACGCTGCGGTCGGGACCCCGCTACTGCGGGGTTCCGGGCGTCGCGCCGAACGACCATACGGGCAATCTTCTGTGGGCCTGTCACAACGTCTGGCTGGGCTACCGGCACACGATGGACCGCAAGATCCTGTCCGACGTCCTGTTCCCCATCCTGACGAAGGCGGTCAACTACTACGCGCGGTTCCTCGTCGAGGGAACGGACGGCAGGCTCCATCTGCCCGAGACGCGCTCACCGGAGTACGCGAACGCCACGGACACGACGTACGACCTCTCGCTGATCCGCTGGGGTGTGCGCACGCTGCTCTCCATCGAGGAGAACGCGCGTTGGCGCGATATCGCCAATCGGCTCGTGCCGTACGCACAGGGCCCGGACGGCGTGCTGATCGGCCGCGACGTCGCCCTGAACGACTCCCATCGCCACTTCTCGCACATGCTGTGGTTCTACCCGTTGCGCGAACTGACGTACGACATGCCGGAGCACCGCGCGCTCATCGACAGGACGTTCGACCACTGGGTCTCGCGGCGGGAGGCGTGGGCCGGCTACAGCTACGGCGCCGCGTCCGCGATGGCGTCGGCGATGGGCCGCCCGGAGGAGGCGCTGCGGTTCCTGCGCTACTTCCTCGACCGCAACCAGGTCGGTTCGAACGCCGTGCTCACCGAGAACACCTTCTACCGCGAAGGCGGCAACCTCGCGATCGAGTCGCCGCTGATGTCCGCCCAGGCCGTGCTGGAGATGATGGTCCAGTCGCACAACGGCGTCGTGCGCGTCTTCCCGTCGGTTTCGTCCACTTGGGCCGATGCCTCCATCTCGTCGTTGCGCACGCAAGGAGCGTTCCTTGTGGACGCTTCGCGCTCGTCCGGCCGCACCGACTGGGTGAGGGTGTTTTCCGAGGCGGGCTCGCCTTTGTTGCTGGAGCACGGAATCACGGGCGACATCGACGTCCGCGACACGTGGGGCCGCCGCCTGGACCACAAAATCCGTGGCACAGCCGTCGAAATCCCGCTTCGACGAGGTCAGAGCGCCGTCATCTCCCGCCGCGGCACACGCCCCGACGTCTCAGCACGTGATGTGAAAGCCAACGGCTCGTCAGCGCGCTGGGGTCTGCCGTAACGTCCAAATTCGAACATGAGGACGTGCGTGGCAACGAGTGGGGTGTGCGCGGTGGATCTTCAGCACTGGCTCAACGAGGCGCTGGCCAACCACGAGAAGTGGACGGCCGACTACGGCACCTTCACACCCCACTCGTCCCTGCAGGTCGACCCGGCCCTCTTCGGCTCGGCACTGGCCGAACTGCAGGACCGCCTCCGTGACAACTACCCGTTCTTCCACCCGCGCTACGCGGGCCAGATGCTCAAGCCGCCGCACCCGGCGGCCGTCGTGGGCTACCTGTCCGCGATGCTGATCAACCCGAACAACCACGCCCTCGACGGCGGCCCGGCCACAGCGGCGATGGAACGCGAGGTCGTCTCGGACCTCGCCACCATGTTCGGCTACGGCGACCAGCACCTCGGCCACCTCACCTCCAGCGGCACGATCGCGAACCTGGAGGCCCTCTTCGTAGCCCGTTCGCTCCACCCGACCCGTGGCGTCGCCTACTCCTCCGAGGCGCACTACACGCACTCACGCATGTGCAACGTCCTCGGCATCGAGGGTTTCCCTGTAGCCGTGGACGGCCTCGGCCGCATGGACCTGGACGCCCTGGAAGACCTCCTCCGCACCGGCAAAGTCGGCACGGTCGTGGTGACCCCGGGAACTACCGCTTTGGGTGCCATCGAACCGGTGCATCTCGTTCTGGACGTAGCACGCCGCTACGACGCACGGGTGCACGTGGACGCCGCATACGGCGGCTTCTTCACCCTGCTCGCAGGCACCGACCTGGCCCCAGAGCCGTGGGAGGCCATCGGCTCGTGCGACTCCGTGGTGGTGGACCCGCACAAGCACGGCCTACAGCCCTACGGCTGCGGCGCGGTCCTGTTCCGAGACGCCTCCGTGGGCCGCTTCTACCTGCACGACTCCCCGTACACGTACTTCACGTCCGACGAGATGCACCTGGGCGAGATCAGCCTGGAATGCTCCCGGGCCGGCGCGGCGGCAGCGGGCTTGTGGCTGACCCTCCGCCTGCTCCCGCTGACCCGCGAAGGCCTCGGCGAAGTCCTGGCGACCGGCCGACGCACGGCCGTCCGGTGGGCGTCGATGATCCGGGAGTCGGAGGCGCTGGAGCTCTACCAGGAGCCGGAGCTGGACATCGTCACGTACTTCCCGCGCACCGACCCGCTGACGCTCTCCGCCGTGGACGCGGCCTCGCACCGCGTGATGGACACCGGCATGAACGCGCCCGTCGACCCGATCTTCCTGAGCGTGGCGCGGGCCTCGAAGTCGGCCTTCAGCGCACGGCACCCGGAGGTGACGGCCGATGCGGACGGCGCTCGGGTGCTGCGGAGCGTTCTGATGAAGCCGGAGTCCGAGGACTACCTGGACACGCTCCACGCGCGGGTGCTCAGCCTGCTCTGAGCGTGCGGCGGGGCAGGTAGGGCGAGGCGGGGTGCGGGGGGCGACCACCCCGCGAAGCCGAAGGCGAGCCGTCCCTGCACAACGGCCAACGGCGAAGCCGAAGCACCCCTGCCACCAACCCAAGCCACCCGCACAAGCCGACCCGAACAGCCGAAACGGCCTGGTCAGCCCACCACCCTCTGCCCACCCAGACCCGAACCGAACGCCAAATTGGGCGACTCACCCCCGGTGAGTCGCCCACGGACCACGCGCCAACCTCAGCCGTGCTTGGCCCGACGCCCGGACCGCCGAGGCGGCAACGGCGTGTCGCCGCGCAGATCCAGCCGGCGCTGCTCGCCGTTGGCCTCCAGGTGCGTCACCATCCGGCGCAGCATCTCGGCCAGCGACTGAGCCTCCGACGACTCCAGCGGGTCGGAGACGAACACCTCTTCCTCGTTGAACTTGGGGAAGAGGTCGGCCATCAGCTCTTCACCCTCAGGGGTGAGTCGCAGCACTGCCAGCCGTCCGTCGGTCGGGTGCCCGAGGCGCTCCAGCAGGCCCCGTGACTGCAGCGTCTTGGCGACGCCGGTCAGGGTGCCCTTGGAGATCCCGGCCTCCTCGGCCACGTAGCGCGTCTCCATCTCGCCCCAGATCCACACGACCCAGAGCACGACGAAGCCGGTCCAGGTCAGATCGCTGGTGCGCAGCACCGAGTTCTCGAGGTGCTGGCGGATCGCGGTGGCGGCGCGGTGGATGTTCGACACCGCCGCCATCTGCTCGCGATGCAGCGGCACCGCACCGAGCTTCGCCTGGACGGCTTTCTCGGTCTCGGCAATCGTGTGGTGACCAGACAACTCAAAGTCTCCCGTGCTCGAGCTCAGGTGTTCCCGGCACAATACTTGCGGTTCCGAACTATGTCTGTGATGTGGTGCGAGTCGATCCGCAACCTCTTTGATCACGATCCCACATCGTGCATGATCTCGTGACGGTCGTCACCCGTCCAGTTACGGACTGTTGCCCAGTGGTGGACGATGAGTGTGGAGCACCCCGACTGGGACCAATGACGGTCTTCGCTCCACGGACGGGTCGATAGCGTTTGCCCCACAACGTTATCCCCTCCGCGTCAGCGACACACAGTGCCGGAAAGGTAGTTCGACGTGGCCGGAGAACAGGTGACACGGGAACTCGCGGCAAGACTCGGCGAGGACGGGATCGACGTGGTGCGCGTCGTCTTCCCCGACCTCCTCGGCACCGATCGGGGCCGTGACGTCCTCGTAGAGCACCTACCTGCGGTTACTCAGCGCGGTCTGTCGTTCTGCCGTGCTGTCTACAGCACGACGCCGGGCGGCAAGACCACCGAGAACGGGGGTGTGCTCGACGCCGGGCTGCCGGACGTGATCGTGGTCCCGGACCTCGACACGCTGCTCCCGATCCCGTGGGAGCCAGGCGTGGCGTGGTGCATCGGCGACGCGGTGAGCCCCGCCGACGAAAGACCGGTGGACGAATCGCCGCGGCAGGTGCTTCGGAGGGCGCTGGAAATATTCGACGCCACCGGGCTGTCCCCCGTGATCGGTCCCGAGCTGGAATATTTTCTCTGCGAACCCGACGAAGATCGCCCGAACGGGTGGCGGCCGTACTGCGACGAGCCGGGCAACGTGTACGCGACTGGTCGCCGCGGCGATTCCGACGGTCATCTGTTGAGAACTCTTCGCACGCTCAGCAGCGCGGGTCTCCAAACGACCGGCGGCAACCACGAGTACGCCGGCGGGCAGTTCGAGATCAACCTCGTCCACTCGCCGGCGATGGACGCCGCCGATCGCGCGTTCCGTTTCAAGACGAGCGTCAAGGAGCTCGCGCGGCGCGAGGGCCGGATGGCCACCTTCATGGCCAAGCCGTTCAACGACGGCGGCGGCAGCGGGTTCCACCTGCACCTGTCGTGCCACGAGAAGGACGGCCGCAACGCGTTCCAGGCGGCGGGCACGTCGAGCGGCCTGTCCGACGAGGCGCGCTGGGCCATCGGGGGGATTCTCAAGCACGCCCCGGCACTGGCCGCGCTGCTCAACCCCACGGTCAACTCCTACAAGCGGTTCGGGCCGGACTCGCTCGCGCCGTGGCTGATCGACTGGGGCCTCGACAACCGCAGCGCGATGCTCCGGGTGCCTGCCGAACGCGGTGACACGACCCGGCTCGAACTGCGGCTCGGCGACGCGAGCGCGAACCCCTACCTCGGCATCGCGGGCCTCATCGCCGCCACCTACCTGGGCATGCGCGACCAGATCGAGCCGCCGCGGCCGTCCGCCGGGTACGGCTACGACCCGTCCAAGGCCCCGACGCTGCCCGCCACGCTGCCGGACGCCCTCGCCTACCTGGAGGAGGACACGGCGATGGTCGACGTGCTGGGCAAGGACTTCGTGCGGTCCTATGTGGACTTCAAGTGGGAGGAGGTGGCCCGGTTCCAGCGGTTCGTGACCGACTGGGAGTTCACCGAATACGCGTACCACCTATAGTTCACCTGCGATGACTGCACTCACGGACCGGCTCACCTCGATCGCCGACGAAGACGAACTGTTCGACGCTTTCTCCCACTGGGCGACCGAGCGCGGCCTGGCGCTGTACCCGGCGCAGGAGGAAGCGGTCATCGAGCTCGTCTCGGGGGCCAACGTCATCCTCAGCACCCCCACGGGGTCGGGCAAGAGCCTGGTGGCCATCGGCGCGCACCTCGTCGCGATGGCGGGCAACCAGCGCAGCTTCTACACCGCGCCGATCAAGGCGCTGGTCTCGGAGAAGTTCTTCGCGCTGTGCGAGGTCTTCGGGCCGGAGAACGTCGGCATGATGACCGGCGACGCCTCGGTCAACGACCAGGCGCCCATCATCTGCTGCACCGCGGAGATCCTCGCGAACATCGCGCTGCGCGACGGCCACACGGCCGACGTGGGCCAGGTCGTGATGGACGAGTTCCACTTCTACAGCGAGCCCGACCGCGGCTGGGCCTGGCAGGTGCCGATCGTCGAGCTGCCGCAGGCCCAGTTCCTGCTGATGTCGGCGACGCTGGGCGACGTCTCGTTCTTCGAGAAGGACCTGACGCGCCGCACCGGCAGGCCGACGGCGGTGGTCCGTTCGGCGCAGCGCCCGGTGCCGCTGAACTTCCAGTACGTCACCACGCCGTTGCACGAGACGATCGAAGACCTGCTGCACGGCCGTGAGGCGCCGATCTACGTCGTGCACTTCACGCAGGCCGCGGCTCTGGAGCGCGCGCAGTCGCTGATGAGCGTCAACGTCGCGACGAAGGCCGAGAAGGAGGAGATCGCCTCCACGATCGGCAACTTCCGCTTCTCCTCCGGGTTCGGCAAGACCCTGTCGCGGCTGGTCCGGCACGGCATCGGCGTGCACCACGCCGGCATGCTGCCGAAGTACCGCCGCCTGGTCGAGCAGCTCGCGCAGGCGGGTCTGCTGAAGGTCATCTGCGGCACGGACACCCTCGGCGTCGGCATCAACGTGCCGATCCGCACGGTCGTGTTCACCGCTCTCTCGAAGTACGACGGCACCCGCACACGCATCCTCAAGGCCCGTGAGTTCCACCAGATCGCCGGGCGGGCGGGCCGCGCGGGCTACGACACGGTCGGCACGGTCGTCGTGCAGGCGCCCGAGCACGAGGTCGAGAACATCAAGGCGCTCGCGAAGGCGGGCGACGACCCGAAGAAGCGCCGCAAGGTCGTGCGCAAGAAGGCCCCCGACGGGTTCGTGTCGTGGGGCGAGTCGACGTTCGAACGGCTCGTCGGCGCCGAGCCCGAGCCGCTGACGTCGTCGTTCCAGGTCTCGCACGCGATGCTGCTGAACGTGATCGGCCGGCCTCTCGGTGGCGCGTTCCAGGCGATGCGGCACCTGCTGGAGGACAACCACGAGGACCGCCCGAAGCAGCTCCGGCACATCAAGCGCGCCCTGGCGATGTACAAGGCGCTGGTCGCGGCCGGTGTCGTGGAACGCGACGGCGACGACTTCCGCCTCACGATGGACCTGCAGTTCAACTTCGCGCTGAACCAGCCGCTGTCGCCGTTCGCGCTGGCCGCGATCGAGCTGCTCGACCGCGAGGCGCCGGGCTACGAGCTCGACGTGCTGTCGGTGATCGAGTCGATCCTGGACGACCCGAGGCAGATCCTGGGCGCGCAGGAGCACAAGGCGCGCGGCGAGGCGATCGGCGCGATGAAGGCCGACGGCATCGAGTACGACCAGCGCATGGAGCTGCTGGACGAGGTCACGTACCCGAAGCCGCTCAACGAGCTGCTGGAAGCCGCGTTCTTCACCTACCGCCGCGGCCACCCGTGGGTCGGCGACTACCACCTGTCCCCCAAGGCCGTCGTGCGCGACATGTACGAGCGCGCGATGACGTTCTCGGAGTACGTGGCGTTCTACGGCCTGGCGCGTTCCGAGGGCCTCGTGCTGCGGTACCTGGCCGACGCGTACAAGGCGCTGTCGCAGACGGTGCCGGACGAGGCGAAGACCGAGGAGCTGCAGGACCTGATCTCGTGGCTCGGCGAGCTCGTCCGCCAGGTCGACTCGTCGCTGATCGACGAGTGGGAGAAGCTCACCAACCCGGACGCGCCCGAGCAGGAGGTCCGCGTCGACCTGCCGCCCGCCGTCACCCGCAACGTCCGCGCGTTCCGCGTGCTGGTCCGCAACGCGCTGTTCCGCCGCGTGGAGCTGGCAGCGAAGCGCGACTGGTACTCCCTGGGCGAGCTCGACCACGAGTCGGGCTGGACGGCCAAGGAGTGGATGGACGCGCTGGAGCCGTACTTCGAGGAGCACTCGGACCTCGGCGCGGGCCCGAACGCGCGCGGCCCGGCGTTCCTGATCATCAACGTCGAGCGCGAGCGCTGGGTGTGCCGGCAGATCTTCGAGGACCCGGCCGGGGACAAGGACTGGGGCTTCAACGCCGAGGTCGACCTGGCCGCGTCCGACGAGCTGGGCGAGGCGGTCGTGACGATCACGGACGTCGGGCGGCTCTGAGCCAGGCCCTGGCCTCCTCCAGCCCGAGATCGCTCCACCGCGCGAGGTCGCAGGCAGCCCTGCGGCGGACGTGCCACGGCGCGCTCTCGTCTCTGAGGACGTCTCGCGCGGTGACCGCGGCCGGTTCCCGGTAGTCGCGCCGCAACGCGAGCATGGCCTCGGCGGCCCTGATCCGCACCAGCGGCGTGCCCGTCTCGGTCATGGCTCGCAATGCTCGAGCGCCTTCCTCCGGCTCGAACTCTCCCAACATCTGGTGCAGCCTGATCTGCTGCGGCTTCAGGCTCCGAAGGAACCTCACGATCTCAGCACGCAGGTCAGGCCTGGTCCTGCCCACGACGGTCGCGGCCTCTGCTCGAGCCGTCACAGGCAGTCTTTCGTCTCCCATGAGGTGACGCAGCACGGCAACCCCGCGCTCACGGCCCTTCGCCCCAAATCGGGTTAGCTCCTCTCCCGCCCGCCACCGCAATGCCGCCCTGATCCCGGCGTCACGAGCAATCGCCTCCAGCACTCCCGCAGCCTCCGCTCGGTCTATTAAGTCGTACTCACGTAAGCGTTTCGCCGCGCTCCAGCGAGTTGCCGGTCGCGCATCCCCCAACATCATTCGTAATGTACCGATCTCACCTCGCGCGTCGGCTCGTTCCATCCGCTGCTCTGCCGAACGCGGTTCAATCGTCCATTCGAAGCGCGAGGCCTGCCAGCGTTCGCGCCAAGGCTTGGTCTCATCATCAGCGATCGCCCTCGCTGCAGCTCGTACCCGGCTGCTCGAGCGATGGCCGAGCTGGGCCAATTCCTCTTGCGCACACCAGCCCATGCCGTTCAACAGCACTGCGGCCTCGTCTACGAACTTCGACGACAACTGGGCGAGCGCTGCCGCTGCTGCTACTCGATCGCGATTAGTGCTTTCCGGAGCTGCGAGAACATCACGGATCACAGCTTCCGTCTCATGCCGCAACGGCTGAAACCCAGCAATATCCAGAGCTGGCAAACGTTGTTTTATCGGAATCGAGCGATCGGCGAGCATCGTCCGCTGCTCAGTCAACCTCCCTTTGCGCTCCCGATATTGCAGCGCGGACCGCCTCTCCTCAGGTCCGCATTCCGGATCATGTGCGATCGCCTGAGCCAGCGAGTCAATGGTGACTGTGGGCTGATATGCCGTGTCACGCAGATACGGAAGTGCAGAAGCCCGTTCGGCTGCAGTCAGTTCAGGGTTCGTCGCTACCTTGAGCCACAGCTCCAGCACGGCCGAGGTCACCATTAGGTCGAGCGACCGGACGCACCCCGCCGACGCACAGCGATCGGAAATGGCCGCGGTCCGTTCGTCCCACACCAGCTGTTGGTGCTCGATCACTCTGGCGAGTTGATCGCTACCGCTCTTGGCGAGCGTCACCACTGCAAACACACGGACCCGGTGATCGAGATACTCGTCATCAACAAGCCGCACAAGCGTCTCCACGACCTCACCTCGACCAAGATGAATCAAAGCACCGATGGCTCGTACCCTATGCCTAACTCGAACGTCCATGTCACGCGCTATCTCATACAACGATGAAGCAGGATCGGCCCCCAACTCCGCTAGAGTGCTCAGCGCCGAATTCCACGATAGAGTTCGATCCCGGTGGTCGCAGATCAACACTTCTGCCGCCTGGCCTGCAAGTTCTGGCTGCAAAGAAGCGAGCAGGACCGCAGCGTCGATGCGTATGTGGGGATGGACTGCTTCATCTAGCAGGGTCGCGCGAAGCACGACGGCAAGTTCAGACCCTTGTAACCCCAGCAGCGTCTGTATCGCCTTCGCAGCGTTCACCACAACGGCGGGAGTGCTGCGAGCCGACAAAATCACGGACCGAAGCACCGCCACGATCTCTGCCTTGAACATGGCCGCGACATCAGTGAAGTCCCTGATCCGCGCACTCAGGTTCGTCTGTGATATGGCGTCGCTCTCGATCAGCCTGATCAGGCCGTTCACCGCGACTCGATGAAAGGGCTGGCCGAGCAGGACTAGGTTGGCAGCCGCAGATCCACGCCAGCGTTCGTCCCGTTTGCTGTCCAAGAGTGTCTTCGACAGGATCTCTCCCGCCGATTTCACATCGTTAATCAATGATGTAGTGATCAACTGGATCGGCTCAGAGTTATCCTCACCTCCACTCTCCATCAGGTCAACCAACACGGCCGCTGCGGATGCGCGGTAACGCGTATCCAAGCTGGCGAGCTTTCGCCAAGCAGACACCATCATCGAGAGACTGAACCGCTGGGCCGCATGCTCGCGTAGGCGGCCAATAATCTCATTGTGGCACTCCGGGCCGAGTTCGACAAGCTGGAATGCCGCTTGATCGCGACGACTCAGGTCTATGCCCTCATCCGCGAGAGTCTTCCTCAGTTCAGCGACCGCTCGTGATCGAAACGGCTCTCCGCGCGTAGCCAGATAACCGAGAGCGCTCTCACGTTCCCAACTTCCCGCATGCCGATCGGCCAGCGCCTCGCAAAGTCGGATGAGGTGGCCTGTCGCCTCATGCTGATAATCCGGTCCCAGTCCGCTCAACTCTCTGGCCGCCCAGTAAGTCGCGTTGGCGGAGGCCATCGGATCATTGAGCGCCCTACGCAGCAGCGACGCCGCCTGCTTGCGATACTTCCACCCACATCGCTTGAGAAAGTCACCGTACCTCCAGAGGTAGTTCGGTGCGATGCTGGATTGGTTTGCCAGCTGCAAGATCCACCTCGCCGCCAACGCCTGATGAGATGGCCCCAAGTCAGCTAGTACAGCGGCTGTGGCGACCCTTTCCCACTGGGGCGACCACGCCTCAGTGACGCGACTGGTGAGCGCGACCACCCCTACGGCGACATGTGTCGCCCCAAGCGCGCAGAGAGTCTCGACCGCCATTTGAGGCGACGCCGTCCCGTACCAGAAGGAATGGGTCTTCAGAAACTCGACGACAACTTCGGCACAACGGCCCGCGTGCTCCATAGTGATCTCTACTAGACCGTTGGCAGCCGCCACCTGCTGATGCGGAGAGGCTTCAGGATCGTTGAGGGTCGCCAGGAGAACTGACGCCGCATGAACGCGCGCCTGTCCGCCCAAGGCTGCCATAACCAATGCCGCATCGCGGTGTTCAAAGGGTTTCGCGAACGGATCCGCGAGAATCGCACGCAGGGCGGTCTCAGCCGCTGACCGATGTACTTCGCCACATTCGGACAGTGCTTCGGCAGCGACGAGACGGCGCGCCGTCTCGCCCTCCACATCACTGACCACGGTGTTCAGCAGCGCGAGACCCGCCTGTTCGTGGCGGCCGCGCAACCGGGTGGCCAGGGCGGCGGCTGCCTCGGCCCGGCTCGTCCAGGGAGCCCGCGGATCGTTCATGAGGTCCGCCAGCCAGTCCGGCAAGCCGGGGTGGTGGGTGGCGCGGCTGGCGCCCGCGAGGATGTCGTAGGCGTTGTAGTGCGTGGTCATGGCCCAGCCGCGGGCGGTGGCGAGGAAGGTCTCGACCACGCCCGGAGAGGCAGGCAGGTGGCCTGCCAGCAGGCGGGCGGCCAGGAGGTGTTGTTCGGAGTCGCCCGCGTCGAGGGTGCGGAGGAGCTCGTCGGCCTGGGACGGGTGCAGGCGGCCGTAGTGGAGCAGGACGCGGCGGGCGTGGCGGCCGTGTTCTCGTGGGCGGGCCGCGTGCAGGAGGTGGGCGAAGTCGTTGTGCTCTGCGGAGAAAGCAGTGGGGAGGCTGCGGGCCTTGGCTGTGGCGGCAAGGTGGTCGGCGAAGCTGTGGTGCAGGAACTGGACGTCGTCGGCGCGCAGGGTGAAGGGGCCCACCGCGGTCAGGAAGCGGACCAGGTCGTCCTGCCAGTCGCCTGGGACGTGCTGCGTCGCCCACGAGCGCGCGGCGTCCAGGAGCGACGTGTCGGCGTCGACCCGGACGAGGCCGAGGTGTTCGAACAGGGGCTCGCGGTGGGCGTCGAGCGGGCTCGGGTGGCGTTGGTGGCCTGCTCGCAGATACCTGAGGTAGGCCTCGTAGAGCTCGTACTGGTTGTCGGGCAACGGGTGTGCTCGCCGTTGCTCGAAGATGATCGCCGCGATGGTGGCCAGCAGGGGGACGCGCACCAGTTCGTCGAGATAGGCCTTGCGGATCTGGCGCAGGAAGTTCGCGGCGGCGTCGCCGTCCTCGGAGAACCAGCTCTCCGCGAACGTGCGCAGCGCCTCCTCGTCGAACGGCTGCAACTCGTAGCGCATGGCGCCGATGCGTTGCAGTGGCGCCAGAACGCCGCCTTCGATCGGACGCGTGGTCAGGACGATGCGGTAGACGTCGCCGGAGGCCGCCCAGCCGGCGAGCGCGTGCACCAGGTCGTCGCGGTCGGCGGGCGAGGTGACCTCGTCCAGGCCGTCGACGAGGAGCAGCCAGCGGCAGCCGGAGACGCGGTCCTCGAAGTGCGTCGAGTCGATCGCGTACTTGAGCCGCAGGTTGTACTCGGCCCGCACGCTCGCGGCCAGTGCCTCCGCGAACGGGGAGTCCAGGCGTGCGGCCAGTTCTCGCGCGGTCAGGCGCAGCGGCACCACGCGTTCGGTCGTCTGTTCCGTCCCGCCGCCCGACCAGCCGAGCGCCAGGTCGGCGGCGAGCCTCAGGGTCAGGGTGGACTTGCCCTGGCCTGGACCTCCGGTGATGACGAGGTGGTCGTCGGACTCCAGTGCTTCGCGCACTGTTCGCGACGGTGGCCGCACCGACGTCCGCACGCGCGGGGTCGTGGACACGTCGACGAGCTGGCCGTGACCGTCGACCATCGGCCGCGGTCTGGCGTCGCCGGACGTGAGCTCGTCGCCACCGGTGCCGAGGTCCTGCCGCACGTAGACGGTGGACAGCGACGGCGTTCGCGCGCCACGCAGTTGATACGGCAGCTGCTCGGCCATCAGCACGTGGGCTCGCATCAGGGAGTCGATCTCGACCGGTGCGGCACGGCGGGTGGTGCCGCCCACGTGCAGGTCACCGTGGACCTCGCCCACCTGGACGACGTTGGCCGCTTCGCCCACCCGAGCGATGTTGGTGACGTCGCCGTCCCGCTCCGCGGTCATGCCCGGACCTCCCGCAGCACTCGTTCGGCCTCGAAGGTCTGGTCACGGTACCTGCAAGCGGGCTCCGCGTGGCCGATGTCGCGCACCGCCACCAGAACCGGGATCGATCCCTTGGAATCGTCGGATCTCTTCGCACGAACCCGAACGACCCCGGACTGGACGCGATCGCCGGCTTCCCACTTCGAACTGTGGCGAAAGTGTCAATTCGCGCAGGGAGAGGTCGTCTGACGGACAACTCGGCGATGGGATTGCCGCGACGCGTAGGCGTTCGGATTCGACCTGATACTTCGAGCACCACCCCTGTTCACCAGGCGTGGAGGAGTTGCGGGCATCGGCAAACCGCTGTGGCAGCTCGAACCGACGCGCAATTCGACCTGCAGTCACACACGCAGACCAGTTGAGACGACACCAACTGAGACGGAATGTGCAATCGATTGATCGCGGGGCTCCGTTGGGGGCAAAATCATTGCACTGGGCCACAGTGGTCGGGATATGGTGATGCCCAGTGGCTGAAATGCCTGGCGCAGCCCGTCTGGAGGAGTGAAGTGGACCCGGCACTGGACGCCTTGCGCGACCGGCTGGCGGAGATCGTCGCGTCGCCGCCGGACAACACCGAGGAGCTCGTGGACACGCTGAGCGGTCTCGCCAAGCTCTCGAACCAGTGGTCTGAGGCCATCGGGGCGCTGCGTGCGCCGACCCGCAGACTGGTCGGCTCAGCCGCCGCCGCCTCCGTGAGCGTCGCCGCCCGTCGTGCCGAGGAGTCGTTCATCGAGCTGGAGATCACTCTCGGTGACGCGCTGGCCGCCCAGCCTCGCGCGATCCGGCAGTCCTGACACCCGATCGGAGGGTTCCGGCACCTCCTCCGCCTGGCGGATGATGCGGCCAATCGGGTTCACGGGCGGGAGGGGGTGCTGGTCGTGTGCACGCCCCGCAACCGGACCCCCGCAGCGGGTCACCCTCCGTGAGCGGGCATGATCGCGTATCCGACGCCCTCGGCTCACCAGGCGCGCGCTGACCGAGCGTGGTCCACTCGCTCCACGTGAGGATCGGCCGCACACAGTTTGGACTCGATCTCGAATGACCTCAGGTCTGCCCTGCCCCATCTGCGAGGGGCCGGATCGACGTGGCAGCCTCGAACGCTCCCTGCGGGTGCTCGCCGTCGACGACGAGGCGCCGGCGCTGGAAGACCTCGTGTACCTGTTGCGCTCCGATCCGCGCATCGCCCACGTGGAAGCGGTCACCGACGCCACCAAGGCGCTGCGGGTGCTGCACCGCGCGATGGACGCCGGTCAGCCGTTGGACGCCGTGTTCCTCGACATCCGCATGCCAGGGCTCGACGGTCTCGACCTCGCCCGCGTGCTGTCTCGGTTCGCGCAGCCGCCGCCCATCGTGTTCGTGACGGCGCACCAGCAGCCCGCCGTGGAGGCGTTCGAGCTCAAGGCTCTCGACTACCTCCTCAAGCCCGTCCGCCAGGAGCGGCTGGCCGAATCCGTGCACCGCATCGTGCACGAGGTCTGGGACTCGAAGACCGCCGCCGAACCCACCGCCCCGGTGCCCGCGCAGCCCGCGAACGCCACGCCGCCGGAGATGGGTGACGAGGTCATCCCCGTCGAGCTCGGTGGCGTCACGCGCTTCATCCGCCTCGCCGACATCCGGTACGTGGAGGCGCACGGCGACTACGCCCGCCTGCACACCGCGACCGGCAGCGGCCTGGTCCGCGCCGCGTTGAACGGTCTTGAGGAGCGCTGGCGCAGCGCGGGGTTCGTCCGCATCCACCGCAGCCACCTGGTGTCGCTGGGCCACATCGACGAGCTGCGCCTGGAGGAAGGGCATCTGAGCGTCACGATCGGCGGCACGGTGCTGCCGGTCAGCCGCCGGCACGCGCGGCACCTGCGGCAACTGCTCGTCCGGCGTGCGCGGCCCACGCCCGTCACCGGCGCCCTGCAACCGAGGAACGGGCTCGGGTCGTGACGACGTCACCACCTCCCAGGCCGGACCCCAAGCCGACCCAGCGCGTGGTGGTGACGAGCCCGCGCACGCGGGCTCCCCGTGCGCGCCGCCCCTACTCGGGCACGCGCGAGATCAACGAGCAGAGCGAACTCGGCGCCGTCTACATGCGTACGCTGATCCGGGCGCAGCGGCGGCTCGGCCTGTCCGTGTGCCTGGTGGCGTGCGGCGCGCTGGCCATGCTGCCGCTGCTGTTCGCGATCGAGCCCGAGCTCGGCAAGTTCCGGATCCTCGGGCTCGGTCTGCCGTGGTTCCTGCTGTGCGTGGCGACGTGCCCGATGCTGCTGCTGGCCGGCTGGTTCTACGTGCGGCAGGCGGAGCGCAGTGAGCGCGAGTTCGCGGAGCTGGTCGAACGTCCATGACGAGTGGTTATGCCATCGTGGCGGTGGTGGTCGTCGTACTGGGCACGATCCTGGTCGGTGCGTACGGACTGCGCGTCTCCCGCACCACGTCCGACTTCTACGTCGCCTCGCGCACCGTTTCGCCGTGGTGGAACGCGTCGGCGATCGGCGGCGAGTACCTGTCGGCGGCGTCGTTTGTCGGCATCGCCGGGCTGATCTTCGCCTACGGGCCGGACATGCTGTGGTTCCCCGTCGGCTACACCGCCGGGTACCTGGTGCTGCTGACGATGGTCGCGGCGCCGTTGCGGCGTTCCGGTGCCTACACGCTGCCGGACTTCGCCGAGGCGCGCTTCCGTTCGCGGGGGGTGCGCGCGGTCGCGTCGATCCTGGCGCTGGCGATCGGCTGGCTGTACCTGTTGCCGCAGCTGGAAGGCGCCGGCCTGACGCTGAACACGGTGACAGGCGCGCCGGACTGGGTGGGCGCGCTGATCGTGACGGCGGTCGTGACGGCGAACGTGATGTCGGGCGGCATGCGGTCGATCACGTTCGTGCAGGCGTTCCAGTACTGGCTCAAGCTCACCGCCATCACCGTGCCGATCGTGTTCCTGGTGATCGTGTGGCAGGTGCACGGCGCCGAGTCGCTGACGAAGCCGGAGTTCCCGGCGTTCCGGCAGGACACCGAGGTCTCGTTCCAGCGCCAGACGACGATCCACGTCGAGAAGTCCGTGCTGGTCAAGGGATCCGGCTCGGTCGACGGCGTGCAGGTCGGTGACACGGGCCTGGTGCTGACCGAGGGCTACCACCGCATCGCGCAGGGCGCGGAGCTCACGTTCCCGAAGGACGCGCCGGTCCCGCATCTGTCCACAATGGCGCACAACACCAACGAGATGTGGTCGCTGCCGATGTCGAGCGGCGCGGACTTCCCGTTGTACGGCGCGTACTCGCTCATCATCGCGACGTTCCTGGGCACCATGGGCCTGCCGCACGTGATCGTGCGCTTCTACACCAACCCGAACGGCACGGCCGCGCGCCGCACGACGTTGATCGTGCTGGGCCTGCTGGCCTTCTTCTACCTGATGCCGCCGATCTACGGCGCGCTCGGCCGCGTCTACACGCCCGAGCTGCTGATGACAGGCCAGACCGACGCCGTGGTGCTCGTGCTGCCGACGCGGATGATCGACGGCGTCGGCGGCGAACTGCTCGGCGCCCTGGTGGCGGGCGGCGCGTTCGCGGCGTTCCTGTCCACGTCGTCGGGTCTGGTGGTGTCGCTCGCGGGTGTGCTGTCGCAGGACGTGCTGCGGCTGGGCGGGGTGCGCGGCTTCCGGTTCTCCACGGTGCTGGCGGGTCTCGTGCCGCTGGCGATGACGTTCGTCTCCACCGGCATGCCGGTGGCGGACATGGTCGGCCTGGCGTTCGCCGTCGCCGCGTCGTCGTTGTGCCCGTTGCTGATGCTGGGGATCTGGTCGAGCCGCATCACGACGGTCGGCGCCATCGCGGGCATGCTCGCGGGCGGCGTGCCGGCCCTGACCGCGGGCCTCGTGACGATGTTCGCCGACACCGGCGACGCCTGGTACCAGATCCTGCTCTCCCGCCCCGCCGCGTGGACGGTCCCGCTCGGCTTCACGGTGATGTACGTGGTCTCGCTGCTCACCCAACGGCACGTGCCGCCGGGAGTGCAGCGCACGATGGTCAAGCTCCACGCGCCCGAGAACCTCGGGCTGGACGGCTCCGGTTCCTCGTCGGACGACCGAAGCTAGAAGGTGACGCGCTCATGCAGGACTTCCTCACCGCAGCCGCGATCCTGATCGTGGGCGGCGCGGCCGTCCTCGTCCTGTGGCGAGGCACGCGCAACAAGCACCAACTCTCCACCGAGGCCCAGCGCGTCACCTACGAAACACTCCACACGGCCTGGTCAGCCGCACCCCCGCTCCGCGCGGGCCTGGTCCCGGACGCGGCGAAGAAGTCGGCGCGCCACCTCCGAACCCTGCTCGACACCCCCGCTCTCGCCCTGACCGACGAGACCGAGGTGGTCGCCTGGGAGGGCGTCTCCGACCACCACGCGGCCGACGCCATGACGCAGGCAGAGGACGTCTTCCTGACGGGCCGCACCCAGGCGTTCGACATAGGTTGCAACGAACCCAACTGCCCGATCAACTGCGCCGTGGTCGCCCCGCTGACCGTGGAGGGCAGGGTCGTGGGCACCCTGGCCGCCTACTCACGCGAAGCCTCAGCGGGCCTCGTCCGAGCCACGAACCAGGTAGCGCGCTGGGCAGCGGGCCAACTGGAACTGGCCGAACTCGACCGCTCCCGAACCCGCCTCGTGGAAGCCGAAGTGCGAGCGCTGCGAGCCCAGATCTCCCCGCACTTCATCTACAACTCGCTGTCCGCCATCGCCTCCTACGTCCGCACCAACCCGGAACGAGCCCGCACCCTGCTGCTCGACTTCGCGGACTTCACCCGCTACTCCTTCCGCCGCCACGGCGACTTCACGACCCTCGCCGAGGAGCTCCGCTCCATCGACCAGTACCTGGCCCTGGAACGGGCCCGCTTCGGCGAACGCCTGAAGGTCACGCTGCAGGTGGCCCCCGAGGTCCTCCCGGTGACCGTCCCGTTCCTGTGCCTGCAACCGCTGGTGGAGAACGCCGTCCGCCACGGCATGGAGGGCAAGGTGGAGCCGGGCCACATCCAGATCTACGCCAACGACGGCGGCGCCGAGGCCCACATCACGATCGAGGACGACGGCATCGGCATGGACCCCGAAAAGCTCCGCCGCACGCTGGCCGGGCAGGTCGACGAGTCCGCCGGGATCGGGCTGGGCAACATCGACGAGCGGCTGCGGCGCGTGTACGGGGACGAGTACGGGCTGGTGGTGGAGACGGCGTTGGGGTTGGGTACGAAGATCACCGTTCGGGTGCCGAAGTACCACGCGGGGATCAGCGACATGTGAGGGCGAGGCAGGGGCGCGCGAGGCTGGCGAAGCCGAAGGCGGGCCACCCCTGCCGCCAACGCAATGGCGAAGCCGAGGCGTCCACACCTCGTCGGGCTCTGATCAGCGGTGATGACTCAACCCCGACGGCGATTGGGGCTTGACTTTGGGTGCGAGGCCTTAAACTTGACCACTCGGCCGGGCTTCACAGACCGGCCTTTTCTAGGCCGAGGAAGGCCTCGCAAGGGCCCCGAAGTCAAGCCCCAATCGCGATCGTCGCGAAGCGGCGATGACGCAACCCGGCTCGACAAGGCCCACGCAACCACCCGCCCAAGGCGACCACCCGCACGCAAGGCGACCACCCCGCTGGAACCGGCGCCAGCCAACGCAAGCCGACCCGCGCCGCAAGCCGACCCGCGCCACAGGCCGACCCCGCACGGCAACCGGCAACAAAAACGCCGGAGCCACCCTTCTTCAGGATGACTCCGGCGAAGCCGAAAACCAGCGAATCAGCTGGCAGCCTTGGCCGCCCGCCGGTCAGCCGCGTCCAACACAGCCCGAATCCAGTCGAGCTCCTCGGTCCCGCAGGCCCCCTCAGCCGCGGCACGCCGAAGCCGCACCCACAACCCGAGGTCCGTCCACTCCTGGAACCGCCGGTGCACGGTCGGCACGGTCACCCCGAACGACGCCGGCAGGTGCCGCCACGCGCACCCGGACGACAGCACGAACACGATCGCGGTGAACACGGCCCGGTTGGACACGCGGCCGCGGCCGCCGCCCTGGCGCCTCACCTTGGCGGGCGGGATGAGCGGCTCGACGACGGACCACAGGGTGGCCGAGACGAGGCGGGCGGAGAGTTGTTCGATGACGTCGCCACGGCCGGACTCCACGCTGGTCTCCGGCCAGGCCGAGGTGCGCATCCAGGCGTCTGCCCGCGGCGTCACGTCGGCGGGGCGGGGGTCCTGGCGGGCGGACTCGGCTCGCTGGCGGGAGCGGAGCAGGGTGGCCAGGGCCGTGTCCTCGGCGGTGGTACGGCGCTGCGGGACGGCGTAGGCCTGCTGTTGCTGGGCGTGGCGGGCGATCTCGGCGCCCACGGTGCGGCGGAACGACGGGTTCGCCGCCAGGCGGGGGTCCACCGGCTGGCCGTAGCGGACCGGGGTGGCCTGGCGTGGCGCGATCTGGCCTGCCGGGGTGGTGGCCTGGCGCGGTGCGATCTGGCCCGCCGGGCGCGGGGTCTGGCCCGTGAGCGGGCGGCCGGGGACCGCGGTCTGGCGCGGGGGGACCGCCTGACGCGCCTGGCCCGTGACCGGGGCCTGGCGTGTGGGGTGGCCGGGGGCCTGACGGGGCGGGACCTGGCGCGCGAGGCGCGGGTCCGGGGTGCGAGCGAACTGGGAGTCGGTCATGGTGTGGTCCTCCGCCAGGACTTTTCCGTCTGGTGACAGCGCTCACAGTAAGAAGCCGGTTACAGAACAGGTAAGTGCGCAGACGCTCCGAGGCGATGAGCGGACGTGCCGTGGCGATGCGCGGCACGTCCTGTTGAGACGAGTGGCACACTGTCTGCGACGAACGGATAACCGGTCGTGGTACCGCTCTCACGAACGAGTGAGAGCGCGATCACCGGGAGGTGGTGATCGCGCTCCGTTGACTCCGGGGATACCGTCGAACCGTGAAGCTCTTGGCCACCAGCGATCTGCACGTCTCCTACCAGGACAACCGCGACGTCGTGGAGGCGCTCACCGCTCCCGACCCGGCCGACTGGCTGATCATCGCCGGGGACATCGCGGAGAAGTTCGACTCCATCGAATGGACGCTCTCCAAGCTCCGCCCGCGGTTCGCGAGGGTGATCTGGTCGCCGGGCAACCACGAGCTCTGGACCACCAAGGACGACGTCAACCAGTCGCGCGGCGAGGTGCGCTACAAGCAGCTCGTGGAGCTGTGCCGCAGCCTCGACGTGATCACTCCCGAGGACCCGTACGTCACGTTCCCCGGGCCGAACGGGCCGGTCACGGTCTGTCCCCTATTCCTCGGCTACGACTACTCCTTCCGGCCGACGGGTGCCACGGACGTGGAGTCGGCTCTCGCCATCGCGCACGAGGCCGGCGTGGTGTGCACCGACGAGTACTTCCTGCACCCCGACCCGTACCCGTCGCGCCAGGCGTGGTGCGAGGCGCGCGTGCGGGAGACCGAGGAACGGCTCGCGCAGGTCAGCGGGCCGACCGTGCTGATCAACCACTACCCGCTCGTCCGCGACCCCACGTTCGTGCTGCGCTACCCGGAGTTCGCGCTCTGGTGCGGCACGACCCTCACCGCCGACTGGCACACGCGGTTCAACGCGGTGGAGATGGTCTACGGCCACCTGCACATCCCCCGCACGACGCACTACGACGGCGTGCGCTTCGACGAGGTCTCGCTCGGCTACCCGCGCGAGTGGAAACCACGCGGCACCACCCAGGTGAAGCTGCACGACGTGCTTCGGGAGTCATGAGCGTGCTGGAACAGCTTCTTCCTCCCCCCATCGCGGCGGTGGAGCGGTACGACGACGACGAACCGGTCGAGCTCTTCCCCGAGGAGGAGGCGCAGATCAGCAACGCCGTCGAGAAGCGCCGCTTCGAGTTCGGCACGGTCCGCGCGTGCGCCAGGGAGGCCATGCGCCGCCTGGACGTCGAGCCCGCCCCGGTCCTGCCGGGCCCGAAGCGCGAGCCGATCTGGCCGGCGGACGTCGTCGGCAGCCTCACGCACTGCAAGGGCTACCGCGCGGCCGCGCTGGCCAGGGCGTCGGACTTCGAGACGATCGGCATCGACGCCGAACCGCACCAGCCCGCGCCGGAAGGGGTGCTGGGCGCGATCGCGATCGAGGCCGAACTGGACCGGATGGCGGGCCTGCAGGCCGCCGACCCGAAGATCTGCTGGGACCGGTTGCTGTTCAGCGCCAAGGAGTCCACCTACAAGGCCTGGTTCCCGATCACGAAGCTCTGGCTCGGGTTCGAGGACGCGGACATCACCCTCGGCGCCGACGGCACGTTCCACTCGCGCATCCTGCTGCCCGGCAGCCCGATCGCCGGGTTCGACGGCCGCTGGCTCGTGCAGGGCGACATCCTGGTCACGTCGATCGCCGTGCCCGTGGCCTAGGCGGGAGCGGTCAGCGCCAAGCTCGCACGCGCGAGCTTGCGCAGTGCCGTCCTGCGCACGCCGACGGCGTCGTGCTGCTTCGCGCGTTCCCTGCCGTACAACCGGATCAGCTCGTGGAAGCGGTAGCGCCCGTCGCCGCGGGTCTCCAGCAGGTGCGCGTCCACGAGGCCGTCGACCAGCTCCTCCGACTCCCGCACCGCGACGCCGAGCATCGGGGCAGCGACCCAGCCGGGGAAGTCCGGCAGATCCAGCAGGCTCAGCAGCCGGAACGCCCGCTGCTGGTCGGGGTTCAGGGCGTCGTAGCCGGGTGCGAGGCTCGCGCGCACCTCCAGGTCGTCGATGCGCAGCTCGTCCAGCCGGGTGTCCTCGGCCGCGAGCCGGGTGGCCAGCCGCCCGGCCGTCCAGTGCGCGCGGCGCGCCAGCCGTGCCCCGGCGATGCGCAACGCCAGCGGGAGGTGGCCGCAGAGGTGCGCCACCTCGGCGGCCGCCGAAGGCTCGGCCGACGTTCGTGCGTCGATCGACGCGAGCAGCCGCACCGCGCACGGGGCGTCGAGCACGTCGAGCTCGACCGTGCGCTCCTCTGCCACCTCGACGAGCCGCACGCGACTGGTGACGAGCACGGCGGAGCCTGCCGTTCCCGGCAGCAACGGGCGCACCTGCGCCATGCCCGCGGCGTCGTCCAGCAGGACGAGCACCCGACGCGAGGCGAGCTGCGACCGGTACAGCGCGGCACGGGCCTCGACGTCGCGCGGTACCGCGTGCGGGTGCACGCCGAACGCGACGAGCAGCTCGGCGAGCACCTCCGCCGGGTCGCGTGGCGCCGCCGCACCGCCGAGCCGGACGTAGAGCTGCCCGCTGCCGAAGTGGCCGCTGACCTCGTGCGCCACCCTCGTCGCCAACGCCGTCTTGCCCACCCCCGCCATGCCGGTGATCACGGTGACGGCGCCCGGCTTTCCCAGCGACCGCGCGAGCCGGGCCAGCTCGCCCTCCCTGCCGACGAAGTCCTCGACGTCGGGCGGCAGCTGCATCGGCGGCGCGGTCTCGGTCCGCTCGCCCCGCAGCACCTCCTGGTGCAGCTCCTGGATCTGCGCGCACGGCTCCACGCCGAGGGTCTCGACGAGCACCTCGCGCAACGCCCGGTACGCCTCCAGCGCCTCCGCCCGCCGTCCCGCGCGGTGCTGGGCGAGGATCAGCCGGCGCCACAGCCCCTCCCGCAGCGGTGTCTGCCGCACGAGCGCGGTCAGCTCCGTGATCGCGGCGCCGCACTGCCCCGCAGCCAGCCGGGCGTCCGCGAAGTCCTCCCGCGCGTGGACCTCCACCTCCTCCAGCCGCACGGCCTCGTACGCCAGCCACCCGAAGCACGTCACGTCCCCGAGCGGCGAGCCCCGCCACAGCGCGAAGGCCTCCTCCCACAGGGCGACGGCCCCCGATGCCCGTCGTGCTTCGTCGGCGAGGCACTCGAAGCGCGCGAAGTCGAGCTCGTCCGCGGCCACGTCGAGGAGATATCCACCGCCTTCCGTGACAACGCTGCCGGAAAGCCCCATTTCCGCGAGATCGCGGCGCAACCGATTCACGTAGGTGTGCACGTTCGCCACAGCGGACGCGGGCGGGAATTCGCCCCACACCGCCTCGACGATCTTCCCGAGGCCGACCGGTCTGCCCGCTTCGACGATCAGGGCGGCGAGCACGGCACGCTGCCTGTGACCAGCGCATTTCAACTTCTGACCGGCGTGGACGACACGCAACGGCCCCAGAATCCCGAACGTCGTACCCAAGGCTCCCCCACCTGAGTGCGCAACGAATGGGGAGCGTAGCAGCGGGCGCGTGTCCTGAAGACGGGGGCGAGGTTGTCAATTCGTGGACAGCGCGAACGGAATTCACGGCGGAGCGGAATTGTTTCGCCAGGGCGTTATACAGCTCGTGTAGGTCGCGTGTAGAGCCGCCGAATAGATTCGCCGATGCCGGGAGACCGCGTCGCCCGATGAGGTGGTGGGCCGTGCGAGGGGGCGGCCCACCACCGGAACGTTCCGGAACAAGACACACGAGTGTCGGATTGATCAACCGTGGTGCACGATGGTGGGGTGAACCCTCGACCGCCGGGAGGCCATCATGGGCGAGGACGTCGCGAAGCACGAGTTCACGCGCGAGGACCGCACGCGGTACCGCACCAAGGTGCGGCGGTGCCTCGACGTTTTCGCGCGGATGCTGCGTGAGGCTCGCTTCGACTTCGAAAGGCCGATGACCGGTCTGGAGATCGAGATCAACCTCATCGACGAGAACGCCGATCCGGCGATGAAGAACCACGAGGCTCTGAAGGTCATCGACGACCCGGACTTCGTGACCGAGCTCGGCCAGTGGAACATCGAGATCAACGTCGCCCCGCGCCGGCTCGCGGGCGGCGGCATCACGTCGTTCGAGGAGACGGTGCGCCGCAGCCTCAACGACGCCGAGCAGAAGGCGCGCGAGGTCGGCGCGCACATGGTCATCAACGGCATCCTGCCGACCCTGCGCTCCAGTGACATCGCACCGGACCTGCTGTCGAGCAACCCGCGCTACGCGTTGCTCAACGAGCAGGTGCTGGCGGCGCGCGGCGAGGACCTGCAGATCTCCATCGACGGCGTCGAACGCCTGCACCTCACGTCGAGCTCGATCGTCCCCGAGGCCGCCTGCACGAGCACGCAGCTGCACCTGCAGGTGAGCCCCGAGCAGTTCCCCGCCTACTGGAACGCGGCCCAGGCCATCGCGGGCGTGCAGGTGGCGGTGGGCGCGAACTCGCCGTTCTTCCTCGGCAAGGAGCTGTGGCGCGAGACGCGCATCGCGTTGTTCCAGCAGGCCACCGACACCCGCGGCGACGAGCTCAAGGCCCAGGGCGTGCGACCGCGCGTGTGGTTCGGCGAGCGGTGGATCAACTCGATCTTCGACCTGTTCGAGGAGAACGTCCGCTACTTCCCCGCGTTGCTGCCGATCACCGACGACGAGGACCCGCTGGCGGTGCTCGACAAGGGCGACACGCCGTCGTTGAACGAGCTGAAGCTGCACAACGGCACCATCTACCGCTGGAACAGGCCGGTCTACGACGTCGTCCGCGACCGCCCGCACCTGCGCGTGGAGAACCGCGTGCTGCCCGCCGGGCCGACGGTGGTGGACACGCTGGCCAACGCCGCCCTGTACTTCGGGCTGGTGCGGGCGCTGGCCGAGGACGAACGCCCGCTGTGGTCGCAGATGAGCTTCCAGGCGGCCGAGGAGAACTTCAACGCCGCCTCGCGCAACGGCATGGACGCGCAGATGTACTGGCCGGGCGTCGGCACGGTGCCGGTGGTGGAGCTGGTGCTGCGCAGGCTGCTCCCCCTGGCCCACGAGGGGCTGATCCGGTGGGGCGTCGACTCGGCGGAGCGCGACCGGCTGCTGGGCGTGATCGAACAGCGCTGCCTGAGCGGCGTGAACGGCGCGACCTGGCAGGCGCGGGAGTTCCACCGGCACTACGACCACACGCACCTGGATCGTGCCGACGCGCTGCGCACGATGCTGCGGACCTATGTGGACCTGATGCACGCCAACGAACCCGTGCACACCTGGCCGCTGACGTGAGCGAGGGGTGGCCGCGTCCGCGACCACCCCTCGGTCAGCTCAGGACGTCGGGAAGTTGTCCGGGGTGCGGATGCGTTCGCGCACCCACACACCGGCCGGCTTCAGGACGTTCGTGCCCGCGAACGTCGTACCCGAGCACGTTCCGGTCTTGAACACCGCGCCGGTCAGGCCGTCGTCGGAGAAGTTCCAGTTGGCCCACGAGATCTTCTTGCGGTCCATCAGATCGATGTACTTCTGCGACATGGTGAAGTCGTTCGACCCACCACCGGACGCGGCCTGCGTGCCGAACTCGGTCACGAACACGGGGACCTGGCTCGACACCTGGTCCAGGACGCTGAGGTACGCGTCCTTGTGGGCCTGGGCGTAGAAGTGGAACGAGTACATGAAGTTGGTCGCGTTGACCTTGTTGTTCAGCACCTGCGACGGGCTCTGGCCGTCGGAGTGGCCGAAGGTCGACCAGCCGTTCGTGCCCGAGACGATGAGGCTGTCCGGGTCGATGGCGCGGATGACCGGGATCATCTGCTCGGCGTAGGACTTGACGCTGGCCCACGACGTGCCGTTCGGCTCGTTGGCGATGTCGTAGATGATGTTCGTCTTGTCCTTGTGGCGCTGGGCGATCTCCGTGAAGAACGTCTTGGCGCGCGCCAGGTTGTAGTTCGGGTCACCGGGCGAGAGCTGGTGCCAGTCCACGAGGACGTAGATGCCGCGACGCGTGGCTTCCTCGATGTAGCCGTGCATCATGTCGGTGAACTTGCGGGGGTCCGTCTCGTACCCGTCCTCCTGGATGTACATGGCGACGCGGATGAAGTCCGCGTTCCAGTCGTTGACCAGGGCGTCCCACCACTGGGACTTGGAGCACTGGTGGTACCACTGGATGCCGTGCGTGCTCATGCCGCGCAGCTGGATCGGGTTTCCGTACTGGTTGCAGAGCTGCACACCGCACACGCGCAGCAGGCCGTTGACGTCGTGCGGCCTGGTGCCGCCGGGCGTGCCCGGCTGGGTGCGCGCGGAGATCGAGCTCGACGCGCCGGACAGGTTGCCCGCCGCGTCCCGTGCCTGCACGGTGAACGTGTACGAGGTGTCCGGCGTGAGGCCGGAGACGGTGTGCGTGGTGCCGGTCGCCGTCTGCCCGTTGGACAGCACGTAGTCCGTCACGCCCACGTTGTCCGTGGACGCGTTCCACGCCAACGAGATCGAGGACGCCGTGGAACCGGTGGAGCGCAGGCTGCCGGGCACCGAGGGGGCCTGGGTGTCCGGCGTGCCGCCGCCTTGCGCGTCGACGTCGAGGCGGTCCAGGTTCGGGCCGCCGTTGGCCGACGTCGCGACCGTCCTGATCGTGTTGGCGCCCGCGTTCAGCGTGAGCGTGATGGTCTTGGTCGTCCACGTGGTCCACGCGCCGGTGCCGGGGAACGACCACTTGCTCTGCTTCAGCGCGCCGTTCAGGAAGACGTCCATGGGACGGTTGACCGTCGTCCCGTTGGCGTACCTGAAGGTCAGTTTCGCCGATCCGGCGGCCGGCGCGTTGACGGTGAACTCGACGGCGCTGCCGATCTCGTTGTCGTAGTTGACGAAACCGGAGCCGGTGTGACCGGCGTGGTTCGACTCGACGACACCGTTGGTGATGGTCGCGTTCTCCGCCTGGTACTCGACCACGGCGGCGTTCGCCACGGCCGGAACGACTGCGATCGCCAACGCTGCTGGGACGATCAGCTTCAGGGGTCTGGCCACAGGTGCCTCCTGTGTGAGGGGAACAGCAGGGCGCGGCGGCGATTTAGTTAAGAAGGTTTCCTATCAGTGGCGACCTGAATCACAGCACTAGACCTCTGCCCGTGTCAACAAATTCGGGCGACCGGAACAAGAGGGATGAGGCATCCTCGACCACCTGATGCGATCCACAGTCACCGTGACACCGGCACAGCTTCCCGAGGTGCTGCTGCACGTCGCCGTCGTCCGACCGGTCTTCCTCTGGGGAGCACCGGGTATCGGCAAGTCCTCGCTCGTCCGCAGGTTCGCCGCCGAGCTCGGGCTGGAGTGCGTGACGTTGCTGGGCACGCAGCTCGCGCCGGAGGACCTCATCGGAGTTCCGGAACTGGTCGGTGGCCGGTCGCGGTTCGCCCCACCGGAGTCGATCGCGCGGCACGACCCCTACTGCCTGTTCCTCGACGAGCTGAACGCCAGCTCCCCCGAGGTGCAGAAGGCGTTCTACTCGCTGATCCTCGACCGGCGCATCGGCTCCTACGAGCTGCCGAAGGGCTCGATCGTGATCGGTGCCGGCAACCGGGCGGTCGACAACGCCCTGGCGCGTCCCATGGCGTCCGCTCTCGTGAACCGCATGATCCACGTGCACCTCACGGCGTCCGCCCGCGACTGGCTGACCTGGGCGCGCCAGAACGACATCCACCCGTGGGTGCTGGAGTACCTGGCGCAGCGGCCCGACCACCTGTGGAGCGCGGCGCCGAAGGTCGAGGAGACGTTCTCCACGCCACGCGGCTGGCACATGCTGTCGGACGCGCTGCACTCGTTCGGCGAGGACATTTCCGAGGACCTCCTCGGGGTGCTCGCGTTCGGCACGGTCAGCGCGAACCACGCGTCGATGTTCAAGGCGTACGTGAAGACCGTGCGCAACGCGTACGGGCTGGAGGCCGTGCTGCGCGGGGACACCCGCTGGCCGTCGGCACCGCAGGACCGCGACCTGCTGTACTTCCTGGCCGAGGCGTTCCGCGCGCGGCTGGTGAAGGAGCTGCCGCACGACAAGGCGCACGCTCCGGCGGCGGGCAGGCAGCTGGCGCACCGGGGCAAGGCGCTGCTGCTGGAGCTGGCGGAGCTGTCGCTGGAGATCGCGCAGATGGTGATCGCGGCCGACGACGACGGCAACCCCGTGCTGCCCGCGTGGTTTCTCGTCGAGGTCACCCGCGACCTGCCCCGGCTGGTCGCGGCACGCGCATGAGCAGGCGCGGGAAGGCCCCCGTCGACCCGGCCGCGCTGGCGTTCGCGGCGGCGGACCGGCGGATCAACGCGCATCCGCTGTTCGCCGCCCTGAGCACCTACGTGCGCCGGCAGTCCGGCCACCCGTGGGCCGACATCTCGCTCGACGGCATGCTGCTCGCCCACCCGACGCGGAAGGCGACGGAGGACGAGTGGGCGTGGGTGTTCGCGCATTGCCTGCTGCACCTGGGTTTCAGCACGTTCTCCTGTGACGACGTGCTGGACTTCCAGCCGGCGCTCAAGTTCGGCAGGCGGCCCGACTCGTGGGATCCCGGCCGGTGCGTGCGCGGCGAGGAGTCGAAGGACCCGGAGACGTGGGCGAACCGGTTCGCGGCCGGGCTGTCCAACGCCGCCGTGGCCGCGATCGACGTGGCGGGCGGGGCGCGGTCGTCGTTGTCCGACTCGCGGCCGGTCAAGACCGAGTGGGAACTGGCGCTCGGCTGGTTCGTGTCGAACTACCCGCTGCTGGGCGCGCTGGCGTCGACGATGACCGTCGTGGCGGACGCGGAACTCGCGCGCGGCTGGGACATCTCGATCGCGGCGGTGTCGACCGCGTCGGCCGAGATCTACGTGAACCCGTTGGCGGGCTTGACGAAACCGGAGTGGCGGTTCGTGCTGGCGCACGAGATGCTGCACGCCGCGCTGCGCCACGGCGACCGGGTCGGCGGGCGGGACGCGTACCTGTGGAACATCGCCGCGGACTTCGTGGTCAACGGGTGGCTGGTCGAGATGGGCATCGGATCCGCACCGTCCGGAGCGCTGCACGATCCCGAGCTGCGCGGCCTGTCGGCGGAGTCCGTCTACGACCGGATCACCGCGGATCTGCGGCGGTACCGGAAGTTGCTGACGTTGCGCGGACATCACCGGGGCGACCTGCTCGGGGAACCGTTGCGCGGCCCGGCCGACTTCGCCGACCTGGACGAGTTCTACCGGCGCGCTCTGCTGACGGGGCTGAGTTACCACACGTCTGCGCGCGGACTCCTGCCCGCCGGGCTGGTCGAGGAGATCCGCGCGCTGGAGCACCCGCCGCTGTCGTGGGACGCCCAGCTGGCGCGGTGGTTCGAGGAGTTCGTTCCCGCCGCGGAGAAGCGGCGCAGCTACGCGCGGGCGTCGCGGCGGCAAGCGTCCACTCCGGACATCCCGCGGCCCGGCTGGGTGCGGCCCGAGTCGCTGGAGGCGCGGCCGACGTTCGGCGTCGTGCTCGACACGTCCGGCTCGATGGACCCGCGGTTGCTGGGCAAGGCTCTCGGTGCGATCGCCTCCTACGCCGCGGCACGTGACGTGCCCGCCGCTCGCGTGGTTTTCTGTGACGCGATGGCATATGACGCCGGATACGTGCCCGTCGAGGACATCGCGGGCAGGGTGGCGGTGCGCGGGCGCGGCGGCACGGTGCTGCAGCCCGGCATCGACCTGCTCGAACGCGCCCCCGACTTCCCCGCCGCCGGACCGGTGCTGGTCATCACCGACGGCGGGTGCGACGTGCTGCGGATCCGGCGCGAGCACGCGTTTCTCATCCCGGCGGGCGCCCACCTGCCGTTCCGCGCCCGCGGCCCCGTCTTCCGGATGTCCTGATGGAGATCGCCTGTGACGAGTCGGGGTCGGAGGGCGAGAAGCTCGTCGGCGGGGTGACCGCGGTCTTCGCGCACGCGGCCGTGCGGTTCTCCCACTCCGACGCCGCCGCGTGCGTGGAGTCGTTGCGGGACATGATCAAGTCGCCGGCGCAGGAGTACAAGGCGAACCACCTGCTGCGGGCCAAGAACCGCTGGGTGCTGCTGTGGTTCCTCGGCCAGGACGGCCCGCTGGTCGGCCGCGCCCGCGTGCAGCTCATCGACAAGCGGCGGTTCCTGGCGTCACGGGTGCGGGCGGAGTTCGGCTCGGTGACCGGGCCTTTGGAGCTGTACAACGACCTCCTGCGCCTGCGTGGCCCGCGCGGCACCCTCGACCCGTTGTTCCCGGCCATCCTGAGGGCCGTCGCGCAGTGGGGCGGGCCGGTGTCGATCGTGCACGACCAGCAGCTGTCGCTGACCGACGGGCGGATCCGGCAGCTCAAGAAGCTCGCGCCGCGGTTGAAGAGCCTGACGCTGGCCGACTCCCAGTTCGACGCCCGCGTGCAGGTGGCCGACTTCCTGGCCGGCATCGCGCGGCGCGTCGCGGAGGAAGAGCTGCACGGACGCCCTGACCGAGAGGTGATCGAGTTGCTGATGCCGTTCGTCGTCGGACCGAGGATGTGGCATGCCTGACGCGATCTTCGCCGATCCGCTGCTGGCGCGGGTCTACGACGCCTTCGACGGGTCGCGCGACGACTTGGACCACTACCTGGCGATCGTTGCCGAGCTTGAGGCCTCCAGCGTGCTCGACGTCGGCTGCGGCACGGGGTGCTTCGCCACGTTGCTCGCCGACGCCGGGCTCACGGTCGTCGGCGTGGACCCGGCGCTCGCGTCCCTGGACCTCGCTCGGGCCAAGGACCCCAGGGTCAGGTGGATCCACGGCGACGCGACCACCCTGCCCCCACTGCAGGTCGATCTCGCGACGATGACCGCGAACGTGGCGCAGGTGTTCCTCGGCGACGACTGGGAGGCGACGCTGCGCGGTGTGCACGCGGCGCTGGGTCCCGGTGGTCACCTGGTGTTCGAGTCACGACGGCCGGAGGCGAAGGCGTGGGAGGGCTGGGCCACGACCACGCACCGGGTGGTCGAGGACGTGGAGCAACGGCGTGAGCTGCTCGGCGTCGACCTGCCGTTCGTGTCGTTCCGCCACACCTACCGCTTCCCGGACGGCACGGAGATCGCCTCCGACTCGACGCTGCGGTTCCGGCCCCGTGCCGAGATCGAGGGAAGCCTTGCGGCGTGCGGGTTCGAGGTCGTCGACGTGCGCGACGCCCCGGACCGTCCCGGGCTCGAGAACGTGTTCGTGGCGCGGAAGGTCAGCGCTGCCCCGGCTTCCACACGATGATCTTGAGCGACAGCCGCGCGAGCTCCAGGTCGCCCGTGCGGTTCCTCAGGGTGGCCTTCTCGTGGCCGGGTGCCGGCTCGTCGATGTCGGGGGGTGCCCTCGGTGGTGTCGGAGCAGTACATGCCGCCCATCAGGTAGTCCGTCAGCTCGTGCAGCACGGCGAAGTTCGACCCGTCCCCCGCCGGAACGGGAGGGGCGAGCGAGGAGTTCGGCGCGCTCGGCGTGGCGACGGGCACCGTCGAGACCACCGTTCGCGTCGTGGTGGTCGCGGTGTCGACGAGGGTGTCGGCGGTCTGCGGGTCGCTCTCGCCCCGCACGTGACCGACCTGCCGCACCACGTCGTCGACATCACCCTGCCGCAGGGCCTTCTGGACCTGGTCCAGCCGGTCCGCGAGGTACCGCTCGTCGTCTCCGGGCACGTGGTCCACGGTCGGGCACGGCAGATCGGCGCGCGACGCGTTTCCACCAACTGGCCACTTGTTGGCCCGAACCTGGTCAGCTGACCAGCGCGGGCTGCTTCCAGGCCTGCACTAGCCACGGCAGGACGCGCGGCAGCCGGTCGGCCACGATGTCGTGCAGCACCAGCACCAAACGGCCGGTGTGCTCCCCCGCGTCGAGCCACACGACGTGCATCAACACGCCTGCCTGGAGGTCCAGCCCCGCCTCCGCCTCCGCGAGGGCGGCGGGGGTGGCGGCGACGGGATCACTCACCTCGTGGTGCGCGAAGCCGGAACGACACAGCTCGGGGTGCAGTTCCACCAGGGACTCCATGGCGGTGGCGAGACGTCCTACGCCCAGCCCCGCCCGAACCTGCACCGTAATGGCTCTCACGTTAGGAGAGCCTAACCTAGGCGCCAGTGGGGATCGCGCCCACTGAGTCCCAGGACACGGTCGAACACGGGCGCATTCGAGTCGACCTCGACTGCGGCTCCGAAGAGCGAGCCGTCGCGGTCGTCCGGTCCGATCGACGACACGAAGCCGTGCACGACCTGGAGCAGGCCTTCCTCGACCTCGAACGGCTGCCCGGTCGCCCTCGCGACGTCCCAGCCGTGCAGGACGATCTCGTCCAGCGCCACGGCGGCCGCGACCTCACCCGGCAGATCGATGCCGCCCGCGCGGGTCATGCCGTCCCACGCCTCGGGAACACTCCACGCCCGCGCGAGCTCGTCGAGCCGCGCCGGGATCGACTCGCGGAAGTCCTGCGGCAGCCGGGACGCGTCACCGGAGGCCGTGCCGTCTAGCGGGGTCTTCCGCGCCGCCATCGTGAACGCGACCGCCAGTCCGTTGACGTGGTCGAGCAGGTCGCCCACCGTGTAGTCCGGGCACGGGGTCGTCGCTTCCAGGTCGGCGTCGGTCACGTTGCGCACCACCGCGGCCAGCTGCCCGGCGGCGGGAGTCAGGTCGAACATCAGTAGCCGTCGCCTCCCCAGAACTGCTCCTCCAGCGTGTCCGCGGTGCCGGCGAGCAGCTGGAGCGGGTCGGTGAACTCGTGGATGTCGAGGTCCTTCAACGGCAACGAGTGCCGGACCACCACGTGCTCCCCCATGATCGCGAGACCGCAGGCGACGGTGGAGTTGCCCACCTCCTCCAGCACGACGCGGAGGTCCACCTGCGACGCCAGCCCGCACGGCGACGCGATCTGCACCCACTCGTGCATCCTGTCGAGCACCTCCCGGACGATGATCACGACCTGCGTGCGGTCGTCCTCGTCCTCCTCCACGTCCCCGAAGGTGAAGAGGATCCTCAGTTCCTCGCCCTCGTCGTGGATGACGTCGTACTCGGCGCGGACGTAATCCGCGAGGTCTCCCCAACTCGCCATGGCGCAACCCTACTGGCCGCGATGGCCCACAGCCCGACGACCAGGACGGCGCCGACCTCGGCGATGAGCAAGATCCTCTCGATGTACCCCAACGGGAACACGCGCCACCACCGAACGTCCGAGACGACGCCCAGCGCAATGGCGTAGAGCAGCGGCATGAATGCGACAACGCTCAACAAACCGGACGCCATCGTCCATCTGGCGTGTCGTCCCCACACGTGGTCCTTCAGCCACGGCCGGGCGAGCGCGATGATCGCGATCGGCAGGCTGACGAACGCGACCATGCTGCCGAACCGGTGGATGCTGCCGCTGAGCTCGTTGGTGCCCATCGCCCAGTTCGTCTTGGGGAACGCCACCACGAGGAACAGTCCTGCCGACCACAGCGTCAGCGCGATCGCGCCGGTGGAACGCCACCTCGTCAGGCCCTTGTGGACCAGCACGCCGAGGATCGCGAGCGAGCCCACCGCCAGCAGCAGCACGGCGACGTCGAAGACCGGGCGGTAGTCGCCCAGCGCGTACTCGCTGATCGTGCGGCGCAGCGGGCCGACGGTCAGGTCGAGCAGGCCGACCATGGCCACCGTGACGACGACGGCGAGTGAACCGCCGGTGGCGGCTAGTCGAGGTATCAGCACATAACGGACAACGCCCTGGCGAACCCGCCGGGTTCCTGAGTTCAGCAACCCGACAGGTTCCGCCCAGGATCTCGACAGGGTCAGCCCAGGACGCTTCCGCACGTGATGTTGACCTGCGCTCCCGTGATCGTGCGGCCCCAGTCCGAGGCCGCGAAGACCGCCGTCCTTCCCACGTCGTGCAGCGTCGCGGCCCTGCCGAGCAGCGTGTCGCCGACGATGTCCTCCTCGATCGGCGCGCGGTGCTCGGCCGGAACCGACTCTGGGATGCCGCCGGTCTGCAGCGTGACGACCCGGATCCCGTGCTGTCCGAGCTCGACCGCGAGCTGGCGGCGCATCGCCTCGACCGCGTCGAACGCCGCGAGCAGGCCGCCCAGCTGCCACCTCCGGTGCGCCGAGGCCTCTCCCGACCCGCCGAAGAACAGGATGACGCCGGACTTCTGCCTGGTCATGTGCCGCGCGGCCGCCCTGGCGGTGAGGAACTTGCCCTTGACCGCCGAGACGACGGGGCTGAGGTAGTCGTCGACGCTCATCTCGACCATCGGCGTGCCCTGGACGTCGTTGTCCGTGGTGACGTTGACGGAGATGTCGATCCGGTCGAACGCGGCGGCGTGCCGGTCCACCGCCTGTTCGTCGAGGACGTCGACCACGGCGTAGCGGGCGCCGAGCTCGTCCGCCTTCGCCTTCAGCGCCGCCTCGGTGCGGCCTGCCAGGTGCACGTCCGCACCGGCCTGCGTGAACGCGGCGGCGATCGCGCCGCCGACGTTGCCCGCGCCGCCGTAGATGACTGCGGTCTTCCCGTTGAGGTTCATCGGTTCGCCGGTCATGGGTTCGAGGCTAACTCCTACCGCAGCGCGTCGCCCGCCTCAGCCGCCACCGCGTCGGCCACGGCGTTCAGCGCCGGCGAGTCGAGCTTCCACTGCTGCCAGTACAGCGGCACGGAGATCGCGCGGCCGGGCGCGAGGTCGACGAGTCCTTCCTGGAACTGCTGCGGCGGCACCATCCCCCAGCCCAGGCCCGCGACGATCGCGCGCACGTACACCTCGGACGACGGCACGTAGTGGCGGTGTTCGGACGCGCCCCGGCCACGGGTCAGCGTGCGCACGTAACGGTCCTGCAGGTCGTCGTTGCGGTCGAACACGACGACCGGGGCCTGGGGCAGCCACGACTTCAGCTGCCCGTCCTCGTTGCGGTCGATGAACGACCTCGAAGCCATTGCCGCGTAACGGATCTCGCCGAGCTTGGTGACCGAGCAGCCCGCCACCGGTTCGCGCGACGACGTCACCGCCGCCATCACCGAACCCTGGCGCAGCAACGCCGTCGTGTGGTCCTGGTCCTCGCGGTGCAGGTCGAACGAGATCCTGAGGTCCGGCGAGACCCGTTGCAGGGCGGGGAGGAACCAGGTCGCGAGCGAGTCGGCGTTCACCGCGATCGGGACCCTGATGACGGCGGCCTCGCCCAGCGCCGCGTCCAGGTCCTGGTCGAGGGCGAGCAGTTGCCGACCGTAGCGGACCAGCACCTCACCGGACGGCGTGAGCCGCACCGGACGCGCGCGCACCAGCAGGACGCGCCCGGTGCGTTGCTCCAGGGCCTTGATGCGTTGCGAGACAGCGGAAGGCGTGACGTGCAGTGCGGCGGCGGCAGCGTCGAAGGTGCCCGCGTCGACGACCGCGAGCAACGTGCGCACCAGGTCCAGATCCATCACGGACGCTAATGCTACGTAAGAATCTGTAGCTGGTCTCATCAAAACCGCGTCAATACCGTGGAGCCCGTGACTGACCTGCTGCTCGGCTTCGGCACCATGATGACCCTGATCGTCGCGATCGGAGCGCAGAACGCTTTCGTGCTGCGCCAAGGGCTTCGGCGCGAGGCCGTCGTCCGGGTCGTCGCCGTCTGCGCCATCTCGGACGCGATCCTGGTCGCGGTGGGCGTCGCCGGGTTCGGTGCGATCGTGAAGACGTTCCCCGCGGCGATCACGATCGCCGCGGTCGTCGGCGGACTTTTCCTGCTGGGCTACGGGTTTCTGGCCGCGCGCCGGGCGTTCGCACCGTCGGCGTTGGCCGCCGGAACTGAGACCAGCACCCGGCCCGTGCTCACCGCGCTCGCGCTGACGTGGCTCAACCCGCACGTCTACCTCGACACGCTGCTCCTGCTCGGCTCGATCGCGGCCGGCCGGTGGCTGTTCGGCGTCGGCGCGGTGACCGCGAGCGTCACGTGGTTCGTGGCGCTCGGGTTCGGCGCGCGACTGCTCAGCCCGTTGTTCGCGAAGCCCCGCGCGTGGCGGGTCCTGGACGGCCTGATCGCCGCCGTGATGATCACCCTCGGGGTGACCCTGATCGCCGGGTCGTGATCACTGCTGTGGTGACAGCACCACCGCGCCGGGCAGTCCCGTCCGGTCCGCGACGGGCCACGCCAACGGGTCGGGCCCGAGCTCCACGAGCTCGGCGACCTGCAGCCGGGACCACGGCGAGATCTCCCGCGTGCCGTCCAGAACGGACGCGGCGAACTCGGCCCACGGCACGCGCTCGGTGGAGTCGACCTCGTCGGGGTTCGGCGCGGGCTCGTCCTCGCAGACGACCCGGAACACCGGGCACATCTCGTTCTCGACGATCCCGTCCTGGACCGCGCGGTAGCGGAAGGCGGGCAGCAGCAGTTCGGGCGCGGAGCACTTCATGCCCAGCTCGTCCTGCAGGCGCCGCAGCACGGCCTGCGCCATGTCCTCGCCCGGCAACGGGTGGCCGCAGCAGGTGTTGGTCCACAGACCCGGGAACGTCTTCTTGTGCAGCGCGCGGCGGGTGAGGACCGTGTTGCCGGCCGAGTCGAACACGTAGCTGGAGAACGCCAGGTGCAGCGGGGTGTCCGCGTGGTGCACCACCGCCTTGTCCTCGACGCCGATGGCCGAACCGTCCTCCGCCAGGAGGACCACCTGTTCCACAGTCACGCCACCACGTAATCACACGCGGTACAAGATCGGGAACCGGGCGTCCGAGTGAGTTCGAGCGCGGGACCAGCCCGGCCCTAGGTGGCGGAGGTCACCCTGGGGACATGACTTCCCCGATCGCTCAGGCTCACACCATGTTCCTGGTGCTGGTCAGCCCGTCGGGCCAGTACTCGATCTGGCCGGCGGTGCTGCAGGTGCCCGCGGGCTGGCAGGTCGTGCACGGAGTCGCGTCCAGGCAGTCCTGTGCGGACTACATGGACGCGCTCCGTGCGGACCAGCCGCTGGCCGCCTAGCTCTCCAGCTCTAAAGCAGGCGGATGTACCCGCGCGACGCGGCGCCGCCGTGCTCGTTGTTGCCCGCGTACGAGGCCGTGAAGCCCTGCAGCAGTGTCGACACCCCGACCAGCAGCGGCACCTGGGCGTCACAGGTGGCCTTGCCGGACGAGTTGGTCGTCGCGGTGCAGAGCGGGTTGCCCTTCACCGTGCGGAAGACGACCTGCTGACCGGCGACCGGCGCACCGGTGTGCTTCTCGGTCAGCGTCGCGTTGAGACCGCGGACCGTGAACCCGAGCAGCCGCAGCTGCAGCTGGGCGGTGCCGGACACGAGCTTCGACGCGGCGGGCGGCACGAAGTTGATCGCGATGCCCACCGGGCGCTGGCCGACGGCGACGCTCGCGGTGACCGCGTTCGACGCCGTGCTGATGACCGACACCGTGTTGCTGTCGAAGTTCGTGACGTAGGCGCTCGCACCGTCCGGCGTGACGGCCACGCTGATCGGGCGGTCGCCGACGGAGATCTGCTGCAGTTCGGTGAGCGTCGTGAGGTCCACGACGGACACCGAGTCGGACTGGCTGTTCGTGACGTACGCGCGCGTGCCGTTGGGCGCCAGCGCGATGCCGTGCGGCGTGATGCCGACGGACGCGCTGCCGACGACGGTGCGCGAGGCGACGTCGATGGCGGAGACGCTGTTCGAGAGCTTGTTGACCACGTACATCCGCGTGCCGTCGCCCGACGCCGCGATCGCGGTCGCCGCGCTGCCGACGTCGATCGTCGAGACGACGGTGTTGGACGTCGTGTCGATGACCGAGACCTTGCCCGCTCCGGTGACGTCGTGCGTGACGTAGACGGCCGAGCCGTCCTTCGTGACGACGACGCCGTCGGGGTTCTGGCCGACCGTGACGGTCGCGGTGACCGTCAGCGTGGCCGTGTCGACCACGGACACGGACCCTTCGAGGTAGTTGGTGACGTAGGCGAAGCCGCCACCGGGTGCCACCGCGACGCCGGCCGGGCGGTTGCCGACGGGAACCGCCTTGTCGACCGTGTTGGTCGGCGTGTCGATGACCAAAAGCGTGTTCTGCAGGGAGTTCGTCACGTAGCCGCGGGTCCCGTCGAACGCGACCGCCGCCATGTACGGCGTGTTGCCGTTGCCGTCGGCGATCGTCGTGGACACCGCGTTCGTGGCCGTGTCGATCACCGACACCCCGCCGCCGTTGTTGGCGACGTAACCCAGCACCCGGCCGGCGGGAGCCGCCTGGGCCGGGGTCACCACCAGTGCCGCGGTGACGGCAGCAGCCATCACCAGTGGACGCAACCGCATGTTCAAAGCCTCCTGGCGAGTCATCCCGACCCATCAGGACATCGCGGCGTGATGAGCGGACGTTAGCCTCTTTTCGAACCAGTGGTCGGCGTACTCGGCGTCGTTGTAGCGCGCGATCTCCGTGAAGCCGTGCTTGGCGTACAGACTCCTTGCCTCCACGAGGTCCTTGCGCGTGTCGAGCCTCAGCGCGGTGACGCCGTGCCGCACCGCCTCGGCCTCCATCGCGACGAGCAACGCCGACGCGCCGCCCCGGCCGCGCAACGACTCGCGCACGAACATCCGCGTCAGCTCGCCGACATCGCCGGACAGGAACCGCATGCCCAGGCACCCGACATCGTTGCCGTCGAGCGACAGGACGAGGAACACCGGCACGTCGTGGTCCTGCTCGTCGCGTTCGTAGGAGTCGATCTCCGCGTCGTTCGTCGGCCGGCCCCAGTAGCGGCTGATCATCTCGGCGTTGTACTCGCGGTTGAGCGGCGAACCCGCGGCGGCGGCGACCCTCACGGTCCAGTTGGTCATGGGACCATCATCAAAAGCTCGTCCACTGTGATTCAGGTCACTGCAACACCGATGCCGCGAGAAGCCAACTGGGGGCGTGATGTTCGCGGAGCTGTTCGACGAGCACGCCCCTCCCCTGCACCGGTACCTGGCGCGGCGGGTGGGCGTCGACGTGGCCGACGACCTCGTCAGCGAGACCTTCCTCGCCGCCATGCGCGGGAAGGAGGGCTACGACCCGGACAAGGGCAGCGTCGTCGGCTGGCTCTACGGCATCGCCACGAACCTGTTGCGCGGCCACGCCAAACGCGAGACGCGCCTGCTGCGGACCGCCGAGCGCTACGGCGTCGACCTCGGTGTCGCCGAGTCGCTGGAGCACACCGTCGTGACCCGCGTCGACTCCCGTTCGCACCTGCGCCGGATCGCGCGCGAGCTGGCCAGGATGCCCGAGGCCGACCGCGACCTGGTGCTGCTCGTGTCGCTGGCCGGGCTGACCGTCCAGCAGGCGGCGGAAGCGCTCGACCTCAACCCCGGAACCGCCCGGTCCCGTCTGCACCGGCTGCGCGCGAAGCTGAAGGAAGTGGAACATGCGTGACGTGCTGGACGACGACCTCGCCGAGCTGTACTCGGTGCGGGGCGGCGACGAGGCGCGGCTGGACAAGCTGCGCGAGCGGCTGTTCGCGGAGGAGCCCCAGCCGCGCTCACGTCGCTGGATCGGCATCGCGGCGGCGGTCGTGGCAGTCGTGCTGATCGCCGGTCTCGTGGTGTTCCTGCGGCCCGAACGGGTCACCCCGGACGTCGCCGAGATGCCGACCGCGCCCGCCACGTCCCTCACCGAGGCGGCCGCGCTGCTGGAGCGGACGCAGCCGCGCGGCAAGTACCGGCACATCAGGTACGAGACCTGGGAGACACAACCCGCCATCACCAAGAACGGCACCACCGCCGTGCAGACGGAGTTCCTCACCGAGGTCTGGCTGCCCACCGCCGAGGGACAACCGGTGACCACCCAGCACAGGGCCACCGGCCGCACGCGTGCGGTCACCGGCGTGCCGGAGACGCCCGGCTTCGTCGCCGGGAAGGTGTACACGGGCCCGCGGTTGTGGGGCACGGTCTGCCCGACCACCCCGTGCTACGAGACGAGCCTGCTCAACCCGCTGAGCCAGGAACCGCGGGAGACGCTGGGCTCCGCATCGTCGGCGTTGCTCTCGCCGTTCACCACCAACGGCAAGAAGGCGGCTCTCTACCGTCAGCTCGCCGCCATCAACGGGGTGCGCTACGACAGCGGCACGGTGTTCGCGGACGGCAGCAAGGTCTCCTTCACCCTCGACCCGGCGACGGGCGAGGTCACCGGCTACGAGGAACGACAGGTCGTCGCCGGCGGCACGCTGCCCACGGGCACCCCGCTGCTGTCCGCCTCGGTCACCTACGAGTGGACCGATCAGCGGCCGTCGTAGGACCTCGGCAGGTACCAGGCCAGGGCGGCGCGCAGCTCGGCGACGTCGCGCTCGCGCCGCCTCCTGGTGCGCTCGTGGGCGATCGGGAAGACCCGCACACCGCCGTGGTGCGCGCCGAAGAAGCGACGCGGCGCCGGGTCCTTGAGCCAGACGACGACCCACGGCCGTTTCTTGTGCGGCACGACCCGCACCCGTGCGAGCTCGTACCACCAGTACTGGTGGAACTTGCCGTTGCGCGTGGTGGCGATGCCCTCGCGGCTGATCTCGATGACGACCCGACGGCGGGCGGCGGCGCTGAAGTACCGCACGGCACGCACGACGAGCACGCAGAACGCGGCCAGGGCGAGCAGCTGCGTGGCGCCGTTGGCCTGCGCGGCGGGGTCGGCGATCGCGGCGGCGAGCAGTGCCACGGCGAGGTTCAGCACGCCCCACGCCATCGGCACGAACCGCGACGTCGAGAACGTCGCGGCGGCGGGCGTCATGGGCGCGGGCAGCTTGGTGGTCGGCGGCTTCGGCGTGACGACCTGCGAGAGCAGGCGCGTCACCTCGGCCGGTTCGGGACGCTTCGCCGGGTCGCGGTGCATGCACTTCTGCACCAGCGGCCGCAGCGCCTTGGGCACGCCGTCGATGTCCGGCTCGCCGTGCGCGGCCTTGTAGAGCAGCGTGGCCGTCGGGCCCTCGCCGAACGGGCCCTTGCCCGTCGCCGCGTAGACCAGCACGGCGCCCAGGGCGAACACGTCGGACGGGGACGCGACCTCCTGGCCGGTGATCTGCTCCGGCGAGAGGAAGCCCGGCGTGCCGAAGACCATGCCGGTCTCCGTCAGCGCGGTGTGCTCCATGGCGCGGGAGATGCCGAAGTCGATGACGCGGGGGCCGTCGGCGCCCAGCAGCACGTTGGACGGCTTGAGGTCGCGGTGGACCAGGCCGGCGCGGTGGATCGCGGTGAGCGCCTCGGCCAGTCCCTCGGCGAGGCGTCTCAAATGGTGCTCCGGCAACGGACCGTGCCGTTCGATGGCCTCCTGGAGCGTCGGCCCCGGCACGTACTCCGTCGCCATCCACGGCCGCGGCGCGCGCGTGTCGGCGTCCACGACCGCCGCCGTCCCGGCGCTGCCGACCGCGCGGGCCATCTGCACCTCGCGGCGGAACCGCTCGCGGAAGCGAGGGTCGTCGGCGAGCTCGGCGCGGGCGACCTTGACCGCCACCTGGCGTCCGTCGCTGCCTTGTCCCAGGTAGACCGTTCCCATGGCACCACGACCAAGCCTGCCCAGGAGCAGGTAGTCACCAATGCGCTGTGGTTGGTCCACCTTCACCGGATCGAGGGTAGCGGGAACTCGGGCTGAAACCTCACATCTGAGTAGATCTACGTATCGTTGTCACCCATGGGTCGGACGCGCTTGTACCGCAACGGCGAACTCGTCGACTCGGACTTCCCGGTCGCCGACGTCGCGCGGCACCTCCAAGATCAGTCCTCGATCGTGTGGTTCGACCTGTGCGCGCCGTCGGAGGACGAGATAGGTCTGCTGCGCGACGAACTGGGGTTGCACGAGCTCGCGATCGAGGACGCGTTCTCCGAGCGGCAGCGCCCGAAGGTCGACCGCTACCCCACCCACCTGTTCCTCTCCGTCTACGCCGTCCAGTACGACCAGCACGAGATCAGGACGTGCGAGGTCGACGTGTTCGTGGCGCGCAATGCGCTCGTGACGGTGCGCGAGAGCGAGGACTACGACCTCGCGGGCGTGCAGCGGCGGTGGGACAGCGCGCCCACGCTGGCCTCGTCGGGCATCGGGTTCCTCCTGCACGGCCTGCTCGACGACGTCGTGGACGGCCACTACGCCGCCGCCCAGCAGCTCGACGACGACATCGAGGCCCTGGAAGACCGCATCTACGACGAGAAGCCGCACGTCGGCCGCAAGGCGTTGCAGCTCCGTCGCGCGCTGGTCCAGCTGCGGCGCGTCGCACTGCCGATGCGCGAGGTGCTCGGATCGCTCCTGCACCGCGAGCACGAACTGGTGGACGACGCGATGATGCCGTACTACCTGGACGTGAAGGACCACACGCTGTTCATCGCGGAGCTGACCGAGTCGATGCGCGAACTGGTCACGAACCTGCGCGAGGCCGAGGTCGCCGTCCAGGGCAACCGCCTCAACTCGATCATGAAAAAGGTCACCAGCTGGGCCGCGATCATCGCAGTGCCGACAGCGATCTCGGGCTATTACGGCATGAACGTCCCTTACCCCGGCTTTGAGCAGAAATGGGGCTTTTGGGTCTCGACGCTGGGTATCTTCGGCCTTTCCTACTTCCTGTACGTGATGTTCAAGCGCCGCGATTGGTTGTGAAACCCTCTTGAAGATCCACCTGACCCGCCGTGACGAACTGGCGATCATCACGATCGACGCGCCGCCGCTCAACCTGTACTCCCTCGACCTCGACGCGGAGTTCCACGAGGCCCTGGACGAACTGGGCGACGCACGCGCGCTGCTGGTCAACGCCACGGGCAAGGTGGTGTCGGGCGGCGTCGACGTGTCGCTGTTCGCCGCCCAGGAGTACCGCGAGGAGGCGCAGCAACTGTTCGACCGCATGATCCTGCTCCCCCAGCGCCTCGCCGCACTCCCGATGCCGACCGTCTTCGCCGCCCACGCCCTGTGCCTGACCTGGGCCTTCGAGCTGGCGGTGGCCTGCGACCTGCTCGTCTCCTCGACCTCGGCCCGCTTCGGCCTCGTAGAGAAGGTCGTGGGTCTCACCCCGACGATGGGCGGCACCCAGCGCCTGGCCGCACGCGCCGGCGTGGCCCGCGCGAAGGAGTTCGTCATGACCGGCGACCTCTACGACGCCGCCACCCTGGAGCGCTGGAACGTAGTGAACCGCGTGTTCCCGGACGACGGCTTCGCGCTGGCGGCGGAGGAGTTCGCCCTGGGCCTGGCCGTGGGCCCAACGCGCGCGCACGCCGCGACCAAGGAGGTGCTCGCGCACTACGAGCACGGCGGCGTGGCGGCGGCCGACGCGCACGTCACGACTATCGCGTCCGGGTTGTACGAGAGCGAGGACCTGCCTCGGGCCGTGCACAGCTTCCTGACGGACGGGCCGGGGCGGGCGCACTTCACGGGGCGTTGAGCGGGGCGACACCGCGAGCGGATAGGGGCGGGGACCCGCCTTCGCGAGTGGATCGACGAAGAACCGCTCTCGCGATGCCGAAGGCGAGGCGTCCCTCCCCCACACAACGGCCAACGGCGAAGCCGAGGCACCCTGCCCCCAACGCAATGCCGCAGGCGAGGCGTCCATACCTCCACCGCGATGAGCAGCGGTCATGGGTGACGTGCCGCATCAACGCAACCACGCACGCCCGCGATTGGGGCTTGACTTTGGGTGCGAGGCGCTACCCTCGCGAACTCGGCCGGGCGCTTTTCAGCCCGGCTTTTACCGGCCGACCAGCGCCTCGCAAGGGCCCCGAAGTCAAGCCCCAATCGCTATCGTCGCGCAGCGGCGATGACATGACCCGGCTCGTCAATGCCCACGCGACCACCCCACCAAGGCGACCACACGCACGCAAGGCGACCACCCCGCTGGAACGCGAGCGAACAACGCCAGCCGACCCGCACAAGCCGACCCGCACCCGAAGCGACCCCAGCCCTACCCGTTGTCCCGGAACTTCAGCCACCGAGAACTCAACGAGTCCCAAATCTCCTGGTACCGCTCGAACATCTCCCGAACCCGCTCCACGTCCACCTGATCGGCCGGAGTGGACGCGACGTAATAGGCCAGGTCGTCCTCCAGCCGGTGGAACCGATAACTGGCCTCCTCCATCAACACCCACAACGACCGCCAGGCGAAGAACGGCTCCAAAGCGGACACCACGGTGACCACCGCCACCAGCGAGAACGCCGTGCCCGTCCAGGGGTCGAGGTTCTGCAGGCCGAGGATGATCGTCGACACCGCCGAAAGCACCAAAGTGGTCAGTCGGACAGTTACGGACTTCCACCTGAACCGCTGCTTGCGCGAGCGGGCGTAGGCGTGCCCTCGGGAGATCTGTCCCTGCAGGTGTTGCGCGAGTTCCAACGGCTTCAGGCCGGACGGCAAGTCGGTCACGGCAAGACAATAGTTTCGAGGTACGTTCCCCCGCGTGCAGTTCGATGGACCGAGAACTTTGCTGGCCGTCCACGCTCACCCCGACGACGAGTCGCGGTCGACCGGAGGAATCCTGGCCCACTACGCCCGTCAGGGCGTTCGGATCGTCCTCGTCACGTGTACCGGTGGCGAACTGGGTGACATGCCGGGCGGCGCGAAGCCCGGCGAGCTGAACCACCACCCGCAGGCGGTCGCCGTGCGGCGGCGGGCGCAGCTCAACGCCGCGTGCGACGTGCTCGGCATCACGGACCTGGAACTGTTGGGGTACCACGACTCCGGCGAGACGGGTGAGGTGCCGCCGGGCGCGTTCTGCTCCATTCCGGTCGAGACGGCGGCGGGGCGGGTCGCCGCGCTGATCGAGCACTTCCGGCCGCAGGTCGTCGTGACGCACAACCACCACAACCCGCACCAGCACCGCGACCACGTGCACGCCGCCAGGGTGGCGCACCACGCGGTGAAGGAGACGGGGATCCCGGCGAAGCTGTACCTGGAGTCGCACGACAGCCTGGCGACGACCAGGGTCGACACGTCGCACGTCGCCGACCTCAAGCGCAAGGCCTTGTACTGCTACGAAAGCCAGTCGCTGATCGGGAAGCTGACGGCGCAGCAGAGGTTCGCGGCCGAGTCGTACATCCGCGCCTTCGACACGACGAACGCCCAACTGCCGGAGACCGACCTGTTCGCCGGCGTCACGAACCACGGGCCGGATCTGCCGCGGTGGTGAGAACCCTGCTGGTCGTGCTCGCGGACGACCTCTCGACGACCGCGGGCACGCTCGCCCTGTACGCGGGCCGGGGCGTCAGAACCGTGGTCCACAGCCAGAACGAGGACGTCCGCAAAGATGCCGAACGGCTCGGCGCACACGCTGAGACGGCGGACCCGTACGACCTGATCGAGGAGTACCGGCCGCAGGTGGTGGTCTGCGACCACAACGGACCGCTCAGAGCCACCAAGCTGGCCGTGTACCGGACGGGCATCCCGGACAAGTTCTACCTGACCGCCACCGAGGGGGCGACGGTCGTCGAAGGGGCGTCCGGAGTCCAGGAGCACTACTACCGCGACCTGGACAGGACGAACGCCCCTCTGCCGGAAACAGACCTGTTCGCCGGACTGTCTGAAAAGGACTAACGGCGGCCGAGTGACGTGCAGGTCAAACCGGCACGGCGCAGGACGTCGGGGTCCAGGAGGTTGCGGGTGTCGACGACCACCGGCTGCCGCACGGTCTCGGCCAGGCGGGACCAGTCGAGCGAGCGGAACTCCGGCCACTCGGTCAGCACGACCAGCGCGTCGACGTCCTTGGCCGCCACGTACGGATCGTCCACAACGGACACCGCGCCCAGGTCGCTGCCGCCGGTCAGGGCCGGGTCGTAGCCGACGAGCTCCGCGCCCGCCTGCTTCAGCAGCGCCGCCACGGCCAGTGCCGGCGAGTCGCGCAGGTCGTCGGTGCCCGCCTTGAACGTCAGGCCCAGCAACCCGAGGCGCACGTGCGACAGCGAGCCGCCGCGCTTGCCGGTGACGGCCAGGCGCACCTTCTCGACCATCCGCTGGCGCTGGCGCTCGTTGGTGTCGATCGTGGCGCGCAGCAGGCGGAACTCGAAGTCGGCGGCGTCCGCGACCTGGAGCATGGCGTGCGTGTCCTTGGGCAGGCACGAACCACCCCAGCCGGGGCCGGGGTTGAGGAAGGCCTGGCCGATGCGCTTGTCGTAGCCCATGCCCTCGGTGACGTCCGTGATGTTCGCGCCGAGGCGCTCGCACAGCTCGGCCACCGCGTTGACGTACGAGAGCTTCATCGCGAGGAAGCAGTTGGCCGCGTACTTGACCATCTCGGCCGAGGCCGCGTCGGTCAGCACGGTCGGCGCGCCCAGGCGTGCGTACAGGGCGGCGACGCGCTCGGCGGCGTCCTGCTGGTCGCAGCCGACGACGATGCGGTCGGGGTTCAGGAAGTCGTGCACGGCCGAGCCCTCGCGCAGGAACTCGGGGTTCGAGACGACGGCGACGTCGTCGCGGCGCAGCAGCTCGGCGGTGCGGATCGAGGTCCCCACCGGCACCGTGGACTTGTTGACGATCACCGTGCCGGACGGCAGCAGGTCGCGCGTCTCGTCCACAACGGACTCGACGGCCTGCAGGTCCGCGATGCCGCCGACACCCATGGGCGTGGGCACGCAGAGGAACACGACCTCGGCGTCGGCCACCGCGGCCGAGGCACCGAGGACGAACGACAGGCGACCAGAAGCCAAACCCTCGGCGACCAGTTCCGCAAGACGCGGTTCGAGGATGTCGACCTCACCGCGCGACAGCCGCTCGACCTTCGAGGCGTCGACGTCCGCGCACACCACGCGGTGGCCCAGCGAGGCGAGGCAGGCACCGGTGGTCAGACCGACGTAGCCCGTGCCGACGACAGCGATCCTTCTGACGAACATCATTCTCCCGTTCGGGTCACGGCGAACGCGCGGAGCACGGCGTCGTCGCTCACGTCGATCATCTTGTTGCCCCACTGGTCGGTGCCCGCGCCGAGCTCGGGCCTGCCGTCGGGGAACGGGCCGCGCGAGGCGAAGCCGGTGAGCCCGTCGAACACGGCCACGTAGTTCTCCGCCTGGGGACGCCAGTCGAGCACGGCCTCGCAGCGCCGCCTGCCCTCGAAGCCGAGGCGCGCCCGGCGTTCCGCGTCGTCGAGCAGGTCGAGCAGCGACGTCGTGAAGCCCTCGACGTCACCCGGTTCGACCAGCACGGCGCACTCGCCGGCGGACACCACGGTCTCCTGCAACCGGTACGTGACGACCGGCAGCGCGTAGGCCATGTACTCCATGGTCTTGTTCATAGTGGACACGTCGTTCAAAGGCGACAACGGATCCGGGCCCAGTCCGACGGAGGAAGTCGACAGGTAACGGGTGATCTGTTCGGGCCCAACCCGTCCGGTGAACTCGACGTACGGATCGAGTCCCCAGGCCGTGGCCTGCTTCTTCAGGTCCTCCAGGCAGTCGCCGAAGCCCAGCAGCGCGAACCGGACGTCGGTGCGGCCGCGGTCGAAAACAACTCTCCGTGCGACTTCGAGGACGCCGTCGACGCCGTCCTGCGGTCCCATGATTCCGAGATACGCCACCAAGTGTTTGCCGCCGCGTCGGAGTTCGTCCACGCCCTCGACAGGCCGCATCACGGTGGTGTCCGGGCCGGAGCGCACGACGGTGGTGTGCTCGGGCGGCACGTCACCGCGCGTCCACGCGATCTTCTGGTACGAGGTGTTGGTCGACGTCACCCGGTTGGCCGTGCGGAACGTGCGGCGCTCCAACCACTTCAAGATCCGGTACTGCGCCTTGCCCGCGATCCCCTTCGGCTCTCCGAAGCGGGACAGGAACACCTCGGGGTTGAGGTCGTGATGGTCGAAGACGAACTTCACGCCACCCAGCCGCCACAGCAGCGCCAGCGCCCAGTAGGTGTCTGGCGGGTTGCACGCCTGCATGACGTGGAATCGCCTGCGGGCGCGGACCTTCACGCTCAGCAACGCCGTGCGCACCCAGCAGTACAGGAACTCCCACGCATAGCCCAACGCGCCCTCGGCCTGGGGCGGCGGAGCGTACTTGTAGATGTGCACTCCGTCGAGCAGTTGGTAGGCGGGATCACCCGGACCCTTGGGGCAGATCACCGAAACCTCGTAGCCGGCGTTGGTCAGGGCACGGCATTCCAGCCACACCCGGCGGTCCAGCGGCACAGGCAGGTTCTGCACGATGATCAACACGTGAGGCGATGACGTCACGCCTTGGTTCTCGTTCGAGAGGCCGAATCGGTTACACACGCGCGTGTCCGGTGGGCGGAACGGCCACACCTTCGCTGTTTCTCGTAACGGAGGTCGCGAGGCGCTCGATGTAGGCGCAGAGGCCCGAATAGCGAGGAGTGGTTGTGGAGCGGTCGCCTGTCGCGGTGGTCATCGTCACCTACCAGAGCGAACAGGTCATCGCCGGATGCCTGGACTCGTTGCCGGACGGCGTGAAGGTGATCGTCGTCGACAACGCTTCGACCGACGGCACGGTGGCGGCCGCCACTCGCCCCAGCGTGGAAATTGTGCGCAGCCCGGTGAACGGTGGCTACGCCGCCGGTGTGAACCTGGGCATCAAGGCCGCCGAGGGCCACGACGTCCTCGTGCTGAACGCCGACATCCGGTTGCACGCCGGAGCCGTGGAGACACTCCGCGCTGCCGGCAAGCCGATCGTGGTGCCGCGTCTCGTGGACGAGACGGGCGCGCTGTCGCTCTCACTCCGGCGCAAGCCCAGCGTCGCCGGTGCGTTCGCCGAGGCTCTCATCGGTGGCGGGCGGGCCGGCTCGATCGGTCTGGGTGAGACGGTCACCGCCGCGGTGGCCTACGAGGGCGCGCACGCCGCCGACTGGGCAACGGGCTGCGCCTGGCTGATCACCAGGGAGACCATCGAGGAGCACGGCCTTCTGGACGAACGGTACTTCCTCTATTCGGAGGAGACCGAGTACATGATGCGGGCCGGCGGGGTCTGGTACGAGCCGCGCGCGACGATCACGCACATCGGCGGCGAGGTCTCCACGAACGCCCGGCTGTGGTCGATGCTCACCGCCAACAAGGTCCGGCTGCACCGCGAGCTGCACGGGCGGTTCGCCGCGTTCTTCATGTGGCTCGCCATGGTCGCGAACGAAGGGCTTCGCGCGCGTTCGCCGAAGCACCGCACCGCGTTGAAGGGGCTGTTCGGAATGGGCCGCTGGCCGGAGGAGACGAGTTCCGAAGGGCCGAGCTACCTGTGCTTCTCGGCGCAGGACTGGTGGTACCACAACCGGGCGCACTCGGACTTCCAGCTGCTGCGCCGCGTCGCGAAGCACCGCAAGGTGTTGCTGGTCAACAGCATCGGCCTGCGGATGCCGTCGCCCGGCAAGAGCACGCAGTTCCTGCGCCGGATCTTCCGCAAGGCGATGAGCGTCGCGAAGCTCGTGCGCCGTCCGATCGAGGACACGCCGAACTTCTACGTGATGACGCCCGCTCCCCTGCCGTTCTACGGCAAACCGTGGCTGCGCAGGCTGAACTCCGTGCTCGTGCGCACGCAGGTGAAGGCGGTCTGCTTCTTCCTGCGCATGGGCACGCCTGTGGTCGTCGCCACCATTCCCACCGCGTGGGACGTGGTGGAGCCCATGAGGACCAAGGGCCTGATCTTCAACCGCTCGGACCGGCACTCCGCGTTCCCCGAGGCGGACCAGGGCACCATCGCCGCGCTGGAGAACCAGCTGCTGTCCAATTCGGACACAGTGCTGTACGTCTCAAGAGCCCTCCAGGAGGAGGAGTCGAGGCTGACCGGTGACCGTGCGCACTTCCTCGACCACGGCGTGGACGTCGACCACTTCACCCGCCGCACCGAACTGCCCTCGGACATCGCGAGCATTCCCGGACCGCGCATCGGGTTCTTCGGCAGCCTCGACGACTACCTCGTCGACTTCGACCTCATCGAGAAGGTCGCGCAGGAGTTCCCCGACGCGTCCGTGGTGCTGATCGGCGACGCCACCTGCTCGATGGAGCGCTACGACAAGTACCCGAACGTGCACTGGCTGGACTTCCGGTCCTACGACCAGATCCCCGGCTACGGCTCCGCGTTCGACGTGGCGCTCATGCCGTGGCTCGACAACGACTGGATCAAGCACGCGAACCCGATCAAGATGAAGGAGTACCTCGCGCTGGGCCTGGGCGTCGTCTCGACGGACTTCCCCGAGGTGGAGCGGTACGGCGACGTCATCCGGATCGCCAAGGGCGAGGCCGACTTCATCGACCAGATCCGGCTCACGCTCAAGGACGGCGGCCTGAAGACCCCGGCCGAACGGCGTGCGGCCGTGCTGACCGCGTCGTGGGACTCCCGTGCCCGCGAGCTCATGCAGATCGCGGAGGACCGCTGATCATGTGCGGCATCGCAGGCATCAGACGGTTCGACGGCACGCCCGTCTCGCGTGAGCTGCTCGCCGAGATGGCGAAGCGGCTGCACCACCGCGGCCCCGACGACAGCGGGTTCTGGGCGGACGGCCCGATCGGCTTCGCGCACACCCGGCTGTCGATCATCGACCTGGCCGGCTCACCGCAGCCGATGGCGGGCGCGTCCGGCACCACGCAGATCGCGTTCAACGGCGAGATCCTGAACTACCGGCAGCTGCGCTCCGAGCTCACCTACCCGTTCCGCACGAACGGCGACACCGAGGTGCTGCTGGCGCTGTACGAGCAGCACGGGCCGTCAGCGGTTGCCAAGCTGCGCGGCCAGTTCGCCTACGCGATCCACGACGCGAAGACCGGCGAGACGCACCTGTTCCGGGACCGCCTCGGCATCCTGCCGCTCTACTACTACGCCGACGCGAAGATGTTCGCGTTCGCGTCCGAGATCAAGGCGCTGCTGCCCGCGATCGGTGCCGCCGAGGTCGACCAGGAGTCGCTGCACGACTACCTGGCGCACCGGTCCGTCCCCGCGCCGCACACGCTGGTCCGCGGCGTCCGGAAGGTGCCGCAGGGCCACCACCTGGTCGTGTCGGCGTCCGGCGAGGTGCGGACCGAGCCGTACTGGGAGCTGCCGCGCGAGTCGGAGATCCGGAAGGTCACGCCCGAGGAGGCCGTGCGGCTCGTGGACGAGGCCCTCACGGCCTCCGTGCGCGACGCTCTGGTCGCGGACGTGCCGGTCGGCGCCTACCTGTCCGGCGGGGTGGACTCGTCGCTCATCACGGCTCTGGTGGCCCGCGAACGGGGTGACGCGGAGCTGCACACGTTCTCCGCCGGCTTCGGCGACCCGCGCGTGGACGAGATCCACCACGCCGAGAAGGTCGCGAAGCTCGTCGGCAGCCACCACCACAACGTGATCGTCACGGCCGACGACTTCCGCGACAGCTGGGCCAAGCTCTCCTGGCACCGCGACGCGCCGCTGTCCGAGCCCGCCGACGTGGCCGTGTTCCGCCTCGCCGAACTGGCGCGCAGGGACGTGAAGGTCGTGCTGTCCGGTGAGGGCAGCGACGAGCTCTTCGGCGGCTACCCGAAGTACCGCTTCGCGCTGCCGACCCGCCTGGCCGGTGCCGCTCCCTCGTTCGCGTTGAAGCGCCTGGAGAAGGCACTGCCCGCCTCGAAGGCACGCCTGGGCATCGCCCTGCGCGCCATCGCCGAGCCCTCCTACGCCGAACGCATGCGCGGCTGGTTCGCGCCCTTCACGGTGTCCGAACGGGCGGCGTTGCTCGGCGGGCCCGCGACCAGGTCCGTGCTGGCGCCGTACGAGAACGGGCGCGGGGACGCGTTGCGGCGCATGCTCTACGCCGACTCGCACACCTGGCTCGCGGACAACCTCCTCGAACGCGGCGACCGCATGTCGATGGCCGCGTCGCTCGAACTCCGCCCGCCGTTCCTCGACCACCGCGTGGCCGAGCTCGCGTTCTCGTTGCCCAGCAACGTGAAGGTGCGCGGCGGCACGACCAAGTGGGTCGTGAAGGAGGTCGCGCGCCAGCACCTGCCTGCCGACATCGTGGACCGGCCCAAGTCGGGCTTCAAGGTGCCGCTCGACGCGTGGTTCCGCGACGGTTTACGTGACATGGCGTACGACCTGCTGACCGGGCCCACGTCGTTCGTGGGCAAGACCTTCGACCGCGCGGCCGTCCGCGCACTGCTCGACGACCACTCCTCCGGTGACCGCAACGAGCAGCCCCGCATCTGGACGCTGCTCTCGCTAGAGGTGTGGCACCAAACGCTCAGCTGGTAGGACGGCACATGAACAGGGATTTCGCGTTCGTTTCCCAGGCAGGTGGGTGATCTCGTGTACGTCGCCTCCTCCCGCCCCGCCAAGACCGACTTCCGCACGAGGCTGCCGGGCACGGTCTTCGCGCTCGGCACGGTCAGCCTGCTGACCGACATCTCCTCCGAGATGGTCACCGCGTTCTTGCCGGTGTACCTGCTCTTCACGCTCCAGATGAGCTACCTGCAGTTCGGTCTGCTCGACGGCATCTACACCGGCGCGACCGCCGTGCTGCGGCTCGTCGGCGGGTACGTGTCGGACAAGGCCAACCGGCACAAGACGGTCGCGCTCGCCGGTTACGGCCTGTCCGCCGTCACGAAGCTGGTGTTCCCGGCGGTGGGCGCGTCCACGTTCGGCATCGGCGGCGTCCTCGCGGCCGACCGCGCGGGCAAGGGCGTCCGGTCCGCCCCGCGCGACGCCATGATCTCGCTCGCCACCCCCGCCGACTCGCTCGGCGCGGCGTTCGGCGTGCACCGCACCATGGACACGATCGGCGCGCTGCTCGGTCCACTCGCGACGTTCGCCCTGCTCGCCTGGGTCACCACGCACCCGGAGCCGGTGTTCGTCATCAGCTTCTGCTTCGCCCTGCTCGGCGTGATCGTGCTGGCGTTCTTCGTGCGCCAGCCGCCGAAGACCGAGAGCACCCGGCAGGTGTCGATCAGGCGGTCGCTCGGGCTGCTGCGCTCGGCAGGCGTCCGCCGCACCACTATCGCCGCGGCGCTGCTCGGCTTCGCCACGATGTCCGACGCGTTCGTGTTCGTGATCCTGCAGAAGGTCTCCGGGCTGAGCCCGATGTGGCTCACGCTCATGCCGGTCGGCACCGCGCTGATCTTCCTGCTGGCCGCGACGCCGCTGGGCGCGCTCTCGGACCGGATCGGGCGCTGGCGGATCTTCTACCTGGGCCACGTGCTGCTGCTCGGCGCCTACGCCCTGCTGCTCGGCCCGGTCACCGGCTGGCTGCTCGTCGTGCCGGTGCTCCTGCTGCACGGCCTGTTCTACGCCGCCACCGACGGCGTGCTGATGGCGCACGGCGCCACCATGATCGACCCGGAACTGCGCGCGTCCGGGCTGTCCATGATCCAGACCGGGCAGGCGCTGGCCCGGTTGCTCTCCTCCATCGGGTTCGGTCTCATGCTCACGTTCCTCAGCTTCGGCACGTCCGTCCTCATCGGACTGGTCGCACTGCTCGCCTCGCTCCTCACCGTCCGCGTGCTGGTGAAGCCGTGAACCGCCGGCTCACCGGCGTGATCGCCATGGCCGCCGTCGTCGTGTTCGGCGTCGCGTACGTCGTGTGGACGCTGAACAAGCCGAGCTCCGCCTCGTCCGGCAACGCCTCCGCGGCGGGCCTGAAGTTCGTCGAGCAGAGTGACGGGCGCAACACCGTCGACGAGCTCGCGCCCGACGGTGCGCGCACGACCGGTTCGTTGAAGTGCCAGCGGTTCTACACCGCGGCGGGCACGACCTCGTGCCTGCGGCTGTCCGGTCCCGGCCCCACCTACGAGGTCGCGGTGCTGGACTCGTCCGGCACGGTGCTGAAGACCGTGGGGCTGCCCGGTGTGCCGAGCCGCACGCGGGTGTCGGACTCGGGCAAGATCGTGTCGTGGACCGTGTTCGTCACCGGCGACTCGTACCTGGCGCCGGGTGGCTTCTCGACCCGCACCGGATACCTGAACCTGGCCGACGGCACGGTGGTGGAGTCGCTCGAACACTTCACGGCCTACTTCGACGACACGGCCCGCGCCCACGAGAACTTCAACTACTGGGGCATGACGTTCGCCGACGACGACAGGACGTTCTACGCGACCCTCGGGTCGGGCACGCAGACGTGGCTCGTCAAGGGTGACGTGAAGACTCAGGAGGTGCGGACGATGCGCACCAACGCGGAGTGCCCGTCGCTCTCGCCGGACGGCAAGCGCGTGGCGTACAAGAAGCGCGGCGGCACGCTCGGCGCGTGGCAGCTGTTCGTGCTGGAGCTGGACAGCGGCAAGGAGACGCGGCTGCCCGGCACCGACGGCCTCGACGACCAGGCAGCCTGGCTCGACGGCAACACGCTGGCCTACGCGAAGGTGCCGCAGGCCCAGGCTCCCGCCATCTACGCCTCGGCGGCCGACGGGACGGGCGAACCCCGCATGCTCGTGGAGTCCGCCTCGTCACCGTCGCCGCGCTGAAGCCTGTGCGGCTCGCACCGTTGCGAGCCGCTAACTGGGCTTGTTGACCGCCTTGCCCGAGTCGGACGTGTTGTTCGACCACGAGGCGATGGCGACGTTCTTCTCGACCAGGACCTCGCCCCAGCCGCCGGTGGTCGGGCCGAACTTGTTGTCGGTCACCACGGCGCCGCTGATCGGGCCCTCCAGACGCATGATGTAGCCGCCGCCCGCGAGGAAGTTGCCGACCACCTGCAGGTTCGACGCGCCACCGCCGCCGGGCTGCACGAACACCGCGCCGTTCTGGTGCGTGCCGTCGTACGCGACGCCGTCCGGGCCCTCGATGTCGATCCGGTTGTTGCGGATGATCAGGTCCGGGCCGCCGTAGCTCTGGATGCCGTCGTTGTGCGTGTTGTTCGGGTACGTGCCGATCCGCGCGAGGTCGTGGATCCAGTTCTGCTCGATGAGGCTGCGGCCGGGGCCGTTCTGGATGCCGTCCGGCGTGCCGGAAATGTCGTTCCTGCGCAGCGTCATGGTCGAGTCGCCGTGGACCGCGCCATTGCCCCACGTGTTGCCGGGGGTGTCACCGGCCTTCCAGCGCAGGGTCGAGTCGGAAATGTCGAGATGACCTTTCAGACCGAGCACGGCGGACTGGCTCGAACGGTTTCCCTCGACGATGGAATTGCGGATCGTGAGCGTCCCGCCACCCTGGAAGGTGATTCCACCCTTCACGGAAACACCGTCCAGAACGAGGTCGTTCGCAACCACCTGGAGCTGACCGGCGTTCCACTTCGTGCCCGCCGGCGCGTTGCCGGGACCGTCGATGACCTTCAGCGCGGCGGCGTCGCCGCGGAAACCGACGGAGCCGGGCGCGGGAACGGTGCCGGCCCCCGGCGCGCCCACGGGTGGCGCGGGCGGCTTGGGCGGCCCTCCCGTCGCCTTCGGCGGGGTGGTCGTGGTGGTCGTCGGCACCACGGAGCTGCTGCTCGGCGCGGCGCTGGACGAGGACGTGCTGCTACTGGGAGTGGTCGGGTCCGACGTCGGCGCTGACGTCGGCAACGCGACGTCCTTGCCGGAACCGCAGGCGGCGGTGAACGCGAGAACGCCAGCAAGTGCGATGGACGCGGCGTACGGCCTCCTGCGGGCCGACGACCGTGCTGACCTCTCCGGGCTCGCCGACCTGATCAGTCGTGCGGACATGAGTTCCTTTCGAAATGGACTATTTCATCCCCAGACGTCCCCGGACGTGCGACCGCCCATCGGACGGCGGCCACCCTAGACACAGTCACGCGCAGATCTCAACACGATCACGAAAATTGGAACGGAACGACATAAGAATCATGAATGACATCGCGACGCACGGTGACGAAATGGCTCGATATCGCAACCGCCGGCGGCGCATCTTAGCCGTGGCACCACGGGCACACCAGGGTCGTGCGCCACCGGCCTCGCTGGCATCCCAGACAGCGAACCTGAGGTTGATCACGTCCTGTAACAGCGGCAGGCAGGACATCGATCTCCTAATCAGTTGGGGTCACTTCTCCGTTGGGACGCGGATGGATTTGTGGAAGACGATTCTGGTGCTGCTGCGACGCTGGTATGTCGCGGTGCCGGTCTTCGTCGTTTCGTTGGGACTCGCGGGCGGGGCCTACGCGGCCGTGCCACTGCGATGGGAATCATCCGGAACTGTCGTGCTCACCACACCCGCCTCCGGTGCCAGCAGTGAGGCGGCCAAGCAGCGAGGGCTGACCAACCCGTTCCTCGCGTTCGACATGAGCCTCGGCGTCACCGCCGCGATCCTCATCCAGAACATGAAGGCGCCGTCCGTGCAGGACGAGCTCGGGGTGGACGGCAAGGACTCCACCTACGAGGTCACCGGCCCGGAGATCGGCACGCCGTTCATCCACGTCGTCGCCGAGTCGACGACCAAGGAGGGCGCGTCCGACATCGTCAAGCGCGCACTGGAGCGGATCAACAAGGACCTCATCGACCGGCAGACCGCGCTGCAGGCGCCGCCGAGCACGTTCATCCTGGTCGAACCGGTCGCGCCGCCCACGGAGGCGGAACCGCTGCGAGGCGGCAAGCTGCGCGCCATGGGTGCCGCGCTGGTGCTCGGGATCGCCGCGATGCTGACCGGCGCGTACGGGATCGAGAGCTGGTCGCTCGCCCGCAAGCGCAAGCGCGAGGCCGAGGAGCGCAAGACCAAGGCCGCGACGCCGGGTGGCACTCCCCCGGCCGAGCAGAAGAACTGGTCGGAGCCGACCATGCGGATGGAGCCGGCCAAGACCGGGTCCAAGCCTGCGCGGTGAGACCGGTGCGCCTGTCGTCGCGGGGGCTCGTCCTCCCGCCGCAGGAACTGAACGGACCGCGCAGGTACGGCAGGGTCGACGGGGCGACGCTCGGCTGCTTCTTCGCCCTGTCGCTCACGGTCATCCCGGCGCGGCTCATCTTCAAGGGACTGCCGCTCGCGCTGACGCCGGCGATGCTCATCGGCCTCTTCATGGGCGTGCTGTGGTTCTGCGCGCAGATGGTCGACACGCTCGGGGTGGCCAAGGGCCGTAACGCCGTGCGCACGTCGATGTTCCTCTTCGCGCTCTCGCAGGTGGCGACCTTCGGCTACTCGACGTACAGCTGGCTGCCCAACGACGAGCTCAAGGCGACCGACCGCACGTTCATCACGATGATGGCGTTCGTGTGCGTCGGCATCGCCGTGTGCGACGGCGTCCGCGGCCTCGCGCGCATCGACAAGGTGCTGAAGTTCCTCGTCAGCGGCGCCACGTTCATGGCGATCGTCGGCATCCTGCAGTTCCTGCTGGCGTTCGACCTCACCCAGTACCTGATGTTCCCCGGCCTGAAGCTCGCCGGTGAGATCTCGTTCGTGCTCGACCGGGCCGGTTTCCGCCGCCCCGCCGGCACCGCGGAGCACCCCATCGAGTTCGGTGTGGTGTGCGCGATGGCGGTACCGCTGGCGCTGCACTACTCGTTCCGCGCCATGGACTACGGCGGCAAGCACTGGCGCTGGTGGACCTGCACCGCGATCCTCGGCCTGGCCGCGACGCAGTCGTTGTCGCGCTCGGCGATCCTCGGCCTCTCACTCGCCGGCCTGATCCTCATCCCGCACCTGCCCAAGGGCCGCCGCTGGAAGGCCGTCGTCGCGGTCCTCGGGTTCGTCGCGGTGCTGCGGGTGGCGGTGCCCGGTCTCGTCGGCACGCTGATCGCGCTGTTCACCAACATCGGCGTCGACCCGTCGATCGACAGCCGTGAGCGGGGCATCACCCGCGCGGGCCAGGAGATCGCGGAACACCTGTGGCTCGGCCGCGGCCTGGGCACGTTCCTGCCGACCAAGTACGGCTACCTGGACAACCAGTACCTCGGCACGATGGTGATGGCGGGCATGGTCGGGCTCGCCGCGCTGATCTTCCTGTTCCTCGCGGCCGGGTACGCGGCCATGCGGGCGCGGATCACGTCCGACGACCCGAAGGTCCGCGACCTCGGCGTCACGCTGGCCGCCTCGCTCTCCGTCCCGGCCGTGTCGGCCGCGACGTTCGACCTGCTCGCGTTCTCGGTGGCGACCGGGTTCGCCTTCCTGCTCATGGGCGCGAGCGGAGCTCTGCTCCGGGTCGTGCGCGAGGAGAAAAGCATGAAGGGGGTGCTGGTACTTCCATGACCACCGTTGTGGACGTCCGCGCGCACGACCGGACCGGTTGCCGGGGAACGGGTTCGCCGCGGTCGGGGGCCGCCGGCAGGACGCCTCGCCGGTCCGGTACCACCGACACCGCGCCTCGGCGCCGACGCGCCACCGGCACCATGCCACCCGCCACCGACACCGCGCCTGGGCGGCCACCCGCCACCGGCACCGGCACCATGCCACCCACCACCGACTCCCGTACGCGGTCACCCCGCCCCACCAGACGGGAGGCCGGCGCATGACCACCACCATCGGCGGCAAGGTCGGCAAGGGCGCGTTGTGGAGCCTCCTCAACAACGTCGTGCTCCGCCTCGGCGTGCTGGTCTCCGGCATCGCCCTCGCCCGCATCCTCTCCCCCGCCGACTACGGCGTGTTCGCCGTCGCCCTCGTCGCCATGACGTTGTTGCAGGCGTTCAACGAGCTCGGCGTCAGCCTCGCCCTGGTGCGGTGGGAACGGGACGTCCGCGAGTTCGCGCCGACGGCCATGACGATCGCGGTGGCGAGCAGTTCCGCCCTGTACGCCATCACGTTCTTCGCGGCGCCCGTGTTCTGCGAGGCGATGGGCAGCCCGTCCGCGGTCGGTGTGCTGCGGGTGCTGTGCCTGGCCGTGGTGCTCGACGGCATCGCCGTGGTGCCTGCCGCCATCCTGAACCGCGAGTTCATGCAGGCGCGCAGGTTCTTCACCGACTTCGCCGCGTTCTCGGTGACCACGTCCATCACGATCACCATGGCGCTCAACGGTTTCGGCCCGATGAGCTTCGCGGTCGGGCAGATCGCCGGCAACGTCGTGTCGGTGACGATCTACCTGTTCCTGTGCCCCGTGAAGATCAAGCCCGGCTGGGACAAGGTCATCGCGCGGGAGCTGATCGCGTTCGGCTTGCCGCTCGCCGGCGCGAGTCTGCTGGTGCTGTCGGTGACGAACGTCGACAAGATCGCGATCGGCGCGCTCACCGACGAGGTCACGCTCGGCCTGTACCTGATGGCGTTCAACCAGTCGAGCCTGCCGCTGCAGGTGTTCTCCGAGGCGGCGCGGCGGGTGTCGCTCGCCGGCTTCTCCCGGTTGCTCGACGACCGGCAGAAGCTGGAGGACTCGCTGGCGCGCGGGGCCGGGTTGCTGATGGCCGCCACGATCCCGGTGTGCGTCGTGCTCGCCTGCTACGCCGAGCCGATGCTCGCGTTCGTCTACGGCGAGAAGTGGACCGGTGCGGCCGTGGCGCTGCAGATCCTCGCGATCCTCGGACTGCTGCGGGTCGCGTTGTTCATCGGCTACGACCTGCTCGTCGCGTTCGACTCCAACCGCCAACTGCTCGGCCTGCAGGCCTTGTGGCTGGGCGCGATGCTGCCCACGCTGCTGATCGGCACCCACCTCGACGGCATCCGCGGCGCCTCGCTCGCGCTGCTCGCCGTCGCCGCCCTCGTCATGATCCCCGCGTTCACCATCGTGTTGCGCCGCAAGGGCCTCAAGCTCGGCTCGACGCTCAAGGCCTGTCGCAGGCCCGCGATCGGCGGACTGCTGATCGTCCTGTCGTCGTTGGTGGTGCACGAGTTCGTCGAGGGATCGTTCGCCCTGCTCGCCGTCGGCGGGCTCGTGGCACTGGCCGTCTACCTGCCCGTCGTGTACCCGATGCGCGCGATGCTTCCCGGGAGATCCTCATCATGAACCGCAACAAGGTCTCGGCCACCGCGCGCAAGGCGCTGCGCGACGCGTTCGGCCTGTGGCCCTTGCACGAGGCCAAGAACAACGTCGTGCTCGGCAGACACGTCGGCAGGCTGAGACGGTTCGAGGACGACGAGGTCCGCCGGCACGGCCCGACGAAGCCGAAGGCGCTCGTCGCGACCGTCATCCCCACCTACAAGCGTCCCGAACTGCTCGTGGACGCGGTGAACTCGGCCCTGGCGCAGACCGTCACCGACCAGGTGGTCGTCGTGGTGGACGACGGAGCGGGACTGCCGGAACTGCCGCGCGACCCGCGGCTGCACGCGGTCAGCCTGGCCCGCAACACCGCCGTGCTCGGCCTGGTCCGCAACGTCGGCATCCGGCTGACCGACTCGAAGTACATCGCCTTCCTCGACGACGACAACACGTGGCGCGAGGACCACCTGGAGCTGGCGCTGGCGGGCCTGGAGAAGGGCCCGGACGTCGTCTACACGGCCGTGGAACGCCGCCGCGCCGACGGCACCGTGCTCGACGTGCTCACGCGGGAGTTCGACCGCGTCTCGTTCCGGGACGGCACTCCGTACGTCGACGCGAACTCGCTCGTGGTGCGCCGCTCCCCCGACGTGATCTTCAGCAGGCTGCCGCGCACCAAGTCCACCCTGCCCAAGGAGGACTGGGAGTTCGTGCACCGGCTGGCGAAGCGGCACGCCGTCGAGCACGTGCCGCAGCCCACCGTGCGCTACCTCGTCAACGAGGCCAGCTACTACACCGCCTGGGACTGACGGGTCAGCAGCCGGAACGCGGGTTTCTCGACGAACCGGAACAGCAGCCAGGCCAGCACCAGCGACACCGAGAACATGAGCGCGGCGGGGACCACAGCGGGGATCCCCGTCACGCCCAGCTCGTCGAGCCCTTCGGCGACCGTGCGGATCACGAAGTGGTGCACGAGGTAGAAGGCGAACGACACCTCGCCGAGCCACACCATCGGCCGCGACCGCCACGGCGACCGCGTGCCGTCCACATCGGACACGGCGACCGAAGCAATCAGCAACGCCAGCGGCACCACCGTCACGGCCACGAACCCGAACGTGCCGGGCACGTGCGCGGACCCGAAGTACGCCACCAGGACCAGCGCGGAGGCCGGCAGCGGCTTCAGCCACCCGATCCACTGCCCGCTCATCACGATCCGCGCCATCACCATGCCCAGCGCGAACTCCAGCACGCGGGTCACCGGGAAGACGTAGACGAACCAGTACTCGACCGGCGGCGGGAACAGCATCGCCACGACGGGGACCAGCGCCACCGCCGCGGCCAGTGCTCCCGCGATCCACCACAGCCGGGTGACGCGCGTGACCCACCGGATCAGCAACGGGAACGCGAGGTAGAACGCCGCCTCGCAGGAGAGCGACCACGCCGGGGTGTTCACGGCGAAGAACACGCTCTCCGCCGGAACCCACGCCTGCAACAGCAAAGCGCCCAGCACCACCGACACGGCGGAAACCTCGTGGGCACCGAGCACCACGAGGCCGAGCAGTGCGACGAACCAGGCGACGACGTGGTTCGGGTAGATCTTCGCGGCCCGGCGGCGCCAGATCGACGTCGCCGCCTGCCCCGGCCGTGCCGACCACGTCAGCACGAACCCGGACAGCACGAAGAAGAAGCTGACGCCGATGGCGCCGGGCCCGAACAGCAGGCCCATGGCGCTCTCGGCAGGTCCGCCCCTGAACAACCCCAGAGCGTTGAGGTGGAAGCCGAACACCGCGAGGGCCGCGACGAAGCGCAGCCCTGTCAGCGACGGCAGACGAGCGTCAGATGCCCTCACGTTTCCACTGCCTCAGCCGGTACGTCTGCCGCAGCCGGCGAGCGGCCGCGGTGAGCACCAGTGGGCTGAGCGCTCTGCTGGCGCTCGTCCCGAGGCGTTGGCGGAGACGGAGGGTGTGCCACTCGGGCAGCCGGTCGGCGCCGTCGAACGCCTTGCGGGCGAACTCGACGAGCTCCTCGACCGGTTCGGCCTCGACCCTGCCCTTGTCGTAGGCGCGGCCGGCCCGGCGCAGCGCGTCCTTGGCGAGAACCCGCCGCACCCGCTGCTCCATCGACGCCACGTCACGCCTGCTGCCGTCGGCCCGGTCCAGCAAAGCCTCGTAGGCGGCGAGGCGTTGCTGCAAGTCGCGTACACCTGACCCAGCGTAGTAGTTCACCGACATGTTGTTGCCGTGAACGCGGTAGAAGGCCTGATCGACTCCGCGGAGGTAGCCGACGTCGGCGTGCAGCGCGAACCGCATCCACATCTCGATGTCGCCGGTGTGCGGCAGAGCGGGGTCGTAGCCGCCGATCTTCTGCTGGAGCTTCGTGCGCACCACCACCTCGGGGGAGGTGATGCACCCGTCGCCCAGCTCGAACCGGCGGCGCAACCACTTCTCGCCGTCGTAGACGATCCAGCCCTGCGACTCGGTCCGCGCGTGCGGGTACGGGTCGCTGCCGTCCCAGTGCAGCGGGCGGCCGTAGACGAACCCGACGGACTCGTGCTCGTCCATCAGATCGGCCGCCCGCTTGAGCGCACCGGGGGTGAGGGCGTCGTCCGCGGACAGCAACGCGCAGTAGTCCGCGGACGCCCAGCCCAGCAGGCCTTCGTTGTAGGTGGCGATGTGACCCTTGTTGGTCTCGTGCTCCCAGACCGTCACCCGGCTGTCCGCCGCGGCGAGCTCCCTGGCGACGTCGGCGCTCCCGTCACGGGAACAGTCGTCGATCACCAGCACTCGCACGTCCACACCTGGTTGTTCCAGGACGCTGCGGACCGCGCCGGGCAACACCGAGCCGTACTTGTAGCACGGGATCACCACATCCACCGAAGACACTGCCGTTCACCCTCCCCTAGTTGTCGAACACGGCGTCGACCCAGTAGTTGGTACCGCCGCCACTGTCACCCGGCATGACCCCGCCCGAGCCGTACCGGTAGACGCCATTGGGCGCCGAGCCGGAGTGGGCGGGTGCGGTCAGCGGGCCCCTCGTCCTGTTCTCGTTGAAGTAACCGGTCGTGTAGCCGTAGTAGCCCGCGGAGGTGTGGAACGACACCACGTACGTGGTCCCCGCGGTCACCGCGACCGGGCTGGAGAAGGTCAGCGTCTGCCAGCCACTTCCGGTCTCGTTGCTGAACGTGCCCGTGGCGAGCGCCTGGCCCGTCGACGACCACAGCGTGCCGGTGTGCGTGCCCGTGTCGCCCACGGACTTGTAGAACCGGACACCGGTGATCGAACCGTTGGCGGACGGCGTGATCCTCGTGCCGAGCTCCACCGGCGAGTCGATCGCGGTCACCGCCGGGGCGTCCACCGAGCGGAACAGGGTGCACGGGCAGGCGCCCGCCGCTCCGGTCGTGAACGTCCAGGTGTGCGGTGCCGGCATCGAGTTGCCCTGCAGGTCCGTCGCGGAAACCGTGACGGTGTAGGACGTGTTGCCCGCGAGGTCCGCGTTGGGTGCGAAGCTCACCGACCTGCCGTCCGGCGTCACGCGCGTGGTGCCCGCGACGTTCGCTCCACCGGTCACCTTGACCGTGAGGCTGACCGACTCGGCGTCGACCGGCTCGTTGAACGTGGCCGTCACACCGTTGCCGGTGGGCACGCCGGTCGCGTTCGCCTGCGGGTCGCGGTTCGTCACGGTCGGCGGCGAGTTGTCCGCGCCGTCGGTCACGACGACCGGGTCGACCCAGTAGTTGGTGTCGTTGTACGAGTTCGACGGGAACCCGCCGCCGTACTGGAAGACGCCCTGGCCACCCGCGGCCGCCGAGGTCGGCGCGGTCACCACGCCACGTCCGGCGCCCTTGTTCGCGAAGTACCCGCCGTCGGCCGCGTAGTGCCCGCTCGGCGTCCGGTACGACACGACGTAGGTCTTGCCGGCCTGGATCTGCACGCCCTGCGCGAACGTCAGCGTCTGCCAGCCGGTCGACGTCTCGTTGACGAACGTCCCGGTGGCGAGGCGCGTGCCGTTGGCCGCGTAGAGCGAACCGGTGTGCGTGCCCGTGTTGGCGGCCGACTTGTAGTACCGGACACCGGTGACCACGGCGTTGCTGGAGCTGGTGAACTTCATGCCCAGCTCGACGTCACTCGGGTCGTTGGTGTCGGTGTTGTTCGGCACCGCCTGCCCGAACACCGTGCAGGGGCACGGCGCCGGTCCCGCACCGGTCGTGAAGTTCCACGTCCTCGGCTGCGCGAGCGCGTTGCCGAAACCGTCCGTGGCGTTGATCGTCGCGGTGTAGGAGGTGTTGGGCAGCAACAGGTTCGTCGGCGTGAACCGCACGACGTTGTCGTTCGTGCTCGCCGCACCCGGCACCTGGGTCGAGCCCTGGGTGAGGGTGAACGAGACGCTCGACGGGTCGACGGGTTCGGAGAACGTCACCGCCACGTCCTGGTCGGTGTGCGCGCCCGTGCCGTTGACCGCCGGGTTGCTGGAGGTCACCGTCGGCGGGTTGTTGTCGGCGCCGTCGGTGGTGACGACCGCGTCGACCCAGTAGTTGCCGCCGTTGAACGTCGAGTCCGGGAACCCGGCGCCGTAGCGGAACATGCCGTTGCCACCGGAGGACTCCGCCGACGGGGCGGTGATCGGGACGACGCCCGCGCCCTTGCCGTTGAAGTACCCGGCGGTGAAGGCGTAGTGCCCTGTCGTCGTCGAGTACGACACGGTGTAGGTCTGGCCGGCCCTGATGCCGACCGGCTGCGCGAACGTGAGCGTCTGCCAGCCGGACGCGGACTCACCGGTGAACGTTCCGGTCGCGAGGCGCTGGCCGGAGGAGTTCCACAGCGAACCGGTGTGCGTGCCGGTGTTGGCGGCCGCCTTGTAGAACCGCACGCCGGTGACGTTCGCGTTGACGGACGTCTTGATCTTCATGCCGAGCTCGATCGCCGACGTGTCACCGCTGTCCACGGTGGACGGTGTCTGGTTGCCGAACACGGTGCACGGGCACTGCTGCGCGCCGACGGTCAGGTTCACCGTCGTGGTCGCGCCGAGGTTCGCGTTGTCGTCGGACGCGCGGACCTTGATGGAGGCGGGTCCGAGGTTCGACGGCGTCCACGGGTAGGTCCACGTGGAGGTGCCGTTCGCGCGGCGCCAGGTCGTGCCGCCGTCGATGGAGACCTCGACCGAGCCGACCTTGCCACCGCCCGAGTCGAGCGCGGTGCCGGAGATCGTGTGCTGCGTGCCGGCCGGGACCGTGGAGTTCGCCACCGGGTTGGTGACGGTCACGGCCGGTCCGGTCGTGTCGGTGCTGCGGGTCGCGATGGTCAGCGGCGAGCGCAGGTTCTGCGGCTGGACGTTCATGTCCGCCAGCACGTTCACCGTCGCCTGCTGCATGGGCTGGCTGGTGGGCGTGGTCGTCGGCGCGCCGTACGGGTAGAGGTGGTCGCCGTCGAGGCCCCACGACCACTGCACGGTGCCGGCGCCCCACACCAGCGCGCGGCTGGTCTGGTCGCGGTAGAGCACCATCTTGTGCGTGGCGGGACCACCGCCGTAGAAGTGGCCGTTGTCGAGCAGCAGCTGGCCGTCGTCGACCGTCACGGTCGTCTCGGACAGCGGCACCGCGCCCGGAGGCCGGTAGTTGTTGTCCGGGTCGACGTTCCACTCGTAGCCGAGCGTGCCGGTCGGCAGCGTCGTCGTGGTGGTCGCGGTCGCGAGCGGGGTGTCGCGCCAGAAGCGCATCTTCCCGTAGGCCGCCGGCACCTGGATGGCGTCCGCGCGGTAGCCGTTGACCATGAACAGCGTGCCGGTGATCGCGTTCTCCGGCTTGCCCGCGTCGCTGGGCGGCGACAGGCGCGGGTCGCGCCACGTGCCGGTCCACTCAGGACTCGGGTCGATCTTCGTCAGCGGGACGGCCTTCGTCTCCTTGTAGCAGACCAGGGTCCGGTACGGGGTGTGCGAAGGGTCGATGCTGTTCTCGAAGCGGGTCTTCCAGAACCACTCGTTGCCCGACATGAACATCATGTTGACGCCGGCCGCGCGGGCCTGCTCGATGCCCGTGCGTTGCGCGGCGTTCACGTACTCGTCGTGACCCGACGACACGTACACCTTGTGGTTGCGCACCAGCGCGGGGTTGCGGGTGACGTCCACACCGGACAGGTAGGAGACGTTGTACCCGTTCTTCTCCAGCCAGCGCACCAGCGGGTACTCGGCGTTGAGGAAGTTCGCCGTGCCACCGTTGCGGTACGGGCGGTTGTAGCTCACCTTGTAGGCGCGGCCGTCGGACGAGCCGGCGAAACCGCCCTCGTAGAGGTTGAACTCGTTGACGTTCGGCCGGTCGCCGTACTTGTTGTACGCCTGCCACGTCTGGTCGGAGGTCTGCACGACGATGTCCGACGTGGAGGAGTCGCTGCGCACCACGAACGGGTACTGGCTCGCGCCGGCCACGCCGTCGTCGCGCACGAAGTTCGCGATGTAGAAGCCGGGGATCTGGTTGGACGGCACGTTCCAGCGCGCCGACACGGCCCAGTTGCCGCAGTCGACGAGGCCCACGTTGCCGTCGTAGGCGCAGAAGGGCTGGCTCTGCGGCAGGGAGACGATGGGGTTCAGCGTCGTGACGCGCCGAGCGCCCTCACCGTTCTTGTAGTACCCGAGTCGCAGGATCTCGACCTTGTAGTTGTTGCTCGGGGTTTTGATCTTGAAGTTGAGCTGCTCCCCCGGTTGCACGCTCGTCGCCGTGGCGAATCCCTCGATCTCGCCGTACGGTGACTCGATCCACCACTCGTCCTTCGGCGTGCCGTCCAGCGAGTTCTCGCAGACGATCGCGTTGTTCGGTGGATCACAGGGGCCCGCCGTGGCGCTGCCCGAAAGGCCTACGACGAATGTCGCGGCCAGCGCGCCCACAAGGGCGCTTCCCCAGACCTTCTTGGCCACACGAATCCTGTGCGCCGGTCTGCCCATCACGTGCCTCCATAGGGCCCTACGCCGTTTGTCTTACTTTCGGCCATACACCTCGCAGCGTTACGAAATTTGGTGTATACCAACGCATTTCACTGTCAGTGCCCTTGACATAACCGACGAGGGATGAAAACCCCCGCCAGGGGAGACCTTCAACTTCCTTGCGTCACAAGCCGTTCACCGTCAGTGCACCCGTCCACGGAGGACGGATGAACCGTCCTCACGCGCCGACCAGCCCGTCACCGGACTTCTGGTACGCCTTGCCGCACACGCAGGTGAGGTCCTCGGCCAGCCGTTCGCCGCACTCGCAGACCCAGCCGCGGACCTTGGCGGGGTTGCCCGCGACGAACGCGTGCGCCGGCACGTCCCTCGTGATCACCGCGCCGGCCGCGGCGAACGCGTGCGCGCCGATCTTCGTTCCACAAACGACGGTCGTACCGGCACCCAGCGTGACGCCGTTCTCCACGCGCGTGGTCAGCAGAGCCTCCGGGCCCTTCTTGATGTGCGCGCGGGGCCTCAGGTCGTTGGTGAAGACGACGTTCGGGCCGAGGAACACGTCGTCGCCGACCGAGACGCCGTCGAACAGCAGCACGGCGTTCTTGACCGTGACCCTGTCGCCCAGGACGACGCCGCCCTCGACGAACGCGTGGTCGCAGATGTTGCAGTCCGCGCCGACGACGGCACCGGGCAGCACGTGGGCCCACGCCCAGATGCGCGTGCCCTCGCCGACCGAGTCGCTTTCGTTGAGCCCCAGGGGGTGAACGCTAGGCATGGGCCGCCACCGCTTCCTTCAACACAGCCGCGACGCGCGCCTGCTGCTCGTGGGTGATGCCGGGGAACAGGGGCAGCGACAGGATCTCGTCCGCCGCGAGCTCCGCCACCGGGTAGCCGTCCGGCCGGCCGTACTTGGCGAACGCGCCCGTGCGGTGCACCGGCGTCGGGTAGTGGATGCCCGCGCCCACGCCGTTGTCGTTGAGGTGCTTCAACACCTCGTCGCGGTTGTGCACGCGCACCACGTACAGGTGCCACACGTGCTCGTTGCCGTCCGCGGTGCCCGGCAGCCGGACCCCGGAGACGTCGGCGAGCAGTTCGGCGTAGGTGTCGGCGGCGAGCGCGCGCTCGGTGTTCCAGCCGCTGAGCTGCTTGAGCTTCGCGCGCAGCACGACGGCCTGCAGCGTGTCGAGGCGCGAGTTGAAGCCCAGCTCGGGGTGCGAGTACTTCTTGTCGCTGCCGTGGTTGGCGAGCAGCCGGAGCTTGCGGGCCACCTCCGGGTCGTCGGTGACCACGGCACCCGCGTCACCGAACGCGCCGAGGTTCTTGCCGGGGTAGAAGCTCGTGGCCGCGGCGACGCCGAAGCCGCCCATCGGCGTGCCGTTCTGGGTGGCGCCCTGGCACTGCGCGGCGTCCTCGACGATCTTCACGCCGTGCCGCTCCGCGATCGCGCGGATGGCGTTCATCGGCGCGAGCTGACCGAACAGGTGCACCGGCAGGACGGCCTGGCAGCGCGACGCGACCTTCTCGAACTCGTCGGGGTCGAGCAGCAGGTGCGCCGGGTCGACGTCGACCGGCACCGGTACCGCGCCCGCGCGCACCGCGGCCTCGGCCGTGGCGACGAAGGTGTTGGCGGGCAACGCGACGTGGTCACCCTCGCGGATGCCGGCGGCGCGCAGGGCGAGCTCCAGCGCGTCCGTGCCGTTCGCGACGCCGACGCAGTGCGCCGTGCCGGTGAACGCGGCGAACTCCTCCTCGAACGCCGTGACGTCCGGGCCGCCGATGAACGCGGTCTTCGCCAGCACCCTGGCGAAACCCTCCTCGACCTCAGCGGCGATGCGGTCGCGCTGCAGGCCGAGATCGACCAACGGGATGTTCACTGGGACTGCCCTCTCGTTCGCTTCCTCGTCGTGGGGCGCGGGCTGTTCACACCCTCACCCCCAGTTCTCGCGCGGGCACGCCGGCCCAGGTCTCCCCGGCCGGAACGTCCCGCAGCACCACGGATCCCATGCCCACCAGCGCTCCCGCGCCGATCGTCAGGCCTTCGCGCACCAGCGCGCCGGACCCGATGTAGGCGCTCTCCCCCACCTGGACGGCCCCTGCCAGCGAGGCCCGGCCGGCCAGCGTCACGCCGTCCGCGACGGAGTCGTCGTGGGTCAGCAGCACGTGCGGCATGGCCAGCACGAAGCGCCCGACCCGTTGGGGGGCGGTGATCACAGCGCAGGCGAACAGCATCGTGCCCGCGCCGAGTTCCACCCCGGCCGCGACGCTCGCCTGCGGGTGCACCAAAGTGGCGTAGCGCTCGTCGTCGAACCCGAGCCGCTGCGCGATCCGCACCCTGCTGTCCCGGCGCGCCGGACTCGCCGTGCAGATCAGCACCTGCGCCTCGGGGTGCTCGCGCACCAGGTCGACCGGTCCGAGCACCTCGGCGCCGTCCAGCACCGCCCCGTGCTTCTCGGGTGCGTCGTCGAGCAGGCCGAGCACGGACCACCGCGGACGGACCTCGTTCACCGCGGCGATCGTCGCCAGCGCCTCACGTGCGAGGCCACCGGCACCGATCAGCAGCAGCGGTTTCATCGCGCGTCACACGCCAGTTCGAGCGCGTCGACGACCTGTTCCTGCTCGGCCTCGGTCAGCTCGTGGAACAGCGGCAGGATCAGCGTCCGGCTCGTCAGTCGTTCGGTGACCGGCAGCGGCGCGTGCGGGTGGCCGGCGTACGCGGGCTCCAGGTGCGACGCCATGATCCCGCGCCGCGCGGACACGCCCTTGGCCGCCAGGCGGTTCAGCACCTCGTTGCGCTCGACCGGGCAGTCCTGCGGCAGCTCCACCCAGAACGACTGGTAGTTCGTGGTGCCGTGGGCGGGGTCCCGCACGGCGCGCAGGCCGGGGATCCCCGTGAGCAGCTCGTGGTAGCGCGCGGCCAGCTCACGGCGGCGCGCGATGATCGCGTCCAGGCGGCCGAGTTGCACCAGGCCGACCGCGGCCTGGATGTCGGTCATGCGGTAGTTGAAGGCGGTCTCCAGGTACTCCTCCAGCACGACACCGCCACCCGCGTGGCGGTCCGCCGCGCTGACGCTCATGCCGTGCTCGCGCAGCCGCCGCGCCCGCAGTGCCACGTCGGGGTCGTCGGTCGTGAGCATCCCGCCCTCACCGGTGGTGAGCAGCTTGCGCGGGTGGAACGACCACGCGGCCAGGTTCGCGCCCGCGCCCGCCGGAGCGCCGCGGTAGGTCGACCCGGCGGCACAGGCCGCGTCCTCGACGATCGGCAGCCCCAGCCCGGCGAAGGACTCGACGTCCGCGGGCACACCGCCCTGGTGCACCAGGACGATCGCGCGCGTCCGGGGTGTGACGACCGCGGCCACCGTCTCGGCGGTCAGGTTGCCCGTCTCCTCGGACACGTCGGCGAACACCGGGGTCGCACCGCAGTACCGCACGGCGTTCGCCGTCGCGATGAAGGAGAACGACGGCACGACGACCTCGTCGCCGGGACCGATCTCCAGCAGGTGCAGCGCCAGGTGCAGCCCGGTGGTGCACGACGACACGGCGACACCGTGCCCGGCACCGACCCGTGCGGCGAACGCCTCCTCGAAGGTCCGCACCCGAGGCCCCTGCGCGACCCAGCCGGAACGCACGGCCTCCGCCGCCGCCTGGGCCTCCTCCTCGCCGATCAGCGGTCGCATCACCGGGATCATCGACGGCCCCCTGCGGAACTCTGCGCGGACACGGAAACTCCCTTTTCCACGAGGCGCAAGGCCTCCACGAACTCTTGGTCGGGACGGACGGCCGCACCGGCGCGAGCCATCGACATTCCTAATAGGACGTCGGGCCGAAACCGACTGTCGTTACACGTCTTGAGGTATTGATCCAAACAAAACCCAACGGGCGCAACGACTTCCGCGACTTCGTCACGGTGCGTGAGATCAACAGCACCGGCGGGGACGACGGCGTCCCGAATGGCGGCACTGCGATCGGGGTGCGGCGGGCGCCGGTCGACCTGGGGGTGTCGACCGGCCCCGCCGCGGTTCCGGGGGTTGTCAGGCGTTCTGCGCGGCGTCCTTCTCCGCACGCCACCACGCGACGAGGTCGCGCAGTCCGCCGTCCATCTCGATCTCGGGCTTCCACCCGAGCTCGGTGGCCGCGAGGCTGATGTCGGCGAGCCGGCGCGTCACGCCGTTCACCTTGCGCTCGGGGCCGTGCTCCAGCGGCAGGTCGGAGTCCATCGCGGCGAGCAGCGCGAGGGCGAGCTCCTTGAGCGAGGTCTCCTTCGAGGACGCGATGTTGTACACCGCGTCCGTGACCGGCGCCTTGGCCGCGAGGATGTTGGCGCGTGCGATGTCGTGCACGTGCACGAAGTCCATCGTCTGGGCACCGTCGCCGAAGATGAGCGGCGACTTGCCGTCGACGATGCGCTCCATCCAGCGGATGAGCACCTCGGTGTACAGACCGTGGACGTCCATCCGCGGTCCGTACACGTTGAAGTAGCGCAGTGCCACGTAGTCGAGGCCGTGCATGGCCTTGAAGCTGCGCAGCATGCCCTCGTTGAACGCCTTCGCGGCGCCGTAGAAGGTGTCGTTGTTGTACGGGTGGTGCCGTTCGTCGGTGGGGAACGACTCCGCGAGGCCGTAGACCGAGGCCGACGACGACGCGATGACCTTCTTCACCCCGGCGGCCGCGGCCGCCTCGATCACGGTGAACGTGCCGTCGACCAGGCACTCCAGCGCGAGGCGCGGTTCCTCCGCGCACTGGGTGATGCGGATGGCGGCGAGGTGGAAGACGAGGTCCATGCCCTCGGTCAGCTCGCGCACCAGCGCCTTGTCGTTGATGTCGCCCTCGACGACGCGGACGACACCGGATTCGAGCGCCTGCGCCAGGTTCTCGCGGCGGCCGCGCACGAAGTTGTCCAGCACGACGACCTCGGCCGCGCCGGCCTCGACGAGCTGGTCCACGACCGACGACCCGATGGTTCCGGCGCCGCCCGTGACGAGCGCGCGCTGACCGGTGATCGGCTGTGCCGTCATGCTGAAACCCTGCCTTCAACTTGTTGAACCGGAACGAAGAGCCCGCCGGAGCGCAGCGACTCCGACGCCGCCTCCAGCACCGCCAGCACGCGCAGGCCCGCGCGGCCGTCGGTCAGCGGCGCGCGCTTCTCGGTGATGGACGTGGCGAACTCCGCCATCATCGTGCGCAGCGCCTCGCGTTCCACCAGCGCCGGCGCGACCATGTCACCGGTGCGGTAGGAGATCTTCTGCTGCTCCACCGAGCGGTCGACACCGCGGTCGTAAATGGACAGTCGCTGCGCCGGGTTGTTGTCGTCCCACACGACCGTGCGCTGCGAGCCGCCGATGACCATCGTGCGGATCTTCGTGGGCGACAACCAGTTCACGTGCACGTGGGTGATCGCGCCGTTGGACAGCCGGACCGTGAGGTGGCCGACGCACGCGACGCCCGCGCCGATCGGGTCCGAGCCGTGCGCCGCGACCTCCACCGGGTGGACGTCGTCGGGCAGGATCGCCTCGAAGATCGACAGGTCGTGCGGAGCGAGGTCCCACAGCACGTCGACGTCCGGCTGCACCAGACCGAGGTTGATGCGCACCGAGTCGATGTACTGGATGTCGCCGAGCTCGCCACCGCGGATGATCTTCCGCAGGTGCTGCACCGACGACGTGTACGCGAAGGTGTGGTCCAGCATCAGGGTGAGGCCGCGCTGTTCCGCGGTCTCGACGAGCTTCAGGCCGTCCTCGAAGTTGGCCGCGAGGGGCTTCTCCACGAGGACGTGCTTGCCGGCCTCCAGCGCCGCGAGCGCGACGGGCAGGTGTGTGGCGGCGGGGGTGGCGATGGCGACCGCGTGCACCTCGGGGTCGGCGAGGACCTCGTCCAGCGAAGCGGTGGCGCGCACCGTGGAGTACTGACCCAGCACGCGCTGAGCCTTCTCCACGTCGAGGTCGCACAGGTAGCGCAGGTGCAGCGCCGGGGTGGCCTGGGCGTTGCGAACGAGGTTCGGCCCCCAGTACCCGGCGCCGATGACGGCAAGGCCGATCGCGTTGTCAGTCATGCCGTCGTAGTCCCGTCAGTAGAGCCCTGGCCTCCGATGCCAGTGAGCGTGAGCAAGTCCGGGTTCTCCATCAGTAGGCCCCCTGGCCGCCGAAGACGGCGCGGAAGGTCTTCCACATGATCACGAGGTCGAGCGCGAGGGACCAGTCCTCGACGTAGCGCAGGTCGAGCCGCACCGACTCCTCCCACGAGAGGTCGCTGCGTCCGCTCACCTGCCAGAGGCCGGTCAGGCCGGGCTTCACCAGCAGGCGGCGCCGCACGTCCGAGGAGTACTTCGCGGTCTCCTCCGGCAGCGGCGGGCGCGGACCGACGAGCGACATGCTGCCCGCGAGGACGTTGAACAGCTGCGGTAGCTCGTCGATCGAGTAGCGGCGCAGGAACGTGCCGACCTTGGTGATGCGCGGGTCCCTCTTCATCTTGAACAGCACGCCGTTGCCCTCGTCGACGGCGGCGAGCCTGGCGCGCAACGCGTCGGCGTTGGTCACCATGGTGCGGAACTTGATGATCGTGAACGGCACGCCGGTCTTGCCGACCCGCTTCTGGCGGTAGAAGACGGGGCCGCGGCTGTCGATCATGACGAACGCGGCGACGGCGAACATCAGCGGTGCCAATGCGATCAGGAGTGCGAACGCTCCGACGCGGTCGACGACTTCCTTGACCAGGCGGCGGAAGCCGCTCAGTGCCGGCTCGCTCACGCGCAGCAGTGGCATGCCCAGCACGGCGCTCATGTGCAGTCGCGGGCCGGCGACGTCCATGAGACCGGGCGACACGACCATCTCGGCACCGGAGCCTTCGAGCGCCCACGCGAGCTGCTGGAGACGGCGAGGTGTCCAGTAGGCGTCGGGTGTGACGGCGACGATGCGGTACCCACCGCGGCGGACGTGCTCGGCGAGCTCGCGCAGCTGGCCGACGACGGGAACACCCTCGACGTCGGTGCCGGAGCGGCCGCGGCCGTCGATCGTGCAGATCGCGTCCACGCGCCAGCCGAGGTGGGCGACGCGCTTGGTGCGGTGGATGAGGTCCTCGACGGTGTCCAGGTTGCCGGCGGCGAGGACCGAGAGCAGGAAGCGCCCTTCCTTGCGGCCGCGGTGCAGCGGGCGGCGCAGGAGGTAGCGCATGGGGAACGCGACCAGGGCGATCGCGGGTACTACGACGAAGATCCACAGGCGGGCGCCGGGGATGTCGACGGCGAGCGCTCCGAGGCCGAGCGCCACGACGGCACCGAACAAACCCCGGCCGAGTCTTCGGAACTCCTCGGCTCCCTGGCCGAGCACCGCCGGCTGCCACACGCGGTTGATCGCGAGTGAGCCGACGACTAGGACTACTGTGAGTATGTCCAGCAATGCAAGGGAAAGCGGCCCGAAGGCGGTGTGCCGCATGCTCATGACGGCACCGACGGCGACGACGACCAGGGCAATGGTCACGACGTCGGCGGTGATCACGGCATATCGGTAGCGACTTTCCCAACGCGCTACGGGTGGGTGGGTCTGTCTGCGTTCCGACAGCGTATTGAGCGTGGAGCGCGACCCGTCAACGTCACGGGCAGCGCGGACCTGCTCACTCATCGTTCTGATCTCCCCGGCTCAGCGGCGATTTCGGACGTGCACGTACGCAGGTCACCCCGAGGACCTTGATTCTCAGATCTGGCGCGAACTCCGGAGCTGCCGCATTGGGGCTCGACAGCCGGAGCTCGCAACCGGTGATTCGCACGTTCCGGCATCCGCGTTACAGACCCTGGAAAAAAGTTTCCCCGGTGCCCGCATATCGGACGTGACGCGCGTCTCACCACCTGGAAACCGTGGCGAGGCAAGACGATTCTTGATGTCCAAAAGGGACATAGGCGCGTCTTATGCCACGAGGTAATGGCTCAGAACAGGTCTTCAGGCCCTAGTCTGATCGTCTGCGATTGTGCATGTACTTACCGCTGAACGGAGCAATGCGCTACGGCCGGACGGAAACGCGTACTTCGTCACTGTTGACGACCACTACGTCACCGTGCCGCAGCTGTGCACCGCGACGCAGCTCCACAGCGCCGTTGACGTGGACTTCTCCGTCCTCGATGAGCTCTTTCGCGTGCCCACCGTCCTCCGCCAGCTGCGCCAGCTTGAGGAACTGTCCTAGCCTGATCGGCTCTTCGGAGATCTCGACCGTCCGCATGAGTCACATCATCCCAGTAGGGTGCGCCCCACCGCGCGCTCGGGGGCGCACCCCAGCGCGTTCGAGTGAACCCGTTGACACGCTTGAAGTATGAAAACTTCGAGGGGGTACGCCGCCTGGTTGGCGGTGTCGGGATTCGTCTGCGTCGCGATAACGATCTTCGCCGCGAGCGCGTACGTGACTTTGGACATGAACCAATCGAGACCGCCGTTGCACGGACCGGTGCACTACGGCCTTCTCGTCGCGCACATCTTCACCGGAACGGTTGCGGTCCTGGCGGGTGTCTCGCAGTTCTGGCCGGGGCTCAGAGCCCGCCATCCGCGCGTGCACCGGGTGATGGGACGCGTCTACTTCGCGGCGGTGTTCCCGTCGTCCGTGCTCGGCGTGGTGTGCGCGCAGCTGTCACTGGCCGGCCTGGCGTCGTCGGCGCCGCTGACGGTCCTGTCGGTGCTCTGGTTCGCCAGCGCGGTGCACGGCCTGAAAACGGCGAGGCGGCGCCGGTTCGGCGAACACCGCATCTGGATGATCCGCGGTTTCGCACTCACCGGCGCCGCCATCACGGGTCGCCTCTGGGGCCTCGCACTCGGCGCTCTGATGCCCGACGGGGACGGGCTGCTGGTCTTCGCCACCGCGAACTGGCTGTCGTTCGTGGTGAACCTGCTGGTGGCCGAGTGGTGGATCCAGTCTCGGGGTTACACCCGGACCTTGCCCTCCGTGGCGCTGAGGCCCAGCATCTCCAGCAGGTCGGCGCAGTCCAGCGCGTCCGTGGCGTGACAGGCCACGGTGCGTGCCGCCTTGCTGTTCTGAATCGTGCTGTGCTCCTTTTCCAGAGCCTTGGCCTCGGCGAAGGTGCCGGTTTCGGGCTCGGCGATCGCGGGACGCGCCCAAGTCATGTCGTGCCTGCTTCCGCATCGGGGGATGTGGTCATCATGGCAACTGGGTGACGGAAACACCAGAACTTGTGCTTACCGTAATCGATCACCCACGCAGCGTGTAAACCGTGGGAGCGCTTTCTTTCTTACGCTCTGCAAACGATTTTTGCTGCTTCGCGATCTTTACCGCCCGTACCTGAGCACCGACTCCACTTCGGTCACAAATGCGACCAGCCGTTCGTCGTCGACGTCGTCCGGCGTGGGACCGTCCACCGCGAGCCGTTGCAGCGCAACGGAAGTGGTGGCGCTCTCCCGCGCCAGCCGGCGGAACCCGAACGTCGCCTCGTACAGCGACATCGCGGTGCCCAGCGCGGCCAGAGTCGTTGCGGCGAAACCCCACATGGCCCTGCGCGGCCCGTCCGCCATGCCGACGGCCGCTGCGGCAGCGGCGGCGATGAAGAAGGCCGCGGCGAGCGCGACGGTCCACGTGCGGGCGCGGGAGAACCGCTTGCGGGACCGCTCGAAGTGGTCGAGGCGGTCCTGGAAGCGGTGGCGCAGATAGGCTTCCACGAACTGGGCCTGGCGCTGCTTGTCGCTCATGTCCGCACCACCTCGTGCTTGCGGTTGCTGACGGCGGCTTCCAGGTCCGCCACCTTGTCCTGACGTTCCTCCTCCGTGGCCGGCGCGACGGAGGCGAGGTGCGCGAAGTACAGCGCCCGCAGGCGTTCCGCGCGCGACCGGGCGGTGAGGTACTTGTCGAGCGACTCGCGCTTGCGCGCCACGATCGTGACGGCCGCGGCGAACGCACCGCCCGCCACGACGAGCACACCGGGCCACGGCGTGTCCTTGAGCCACGTCTGCAGCGCGGCGAACACCGTCGTGGTCAGGCCGCCCGCGATCGCGAGCACGGCCATGAGCCGGTAGCGGTTCTGCTCGACCTCCGCCTCGGCGTCGAGCTCCTGGAACGCCGGCGCGACGACCTGGTTCGCGTCGTGGATGGCGTCGGCGAGCGTCGGGTACGCCACGACGAAGCCGGGGTCGACCAGCGGACGCGGTTCCGGCGCCTTGTAGCGGACCTTGGGCAGGATCCTCGGCGGCTTGACGGGCTTCTCCTTGCCCAGCAACCGTTCCAGCGCGGTGACGGCCTTACCGGCGCCCTCGTCCACGTGGATGATGAAGATCTTGCCGCTGCGCACGAGCACCGCGAGGTCGCCGGTGAGGTCACCCGTCGCGATGCGGTCCGCGAGGCCACCGGTTCCGGCGAGCACCAGCAACGGGTTGTCGCCGCTGAGGTGGTCGACGACCTCCTTCTCGTTCTCGCCTCCGACGACGAGAGCGACGACCGGCTTCTTGTTGCGCACGGCGTCGATCGTGCGGAACAGCACCGGTGTCGCGTCCGTCCACTCCGAACCGGGCACGATGACGGCGATGCTGTGGTTGGGTTCCAGCGCCACCTGACCGTTGGTGGAGGCCTCGGTGAGGTCGTGCACCTTGCTGCTCGGCGCGACGCCGATGACGACGGGCCAGCGCTGTTCGCACGCCTGCAAAGCCATGCCCAGCAAGTGGACAACGCCTCGGTCGGTGCCTTCGGTGACGAACACGGCGCCGTTGCGCGCCGCGGTCACGACGACGGATCTCAGCACCGGCAACAACTTCGCGGCGAGATCCGTCTCGATGTCTTGTGTGGAGCCGAAGACCGAGATCACCGTGCGGCCCCGGGGCAAACCGAGGGCCTTGGGTTTGATGTCGGCGTCCGGCTGGGACAGCCGTTTGACTGTCGGGCCGCCTGCTGTGGGCATGCCGCGCACCATAACGCCGTGATCGACCGGAGGCCAGGGCCGTTCAGACCCGTCTCAGGTCGCCCACACACCCCTGGTCAGCGCTTTCAGGTCGCTCAGGTCGTCGATCACGATCTGGGCTCCAGCTCGGTGGAGATCCTGTCTCGAACTGCGGCCCGTCGCCACGGCGACCAGCCGAACGCCCGCCTTGGTCGCCGCGTACACGTCGTGCGGGGTGTCGCCGATGAGCACGACCTCGTCATGGGTGAACGGCCGGATGTGCTGTGCGCGTTCACGGGCGAACGTCACGAGCTCCGCCCGGTCGGCGTGGTCGTCGCCGAACGCGCTGACGTCCCAGTCGACGAGGTGGGCCAGGCCGAACTCCTCCAGCTTGATCAGCGCGACGCTGCGGAGGTTCGCCGTCAGCACGCCCTGGTGCACACGAGGGTCGTCCGCGAAGTGTTCGAGGGCCTGCAGCGCGCCGGGCAGCACCTCGCCGTGGCCGGGCAGCTCGGTCCTCCTCGTCTCGAACGAGCTCGCCAGCGCGTCCGCCAGCTGCCGCGACGCGTCATCGGTGTGCTCGATGCCGTGCTGGCGCAGCGTCTCCCCGATGACGTCCAGCTCGGTGCGCCCACCGAGGTCGACAGGCCCCTCCAGCTCCCTGCCGAACGCCGTCCGGAACGCGTGCCGGTACATCAGTCCGCCGAAGCCGCGCGCCGAGATCAGCGTGTTGTCGACGTCCCACAGCACCAGCAGTTCAGGCCCGGTCATCCCGAGCACCCCCCAACCCCGTAAAATGCCTGCTCATGACCTCGATCGACCCCGCAGAGCTGGAAGTCTGCCTGCGCGTGCTTGCCCAGGTCGAGGACCTGCCGGCGGAACACGACGACGCCGTGCGCGTCCGCCGGGCCACCGCGAAGATCTTCAAGGCCGCGAAGAAGTTCCGCAAAACCGAGCGCAAGGCCGCCGTCCTGGCCAACGACCGCGCCGTCACCGCGCTGACGGCCACCGGCTCGCCGGACCGCATCGACGACGAGACGCAGGGCCTCCCCCTCGTGTCGAACGCCGCCGGCGCCACGGCGGGCACGTTGCTGCGCGCCCGTTCCTGCTACACGTGCCGGTCGCGGTTCGTCGAGGTGGACGCCTTCTACCACAACCTCTGCCCGGCCTGCGCCGCGTTCAACCACGGCAAGCGCGACGCCCGCACCGACCTGACCGGCCGCAACGCGCTGCTGACCGGCGGCCGCGCGAAGATCGGCATGTACATCGCGCTGCGCCTGCTGCGTGACGGCGCGCACACCACCATCACCACCCGCTTCCCCAAGGACGCGGCCCGCCGCTTCGCCACGATGCCGGACGCCGCCGAGTGGATCGACCGGCTCAAGATCGTGGGCATCGACCTGCGCGACCCGGCCCAGGTGCTGGCGCTGGCCGACGAGGTGGCCTCCCGCGGGCCTCTCGACGTCCTCATCAACAACGCAGCCCAGACCGTGCGGCGCTCCCCCGGTGCCTACGCGCCCCTGGCCCACGCCGAGCACGAGGCGCTGACGGGCGACGCCGATCGTCCGGAGCTGATCTCGTTCGGCGGCCACGGCCAGCTCGCGCTGCCCGGCACGGCCGTGCCCGAGGCGCACTCGGTGACGACCCTGGCGTTGATGGCGGGTTCGAAGGACATCGACGCGGGCGGCCTCGTGCCGGACACGGCGGCCACGAACTCGTGGATCCAGAACGTCGACGAGGTCGACCCGGTGGAGCTGCTCGAAGTGCAGCTCTGCAACTCGACGGCGCCGTTCCTGCTGATCTCCCGCCTGCGCGCCTCGATGGCGAAGTCGTCCTACCGCCGCAAGTACGTGGTGAACGTGTCGGCGATGGAGGGGCAGTTCTCCCGCGCCTACAAGGGTTCCGGGCACCCGCACACGAACATGGCGAAGGCCGCGCTGAACATGTTGACGCGCACCAGCGCCGAGGAGATGCTGCAGGCCGACGGCATCCTGATGACGGCCGTCGACACGGGCTGGATCACCGACGAGCGCCCGCACCCGATGAAGCTGCGGCTGGCCGAGGAGGGGTTCCACGCCCCGCTGGACCTGGTCGACGGCGCTGCGCGGGTGTACGACCCGATCGTGCGCGGTGAGGCGGGCGAAGACCTTTACGGGTGCTTCCTGAAGGATTACGCGCCGTCGCCCTGGTAGGCCTTGCGAGTGACTTTCGTCGGAAACACGCGTCCGAGGTATCCGTCGGACGCGTCCGAACGAGGCCTCCCACCAGTTGATATGCGTAGTTGAACACCTGTTCGAGTACTCATTTGTCATGAGAACTGTGTGGCGGGGAGCACTCCGGTTCGGGATGACCACGATGACGGTGCGGCTGGTGTCGGCGGCCACCGAACACCGCAGCAAGGTGCACCTGGTGCACCGCGAGGACAGCGGCCGTGTGCGCCACCAGCAGGTGTGCGGCGACTGCTCGTTGCGCCTCACACCTGAGGACATCGGGCGCGGCTACGAGCTCGACGACGGCCGGATCGTGCAGATCGACCCCGGCGACCTGCCCGCGCCCGAGGACGGCGTGATCGACGTGCAGCAGTTCGCGCCGCAGGTCGACGTGGACCCGGTCGCGTTGCACCGCAGCTACTACGTGGAGCCGGACGACCTGGCCGTGCGGTCCTACGTGCTGCTGCGGGAGACGCTGGAGCGCACCAAGACCGCCGCGATCGTGAAGTTCGCCTTGCGGGGCAAGGAAACGCTGGCGGCGTTGCGGCCGCAGCAGGGCGTGCTGGTGCTGCACACGTTGCTGTGGCCGGACGAGGTGCGGGAGCCGCACTTCGCGTTCCTGCACCGCGACACCGAGGTGCGGACCGGGGAACTGGCCGCGGCGGCGGCGCTGGTGCGGGCGCAGACGCGTCCGTTCCGGCCGCACGACTACCCGAACACGCACCACGAGGCCCTGCTGCACCTCGTGGAGGCGAACGTCTAGGGCGTGTCCCGGGAGTTCGTCCGGTGGCAGGCGCGGGCGAGAGACCCGGAGACGGTGCCGCCGCGGCGTCCTCATACCGGGTTGTATTCGGACGTCGCGGCGGTGCCGTCTCCGGGGCCCTCGGCCGCCACTGCCGCCCGACGAACTCCCGGGACACGCCCTGGGCCACCGCTCCAGGTGGGAGCGGGCGCGCGACCCGCGAGTCGGGGATGAACGCGGGTCGCGCGCCCGTGCCGCCTGGGGACAGGCCACTGCGGGGCGAGGTCCCACGACTGTCGGTGCTGCTGGCTAGCATCACTGTCCATGCTCGCCAGTCCGTCCGATCTCGTCGACCTGCTCGAATGCGAGCACCGCAGCTACCTGGCGCGGGACGAACGGCGTGGTGACCCCGCCGACCTGCACCGCGAGGCCAGCCGCACGGCCGAGAAGATGCGGTCCGGCGCGGATCTCGTCGAGAACGCCGTGTTCTTCGACGGCGTGTTCCACTGCTCGGCCCAGACACTCGTGCGCACGCCCGACGGCTACGAGCCGTGCGACGAAGCCCCGGACGCCACTCCCCTGGCCGTGTTGTCGCTGGTGGCGGCCGCCGAGGCGCTCGGGTCGTCCCGCGCGCACCTGATCGTCGACGGCCGGCGCACGTCGTTCCGCGTCGCCGACTTCACTCCCCTGCTGACCAGGCTGCGCACGAGGCTCGCGAAGCCCTCACCCGCGCCGACCCGGTCGTGGGGTGACGTGCGCGCCGCGTGCACCGGGTGCCGGTTCGCCCGCCACTGCGCTTCCGGCCGTGAGCAGGCACGGGACCTCTCGTTGGTGGCCGGGTTGCGCGCCGACCAGCGGCGAAAGCTCGTTTCGGTCGGCATTGACACCATCGACGCGCTCGCGGAGACCGAGGAACGGCCGCCCACCCTGTCGCTGGCCAGCTTCACCGCGCTGACCGCGCAGGCCCGGCTCCAGGTGCGGCAGGAACGCACCGGCGTCACCACCTACGAGGTCGTGGCGCCCGAGGCGTTGGCGAACCTGCCGGAGCCGGCCGAGGACGACGTGTTCCTGGAGGTCGACGGCGACACTTTCCGGACGCCGGGGTGGTCCGGGACGTTCGCCGAGTTCGTCGAGCGAACGCCGGCCGGCACCGTCTACCACTTCGCGCCGCACGACCTCGCCGGGCGGGCCGCTCGGTCGGCGACGCTGGAGTCCGAAGTGGACGAACTCGTGCGGCGCTGCGTCGACCTCGGCGCGTTGACGCGGCGGGTGCTGCGAGTGTCCACAAGGGAGTACACGCTGCCCGCGCTGAAGCCGTTGCTGGACGACGAGGTGCCCACGCGCGGGTTGCGGGATCTGTTGCACGGCATCAAGGTCGAGCGCCAGATCGAGACCGCCGTGCGCGAGGAACGCGACGAGGCCGCGCTGGAGAAGGCCGCCGAGCGAGCGCGCCGGGTGGCGGCGCTGACCGAACCGTTGCTGGCAGAGGGCCACGCGTTGTTCGCGGCGACGGTCGGCTACCACCGGCGTGAGGCGAGTCCGGCGTGGGGCGACTTCTTCCGGCAGGCACTCGCGCCGATCTCCGACCTGGAGACCGACTCGAACTGCGCGGTGCCGATCACGCTGAGGGCCGACGACTGGGTGCCACCGGCCGGACGGGTCCGCACGCACAAGCGGCAGGTGCACGCGCGGATCGACCCGGAGCGGCCACATCCGTTCGGTGCCAACGAGAACGTCAGGCTGCTGTACCCCGGCAACATGACGCGCAATGCCGTGGTCTCGGACGACAACCCGTACGAGCTGGTGCTGACCGAGAGCAACGCGGTCGAGCACGGCGAGATGCCGATCGCGGTGCTGCCGGGCAGTCCGGTGCCCGCGTCGCCGAAGGACGAGGCCGTCGCGGAACTGGCCGAGCAGGCCGTCGGCCTGTTGCCGCTGCTCCCCCGCAACCCCGGCATCGACCTGTTGCTGCGCACGCCGCCCGCGCAACCGTTGCCGCAGCACGACGACGTGGTGCAGGCCGTGATCAAGGCCGTCGACCAGCTCGACGGCGGCACGCTCGCGGTGCAGGGCCCGCCCGGCGCCGGCAAGACGTACCTCGCGACCAAGCTCGTGCGGCACCTGATCGACCAGGGCAAGACGGTCGCGGTGACGTCGACGTCGCACAAGGCCGTCGAGAACGTGCTGTCGAGCGTGGACCCGGACATCCCGATGGCCAAGCGCCCCAAGGAGAAGAAGCCGGAGGAGGGCCTGCCGTGGGACCAGCCGAAGAGCAACGGCGCGCTCGCCCAGTGGCGTGAGGAGCACCCGCAGGGCCACCTGGTCGGCGGCACGGCGTGGACCTTCTCCAACGCGGTGATCAAGGCGCAGCCGTTCGACGTGATGATCATCGACGAGGCCGGCCAGTTCGCGCTGGCCGACGCGGTGGCGGTGGGGACGGCGGCCCGCAACCTGGTGCTGCTGGGCGATCCCCAGCAGCTGCCGCAGGTCGTGCAGGGCGTGCACCCGCCCGGTTCGGACGCCTCGGCGCTGGGCCACCTGCTCGGCGACGCGGACGTGATCCCTCCGCACCTGGGCTACTTCCTCGCGGAGACGCGGCGGATGCACCCGGCCGTGTGCCGTCCGGTGTCGGAGCTGTCCTACGCCGGGCTGCTCCATTCGCACGAGTCGGCGGCGAACCGGTCGATCTCGGGCGTCGAACCGGGGATCTACCTGCGCGAGGTCGACCACCGGCACAACATCACGTCGTCCGTCGAGGAGGCCGACGCCGTGGTCGACACCGTGCGCGCGATCGTGGGTCGCACTTGGACGGACAACGGCAAAACGCGCGAACTGACCGATGCGGACGTCCTGGTGGTGGCGCCGTACAACCTGCAGGTGAGGGTGATCCGGCGCAGGCTCGCCGAGGCGGGGTTCGGCGACACCCGAGTGGGCACCGTGGACCGCTTCCAAGGGCAGGAGGCACCGGCCGTCATCATGTCCATGACGTCGTCGTCCACCGTGGACCTGCCGCGTGGCCTGGACTTTCTTTTGTCACGTAACAGATTGAACGTGGCGTTGTCCCGTGCCCAGACGCTCGCCGTGATGATCTGCTCGCCTCGGCTGCTGGACGCCGACGTGCGTGGCGTGGAACAGATGCGGTTGGTCGCGGGCACGATCGGGCTAACAGAAAACATGCTGATCTACCCGTGGTGACACCGTAGCGTTGCCATACGGTGACCTTCTGACCCCTCTGTGTTGTTAGCGTGGCCCGGTTCACCCGGTCGGGTGATCCAGTTCATGAATGTGGCTTGTTTCGCCACGCATCAACGCAGAGCAGGAGTTTCCATGGCAAGCAGAGTTCTCGGCGCGCTTGCGGTGACGGCCACCGCAGCCCTCGCTTCGCTGGCACTGGCTACCCCGGCCAGCGCGCACACCCCGGTGTCGTCAGCGGACTGCGTCAAGGACAAGGCTGTGCTGAAGGTCAAGCTGACCCAGTACGCGGGCGGCGACAAGAACACCGTGCTGATCAAGGACGGTGACAAGGTCCTGGCCGACGAGAAGTTCGGTCAGTCCTGGGAGAAGAAGTTCGAGGCCGACGGCACCGTCAAGCACACCTTCACCATCACGGTGAAGGCGTCGGACGGCGAGCGCTACAACTACTCGAAGACGCACGAGACCCCGGCGTGCGTGAAGCCGACCGAGCCGACCAAGCCGACGACGCCGACGGAGACCAAGCCCACCGAGCCGACCTCGTCGGTTCCGGAGACGCCCTCGTCCTCCGTGGTGCCTCCGGCGTCGACCACCCCGGTCGCCCCTGCGGGCAGCGCTCCGGAACCGCCCCTCGCGGCGACCGGTGCCTCCCCGCTGTGGCTGCTGCTGTCGGGCGTGGGCCTCGTCGGCGCCGGTGCCGGCACCCTGCTGTTCCTGCGCCGCCGCCGCAGCGCGTGAAGTAGCTGAACGAAGAAACGGGGGCGGTCCACTCGGACCGCCCCCGTTTTCGTGCCCTCGTCAGAGATCCAGCGAGGTCGCGGGCTCGTGCCCCTCGCGGATGAACCACTCGGTGCCGAACGCGTGCGCGAACGTCGGTTCGTCCAGCGACAGGAAGAACGACTGCTCGGGGATCTGCGAGGCGTGCGCGCGCATCGCCTTCCGCTTCACCCCGAGGTATTCGCCGACCTCGACGCCGACGTTGATCTCCGACTCCGGCACCGCCCCCTCGCCGAGCGGCGGCGGCTCCTCGATGCCCGCGAGCCGGAACGCCTCGCGGAACGCCGACTCGCGCACCAGCGCCTGGTAGACGGCCGGCGTGCCCGCGATCTCCGCGGCGCGCATGCCCACCCGGTGCGTCTGGATGTGGTCGGGGTGGCCGTAGCCGCCGAAGCTGTCGTACGTGGTGAGCACCTTCGCGTCCTCGTCGACGAGGATCGCCGCGAGCTTCTGGGCCGCCTCCTCGACGTCCGCGGTCCAGAACGACCCGGGCTGGTCGTTGAGCGCGTCGCCCATCATCCCGGAGTCCCGGTATCCCAGGAACTCCACGCGCGCTACGCCCAGGAGGTCGGCTGCGGCGTGCGTCTCCACGACTCGCCGTTGCCAGAGTTCCTCGCCCTCCTGCAGGAAGTCCGGGATCTCGCCGGCCTCGCCGCGCGTCGCGACGACGAGCACGACCCGGTGCCCGTCTTCGTACGCCTTGCGCATCACGCCGCCTGTCACGATGCACTCGTCGTCGGGGTGGGCGTGGAACGTCACCAGTGTGGCCATGTGCGCGACGTTACCTGGGGTGGGCGGTGTTGTTCCGGTGTGCGGGTCGGGTTGCGTTGCCCGGCTTGCGTTGGAAGGCGCCGGTTCCAGCGGGGTGGTCAGCTTGACACCGCACGTCGCTTTGGGCGGGTGGTTGTGTGGGCCTTGTCGGGCCGGTGCCGGTCATCGCCGCTTCGCGACGATCGCGATTGGGGCCGGGTCATTACCGCTGATCAGAGCCCGTAGAGGCATGGACGCCTCGGTTTCGCCATTGCGTTGGCCGGCAGGGTGCTGCGGCATGCGTTGCGCGGCATGTGAAAGGGCGGCGCTCCCCCAGTCACAGGCTGGGAGGCGCCGCCCCTCGGCGAACTCGTGGAGCTATCGCAGGGTCAGGTTCCAGGAGTTGATGTACCCGGTGTCACCGGAGTACACGTCCTGGACCCGCAGCTTCCACGTGCCCGCCGCGACCTCGGACGAGGCGTTGACCGTGTAGGTCGCCACCACGTTGTCGGCACTGTCCGAAGAGGACGAGTTCTTCAGCCGGTAGGCGGTGCCGTCCGGCGCGATCAGGTCGATCACCAGGTCGCCGCGGTAGGTGTGGACGATGTCCACGCCGACCTTGGTGGCCGAGGAGGCGTTGCCCGTCACCGTGGAGGTGATGGACGACGTCACGGCGGCGCCGCGGTCAGGGATGGCGACGTCGGTCGTGTTCTCCAGGCCACCGGACGGCGGCGGGGTGGTGTCGACGGCGTTCACGGTCTTGGTGGCGTCCGCGAGGCCCGCGCCGCAGCCGCCCGAGCAGGTGCCGGGGAACGTGCGGGCGTTGGTCTTGATGAGGTCCTTGACCTGGGCCGGGGTGAGCGACGGCTTCTTGGCGACGAGCAGTGCCGCGAGGCCGGCGATGTGCGGGGCCGCCATCGACGTGCCCTGGTAGGGCTTGTAGTTCTCGGCACCGGGGGTGGTGGCGCCGGCGTTCAGCGTCGACCAGATGCCGTTCTCCGGCGTGGTGATGGTGCCGGGGGTGTCGGTGCCGCGGCGGGTCTCGCCGCCGGGGGCCGCGATGTCGATGCGGGTGCCGAAGTTCGAGTAGAACGCCTTGTTGCCCTCACGGGACGACGCCGCGACGGTGATGACGCCGTTGCAGTTGGCCGGGGTGAAGTTCGAGACGTTCATGTTCGAGTTGCCGGCCGCGACGACGACCGTGGTGCCGCGGTTGATGGCGCCGTTGATCGCGTTCTGGTACGTCGTGGAGCAGGAGGACTGGCCGCCCAGCGACATGTTGATGACCTTGGCGACGTTCTGGTTCGCGGGCACGCCGCTCACCGTGCCGCCGGACGCCCAGGTGATCGCGTCGGCGATGTCCGAGGTGGCGCCACCGCACTTGGCGAGGACGCGCAACGGCTGGATCTTGGCGTCGTAGGCGATGCCCGCGATGCCCTTGCCGTTGTTCGTGGCGGCGGCGATGGTGCCGGCCACGTGCGTGCCGTGCCAGGACGAACCCTGGTCCGCTGCCGGGACGGGCTGGCCGTTGGCGTCCGTGCCGCACTCGCCGCGGGCGACCCAGTCACCCTCGTCGGCCGGGTTGGAGTCACGGCCGTTGTTGTCCCGCGCTCGCGCCGAGTCGGAAACGAAGTCGTACCCCGCGACGACCTTGCTCGCCAGGTCGCTGTGCGCGACGTACCCGGTGTCGATCACGGCGACGGTGACGCCCGCGCCGGTCGTGCTGGACCACGCGCCGGGCACGTTCATGCCCGCGGTGGCCTCGAACAGGTCCCACTGCCGGGAGTACTCGGTGTCGTTCGGGTCGGCGAACGGCTGCATCAGCAGGTCCGGCTCGACGTAGGCGACCTTCGGGTCGTTCTTGAACGCCTGGATCGTGTTGTCGGCGTTCGTGGTCTTGGAGCCGAGGTCGACGACGACCGCGCCACTCGCCGTGCGGCGGTGGAGCGACTTGCCCTTCTTGCGGGCGTCGTCCGAGGCAGCGGAGTCGGACGAGGCTTCGGCGGTGCCGGGCTTGTAGCCGACGATCAGCCGCTCGAAGGGACGGTTCACCTGGGTCGAGTCCGGCTGGGACTGGATCTGGGCGGGGGCAGCGGTCGCCGGTAGGGCGACAACGCTGAGCACGGCGGCGGAAACTGCCGCGGCGCACACACTCGTGCGTCGCAATCCGTTCACGTGAGGTCCTTCCACGCAGGGCCTTCGCGTGCCGTTGAGGGCGTCAGTGTTCTGAACCGGCTGCGGAGGTGGAGGGACCGTAAGTCGGGTCACACCTGCGAAAACAGGTCTAGCGGAGTCAGATTTCCGACACTGTCGTGTTCACGACACGGGTGTTGCGCTGAATGGCGCACAATGTGGCCGTGTTCGGACACTTGGGCGTCGCCCCGGAGCTCACCGCCGTTTACGAGCTCCTGGTAACGGGCGGAAGCCGCACCACGGACGAAATCGGCATCTCCGGCGCGCTGCTGGAGCAGATGCGGGACCTCGGTCTCGTCCGGCACCTGCCGGGTGACGTGTGGCAGGCCGTCGCGCCCGACCTGGCCGTGGAGGCGCTGATCGCGGCCCGCGAGGAGCAGAACCGCAGGGCCCGCGCGGACGTCGGCCCGCTGATGGAGCTGTACCTGCGCAACCGCGACGAGGAGCTGGCGGACAACGCGTTCGTCGAGGTGGTGTCCGGTGTGGACGCTGTCCGGGAGCTGTGGCACGCCCTGCTGCGCGGCGCGCGCGACGAGGTCTGCGTGCTCGACCAGCCGCCGTACGTGACACCGCTGGGCCAGCACGTCGCGCTGGAGGACGAGACGCGCGAACGGGACGTGCAGTGGCGCGTCGTCTACGACCGCTCGGCCGTCGACATCCCCGGCAGGGTCACGGAGATCATCGAGCTGGTCGCGGCCGGCGAACGCGCCCGCGTCACGCCGACGCTGCCGTTCAAGCTCGCGGTGATCGACACGCACGCGGCGGTGCTGCCCGTCGTGAACGGCGACGTGGTCGACAAGGTGCTGCTGATCCGGCCGTCCGCGTTGCTGGACGTGCTGCGGTCGACGTTCGAGCTGTACTGGGACAAGGGAATCCCGTTCAGCCCCGGCGGCATCTACGCGGCCGCGGCCGACGTGGACCCGAACCTGCTGGGTTTGCTGGCCGCCGGGCTGACCGACGAGTCGATCGCGCGGCAGCTGGGGCTCGCTCCCCGGACGGTGCAGCGGCGGGTGCGGCAGCTGATGGACCGGTGCGGGGCGCAGACGCGGTTCCAGGCCGGTGTTCAGGCGATGCGACGCGGTTGGCTCTAGGGCGTGTCCCGGAAGTTCGTCCGGTGGCAGGCGCGGGCGAGAGACCCGGAGACGGTGCCGCCACAACGCCCTCATACCGGGCGTATTCGGGCGTTGTGGCGGTGCCGTCTCCGGGGCCCTCGCCCGCCACTGCCGCCCGACGGGACTTCCGGGACACGCCCTAGCGAGCAACCTCCGGTGATCTTGAGGCGTCTCACTCTGTGCGAGCAAGTACTCACCAGGGGGATTCGAGAATGCGCATGCGCAAGGTGATGGCGGCTGCCCTGACGGGCCTGGCACTCATCGGGATCACGGGTACGGCGTCGGCGTCCGCGGACCTCACGTGGCCGCCGAAGGACATCACTCCGGTCCACAAGACCAAGGCGGAGCTGGAGAAGCAGGCCGCCGGGTTCACCGCCCGTCAGCAGGAGACCTTCCCGAAGGTCTTCCGCGGCGCGGAGAACGTCTCGCCGGGCAACTGGGGTGGCGAGGCAGAGGGTCTGTTCGACGACATGCAGTACATGACGAACTGGACCACGTTCACCGTGCAGGGCAGGAACAACACGGTGTTCACGCAGGTCAACGCACCGGGTCACTTCCAGGATTCGCCCGGGCAGCTGTGCGAGCGGAACACGTGCACCGGCAAGATCAGCGACCACCGCGGTGGCGTGACGGTCCTCACCAAGGACGACCAGTACGGCGTCACGATCGCGTGGAACTTCCGCCGCAACGGTGAGGTCGTCTGGGCGCAGAGCTGGACGAACGGCACCGAGGCGCAGCTGGCGGCCGTGGCCTCCGACCGCGCGTACACGTTCACGCGCTAGCAGTAGAGGGAGCGGGCGCTTCCGGTCATGGAGTCACCGGAAGCGCCCGCTCGATCAACTGGCGACCTTGCGCGCGGCCACCAGCTGCCCGTCCGCGAAACCCTCGACGCGCACCTCGCGCCCGGTCGCGGTCAACGTCGCGGTGTGCGCGCCGTCGGTCACGTCCAGCGAGGTCATCGGGCGGCCGTCGACGTAGACGTCCACCCGGTCGAGGTTCACGGTGTCCAGTGAGACGGTCGTTCCCGCGACCGCCACTCCCAGCCGGCGCACCGGCAGCGCCTTCAGCAGTTCTCCCGCCCTGGCGAGCAGGTCCACGTTGCCCTGCAACAGGTCCGCGCGCGTCAGCTTGTGCTGGTGCGTCGGCCGCACGCCCAGGTCCTCCACCGGCGTGCCGGCGAGCTTGCCGACGCGCAACGTGCGGCGGATCGACACGCGCATGTTCGCCTTGTTGGGCAACGGCTTGTACGGCGACTCCGCGTCGGCCGGAGCCGGGATCTTCAGCAGGGTGGCCAGAAGTCCGTGCGTCCAAACGTTCGCACCGCCGGCACCGGTGTTGTCGTCCACGCCGAGGATCGGGCCCAGCTCGTGGTCGGCCCAGCCCGCGGCGAAGATGTCCGTGGCCGAGTAGCAGCGCGCGTCGGTGATCAGCACGACCGGGCCGTGGTACGTCTGGCCCACGGCGTTCGCGCCGTCGACCGGTGTGATCGTGTGGGAGCAGGAGAACGCCTGGCCCGTCTCGGTCGAGCTGTCGAGCGACGGGAACCACGGGCCCAGGTCGATCTGGCCGGTCGGGTCCTCCGCGTGGCGGCGGCAGATCCGCAGGTTCAGCGGTGTGCTCAGGAACTGCACGGGCTCCGGCGCGACCTGCTTCGGCGTCATCGTCTGGAGCAGGAACTCCGAGGCGAAGATGTGGCCGCCGCCGTTGTCCCGCACGTCGACGATGAGTCCGTTCTGCGGCAACAGGTTCGCGAGCCGGACGAACTCCGCGAGGAACCCCTCGGGATCGTCGACGCTGAAGGTGAAGATCCGCAGGTGCCCGAACGTGCCGGACGGCGTGACGACGGGACGTGCCCTGAACACGCCTGGCATCGTCGTCGGGACGTCCTGCGCCGCCATCGCGACCGCACCGCCGGAGGCCTCGGCCTGCACGACTTTGGGCGCGTGCAACAACTTCTTGGCGCGCGCCTTCTCGTCCGAGTCGAGGTCGACGCCCTGCGCGGCCGCGGCCGGTGACAGCGAGTCGACGTCCGTCATCGGCGGCAGGTTCTCGGTGACCTGCCAGTCGACGCGGATCTCCCCGGCCGCGCCCGCCTCGGTGCGGTGGCTGACGACGACCCAGTCCTCGTCGGGCGGGAGCTGGATCACCAAGGGGCGCAACGTGAGCGACTCCAGGCCGCGGGCGTGGTTCGCGGCGGAGTTGCTGCCGCAGAAGACCGCGCCGTTCAACGCGACCGCGCGGGCGATCGGCGTGCCGTTCCAGTGCGTCACCTCGGCGCCGACCGCGAGGCCGTCGAAGCCTGCGACCGTGCGGGCGACGAGGTACTGCTCGGTGCCGTCCTGCGCGAAGCAGCGCTCCAGCTGGAACGGCAGGAAGGCGATCTTGCCCGCGAACGGCGCCGGCAGCAGGTAGTTCGTGTGCAGGTCGCGCACCGAGTGGAAGGTGCTCGACAGCTCGCGGTGGAACTGCCACTCGGCCTCGGCCGTGGCGTCGGTCTGCCGTTCGAGTCTCGCTCTCAGGACTCTGAGTCTCTGCACGGGGTTCACGGCGTGCATGGCGACCTTCAGAGGCAGGTGCGCGTAGTTCTGCTCCAGCAGGATCAGGGCCTGGTCGACGATGAGCTTGCGCTGCGCCAGGGTGAGCGTGCCCGCGGTGGCGAGGAACTCGGCGAGTCCGACGGAGTTCGCGACGTTCGGGTGAGCGGTTGCGGTCATGGTGGGGCCTCCTTGCTCAGTAGAGGCTTCCGGGGCCGTCTGGATACACCTTTTTCACCCGTTCGGCCGCTAACTGGAGCAGTTTTCCGGACGACAACTGGAGTAAAGGGGAGGCCGGCATGAGTCCACGCGTCCTGGAACTGCGCATCCACGGGGTCAACAACACGCCCCCGCACGCGATGCTGGCCCTCGCCCCCGACGAAGTCGAGCAGTTGGAGGGCAGCGACAAGTTCGGCAGCTTCTGGCAGCCGATTCCGGACAAGGTCGCCGCGTTGCCCGCCGATCACGTCGGCCAGGTCTCCCCCAGGGTGCGGCGCGAGGCGTACTCGTGGGGCGGGATGGCGCGCAGCAGCCCCGGACTGGGCGGCAGCGGGGTGCCGTCCAGGGCGGTGAACCTGCTGGGGCGCATCGGGTGGGCGCTGCTGCTGCCGTTCGGGCTCGCGAACGTCGCCTACTGGTCCCGGAAACTGCCCGTGGACGCGACCGGGGAGAACCCTCAGCGGGTGTGGTGGAACTCCGGTCGCGGCGCGGCCAGCACGCGCCTGTTCGGGCTGGGGCTGACGTTGCTGCTGGTGCTCGCCGTGTGCGAGGTCGCGATCGACGTCTACGCGGTCCAGTGCTCGTTGCCCGCGACGAACTGCAGGCGTCTCCCCGAGTTCCTCGACTTCCTCGGAGACCCGGCACCTCACGTCCGGGTGCTCGCCGCCTCCGCCGTCCCCGTGCTGCTGCTCCTCGGGCTGGTGGCGCTCACCTCGTTGTCCCGCAGCAGGTACGAGGCCTGGGAGAGCATGCCGGAAGACCGCGAAGGGGTGATGCTCAGCCGGTCGTCGATGTGGCAGGGCGACTCGCGGGTCGGCCGTCTCACCCGGTTGCACCTCGCGGCGGGGTTCTCGGTCGTGACCCTGGTGACGAGCGTCCAGGTGCGGCACGCGTTCTTCCTCGGGATCTCCCTGCTCGCCGCCGTCGTGCTCGCCGTCGTCGTCGCGCGGGTGGTCGTGACGGCGGCCGACGGACCGGACGTACCGCAGTCGGTGAGGAACGGGCCGTGGTCGCTGCGACTGGTGGCCGCGGCCGCGGTCGTGCTGGCCGCGCACCTCGTCGGGCTCTACGTCCTCGCGCCCTCGTTCGTCGGTCCGCTGCTGGTCGTGCAGTGGGGACCGCCGGTCGTCACCACGGCGTTGCTCGGATCGACGCTGGCGGCGTGGTCGTGGCGGCGCAACGACACCAGGGGCCCGCTGGTGTTCGTGGTGCTGTTCGTCGCGTTCATGGCCGCCGGGCTCTGGTTCTGGTGGGCGTGGATCGGCGTCCTGCTGGTGGGCGCGGCCTTCGCGTGGAGGGCGCGGCCGCGCAAGGGCGACGGGTGGCAGGCGTGGCACGGCTCGGGACCCGGTGTGCTGCTGGGGTTGTCGCTGACCTCGTCGGTGACGTTGTCGACCGTGCTGGTCCTGACGTTCCGGGGCTGGATCGGCACGGGCCTGCGGGCGTCGTCGTTCTACCTGTGGTTCGGCGCGACCTTCGCCTGCGTCGCGGTGCTGCTGTTGCTGTTCCTGTTGGTGCACGCCGGTTTCTTCGCGTCCCGCTGGAGGAGGCCGTCGCCGTTCGACGGTGAGGGCACGTCGCCGGTGGTGCGAGCACGACACCTCGCCGCCGTGGCCCACCGCGCCGAGAACGTCGTCGGGGTGCTGTCGATGCTCAGCGTGCTCGCCCTGGTGCTGACGTGCTTCCTCTCCTTCGCGTCGCCCGCGTGGGCGCAGTGGTCGAACATCACGTGGGTGGTGAACGGGAGCAACTGGGTCATCGGCGTCGTGGGAGTCGCGGTGGTCGGCGCGTTCGTCGGGGCGGGCACGCTCACCAACCGCCGGCCGCTGGGACTGGTGTGGGACCTGATGTGCTTCCTGCCTCGCGCCGCACACCCGTTCGCGCCACCCTGCTACGCGGAGCGCGCGGTGCCGGAGATCGCCCGGCACACCCACGAGTGGCTCGCGAAGTCACCCGAACACCGCGTGGTGCTCTCGGCGCACAGCCTGGGCGCGGTGCTCGCCGTGGCGGCGCTCTACGCGTTGCCGGAAGGGGATCTGCGCCGCGTGCAGCTGCTGACGTACGGCGTGCAGCTGCGGCCGTACTTCGGGCGGATCTTCCCCGAGCTGCTCGGCCCGGCGGTGCTGGGCACGCCGCAGGTGCGCGCGGGCACGTTCTTCAGCCTCGACCCGTGGCGGCGGCCCTCCGGTGATCCGCAGCCCGGCGGGCTCTCGTCGTTGATGGGCGAGAACTGGGTGAACCTGTGGCGCCGCACGGACTACCTGGGGTTCCCCGTGTGGAGCTGGACGGACGGTCCCCCCGATGTTCGTGCCGACGAGACCCGGGACGGCGCGTCCACAGTGGAGACCCACAGCGACTACCACCGGTGCGCGACCTACCGGGAGGCCTTCGACGGGCTCGTCTCGATTGATCTGAACCGGCAGCCCGATCGTGGACGTGGAGAGGATGGGAACCTGGAACGCAGTTGAGTCAAGGGAGAAACATGCGCACGACTGTGGCGACCCTCGCGGGTGCCTTGCTGCTCACCGCGGGACTGGCCGCCTGTTCCGGCGGTTCTGAAGCTCCGACTGACGCGCCCGCGGTGAAGCCGATCGCCGAGACGGCTGTGGCCGCACCGGCCGCGTCAGGCGACCAGCCCGCCGGCATCACCTACGACGTCGCGCGAATCCCCGTGGGAGCCCGGCTCTCCACCGGTTCCACCGTCGCGGATGGACGGACGACGGTGGAGCTGAAGGTGTCCGGCCTGCTACCGGACACGAAGTACGGCTCGCACGTGCACACCAAGCCGTGCGGCGCGAAGCCGGCCGACTCGGGCCCGCACTACCAGAACTCGAAGGACCCGGTGTCCCCGAGCGTCGACCCGGAGTACGCCAACGCGCAGAACGAGATCTGGCTGGACTTCACCACCGACGCCCAAGGCGCAGCGACGGCCAAGGCCACCGTGGCGTGGGAGTTCCGCAAGGGCGAGGCGAACGCCGTCATCGTGCACGCCACGCACTCCAGCACGGAACACGGCAAGGCGGGCACCGCCGGCGACCGCCTCGCCTGCCTGACAGCCGCTTTCTAGACCGGCCAGGTGAGGGCCACGCTTCCCGGCAGGTGTGGCCCCGCCACCGGTTCCAGCACCGCCGCGCGCACCAGGCTCAGCACCTCGTACCGGCTGCCGGCACGACGAACGAGCCCGCGCACGCACAGGTCCCTGAGCGCCCGGCCGTACCCGGCCTCCTCGCCCTCGGCCATCCTGACGAGCAGCATCCGCGCCTCTTCGTCCACTGTGGACAACGACCGCCGCAGCGAGTCGCGCAGGTGCGCCGAGGTGGGGTCGAGCGGGTGCGACCGCAACCGTTCGAGCAGGTGCTGCGGCGAGTAGACCATGAACCACCCCGCGGCGAACTCCAGCGCCGACGGCAACCCGTCCAACGCGTGCACGAGACCCATGAGCGCGGCCTGGTTCGCGGGCTCGGGCTTGAACGCGGGCCGCACCCGGTGCACGTGCGTCAGCAACAGGCGCACCGCGGCGTCGTCGGCCAGCGCGCCCAGCGGGAACACGTGCTCACCGGGCAGCCCGGTCGGTGCCAGCGCCGTGACGATGACGCGCAGCCTCGGGTGCGCGTCCAGCAGGCGCGGGTCGGGGCGGTGGTCGGTGACGAGGACGGTGTCGTGGTCGTCGTCGACGGTGGGGGTCGCCTGCGTCGGGTGCCACAGCACGGACCAGCCGTGCCGGAAGTGCAGCTCGCCGGCGACCTCCAGGGCGAGCCGCGTCTTGCCGACGCCGCTGACGCCCGTGATGGTGATGAGGCGCCGCGGCTCGTACGGGGCCGCGAGGGCGCGGGCTTCCGTCCGGGCAGCGGCCTGGGTAGCTGAGTGGGTGGATGTCTGGGTGGCGAGTCGCACGACCTGATGCTCGGCGTCGGCCGACACGACCCCAACGCCACTCACGCCCTGATAGCGCCCCTCAGCCGGTGTGGCTCCTGCGGCCCGTAGGTGCGCCTCCGACGACGAGGCTCCACCGGCGCCCGCACACGGCCCGTCCATGAGCATGCGCGCACGCCCGTCCATCGGCGCTGCGGCTCCGCCCAAGCCCTGACGGCGGTCGTCCGGCGATGCGGCACCCGCGCCGCCTACTGCGCGAGGCGACTCGTCGACCAACCCACGCGCACGCTCACCCACGGACCCAGCGGCACCCACGGCGCGAGGCGACTCGTCCGCCGACCCGCGCGCACGCCCGTCCACCGCCCCGCCAGACCCAGCGGCCCCCACGCCGCCACCACCGGACCCCTCCGTCAGCAAAGCCGCCAAAGCCGCCGCCTCGGCCTCCCGCCCCACGATCAGCCCACCCGGCCCACCAGGCGCGGGCGGCGCCACCGCGGCACGGCCGGCCGAACGCCCCCCTGCCTGCTGCAGGTCGGCGCGGCTGCCCTCGTCCAACCGGAGCCCGTCGGCCAGCAGTCGCACCGTCTCAGCTCGTGGCGAGCGGGTGCGGCCGCATTCCAGGTCTCGGATCGCCCGGACGCTCACCATCGCGAAGTCGGCCAGCTGTTGCTGGGTCAGACCCGCGCCGATGCGGTGCGTGCGCAGCAGTTCTCCGAACTCCCTCATCCCGATCCCTCCCTCGGACTCCGAGTCTCGGGGCGAACGGGCCGGGAAACATGGGTGGCGGACCCCCATATTCACGGTCGCGCGCAGAAAATGGGGGCGCTCGCAAATCTGGGGGATTGATCCCCATGTGCGGGGGGCTCGCGCGTGCGAGGTTGTGCCGGTGACCTCCGCGGCCGAGACCAGCACTGGCGAGAGCTGGACAGCAGCCTTCGCCCACGCCTTGCGCCCGCTGATCGACGCCTCCCGCACCGAGGTGGCTCCGCCGTTCGACGCGGCGTTCGCCGAGCAGCTCGGGCGCCGGTTGGTGGAGATCGCGGCGCGGACGCTCGTGCTCGAGCTGCACACCGTGCGCGACACGTTGACGAGCCCCACCAGCGAGGGAAGGTTCACCGAGTTCACGCGGACGCTCAACCTGTCGAGCGTCTTCAACCGCTACCCGGTGCTGGCGCGGCTCCTCGCGCAGGCCTGTGAGCAGGCCGTTTCCACCCATCACGAGCTGTCGTCGCGGTTCACGCGGGACCGCGCGCGGATCATCCAGACGATCTTCGACAACATCGATCCCGGCGCGCTCATCTCCATCGAGACGGGCCAGGGCGACGCGCACCAGCAGGGCCGGACGGTGGCGATCCTGACCTTCGAGTCCGGCCGGAAGCTCGTCTACCGGCCACGGCCGGTCGGCCTGCACGAGCACTTCCAGGACCAGGTCCGGTGGCTGTCGACGCGGACCGGAATCGAGTTCCGGTCACCGCGGCTGCTCCCCCGCGACGGCTACGGGTGGATCGAACACGTCACCCACGAGCCGTGCGCGGGCGTGTCGGAGGTCGCCGAGTTCTACCGCAGGCTCGGCGCGCTGCTGGCGCTGCTCTACGCGGTCGACGGCACCGACATGCACTACGAGAACCTCATCGCGTGCGGCGACCAGCCGGTGCTCGTGGACGTCGAGACGCTGTTCCACCCGACGCTCGTGAACGACGCCGACCCCGCCGCGCTCGCGCTGGTGCGGTCGGTGCACCGCACGGCCCTGCTCCCCCACGTGCTGCTGGGTGACAACGGGGTCGCGGACGTGTCCGGTGTCGGCGGCGACCACGGCGTGCTGTCGCCGTTGAACTCCGTCGACTGGGCCGACCCAGGTACCGACAGGATGCGCCTGGTCAGGCGCCCGCGGACGTCGTCGGGGGCGCAGAACCGGCCGCTGCTCGACGGCACGCCCGCCGAGCCCGCCGACTACCAGGACTCGCTGCTGGCCGGGTTCCGCGCCGGCTACGACGCGATCGTGGCTCATAGGGACGATCTGCTGCAGCTGGTCCGTGAGTGCGCCAACGAAGAAGTGCGGTTCGTGGCGCGTGCGACGCGGCAGTACGCGCGGTTGCTTGACGAGTCGACGCACCCGTCCGTGCTGGCCGACGCGCTCGACCGCGACCTGGCGTTCGGCGTGCTGGTGGTGGACGACCCGCTGCTCGACCGGCTGGTGCCGTTCGAGGTGTCCGACCTGTGGCGCGGGGACGTGCCGCTCTTCACGTGCCGGCCGGGGTCGACCGACCTGTGGACCGCGTCCGGGCTCCGGCTGCCGGGGATGCTGCCGGAGCCCGGACTGCACGCCGTCACGCGCAAGATCCTCGGGATGAGCGAGGTCGACCGCCACGACCAGCAGTGGGTGATCACCGCGCTGCTGGCGTCACGGCCGCGCCCGGTGTCGCACCACAGCGGCGCCGCGGTGCAGGGGCACGTCGCCCCAGTCGACCCGGACCCGGCGCGGCTGCTCGTCGCCGCCTGCGGGATCGCCGACCAGATCCTCGCGCACGCCGTCACCGGTGAGGACCGCGCCAACTGGCTCGGCCTCGAACTGGTCGACGACCGGCACTGGACGGTGCAGCCGCTCGGCGCCGGCCTGTCCAACGGCTACACGGGCGTGGCGCTGTTCCTCGCCGAGCTCGGCGCGCTCACCGGAGCCGCGCGCTACGTCGACTTCGCGCGGGACGCGCTGAGGCCGTTGCCGGACCTGCTGGACCTCTTCGCCGAGGAACCGGATCTCGTCACGGTGGTCGGCGGCGGGATCCACGGCCTGGGCGGCATCTGCTACGGCCTCGCGCGTCTCACCTCGTTGCTCGGCCTCGACCCGAAGCTGCTCGCGCAGGCCGTCGCGCTGATGCCGAGGGAAGATTCGTCCAACACCGTCGTGGACGGCGTCGCGGGCTCGCTGGCCGCGATGCTCGCCGTCGGAACGCCCGAATCACTCGCCCTCGCCGATCACTACGCGTCTACTCTCCGTGGCGCTATTTGCTCCACGAATGGTTTCGCCCGAGGCGATGCGGGAATCGGATGGGCTCTGAGGCGTTACGCCGCAACGGTTCGTGACGAGTTATCAGATGTGGCCGCACGTACGTTCACGGAGAGCAACTCCGTCGACCTGACCGACACCGGATGGTGCACGGGCCTGGCCGGCATCGCGCTCGCCCGTGACGACGAGCGCCTGGCCGGTCTGCTCGCCGCCAAGGAACCGTTGCGGGACATGAGTCTCTGCCACGGCGAACTGGGCGTCGTCGAGGCACTGGCCGCGCACCACCCCAGCGCCGCGAACCGGCGCACGGCGTTGTTGCTGGGAACACTGGACGAACACGGCGCGCGCTGCGCCACTCCGGGTGGCGTCCCGTCGCCCGGACTGCTCACGGGCCTGTCCGGCATCGGTCACGGCCTGCTGCGCCAAGGGTTCCCGATCCCCTCGGTCCTTCTACTGCAAGCATCACCCGACGATGAGGAGTGCACCCGATGAACGAGTCCCTGCACCGCTCGGCCGACCAGTCCGACCCGGCCGAGCACGCCCTCGGCGAGATGGAACTGACGCCGAAGACGCTGGCGGGTGCGCGGGCGCGTGCGTTGATGGGCCTGACCATGGCGACGAGCGCGTTCGTGGCGATCACCCCTCTGCTCACGGACACGACCGTGAGCGCGAAGTAGGAAACTTTCACCTCGAATACGTCTGGCCGGTCGATTTCGAGACCGGGACGAGCCCGTTAGGGTCCAGACATGCAGACAGGGGCGTCCCGGGTGATCGGTCGTGATCAGGAAGTCACGGCCGTCACCGGGGCACTCTCCCGCACTCGTGACTCCCGCGGTGGAGCCGTCTTCCTCACCGGTGAGGCGGGGATCGGCAAGTCGAGGCTCGCCCGGTACGCGGCGGGCGCGGCGTTCGACGAGGGCATGCGGGTGCTCAAGGGACGCGGCACGACGATCGGCCCGATGGTGCCGTTCCGCCCGATCGCGGAGGCGTTGCTGGGCCTCTTCCGCGGCGATCCGCCGGACGACTCGGCGCTCGGGCCGTACAAACCCGTGCTGGGCACGCTGATCCCGGAGTGGCACGACCACAGGTCGACGACCGAGTCGGTCGTGGTGCTGGCCGAGGCGGTGCTGAGGCTCCTCGCGTCCGTCGCGCGCAAGACCGCGGTGCTGCTCGTGCTCGAAGACCTGCACGAGGCGGACGCGGAAACGCTAGCGGTGGTGGAGTACCTCGCGGACAACCTGGAGGACCAGCCGGTCCTGCTGCTCGCGACGATCCGCAGCGAACCGGGTCACGCGCTGGAACTCGTGCGCCGGATGGTGCAACGCGGGTCGGGCGCGCTGGTGGAGCTGCACCGGTTGTCGCAGTACGAGGTCGGCCAGATGACGGCCGCCTGCCTGGAGAGCGACCGCATCCCGCCGGAGCTCGTCGATCGCTTGTGGACGGACAGCGCCGGGAACCCTTTCGTGGTCGAGGAGCTGCTGCACGGCATGGTGAGCGGTGGCCTGCTCGTGGCGGGTGCGCACGGCTGGCAGGTGCTGGGAGAGCTCAAGCTCCCGGTGCCGGCGGCGTTCGTCCGCAGCGTCGCGCACCGCACCGACAGGCTGGGACCGCAGGGCCGCGAGGTGCTGTCGATCGCGGCGGTGCTGGGCCACCGGTTCCCGCTCTCCCTGGTGCAGAAGGTGACCGGCGTCGACGACCGCGAGCTGCTGAGCCACCTGCACGCCGGCGTGGCCGCGCAGCTCGTCACACCGGACGAGCCCGCGCCCGACTGGTACGCGTTCCGCCACCCGCTCACGGCGGACGCGTTGCTGGCCCAGCTGACCCTGGCCGAACGCGTCGACCTGTCGGCGCGCACCGCCGACGCGATCGAGGACCTGCACCCCGGCCTGCCAGGCGACTGGTGCCCGCTCGTCGCGAAGCTGCGGTTCGACGCGGGAGCCGGGACCGAGGCGGGACTCCTGTTCGCCGAGGCGGGCAGGCGCGCGCTGGCAGGCGGGGCGGCGGAGTCGGCCGTCACGCTGCTCGACCGCGCGCAGGGCCTGCTCACCGAGGAGATCGGCCTGCGCGCCGACGTCCTGGACACGTTGCTGCCCGCGCTGGCCGAGACCGGCGAGTTCGAACGCGCGTTCGCACTCGACGTCGCGGATCTCCAGGCCCTGGAGGGTCCACGCCGCGCGAAGCTCCACTCGCGACTGTCCCGTGTGGCCTTCACCGCCGGGTGGTTCACCGAGGGCGTCGAGCAGGTGCGCATCGCGAGGACGTTGCTCGGGCCCGACGCACCCGACGCGCTCACCGCGGCGCTCGACGTCAACCTGGCCCACCTCACGCTGAACATCCCGAGCCCCGACCGGATCTCGTCGGCGGAGGGCCTCGCCCGGCGGGCCGCCCAGGCTGCGGACAGGGCGCAGCTCCCGGTGGAGGCGTGCGAGGCGTGGCAGCTGCTCGGCATCATCGCGCGCGAGCAGGACATCAACGAGGCCAACGAGTGCTTCGGCAAGGCCCTCGCCCTCGCGGACACGCACCACATGCCGATCCAGCACGTCTACGCGCTGGTCCGCCTGGCGGGCAACGACTGGCTGCAGCACGGCGACACCGCCTCCCTCGACCGCACCCACGCCGAGGCGTCCAGGGCGGGCGCGATCGCGGTGGCGCACAACGTGGACGCGATCCTGGCGTTGCAGTCGGTGCTGACCGGTGAGTACGCGGTGGCCGCCGAGCAGATCGAGCGGTGCCTGCAGACCACCACGCGCCTGCGGTTCCACTCGCTGACCCGCTACCTGTTGATGAGCAAGGCGACGCTGGCGGCGCACCAGGGCAACCGCGCCGCGGCGGACGACGCCATCACCGAGTTCGAGGCCGTGGCGAAGAGCGGGGCGCAGGAGTACCCGCTGTGCTTCGGGCTCGCCCGAGCGTTCTGCGCGTTGCTGGAGGAGAACCAGACCCTGGCGATGACCGAGCTCGACCGCGCGCTCGCCCTGGAGTCGCAGAACCCCACGACGTTCCACCTGTCCGGCACGCACGGCATGCGGGTGCTGCTCGGCGTGCTCGACGGCAGGTTCGGCTGGGCGGAGCACCAGGCGCTGACCGCGTCGTCCGCCGCGGGGATGCGCTGGAACCGGCAGTTCACCGAACTGGCGCACGCCGTCCTGCTGGGCCGCGACGGACGCGCGGACGAGGCCCTGCGGGCGTTTCAGCACGCCCAGGAGGCCGCGGAGCCGTACCCGCTGGCACGTCACCTGGGGCTGCGGCTGGTGGCCGGGGAGGCGACGTCGTGGGGCGATCCGGTGGCCTGGCTGCGATCCGCGGAGGAGTACTTCCACCAGCGCACGATCCCGGCGGTGGCGTCGGCGTGCCGGGGGCTGCTCCGTCAAGCGGGCGCGCCGGTGCAGCAACGCCGCAGCGGCACGGACCAGGTGCCGCGCCAGCTGCGCGGGCAGGGCGTGACGGTGCGCGAGTTCGAGGTGTTCGTGCTGCTGGCCGACCGGATGGGCAACAAGGCGATCGGCACGCGCCTGCACATCTCCCCGCGCACGGTGGAGAAGCACGTCGCCTCGCTCATCGCGAAGACCGGCCAGCCCGACCGGGAGTCTCTGTCCGCGTTCGCGGCCGGTTTCGGCGGCTAGTCGTCTTTCGGCGGCTGGTCGTCGCGGACTCGCTTGCGATGACTGGTGTCGCAGAACGGGAATCGCTTGCTGCGCCGGCACGCGCACACCGCGACCACGAACCGGTCGCTGGTGTGCGTCACGCCGTCCTCGGTGACCAGCTCTACCGGTCCCTCGACGAGCACCGGCCCGTTCGGCACCACCGTCACCCTGCGGGCGTTCTGGCCTGTCACCTCGGATCACCACCAGTTCCTCGTGCAGCCGGTCCGCATCGATCAGAACGTCGTCGCGCAACCGCTGGAACGTGGTGTCCCCCGGTGAGGAACCTTGAAACACCTCGTTTTCCCGCCTTTTTCGCGGGTACGCCAGGTGTTCCCGGACCGTCTTGGCACCGAGGGTCACTCCTCGGCGGACCCCGGCTCCGTCATCGAACGCATCAGCTTCGCCTTCACCGGGTCCGGCGCCACCTTGCCCGCGATCGCCTGCACCTTGTTCTTCAGCGATCCCGCCACCACGTGGTCGTCGCCCTTCATCAACGCCTCGAAGCCCTGCCGCGCGACCTCCGCCGGATCGTCCTTGTCACCCGTGGCCACCTTGGTGTCCTGCATGCCCGCGCGGTCGAAGAACTCGGTGTCGGTCGGCCCCGGCATCAACGTCGTGACGCTGACGCCGGTGTCGCGCAGCTCTTCCCGCAGGCCCTGCGCGAACGACGCGAGGAACGCCTTGGAGGCCGCGTAGACCGAGTGGAACGGGCCCGGCGCGGTGGCGGCGATGGACGACGTGAAGAGCACCCTGCCCTCCTTGCGGTCCACCATGTCGCCGAGCAGGCGGTGCGAGAGGTGCACGGCCGAGCGGACGTTCAGGTCCACGATCTCCAGGTTGTCGTCGACCGACGTGTCCCGCACGAAATCGCCGCCGACGCCGACACCCGCGTTCACCGCGAGCACGCCGACCGGACGACCCATCGCGCGGACGCGCGCGACTACGGTCTCCACACCCTGGTAGCCGCGCAGGTCGGCGCGCACCGCCTCCACGTGCACGCCACCGGTGCGCAGCCTCAGCTGTGCGGCGGCGTCGTCGATCCTCTCGTCCTCGGCCACGACGACGACGTCGAAGGCGTTGTCCGCGAGGACTTTCGCGAGTTCGTACCCGATTCCACTGGACGCACCGGTCACCACGGCAAGCGCATTCACAGGCGTTCTCCCTTCCGGTCAACGCCCGGATACCCGTGGCCACCAGGTCGATGCGCATCGGCCGAAAGACTGATGCAACCTCTCCGGCCCATCAGGTGTCCTTATCGGTAGGTTGGTCGAAACGACATGGGGGACATTCGTGCGCAAAATTCTTCTCGCGCCGCTGTGCGCGCTGGTCACGGTAGGCGTGGCTGCGTGCAGTCCGTCAGGTCCGGAACCGACCAATCCGGAGCTGGCGCCGCGCGGCACGACGATGACCAAGGTCAAGCCCACCAAGCAGGACCTGACCACCAAGCTGAGCATCGCGGGCAAGGTCGAGATGAACCCGACGTTCGGGCTCGTCGCGCCGGCTGCGGGCCAGGTGCGGTTCTTCGACGTCCCGGCGCCCAACGGCACGCCGACCAAGCCGATCCGGGTCGCGACCGTGTGGAAGGACCAGACGCCGAACTACGTCGAGGCGCCCGCGGGGTCCACGTTCAGCGGCAGGCTGGTCGACGACAAGGCGTCGGTGACGGCGGGCATGCCGATCGCGTCGGCCAAGCACGTCGGCTACGCGATCGTCGGTGACATCGACGGCCAGCAGGCGTACAAGATCAGCGGCGCGCTGACCGACGTGACGGTGCAGATCAAGAACGGCCCCGGCCCGTTCCCGTGCACGGTGCTCGGCACGATCGCCGCGCTGCCGCAGGGCACGATCCCGGAGAAGCCGCCGGTCACGCAGGACAACAAGGACGGCGAGAAGAAGGACCAGCCGCAGCAGCAGCCCCAGCAGCAACAACAGCCGAGCTCGTCGACCGGCTTGCGCATCGTGTGCACCGCGCCCGGGGACGTGCAGATGATCAACGGCGCCACCGCGTCGATCGAGGTCACCACCGGCAAGGCGGCGCAGGCGCTGGTCGTCCCGGTCGAGGCCGTCGCGGGCCAGCAGGGCAAGGGCAAGGTCGACGTCATCCAGCCCGACGGCTCGCGCCGCACCACCGACGTGGTGCTGGGTCTCACCGACGGTAAGGTCATCGAGGTCAAGTCGGGCCTCACCGGGGACGAGGAGCTCGCCGTGCCCGGCCCGAACCTGCCGGAGGGCCAGCAGCAGGGCGACCAGCAGCAGAAGCCGACGGGACCGTGATGACGCAGTCCTTCGAGCAACCGACCGTTCAGGTCCAGGCACCACTGCTGCAGCTCAACGGCATCACGAAAGTCCTGAAGGGGCAAGGGGAACCGCGCACCATCCTGTCCGGTGTGGACTTCACCGTCCATCCTGGACAGAGCGTGGCGATCCTCGGCCGCTCCGGTTCCGGCAAGTCGACCCTGCTGTCGCTGATCGGGCTGTTCGACCGCGCCGACGAGGGCCAGTACCTCCTGCACGGCGACGACATCACGAAGCTCCCCGAACGCAGGGCGGCGGCGTTGCGCAGCGCGGAGTTCGGGTTCGTGTTCCAGCGCTTCTTCCTGCTCAAGCACCTCACCGCGGCGCAGAACGTGGCGATGGCGCTCGTGAACGGCCAGGGCTGGTCGGCGCGGCGCAAGCGCAGGCAGCAGGTGATGGAGGCGCTGGAGCAGGTCGGCATCGCGCACCTCGCGAAGTCCAAGCCCACCAGGCTTTCCGGCGGTGAGCAGCAGCGCGTCGCGATCGCCCGCGCACTCGTGCGGCAGCCGCGCATCATCCTCGCCGACGAGCCCACGGGCGCGCTCGACACCGAGACCGGCAACCTCGTCGTCGAGGTGCTGCTCAACACGACCAGGCAGGGCTGCGGCCTCGTGCTGGTCACGCACGACCACGACCACGCGCGCAAGATGGGCCGCGTGATGGAGCTGCGCGACGGGCGGTTCAACTGATGCTTTCCGGCAAGTTCCGGTCCGCCCTGGTCATCGGCGGACAGGGCATCCGTGCCCGAAAACTGCGCACGTTCCTGTCGATGGTCTCGCTGTTCCTCGGCGTCCTCGCCGTCGTGGCCGTGCAGGCGGGCGCCGAGATCGCCGAACGCGCGATGCTCACCGACGTCGAGCTCCAGTCGGGCAAGGACGGCACGGTCACGGGCTACGTCCCCGGCGAGAAGGGCGCGCCGGGCATCGTCGAGTCCACGATGAAGGGCCGCACCGACGCGGTCGCGATGATCAGCTCCAAGGCGATCATCGGCGAGCCCGGCGTCCGGCCGATCAACGAGGGCGGCATGCCGTTCGAGTACGCGGGCCGCGGCGGCGACTACTCGGGCCCGCAGGTCTACTGCGACTCGAACGGCACCTGCACCGAGCAGAAGGCGCAGGAGAAGAAGCCGGACGGCCAGGCGATCGAGGTCAGCATGGTTGCGCTGACCGGCGACATCCGCCCGTTCAAGCCGTTCCGCCCGGTCACCGGCAACTGGCTGGAGTTCGACACGGCCCCGTCGCTCGCACCGAGGATCGTGCTGAACGAGGAGGCCGCCAAGGGCCTGCGGCAGTACCGCGTCCCCGGCGAGATGATGATCGAGGGCGCCACCCACCACGTGTCGCCGCAGATCATGGGCGTGGTGCAGGACGGCTACTTCCAGCCGCGCATCTACATGCGCCTCGACGAGCTGCGCACGTGGATGCCCGCGGCCGCCGAGACCACCGAGGTGGACAGGATGCGCGGCGGCGGCACCAGCCTGGAGCTCTACCTGCAGCCGGGTTCCGACGAGCTGCAGCAGCTGCTGAAGGCGAAGCTCGCCGGCGTCGGCATCCCGCAGGACCAGATGCACTTCCAGGTCGTGAAGTCCAAGGAGCGCATGGAGTCCGAGCTGCGGATCATGCGGCTGATCTTCCTGGGCATGGCGTTCCTGGTGCTGCTGATCGGCGTCGCGGGCATCCTGAACGTCGGCCTCGCCACGGTGGGCGAACGAGTCGAGGAGTTCGCACTGCGCCGCGCAGTGGGCATGTCGCGAATGCTGCTCGCCGGCATCGTGCTCGCCGAGACCCTGCTCACCGGCCTGCTGACCGCCGCACTGGCGATCGGCGCGGGCGCGGCGGGGCTGCAGGTGGCGCTGATGATGTTCGGCAGCAGGTTCCCGTCGTTGCAGGGCACCGCCTTCCCGTGGGAGGCGGGCGTCGCCGGCGTGATCGCGGGCCTGATCGCCGGTGTGCTGGGTGGGCTCATCCCGGCCATCCGTGCGGCGCGGATCCCGATCGCCACAGTCATGCGAGCCTGAGTGCTGTGGCCGCCGAACCGGGGGTTGGGCGGCCACAGCGCTGTCCGGCTCGTTGCCGGCGAAGCCCCGGACCGCTTGATGCGGGCCGGGGTTTCGCGTCTCAGGCGCGTTCGAGGTGTTCGACGATGCGTGCCCACAACCGATGGAAGAACTCTTCCTTCGTGAGGACTTGCACGCCACTTCCAAGGAAGCCGTCGAGCAACGAGAGGTCGAAGACTCTCAGCTTGGGCCCGCCGGACTGCGCGTCGAAGAACGGCTCAGCGTTGGCGATCATGCTTCCAGAAGAACCGCTCCACCCGCCGGCCGGACTGAAGATCAGCTGCCCGTCGTAGTGCCCGCCACCCTTGACGATGTCAAGCGAGTACGCCGTCTGACCAGCACGTTCGATCCGAATCTTCAGGCGATCGCCTTCAACCCTCACCAGCGCGGGAAACCCAGCCGATTCGAGATCCTGCTGGCCGGACACCGGACCATCGTACGACCGCTGGTCCGCACCACCAGGGGGCGACACGGACCAGCGGCGTTTCCTGCGTCTAGTTGAGCTCGTCCGGGTTCGGCCCGATCCGACCACCCCGGTCCAGAGTGGACAGAGCCTCCACCTCGGCGTCCGGCAGCTCGAAGTCGAACACGTCGATGTTCTCCTGGATCCGCGACGGCGTCACGGACTTCGGGATCACGACGTTGCCGATCTGCAGGTGCCAGCGCAGCACGACCTGGGCCGCGGACTTGCCGTGTGCCAGGGCGATCTTCTGCACGACCGGGTCGGTGAGCAGCTCGCCGCCCTGGCCGAGCGGCGACCAGGCCTCGGTCTGGATGCCGTGCTCGGCGTTGAACGCGCGCACGTCGGCCTGCTGGAAGTACGGGTGCAGCTCGATCTGGTTGACGGCCGGGGCGACGCCGGTCTCGTCGATCAGCCGCCGCAGGTGCTCCGGCTGGAAGTTGGAGACGCCGATCGCGCGGACGCGGCCCTCCTTCTGCAGCTCCACGAACGCCTTCCAGGTGTCGACGTAGTTGTCGCGCGCCGGGGTCGGCCAGTGGATGAGGTAGAGGTCGAGCACGTCGAGGCCGAGCTTCTGCAACGACGCGTCGAACGCGCGCTTCGTCGCGTCGTAGCCGTGGTCGTCGTTCCACAGCTTGGTGGTGACGAAGATGTCGTCGCGGTCCACACCGGACTGCGCGATGGCCGCGCCGGTGCCTGCCTCGTTGCCGTAGGCGGCGGCCGTGTCGATGCTGCGGTAGCCGGCCTTCAGCGCCTCCGCGACGGCCGGGGTGGCCTCCGCGTCGGGCACCTGCCAGACGCCGAAGCCGAGCTGGGGCATGACAACGCCGTTGTTGAGCTTCACGGTGTTCAAGAGGAAGTCCTTACGTTGTTACGGAATCAGCGTCGGTGCGGTGCCGCCGTCGACGCGCAACGCGGCTCCGGTCGTCGCGGACGACAGGTCCGACGCGACGTAGGTGATGAGGTTCGCGACCTCGTGGGGGCGGATCAGGCGGCCCAGCAGCAACGTGGGGCGTTCGGTGCGGACGAACTCGGCCTCGCCGCCGTCGCCGACGCGCTCGCGGATGAACTCCTCGACGCCGGGCGTGAGGGTCGGGCCGGGCAGCACCGAGTTCACGGTGACGCCGGTGCCCTTGACCTCCTGCGCCATGCCGCGCGACAACGCCAGCTGCGCGGTCTTCGTCATGCCGTAGTGCACCATCTCGGTCGGCGTGAAGACGCCGGACTCGCTGCTGACGAAGATCACTCGGCCCCAGCCGCGCTCGACCATGCGGGGCGTGTAGTGCCGGGCGAGGCGGACGCCGGACATGATGTTGGTGTCGAAGTAGCGCTGCCACTCGGCGTCGTCGACCTCGAACACCGGCTTCGCGCCGTAGATGCCCAGGTTGTTGACCAGGACGTCCACGTCGGGCACCTGGTCCACCAGCAGGGCCGCGCCCTCGGCGGTCGCGAGGTCCGTCGCGACGCCGCGCACGTCACCGTTGCCGCTGAGCTTGCCGACCGCCTCGGCCACGCGCTCCTCGGTGCGGCCGGTGATGACGACGGCGGCACCCGCCTTGAGCAGGCCTTCCGCCGTCGCGAACCCGATGCCGGCGGTGGAGCCCGTCACAAGTGCCGTGCGTCCCGACAGATCCATGTCTCTCCCCGGTAGACTTGTTGAAGACGATTACGAGCGTACGCAATAGTTGCACACGCTGTCTATTCGAGAAGGGTTGACCTATGTCACTGGACGACGACGCCGTCCAGGCGCGCGCACAGGGCTGGCGCACGCTCGCGGCGTTGCACGCGCGCATCGAGGACCGGCTGGAGCGCGCGCTGCAGAAGGGCCACGAGCTGTCGGTCAGCGAGTACACCGTTCTGGACGTCCTCAACCGCCAGGACGGGTTCCACCTTCGGATGAACCAGCTCTCCAACGCCGTGGTGCTCAGCCAGTCGGCCACGACGCGCCTGGTCACGCGCCTGGAGGACCGCGGGCTGCTCGCGCGCTACCTCTGCCCCACCGACCGGCGCGGCATCTACACCGAGGTCACCGACAAGGGCCACGAACTGCTCGCGCTCGCCCGGCCCACGCACGACGAGGTGCTGACCGAGTCGCTGTCGGAGGCCGGGGACGTCCCGGAGCTCAAGCCACTCGTTGAGGCGCTCGCCAAGCTCTAGCCGTTCGAGCAAGATCGCGCGCATGGATCTCCACGCCCTGATCCGCGCCGAGGCGCCGTTGGCCGAGCAGCAGCGCGCCCTCACCGAACCGGTGCTGACCGCGCTCGTCGACCACGGCGTGCACCGCATGATCGCCCCGAAGCGCTACGGCGGCGCCGAGCTCGGCCTGCCCGAGTGGAGCCGGGAGCTCCAGGAGCTGTCGCGCGCGGACGCCTCGACCGGCTGGACCGCGATGACGACCACCTGCTCGTCGTCGCTGGCCTGGTACCTGCCCACCGACGCCGCCGACGAGGTGTTCGGCGACCCGCGCGCGTTGATCGCGGGCACTGCGGCGCCGTTGGGGAAGGCCGTGGAGGCCGACGGCGGCTACCGCGTGACCGGCCGTTGGGGCTGGGGCAGCGGCGTCTCGTACTCCTCGTGGGTCATCGGTGGCGCGATCACGCCCGTTGGCCCTCGTCTGGCCGTGTATCCGCGTGAGGACGTGACGATCCACGACACGTGGCACGCCGCCGGCCTGCGCGCCACCAGTTCGCACGAGTTCTCCGTCTCGGACGCCTTCCTGCCCGCCCGCCGCGCGGTGTGGCCGATCGGCATCACGCCGGGCATCGAGGGACCGGTCACGGTGTTCCCCTACTTCAGCTTCCTGGCCGTGGGCGTCGCGTCCGTGTGCCTCGGTGTCGCCCGCCGCGCGATCGACGAGATCGAGGCGCTGGCCGTCGAGAAGGTCCCGCAGTACGCGAAGTCCCGGCTCGCCGAGCAGACCGGCGTGCAGATCGAGCTCGCGCGGGTGGAGGCGCGGTTGTCATCGGCGGCGGCGTTCCTGCACGAGACGTTGAGCACGGCCTGGGTCCACGCCGTGAACGGCGAGCAGGCTCCGGACCCGGTGAAGGCACGGCTGCGGCTGGCCTGTTCGTTCGCGGCGGGCGAGGCGACGGACGTGACGCAGAAGGCGTTCGCGGCGGGTGGCGGCAGCTCGGTGTTCGAGTCGTCGGCGTTGCAGCGCTGCCTGCGGGACGCGCACGTCGCCGCGCAGCACACGGTCGTGTCGCGCCGGATGCTGGAGACGTACTCGATGCTCAAGCTGGGCCTGAGCCCCGACATGACGAGGTTCTGATGGACGCGCTCGAAGCGATCATGACCACGCGGGCGATCCGCCGGTTCACCGAGGAGCCGGTCGCCGAGGACGACGTGTGGACGTGCCTGCGCGCGGCCCAGCAGGGACCGTCGGGCGGCAACGTCCAGCCCACGCGCTACCTGGTGATCACGGACGCCGGCGTGCGCGCGGAGGTGGGCAGGCTGTACCGCAGCGCGTTCACGCGGTACTCCGAGATGGCGCCCGAGCGCACCGACGAGACCGGCCTGCGCATCAACCGGTCCGCGAACCACCTCGCCGACACCCTCGCGTCCGTGCCCGTGATCGTGTTCTTCCTCATGCCCCGCCTGCCTTCGCTGGTGGCGGGCATCGACATCGGACCGGTGCACGCGTCGGTCTACCCGGCCGTGCAGAACTTCTGCGTGGCGGCGCGCGCGTTGGGGCTCGGCACCACGCTGACCACGGTGATCCGGGTGCACCACGCCGAGGCGTTGGAGCTGCTGGGCGTGCCGGACAAGTGGGAGATCGCGGCGATGGTGCCGCTCGGGCACCCCGCGGAGAAGTTCTCCGTGGCCGTGCGCAGGGACGTGTCAAAGCTGACGTCGTTCAACCACTGGAGCTAGGGTGCGGGCATGCCCGACACGCAGTACGAAGACCTGCTCCGCCACGTCCTGAAAGAGGGCGTGCGCAAGGAGGACCGCACCGGCACCGGCACGCGGTCGATCTTCGGCCACCAGCTGCGCTACCCGCTCGCCGCGGGCTTCCCGCTGATCACGACGAAGAAGGTCCACTTCAAGTCGATCGCGTACGAGCTGCTGTGGTTCCTGCGCGGAGACAGCAACGTGAAGTGGTTGCGGGACCACGGAGTGTCCATCTGGGACGAGTGGGCCTCCCCCGAGGGCGAGCTCGGCCCGGTCTACGGCGTGCAGTGGCGCTCGTGGCCCACCCCGGACGGCGGGCACGTCGACCAGATCGCCGAGGTCCTGAAGACGTTGAGGACGAACCCGGACTCGCGCCGGATCATCGTCTCCGCCTGGAACGTCGGCGAGATCGCGAACATGGCGCTGCCGCCGTGCCACGCGTTCTTCCAGTTCTACGTCGCCGACGGCAAGCTGTCCTGCCAGCTCTACCAGCGCAGCGCGGACCTGTTCCTCGGCGTGCCGTTCAACATCGCCTCCTACGCGCTGCTGACGCACATGATCGCCGCGCAGACCGGCCTCGGCGTCGGCGACTTCATCTGGACCGGCGGCGACTGCCACATCTACGACAACCACGTCGAGCAGGTCGAACTGCAGCTCAGCCGTGACGCGCGGGAGTTCCCGGAGCTGAAGATGGCCGACGCCGGCTCCCTGTTCGACTACGCCTACGAGGACTTCACGATCGAGGGCTACGACCCGCACCCCGGCATCAAGGCGCCGGTGGCGGTGTGATCGGCCTGATCTGGGCGCAGGCCGCGAACGGCGTGATCGGCCGCGACAACGCCATCCCGTGGCACGTCCCCGAGGACATGAAACACTTCCGCGAGATCACGGCGGGCGCGGCCGTCCTCATGGGACGCCGCACCTGGGAGTCGCTGCCGCCGCGCTTCCGCCCGTTGCCCGGACGCCGCAACCTGGTGCTGTCGCGCACGCCCCAGGACGGCGTGGAGACGTTCGACAGCCTGGAGAAGGCGCTCGCGGACGTCACCGGTGACCTGTGGGTGATCGGCGGGTCGGCGGTGTACGCGGCGACGCTGCCGTTCGCCGACCGCGTCGAGATGACCGAGATCCGCGAGTCGTTCGAGGGGGACACGGTCGCGCCGGCCGTCGACCGCGAGCCTGTTCGCGTCGGTGAGTGGCTGGAGTCGAGCAGCGGCCTGCACTACCGGTTCGTCACGTACTGAGAATCGACAGCCCAGACTGTTCAGTCTAGGCTGTCTATCATGACCGACCCCGCCTCCCTCCTCCAACGGCTGCGCGTCCTCGTCGGGCGGCTGCGCCGGAAGCTGCAGGACGAGTCGTCGGTGGACGAGCTGAGCGCACCGCAGGCGTCCGCGCTGGCCAGGCTGCTGCTGATGGACGAGCCGTCGACCGCCAGCCAGCTCGCGGGCGCCGAACGCGTGAAGCCCCAGTCCATGGCCAAGACGCTGACCTCGCTGCACGAGCAGGGCCTCATCCGGCGCGCGGCCGACCCGAACGACGGGCGGCGCCAGCTGATCACGCTCACCGACGAGGGCCGCGCGGCCGCCCAGGGCGCGCGGGCCGCCCGCAACGAGCGGCTGACCGAGTTGATCGCGCAGCGGTTCACCGAGTCCGAGCGGCAGGTGATCGCCGAGGCGCTCACGCTGCTGGAACGCGTGGTGGACGAATGACGGCCACCACCGGCTTCGACCGCCGCCTGATCACGCCCCTGGTCGCCGGGGCGGTGCTGAACCCGGTCAACACGACGATCCTGTCGGTCGCGCTGGTGCCGATCGGAGCGTCGTTCGGCGAACCGCCCTCGGCGACGGCGTGGCTGATCACCTCGCTGTACGTGGCCACGGCGATCGGGCAGCCGGTGGCGGGCCGCCTGATCGACACCTACGGGCCGCGCAGGCTGTTCCTCCCGGCGACCGCGCTCGTCGGGGTCGCCGGTGTGCTCGGCACCTTCGCGCCGAACCTGGCCGTGCTCGTCGTGGCACGGGTGCTGCTCGGCCTCGGCACGTGCGCCGGCTACCCCGCGGCGATGCGCCTGCTGCGCGACGAGGCCGACCGCACGGGCGACGACAGCCCCGGCGGTGTCCTCACGATCCTCGCGATCTCCACCCAGACCGTCTCCGTGCTCGGCCCGCCGCTCGGCGGACTGCTGGTCGACTTCGGCGGCTGGCGCACGACGCTCGCGATCAACGTGCCGTTCGCCCTGGCCGCGTTCGTGCTGGGGTGGCGCTACTTCCCCCGGTCACGGCCCGAGTCGCGGGAACGCGGGCGGGTGTTCGGCCTCGGCGGCCTGAACACGCCGCTGATGATCACCTACGTCCGCGCGCTGCTCGCGTACCTCGTGTCGTACAGCTTCATCTTCGGCTTCACGCAGTGGTTGCAGGCGGAACGCGGGTTCACCGCGGGCCAGGCGGGTCTGGTGATACTCCCGGTGTTCGGCGTCGGCGTCGCCGTGTCCGCGCTCACCGGACGCACGGAAGCGTTGCGCGGCAAGCTGATCGTCGCGGCGGTCGGCCAGGTCGCGGTCTGCGCGCTGCTGCTCGCGCTGGGGACGTCGAGTCCGCTGTGGATACTTCTGGCGGTGACGGTGCTGAGCGGCGTTCCGCAGGGCCTCACCAGCCTGGCGCTGCAGAACGCCGTGTACCGGCAGGCCGATCCCGCCTCCGTCGGCGCGTCGGCTGGCCTGCTGCGCACGTTCGGCTACCTCGGTGCCATCGTGTCGGCCGTCGTGCTGGGACTTGTGTTCGGTGACACCGTCGACACGCGCGGCCTGCACGAGATGGCGGTGTTCCTCGTCGTCACGAGCCTCGTGTTCCTGCTCGTCAACGTCTTCGACCGCACCTTGAAGACGACTCGCTAGCCAAGCTCCACCGCCCAGACCCGGACCACGTGCTCCTGCTCCTCGGCGTCTTCGGGCTCCCGCAGGTCCTGCCACAGGACCACTCCGCCGGGGTCACGGAGAAATCCGCCCACAACGGAGTCCAACGCCGCCGAGGAGTCCACGCGGGCGCCGAACGGCAACGCGTCACGTGACGACGACGTGGTCGAGCACCTCAGGTGGCCGGACCGCTCGTCGTGCCACACGTAGAACGTCGCGGTCCTTCCCATCGCCGACACCCGCTCGCCGAGCAGCCGGGCGGTCTCCTGGAAGGCGGCGACCACGTCCCCCGCCGAGGGCGACTCCCCTTCCGCGAGCCCGAGCATCCAGGTGTTCTCCCTGGACTGGGCTATCGGGTCCCCGTCGAGCAGCAGCGGCTCGCCCGCCACCTCGTGGATCCACGACACCAGCATCAGCGGCGCCGCGCCCGTGCGTGCCACGCCTCCACGATCAGTTCCTCCAGCTCCCCCACCTCGATGTGCTCCAGCCGCACCAGGATCGCCGGATACCCGTTGAAGTGCGGCGTCGTGAAGTACACCGAACAGTCGGAGGCCAGCAGCGCCTCCTTGGCCCCGAGGTCGGGCACCCGCGCGGCCAGGATCGGGCCGGAGGGAGCCGCCGCGCCCAGTGCCGACAGGTCGGTCTTGCGCAGCGGCCGTTCCCAGACGAACAGCTTGTCCTTGACCCGCCAGTCGACGACGCCCTCGCGCACCCGCTCCGTGACGTCGGGCATGGAGGTGGCGATCCTGTGCACGTCGTCCCAGGTGGCCATCACAAGCTCCTACAGGTGGTCCGGCGGACGCTGCTGCTCGGCGAGGAACCGTTCGAACTCGGCGCCCAGCTCGTCCGCGCTGGGGATGTCGGTGGTGCCGACAGTCTGGATGAACGCGTCGTACTGCCGCTCGAGCGCTTCCACTACCTGGGCGACCTCTTCGGAGTCGGCGACCTGGCGGTGGATCTCCGCGTCGGCGGCCTGGGCGGCCTCGACGAGCGAACCAATGGGCAGGGCCAGGCCCGAGGCGCGCGCCACGGCGTCCAGCAGCGTCACGGCGGCCGTCGGGTACTGGGACTGCGCTAGGTAGTGCGGCACCTGGGCGGCGAAGCCCATCGCGTCGTGGCCTGCCTGGCCCAGGCGGAACTCCAGCAGGCCCGACACGTTGCCCGGCACCTGCACGCGGTTGAAGAACGGCTGGTACTCGCTCACCAGCTCAGGGCGCGTGGCGTGCCCGATGACGTTCAACGGCCGTGTGTGCGGCACGCCCATGGGGATGCCGTGGAAGCCCACGGTCAGACGCACGCCCCAGCGGTCGATGAGTGAGCGCACGGCCTGGATGAACGCCTCCCAGCCGCGGTCCGGCTCGGGGCCGGTGAGCAGCAGGAACGGGTGTCCGGCGCTGTCCCACAGCAGGTGCACGACCAGTTCGGGGGCGGCGTAGTCCTCCCAGTGGTCGGTCGCGTAGGTCATCAGCGGGCGGCGCGAGCGGTAGTCGATCAGTCCGTCCACGTCGAACCGCGCGATGACACGGCTCTCCAGCGTCTCCAGCAGGTGCTCGGAGAGCAGGCGGCCCGCGGCGCCGGCGTCCATGAAGCCCTCGAAGTGGTGCAGCAGCACCGCACCCGTGAGGTCCGGCACCTCCGAGTCCACCTCGTACAGGTTCTCCGGGTCCACCGCGTGCCTCCTGATCAATAGCTCTCGTCTCGTCCAAGCCAACCACGTGGACACGGAACTGATTCCGCACGGGTCGATTAGCCCATACGGACCGTGTGTGCGCATCACCTCACGGGTACTCCTACGCGGTGGACAGGCGCTGGGTGATGCGTGGAGCAGTGTTCGCGGTCGTCGTCATTCTCCTCGGCGCGGCGGTGTTCGTCTTCGGCCAATTCAGGCCCATGGGTGACCAATCGATCGACCGCAGTCAACCCGCGATGCTCAAGTCCGTCCGGGACCTGAGCCAGTACCACGCGGCGGCGGGCGAGTTCCAGGTCGTGCTCGACATCGAGAACGACGTGAAGTGGGTGCCGGCGGCACTGGCCGGCGAACGCACGCTGTTCGTCGCGGCCGGGTCGGTCAACGCCTTCGTGGACTTCGGGACGCTCAAGGACGACGGGCTGGTCCTGTCGCCGGACGGCAAGACCGTCGAGCTGCGCGTGCCGAAGCCCCAGCTGGACAAGCCGAACCTGCACCACGACAGGTCGTACGTCTTCAGCCAGGAACGCGGCCTGATCAACGACCTGCAGGCGCTGGCTGGGCCTCCTGACCAGCAGAAGTTCTACGTCGCGGCGGAGGCCAAGCTCGCGGAGGCCGCGAAGCAGTCCGAGTTGCTCAGGCGGGCAGAGGACAACACGCGCGTCATGCTCACCGGAATGCTGCAGGCGCTGGGACTTCAGGTGAAAGTCGTCGGCGACTGATCCGAACCTTTCGCACCGATCCTCCCGAACGTTCAGCGGTGACCCCATCGCTCCGGGATAGGATCCGTTGGTGGAAGACGATCTGATGGCCTGGGCGCCCGCGCAGGGTGCCGCGCAGGCGCCCGAGATCGCGTTGCCCGGCTACAGCGCCTTCCGCGTGATCGCGCACGGTGGTGAGGGCACGATCTACCGCGCCCGTCAGGACGGTCTCGGCCGCGACGTCGCGGTCAAGGTCCTGCAGGTGACGGACCCGGCCACGGTGGCGCGGTTCCGGCGCGAGCTCGCGATCACCGTCGAACTGGGGCGCCAGCACCCGCACATCGTCACGGTGCTCGACACCGGCACGCTGCCGGACGGCCGCCCGAGCATCGTCATGGAGTTCTACGAGCGGGGCTCGCTGCACGACCGGTTGCGCGCCATGGGCCCGTTGCCCGTGCAGGACGTGGTGGCGGCGGGCATCGCGGTGGCGGACGCGCTGGCGTTCGCGCACGGCCAGGGCATCCTGCACCGCGACGTGAAGCCGCAGAACGTCCTGGTGCTCCCGACTTCGTACGTGCTGGCCGACTTCGGCATCGCCCGCGGCGCCGACGCGGGACATTCCGCGTCACTGCAGATGGTCAGCTACCGGCACGCGGCACCGCAGATGCTGGAGGGCGGCACGCCGTCGTTCGCCGACGACGTCTGGTCGCTCGGCTCGACGCTGTTCACGTTGCTGGAGGGCAAACCCCCGTTCGCCTCGGACAACCCGGACGAGGACACGCTGCTGTCCTACGTCGGCCGGGTCAGCACCGGCGAACCCCGCGCGCTCACCCGGTTCGACGTGCCGGCGTGGCTCGTCGCCGTGATCAGCCGCTGCCTGCGCAAGGACCGGGCCGAGCGCTTCGGTTCGGCACTGGAACTGCGGGACGCGCTGATGGCGGCGAACGCGGGCACCGCGCTGTCCTCTGTGGACCCCGACGCGACGTCGATGCTGGGCGAACGCCCCGAGTTCTACCCCGAGGGCCCGACCGAGGCGCCGGGGTTCGGCCCGCGCGGGTTCAAGCCGGAAGCGGCACCGGAACCCGAACCTGAGCCCGAACGCGACGACTCCTGGCAGAGTCGTCTCGAAGACCTGACCTACCGGCAGCACGACTTCGTCCCGCCGCCTCCTCCTCCGCGCCCGCAGCCGGTCGCGGTGCTACCGACGGTGGACCTGCCTCCCGTCGAGCCGATGACGGGGCCGGTCCGCAAGAGCAAACGCGGTGCGGTGCTCGCGTTGCTGGCCGTGATCGCGGTGACGGGCGGGCTCGCCGCGGGCATCTTCCTCAACCGCGGCGGCGAGGGCCAGCAGGCCCAACCCCCTGTGACGACAACGACACTGCCCGTGCCGACGTCCGATTCGGCGGACGCTGGACCAACGCCGAACAGCGACCCGCGGTTCGTCCCCGTGCTCAAGCGCGCCGAGTACAAGGGCAGGGCGATCGAGCTGGAGTGGACCGACCCGAGCGACGGCGACGCCCAGTTCGTGGTGGTCGACGTGACAGGCGAAAAGCCGTACGCGGTGGTCACGGTGACCGGTGGCGGCACCAAGCACGTCATCGAGGACGGTGGCGGCGACCGCCGTTGTTTCCAGATCGCGGCGATCGGCACCAACGGGGAGCGTGGCGGTTCCGCGAAGGTGTGCGCCAACAAGAACTGACGCAGCGCGTGAGGGCGCCGTCACCGAGGCGGTGCGCCTTCCACCGAACGAACTTGCGGTGCAAGAACTGGTCGGTTCGGGCCAGTGTTGTTGCGTCCGCACGGATTGGCGTACGGTCCCCCGGTGCAAAGCGCTCGTTATGCCGGCCCACCGATGTTCGCCCGTGGAGGAAAGCGCCGCACACTCGTGGCGTGGGCAGCGATTCCACTCGTCATCGGCATCGGGATCGGCGTGCTGATCGGCGGCAACCTCCAGCCGGACGCCCCCGAGAACACCGGCGCCACACCGACGACGTCCGCCGAGCCCGTTCAGCTGGACTACACCGACATGCCATGCGACCCGGGATCGTCCGTCCTCGTGCTGCACTCGCTGGAGGGTGCGATGCGGGCAGAGGACGTCAGGACGTTGCTGGACTACGAGACGATGTGGGTGCGGCACCGCGAGAACGCGAACCCCGCGCTGCGCGGCCAGAGCGCGTTCCTGAGCAGACGCGACGACGTCTGCTCGGCCATCGTCCCCAACGACACGAGGTTCACGCAGTTCGTGTGGCTCGGGCCGTTCCAGACGGACATCGCGCCGTCGCTGTGCGAGGCGTTGCTCAAGGTCACGGGCAAGAACTGCATCCCGGCCCAGGTCGTGCGCTGATCCGTCAGCGGCGGAACAACGGTCTCGGGTCGACCGCCCACACGATTCTGCGCCACCAGGAAGCCTTGCGCCGCACCGCTTTCTTCACCTGACGGGCGAGTCGCCAGCTGTTCTCGTGCTGGGTCGGCCGCGGCGCGAACGCGGCCTGGTCGACCATGACCGCGAGCTGCGCGCCCGCCTCTCCCCACTCGCGCGCGACGTCCGGCACGGTGCGGCTCGGTCTCGGCCTGAGTCCCGCGAGCTGCAACGAGTCGAGCACCTCGTTCCACGCGCCGACCGGTCCCGCCGCCCTGAGTCTGAGGCGCCGCGACGTGCGTGCCGCGTAAAGCGCGACGAGCAGCAGCACGGGCGTGAACACCCAGAAGGGGAACGACTTCGCGGCCTCGGGCGCGGCGACCGCGTCGGGACTCACCGCCGTCGGCTGCACCAGCGGCGGCACCGACGCGAGCGAGGTCGGCGTCGGCTTCGCGGTGGTCGACGCGAGCCTGTTCAGCACCTCGCGCTTCGACGCGGCGCTCGGCCCGCTTCCGTTGCCGGACACGGGATCGAACGCGACCCAGCCCCACCCGCTGAAGTACACCTCCGGCCACGCGGTGGCGTCCGCGGCCCGCACGATCCGCTCACCGTTCTCCTCGGGCACCGGCTGGAACCCGACGACCACGCGCGTCGGCAACCCGACGGCCCGCGCGAGCACCGCGTAGGCCGACGCGAACTGCTCCGCCGTCCCCGCGCCCGCGCCGGACTCCCCCGCCGAGCCGAACAGGAACGTCTCCAGCCGCGCGTAGGACGACCCGACCGGCGCCTCGGCGTCCGGCCTTCGGCCCAGCCGCACGACCTGTTCCAGCGCGACGGCCTTCTCGTACGGCGTGCGCGCGTTCTGCGTAGCCTGCCGCGCGTACTCCGACAACGTGAACGGCAACCGCGGCAACGCCGTGTACTTCGTTGCCGTGGTGGGAACCTGCGCCTCGATGAGGTCGGTGTCCGCGGGCGTCTCGACGACGCCCCGGACGGTGTAGCTCAGCCCGGTTTTGAGCCCCTCCGCCACGACCAGCGACCCGGTGTCCGGGTCGACCATGGCGTTGCTCAAAGACACCGACTGCGGCTTCCCGACCCCCGGCAGCCACTCTCCCTGCAGCCCGGTGATCCGCAGGTCCACGCTGGCGTCCTGGAACTTCCCGCCGGTCGGCAGGTCCGGCGCGTCCACCACGCCGAGCGGCCCGTACGTCGAGGCCGCCTCCCACGACGCCCCCGAGTACCGGCTGAGCGTCACCAGCCGCACCGGCACCTCGGGCCCGCGCATCCGGAACAGCTCCGCCTCCCCCTGCGCCGCCCACGAGGCGAGCTGCGGCAACGGGTTCGAGATGGCGATGTCGGTGACCGGCGGCGTGACGAGCCTGCGCGGCTCGAAACCGTTGGTGGGCAGCACGAACGTGAGCAACGTGAGCGCGGCCATCGCCGTCGCGAGCACCGCGGGCGGCAGGACGGGCCCGCGCCGGTCGATGACCAGCCACCCCAGCGCGAGCAGCACCACCAACGTGAGCGCGATGAGCCCGTACCGGTCCGAGCGCCCCGTGGTGAGCAGCGCCGCCGACACGTACAGCGCCGCCGCCCCGAGCGCCGGCACGAACAGGGCCGTGCCGCGCCTGGTGACGGACAGCAGGGCGCCCATGGAGACACCGATGATCAGCAGCAGGCCGGGCACGAGCAGTTCGGGCGTCGCGGGTGCGGGGCGTGCCGCCGTGAGCAGCCTCGGCACGGTGTCCAGCAGCACCCACGCCGGGTCGCGGTTCGGGGAGGCGCCGCGGGCCAGGAAGAACCCGCCGGCCATCGCCAGGACCATGACGCCGAGGGCGGCCAGTCCGGCCGGGACGAAGCGTTTGAGGAGGACGGCCAGGAAACCGGTGACGGAGGCGAGTCCGAAGTAGAGGGTGGCGCCGTCCCAGGCCTGGGCCAGCTGGAGGGAGGCGACGAGGAGGAGGGCGGTGACCCAGGCGTACTTGAGGAGGGACGCGGTCGCCGCGCCGCCGCCGCTCGCGCTGCTGGGCCCGCTGCTGCTCGCGCGGTTTGGTTTGCTGCCGGGTGCGCTGCCGCCGCTCGCGCTGCTGGGTGCGCGGTTAGGTGCACCGCCGCGGTTTGGTTTGCTGCTGGGTGCGCTGCCACCGCTCGCGCTGCTGGGTGCGCGGTTGGGTGCGCTGCCGCCGCTCGCGCTGCTGGGTGCGCGGTTAGGTGCGCTGCCGCTCGCGCGGTTGGGTCCGCTGTTCGGAGTGCTGCCGCTCGCGCGGTTCGGCACGCCGCCGACACCACCACGGCTGTCTGCCGCGTCGCCGTCACCCACACCGCTCGCCCCACCACGGCCGCCACTCGCGTCGCCACCGCCGTTCCTGCGGCTCATCGCGCCACCACCGCGTTCCACGAGTCGACCAGGTCCTCGGCGCGCTCACCGCTGAGCACCAGCACCGTGCCCGCCGCGCTCACCGGCCGCTGCTCGTCCACCACGAGCACCGTGCCGAACGCCGCCCTGCCCGCCTCCAGCACCAGCGCCGGGACCGTCGTCCCGCTCACCACGGCGACCACGTCCAGGTCGCGCACCGGCACCGTCGGGCGGCCGTCCACGTCCTGCAGTTCGAGGTCGGCCAGGGACGCCAGGATCGGCGCGGAGTCCTGCTGCTCCTCGATGTCGGTGCCGCCGGACGACGTCAGCAGGCGGACCGGGTGGCCCTGGTCCAGCGCCGAGGTGATGAGGGACGCCGCCACCTCCACGGCCTCCTCGAAGCGCTGGGCCTCGGCGTACGAGGTGGTGCTGTCGTCCAGCAGCACGGCCAGGTGCGGGCGGGCCGGGTCGGCGTCCTCGCGGATCATCAAGGTGCCGGTGCGGGCGGACGTCGCCCAGTGCAGGCGGCGCAGGTCGTCGCCCGGCACGTACTCGCGCAGGCCCACCAGGTCGGTGCCGCCCCGTTCGACTCGTTCGTCGGCGCCCACCTGGCCCCGGCGGGCTCCGGACGGGAGGCCTCGGACCGGGAGCACTCGGGGGACGACGCGCACCTGGACGACCTCGCCCAGCACGGTGCGGGCCTGCGCCAGGCCCGCGAGGCCCTTGCGGCGCAACGTCAGCGGGCCCACGTCGAACACGCCACGGCGTTCGGTCGGGATGGCGTAGTCGACGGCCTCCACCGCGCCCGGTGCCAGGAGCGGCACGTCCACGTCCATCGGGGAGCCCGCCACCATGTCGACCGCGTCGAGCGCCACCGGCCAGCGGCCCGTGGACGAGAGTTCCAGGCGGCCGTTGCAGCGCGCCAGGCGCGGCACGGTGCGGGGACGGACGGTGCGGGTGACGGACAGCGGTGACGCCACCAGCACGGAGACGGTCGAGGCGACGACCAGTGCGGTCAGCGCCAGGCCGAACGCCGCCATGCCCGCGTAACGCCACCACAGGCCGAACCCGAGCATCAGCAGGCCCAGCACCGTCACCCCGGTGCCGCGCACGGTGAGTCTCATTGCGCTGCTGGCTTGGGCACCGGCACGCGCGAGAGCACGTCGGCCAGCACCTCGGACGTCGTGACGCCCGACAGGACGCTCTCCCGCGTCAGCACCAGGCGGTGGGCCAGCACCGGCTCGGCGATGTCCTGGACGTCCTGCGGCACGACGAAGTGCCTGCCCTTCGACGCCGCGTACACCTGCGCGCACCGCACGAGCGTGCGCAGGCCACGGGTCGAGGTGCCCAGGCGCAGCCGGTCGTCGGACCGCGTGCCCGTGCCCAGCGCCGAGATGTACTGCAGGATCGGGTCGGCGACGTGCAGCAGCGCCAGGCGACCGCTGAACGAGCTGACCTCGCGCGGCGACGACACCGTGCGCACGTCGGCGATCCGGCCCGCGCCGCTGCCGGGACGCAGCACGTCCAGCTCGTCCTCCACCGACGGGTAGCCGATGGAGGTGCGCAGCATGAACCTGTCGAGCTGCGCCTCGGGCAGCCGGTACGTGCCGTCGAGGTCGATCGGGTTCTGCGTGGCCACCACGAGGAACGGGTCGGGCACCGTGTGCCCGATGCCGTCGATCGTGACGGTCCGCTCCTCCATGACCTCCAGCAACGCCGACTGCGTCTTGGCCGCCGCGCGGTTGATCTCGTCCGCCAGCACGATGTTCGCGAACACCGGGCCCGGCCGGAACCGGATCTGGCCCGTCTGCGGGTCGTAGACCGAGGTGCCCGTGACGTCGGACGGCAGCAGGTCGGGCGTGAACTGCACGCGCCGCGACACCCCGCCCAGCGCGCCGGCGACGGCACGCGCGAGCGTCGTCTTCCCCGTGCCGGGCACGTCCTCCAGCAGCACGTGGCCGCCCGCGAACATCGCCACCAGCACGAGGTCGATCACGTCGCGCTTGCCTCGCACGGCGCTCTCGACCGCGTCGCCGAGGCGGGTGTGCAGGTCGCGGAAGGCGGAGACCTCACCGGTGTCGATCACTTTTCCTCATCTCCACGACGAACACCGACGCGCAGCAGGAACGCGACCGCCAGCAGTCCCAGTCCACCCGCGCCCATCGGCGCGGTCCCGGCTCCGGCAGGCATCTGCTGGGGGATGCACGTCGGCTTGTTCGGCAGGCAGCCGTCACTCGTGTAGATCACGTTGCGGGCCGCCGAGTCGACCTGCCCCGCGCCGGACGCGGCGTAGGCGCGCACGACGATCGAGTTGCTGCCCTCCTCCACGTCGATCTGCGCCGTGGTGGCGTTGCAGGCGATGCCGACCGAGTAGCCCTGCGTCCTGTTCACGACCTCGCAGCGCCCGTTGTGGCTCGCCCAGTCCGCCGGCGGCGTCATGTTCACGGTGCGCCTCGGCACCATCCGGCCGCCGGTAATGCTGTTGATCACCACGGCACCCGCGGTCGGCAGCGACGGCGGAGGCGGAGGTGGCGGCGGAGGCGTCGTCGTGGTCGTCACCGGCGGCGGGGGTGGCGGCGGAGGAGGCGTGGTCGTGGTCGTCACCGGCGGAGGCGGCGGCGGGTTGTTCGGCGCGGACACCGTGAAGGCGGCCATGCCCGCGGCACCGGCCGTCGTCGCCGTCGAGCCGCGCACCGTCACGTCGAGCCTGCCGCCGGAGCAGAACGTGGTGCCCGTGCACGGCACCGTCAGGTCGGCGGACGTAGCGGCGGTCTGCGCCGACACCGAGCCACCGGAGAACGAGCCGGAGCCCGACACCGTGTAGCCCACGATCGGATCGGCGGACGTGGCCGCGTTCCAGCTCACCGTCACGACGAGCGCCGACGAGCTGCGCGACTTCTCCCGCACCGACACCCCGGCGGGCGCGCCGGGAGCGGTGCCCCCTGCCGACGGTGGCGTGGAGGGAACCGACGGAGGCGTGGACACCTCGGTCGTCGGGTTGTTGTTCGTGCCGTTGCCGGGGTTGCGCGGCGGCTTGGTCGGCTCGTTCGGGTTCGGCGGCGGAGGCGGCGGCACGGACGGCGGCGGCGAGCGGTCCGGGTCCTTCACCGGGAGCTCGGGGCTGCGGATCGTCATCGTGCGCGTGGCGCCGTCCGGGTCGATCAGCACACCCGTGGACGAGCCCGGCACGTTCACGAACAACCGGCCGTCGTCGAAGATCAGCTCGGGGTCGGCCCCGCCGGACGTGCGCACGTCGTCGCCACCGCGGTTGCCGCCGCGGTCGAGGATGATGACCTTGCCGGATCCCTTGCAGGGCACGTAGACCTTGTCGCGGAACACCGCGGGACGGCCGGGGTTCGGGCACCCCATGGCGCCCACGTCGACCCGCAGCACGTCACGGCCGACGACCAGCACCACGACCGAGGACGACGGCACGGAGGCCGGCACCAGGCCGAGCGGCGAGGTCTGCGCGGCGATCACCTCGGCGTCCGAGCGGTCCGTCGACGAGTCGACGTCCTCACCCGTGCCGTCGCGCACGACGACACCGCCGTCGAGACCGATCAGCGTCACGCCCTGGTCGTGCGGCACGAGAACGGTGCGCGGCCCGGCTCCTGTGACCTGGCGCTGCGACCGCTCCTGGAACTTCTCCTCGTCGTCGGACCAGTCGAGCGACCTCAGCGTGCCGCCGTGGTCGACCAGCCACAGCACGCCGCGCTCGTCCACGACGGCGTCGGCCAGCGGCTGCCCCGCCTGCCACGGCTGCCCGATGTCGGCCAGCGTCAGGGGGTCCGCGGTGTGCACGGCACCGGAGGCGCGGTCGACGACGAACACCAGTCCGTTCGCCACCAGCACCTTGCTCGTCGCACCGGGTGGCGCCTGACGGCGGCCCGACGCGAGCAGCGTGGCCAGGTCGATCACGGTGATCTCGCCGGTGCGCCGGTTCAGGACGATCAGCCTGCCGTCCTCCTGCGCGATCTCCAGCTGCGAGTCCGGCCCGCTGATCTGCAGGCGCGTCTGCGGCTTGCCCGACACCGGGTTGACCTGCACGACCTCACCGCGCTGGTCGTCGCCCAGCCAGGTGAGCCCGTCCGACACCGCGACCGACGTCCGGGAGATTCCCTGCCCGAGCGCGGCGCCCGCGAGCACCAGCACACCCAGCAGTGCCGCGACGAAACTCGCCGACTCCCGCCCTCCACCGGAGATAATGCGTCTGATCCGGTGCCACCAAGACATAACGCGCCCCTCCCTCGCCCGCCGGGGATGCTAACCCGCAGCTCTGACAACTTCGGACGGCGCATGGTTCCCGGTTCGTCCGGTCCACCGACTGGCAGACATCAGGAACGGTAATCCGGAGGTCTGACAGTTTTGAAAACCGAATGGCGTTACGCCGAACCGACCAACGTTTAAGGCAGAGTGGACGCATGGAGATCCCCGGCATGGGACTTGCCAAGCAGGCGCTCAACACCGCACTCGACACGACAGCGGCCGTCGCGGCCGTGCCCAGCCGCGTGCTGAGCCTGATCGGTGAGGTCGAACAGCTCGTCCGCAAGGTGAACGGCACGATCGACGCCGTCGACGGCATCGTGCGCAGGGCCGACGACCTGGTCGACCGCACGGCGAACGTCGTGTCGGACGCGGAGAAGGCGGTCGTCGAGGTCCGCGCGATCACGGCGAGCGCGAGCGACGTCGCCGAACGGGCGGGCCTGGTCGTCACGACAGCGGGCCGCACCGCGGACACGGCGAACGAGCTGATCGGCATCTACGAACCGATCGCGAAGCAGGCCCAGCCGCTCGCGAAGCGGTTCGTGGACGAGCTCTCACCGCACGAGGTCGAGGCCGCGATCAAGCTCGTCGACGAGCTGCCGGTGCTCACGGAGCACCTGACCAGCGACATCCTTCCGATCCTGGCGACTCTGGACAAGGTCGGACCGGAGGTCCACCAGCTGCTGGAGGTCACGAGCGACATGCGCCAGGCGATCCTCGGCATCCCCGGTTTCGGGTTCATGCGCCGCCGCGGCGAGAAAAAAGAGGAAGAAGATGGTGTGAAGGTCGTCGAGAACGGGTAACCCGGCCGCCATGACGGCCCGCACACACGACGACCAACTCACCTGGTGGCTGCTCAGCGGCGTTTTCGGCCTGCTGTCCGCGGTCAACGTCCTGCTCGCGATCACGGAACTCACGACATGGCCCTACGCGCTCGCGGCGTTACTTCTCGCCGCGAGCGCGTGGTGCGGCAGACAGGCGCTCAGACCTTCCCCGTCGTCTGCCGCGTCAGGTTCGACGCGGTTCCGAACCGGAACGCCCGCACCCGATAGGTCGCGGTTTTCTCGTCTGGGAGTGTGATCACCCCGTACGACGTGGTGTCCGGGTCGAGCTGCACGGCGACGCGGTAGTCCGCCGCGCCCGCCGGCCTGACCTCGACCAGGTAGCCGTCCTCGTCCGACGCCCTGTCCTCCCAGGTGAACAGGATCCCGTTGGCGTGCTTCACCTCGGCCTTCAGACCCGACGCCGCCGCCTCGGGTGAGGAGACCGGCGTCTTCCCGCCGCCTGCCTTGACCGGCGCGGTCCAGTCCGGCCCCTCGATCTCCGGCACGTCGTCGCCAGGGGGCAGCGCGACGTCCACAGTGGCCGAAGCGGTGCCCGTGAGCAGCCGGACCCGGTAGTAGAACTGGGTTTCCGGGATCAGGTCCGGGTGCCGGAACGTGTCCTTCGCCGGTCCGGCGAACTCCAGGACCGTGTACTCGCCGTCGGCCGTGTTCGCATACTCGACGACCTGTCCGGCCGACCCCTCCACCGGACGCCAGTGCAGCGTCACGTCGACGGGCGAGGTCAGCTCGGACGTCAGCACCGGGTCCTGCTGTTCCTGGCCGCAGGCAGCCAGGAACAGCAGTCCCACCAGGGTGAGTCGCCTGATCACTTGCGCCAGAACTTGACGTTGCTCCACACGACCGTGGCGGGGCCCTGGCCGCTCGACGTCCGGTACGCGCCGAACTTGTCGTAGAAGCTCGTACCCGAACTCGCGTAGGTGTGCGCACGCGAGCCGTTGATGTACGTGCGGTGTTCCGTGGCCGTGTTGTGCACGGTGTTCACGCGCACGGTGGCACCCACGGTCGCGCCGGTGGCGACGGTGGCGCCCCCGTGCACGGCGTAGAGACGGCCGCCGCGCTCCACGGCGAGCATCCAGAACGGTCCCGCGCTGGGTGCCTCCCGGAACGTCTGCTTGAGACTGACGCGGGTGCCGCCGAGACTCGTGATCCGGAAGCTCCCCTCGAACTGGCGCGTGCCGCCGGTGTAAGTGGCGTAACGCCGCTCGGCACGCTGGTCACCGCTCGCGGTGGAGCAGGTGAGTTGGAACGTCAGGTTGTTGACGGTGCCGCAGCCGCGTTCCTGGACGGTGAACGACGGTGAGTAGCTGGTCCACGGACCGGTTTCGACCTGGGCCTGTGCCGGGGCGACCGACACGAGCAGACCGGTTGCCAGCGCGAGCCCCGCGGCGATGCGGAGTCGTTTGGACATACCGATACCTCCTCAAAGCGTGCTGAGGACAGCACGTTTTCTCAGGGGGCGGTAGCGGGAGCGTAGCCGATAATGATCGGATGTTCGACCTCCACCGTCTGCGACTGCTCCGCGAGCTTTCCCGGAGAGGGACGCTCGCCGCCGTCGCGCAGGCGCTGAACTACAGCCCGTCGTCGGTGTCGCAGCAGCTGTCGTTGCTGGAGACCGAGGTCGGCGTGCCCCTGCTGGAGCCGGTGGGCAGGCGCGTGAAGCTCACCCCGCAGGCCGAGATCCTGGTGCGGCACACCGAGGACGTCCTCACCCGGCTGGACCAGGCAGAGTCCGAGGTCGCCGCCTCGCTGCACGAGATCACCGGCACGCTGCGGGTGGCGACGTTCCAGACGGCGGCACTGGCGCTGATCCCGGCGACGCTGGCGCGCATGAGGGACGAGCACCCGTCGCTGCGGATCGAGTTCCAGGTGCTCGACCCGGCGGAAGCGCTTTCCGCGTTGAACGCCAGGGACTTCGACCTCGTCTTCGTGGAGGAGTGGCCCGACCAGCCGGAGGCGCGGTTCTCCGGCCTGGAGTACCGGGAACTGACCCGGGACCCGATCCGGCTCGCCGTCCCGCGTGGACTGCCGGTGGACGAGATCGGCTCCTACCCGTGGATCATGGAGACCGAGGGCTTCCCGCAGCGGATCTTCAACGTGAACTGGTGCCGCCACAACGGTTTTGAGCCCGACGTGCGCTTCTCCTCGACCGATGTGCTCGTGAAGCTGCGGTTCGTGGAACGGGGTCTCGCGGTCGCGTTGCTGCCCGACCTGGTCTGGTACGACCGCGAGATCACCGTCGACCTGCACGAGCTGCCGGAACCGAGGTCCCGGCTGCTGTTCACCGCGGCACGGGCAGGGCGAGGTCAGCATCCCGCTGTGCGGGCGTTTCGCGAGGCTCTGGCGCTTTCCGTAGCGCCGCTCCGACCCCGGCCGTGATCACCAGCGCCATGCCGAGCAGCGAGACCACGCCGAGGTGCTGGCCCAGCAGCAACGCCCCTGCGAGCGCGGCGGCAGCGGGTTCGAGCGCGAGCACGACCCCGAACGTGCTGGGCTGCAACGTCTTCAGCGCGCGGATCTCCAGCGTGTACGGGATCGCGGACGCCAGCAACGCCACCAGCGTGCCGAGCAGCAGCATCTTGGGCTCGAACAACGCGGCACCCGCCGTCGACAGCCCGTACGGCAACGTCAGCGCCGCCGCGATCAGGCTCGCGCCCGCCAGCCCGCCGGTGCCGAGCCCCGCCGTCGCGAGCTTGCGCCCCGCGAGCACGTAGCAGGCCCAGAACCCGGCCGCGATCAAGGCGAGCAGCACCCCGATCAGGTCGAGCCTCGCGCCGGTGTACTCGCGCACGCCCAGGACGACGATCCCGACGAGCGCCAGCCCGACCCACACGAAGTCCCTGGGGCGCCTGCTCAGCACCGCCGCGAGCCCGAGCGGTCCCAGGAACTCGATCGTCACGGCCACGCCGAGCGGGATCCGTTCGAGCGCGAGGTAGAACGTGCCGTTCATGCCGGCCATGGTCATCCCGAGCACGAGCGTCTCCTGCCGGAACTTCGGCCGCACGACCACAGCCAGCATCAACGCCGCGATGCCGAGCCTCAGCGCCGTGGCGCCGGGCGCGCCGATCTGACCGAAGAGCTGGTTCGCGAACGCCGCGCCGAACTGCAGTGAGACGACCGAGCCGAGGACGAGGAAGACCGACATGCCGCCAGTCTTCGTGCTGCGCTCCGTTCGGTACAGCGAATGTTTATGAGCGATGTCGTTCGGTTTTTCCGACGATTTAGACTGGCCGGTGCGATGAGACGCAAACCCTCCTCCCCACTTCCGCAGCGGGCCGGCCTGGACGCGGCGCGGTTGAAGCTGCCCTCGGAAGGTCCCTGGTCGTCGTTGCGCGACCACCTCGTCGAACGGCTGCCGCGGGTCGCAGCCGAGCGCATCGACGAGATGCTGGTGGAGGAACGGATCTGGGGTGTCGCCGGCCCGCTGGGCCTCGACGCGCCGTTCGTGCCCGACTCCTACATCTGGTTCCACCGCGACCTGCCCGTCGAGGTGCCGGTGCCGTTCGAGGTCGGCGTGGTGTACCAGGACGACGACATCGTGGTCGCCGACAAGCCGCACTTCCTCGCGACGATCCCGCGCGGGCAGCACATCATGCAGACGGCACTGGTGAAGCTCCGCGACTCGCTCGGCCTGCCCGACCTCTCCCCCGCGCACCGCCTGGACCGCGTCACGGCCGGTCTCGTGCTCTTCGTGGTGCGTCGCGAGCTGCGCGGCAAGTACCAGACGATGTTCCGCGACCGGTTGGTGTACAAGGAGTACGAGGCGATCGCGCCGTACGACCCGGCGTTGGAGCTCCCGCTCGTGGTGCGGTCGCGGATCATCAAGGAACGCGGCATCATCACCGCGTTCGAGGTCGACGGCGAACCCAACGCCGAGACCCACGTGTCCCTTGTGGAGCATCGCGACGGGCTCGGCCGGTACCGGTTGAAGCCGTTGACGGGACGCACGCACCAGCTGCGGCTGCACATGTCCGGACTCGGGCTGCCGATCGTGAACGACGACTTCTACCCGGTGCTGCACGAGCGGCCGCTGGACGACTTCTCGTCACCGCTGCAACTCCTCGCCCGCGATCTGTCCTTCGTGGACCCGATGTCGGGCGTCAACAGGGAGTTCCGGTCGAAGTTGAAGCTCTCCGCCTGGTCATGAGACGTGGGTGCGGCGGCTGTCGATCGGCTGCGGCTCCCAGACCTGGTTCATCCGGTCGAGCAACCGCCGCGCCAGCGCGCTCGTCTCCGGGTGGGTCTCGGTGAACGTCGCCACCACGCGCGCACGGAACATCAACCGGCCGCGCGCCGTCGTGCTGTACCAGAACCAGTCGTCGTCGACGACCTTGGCGAGGTGGTCGGTGCCGTCCCGCTCGGCGCGTTGCACGAGCGCGTCGCCGTTCACGAACCACCGCACGCACGCGTCTTCGAGCGGAGCCGTGAAGCCGCGTTCCTCGAAGTAGGCCTGCTCCGCCGCCTCGCGCAGCTCCCTGGGCGTCTCGGAGACGGTCGCGCAGGTCGGGAACCCGATGCGGAGGTAGACGACCTCGGCCAGTCCGTCGCCGAGCGAGGCGCCCTCGAAGTCGACGAACCTGGCGCCGGCCGGGGAGTACATGTCGTTGCCGGGACACGGGTCGCCGTGCACGAGGTCGAACTTCCCGGTGTCCTCGAACACCAGCTCGTCCTCCGCGCGGCCGATCTCCACGTCCATCGCGCGCACGAACCGCAGGAACGGGACGGGATCCGGCACCTGCTGACGCGGCAGCAGTCCGGCGTGCTCCGGCCCGGTGGCCTGGTGCAGGCGGGCGAGACCGCGGGCGTAGTCGATCACCCAGTCCTCGCCGAACCTGTCGGAGCGCAGCCGTTCGAGCACCACGGTCCGCTTCTTGTGGTCCACGTCGAGGATCCGCGGCACCACACCGGTGTGCGCGGCGAGCTTCAGCGCGGTGATCTCGCGCTCGAACGCCGCCTGGTCGCCGACCACCTGCTTGACGATCCGGTCGCCGTCCGCCCACACCTTCGACCGGGCACCGCTCATGAGACGCCTCTTCACGCCTCCAGTATCGGGGTGCCCGCGAACGGGCACCCCGACCACCTCACCTCACGCGAGCGTCATCGCGTACAGCTCCACCCGCGGGTCGTTCGGCAACGTCACCGAGCGGACCGTCTTCGTGGCGTCCAGCCTCAGCGACTGGCCGAACAGCCGGACCGGCGGCCCGTCCACGCCCTGACCGGCCTTGATGCGGTGCGGCATCTCCAGCACGGTCGGCCCGCCGTTCGCCCAGTCCGGCACCGTGGCCGCGACCTCGGCCGAGGTGCCGTCGGTGTACCAGACGGTGAAGGCCGCGGACACCGGTCCGTTGTGCGACGAACCGACGACGTGCAGCCAGGAGTGCTGGCCGCCGGGCAGCAGGAGCCCCTGCCCGCGCGCCTCGACGAAGTTCGGCGCCGTGCCGGTGGGGTCGGGCGCCTGGTAGGTGATGCCACCCCACGTCACGGGTCCCTTGGCGGGCAACAGCGCCGCGTCGTAGCTCCAGCCGCCGCCGTCGAAGTTGCCGGACGCGGAGTCGGCGACCGTCGCGGTGCCGTCGTGGTTCAGCTCCGGCGTCAGGTCCACCGAGCACGTCGAGAACGCGCACAGCGCTGCCGGTTTGACCTCGATGACCGCCTTCAGCGCCACCGACTCGACCTGCACCGCGACCTCGTACGAACCGGGGGCGGTCCCGGCGGGCAACGTCAGCGTCAGCGGCACCGTCTTCTGCGTCGGCAGTGACCGCGACACGATCGCGAACGGCTTGGCGCCGCTCACCTTCCAGCCCGCCGGCACCGTCACCTGGGGCCGCACCGTGGTCGCGGCCGGCGACTGGGCCAGCACGTCGAGCTGCAACGTCAGCGACGACGCGGACTCCGAGGTCGGCACGACGATCTCGGAGTTGCGCAGCGACGCCGACAACGCCCGGCGCGAGTCGTCCTTGCCCTTGTTCAGCGACGGCGGCTCGTCCCCGCGCCCGGTGCCCCACGACGACGGCTTCGACGAGACCTCGTGGGTCAGCTTTCCGCCACGCTGCAACGACGTCCAGGACAGCCAGGTCTTGCGGACGTCACGGCCGCCGAACGACACGTTCTTGATGTACCGGTTGGTGTCCGACACACCGCGCGCCGACACGGTCAGCGTCCCGCCCTGTGAGCCGTACTGTCCGATTCGGACGGTCGCGGACTCGAACTGGGGCGAGGACAGCGCGAGGAAGTCCGCACCGTTGAAGGTCGGGTAGATGCCCAGCGACGAGAAGACGTACCAGGCCGACATCGTGCCCAGGTCGTCGTTGCCGGTCATGCCGTCGGGACCGGTGGTGAACAACGTCATCGCCGCCCGCACGACCGTCGCGGTCTTCGACGGCGTGCCCGCCCACAGGTACATGTACGGCGCGAGCAGGTCGGGCTCGTTGTTCGGGTTGTAGGTCGGCTTGCCGTAGTAGTCGTACGGCTCGGTGATCCAGTCGCGCTTCGCGGTACCGGCCGGATCGGCGAGCAGCTTGTCGTAGACGAAGAACGAGTCGAGCCGCTTCTCCGTCTCACGCCTGCCGCCCATCAGCGACACCAGCCCGGCCGGGTCCTGCGGCACGAGCCACTGGTACTGGTAGGCGCCGCCCTCGTGGAACTGGTGCGACGCGTCGACCGGGTTGTACGGCGACAGCCACGTGCCGGCGGTGGTGCGCGGCCGGAACTGGCCGATCGACGAGTCCCACAGGTTGCGGTACCACTGGCCGCGGTCCTCGAACAGGCGCGCGTCCGCCTTCTTGCCCAGCCCCTTGGCCATCAGCGCGAGGGACGCGTCGGCCGCCGAGTACTCCAGGGTCGCGGAGGCCGGGTGCACGCAGTCGTTGTCGCCGCCCTTGTGCGCGCAGTCCTTGCCGAGCTCCAGGCCGGACGGGATGTAGCCGCGGTCGGAGTAGTACTGCACGCCGGACCGGCCGTTGTACGGCGATTCGGCCGGCGGCAGCGAGGTGGCGTTGGTGCGCAACAGGTTGTAGGTCTCCTCCTCGTAGCCCTTGAGCAGTCCCTTGGACCAGGCCTCGACGAGGAACGGGGTGACCGGGTCGCCGGTCATGATGTTGGTCTCGGACGACGCCAGCGCCCAGCGGGGCAGCCAGCCGCCGTCGCGTCCACTGGCCACGACGGACAGCGCGACGTCACGGGCGACCTTCGGCTCCAGGATCTGCAGGAGCTGGTTCTGTGGTCTGTAGGTGTCCCACAGCGAGAAGTTCTGGTACGGCGTGTAGCCCGACGCCGTGCGCACCTGACCGTCGAAGCCCATGTACTTGCCGTCGACGTCACCGGCGAGGTTCGGGTGCAGCACCGAGTGGTAGAGCGCGGTGTAGAACGCGACCTGCCGGTCCCGCGGTCCGCCGGACACGCGCGCGGCGTCCAGCTGCTTCTTCCAGACGTCCTTGGCACCGGCCACGACACCGTCGAAGTCGTAGGAAGGAGCCTCCGCCGCGAGGTTCTTCCGCGCGCCCTCGATGCCCGTGTAGGACAGGCCGAGCTTCAGCACGACGTCGCGGTCAGCGGACGCGTCGAACGTGACCCAGGCACCGTTCCCGCCCGTGCCGGCCGCGTCACGGGCACCCGGCGTGGGAGCGTTCCCCCGCCACGAGCCGAACGAGGCGAACGGCCGGTCGAACGAGGCCGTGAAGTACACGGTGTGCTCGTCCTTGCCCGCGCAGAACCGGCCGTTGCGCACCCGGCCCTCGATCGTGCGGTCACCGACGACGTGGATCTCGGAGTCCAGCACCGTCTGGTTGGACTTGCCCGTGTTGAACAGGACGTTCGCCGCACCCGTCGAGGGGAACGTGTAGCGCTGCCAGCCAGTCCGCTGCGTGGCCGTGAGCTCGGCGTTCACCCCGTAGCGGGAGAGCCCGACGCGGTAGTAGCCGGGCTGCGCGGCTTCGTCCGAATGGCTGAAGTCGGACTTGTAGCCGTTGATGTCAACGTTGTCGACGGACCCGACCGTCGGCATGACCGGCAGCTCGCCCATGACGCCGCAGCCGACGCCGGACAGGTGGGTCTGCGAGAAGCCGTAGATGGAGGTGGCCTTGTAGTCGTACCCGCCCTGTCCTCCCGTGTCAGGGCTGACCTGCACCATCCCGAACGGCACCGAGGCGCCAGGGAAGGTGTTGCCGAAGTTCTGCGTCCCCACGAAGGGGTTCACCAACGCCGAAGGTTCTTCCTCCGGCTGAGCCGCTTGCGCAGGAACTGTTAACCCCAGTAACAGTCCGACTACAACCAGTGTCCGCATGGAAGGCAGTATTGTCCGTTCGTCGCCGCCCCGACACCCATCGGAGGTCGGCGATGCGCGTTTTTGGCGCGGTGTTGCTGATTCTTGTCGCATTTTGTCAACCGGTGCAGGCCGCACCGGCCCTCGACACCGTCACCACGGCGAGCGTCTACGGGTGCCTGCGCACCAACGGCGCGGGTGTGTACGACGCGACGGTGAACAAGACGTTCGTGACGTACTCGGGGACGAAGCACGACATCTACGTCAAGGCGTTCGACCACGCCGCGAACACGTGGTCGGCGGCGGTCAAGGTCGCCGCGCTGAACCTGACGCACGACAACGCCTACCACGACTACCCGGTGCTGACGCAGCTCGGCGACGGCAGGCTCGCGGTCTTCCGGGCCACGCACACGGCGTCGATGCAGCTCTACACCGCGCCCACGCCGCGTTCGATCACGGGCACGTGGACCGCGCGGACGATCAGCACGGACAAGAACACCTACCCGGAGCCGGTCGTCACCGGCAACACGATCCACCTGTTCTACAGCCACAACACGGACCTGTCGTACCCGTACCGCACCTACAAGGTCATCAAGTCGACGGACAACGGCAGGACGTGGTCGGCACCGCGCACGATCATCGACTCCGGTCGCACGGCCGACAGGTACGCCGAGGTGTACGCGTTCGGCGTGACGCACCGCAACGGCCGCGTCTACCTGACCTGGTCGCTGCACGGCGGACCGAAGGGCCACAACGGCGGCGGCAAGAACATCTACGCCGCGTACCTCGACACGGCGTCCGGCACCCTGTTCACGGTCGGCGGCGCGTCGCTCGGCACCGTGATCGACGCGTCCGACACCGACAAGACCCGTGTCGTGACGACGAACCCGACCGACCTGCCCGCAGACAAGGCGCTGCCGGAGGAGAACCCCGTCACCGTCGTGCTGAACGACGGTTCGCTCGTGCTGGGCTACGGCGTGCACACCAGCACCAGCGCCAGGATCGTGCTCTCGCGCTTCGCCGGTGGCACGTGGACCTCGACGACGGCCGACAGCTCCACGTCGTTGTTCAAGGACCTCGTCGCGACCGGCACCGGCGTGGACTTCTCCTACGCCAGCGCGGACCGCAAGCGGTTGCTGGTGAAGTCGTGGACGCCCGGCGGGTCCGTGACGACGAAGCACGACCTGGCGGTGCCGTACTCGGCCGGCGCCGACACGACGTTCTACGCGAACTTCGTGGAGAACCGGCCGAGCGACCTGGTCGCCAACACGATCGACTACGAGACCCGCAAGTCGAACCACACGGGCACGTGGCCGGTGTTCTCGATCAGGGGCTAAAGGCGGTGCGGCGGCATGGCGCCTGCGGTAAGCAGGTGTCATGCCCGTACAGCTCAACCACACCATCGTTCATTCCACCGACCAGGACCGCTCCGCCCGCTACCTCACCGACCTGCTCGGCCTGCCGGACCCCGTGCGCTTCGGCCCGTTCCTCGTCGTGGAGGTCGCGAACGGCGTCTCCCTCGACTACGTGACCGCCGCCGAGCCGATCGCCGAGCAGCACTACGCGTTCCTGGTGACCGAGGACGAGTTCGACCAGATCTTCGGCCGCATCCAGGAGCAGCGGATCGAGTACTGGGCCGACCCGTTCCACAGCAGGCCCGGCGAGATCAACCGCAACGACGGCGGGCGCGGCGTCTACTGGTCCGATCCCGACGGCCACAACCTGGAGATCATCACCCGCCCGTACGGCTCCGGCGCGTAGCGGTTCACGCATCTAAAAGGTATAGACCACCTCTTGTGCTCGGAGTGCCTTGCCTGCCACCGTGAGAGCGGTAACACAGTGTGGGCGCGCAGATGCTCTGAGGAGTTGGTCCGCATGTTCGGAACACGCGCCGCCGCCCTGATCGTCGCGCTGATCGGCGTCTTCACGCTCGCTCAGCCGGCGACGGCGGCGCCGTTCATCGTCACCGAAGCCCAGTTCAACCAGATGTTCCCGTCCCGCAACGGCTTCTACACCTACAGCGGGCTGAAGAACGCGATGAACTCGTTCGGTTCCTTCGCGAACCAGGGCTCTGACACGGTGAAGAAGCAGGAGCTGGCGGCGTTCCTCGCCAACGTCTCCCACGAGACCGGCGGGCTGGTCTACATCCGCGAGATCAACCAGACCGGCGACTACTGCGACGAAAGCCAGTCCTACGGTTGTCCCGCGGGCACCAGGGCCTACTACGGCCGTGGACCGATCCAGTTGTCGTGGAACTTCAACTACAAGGCCGCGGGCGACTACCTCGGCATCAACCTGCTGAGCAACCCGGACCAGGTGGCCACGAACGCCACCACGTCGTGGAAGACCGCGATCTGGTACTGGATGACGCAACGCGGCCCCGGCACCATGACCCCGCACAACGCGATGGTCAACTCGCGCGGCTTCGGCCAGACGATCCGCAGCATCAACGGATCCCTGGAGTGCGACGGCAAGAACCCCGGCACGGTGCAGAGCCGCGTCACGAAGTACCAGCAGTTCACCGGGATCATCAAGGTGGCGCAGGGCTCGAACCTGTACTGCTGACAGGACAGAACAGGTCTAGACCCTTGACTGGTCTGGACCACTGATGCCAACCTCAGCATGTTCACATCCTTGATTCCTCTGGATGCAACAGACTCCAGGAGTGGGTGACCTTGCTGAAAAAACGCATCTTGGCGTCTCTCGCGGCGGGTGTGATGGCGGCTTCTCTGGCCGTCATCGCACCGACCGCGTCCTCGCAAGCAGAAGTGTCCGCGCAGGCCTGCACCTTCACGGACTGGGTTCAGGGACAGTGGTACACCGCCGGTTCGATCGTGAGATTCGAAGGCGCGTACTACGTCGCTGAGCACGACAACCCCGGCTACAGCCCGACGGTCTCCACCTGGTACTGGGAGCCGACGGGGTGTGACGGCGGTGGAGGTGGCGGCGGCGGCACCTGCACCAGCGCCACCGACTGGGTCGCGGGCCGGCAGTACTACACGGGCAACATCGTGAAGTACAACGGTTCCTACTACATCGCCGAGCACGACAACCCCGGCTACGACCCGACCATCTCGACGTGGTTCTGGGAGCCGCACAACTGCGGCGGTGGCGGCGGCGGTGGGGGCAACTTCCCCATCAGCGAGTCCCAGTTCAACAGCTTGTTCTCCGGCCGCAACAGCTTCTACACCTACCAGGGCTTCGTCGACGCGGCACGCACCATCCCCGCGTTCGGCACGTCCGGCAGCGACACGGTGAAGAAGCAGGAGGTCGCGGCGTTCCTCGCGAACACCGCGCACGAGACGGGCAACTTCGTCTACATCGAAGAGATCAACAAGAACAACGACCTCTGCGATGAGAGCCAGCCCTACGGCTGTCCGGCCGGCACCTACGCCTACTACGGCCGCGGTCCGATCCAGCTGTCGTGGAACTTCAACTACAAGGCGGCGGGCGACTACCTCGGTCTGAACCTGCTGCAGAACCCGTACCAGGTGGCGCAGAACTCCACGACCGCGTGGCGGACGGCGATCTGGTACTGGATGACGCAGCGCGGCCCCGGCTCGATGACCGCGCACGACGCGATGGTCAACAGCGCCGGATTCGGCCAGACGATCCGCAGCATCAACGGATCCCTGGAGTGCGACGGCCGCAACCCGGCGCAGGTCCAGAGCCGCGTCTCGAACTACCAGCGGATCACCGGAGTCATCGGTGTGACGCCGGGCGGAAACCTGTCCTGCTAGGACACGAGCCGCACTAGGACACGAGCTGTCCTACTTCGGTCGTAGCTTCACCTCATGACCGAAGAGCTCGAAGAACTGCTGCACGAACTGAACGACCAGCGCAGGACCTTCCGCATCACGATGCGGGGTCTCACCGCGGCAGACGCGGTGAAGCGCACCACGGTCAGCGAGCTCACCCCGGGCGGGTTGGTCAACCACCTCGTCCGGGGTGAGCTCGGCTGGACCCACATCATCACCGAGCAGCCCCTGCCCCCGCCCGGAATGCTGGACGTGAGCCAGTACGTCTGGACGGGCAACGACTTCGAGGCGCTGCTCACCGAGTACGACGAGGCGGCGCGCGCGACCGATGAGGCCGTGCGCGCTGCCTCGCTCGGCAAGCTCGTCCCGTTGCCCAGCGCCCCGTGGGACCCCGATCCGCGACCGATGTCGGTCCGGCGGATCGTGCTGCACCTGATGCGGGAGACCGCGCAGCACGCGGGTCATGCCGACATCATCAGGGAAGCGCTGGACGGTCAGTCGACCACCGCGCTGCTCTAGGCGGCGAGCTGCGCCTTCACCTGCGCCAGCGACGGGTTCGTGAGCGCCGACCCGTTCGGGAAGTGGACGGTCGGCACCGTGCGGTTGCCGCCGTTCACGCTCATCACGAAGTCGGCCGCACCCGGCGTCTCCTCGATGTTGATCTCGACGTACTCGATGCCTTCGCGGTCGAGCGAACTCTTCAGGATCCGGCAATAGCCGCACCACGAGGTCGAGTAGACGGTCAGCTGGTCGGGAGCCATCAGGCGCACTCCTCGTCGGGGTCGGACGGTGTCACCGTGGTCAACACCCGGCGGGGTTCGCTTCTTCCCGCACCGGCGGGCCGCGATCGTCAGGCAAACGTCAGGTCAATTCTTCGCGCCGCGGGTGAACATGGTTCACGCGCGTCCGAAAATTCGGACGTGCAATTCGTCGTGGATTTCCGGCGACACCACCGACTATTTCAGTCACCCAATCGGCGGCCCGTCACCACGCAGGGTTTCCGATATCGTCTGAAATCCGCCGCCGCTACCGCAGTCATGATTGGAAAGGCTGACCATGCTGAAAACGGTGGCGGCTGCTGCCCTCGCGCTGTCCGCGGTACTCACCGCGCCTGCCGCCCACGCAGCACCCGATGTTCCCGATTTCGTGACGATCGACGTCGTCACCGTGAACGGTTCCGGCTGCCCCGCCGGCACCGCGGCCGTCGCCGCCGCGGACGACCGCACGGCGTTCACGGTCACGTACAGCCAGTACCTCGCGCAGGCCGGACAGGGCTCTGCCCCCACCGACTTCCGCAAGAACTGCCAGCTCAACATCAGAGTGAGCTACCCGCAGGGCTTCACGTTCGGCATCGCCCAGGCCGACTACCGCGGGTTCGCCAACCTCCAGCAGGGCGCCACCGGCACGGAGAAGGGCAACTACTACTTCCAGGGCATGTCGCAGGGCGCGAGCCGCTCCCACACGTTCACCGGCCCGAAGAGCGACAACTGGCAGGCGACCGACCGCGCCCAGGTCGCGGAAATCATCTACGCGCCCTGCGGAGAAGTCCGGCACCTGAACATCAACACCGAACTCCGCGTCAACGCGGGAACGGCGTCGAAGGCGAACAGCTTCATGACGATGGATTCCACGGACAGCAGCGTGAGCACGAAGTACCAGTTCTCCTGGAAGCGCTGCTGAGCAAGGCACCGATCACCGCCGCCCGTTCATTTCGTTGAACACCCCCGACGGAAAGGTGCCCCATGCTGAACACTCTGGCCGCGGCCGCGCTCGCGATGTCGACGATCGTCTTCCCACCCGGCGGCGCCCCCGGCGACACCCCGCCGCCGGACCACATCACCATCGACGTCGTGACCATCAACGGCTCCGGCTGCAGGGCGGGAACGGCCGCCGTGGCCGTCAGCCCGGACAACAAGGCGTTCACCGTCACCTACAGCGAGTTCATGGCACAGGTCGGCCCCCAGGCCCTGCCCACCGACTTCCGCAAGAACTGCCAGCTGAACCTGCGCGTGAACGTGCCGTCCGGCTTCACCTACGGCATCTCGTCCACCGACTACCGCGGCTTCGCGCACCTCGAACGCGGCGCCACGGCCCTGGAGAAGGCCAACTACTACTTCCAGGGCATGTCGCAGACCGAGTACAAGCAGCACAACTACAAGGGCCCGTTCAGCGACGACTGGCAGGCGACGGACACGACCGACGTGGCCGCCATCGTCTACCACCCGTGCGGTGAGAAGCGGAACTTCAACATCAACACGGAGCTGCGCGTCATGGCGGGCACGTCCGACAAGAAGCTCACGAGCTTCATCGCGATGGACTCGACCGACGGGTCCATCGAGACGACTTATCACTTTGCGTGGAAGGTCTGTCCTCCCCCGAGGCCGTAGTACCGCGCCAGGTGCCGGGCATCCCGCGAACCGGGGTGCCCGGCACGTCCTCCGGTGAGAAGATCGTCCCCGAGACGACGTCCGGGGGGACGATGGAGCTGCGCGCACTGTCCGGGGCGGACCAGGAACCGGCGTTCCACGCGGCCGTGGACGCGATCGCTGCCGTGGTGCCGAAGCCGCGCTACCAGCACGTCCCGGTGTTCCTCGACGACCTGCCGGACACCTCGGCGCGGGTGGACCTGATGCGGCTGGCCGTGCTCGTCGCGCTGGAACGGGCGGGCGGGACCGTCCACCCCGTGCCGGTGACGAACCAGTCCGGGTACCTGCCCGACCACGGGTGGCTGCTGTCGCGGGAGGAGTCGCCTCCCGCCCTCACGTTCCTCAACGACGAGACGATGCCCCGCGAGCGCACCGCGACCGTGGTCGGCGGCCAGGACGGGGCCGTCCGCGTCACGGTCGGCGAAGCGCGGTTCGCGTTCGACCCTCCGGCCGAACAGGAGTGCCGGCGACTGCTGGACGCCGGGGCACGCGGGGCGGCGCTGAGCTTCCCCGTCTTCCCCGCCGCCGGTCCGTTCCTGCTCGCGCGCGGGAACGCGCCGGACGAGATCGTGCTGTGGCGGCTCGGCCTGCCCACCGCCTGGTTCCGGCTGCCCGGCCCGGTGCTGGCCGGGACGTACGTGTCCCAGTCCCACCTGGACGCGCTGATCACGCTGGTCGAGGTCGACGGCGAGCTGCTCGTGCACGTCACCGGCGAGGGCGACACCAGCCTGGTCAAGCTGCGCACCCCGATCGACTTCGGCGTGGCCGGGCAGGACCTGTCGCCGCTCTACCTCCACGCGGTCGAGTTCTGGGACGTCGGCGTCTACTTCCGCCGCGACGGCGAGTGGTGGAACCTGCGCTGGTCGCCCGGCCACGTGCTGCTCGGACCGTCGAGTTCGAAACTCCACCAGCCCGACAGCTTTCCGTTCCACACCAAGCTCGACGGCGCCGGCATCGGGCTGCGCGGGACGGGCAGCGGTTACGGGTGGGACCGCGGTCCGGCGTGGGAGGTGACGGGCACGGACTGGGAGGACACGCTCATCCCCGTCCCGCCCGGCGAGGAGGTGCTGCACCTGACGAAGGCCGGTGGCGGGCCGGTGCTGCTGACCCGCGAAGGCTCCGTCGTCCGAGCTCGGACGCGGGACACCGCGCACACCGTCGTCGAGTTCGACGGCCCCGTGCTCCTGCACCACGGGTTGCCGTGGGTGGCGGTGCAACGGTCACCGCACCTGGTCGAGATCATCGACGTCGCGACCGGTGCGGTGCTGCACCGCCTCGACACCGCCTAGATCAGGAACCGGTACGCCGTGGACCCCGGCTCCACGGGCTGGATCCGCAGCGGCGACTCCTTCATCCGCCCCCACAGCAGGTCGTAGTCCTCCCGCCGCCCCAGCTCGATGCACACCAGCGCGGCGCCGGTCTCCCGGTTGTCCCGCTTCACGTACTCGAAGCGCACGATGTCGTCGTCCCTGCCCAGCACGTCGTCGAGGAACCGCCGCAGCGCGCCGGGCTCCTGCGGGAACTCCACCAGGAACCAGTGCTTCAGGCCGCGGTGGACCATCGACCGCTCGACGATCTCGGCGTAGCGCGACACGTCGTTGTTGCCGCCGGACAACAGGCAGACCACGGTCGAGTCCGGGGCGACGGAGATCTCCTCCAGCAGCGCCGCCGACGCCAGGGCGCCCGCGGGCTCCGCGATGATGCCGTCGATCTGGTACAGCTCCAGCATCTCCGTGCAGACCGCGCCCTCGGCGACGGTCAGCAGTTCGGCACCGGAGTCGCGCACCAGCGGGAACGTCACCTCGCCCGCGCGGCGGACCGCGGCGCCGTCGACGAACGAGTCGACCTCGGGCAGCGTCACCGGGCCACCCGCCTGCAACGCCGCGATCATGCTGGCCGCGCCCGCCGGCTCGACGCCGATGATGCGGGTGCGCGGGAAGCGCTCCTTGAACCACGTGCCGACGCCGGAGAGCAGGCCGCCGCCGCCCACGGGGACGACGACCACGTCGGGGGCGCCGCCGAGCTGCTGCACGATCTCCAGGCCGACGGTGCCCTGGCCCGCGACCGTGCGGGCGTCGTCGAAGGCGGGGACGAGGGTCGCGCCCGTCGCCTCCGCGTACTCCTTGGCGAGCGCGGCCGCGTCGTCGTACGTGTCGCCGTCGACGATCAGCTGCACCATGCCCTGGCCGAGGGCGGAGATGCGGTCGCGCTTCTGGCGCGGGGTGGTCCGCGGCACGTGCACGCGGCCCTCGATGCCCAGGCGGCGGCACGCGTAGGCGACGCCCTGGCCGTGGTTGCCCGCCGACGCGCAGACGGCGCCGCCGAACGCGAACTCGGTCTGGCAGAGCAGGTTGAACGCGCCCCGCAGCTTGTAGGAGCGGCCGACCTGGAGGTCCTCGCGCTTGAACCACACGCGGGCGCCGGTCCGCTCGGACAGCCGCTGGTTCACCTCGAGCGGCGTGGTGCGTGCGACTCCGCCGAGCCGGGCTGCGGCGGCGGACACCTCATCAGCGAAGGACATGTCAGTACATCTTCCGTGAACGACTCGGGTCTGGCACGCGTACCCCTAGAAGGAAGGGGGCGGTGCCCGTGTTTCGCCTGTTGGGCGTGCTGTCGCTGCTCATGGTGCTGTCCGCGGTTCCCGCGCACGCCCACGGAGCGCCGACCGACCCCGCGAGCAGGGCTTTCCTGTGTTCGCCAGGTCAACCCACAGCATCATCCTCGCCCTGCCGCGGCGCCATCGCGGCGGGGTTGCCGTCCAAGGAGTGGGACAACATCCGGCTGGCGAACGTGCGCGGCCAGGACACCACGAAGGTTCCGGACGGCAAGCTGTGCAGCGCGGGGCTCCCGAAGTACGCCGGGCTGGACGTGCCGTCGGCCGCCTGGCCGGTGACGAAGCTCAAGAGCACCGCGTTCACGTACAAGGCCACGATCCCGCACCAGGGCTCGTTCCGGTTCTACGTCACCCGCGACGGCTACGCGCCGGACCGGCCGCTGCGGTGGGCCGACCTCGACCAGTTCCTGAACGTGCCCTCTCCCCCGCTCGTCGGCGGCTCCTACGAGTTCAAGGTGCTGCTGCCGCAGAACCGGACCGGGCGTCATCTGATCTACACGGTCTGGCAGAACACGGACACGCCCGACACCTACTACTCGTGCACCGACGTCGAGATCGCGGCGGCCGTGAAGCCCGCACCGCAACCCGCGCCCGTCGCGGCGCCGCCGGTGAAGGCCGCGCCGCAGACCGCTCCACCGGCCACGGCGTCCTCCACCAAGCCGTCCGCGCCGAAGTCGAGCGTGCCACGACCGGTTCCTGTTGCGTCGAGCGCCGAACAACCTCCTTCCGCCGCAACGAGGTTCGGCATGGCGGCCGTGGTCGCGGCACTGGGCGGTCTCGTCGTGCTGGGCGGGTTCCTGTTGTGGCGCAGAAGAATTCTGTGAACGTACCGGTCCCCAACAGGTCTATACCATCTCTACGATGATCTTCGGGCGCGCAACCCCTGCTACACGAAGGTGTGTACCCGATGGCCCGAAAACTGTTGGCGTTACTGGCATTGCTCGCCGCCACCCTCGTCCCGGTTTCTCTCTCGGCATCCGTCACGGCACAAGCGGCGCCGTTCAAGGTGCTGGCGTTCTACAACGGCACCTGGGACGCGGCGCACATCGCGTTCGTCAAGGAGGCGAACCCCTGGCTCACCCGCGCGGGCCAGGAGAACGGCTTCACCTACGAGTCCACGACGGACTGGAACCGGCTCAACAACCTGACCCCGGCCCAGGCGCAGGTGGTGGTCTTCCTCGACGACGCGCCCACCGGGTCCGCCGCACGCGCGGGCTTCCAGCGCTACGTCGAGGCGGGCGGCGGGTTCTTCGGCTTCCACGTCAGCGCGTTCACGCAGAACGCGAACGAGTGGTCGTGGTACCACAACACGTTCCTGGCCAAGGGGAACTTCGTCAGCAACACGTGGGGCCCGACCACCGCGGTGCTGAAGGTCGAGACCCGCACCCACCCGTCGACGCTGCGCCTGCCGGAGAGGTTCACCTCGGCGGTCAGCGAGTGGTACAGCTGGGACCGCGACCTGCGGCAGAACTCGAACGTGCAGATCCTGGCGAGCGTCGACCCGTCGAGCTTCCCGCTCGGCACCGACCCGAACCAGCAGTGGCGCAGCGGCTACTACCCGATCATGTGGACGAACAAGAACTACAAGATGATCTACGCGAACTTCGGCCACAACGCCATGGACTACGCGGCGAACAAGCCGCTGTCGTCCACGTTCGCGAGCCAGACGCAGAACAACTTCCTCATCGACAGCCTGCTGTGGCTGGGCGGTGGCGGCACCCCGCCGCCGCAGGGTGAGTGGAAGACGGTCGTCAACCGCGGCAACGGCAAGTGCGTGGACGCCGCCGCGGCGGGCGTGAACAACGGCACCGTCATCCAGCAGTACGCGTGCAACGGCACCACGGCGCAGAACTTCCGCGCGGTGGCGACGACCGACGGCTACTCCCGCGTGGAGTACCGCAACGACCCGCTCAAGGTGCTGGACGTGAGCAACGTGTCCAACGCCGACAACGCCGGCATCCACCTGTGGGACTTCGGCGGCGGCACCAACCAGCAGTGGCGGGTCACGACCGGCGCCGACGGCTACTCGACGCTGACCGCGCGCCACTCCGGCAAGTGCCTCAGCGCCCCCGCCGGGAACGCCGACGGCGTGCAACTGGTCCAGGCGACGTGCAACGGCTCCGCGGCGCAGAGCTTCAGGATCGGCTAGCGGGACGTTCGTGAGCGGTTCCGGTCAGGCGGCCGGAACCGCTCACGACCACGCGCTCCCCCGGAACCGGTTCGGTCTCGGGCTGCGCGCCCAGGAACCCGTACATGTCGTTGAGCTGGTGCAGCGTCTGCACCGCGTCCCGCCACACCGGGCACGGCCACGCGCGGTGCTGCCCGTACCAGGTGCGGCACGACTTGCACCGGTGCCGCTCGTTCGGCTCGTGCATCCGCAGCAGACCCCGCCACCACGGCAGGGCGTCACGGAGCTGTTCGCGCAGTTCGAAGACCTCGTGGGGCGAGTCGGACCGCGCGAGCTGGTCCATGGTCTTGTAGACGACGTCGATCACCGACCGGTGAAACGAGTCCTGTCGTTCAGCAAGCGCCATGTCCGGATGTCCTCCGTGAAGTTGAGACAGGCACGGCGTGAGTCTATGTTGGCCAGTGGAGGGCTTTCAACTGGTGAAAATCCACGCACCCGCTCGGCCCTTTCCACGAGTGGAGACGCTCACCGCGCAACCGGGGGGATCAGGCGATGGGGGAACGCTCCCTGGCGGACAGGCTCAACCACCTCTTCGCCAGGTACACGTCCCGTTCCGGCCAGGAGTTCAGCAACGAACAGGTCGCCGCGGCGATCGCCGACACGGGCGTCACCATCTCCCAGAGCTACATCTGGCAGCTGCGCAAGGCCAAGAAGGACAACCCGACGTTCAAGCACCTGCAGGCCCTGGCAGGCTTCTTCGGTGTGCCCGTGAGCTACTTCTTCGACGACGAGGTCACCGACCGGGTCGACGAGCAGCTGAAGTCGTTGCAGGACGAGCAGTCGCGCCTCAACGAGATCGCCGCGGGCAGCGACGCGCAGCTGATGGCCATGCGCGCGGGGGAGCTGTCGCCGGACCGCCGCCGCCTGGTCATGGAACTGCTCGACGTGGTCTACCGACAGGAACAGGCCGAGCGCGGTGAAGGATGACTCGTGGCAGAACGAGATTTGCGCAAGCGGTGCCGCCGCCTGCTGAACGAGCTGGACATCCAGCCCCCGCTCGACGTCTCCGAACTCTGCCGCCGCGTCGGTGACCAGCGCGGCAAGCCCATCCGGCTGATCGCGCACCCGATCCCGGTGCCCGGCCCGTACGGCGTGTGGATCGCCACCGCCAAGGCCGACTACATCCTGTACCAGCAGGAGACGTCGAAGGCGCACCAGAACCACATCATCCTGCACGAGCTGGGCCACCTGCTGGCCGGTCACACCAGCGACGAGCAGGACGACGGCCTGCTCACGGGCCTGTACCCGGATCTCGAACCCGACGCGGTGCGGCGCGCCCTGCGGCGCACGTCCTACGACTCCGAGCACGAGCGCGAGGCCGAGACGGTCGCGACGATCATCCTCGAATGGGCGTCGGTGCTCGACAAGGTCGCGCCACGGGCCTCGGAGGGTCCCGCGCGCCGCATGTCCTCGTCTCTCGCCGACCGGCTGGGGTGGTTGTAGGTGGAGTACCTCAAGGAGACCCAGGGCATCGTCGCGTTCTCGGCGCTGGCGGTCGTGCTGTACCTGCTGGTCCGCAGGCCCCGCGACCCGCGCCTGCGGTCGGTGACGCTCCTGGTGGCGGGCTGGGCGGTCGGCTACCCGTTCGGGCGCGCGGCGTCGGCCGGGCGGTGGTTGTTCGGGCTCGACCCGATGGTCTGCCAGCTGATCCAGCACTCGATGCTGCAGGTCGGCGTGTACGGGCTGATCTGCTTCTTCATCTTCTCCGCGCTGGACGACGCGCGGGCGAAGCGGCAGGCGTTGCTCCAACTGGCGCCGTTGGTGCTGTGCATCAGCGTCATGACGTGGGCGGTGCTTGCGATCCCGGACGACCTTCGCGTGGCGGCGGCGCGCGTGCCGAACTCGCTCGGCGGCGGCCCGACCGGGATCCTCGCGATCACGGTGTTCTACGCGCTGGGCAACGGCTACCTGCTCTACGGCTTCGCGACGATGTTCGTGTGGGCCCGCCGCTACGCCCGCGAGGCCGAACCCCGCCTGCGCCGCGGCCTGCTGATCACCTCGACGGGCCTCGCGCTGCTGGTGCCCGCCGACGCGATCTTCGTGTCCTCGAACATCTCGCGCTACTTCGGCGAGCCGCTCCCCCGCTGGCTGCTGACCACCGCCGTGTGGTTCCTGCTGCCGGGCGTGCTGCTGGCCGTCATCGGCGTGATCTACCCGATCGCGGCGATGCGGTTCGCGGCGAGCGGCCTGTGGCTGCGGCACCTGCGCGCCTACCACCGGCTCGCCCCGCTGTGGACGTTGCTGCACCAGTCGTTCCCCGAGGACGCGCTGCACCGCGTGCCGTCCCGCCGTGACGCGCTCTCGTTGCGGGGCGTGCACCGGCGCTACTACCGGCGGGTGATCGAGTGCCGGGACGGGCTGGTGCGGATCAGCCCGTACGTCGCGGAGACGCCTGAGGAGCTGCCGCTGGCCGAACGGCTGCGGACCGGGCTGGAGACGCGCAGGTCGGGTGCGGTGACGATGCGGTTGCCGATCGCGCTGGCCATCCCCGAGGACGACGGGATGGACGCCGACGTGCGCGAACTCGAAAAGCTCGCGGTGTCCCTGCGCTGAGCTAGGCGGTGTCGGGCCGATCCGTCCGCGATAGCCGCGCCCGAGGGGATCTGTGACGGCACCGCCGCAACTTCCGAATACGCCCGGTATGAGGAAGCTGCGGCGGCACCGTCACAGATCCGCTCGGACGTGACTCTCATCGAACGGATCGGCCCGACACCGCCTATGGTCCATTCGTGGACCTGCCCGTGATGCCGCCGGTGAAGCCGATGCTCGCGAAGTCCGTCCCCTCGTTGCCGCGCGGGGACGGGCTGGCGTACGAGCCCAAGTGGGACGGCTTCCGCTGCATCGTGTTCCGCGACGGCGACGAGGTCGAGCTGGGGTCGCGCAACGACAAGCCGCTCACCCGGTACTTCCCCGAGGTCGTGGAACTGCTGAAGCAGGCGCTGCCGCCGCGGTGCGTCGTGGACGGTGAGATCGTGCTGGTCACGCCGGACGGTCTGAGCTTCGACACCCTGCAGCTCCGCCTGCACCCCGCCGCGTCGCGGGTCAGGAAGCTCTCCGTCGAGACGCCGGCGAGCTTCGTGGCGTTCGACCTGCTGGCGCTGGGCGACTCCGACGTCACCGGGCTGACGCTGGCCGAACGGCGGTCGATGCTGGAGAAGGCCGTCACCGAGGTGCCGGGCATCTACCTGACGCCGTCCACGACGGATCCCGAGGTCGCCCAGGACTGGTTCACGCGGTTCGAGGGCGCGGGCTTCGACGGCGTCGTGGTGAAGGCGCTGGACGGTGTCTACGAGCCCGACAAGCGCGTGATGTGGAAGGTGAAGCACGAGCGGACCGCCGACTGCGTGGTCGCGGGCTACCGGCTGCACAAGGACGGCGAGACCGTCGGGTCGCTGGTGCTCGGGCTCTACCAGGACGGCGAGCTGCACAACGTGGGCGTGGCCAGCAGCTTCACGGCGGCGCGGCGGCGGGAGCTGGTCGACGAGCTCGCGCCGTTGCTCAGTCCCGCCGAACACCCGTGGAGCGCGTGGGCGACGTACTCGGGTCCCGGCATGAACAGCCGGTGGAACCCTGAGAAGCAGCTTCAGATCGTGCTGCTGGAGCCTTCGAGGGTGGCCGAGGTGCGGTACGAGCACGTGCAGGGCGGGCGGTTCCGGCACACCGCGCGGCTGGTGCGGTTCCGTTCCGACAAAGAGCCCTCGGAGTGCACGTACGAGCAACTAGAAGAGGTGCCGCCCGCCGAGCTGGACGCCCTGTTCGGTGAAGCCGAGCGCAGGCGCACAATCGAACAGTGAAGGTGATCAAGCGGGACGGCACGCACGAGATCGAGATCCAGCGGTCGCGGTTCCTGTGCCACGTCGCCCGCGTCGCCTCCGACGCCGAGGCCTCCGAGTTCTTCGCGCGGATCCGCAAGGAGCACTGGCAGGCCTCGCACAACTGCACGGCGTTCCGGACAGCGGACACCCAGCGCTCCTCCGACGACGGCGAACCCGCCGGGACGGCCGGCGTGCCGATGCTGGAGGTTTTGACCAGGCGCGACCTGGTCGACACCGCCGTCGTCGTCACGCGCTACTACGGCGGGATCAAGCTGGGCGCCGGTGGACTGGTCCGCGCCTACGGACGGGCCGTGTCTGAGGCGATCGACGCTCTGGGCACTCTCTCGCGCGAACGGCATGAGAGCGTGCTTCTGGCCGTGGACCACGATCAGGCGGGAAAGCTGGAGAACGCGTTGCGCGCGGCCGGGCACCACGTCGCGGACACCGACTACGGTCATGACGTCACCTTCACCGTTCTCACGAAGGACCCGGAGGCGTTCGAGGTCTGGCTCGCCGCTCAGACGGGCGGCGCTGTCACCGCCATCAGGGGCGAGCCCGTGGACCTCGACAGCTAGAACTTCGTGGCCCAGTTCAGGGCGTAGTCGGCGACCTCTTCCCAGCCCTGCACGCCCAGGACGAAGTGCGGCCGGTTCGGGAACTCCTTGATCTCGGTGAGCGCGGGACCCTTGTAGCGGCGGGCGTTCTCGCGGTTCATCGACGCGGGCACGACGTTGTCGCCCTCGCTCGCGATGAACAGCAGCGGCGCGCGGTCCGGGTTCTTCAGGTCGACCTTGGTCGCGTTGTGCGTGGTGAAGTTCGCGGTCGCGGCCTGCCAGAGCGGGCGTCCGGGCGCGGTGATGGCGAACTGCTGCCGCAGCGCCTCGGCCTCGTCCTTCGGAAGCGTGTTGGTGAAGGCGAAGTGCCACTCCTCCGGCGAGAGCTCGACGTTGCTCTTCACGTTGGCCGGGTTCTTCAGCACCGGGAATGCGGCCTTGAGCGCCGAGAACGGCAGGCCCAGCGTGCCCTTGGCGGGCGCCGAGTGGATCGCGACACCGGCCTTGCCGAGGCCCCTGTCGAGGAGCTTCTGCGTGATCAGGCCGCCGAACGAGTGGCCCATGATGATCGCGTCCTCCGCGTGGTTGTCGCGGATGAACTTCTCGACGTGGTCGGTGATCTCGACGACGCCCAGGCCGTTCGCGACCTCCGGGTGCGCCCGCATCTCGGCGACCTCGCCGTAGCCGGGCCAGGTCGGCGTGAGCACCTCGTGGCCGGCCGCCTCGAACCGCTCGGCGACGTTCTTCCAGCTCGCGGGGGTCAGCCACAGTCCGTGAACCAGCACGATCTTCGACATTTCCGTCTCCCTCTGTCGTGGAGAACGCTCGTTCTCCGGCATGAGTGATAAGGTAGAGAACGAGCGTTCTCCAGCACAAGAGGTGAATCGAGTGACCGCCACCACACAGGGCGACAGTGAGGCCCGCGAGAGGGTTCTGGAAGCCGCCGACCGGCTCTTTTACGCGAAGAGCGCGCATGCGGTCGGCATGGACGAGCTGCGCACCGAGGCGGGCGTCTCGCTGAAGAGGCTCTACTCGCTCTTCGACGGCAAGGACGCGCTGGTCGAGGAGGTGCTGCGCCGGCGGGAGGAGGCCATCACCGCCGCGACCATGACGTACGTGCTGCGCGCGTCGACGCCGGAGGAGCAGATCCTCGCGGTCTTCGACTGGATGGCGGACTCGTCGGGGACGACCGACTTCCGCGGGTGCGCGTTCATCAACTCCTACGCGGAGCTGGGGCCGTCCTCGGAGCGCGTGACGGCGGTGGTGCGCCACCAGAAGTCCGGTGTGCGGGGCGCGATCGCGGCGATGGTCGCGGCGACCGGGCGGCCGGAGTGGGTGGCGGACTCGATCTTCCTGCTGTTCGAGGGGGCGATGACGAACACGGCGATCACGGTGTCGTCCGAACCCGCCCGGCAGGCACAGGTGGCGGCGCGCTTCCTGCTGGAGAAGACAGCCTGAAGCGCGCCGCGTTTTACCCGTTGATGCTTACGTGCAAGGGATTACGTCCGGATCCGCGCCCGCCTTGGGCACCCACCGGATGTTCGCGAACGAGGCCTGGAACGCGCCGTCGGTGTAGACGAGGAACGGCGTGTTGACGCTCTCCAGGTCCAGTCCCTTGTCGGAGAAGCAGGAGACGGGCACCTTGACCGTCGCCTTCTGCCCGACCGGGAGGTTGCGGAACGCCTGCGTGGCATCGATCTCGGCCATGCACGGGTACTGGCAGTGCGCGCTGATGACCGTGCGGTTGGCCGGGGCCTGGTGCACGATCACGTCGAACTGGATGGCCGCGTTGGCGTTGCCGTAGCCGCGGAGGTCGCTGACCGCCGGGCTCTGCAGGTACACCTGGGCGGGGCCGGTTCCGGTCCACGTGGTCTTGAGCGCGTCCTGCTGGACGTTGACGTCGGACTGCACGACGTTGATCTCGGCGTGCGAGGCCTGGCCGTCGGGGCCGATCACGGTGCCGCCCCAGTTCTCCGCCGACCCGATCATGCTCTGGTAGGGAGCGATGTCGGTGCGGTTGAAGACCTCCAGGTCGTCGGTCGCGGTGCCACCGCCACCACCGGAGCACAGGGCGCCGGGGCTGGTCTCGTCGAGCTTGCCGACGCGGCCGGTCTCCCAGTCGCGCAGGCCGTAGCCGAGCTTGAACAGCGGCTTCTTCGCGGCCTCACCGGGCAGCGCCGGGCAGGCCTCGCCGGGCCACGAGTAGGACAGCTTGCCGCTGAACCCGTTGTGGCGTCCCCTGATCAGCAGGTCGGCGATGCCGCCGCCCTCGGAGCCGGGCAGCCAGGCCGCCACGAACGCGTCGGAGCGGTTGATCTCCTTGTTCATGTACAGCGCGCGGCCGCCGACGTAGACGGTGATGACCGGCTTGCCCTTGCCGGACACCTTGTCCAGCACGGCGATGTCCTGCGGCTGCAGGCGAGCGGACTCGAACGAGCGCTTGCCGAGGTCGCCGACGCCCTCCGCGTACGGCGTCTCACCGATGACGGCGATGACGGCGTCGAACTGGCTCGGGTCCACGCCCTCCGCGGTCTCCGCGAACGTGACGTTCGAGGTGCCGAGCGTGTCCTGGATGCCCTTGAGGATGCTGGTGGCGTTGGGGAAGTCGGCGTTGGTGTTGCCGGTGCCCTGCCAGGACAGCGTCCAGCCACCGGTCTGGTTGCCGATGTTGTCGGCGCTCTTGCCGACCACGAGGACCTTGCTGCGCTTGGACAGCGGCAGCACGCGCTTCTCGTTCTTCAGCAGCACGGCGGACTCGCGCACGGCCTCACGCGCCAGTTCCTTGTGCTGCAACGCCTTCGCCTCACCGGCGTGCTCGCGCAGCGACGGCTTCTTGGCCTCGAACACACCGGCGCGCAGCTTCACGCGCAGGATGCGGGTGACCGCGTCGTCGATGCGCGCGATCGGGATCTCACCGGCGTTGACCTGGGCGATCGTGTTGGTGATGAGCGCCTTCCAGTCGTTCGGCACCATGAGGATGTCCAGGCCGGCGTTGATCGCCGCGGCACAGCTGCCGTTCGTGCAACCGGGAACCTGGCCGTGGCCGTTCCAGTCGCCGACGAGCAGGCCGTCGAAGCCCATCTTCTCCTTGAGGATGCCGGTCTGCACGTACTTGGAACCGTGCACCTTGCCCTCGTTGATGACGTCGTTCGTCCAGCTGTTGAACGAGATCATCACCGACTGCGCACCCGCGGCGAGAGCACCGTAGTAGCCCTGGCCGTGGACGTTGATCATGTCCTTCTCGGACGAGGCGTTGACGCCCTGGTCCTTGCCGCCGGTCGTGCCGCCGTCACCGAGGAAGTGCTTGGCGGTGGCGATGACGCCGTCCTCGCCGATGCGCTTCTTCGCGTTGTCCTGCAAGCCCTTCACGGCCTCGTAGCCGTAGGCGCGCGTGATGCGCGGGTCCTCGGAGAAGCCCTCGTACGTGCGGCCCCACCGGTCGTCCTGCACGACGGCGAGCGTCGGCGCGAACGCCCAGTCCTGCCCGGTCGCGCGAATCTGCTCGGCCGTGGCCTCGTTGATGTCGCGGATGAGGCACGGGTCCTGCGTCGCGCCGAGACCGATGTTGTGCGGGAAGACCGTCGCACCGTAGACGTTGTTGTTGCCGTGCACCGCGTCGATGCCCCAGATGACGGGGATCTTGGTGCGCGACTGCTTCGAGGCCTCGAAGTACGTGTCGGCGAGCGCGAGCCACTCCTGCGGCGTCGCGTTCTTCTTGGCGCCGGGCCAGCTGCCGCCACCGTTGAGGACGGACCCGAACCCGTAGTTCGTGACGTCCGCGGCCGTGATCGCGGAGATCTCGGGCTGCGTCATCTGACCGACCTTCTCGGCCAGCGTCATGTCCTTGAGGATCGCCTTGATCCGAGCCTCGTCCTTGCGGTCACCCGTGAGCTGGCTCTCGACCTTCGGCCAGTCCTTGAGCTCCGGCAAGGACTTCTCGATGCGAGCGCAACCGTTCTGCGTCTTCGGCTGCCCGATGACCGTCTGCTTCGGCGGCTTCGGCGGCCAGTGCTGCGCGTCCTGCGCCACGGCCGCCGAGGTCGTGCCGGCGGCGAGCGTCAGCCCCAGCACTGCGGCGAGAGTGCTTCTCCATTGCATGCCGCAGATCCTCAACGGCGTGTTACGTCCACGTCAATGGGAACGCTCTCACGACTTTGTTCCGGAAACTTTCAGGACGAAAGTGGCATACCGGGCTTGTTCGGTCCTGTGCGGTTTTGGGGTGGTCCGGTTGGGTGAGTTCGCTTGGTGGGTCGGGTGGGGCTGACCCGTGTGGCGCAGGGGATTCGGTCGTCTGTGGTTCGCGCGCGGGGCATCGGTTGGTCGGCTTGCGTGAGCCGGTTCCGGTTCCAGCGGGGTGGTCGCCTTGTGTGCGTGTGGTCGCCTTGTGCGAGTGGTCGCGTGGGCATTGACGGGCCGGGTCGGGTCGTCGCCGCTGCGCGACGACAGCGATTGGGGCTTGACTTCGGGGCCCTTGCGAGGCGCTGGTCGGCCGGTAAAAGCCGGGCTGAAAAGCGCCCGGCCGAGTTGGGGAGGGTAGCGCCTCGCACCCAAAGTCAAGCCCCAATCGCCGTCGGGGTTGCTTCACCACCGCTTGCCCCCGCAGGCGAGGTGGGCACGCCTCGCCTTCGCCATTGCGTTGGGTGGCAGGTGCCTCGGCTTCGCCTATCGGCGCAGCATCCTGCTGTCGAAACCTGCTGCCACGAGCCGTTCGTAGGCTGCGGACACGTCGGACGGCACGTCCTGTTCCACCGCGAAGCCCTGCTTCGGGTACTCCACGACCCGCTGCAGGTCCCCGACGAGCATGTCGATGACGAGCTTCTCGTCGCCGATCGACCTGACGTAGTCCGCGAACTTCAGCGGCTCCGAGGCACAGGCGACTTCGGCCTCCGGCCAGAGCTTGCGGCACGTCGCGTAGGCGCGGCGCTCCATGTACGGCTTCGAGATGAGTAGCACCGAGCGCGGCTCATGACCGTTCGCTGCCAGCAGGGCACGCGACAGCGTCACGTTCTGCCCCGTGTTGCCCGCCCGCGGTTCCACCAGCACGGCGCTGTCGGGCACCCCGAGCGACAAGGCGTGCTCGCGGTAGTGCACCGCCTCCCCTCTCGGGAACCGGGTGGCCGTCGTCGGGCTGTTGCCACCGCTGAACACGAGCAGCGGGAACCATCCAGCGTGGTACAGCTCGGCGGCGCAGGTGGCCACGCCGAGGTCGTGGCTGCCCAGGCCGATGGCGACGTCGACATGACGCGGCTCGTGGCCCATCTGGTGGTAGTCCCAGATGGACTCCGCGTCGTGCCGCTGCTCGTCGCTGATCCTCTGGCTCACAGGTGATGCGCTCCTAGTTCACGTGCTCGAAGGCGCTGCGGATGGCCTCGATGCTGGCGAGCTGATGGGACATGCCGAACCTACGTGACGTCCCGGCGGCCTCGTCGAGCAGTTGGAGTCCACCTGCCGAGGTCGCGCGGTCAGAAAGCAGGACGTGGGCCTGCGCTGTCTGCAGACGGACGCGCTGCATCGGCGAGTCCGAGCGGTTCGCGAGTGCGATGTCGATGTAGCGGACCGCATCTCCGAGTTGCCCGGCGCCGCGGTGTGCCAAAGCCATCTTCTGGTGGGCGACCGACCAGTCGTCGGGCTCTTCGAGCTGTTCGAAGCGGCGGATCGCCTCGGCCATGACCGTGATCGCGTGTTCGTTCGCACCCTTCTTGCTCAGGGCTGTTCCCACCCACAGGAGGGCGCGAGTGCGGTCGCGGGGACTCAGCCGCGAGTCGTGGGCCAGCGCCTCGTACCTGCCCACGGCCAGTTCGAGCCGCCCGTTCATCTCCTCCACGACCGCGAGAGACAGCTCGATCTGCGCTGTCCTGCGCGGGATGCCCAGGTCGCGGAACAGCTGGTGCGCGCGGCGGTAGGTGTGCGATGCGGAGAGGGCTCCGTGCACGTCGCCCTGGTCCCGCTGGAGGTCGCCCAGCAACACCAGGGATCGGGCGTGCAGGTGCAGGCCGTGACTGTCGAGCTCCAGGGGTGAGAAGCGCCGCAGCCAGCGGTCGACCAGGCTGCTCGCGAACTTGAAGTCCTGCTGGGTCAGGCATGCCGCGGCACGGCCGAGATCGTCGGTCCAGGTCTCGTAGTCCCATTCCCTCGGTCCACCGCGGTAGTAGTCGCGCACCGGCGTCCCGCCGTCCTGTCGCAGCAGCAGCTCGAAGCGCTGCTTGGCCTCCGGGTCCGCGGTGGACAACGCGGTGTCCAGGATGGACTGCATGAACGGGCGCGGCGTCGTCCGAACGCCGAGCGACTCCCACTTGGTGACGGTGCGGATGCCAATGCCCAGGCGCTCCGCGAAGGCCCGCACGCTCAGCCGCAGAGCGCGGCGGAGCACGCCGGCCTCGCGGCCCGTCCAGTGAGCCAGTGACCCCATGTGGCGACCTCCTCCCGGCTTCACTGAAGCAGGTGCCCGCAGCACGCGCACCGAAAGTGCCACGGAAGGGCCACACCGGTTCATTCCTCGCGCATCCGTTCACGAACACTCTGTTCAGCAGACCGCAAGACCCGGCGAAAACCAGGAGAAGCCGATGTCCGCGACCACCTGTGCCCCGTCCGCAGTGGCGACCGAGGTGCGGCACCGGCTACGCCTCCAACTGACCTCCGAACACTCGATGACCGTGATCGAGGCCGACCGGATCATCACCGACACGATCAGCTTCCTCCTGGTGTGCGCCGCCGATCCGCACAGCCGGTTCCGGCCGAGCAGGCAGGTGGACCTCGGCTGGCACCAGTTCATCCTCAACACGCGCGACTACGCCGACTTCTGCGATCGAGTGGCAGGAAGGTTCATCCACCACGTGCCGGACGAGTTCGACGCGCCGGTCGGTCGCGCGACAGAGGACGTCCTGAGCCCTACCGTGAACGCGATCAAGGCTGCCGGGCTGCCGTTCCACGCCGACCTGTGGCTGGGCGACGATGGCCGCTGCTCGCAGTGCCACGCGGGCTGCACCGACTGCGGCCAGGGCGACGGGAACTGAGGAACGCTGATGAACGGCCGCTTCGAGTGGCATGAGTTGCCGGCTGACGTGCGCAGGGCCGTGCAGGACCGCGCAGGTCTCGTGCGGAACGCGGCAAACGCGTCCGTCGGCCGCAACTCCGCGTTCGCCGCCTCGCTGGACACCACCGACGGGCAGGTGTTCTGCAAAGGCGGCAGAACGGACAGTCCTCAAGCGGTCATGCACCGCAACGAGGCGGAGGTGAACCCGTTTCTCCCGGAGGAACTCGCTCCACGTCTGTTGTGGCAGGTCGAACGAGACGGCTGGCTGTTGCTCGGGTTCGAGCACGTTCCCGGGCGGTATGCCGACCTCTCCCCAGGTTCTCCCGATCTCCCGCTCGTCGCGAAAACCGTCGGGAAGATCAGCTCGATCACGCCACCGGTAGGACGACGAGTGATCGCCGATCACTGGCGTGCGGCACTCTCGAACGAGACGGCCGACGGGTGGGCCATCCGAGCGCCGCAGCACATGCGCGGTTCGACGCTGGTCCATTCCGATCTCAACCCGTTGAACGTCCTCGTCGCCGACACCGCTCGGGTCGTCGACTGGGCGTGGTGGCGCACTGGCGCCGCCTGGATCGATCCGGCGTTCATGGTCGTGCGCCTGGTCGCGGAAGGTCACGAACCCGCTCAGGCCGAGGAGTGGGCGGCGCAGTTCGACGGGTTCCGAAAGGCACCCGGTGAGGCGATCACCGCGTTCGCGGCCTCGCTGGTGTGCCTGTGGGAGCGGAAGTTCGCTGGCACACCTGCCACCGAAGCGGCACGGAGGTGGTTCGAACACCGGAAAGCGAACGGCCCCCGACTCCCGTAGGAGCCAGGGGCCGTCGTTCGTACGTGCGTCAGCCTGCGAGCGCGCGCACCCGGCGCAGCACCTCATCGGTGCCCAGCGTGCGGGCAACGGCGTGCAGGTCCGGGCTCGCCTTGGAACCCGTCAAAGCGACCCGGATCAGCTGCGCCGCCTCGCGGATCGAACCGGGGTACGCGTCCGGGTTCTTCTTGAGCTCCTTGGGGTTCGGCGCGAACCCGTGCTTCGCCGCGAGCTCGCGGATCTGGCCGAACCACTCCTGGCCGTCTTCGAGGTCGGCGTAGCCGTCGGCGAAGTCCGCGGCGAACGCGGAGATCAGCTCGGGCGACAGGCCGCCGAGGCGCTCGTCGGTGCGGTCCGACACCAGCGGGAACAGCGACGGGAAGAAGAACCCGTAGGCGGTGCGGAAGTCCGACCACTTGCGGAGGTCCTTGCGCGGGTTCGCGACCTCGGGCCCGCGCTCGACCTGCAAGGCGGCCAGAGCGGCGTCGCGCTCATCCGAAAGCACCGTGACCAGCTCGGTGTCGTAGGTGGCTGCCCACTCCGACACGCGGGAGATGATCTCCTCGCCGGACAGGGTGGCCACGTAGTCGGCGCAGATGTCGTCGAGCTTCACCAGGTCGACCAGCGGGCCGGCGACGCCGCACTCGGCGAGCGAGATCGGCGACTCCAGGGCCTCGGCCAGCGGCAGCTCTGCCAGGCGGGCGTTCACCAGGCCGCGCAGGTAGTACTGGACGGCCTGGGCCGGGAAGCCCGCCTCGATGAAGAACTCGACGGAGGCCTCGGGGTCCTTGCGCTTCGAGAGCTTGCGGCGGGAGCCGCCCTGCTGCTTCATCAGCGGCGCGATGTGGGCGTACTCGACCCGCTCGAAGCCCAGGGCGTCGAACAGCTGCAGGTGCGTCGGGACGGAGGAGATCCACTCCTCGCCGCGGATCACCAGGTTCACGCGCATCAGGTGGTCGTCGACCGCGTGCGCGAAGTGGTACGTGGGCAGGCGCGGCGACTGGTCGGACGCCTTGAGGATCACCACGTCGTTGCGGTTGGCGTCGTGCTCCAGCGGACCGCGGATGGCGTCGACGAACGACGTGCGCTCCCCCGCCTTGCCCGGCGAGCGGAAGCGGACGACGTACGGGCGACCGGCCTCCAGCGCCTCGGCGACGTCCTCGGCGGTCTTGTCGCGCCAGATCGCCCAGCGGCCGTAGTAGCCGGTGGGGAGCTTGGTGGCCTGCTGGCGCGCGGTGATGTCCGCGAGCTCTTCCTTCGTCGCGAAGCACAGGTAGGCGTGGCCGGAGCGCACGAGCTCGCGCACGTACGTCAGGTAGATCTGCTCGCGCTGCGACTGGTGGTACGGGCCGTACGCGCCCACGGCGTCGGCCTCGTCGGGCTGGATGCCGAAGTACTCGAACGCCTGGTTGAACTGCGCGACGGCGCCCTCGACCTCACGGGCCTGGTCGGTGTCCTCGACGCGCACGATGTACGCGCCACCGGAGTGGGTCGCGACGTCGCGGTCGATCGAGCCGACGTACAGGCCGCCGATGTGCAGGAACCCGGTCGGCGACGGCCCCAGGCGGGTGACCTTCGCGCCTTCCGCCAACCCGCGGGGCGGGTACTGCTCCTCCCAGTGGGACGGCTCGGGCAGGTCCGAGGGGAACAGGGCGTCGACGACGGCACGGTCGAGCATCGCTAGGGGTCTCCAAACCAGGGAAAGAAGTACGCCCAGGTTATCAACGTGCGCGAGCCGAAATGCTGGCCCCTCGGTGATCGGCCTAAGCTGCTCGGCCATGGCCAAGTACCTCGACGTCCACCCGGTCAACCCGCAGAAGCGCGCCATCGACCAGGCCGTGCGGATCCTGCAGGAGGACGGCCTGATCGCATACCCGACCGACTCCTGCTACGCGCTCGGCTGCCGCCTCGGCAACAAGGACGGCATCGACAGAATTCGGGAGATCCGCAAGCTCGACGACAAGCACCACTTCACGCTGATGTGCGAGAACTTCGCGCAGCTCGGCCAGTTCGTGGTGGTGGACAACGCGGTGTTCCGCTCGATCAAGGCCTCCACGCCGGGCAACTACACGTTCATCCTGCCCGCGACGAAGGAGGTGCCGCGCCGCATGATGCACCCGAAGAAGAAGACGGTGGGCGCGCGCATCCCGGACCACGTCGTCACGCAGGCTCTGCTCGAAGCCATGGGCGAGCCGCTGCTCACGAGCACGCTGCTGCTCCCGGACGAGGCCGAGCCGCTGGTGCAGGGCTGGGAGATCAAGGAACGCCTCGACCACGTGGTGGACGCGGTGATCGACTCCGGGGAGTGCGGCACCACGCCCACCACGGTGGTGGACTTCTCCAGCGGCGAGGCCGAGATCATCCGCTACGGCGCGGGCGACCCCGAGCGGTTCGAATAACTAAGAGACGACCAGCGCGTAGTCGGCGTCGGTCGCCGCAGTCTCGACGTGACCGTCCACGTTGACCGAGGTGGCGATGACCTCGACCTTCCAGTCGCCCGCTGTGGGCTTCTCGACGAGGACGTTCTCCACGGTGTCGACGGTGTTCGCGCTGCCGCCGGACGTGGACCAGTTGCCGGCCAGCAGGCCGTTGTTGCCCCAGTAGACGGTGCCGTCGGGGGCGGTGACCTTCAGCGTCAGGTCGTTGACCGTGGCCTTGGCCGCGGTCGGCGAACCGGCAGGGTCGGTGTAGGCGAGCGTCGCGCGCAGCGGCGTCTGGCCGTCGGACGCGACCGTGTACGAACGCGACTGACCGGTCGTGAGCAGGTCGGTCTCGTTCACCAGCACCGGCAGCTTCCAGCCGGCCGCCTGCGCGCGGTCGTACAGGTTGCGGACGGACGCGGTGCCCCAGCCCTGGTGGGTGCGGGTCTGGTCGTGCGTGGTGCCGGAGAACGCGTGCTGGTTGGCGGTGTTGATGAGCAGCGCCTTCGCGGTCGCGGCGTGCGGGCGCGAGGCGAACACGTCACGGCCCTTGCCGGGGCCGCCGTCGAACACGCCGTCCGCCCACATCTGGAACATCAGACCGGCGTTGCCGCAGGTGATCGGCGTGGCGCCGGACGTGCCGCCGAACGACGTCGTGTACGCGGTGTCGTTGGTGGACGTCGTGGTGTCGATGCGGTCGTAGTAGTTCGAGATCTCGGGCTTGATGCGGCCGTCGGCGGCGGGGCCGATCGACGCTCCGCCGTTCCACTTGTCGTCGGCGCGGTCGAGGGTGTTGTAGTGGTAGTGGCCGCCGACCGAGAGCACGTTCTTCGCCCACGCCTGCGGACGTGAGCTCCTGCTGCCCGCGTTGCTCTGCGACTGGCAGATCAGGATGTCGTGGTCGAACACGATCCGGTCCATCTGCTGCGAGATGGAGTTGTACGACGTGGTGAGCGAGTCGCCCCAGCTGTTGCTCTGGAACACGGCCCGGTACTGGCCGGACGGGTCGACGAGCTGCTGGGTGTGCGCGTAGCGGTCGCCGGAGCCGTAGATCGCGAAGATGCCCTGCGCCTCGGGCAGCAGGCCGCGGTGCGCGGACGAGACGCCGGACGCGAAGATCTGCCCGTACGTCGACGTGCCGTGCGAGGTGCTCGACGAGTTGCCGGTGTGCATCAGCGGCGGGCGGGCGCGGAACTCCTGGTGCGTGGTGCGCAGGCCGCCGTCCATCACCTCGCCCCGCACGCCTTGGCCCTTGTAGCCGCCGACGCTCTCGATGTAGTTGGCGCCGGACGACTCCCGGGAGATCGCCATGTCGGTCTGCGGCGCCGACACCGGGTCGATCGCGATCACGGCGGGCAGCTTCGCGAGCTGCGCGGCCTGGCCCGCGTCGAGGGTGGCCATGATGTGCTCACGGCTCGCGGAGATCTCGTTCACCTTGCCGCCGAGGGACCTGATCTTCGCGGCGACGGTCCGCTGGTCGCGCTCGTCCTGCTCGACCAACGTGATCAGGTAGTTCGACGAGCCTCCCAGGGCCATGACCTGCGGCTGAGCCTGGAAGGGTTTCACCTCGCGCACGTAGTTCAGCTTCGAGACGCGCGCGGTGTCGGTCATGCGGGCGAGGTACGTGCCGTCCTGGACGAACGCGCCGAGCCGCACGCCGAGGCCTTCGAGCTGGTCGCGCTGGCCGTCGGACAGGGTGGTGCGGAACTGCAGCAGGTAGGCGCCCTCTGCGGGGGCCGCGACGGCGGGCACACCGCTGAGCAGCGTGAACACCGCGGCGACACTCAATATGGTGCGCAGCACTAAGAAAACCTCCATCGGCAGGGGTGGCGGCGACCGGAGGGAGTCACTGCCCGTGACCAGCACGTTACCGGTTTGGGCCTGGTCAGGACATCAGTCGTTCGGCGGTGATCATCTTGCGGGACGGTGTAGAAGAATCCCCTCGCCCGCCCACAGCCGCGTTCACCCGGATGGTGCATCCGGAGTAACGTCCGATCAGGTAAGCCCGACATGCCCGGCAAAGCATTTCCGCGCGGAGGACGGATGTCTGTCTCACCTGAGCAGCTGATGGAAGAGCTGCGCACCCTGTGTCGTGGGCGCGGTGTCCAGACTCCCGGTATCGACCTGCACGTCGGACCGGCGTTGCGCCAGGTGTGCGGCATCGTCGAGACGGACGGCGCGGAAGCGGTGCGCACGAAACTGCGCGACTGGGTCGCGAACGCGACGCGCGGATTCCCCGTCGAGGTCCGCCACGCCGTTCTGGCGCCGCTCGGACTGCACGACGAGGCTCAGTACCGGTTCCTCAACGAACGCATCGAGTGGCTCGCGCGGCAGCAGGACCGCGGCGCGCGCACCGTGCGCAGGAGGATGGACGCCGGACTGCAGCGCCTGGTGGAAGTGGCGCTGCAGCCGGCCCCCTCGACGACGCACGTGGCGCCGTCGGAACTGTGGCACGTCAAGGAGTTCGACGCGCTGCTGAAGCTGGACGGTCCGACGCCCGCGTGCACGGAACGCCGGACCGTGGTGGCCGACACCGACGGTGTCAACGAGATCGCGTGGTCGATCACGATCCCGTCACCCACGCCCGAAGGTGCTCCAGGTGACCTGGACGTGGAGGTGTTGCACGGGGTCGAGCTCATCGGCCACGAACGTCCGTCCCCTCGACGGTTCCTGATGAAGCTTCGGTTGCCCCGACCCCTCAACGCGGGACAAACGCACCAGTTCGCACTTGAGGTGCGCGTGCCGCGAGGACAGTCGATGCGTCCGACCTACGTGTTCTGGCCGGAGCGGATGTGCGAGTCGTTCCGGTTGCGCGTGCGGTTCGACCAGGACGACCTACCGGAATCGGTGTGGCGCGTCGAGGAAGCCCTCGCGCGCGACACCGATGACCTGACGCCTTGGCCGCAGACGCTGCCGCTGGACGAGATCGGTGAGATCGACGTGCAGTTCCCACACCCTCGTCAGGGCCGCGGCTACGGCGTGCAGTGGACGCCACGCGAGTAGCCGGAGACGTTCAGATCATCTCGATGCAGAAGTGCGGTTCCACGGCTGACACCTCCCTTTGATGGCCAGGGAGAACCGCAGTCCGAAATCGAGTCAGATCACCGTTGCGATGAACACGCTGCCGACCATGAATCCCACGAAAAGGCAGATCGTGGCAACTTTCACAACGGTGGCGAGTGAGCAGATCATTCTCATCGAGAAACTCACCTTCTCATTCTGACTGGCTTTCGGGCTGTTGTTCTCGCCGATGCACCAAGAGTGGCTTTTCGCCAGTCGAATGAGAACGGGTTTCCTGTTGCACACAGAATGAGGAAACCCTGAGGGCACTTTATTTCTGGGTCGTGCGGCGCAGCGCCATGACGAGCAGCGCGTGCGAACTGCCGGCGTGCGGGAGCATGCCCTGGCGGACCAGGTCGAGCGCGTGGCAGAAGGGCATGGTCCGCACGCGCAGGTCGGCCTCACCCGGCTCCAGCGCCGGCTCGCCCTGGGTGAGGTCGGTGGCCAGGAAGATGTGGTCGACGTGGTTGCTCAGGCTGTCCGCGCCGTGGATCTGGCCGAGCCGCTCCCACTTGCCCGCCCGCAGCCCCGTCTCCTCCGCGAGCTCACGACGTGCGGCTGCCAGCGGATCGGCGTCCGTCTCGTCGACGGCGCCACCGGGCAGGCGCCACTCCGTGCCGCCGTGCGTGTAGATCCACTGGCGGGTGAGGACGACCTCGTCGTCGTCCTGGATCGCGAGGACCGTGACGGACCCCGGCGCCACCACGTGGGTGTAGGTGCCGTGCCCGCCATCGGGTCTGACGACGCTGTCGGAGCGCACCTCGAACCAACGTGACCGGTGCACCACGTTGGTCGCCAAGCGCTGCCAGACCATCACCACACCAGCCGCCTCGTCGGAGCGCGTCATCACCATGACTCACATGGAACCATCGCCGACCGCTCCAGTTGCTCCCAGTTGATCGTCAATCACAGGCCAATTAATGGACATTCCGCTTTGGGCTGATTGACGACGTACACACTTCCGGGGGGAGGGGGTGAAGCCGTTGCCGCCCACGTTCGCCCAGGAGGTTCGCCGCCTGCGCAACGAGCGCGGGCTCTCGCTCAGCAAGATGACCGATCTCGTACCGTACAGCAAGGGACACCTCAGCAAGATCGAGAACGGCCAGGTTCACCCGAACCCCGAAATGGCCAGGCTCTTCGACGACGTCCTTCAGGCTGACGGTCGCCTGATCGAACTGGCCGACGCCCCGGCCCGCCCGATCCCGAGCGACCACGCGACGCTCCTGACGTTCGACTCGATGTTCGACCACCACCGCGCGCTGGGCCACCGCCTGAGCCCCGACGTGGTGCTGTCCAGCATGCGTCCGCAGGTGGACGCGCTGAGCTCGATGGCCAGGTCGGCCGACGACCCCGGTCTGGGGCGCGGACTCTGGCTCCTGGCCGCCCGGTACGCGGAGTACGCGGGCTGGATGGAACAGGAGCGCGGCGACGACGCCTCAGCCGCCGAGTTCACCCGGCGCGCCGTGAAGTACGCGGCGAAGGGCGGCGACTCGGAACTGGCGTCCTGGGCGCACGTCCGCATCTCCGAGTTCGCCCTGTACCGAGGTGATGCCCGCGCCACCGTCGGCTACGCGCGGGAAGCCGGCAAGTCCCGTTCGACCGCCGTGCAGGCGGCAGCCGCCCTGCGCGAAGCCCAGGGCTACGCCCTCGCCGGCGCCGCCGACCGCTGCCACGCCGCCCTGGACCGCGCCGCCGAGCTCCAACGCGTGTTGAGCGAATCCCGTTACGGCACAACGAGTGTCATCGACCAGGTGGCCATCACGCGCGCCTGGACGTTCCACGACCTCGGCCGCCACGCCGAGGCAGCCGCCATCCTCGACACCCAGATGCCGCTGATCGCCCCGACGGCCCTGCGCGCCCGCACCCGCTTCGGCCTGCGCAGGGCCCTCGCCCACGCCGCGGCGGGCGATGTCGACCACGCCTGCGAACTGGTCGTCGACCTGCTCGACGACATCCGGCAGGTGCAGTCCGCGACCGTCCACATAGACCTGACCGCGTTCAGCAAGATGTTGTCGCGCCTGCGTCCCGCGGCGGGCCGGGAGGTGGCGGGGGAGATCGGCGAGATCCTGTTCGACTAGAACGTGTCCTGCGACTCCGTCTACGCGTGCGTTCGCTGGTACCTGTCCCTTCGCCGGACTAGACCGCCTTCCGCCGCCCCTCCCCCTCCAACGCCTCGGCCATCTCCACCCAGGACTCCGCGACCCCGCGAGCCATGTCCGCCACCAACTCCCGGCAGTGCGACGGCACCCCGGACACGACGGTCGCCCACTCGCCGGACGACACCGCGTGCGTCTCCAGCCAGCGCAGCACCAGCCGCCCGTGCTCGTTGAACCGCAACGACGGGTCGCGCCGCAGGATGGGCAGGGTGGCGTCGGGGTCGCGCACCTCGGTCCGCGCGGTGGGCAGCACCACCTCCGCCCGTTCCGCCGCACGCATGCGCTCGGGCACCGGGTCCAGGCCCGCGCTCAGGCGGCGGCGCACGTCGCGCACGGTTCCGGGCGACACCCCGGCCGCACGGGCGACGTCGCGCAACGAGGCGTCGGGGCGTTCCTCGACGATCCGGCCCGCGAGCCGGCGGCCGGCGGCGGAGTTGACCGGCCTGACCTTGCCGTCCCTGCCGACCCTGACCGGGGCCTGGCCGCCCACGGCGCGCCGGAGCACGCCGACGGACTTGGCGGCCAGGCCCGTCGAGGCGGCGATGGCCCGGTCCGACCACTGCGGGTGCGAGCGCAGCAGCCTGCGCGCGGCGGCCTCGCGGTCGGCGGTCGACAACGTGGAGAGGTTCAGCGACACCGAGAGCCCGAACAGGTCCTCGGCGGGTCCGTCGACGTACTCGACCTCGACGGAACGGCAGCCGCGCAGCGCCGCGGCCTTCAGGCGGTGGGTGCCGTCGACGACCTTCATCGTCGGGCGGTGCACCACGATCGGTGGCAGGTGGGCGCCGGACGACGCCAGTGAACGGACGAAGTCGTCGCTGCAGCCGCGCAGCCGCGGCGACTCGGCGGACCGCAATGCGGTGATGTCTACGAGCATGCGAAATCAAGCCCCCAGGCTGATCGTCTCCAGGACCCCCAGGTACCCGGATGACGAACCCAGGTTAGCTACTCGTTCAACGGGAGCGCCACTCGATCGCGGGGCAGACGTCCATCACCATGTGCAGGCCGGCGTCCTTCGCACGCGCGTACGCGGCGTCGTCCACCACGCCGAGCTGGAACCAGACGGCCTTCGCGCCGATCGTCACGGCGTCGTCGGCGAACTGGCCGGCGTCCTCCGAGCGGCGGAACACGTCCACGACGTCGACGGGGAACGGGATGTCCGCGAGCGACGCGTAACCCTGCTCGCCGTGCACGGTCTCGGCGGCCGGGTGCACCGGCACGATCTTCTTGCCTCGCTGCTGCAGGAACCGGGCCACGCCGTGGGCCGCACGGGACGGGTTGTCCGAGAGCCCCACGATGGCCCAGACCTGGCAGTTCTCGAGGATCCAGTCGACGTCTTCGCGCATGCCGTCAACACTAACCTTGTGACCCCAGTCACAATTGTCGCGCGCCGGTCGAAAGCCGGGGGTGTCCGATCGACGCCTGGGTAGAAACGCACCGGACGCACCAGGCAGAGGAGATCGACATGCGGTTCATGGTCATCGTCAAGGCCAACGAGGACACCGAGAACGGCGTGATGCCCACGACCGAAGAGCTCACCGAGATGGGCAACTACAACGAGGAGCTCGTCAAGGCCGGCGTGATGCTCGCGGGTGACGGCCTCTACGCGAGCGACAAGGGCGCGCGCGTCCGGTTCGACGGCAAGGGCGCGACGACGGTCATCGACGGCCCGTTCGCCGAGGCCAAGGAGCTGATCGCGGGCTTCTGGATCTGGGAGCTGCCGTCGCTGCAGGACGCCGTGGAGTGGCTGAAGAAGGCGCCGTTCGCCGAGGGCGAGGTCGAGATCCGCCAGATCCACGGCCCCGAGGCCTTCGGCGACGCGCTGACGCCCGAGATCCAGGCGCAGGAGGACCGCATGCGCGAGCAGATCGCCGCCCAGAACCAGTGACGCGGTCCTAAGAGGACCTCAGCGACCGCGGCGGGTCTTCCCGCGCTTGGCAGGCTGCTTCTTCTGCTGGGGCGCGGGACCCCGTCGCTGCTGCTGCGGCCTGGGCGCCTGCTTCTTCGCCGGTTCCGGCGCGGGACCGCGGGTGCTGTTGACCGTGCGGCCGCGGACGATGCCGATCATGTGCTCGATCAGCTCGGGGTTCTCGTCGCGGATCGGGAACGACAGCGCGACGCGGGACTGCGGCGCGTCGGTGAGCGGCACGTACTTCAGGTCCTTGCGGTGGTGCAGCCGCGCGAGCGACTGCGGCACGACCAGCAGGCCGACGCCCGCCGCCACGATCTGCACGGCGTCCGCCGTGGTCTCCGGGCGTTCGACCGGCGCCTGACCGGGGACGGTCTCCCACTCCAGCGCGTCGTCCAGCGGCTGCCACAGGACGTGCTCCGCCAGGTCCCGCAGGGACAGTTCGTCCGCCGCGGCGAACTCGTGGTCCTTGGGGAACACCACGACGCTCGTCTCGGTGTAGAGCGGGATCGCGTGCAGGTCCTCCCGGTCGCCGGGCAGCCTGAGCAGCGCGGCGTCGGCCTCGCCGGAACGCACCTTCGCGGCGGCTTCGGCGACGGGTACCTGCACGAGGGTCAGCTCGGTCTCCGGCAGGCGGTCCTGCCAGACCCGCGCCCACTTGCCCGGCGTCACGCCTGGGACGTACGCGAGCGTGAACGATCCGGTCACGTGCTGAGGCTACCGGACGAGCCCGTTACCCTTTTCGCATGAAGTCGCAGCAGACCATGAAGCCCGCCACCGCCGCCAAGAAGCTCGGCGTGTACCTCGAGGCGACGCCCGAGGAGTTCCAGGCCGGCGTCGTGTCGCGCGACGAGCTGAACGAGCTGCAGGCCAACCCGCCGCAGTGGCTGGCGGACCTGCGCCGCAACGGCCCGCACCCCAAGCAGCTCATCGCGCAGAAGCTCGGCATCTCGTCGTCGGGCCTGGTGCGCGCCGGCATCACCGAGGCGCTCACCACCGAGCAGATCAACGCCCTCAAGGAGGAGAACCCCGACTGGCTGGTGCGCGAACGCGCCACCTACAAGGAGTTCAAGGCCGAAGAGGTGCGACTGGCCGAGAAGGCCCAGCTCGAGGAGCAGGAGAACTAACCGAGCACGAACGGGATCCAGGTCCCGCCCAGCGCGGCGCGCTCCGGCTCGGTCGGGGCGCGCCGTCCTGTTCCCACGAGCAGCACGTCCACGTCGGACCACCCGGCGGGGAACGGCCCGGCGATCTGCTCGAACATCTCCCGGCACCTCGCCAGCGCCTGTGCGAGCGGTCCCGCCAGGTGCGGCAGGTTCGCCACCAGGTCCAGGTGGTGCAGCGTCCACTCCCAGACGTACGCGCCCAGGTACCCGGACGTGCACAGCACCATGTCCTGGGTGGTCACCTTGAGGCTCGGGTCGGCCATCCCCGCCGCGCGCAACGCCGCCCGGCCCACGTCGTCGACGTGGTGCTTCAGCATCCACGGCTCCCCGTAGGCGGCGGCGAGCCTGACCGTGAGCGCGGCCAGCGGGTCGTCGGCGGGTTCGTGCGCGACCTTCCAGTACGTCACCGCGTCGTGCGTGACGGGGCCGGCGGTGGGCGTCACCAGCGTGATCAGCACGTCCTGCGCGTCGATCACGAAGTGGCACACCAGGTCCCGCACCAGCCAGCCCTCACACCCGGACGGACGGGTGAGGTCGTCGTCGGTGAGCTCGCCGACCGCCTTGAGAAGCGCCCCCAGCGCGAGCGAGAACAGGTCCACCACCGCAAACTACAACGATCGAGGGCCGTCGAACGGTTAGGTTGGTGGGCATGGGCAAGTCCCCGGCTGTGGAGCTCGAGGTGGAGGACCGCGTCGTGCGGATCTCCAACCCCGACCGCGTCTACTTCCCCGCGCGCGGCGAGACGAAGCTGGACCTCGCGCACTACTACCTGTCCGTCGCCGACGGGATCGTCCGCGCGTTGCGGGAACGACCGTGCATGCTGCACCGGTTCCCCGAAGGCGTCACGGGCGAGAAGGTGCACCAGAAACGGCTTCCGAACGGCGCGCCGCCGTGGGTGAGGACGGTGCGGGTGCACTTCCCGCGCTACAACCGCCACGCGGACGAACTGTGCGTCACGCACCCCGCCGACGTGATCTGGGCGGTGCAGATGTCCACTGTGGAGTTCCACCCGTGGAACTCGCGCGCCTCCGACACGGAGAAGCCCGACGAGTGGCGCATCGACCTCGACCCGGGACCGACGTGCTCGTTCGACCGGGTGCGCCGGGTCGCGCTGGTGGCGCAGGAGGTGCTGGCGGAACTGGGCGCGACGGGGTTCCCGAAGACGTCCGGTTCGAAAGGACTGCACATCTACGTGCGGATCAGGCCGGACCACGGTTTCGCCGACGTGCGCAAGGCAGCGCTGGCGTTCGCGCGCGAGGTCGAACGCCGCGCGCCCGACGACGTCGAGACCACGTGGTGGCGCAAGGACCGCGACCCGTCGCTCGTCTTCGTGGACTACAACCAGAACGCGCGCGACCACACGATCGCCAGCGCCTACTCGGTGCGCGGCTACCCCGAGGCGACGGTGTCGACGCCGATCCGCTGGGACGAGATCCCCGACGTCGACCCGCGGGAGTTCACCATCGCCACCGTGCCGAAGCGCTACGCCGAACTGGGCGACCTGCACGCCGGGATCGACGACGCGGTGTGGTCGATCGAACCGCTGCTGGAGTGGGCCGCCCGCGACGAACTCGAGGTGCCCGATGAGCAGTAGCCAGATCAAGTTCTCGTCGCTCGACCAGCCGCTGTTCGGCGGCGCCCTGAAGGGCGACCTGGTGGAGTACCTGGAGTTCGTGGCGGACAGGTTCGTGCCGGTGCTCGCGGGCCGGCAGCTGTCGGTGTGGCGGATCCTGCGCGGCCAGGACCCGTTCATGCAGAAGAACGTCCCGAAGTACACGCCGTCGTACGTCCGCACGGTCGAGGTGTGGGCGGAGGCGTCGCACCGCAGGATCAAGTACGCGGTCTGCGACGACGAGCAGACGCTGATGTGGTTCGCGAACCAGCGCGCGGTCGAGTACCACGTGCCGCTCTACCTGGGCGACCACTTCGGCGAGGACCACGTGCAGACCCACATGGTGCTCGACGTCGACCCGCCGGAGGGTTCCGGTTTCGACGTCGTGGTCGGCTCGGCGTTGCTGATCAGGCAGGCGCTGGCCGACGCGGGCCTGGAGGGCCTCGTGAAGACGAGCGGTGCCAAGGGCGTGCACATCTTCGTGCCGCTGGAGCCGCACTCCCCCGACGACGTGGCAGCGGCGACCCGAGCGGTGGCCGCACGCGCGGAGAAGCTCGATCCGACGCTGGCCACCACCGCGTACATCAAGGACGAACGCGAGGGCAAGGTCTTCCTCGACTCGACGCGCGCCTGGGGCGCCACGGTCGTCGCCGCCTACAGCCCCCGCCTGCGCGAGGGCCTGCCGATCTCGTTCCCCGTCCCGTGGGAGTCGCTGCCGGACGTCACGCCCGCGGACTTCACCATCAGGACGAGGTTCGACGGCGACCCGTGGACCTCGCTCATGCCAGCACCGCAACGCCTGCCCGACGACCTCATCGCCGAGGGCCACACCATCCCCGTCGCCCGCGTGGCCGCGATGCACGAGGGCAAGCGCCGCAAGGCTCAGCGCGAACGCGAGAAGTAGGCGACCAGCGCCGCCGCCAGCGGCAACGTCACGTGGGCGACCCCGGTGAACGTCGGCTCGTTGCCCGACACGTAGTCGCTCGCTCTGAACAGCAGCCCGGCCGCGACCGCCGTGTAAGCGGCGAACGCGGCCGTGCCGGTGGTGAGCGTCGCGATCAGCGGGACGACGATGAGACCGGCCAGGCTCGCGTGGGTGACGAACGGCGGAACCTCCGCGGTCAGGGTCAGGACCACGTCCAGCAGGAGGAGGGCCGGGGCGATCGCTGCCGGCCAGTGCTTGTCGCGCCAGAGGCGGTACGCGGCCACGAGGGTGATGGCCGCCGCCGTGGCGAACAGGGTCATCTCCTCGCCGTCGTCGCCGATCGGGGTCAGGTCGTTGGCCTTGGCCGCGACCACGTAGAGGCCCGCGGCACCCAGTGCGCCGCCGGTCAGCGCGAGCCACCACGGGGTTGTGGTGGTGGCGACGGCCAGCGCGGTGGCGGCCAGGGCGTACGGGACCCAGCTGTAGGTCTCGCCTCCGCTGAGCAGGCCTGTCGTGCCGGCGAGGAGGCCCAGTGCGGCGCCTGGGGCCCACGGGTGGTCTCGGCAGGTGATCGTGAACAGAGCTGTCGCCAGTGCCCAGGGCCAGACGGCGACGAACACGAAGGTGGTCAGGCTGGTCTCGCCGAGGACCCTGAGGTTGCTGCCGGGGATGGTCATCAGGGCTATGACGAGGAGGGTGAGGGCGAGGCCCGCGGCGAGGCGGGGCAGCGTGGTGGCGATCTGCGCCAGGGAGGCCGCCGGTGGCTGCGCCGCGGAGGGCGGGCTGCCTGGGTCGGTCGGTAGCTGCGCTGGTTTCGCCACCAGGGGCTTGGGCGCCGCTGGTTTCGCCACCAAGGGCTTCGGTGCCTCAGGCTTGGGCGCCGCGAGCTTCGCGGCCGACGGCGTCGGAATCGATACCGATTCGCCGGCCCCCTGGGGGGATTCGCCCCCTCTTCCAATCGTCTCAGGCGGCACCGACAGTTTTCGGGCGCCGGTCTCGATCCGCAGCTTCGACGTCGGAGCCGGCACGGTGGTGGGCTTCGGCGTCTCCTCCGGCGGTGCGGGCGCCGTGGCCGTCTTCGGCTGCTCCCCCAGCGCCTTGGCGGCCGCGGCCGCCACCATCCGGCTGTCGTCCTCCACCAGCCGCCGCAGGGCCAGCCGGGCCGCCAGCACCCTCCCCTCGTGCGCCACCGACAGCATCCGCCGCAACTCGGGGATCGCCCCCGCCCGCACCCCGGGCAACGAGTGGTCGATGGCCTCCTGCAACTCCGCCGGCAGAGCGGACGGCACCGACACGGGACGGGCCCGGCGGGCGATACGCAGGTCGCCGCGCACGTCGAGCATCCACTTGCCGGAAGTCTGGTGCGGGGTCACACGCCGGACGCGGTCATAGACGTACTCGTACAGCTCGTCGAGCCCAACGTGGCCGTCCTGGTCGCGGTCGGCGTCCCCCGACTCCAGCCCCTCGACGAGCGCCGAGGTGAAAACGGACGGTTCGCTCTCCGAGGTGTCGGCGACCAGCGCGCCCTCGAAGGCGTACTCCATGGCCGACGAGGCGGTGATGACGGCACGGCCGCTTCCGCCGAACTGTTCCTCCAGGTCCACGGCGCCGCCCGCGCGGGCCACCATTCCCCGGCCGAACGCTCCGGAGTAGCAGCAGTCGAGCAGCAGCACGATGCGGCGGGAGCGGGAGCGGTTCATGCGGCGGGCCACGAAGTCCGCGGACACGGCGGTGCCCGCCAGGCGCGCGAGTTTGGTGCTGGAGGTGGCGAAGTGGAGCTCGCCCGCCTCGTCCTTGACGCCGTGGCCGGAGAAGTGGAGGACCAGGAGGTCGTCGGGCTCTCGGTCGGCGAAGAAGTCCTCGACGGCCTCGTTCACCTCGGCGGCCGGGGTGTTGATCAGGGTCCGCACGTGGAAGGCGCCGATGCGCGGGTCCGCCAGCACCTCGCCCAGGCGGGCGGCGTCGTGGGCCGGGGCGCGCAACGACGACAGGCCGGGGTCGGCGAACTCGTGGCTCGCGATGATCAGGGCGTAGCGGTGCAGGTGGCGGCCCAGCCACGCGGAGCGTTGCGCCAGTTCGGACTTCGTGGGGGCGCCGGTGAGTTCGAGCGGCTCGCCGTCGGCCTCGACCGTCACGGACCGGTCGCGGCGCTGGCCCAGCCACGTCGACACGGCGTTGATCACGGCGGCGAGGACCGTGGACGACGAGATCGTGGTCAGGATCGTGCCGAGCTCGGCCACGTCGAGGGCTTTGGCGCCGGCGGGAGCCTCGCCGGGAGCAGTGGCGACCGCGACGAGTTCCCGCAGCTCAGTGCCCAGAAAGGCGGTGAGCTGCTCGATGCGCTCGTCGTCGGCCCCGTCCTCGTGTACGCGCAGTGTGACGTCGGTCATAGCGGCCTCCTGTGGAAAGAGGTCGCTCACCGCGCGGAAACATTACGAGGGGTCTGACCCGCGGAACGCGCCCCACCACAGGCCGAGCACCGCGGCGACCACGGTGGCCGTGATCCAGCCGGTGAAACCGCTGCCGTCGAGGTACGCCCAGAACAGGCCGACGATCGGCGCCGGCACCAGGAACACCGCGTCGACCCTGATCTGGGCACCGAGCCCACGGGGGGCGCGCGTCTCCGGGTCGGGCTGCGCGGGGTTGTCGAGACGGCGGCCGCGCGGGTGCTTCAGCACCGGGCTACCGGACGGGTAGACGGTCACGCCGTCGATCACGGCGACCCGTCCCCCGCGCAGCTCGACGTCCACGGGCGACGGCAGCGTCACGAGCACGGGGTCGTAGTACACGGGCAGCCACCGCTCGACCGGCCCGTCGATCTCCAGCCACGACCGCACCATCAGCCCGGACTGCAACCGGATCCGCCGCACCGACACCGTGACCGCGGAAGCACGCGCCGATCGCACCGCCAGCAGCAGCCGCACCGCACCGGCGAGGACCACCAGCAACGCCACCGCGACGGAGAACGTCACGCCGCCGAGCGCCCGGTCGGTCTCCAGGAACAGATCCGAACCCGGGATCACGGCACGCGACGGGTCGGCGGGGTCGAACGCGATCTGCGTCTGCTTCCCCACGATCCGGTCGCCGTTCTCGTACGCGACACGCGCGTTCCCCGTCGGCCAGCGCACGTCCACCGCACCGTCCGAAAAGGACACGACATCGCCCGTAGCACGAGCCGTCATCGACGCCAGCGCCGCGCGGTCGTCCGAATAGGACAGCCACGAGAACAACGCCACCACGAAGCACACGACCAGCACGACCGCCGTGGCGAACAGACCATGGCGCAACGCACGAACCCGGGAACGCAGCACACCAAGCTCCAAACAGAAAGAAACGGCCCGGCGGAGAGACCCGCCGGGCCGTTCACGAGCCTAACTACATCACTCGGTGAAGCCCATGTGGATGTAGTCGTACGGACGGTTCGCGTACGCGACGGCGCCGAAGTTGGCGACGTTGCTCTTCACCGCGACCGCGCCGGGCAGCTGGTACAGCGGGATCTGGTGGCCCAGCTCCCAGATCTTCTTGTCGGCCTCGTTGGCCAGCTCGAGGCGCTTGGCCTCGTCCAGCTCACCGTTGGCCTGCTCCAGCAGCTTGTTGACCTCTTCGGAGCCGATCCGGCCGTAGTTCTGGTTGGTGCTGGCCGGGTCGAGCGTGTAGATGCCCTTGCTGTCCGAGATCGGCGTGGCCGAGGCCAGCCAGCGGAAGCCGGTCATGTCGAAGTTGCCGACGTTCACGAACTGCTTGAAGAAGTCGGTCGACGGCACGGCCTGGATGTCGATCTTGGCGCCGACCTCCTTCAGCTGCGACTGCACGAGCTTCGCGATCTGGTCGGACGTGGGGTTCGGCGTCGGGATGATGTAGCGGACGACGAGCTCCTTGCCGTCCTTCTTGCGGGTCTCACCCTCGAGCTTCCAGCCCAGCTCGTCGAGCTGCTTCTTCGCGGCTTCCTTGTCGAACGAGGCGACGGCGGAGTTGTCCTTGTAGCCCGCGGAACCCAGCAGGAAGAAGTGGTTACCGGTGACCTGCGCGTCGCCCTTGATCATCTGGCCGAGCAGCGCCTTGGTGATGGTCTTGGTGTCGATGCCGCGCATCAGGGCGACGCGGAGCTTCGGGTCGTTCAGGATCGACGACTCGGCGCCGTTGAACGTGATGTGCGAGTAGTCCGGCGTGATCGCCTGGCGGATCGTCACACCCTGCATCGACTTGGCACGCGTGAAGTTGTCGATGCTGGAGCCGATGTCGAAGAAGTCGATCTGGCCGTTGGCGAGCGCGTCCGCGAGCGCGGGGCGGTCGACCTGGCGGAACGTGATCTTCTCGAGCTTGGGCTTCTCGCCCCACCACGCCGGGTCCTGCACGACCGTCACGAGCTTCGCGGTGCGGTCGATCGTGCCGATCTTGAACGGACCGGCGGTGATCTTCGGGGTGTCGGCCCAGCCCTTGTTGAACTCCTCGGCGGAGGAGGACATGGCCTTCGGGTAGAGCGGCGAGAACAGGCCACCCTGCCACTCGGCGAACTTCTTCTTGAACGTCACCTTGACGTCCTGGTCGGTCGCGCCCTTCTCGACCTTCTCGATGTCCTCGTAGCCGGTGGTGCCGGCGACCTCGAAGGCCTTGTCGGTCCCGTTGAGGGACTTCCACATGGCCTCGAAGTCCTGCCAGGACAGCGCGGAACCGTCAGACCACTTGGCCTTCGAGCTGATCTTGTACTCGACGACCTGCGGGTCGGAGGAAGCCAGCTTCGCGTCGTCGAGGACGTCCTTGTTGACGACGATCTTCGAGTCGGGCTGCTGCTTGAACAGGTTGGGCATGACCGTGTCGATCATGCGCCGGCCGTCGGCGTTGGTACCGTCGAGCTGGTTGTAGTTCCAGTTGTCCGGCAACTGGTCGACCGGCCAGCGGAACTCGCCGCCCGCCTTGACCTTGGCGGCGTCCTGCGGGTTGATGTCCGCCTGGCCGATCGTGTTGTCCGCGCCCTTGAGCCCGGAGTTGGAGTTGTTGTTGCTGGGCCCCCCACACGCCGTGAGCGTGAGGACGACCGCGGCCAGCGCGGACACTCCCACCGTGGTACGTCGACTCACTGTCGTGAACCTCCCTCGTGCCCGGACACCAGTTGCCGGGGACACTGTTCCTTCGTAGGTCTGCTGAGGCGACGGATGCATCAGAGGACCTGACGGACTTGGGCGAAGTGGCAGGCGGCCTCGTGGTCGGCGGCCTGGACCTCGCGCGGTGGTTCCACCTCGATGCACGTGCGCTGCTTCTCGGGCGGCAGCTGCGCGTGCAGGAAGCAGCGGGTGCGGAACCGGCAGCCGGACGGCGGGTTCGCCGGGCTCGGCAGGTCGCCGGTGAGGATGATCCTCTCCCGCTGGCGCTCCTTCACCGGGTCGGGAATCGGGATCGCCGACAGCAACGCCTGCGTGTACGGGTGGCGCGGCTGTTCGAACACCGAGTCCACCTCACCGATCTCGATGATCTTCCCGAGGTACATGACGGCCACCCTGTCCGCGATGTGGCGCACCACCGAGAGGTCGTGCGCCACGAACAGGTAGGCCAGGCCCAACTTGGACTTGAGCTCCTCCAGCAGGTTGATGACACCCGCCTGGATGGAGACGTCCAGCGCCGACACCGGCTCGTCGAGCACGACGAGCTTGGGTTCGAGCGCGAGCGCCCGCGCGATGCCGATGCGCTGGCGCTGACCGCCGGAGAACTCACCGGGGTAGCGCGACAGCTGCTCGGGACGCAGGCCGACGAGACGCATCAGCTCCGGCACGCGCCGGTTGATCTCGTCCTTGGCGTAGCCGTGGACCTGCATCGGCTCGGCGATGCAGTCGTGGATCGTGAGGCGCGGGTCGAGCGACGCCATCGGGTCCTGGAAGACCACGGACATGTCGCGGCGGATCGCGAAGCGGCGCTTGGCGTCCACTTCGGACGACTTCGTGCCGAGCACGGAGATCTCGCCGCCCATGGGCTTCTGGAGGTTGAGGATCTCCATCAGCGTCGTGGTCTTGCCGCAGCCCGACTCGCCGACGAGGCCCAGGGTCTCGCCCTCGCGGACGTCGAACGAGATGCCCGCGACCGCGTGCACGGTGCCGACGCGGCGCTTGAACACCACGCCCTTGTTGACCGGGTACTCCTTGACGAGGTTGTCCAGGCCCAGCACGACGTCTCGCTGCTCGCGCGGGATCTTCGCGACCTCGGGCTCGTCGGCCACCTCGGCACCGAAGATCTCGACGGCGGCCTCGGCGCCCTCGGCGTCGGTCGCGGCGATCTCGTTGGTGCGGATGCACGCGGCGGCGTGCTCCATCGAGCCGTCGACGTCCACCAGCGGCGGTTCGGCGGTGTGGCAGGCGTCGACGACCATCGGGCAGCGCGGCGCGAACGGGCAGCCGTCCGGCAGGTCCGTGAGCGACGGCGGCTGGCCCTTGATCGGCACCAGCGCCTGCTTCTCGCTGACGTCGAGGCGCGGGATCGAGCCGAGCAGGCCGAGCGTGTACGGCATGCGCGGCTGCTGGTAGATGTCGTCGACCTTGCCCTTTTCGACGGCACGGCCCGCGTACATGACCATCAGGCGGTCCGCGAACCCGGCGACGACGCCGAGGTCGTGGGTGATGATCACGATGCCCGCGCCGGTGACCTCCTGCGCGGTCTCGAGCAGCTGCAGCACCTGCGCCTGCACCGTCACGTCGAGCGCGGTGGTCGGCTCGTCGGCGATGATCAGGTCGGGGTCGTTGGCGATCGCCATCGCGATCACCGCGCGCTGCCGCATGCCGCCGGAGAACTCGTGCGGGAACGCCTTGGCGCGCTCGGCGGCGTTCGGGATGCCGACGAGGTCGAGCAGCTCGACCGCGCGCTTCGCCGCCGCCGACTTGGACACCTTGCGGTGCACCAGGATCGCCTCGGCGATCTGGTCGCCGACGGTGTAGACCGGCGTCAGCGCGGACAGCGGGTCCTGGAACACCATCGAGATGCGGCGGCCGCGGATCCGCGACAGCTCGGTGTCGCTCTGGCCGATCAGCTCACGGCCCTGGAACTTGATGGAACCGGTGATGCGCGCCGAGTTCGGCAGCAGGCCCATGACGGCGAGCGACGACACGGACTTGCCGGAACCGGACTCGCCGACGATGCCGAGGACCTCGCCGGGCGAGACGTGGTAGCTCAGGCCGCGCACGGCCCGCACGCGGCCCGCCTCGCTGGGGAAGGACACGTGGAGGTCGTCGACCTGCAGGACCGGGCCGTCCGCGACCGGGTCCGCCGGTGCGTCGAACTGGATCTCCGAGGTGGTCATCAGGCGGCCTTCTCCTTGGTGTCCTTCTTCTCCTTGCGGCGCACGCGCGTGGAGGTGGGGTCGAGCGCGTCGCGAAGCCCGTCGCCGACCCAGTTCACCGCCAGCACGAACACGACGAGGAAGCCCGCCGGGAACAGGAACAGCCAGGGGAAGGTCGTCGCGGACTCGGCGTTGAGTCCGATCAGGGTGCCGAGCGAGACGTCGGGCGACTGCACGCCGAACCCGAAGTAGCTCAGGCCCGTCTCGGCGAGCACGGCGGAGCCGACGTTGATGGTCGCGTCGATGATGAGCAGCGACGCCATGTTCGGCACGATGTGCTTGGCGATGATCTTGCGCGCCGGCTGGCCCATGAACTTGGCCGCCTTCACGAACTCGCGTTCCTTCAGCGTCAGCGTCATGCCGCGCACGATGCGGGCGGTGATCATCCATTGGAACGCCGCGAGCATCAGCACCAGCAGGAACCACGACTTGCCGCGGAACCAGGGGCTCAGGATCGCGATGATCAGGAACGACGGCAGCACCAGCAGCAGGTCGACGACCCACATGAGCGCCTTGTCGGCGACACCGAGGAAGTAGCCGGCCGCCGCGCCGACGATCGCGGCCACGGTGGTCGAGATCAGCGCCACGAGCAGGCCGATGATCAGCGACTTCTGCAGTCCGCGCATGGTGAGCGCGAACATGTCGGTACCGATCTTGTCGGTGCCGAAGATGTGCTCGGAGTAGGGCGGTTCGAGGAACGCCGAGTAGTCCTGGGTGTCGTAGGTCCACTTCGACAGAAGCGGGCCGACGAACGCCATCAGGTACATCCCGACGATCAGCAGCAGGCCGACCAGCGCGAGCTTGTTGCGCATGAAGCGGATCAGCACGAGCCTGCCGCGCGTCATCGCCTTGCCCGGTTCGGGCGCCGCGTCGACGGGGCTGCCGGAGGCGGCGCCGGTGGTTCCCGCGGAGTCGCCCTCGTTGAGGATCACGGTCACGTCGTCGTCACCTTGCCTAGTTCACGCGGATTCGGGGGTCGAGCGCGGCGTACAGCACGTCGGCGAGCCAGCCGGAGAACAGCACGCACACCGCGACGAAGAGCGTCACCGTGGCGGTGATGTTCGTGTCCTGCGCCGAGATGCCGGTGACGAGCCAGTCACCCATGCCGAACCAGCCGAAGATCCGCTCGGTGAACGTGCCACCGACGACGAGCAGGCCGAAACCGAACGCGAACAGGGTCGCCATCGGGATGAGCGCGGTGCGCAGGCCGTGCTTGAACAACGCCTTGCGGCGCGTCAGCCCCTTGGCCTGGGCGGTGCGCAGGAAGTCGCTGCCGAGCACGTCGAGCATCGACGAGCGCTGGTAGCGGCTGTAGTAGGCGATCTGGCCGAGCGCGATCGCGAGCGTCGGCACGATGAGGTGCTGCAGCCGGTCGCCGAGGTGCTCGAACCAGTTGCCCTGGAAGCCGGGTGTGGTCTCACCGACGAAGATCAGCACGTTGGTGCCGATCGAGTCGTTGATCCCCTGCGCTCCCATCTTGAGCAGTGTGCCCAGCACGAACACGGGTGTGGACAGCAACACGAAGCTGAACAAAGTCGCGAAGTAGTCGCTGAACTTGTACTGCCTGATCGCGCTCACCACTCCGAGCAGCACGCCGAACAGGATGCCGATGGTGATGCCGATCAGGAACAGCCTCAAGCTCACGCCGATGCGCCTGCCGAGTTCGTCCGTGATCGGGCGGTCGGTGATCGTGCGACCGAAGTCGCCCTGGACCACTCCCCCCATCCACGTGACGAACCGCTGCGGGATCGGCTGGTCGAGGTGCAGGTCTCGTTTCTTCGCCTCGATCGATGCCGCTGGAGGCGGTGGGTTGCGTTGTTGCAACACCCCGATCGGGTCAAAGGTGGCGGAGGCCAACGTGAACGCGAGGAACGTCGCCACGAGGGCGAGCACCACGTAGTTGACCAACCGCCGCAACAGAAATCCGGCCACCCGTGTTCAGTCCTCTCCCCGGTGGTTGCGACTTCGGCTCACTGGATTGCAGTGGACGAGTTGCAAGAGGTTAACCGCCGATCCGGCGGACCGCTGCCCGCCCCCACCAATGCGGTGGAGGCCCACTGACCGGGCCATAGTCACCCATGCGTGAACGAAAGGACGGCGGAACAGCCACATCAACAGTTGACGCTCGTGAATTGTGTGCTCAAGCGTGACCATTGTGCGGCCGTATCGCTGTATTCACCGTGAAGTTCTGTCTCACCACGGATGGATGTGACGCATCTGGGTGAATGCATTGACCAGAAGACGTGAGACAAGCAGCGCAATGTGATCGGAATCGGTCATCACGCTGCGAAGTGCTTCAGACGTGCACAGTCACTGCACCGATGCGGAGCAGGTCAGACGTCCGAGCAGCGCACTGACCGCTGGTCCGAACGGCGTGAACCGCGTCACAACCGACACCTCCAGATGGCTTAGGCGACCCTAAGAAAGGCGCCACAACCGGCTCCCGGCGATCACGAAGACCTCACCCCCGGCCTTCTCCACCGCGGTGACCGTTCCGGACGGCCCGTCCGCCGCGCGTTCGTCCTTTTCGGACACGAGCTTCACGCCGCCATGATCGACGAACAACGTCGGCGTGCCGTTGACGTCCACCGGTGCCGCGAGCGTCTGGTCGTCGCTGACCGGTACGTCCGGCGTGGTCAGCTTCTTCCAGTCAGGGCCGCTCCACCAGGCGAGCTTGCCCTTGCTCCGCCCCACGACGTGGCAGGTGCCGCCCCAGCAGCGGGCGGCCAGCGCGGCGTCGCCGTCCGGCAGGGTCGCGGTGGTCCAGGCGGTGCCGTCGAACCGCCAGACCGCGGCGCTCACCACGCCTTTCGCGATCTGCCACCCGACGACGAGAGCACCGTCGCCGTCCGGCGTCACCGCGAGCGGGAAGCGCAGCAGCTCCTGCGAGCTCTCCAGCACCGTGCCGGCGGAGGGCTGCCGGGTCCAGGTGTCGGCGGTGTAGGTCCAGGCGGCGATGTCCAGCCCCGCCTTGTCGCTCTGCCAGGTGCCGATGATCAACGGACCCTGTTTGGTGCGCACCGGCCCGATCAACTCACCCGCGCCGTAACCGCCGAACGTGCTGAAGGCCTGCGGCTTCTCGTTGATCGCACGGGTGTCACCGGTCCAGGCGCTCCACCGGACGTTGCCGTGCGCGCCACCCCGTTCGCCGCCGACACCGGTGATCGTGGTGCCGTCGGAGGTGATGCCGTACCAGTGCGCTTCCTTGCCGTACGGGGTCGCCGGGGTCAGGCGGGAGTTGGCGATCGTGCCGTCCTTCGCGCGTGTCACGAGTTCCGGGTGATCGGACGGCCGCGTGCCGATGACCAGCATCTCGCCGTGCGTCGCCAACGCCTCCGGCGTGGCCGTGAGGTCGACCGCGGTGAAGCGGGCCGAGTTGTCCGCACCGCCTGAGGAGCAGCCGGTGAGGAGCAGCAGAACCGCGAGCGTCAGCCTCCGCATGGGGGCCAGTATCGACCACATGCGTCCCGAACCCGATCAGGTCATGCACTTCTCGGAAGACCCGTCGAACAGCTGACCGCCGGCGTCCCCCGCGACCGAACCCGTGCCGCGGCGGCATCCGGCTCCGCAACGCCCTCCCCCGATCACTGGAATGATCGGCGCCCATGCGGGTGCTGCTGGTGGAGGACGACGAGCCGATCGCGGAATCGCTCACGAGAGGCCTGTCCCGCTACGGGTTCGAGGTCCGGTGGGTGCGCACCGGTGCGGAGGCGCTGGCGGCGGAGGACTTCGCGCTGGCGCTCGTGGATCTCGGGCTGCCCGACGTGGACGGGCTCGACGTCTGCCGTGAGCTGCGGGCGCGCGGGGACGTGCCGATCATCGTCATCAGCGCTCGGTCCGACGAGGTGGACCGGGTGGTGGGGCTGGAGATCGGCGCGGACGACTACGTGACCAAGCCGTTCGGGGTGCGGGAGGTCGTCGCGCGGGTGCGTGCGGTGCTTCGGCGGGTGCAGCCCGCTCAGCGTGAGCCGGAGGCGCACGGGCGGGTTCGCATCGACCGGCGCGGGCGGCGGGTGCACCTTGACGGCGGTGAGGTGGAGCTGACGCCGAAGGAGTTCGACCTGCTGGCGTTCCTCGCCGAGGATCCCGGGGCGGTGTTCACCCGCGAGCAGATCATGGAGGCGGTGTGGGACGAGAACTGGTTCGGGCCCACCAAGACGCTCGACGTGCACGTCGGGGTGCTGCGCCGCAAGCTCGGTGACGCGGCGTCGCTGGAGACCGTGCGGGGAGTGGGATTCCGGCTGGTGCTCCCGTGATCCGCCGGCTCGTCTGGAGCTACGTGCTGCTGGTCGCGGTGGCCATCGCGGCGTTCACTGTGCCGGTGGCGTTCACGCTCAACCAGCAGCTCTACGGCGACGCCGAGAACACCGCTCGCCGGGAGGCCGACACCGCCGCGTTGCTGCTCGCTTCCGGTGACACGCGGTCGTTGAACGCGCTGGTCGACGCCTACGAACGCCAGACGCCCGGCCAGATCGACGTCCTCAGGGCCCAGGCCGAGTCGAAGGTCTGGGACTCCGAGGGACTGAAGCTCACGGTGCCGGCAAAAGCACCGGACGGCACGGTCGTCGGCGCGATCCGGCTGTCCTATCCGGACGGTCAGATCACCCAGAGGCTCTGGCAGATCTGGGGTTTCCGCGCCGCGCTCGCCGTGGGCGTGCTGATCGTGGCGGCGTTCCTCGGGCTGTGGCTCGCGCGCAGGCTCACCCGTCCGTTGCGCGCGTTGAACGCGATGGCGGGCCGGCTGCGCGACGGCGACCTGACCGCGCGCGCCGAGGAGACCGGGCCGCCGGAGACCCGCACGCTCGCCCGCACCCTCAACACCGCCACCGAGACCATCGGCACGCTGGTCGGCTCGCAGCGCGCGTTCATCGGCGACGCGTCGCACCAGCTGCGCACGCCGCTGACCGCGCTGCGGCTGAGCCTCGACAACGTGGCCGACGGCGTCGACGACCCGCTGGTCCGCGAGGACGTCGAGATGGCGACGGCCGAGGTCGTGCGGATGTCCAGGCTGGTCAACGGGTTGCTCGCGCTGGCCCGCGCCGAGGCCGACGTGGCCCACCCCGAACCGGTGCAGGTGCTCGACGTCGTCGCGGAACGGTTCACCGCGTGGCGCGCCGCCGCCGACGAGCGCTCGGTCTCGCTGGTGAGCGAAGGGTTCGACATCCGCGTCCTCGCGACGCCGGGACACCTCGAACAGGTGCTGGACAACGTGCTGTCCAACGCGCTGGAGGTGTCCCCGGACGGCGCCGCGGTCCTCGTCCGCACCACGCGGCCGGGCCTGGTGGAGGTCATCGACGCCGGTCCCGGCCTGCCGGAGGCCGATCGGGCGCGGGCGTTCGACCGGTTCTGGCGCGGTCAGGGCCTCACCGGACGGGGCGGGTCGGGCCTCGGCCTCGCGATCGTGAAGCAGCTCGTCACCGACGACGGCGGCACCGTGACGCTGGAGGAGGCGTCGAGCGGCGGGCTGTGCGTGCGGATCAGGCTGGCTCCGGCATCGCCGACGAGTGGTGGTTCACGATGAGCCACCGCCCGTCGATCTTCTCGTAGACGAACGTGTAGCGGGCGTCGACCGTGGCCGGCCTGCCGTCCTTGGTGAGCGCGAACCGGTAGGTGCCCGCGTCGATGGCGTCGTCGGCGTCGAGGACGGCGACGTGCGAGTCGAGGATGCTGCCGCTCGGCCTGCCCTGCAGGAAGTGCTCGAAGTAGTCGACGATCTCGGCGCGCGTGGAGCGCACCTGGTTCGACACAGTGGGCAGCAGGACCGCGTTCGGTGCGTAGCGGTCGGCCACCTTCTGGGCGTCACCCGTCGCGAGGGACGCGTTCCAGTCGGCGAACAGCGCCTTGATCTGGTCCGGTGTCGGGGCGGGAGCGGTACTCGCTGGAGCGCTGGAGCATCCGACGAGCAGGGCGGTGGCGCCCGCCAGTCCGGCGGCCGCGGTGAGGTGCTTGCGCATCGTGTCGTTCTCCCCGATCGAGTGGCTGTGAGATCCACTTTCGAGATACGAGAGGAAACGCACGGACAGGAGACGCCCAGTACCGGGACAAGCTTTCGGAAAGCCTGGTAAACGTGGACGTATGGGACTTCTCAGCGGAATGATGGGGAACGCTTCGAAGCTCGACCCGCGGGACGCCGCGAAGGAGTTCGGGCGGCTCCTGGGGCACGGCGAGCAGATCCACGCGGCGTACCAGCTGCTGCGCGACTCGTTCCTGTTCACCGACCGGAGGCTGATCCTGGTCGACAAGCAGGGCATGACGGGCAAGAAGGTCGAGTACCACTCGGTGCCGTACAAGGCGATCACGCAGTTCTCGGTCGAGACGGCCGGCACCTTCGACCTCGACGCGGAACTCAAGATCTGGGTCTCCAGCCACGACGCGCCGATCTCCAAGCAGTTCGGCAAGGGCGTGGACGTCTACGAGGTGCAGGCCCTGCTGGCCTCGTTCGTCCGGTAGGGAACCTCTGTCGCACAAAGGAAAATCCCCCGCAGGCGCCGAGCCCGCGGGGGATTTCGCTTGCGGCGTCTAGCGTGCCTGCAGCATCGGGCGGAACTTGTCGCGGTACGCCCACGCCAGACCGATCTCGGCGGCGACCACCAGCAGCCCCAGCACGAGACCGCTGCTCTCCAGGAACACGTGGTACAGGAAGATGTTCACCACCATCGGGGCCAGCAGCGCCAGTGCCAGCGGCACGAACCGGCCGGCGAGCAGCAGGACGCCCGCGACGACCTGCACACCGGACGCGAGGTGCAGCATGTAGCCGGTCGCGGACAGCGCCAGCGTGAACGCCACCCCGGCGGGCGCCATCGTGCTCGGATCCGGCGCCGGCATGAAGTTCAGCCACCCGTTCAGGCCCGTCACGGTGAACATCAGGCCGGTCAGCACGCGGGTCACGAGCGTGGCGTGACGGGCGGCGGCCGACTTGCGGACGACGCGGGTGGCGGCGGGGGCGGTGATCGTGGCGGTCATGTCAGGTTCCTCCTGGGCTGTCGTGTCCTTCCACTGATGCGTCGAACGGGCACCACCCCGGATCGACACGACCGCCCGGAAAATCTTGAGAAACCGCGAAGAAGCTGGTCAGACGCGTGCCGCTCGCACGTACTCCGCGACGGGGCTGAGCTTGAGCCAGTCCGGCAGGCCGCGCACCACCCAGCGCTGACCGGTCAGTTCGATCGTGCCCGCGCGCACCGCGTCGAGCAGGTCGAACTCGCCCTCCCACATCCGGTAGAGCGTGGCGATGTCGGACGCCAGCACGGCGTCGACCTCCAGGCCGGGGTCGGTGTAGCAGATCGAGGCGTCACCGGGTTCGACGACGAGCCAGAACGTGCGGCGCCGGTCGTTGATCCGGACCTCGATGTTCGCGCGCCTGGTCAGCGTCCCCGTCTCGATGCGGCCGTGCATCCACCACATCAGCACCTCGGGGTCGAGCTCCTCGGCACGCGGGTCGCCGAACGCGTACCGGGCGCCCCAGTCGGCGAGGCTGAACACCAGCGGGCGCAACGCCTCCCCTGCCGGCGTGAGCGTGTAGCCGTCACCGGTGCGCTGCACCAGACCGGCGTTCCCCAGTTGCCTCAGGCGCCGCGACAGCAAAGCCCTGGAGAGCCCCGGCAGGCCGCGGGAGAGCTCGTTGAAGCGCGAGGCACCGACGAGCATGTCCCGCACGATCAGCAACGTCCACCGGTCGCCCAGCACCTCGACGGCGCGGACGATCGGGCAGTACTGCGCATAGGTCCTCACAGGGGAAGTCTCCGCCCGGACGAGGCGTTCGTTACCGCCGTCCGGTTCACTTTCAGAACTACCCGCGGGGCTTGCTCGTTCTTACTTTCGTCTCATGACAACACTCGACACACCCCGCGTGACCGGCACGTTCCCGACCGTCACGAGGGAGGACGACGCGAAGTTCACCGACGTGGCAGCACGCATCGGGGCGATCGCCGCGGCCCACGCGTCCGAGCACGACCGCGACGCCACGTTCGTGAGCGAGGCCTACGAGGCCATGCGCGAGGAGGGCTACCTGGCGTTGGCCGTACCCGAGGAACTGGGCGGGCTCGGCGCCACGATGCGCCAGGTCTGTTACGCGCAGGCGGAGCTCGCGCGGCACGACGGCGCCACCGCGCTGGCCGTCACGATGCACCTCTACCTGACGCTCATGCAGGCGTACCGCAGACGCAAGGGCGCGCCGGACGCGGAGGGCGTGCTGCGGCGCGTGGCCGCGGAAGGCCTGGTCATCGCCACCAGCGGCGGGTCGGACTGGCTGTGGCCGACGACGACCGCGACACCGGTGGACGGCGGGTTCCTGGTCAACGGGCGCAAGGCGTTCTGCAGCCAGTCGCCGCGCGCGAACGTCGTGGCCACGTCCGCCGTGCTCGGTGAGGAGGTGCTGCACTTCAGCGCGCCGCTGAACGCCGACGGCGTGCGCATCGAGGAAACGTGGGACACGCTCGGCATGCGCGGCACGGCCAGCCACGACGTGGTGATGGAGGACGTGTTCGTCCCCGCCGAGAAGATCGCGGCCCGGCGGCCGTACGGCGAGTTCGGCGCGCCCCTGTTCGCCGCGGTCGTCCACTTCGCGCCGGTGTGCGGGGCGACGTACTTCGGCATCGCGTCGGGCGCGCGGGACGTGGCCGTCCGTGCGACCACGAAGAACGCCACCCGGCAGATCGGGCTGATGGACTACAAGCTGCGCACGGCGTGGTGGTCGCTGATGGGATCGGTCGAGGAGCTCGGCTCGGACTACACGGCGGGCCCGGAGGCCCTGACGACGGTGATGCTGGCCAAGCGGCAGGCCGTCGTGGAGGCGATCGAGGTCGTCGACCTCGCGATGGAGGTCCTGGGTGGACGGTCGTTCTTCAGGCGCTCACCTCTGGAACGCGCCTACCGCGACGTGCGGGCTGGAACGTTCCACCCGCTCACACCCGAAGCCACACTCATGTACGCGGGCAAGGTCGCTCAGGGTGACCCCGGAGTCACGGAATAAGTTCAAGTTGTAGGTGTGCCAAGGGTTTGCGAGTATGCGGATCCATCCTCGGAGAAGGAGCGATTCCGGTGGCCACTCGCCTCAACCCGTACATCAGCTTCGACGGCCAGGCCCGCGAGGCGATGGAGTTCTACCAGTCGGTCTTCGGCGGCGAGCTGAAGATGAACACCTTCGGTGAGTTCGGCATGCAGGACACCCCGCAGGCGGACCAGATCATGCACGCGCAGCTGGAGACCGACGCCGGCTACACGATCATGGCCTCCGACACGCCGCCCGGCATGGAGTACCGGTCCGGCTCCAGCATCACCGTGTCGCTGTCGGGCGACGAAGAGGTGCTGCGCCAGTACTTCAACGCCCTCGCCGAGGGCGGCAAGGTCGGCACGCCGCTCGAGAAGCAGATGTGGGGCGACGAGTACGGCGACGTCGTCGACAAGTTCGGCGTCAACTGGATGGTCAACCTCGGCGGTCTGGGCTGATCACGCTCCGGCGGGGCTGCGGGAGTAGCCCCGCCCGCCGCGCTGACGCATCATGGAGATCATGAGCGAGCGTCTGAGAGGTGTGGTCGACCAACTCGCGCTCCGGCCGGGCGACCGCGTGCTGGAGATCGGCTGCGGGCAGGGCGTGGCCGCCACGATGGTGTGCCAGCTGTTGTCCACCGGCACGCTCACCGCGATCGACCGCTCGGTCAAGATGGTCGAGGCCGCGACCCGCCGCAACGCCCCGTACGTGGCGTCGGGCAAGGCCGAGTTCCTCATCGCGTCGCTGGAGGACATGAACCTCGGCGACCGGCGGTTCGACCTGGTGTTCGCCGTGCGGGTCGGGCTGTTCCACCGCGATCCCGGCCGCGCCCGCGCGCTGGTGGAGCCGTGGCTCGCGCCGGGCGCGCGGGTGCTGCCGTTCTTCGACGTGCCGGTCTAGGTGTCGAGGGTGCTGGCCAGGACCTCGTCCACGCGAGCGTTCCAGTCGACGTCCTCGACGGTGCCGTTCAGGACGGCGACGGCCGCGAGGGTGACCGTTCCCTCGACGTCCGCGGTCAGCTTGCGGATGTGCGCGACGCTGGTGAAAGCAGTGCCCTGAGGTGCGGTCTGTAGCGCCTCACCGGTCCAGCCCCGCACCCCGACCAGCTGGGACGGCAGGTCCGTCGCCCAGCCCGTGAGCTCGGCGGTCGTGCCGGGCGGGGCCCCGACGACGCGGTGGACGCGCAGCTCCTGGTCACCCCACACGGCCGTGATGCTCTCGACCCGCAGCCCCGGCACCATCACCTGGTTCGCGTCGAACACCGGGCGGTGCCAGGACGCGGCCCAGTTGTCCCGCGCGCCCAGCGGGTGGATCCGTCGGCGCACGCTGCGATCGCCCCGGTACAGCAGGCTGATGTGGTTGTCGGCGACGTTGTGCCTCGCCGTCGGGCCGGTGGACGTCGAGTAGGCGAACCGGCTGTAGAGCGGGTCGTCCTCGGTCGCGTACTCGCCCTCGAACGGCCGGACGTGGTCGCTGCCGTGGTTGTGCAGCCTGGTGACGCCTCGGTGGCGCTGGACGAGGAGGTTCGGCCCCGGCAGCGCGAGCGTCCGGTCGTCGTCCTGGACCTCTTCGCTCGCGGTCCACAGTGGATGATCGGCGTCGGCGAGCAGGCAGACGAACGCCTTCGACGCCCAGTACGGCGAGGCCGGGCCGGAGTAGGGCTGCAGGCTCGCCTCGTGCGGGCCGTGCCAGCCGAGGCTGAGCAGGCCGTCGGTGAGCGAGCCGCGGTCGAGGAAGTACTGGAGCGAGTTGCTGATGAGGTGCCGGGAGTGGCCGGGGCTCAGCGGCGTCTCGCCGGTCACCGCGCCCAGCGCGACGGCCGACGCGGCGGCGAACCGGTAGGTCAGCGACCGCCCGAAGTAGAGCGGCGCCCCGTCCGCGCCGAACAGCAGGTGGAAGCTCTCCAGGTGCTCTCGCAGGTGCGTGGTGACCGGCCGGCCGTCCAGGTGCGCGTCCAGCGCGGGGTAGAGGTGCAGCGCCCAGCCGTTGTAGTGGTCGAACGCGCGGCCGTCCCCGTCCGAGTACCAGCCGTCCCCCACGTACCAGCCTTGGAGCAACTCCATCGCACGCTGCCGCGCCTGACGCGTCTCGTCGTCGCCGCGGCCCGCGCTCTCCAGGAAGGACGCCACGGTGTACGGGAAGAAGTACCAGTTGTTGGCGGCGGGAACGTGCCGCAGCGACTCCCGCAGCCAGGCCTCGGCGCGGTCCTGGACGGGTTCGGGGAGCTTGTCCCACAACCAGGGCTTGGTGAGCCGCAGCCCCAGCGCCACCGAGGCCGACTCGACCATGGGCTGGCCGACGTCGAAGATCGCGGGCCACTCCCCCGCGGTGCCCGCCGTGAGACCGGCCGCGTACCGCTCCAGCCAGTTGTGCGGGTCGTCGCCGTGGGCGGTGCGGAAGGCGGCGGCGAGGAACGTGCGGGCGTAGCCTTCCAGGCCGTCGGACCGGACACCGCTGCGGGACGGCCTGCCGGGCAGGTCGAGGAAGGCCTGGTCAGGAGAGGCGTGGCGCCAGGCGGCGTCGAGCAGGCCGTCGGCGGCGGCGACCCAGTGGGCGCGGGTGAGGCCGGTGTGGGGGCTGAGGGTGTGGTCGGGGTCTGGCAGCTTCACGCGATGGGGTCCCTTCGCTCGACCGGTGGCTGGCTCGGGTCTGACAGGTTCACGCGCTCATGCGGCGACGTCACCCCCGCACTTCTCCGCTCCCCTCACGCGATCCGCTCCCTCAACGCCGCCGGCACCGGGGTCGCGAACCCCTCCCCCGCGGCCCACCGCCGCACCTCGTCCACCGCGTGCCGCCCGAGCCGCCCCCACTCGTTGCCCTGCGACCCTGCCAGGTGCGGCGTGATCAGCACGTGGTCGCTGTGCCACAACGGGTGGTCCGCCGGCAGCACCTCGGGATCGGTCACGTCCAGCACCGCCCTGATCCGCCCGACCTCCGCCACGAGCGCGTCCTGGTCCACCACGGCGCCACGGGCCGTGTTGATCAGCACGGCGTCGTCGCGCAGCAACGCGAGCAGCTCAGCGCTCACCAGGCCGACGGTCTCCGGCAGCAGCGGCGTGTGCACGCTTACCACGTCGCTGCGTTCGAACAACTCGGTCAGCCCCACGGACTCCGCACCGTCCACTTCGGTCACGAACGGGTCGTGCACCAGCACCTGGAAATCGTAGGGCGCGAGCAGCTCGATCACCCGGCGACCGATCAGCGACGCGGACAGGACGCCGACGACGGCGCCGAAGTTGCCCACCGAAGGAGCCACCTCGTACACCGACATCCGTTTGCTCTCGCGGTACGAGCGGGCGCGTTCGAGCACTCGTTTGCCGCTCAGCAGGATCATCGCGAGGGTGTACTCGGCGACCGGCAGCGCGTTGGCCTGCGCGGCCGACGACACCTGGACGCCGCGGTCCCAGCACGCGTCGGTGACGAAGCCCTTGACCGACCCGGCCGTGTGCACGATCGCCTTCAGACCGGGCAGGCGGCCGAGCACCGGGGCCGTGATCGGCGGGCAGCCCCAGCCCGTCACGAGCAGGTCGACGTCGGGCACGTCCGCGAAGTCCGGGAAAACTCCCTGGAAGTCGCAGACGGCTTCCAGCGAGCCGAGCACGGGCGTGAGGACAGCGGCGGCGGCCTCCGCCGACATCACGCCCGCGGCCCTCACTTGACGGCTCCCGCGGTCATGCCGGCCTTCCAGAACCGTTGCAGCAACATGAACGCGAGGATCAGCGGCAGCACCGCGAAGAGAGATCCCATGATCACCACCGGGTAGTACTCGGGAGACACCGTGGCCGAACTGTTCCACTGGTACAGGCCAAGGCTGACGGGGTAGAGCTTCTGGTCGGACAACATCACCATCGGGAGGAAGAAGTTGTTCCAGATCGTGGTGAGCTGGAACAGGAACAGCGTGACGACACCGGGCCCGAGCATGCGCAACGCGACCTTGAAGTACGTGGCGAGGTCGCCGGCGCCGTCGATGCGCGCGGCCTCCAGCACCTCGTCCGGCACGTAGCCCTGCGCGAAGATCCGGCCGAGGTAGACGCCGAACGGGTTGAACAGCGCCGGGATGAACACCGCCCAGAACGTGTTCACCAGGCCCGCCTCGGACGCCATCAGGTACAGCGGCAGCGCGAGCACGGTCTGCGGCACCATGACCGCCGCCAGCACGAGCCCGAAGAGCTTCTCCTTGTGGCGGAAGGCGTACTTGTCGAACGCGTAGCCCGCGGCAATCGAGATGAACGCGCTGACGGCCGCGCCGAACACCGCGTACAGCAGGCTGTTGAGGTACCAGCGCCCGTAGAGGCCCTTGTCCATCGCGAACAGGTTCTTGACGTTCTCCACCAGGGAGAAGCCGCCGAACAGGTCGCTGTTGAACAGCGCGTCGACGTTCTTCGTGGCGGCGAGCACCAGCCACATCACCGGCAGCAGCGTGTAGAGCACCGAGATGCCCACGACCACGTTCACCGTGGTCCGGCCGAGGAGGGTCATCAGATGGCCTTCCTGTTCGTCCAGCGGGTGACGCCGTAGGACAGCGCGATGGTGAAGGCCAGCAGGATCACCGACGCGGCCGCGGCGAGGCCGTAGTTGTTGCGGGTGAAGGCGGCGTCGTAGATGTACATGCTCGGCGAGAACCGGGCGCTGATCATGGGCGTCGACTGCGAGAGCAGCACCGGTTCGGTGAACAGCTGCAGCGCCCAGATCAGCGTGAAGATGCCGACCGTGACGATCGCGCCGCGCACCAGCGGTGCCTTGATCCGGACCGCCTGCTTGACCGGTCCGGCACCGTCCACGACGGACGCCTCCAGCACCTCGCGCGGCACGGCCTGCAACGCGGCGTAGAAGATCACCATGTTGTAGCCGAGGTTGCTCCACAGGGCGATGTTCACGATCGACGGCAGCACGGTGTTGATGCCGAGGAAGTTGATCTGGACGTCCGCCTTCGCGAACAGGTCGATGATCGGGCTCAGCCCCGGCGTGTAGAGGTAGAGCCAGATCAGCGCGGCGATGATGCCCGGCACGGCGTGCGGCAGGTAGAGGCTCATCTGCGCCCAGCTGCGCAGCTTCGCCACGCCGGAGTCCAGCAGCAACGCGAGGGTCAAGGCGCCGACGACCATCAACGGGATGTAGAGCAGGCAGTACAGCACCACGGTCAGCAACCCGTTGAGGAACGTCGGGTCGCTCAGCACCGCGAAATAGCTGCGCAGCCCGACGAACACCGTGCTCTCCGGGCCGAACCCGAGACCGGGCTGGTCGGCGGCGAAGAAGCTGAGCCAGATCGCCGTGCCGGTCGGCACGAGGAAGACCACCACGAGCAGCACGAAGAACGGCGCCATCAGCAGGGCGCAGGCGAGCTTGCCCTTCACCGCGCACCCTCCTCAGTGGACAGACCGAGCGCCTTCAGGTCCGGCATCGTGCCGCTCTGGGCCTCGCGCACCGCGTCGATCACCGTGCCGACACCGGCGCCGGCCCGCGCGAACCCGTCCTGCATCACCTTCTGCGTGGCGGTCATCCGCGGCCCCCACACCCAGCCGTCGCGGATCTTGTCCGCCTCCCGCTGGAACAACCGGTAGATGTCCTGACCGCCGTAGTACTCGCCGGGGAACGCCTTCGCGCCCGCCTCGACCAGGCCGGGCGCGACCGGGTACTGGCTGCTGGTGCCGCTCTTGAGCCGGGCCGTCAGCGCGTCCGGGTGCGTGCACTGCCACTCGATGAACTCCATCGCGGCCTCGGGCTCCTGCGAGTCCTTGGTGACGGCGAACGTCGAACCGCCGTGCGTGCCGACGACCTGCTCCTCCCAGATCGGCATGGGCGCGATGCGCCACTTGCCCTTCTGCGCCGGGCGGGCCCGCATCTGCGCGCCCGCGTCCCACGCGCCGCTGAGCCTCGTGATCACGCGGTCCTGACCGAGCTGGGCGTCGTGCTGCTTGCTGTCGGCGGCGTTGCGGAACACCAGGTCCTCGTCGATCAGCTGCTGCCAGTAGTCCGCGACCCTGCGCGTGGGCTCGTCGGCGAGCGAGACGCGCCACTTGCCGCCGCTGGTGTCGAACCACTGCGCGCCGGCCTGCCAGGCGTAGCAGGCGAACTGCATGGCGCCGTCGGTCGGGAAGATCGCGAGCCGCCGGTCGGGGAACTTGTCGCGGACCGTGCGGGCGAGTGCGGCGAACTCGTCCCACGTCGTCGGGATCTCGTAACCGCCTGCCTCGAACAGGTCCGCCCGGTAGTGCAGGACCATCGGCTCGACGTCGAGCGGGACGCTGAACACGCGGTTGTCGAACGTCGTGAGCTTCAGGGCCTGCGGGAGGATCTTCTGCTTCACGCGGTCGGTCACGAGGTCGGTGATGTCTCTCGCGACGCCGTCGATCGCGTACCCCGGCACCTGCGGGTACTCGATCGTGGCGACGTCGGGCGCGTTGCCCGCACGAGCCGCGTTGCTGAGCTTGGCGTACCCGCCCTGCCCACCGGAGGGGATCTGCTGGAAGACCACCCTGATGCGGTTCTGCGAGGAGTTGAACGCGTCGACGACCTGCTGGCTACCTCGCAGGGCCGACCAGAACGTGATCTCTACCGGACCTCCGGCACCGCGGCGTTGCGGAGTGGAGCAGGCCGCCAGTGGTGCCGTGAGGCCCGCCGCGAGAAGTGTGCGACGACTCAGGCGCATGGATCGCATCCTGATCGCCTGATCGGTTTTTCGTCAAGAAACGGTCAAACGCTCAGTCGACGAGCGGATCTTCAACGTGGGCAGCAGCTCGATCCGTTCGGCGGCCGTCACCTCGCCTTTCAGCTTCCGGAGCAGCAGCTCGGCGGCCACCCTGCCGACCTCGGTCTTCGGCGGCGCGACGGCCGTGAGCGGGATGCTGCCGAGCGACGCGACCACGTCGTCGTACGACACGACCGAGCACATGCCCGGCACGTCCATCCCGGCGTGGATCATCTGCTGAACCAGCATCAACGCGTCCTCGTCGCCGTGCAGCACCGCCGCCGTGGCGCGATGCGCGCGCAGCACGTCCACGAGCCCGGTGTCCGGCGAGCTCCGCACCGTGACCGCGTCCTCCAGGCCCGCGGAGATCTCCTCGAACGCCCTGCGCAACACGCGTGCGGTCGGGCTGTCGTCGCGTGCGGCCAGCACGATCCGGCGATGCCCCAGGTCCGTCAGGTGCTTCACGGCCAGATGCATGCCGTACCAGTGGTCGGAGCACACGGAGTTCATCGCGCGCAGCCCACCGCTCGGGCGGCGCTCCATGAGAACGGTCGGCACACCCGTGTCGGCGAGCCAGTCGTCCTCGGCCTCCTCCTCGGACGTGCGCCACCGCGGCGCCATCAGCATGCCCTGCACGGGCTCGGTCAGCGCCTTCTCAACGATGGGCCGTTCGGCGCCCCTGACCTGCGGCGCGATGTGCAGGACCACCCGCATGCCGGCCTCTTCGAGCGTCTTGCGCGCGCCGTTCATCGTCTCGTACAGGTACGTGTGGCGCTCCGGCACGACCAGCGCGATCGACCCGTTGGTGGCCTGTCTCGGCTCCGGCTGCTCGACCGGGGTGAGCGACCGCGCGACCCCGTGCCCGCGGCGCAGCCTGCCGAGCCGCGCGAGCTCCTCGACGTCGCGGCGGATCGTGACGATCGAAACGTCCAGTTCCTCGGCCAGATCGCTCACCTTGACCGTGCCCCGCGACGCCGTGACGGCCAGGATCCGCTGCCGCCGTGCCTCGCTGGACTCCCGCATGACCGACCGCCTGTTCGTTTGAGCGTTTTGGCGCGAGCATAGCTGACACGACTCTCAGCGACCGGGGACTAGCTTCGGCCGCGAGGGGGACACCGACATGAAGATCGTGATTCCAGGCGGGACCGGGCAGGTCGGCGGCGTGCTGGCCCGTGCGCTCAGGGCGGCGGGCCACGACGTGGTGATCATCAGCCGCAGCGCGGGCGTCCGCTGGGACGGCCACACGCTCGGTGCGTGGGCCGACGAGATCAACGGCGCCGACGTCGTCATCAACCTGGCCGGACGCAGCGTCAGCTGCCGCTACAACGCCGAGAACCTCCAGCAGATGATGCGGTCGCGGGTCGACTCTGCACGCGTCGTCGGCGAGGCCATCGCGAAGGCGGACGACCCGCCCGCCGTCTGGCTGCAGATGAGCACGGCGACGATCTACGCGCACCGGTTCGACGCGCCGAACGACGAGGCGACCGGCGTGATCGGCGGTCGCGAACCGGACGTGCCCGGCTACTGGGCGTACAGCGTCGAGATCGCCAAGCGCTGGGAGGCCGAGCTGGAGGAGGCCGACACACCGGCGACCCGCAAGGTCGCGCTGCGGTCGGCGATGGTGATGAGCCCGGACCGCGGCGGCGTGTTCGACTACCTGTCGTGGATGGCGCGGCTCGGCCTGGGCGGCCCGGTGGCGGGCGGCGGGCAGTACGTCTCGTGGATCCACGACGACGACTTCGTGCGAGCGGTCGCGCTGCTGATCAGGGAACCGATCGCCGGCGCGGTCAACCTCGCCGCGCCGGACCCGTTGCCGCAGAGGAAGTTCATGCGCGAGCTCCGGAAGGCCTGGAAGATGCCCGTCGGCCTGCCCGCGACGAGCTGGATGGCCGAGATCGGGGCGTTCGCGCTGCGCACCGACACCGAGCTGCTGCTCAAGAGCCGCCGGGTCATGCCGGGCAGGCTCCTGGAGGCGGGATTCGAGTTCCACTTCCCGAAGTGGCGGGAGGCGGCGCAGAATCTTGCCGAGCGCAGGAGGTGAGATGCCGAGGACCAACGACGTCGGCGGCCTGGACGGCTTCGGCCCGGTCGTGGAGGAGCTGGACGAACCGCCCTTCCACCACGACTGGGAGGCGCACGTGATGGCGATGAACCGCGGGCTGATCGTGCGGAAGGTCTACAACCTCGACGAGTTCCGCGACGCCGTCGAACGGACCATGTCGCACGAGTCCAGCTACTACGAGAACTGGTTCCGCGCCATCCGGACGCTCCTGAAGGAGAAGGGCGTTGTCTGAGCGCTACCACGCGGGCGACCGGGTGCGGACGTCCACAGTGGACCCGGACCACCACACGCGGCTGCCGCACTACGCGCGCGGCCACGTCGGCACGGTCGTCGGCAGCGACGGCGTCCACCCGTTCGCGGACCTGAGCGCACAGGGAATCCAGCAGCGCCAACAGGTCTACCTGGTGCGGTTCTCCGCCCGCGAGCTCTTCGGCCACGGCGACCACAGCGTGACGCTGTCCCTCTGGGAGGACTACCTCAGCGATGAGTGACGACCACGACGACTCCGCGATCGCCGCGCAGGTCCGCGACCTGGAAGCCGTGCTGGAGGAGAAGGGCCTGCTGGACGCCCAGGAGCTCGACCAGGTGCTGGAGGTGTTCGCGCACAAGGCCCTGCCCGCCAACGGTTTCCGCGTGGTCGCACGTGCCTGGACCGACCCCGGCTTCCGGACGCGCCTGCTGGACGACGCGAACGAGGCGTTGCCCGAGCTCGGCCTGTCGATGGGCGGCGGCCTGCAACCGCAGGTGCTGCACGTCGTCGAGAACACCGCGGAGGTGCACAACGTCATCGTGTGCACGCTCTGCAGCTGCTACCCGCTGTCCCTGCTCGGCGCCTCCCCCACCTGGTACAAGAGCCCGGCCTACCGCTCGAAGGTGGTCAGCCACCCGCGCGAGGTGCTGGAGCAGTTCGGCCTCGTGCTGCCCGAGTCCACGAGGATCGAGGTGTGGGACGCGAACGCCGAGTCGCGGTACATGGTGCTGCCGCGCCGGCCCGACGGCACGCAGGACCTCGCCGAGGCCGAACTGGCGGCACTGGTGACGCGCAACGGGTTGATCGGCACGGCGGCCGTGTAGGTCACCTCACCGGCACGGGGTCGTTCGTCAACGTCCGCACGGACGGGGAGGCGAGCATGCCCGCGGTCGCCAGCAGGCAGAGCGCGGCACACCCGAGCAATGCGGCGGACGTGCCGAACGCGTGTGTCACCGGCCCGACCGCGAGCTGGGCCAGCGGGATCGCCACGAACGACCCGAGCATGTCGTAGGAGTAGACCCTGGCGAGCCGGTCGGCAGGAACGTGCTGCTGCAGCGCCGTCTCCCACGCCACCGCGAACTGCTCCAGGCCCACCCCGGACACGAACGCGGTGACGAGCAGCAGCCACGGCGCCGGGTGCGCGACCATGACCACCGGCAACACCGCGAAACCCGCCACGAGCGCTACGCCGAGCAGCATCGGCCTGCGCACCTTGAGCCGCAGCACGACGAACGCGCCGACGACCATGCCCGCGGTCTGCGCGGCCAGGATCAGGCCCCACGTCTCACGCCCGAACGTCGTGTCCGCGAGCGCCGGTCCGAGCACCATGACGCCGCCGACGAAGGCCGCGTTGACGAACATGAACCCCACGACGATGACCCAGACCCACTGCCGTGACACGACCTCCGACCAGCCGATCTTCAGCTCGGACAGCACCGACGGCTTGCGTTCGGCGGTCAGGCGGGCGGCGGGTACGCGCACGAACGCGAAGAACACCCCGGCCAGCCCGAACGAGAGCGCGTCCACCGCGAGTCCCCAGCCGGGACCGGTGAACGCGATCAGCAGGCCTCCCAGCGCCGCACCGCCGATGCGCGCGCCGTTCACCCCGAGGCGCAGCAAAGCGTTGGCCTGCAGTCGCTCCTCGACCGGCACGGTCTGCGGCACCAGCGCCATGGAGGCCGGGAGCGAGAACGCGCTCGACATCCCGTTGACCACAGACAGCACCACGAACCACGTCACCGACGCCGTCCCGGTCAGCACGAGCGCCGCGATCAGGGCCTGGCTGGCGAAGCTGACCGCGCACGACCCGGCGAGCACGAGCTGACGCGGCAGCCGGTCCGCGACCACACCGCCCCACAACAGGAACACCGCGTTCGCCACCGACCGCGCGGCGACGACGATGCCCAGTGACGTGATCGACGAGGTCAGGTCGAGGACGGCGAAGGCCAGTGCGATCGGTGCCAGCGAGTTGCCGGCGATGGTCGTGACCCTGCCCGCGAGCAGCCATCGGAAAGCCGGATGCGCCAAAGGCGCGAGTGAATCCCCCATGCGAACAACCTAGTGCGGTGACCACAATCCTCACCGGGTTGTGGTCACCGCACTAGGGGTGCGCGGGAGCCGCCCGACCCTCGTGGATCGAGCGGCTCCCGGTCATCGCACCCTCGGGTGCGATGAGGCGATGACCACCGCGGCGGCGACGGTCACCAGGTTCTTCAGGATGTACTGGGCCTCGAACGACGCCCGCAGCGGACCGGCCCACATCTCACCGGGGAACAACACCAGCGGTGTCGACACCAGCACGACGTGGCCGACCAGCAGCACCGCGCACAGGCGTGGCGCGCGGAAGCTCAGCAGAACCAGTGCGATCCCGATCTCGGTGATCGCGGCACTCAATCGGGCCAAATCCCCGTGGACGATCCCGAACGTCAGCGCGGACACCGTGCGTTCGACGAGATCTTCGGCAGGGCTGCCACCGGGAAAGAGCTTCAACACGCCGAACCAGAGGTACACGACCCCCAGGCCGATGCGCAGCAACGGAATTCCCGACTCCCGCGCAAAACGAGTCAGGCGTTCCCGCGCGTTTTCGCGGCGTGTGGTTTCTGGACTCGGCATCTGATCTCCCTCTCCTGTCTGACTGCCACCATCCGGTCAGACAGGAGGAGCGAGGGAGATCAGTCGCCCAGCGGGTTCAGCAGGTCCGCCTTGCCCTCGAAGGCGAACAGCAGCAGGTCGACCATGCGGAACGTGCTGGAGTCCGGTCCGAGCGTCGGCCGCCAGTACGGCGAGCGCACGATCGAGATCCGGCTGCCCTCCATCGCGCGGTGGAAGACCTCCGCGGTGATCCGGCCGCCGACCGGGCCCAGCAGGCCGCCCCCGACCTCCGCCTCGCGCAGGACGTAGAACCACAGCGGGGTCGCCTCGACCAGTCGCGCCCGCTGCTCCTCCGACAGGCCCTCGACGACCGCGCCGCCGTCGCCCACCAGGATCTGCTCGGCGGTGAGCGGTTCGGCGCAGAACAGCTCGGCGATCTGCTGACCGGTGGCGAGCTCCATCATCGAGGCCCTGGTCAGGTTCCGGAACGCGAGGTTGCGCTCGATCTCCCGGAACTGGGTGCCGCGCCCGCCGAACGTGCCGGCCGGGAGCCGCGTCAGCGGGTCGACCAGCAGCGTGTCGATCCGCTTGGTGACGTTGCCGCCGGTCTCCGCGGGCGGCACCAGGTCGTCCCGCTCGGCCTCGGTGAAGTCGTACAGCCGCCGGAAGTCCGCGATCCAGTTGCTGGGCAACGTGAAGAGCGGGCCGCGGTTCACGTCGTCGAGGTCACCCGGCGTGCGGGAGCCAGGATCGAAGTTGCCGGCCACGCCGGTGAAGGTGAACAGCGCGAACAACGTCGCGATGCCACCCGGTCCCGCCGCGTTGAACACGCGGTTCCACTGGTACTCGTCGCGGACCTGGCTGTGCCCGAAGCGGTACGAGGCGACCGAGAACTCGACGGGCATGGTCGGCGAGTCGTCCCGGTACCGGCCCGGCACCTCGAAGAACCTGCGGCCGTGGGTGAAGACGTCGTCCACGATCGCCTGGTCGATGATCCGCGGCAGGAAGTCGGTCCTGAGCATCCACTGGTAGTGCCGCACCACGAGTTCCTTGGCGGCGCGGAACAACCGCGTGCCCGTGAGGCCGGTGAGCGCGAGCTCGTCGACCACGCGGTTGTGGAAGCGGATGAACGCGAGGTGCGTCTGCGCCACCACGAGGTTCTCGTCGTTGCGGGCGTCCGGGATCAGCGGCAGCCGCCGGTCCGCCGCCGTGCCTGCCGTACCGCCGCGGCGCGGCAGGTCGAAGCCCTCGAACGGGACGTTGGTGCCCTCGTCCGGGAACGGCACCGGCGTCGTGGTGCCGACCTTGAGCTTCACGCCGTCCTGGGCGTAGAAGACCTGGTCGTCCTTGTCGCGCGGGCCGCGGCCGTAGACCGAGTCGAGGTCCAGCGCCGGCGAGCGGCCCTGCACCAGCTCGTCGAGGTTGACGTCCTGCCCCAGCTGCGACTCGGTGCGGTCCATCGTCAGGTCGTGGTCGACGAACTGGCCGAGGTAGGTGAACCCCGCCGGAACGGCCGGTTCCACCGAGTCGGGCTGCGGGACGTTCGCGGTGATCGCGGTCGCGAGGGCGGTCCGCGTCTCCTCGTCCGTGCGCGGCCCCTTCGGCCCCAGTCGCGAGAACCGGAACCTGCGCAACTCCTCCGCCGTGGAGGGCTGACGCGTGGTGGCCTCACCTTTGTCGTCGAATTCCAGCACACCTTCGCCCACGACGAAGAAACTGTCGCGCACGTGCCTCTTCATGTTTCCCCCTGTGTCCCCTCTGCCAGGCAACCTGTTCTCCCCAACAAGCACCTGCCCCACCGCCAGTCTCCGTACGGACGAAAATACCGTCGAAGCTTTTGCTCAAAACCAAAATGTGGTCGCACACCGGATACGAGGCCCCCGAGAATATTCCTGAGAATCAACGAATCGTCGATCTTGCGAATTCGGATCTTGGATTCATTCGCCGCCGCCGCGAACCACCGCACGGGCGACGAGCCTCGGGGTGGTTTCGGCCGGCCGCGCAGCGGGTACAGCTGCGAAATGCTCGAAGTCACGGTGACCGAGTCGTCGCCTGCCTCCACCCTCATCACCGTCTCCGGTGAACTCGCCGGTCACGGCGCGGAACGGCTTCTCTCCCGCCTCGACCGGCTCCTCGACAACGGCCACCGCTACGTGGTGCTCGACCTGTCGGGCGTGCGGTTCTGCGACTCCAGCGGCGTGAGCGCCCTGGTCCGCGGACACGCCCGCGCGTCGGCCGCGGCGGGCGGCCTGAAGGTCTCGGCGGCGTCCGACCAGGTGACACGGGTGCTCGACCTGACAGGCCTCGCGCGGATGCTGGGCCTGCAGTCCACAGTGGAGGCTTAGGGGCGGACCGCCTCACGATCTCCGGAAGTGCCATGATGGCGGGGTGGAGTCCACGCGCATCGACCGCTGGCTGTGGGCGGTCAGGCTGACGAAGACCCGCCCGGACGCCGCTCAGGCGTGCAGGGGCGGCCACGTGCGCATCAACGACAAGCCCGCCAAGCCCTCCGCGACCGTCGTGCCCGGCGACCAGGTCCGCGCCCGCGTCGGCGACAAGACCAAGGTCGTCGAGGTCGTCCGCGTGATCCAGAAGCGGGTCGGCGCGGAGGCCGCGGCGACGTGCTTCATCGACCGCACTCCCAAGCCGCCGCCCGAGATCCCGATCGCACGGCGTGACCGGGGCGCCGGCCGTCCGACGAAGCGCGAACGCCGGGTGCTGGACCAGTTCCGGTCACAGAACTAGTTCTGCGAGCTCCGTCAGCGACGCACCGAGCGGCAGGTCGACGCGGTGCGACGCGTGCGGGTCGCCGCGCGTCTCACCCCGGTTGATGATCACGACGGGAATCCCGGCCGCGGACGCGCGGCGCACGAACCGCAGCCCGGACATGACCGTCAGCGAGGAGCCGAGGACGAGCAGGGACCGCGCGCCGTCGACAAGCGAGTAGCACTGCTCGACGCGTGGGCGCGGCACGTTCTCGCCGAAGAACACGACGTCCGGCTTGAGCACGCCGCCGCACTCCGCGCACGGCACGACCTCGAAGCCGCGCACCTGCTCCTCCGGCAGGAACACGTCGCCGTCCGGGTTGATCTCGTCCGTCGTCGCGTGGAAGTCCGGGTTGGCCTCTCGCAGGCGGCGGTCGAGGTCGAGACGCGGCGAGAGCAGCCTGCAGTCGAGGCAGATCACGCGGTCGAGGCCGCCGTGCAGTTCGACGACGTCCGACGAGCCCGCGGCCTGGTGCAGGCCGTCGACGTTCTGGGTGATGACGCCGGCGAGCTTGCCCGAGAGCCTGCTGACGGCGTGGTGGCCCGCGTTCGGGTGCGCGCGGGCGATGGTGCGCCAGCCGACGTGGCTGCGCGCCCAGTACCGCTGCCGGCCGGCCTGGCTGGAGGTGAACTCCTCGTAGGTCATCGGGGTGTGCTTGCGCAGCGACCCGCCCTCGCCGCGGTAGTCCGGGATGCCGGACTCCGTCGAGAGGCCCGCGCCGCTGAGCACCAGCACCCCGCCCCGCGCGACGATCGGCACGACGTCGGCGAGGGTGGAGGTGCGCGGCAGCGACGGGCCGGGGTTCGACCAGGTCAGAGTGGGCCTCGTTCGCACTTCACCAGCTTACGTACCACTGTCGAATCTCTGCCTCCGCTGCGGCGACGTTGCCGTTCGACGGGGCCGTGACCAGCGCGAACTGGCGTCCGGGACCTCCGTTGAGCAGGAGCTTGTCGCCCTGGACGCTGGACGCCGCCGAGCTGATCACCAACGGCGAGCGCAGCGACCCCGGGAGGTGGAGTTCGGTCGGCGCGGAGCCTCCGTCCGAGTCCCAGACGATCACCGCGAACGGCGCCGAGCCCACCAGCGCGCGGACGTTCGGCAGCGGGATCTGCTGCCAGGTCTGGTAGGCGCGGTCCTCGTAGGTGAACGCGAGCGTGGAACCCGCGACGGCCTGCGGGTAGACGCGGTCGACCAGGGCGCGGTCGACGTTGAGCACCGCGTTGCCGGCCGCGTCGAGCTTGACGGCCGAGAAGTGCTCGTCGTTCATCGCGTCGCCGTCGGTCTTGACCTTGTCCGGGTTGTCGTTCATCAGCTCGCGGTGCCGGCCGTAGTTGGTGTCCCAGTGCCACTGGCTGCCCGAGAGCACGCTGCCGCGCGGCGCCGACCACCAGCGCGCGCCCGGTGCCGTCGAGTCGAGGCCCTGGTAGATCGCCTTGAGCACGGACGGCGTCTTGTCGGAGGTGAAGCCGGAGACCGGGTGGCCGAACTCGGAGACGATCGCGGTGGTGCCGAGCGCCCTCGCGCGGTCGCGGATCGTGCCGAACGCCTGGGTGTACTGGCCGTCGCCCGCCTTGCCCGGCATGAGGATCCCCGACTGCGCCTTGCCGTCGTAGAAGTGCGCGTTGAACACGAACCTCTCGCCGAGCGACGGGACCAGGGTCAGCCCGCCGGGTTCGGCGAAGAAGTCCACGTTCTGATTCCAGAACACGAGCGGCTCCACGAACGCGGGCTTGTGCGTCCACCCCGCCTGGTCCATCTTCGCGCGGAACCGCTGGTAGAACGGCATCAGGAGGTCGCGCTCCCACGTCTGCGAGGTCTGGCCGGCGTCGTACTTGCCGGCGTACGGCTCGTTCAGCGGGTCGACGCCGACGACGAGCTTGAACTCGTTGGCGGGCAACGCTTCCCTGACGTGCGTGAGCGCCGCGCCGGCCGCGTTGACGAACGAGTCCTGCACACCGTTGCGGTTGTGCCAGAAGTCGTAGGTGGCGGCGGTGACGGCGTTGTTGTTCTTCATGTTCTGGCCCCAGTGCACGCAGATCCCGCACGACTCCTTGGGGTACCCGCTCGCCGCCCACGCCGGCGCGCCGTCGCCGGTGTACCAGCTGTCCTTGTTGAACAGGTGGCGCGAGTACAGGTCCTGGTGGAAGTCGAGGTAGACGCGGATCCCCTCGCCAGTGAAGGCGCGGAGCTGCGCCGTCACGCCGTCGAGGTAGGTGTGGTCGATCTGACCGCGCTGCGGCTCGATCCACGCCCACGTCAGCAGGAACCGCACGGCGTTCGCGCCGGTCAGCTGCTTCATCGCCAGCGCGGACCTGCGCGCGTCGGCCGTGTTCGCGAACGGGAGCCCGCGGTACTCCGCGAGTTTCGCCGTGCCGGAGACGTTGAAGCCGCGCAACACCACCTCACGGCCGTGTTCGTCGCGGAAGACCCCGCCGGACACGCGCAGCTCCGAGCCGTCGAAGTCGGCGCGTGCCGGGGTGACCACCAGGGAGAGGAGGAAGAGGACTACCAGGAGAACCGCTCGCCGCATCGCCGCCGCCTTTGGGAACGTGAACGAGATTCGCATTGCACCGTAGCGGGTGGAACGGCGTGACGGCTAGTGTCGCGGCGGTGCGCAACGACGTGATCAGTCGCGACGACGTGCCCGTGCTGGAGCACACGGTCGCCGACGAGCTCACCGCGATGGCCGAGGCGTGGGACTGGTTCGAGAACCTCGTGGGTCTCCAGGGGCGCAGGATGTTCGCCCGCGTGGACGAGTCCGCGGGCACCTACACCGTCTGCACGCCGCTCAAGCCCGGCGACTCCTTCGACCTGGCGGTCGGCGTGCTGCCGGGCGGGCGGTACCGGCGCGCGGTGCTGGAAGGCGAGCCGCCCGAGTTGTACGGGCGGATCGGCGCGGCCATGGAGGAGCTCAAGGCCCTGGGGCCCTGGGACTCCTCCCGGCCGCTCGTCGAGTTCTACCGGCGGCACACCGCGATCGAGCTGTGGGTGCCGGTCAGCTGAACGACGCCGCCACCAGTTCGGCGGTCTTGGCCAGCAGCGGTTCGTCGGCGCCGCCGGTCGGCTCGTCCTTGCGCGTCGAGAGCACGGCGATCACGATCGGCGCGCGGCCGACCGGGAACGCGATGCCGACGTCGTTGGTGGTGCCGTAGCTGCCGGTGCCGGTCTTGTCGCCCCAGCGCCACGCGGCCGGCAGGCCGGCGCGGATGCGGTTGCCGCCGGTCGTGTTGGCCAGCAACCACTTCGTGAGCTGCTCGGAGTCGTTGGAGTTGAGGGCGTGGCCCAGCGTCAGGCGGGCGTAGCTCTGGCCGATGGCGCGCGGCGACGTCGTGTCGGTGACGCGACCCGGTTCCGCGGAGTTCAGCTCCGGCTCCCAGCGGTCGAGGCGCGTGACGGGGTCGCCGATCGAACGGCTGAAGCGGCTGATCGCCGTGGGGCCGCCGAGTTCCCTGAGCAGCAGGTTCGCCGCGCAGTTGTCGCTGAAGGTGATGGTCGCCTCGCACAGGGCCGAGACGGTCATGCCATTGGCGAGGTTCTCGGGCTTCCCCGTGACCGGTCCGTAGCCCGACTTGTCCACATCGGACTGGGTGTAGGTGATCACCTTGCCCAGCAACGTCCCGTCGCGGTCCTTGCGCAGGATCGCCGCCGCCGCGATGGTCTTGAAGGTCGAGCACATCGGAAAGAGCTCGTCGGCCCGGTGCAGCACCGTGCGACCGGTGCCGGTGTCCGTCGCGAACACGCCGAGCCGCGCGTTGTGCTGCTTCTCGAGCTCGCGCAGCCTGCCGGTGATCGTGGAGGCCTGCGCCTGGGCCGGAACCGCCACGGCCAGCGCCGCTCCCGCACCCAAGGTCAGCACCGCACGTCGGTTGAAGCTCAACGTCCTGTCCCCTTCTCCCGAAACCTCTCCACAGGACAGGACGCGCGGGAGATCAACTGGTTGTCACCCGATCCGGCGCCAGCACGCGAGGTAGGTGAGCGCGGCGATCAGCGACCCGGCCGACGCGAACGTCCCGGCGCCCAGGTAGATCACCCACTCGTCGGCGTTCAACCCCTCGTTGGCCAGCGAGAACCCCCACAGGATCCCGCCGAGCGCGAGCGTGGCGACTGCGACGAGGGACCAGAACACGACCAGCACGACCCTGCCGACGCGCCGCGGTCCGGTGTAGGGCTGGAGGGATCCCTTGCGCTGCAACCACCACGCGGCGAGCGCCGCGATCGCGAGCGCGATGCCGTCGGCGGCGAGGGTGTCGCTGAGGCGGTGCCACTTCGCGGTCAGCGTGTACTGGCCGATCGCCGTCGCCCACGGCAGCACGAAGAACAACAGGACACCGCGCCACTTCCACGGCACCACGATGATCGCCGCGAACAGCACCGTCATCGCGATCGTCGTGTGTCCACTCGGGAGGCTGTTGTGCGCGTAGTCGCCGGTGACCTCGACCAGCGCCGGACGCGGCAGGATGAACCGCTTGAGCGCCTGCACCACGACCTGCCCGGCGACGATCACGCCGACCGCCGCGATCGTGAGGTCCCAGCGCTTTCTCAGCACGCCGACGAGCGCCACAGCCACGACCGCGGCGGCCAGCGAGTAGACGGTGATCTGACCGAGCGCCTGCCAGGCGGCGTCCGTCTCGGACACGTTGTCCTGGTCGGCGCCGCGCAGGGCCGCGTTCTCGATGGTCTGGCCGGCGCGCGTCAGCACCGCGAGCACGTACACGACCGCCGCGAAGACGAATCCCGCCGCCGCGACCACGGGCCACCGTCGAAGGTTCACGCTTGCCCACTCTGCCGCCGTTCGGCCCAGCGCGCCGGATGAAGATCACCGGCCGGGCGGCCTCGACGGCTGACCGATCCTGTCGAGCACGGCCGTGATCGCGAGGTCCACGGTGTGCTCGAACTCGGCGTCGCGGTCGAACTCCGCCAGGTGCGGCGCCGTCCTGACCACCGCCGGCAGCCCGGAGGTCTCCAGCGCCCGGCGGCGTTCCCCGTCGTCGCCCCCGAACGCCGGCGCGGCCGACAGTTCGCGCAGCAACGTGCCGATCAGCGTGGCCAGCAACATCCGCAGCAGGTGCACGGACTGCTCCGGTGTGGCGCCCGCGGCCAGCAAGACGGCGAGCACCGCGTCGACCGGCGCGAGCCCCTCCAGCGACGACAGCTGGCGGGTGAGCACGAGCGGCGCGGCACCGGGGTGGGCCAGTGCGCGCGAGCGGAACGCGGTCGCGATGGCGTGGAGGTCGTGACGCGCGTCGCCGGTCGGTTCGGGCAGCACCAGACCACCCAGCAACTGCTCGGCGACGGCGTCGAGCAACCCGTCCTTGCCGTCGACGTGGTTGTAGAGGCTCTTCGCGTCGACCCCGAGCGCCCGCGCGACCGAGCGCATGCCCACGCCCGCCACGCCCTCGGCGTCGATGACCTGCAGCGTCGCCGCGACGATCGACTCGCGGGACAGCAGCGGCGTCCGCGGACGGCCTCGGCGGGTTCCAGTCATCCGGCCATTGTGCCTTGCGAATGCCCACACCGTGGGTTTAACCTTCGAATTAACCCACGGTGTGGGTATTGGAGGGGTGATGGGTTTCAGCAGGATCGACACGCTCGACGGCATGGACGTCGACGGCGGCCCCGGCGCGCGCCTGCGTGTCGTGCGCGAGCGCGGCGAGGCGTTCCGGCGGGAGTTCGCCACCACCGGCACACCTGCCAGCATCGTCACGCGCGACCTGGTGACGCTGCCGTACCCGACGCGGTTCGGGCTGTTCAGGGCGTCGCGGGCGATCGCGCCGTTCCTGTCGATCACGAACCGCATGCTGGTGATCCGCTGGGACGACGGCGGCCGTGAGCGGATCCTGCTGTTCGAGCCGAGCGACCACGAGTACGGCCGCTACACGCCGTACTTCGAGGACCTGTCGGAGCGCACGCCCGACGTGGTGGAACGGCGCGTGGTCAAGGTCCACGGCACCGTGCCCGGCCACCTCGACCAGCTGGGCATCAGGCCTGAGGACGTCGACTACCTGATGTTCGACCACCTGCACACCCAGGACCTGCGGCGCTGGATCGGCGCCACGCCGTACTTCCCGAACGCCAAGGTGATCGTGCAGCGCGACGAGCTGGCGGCACTGACCGACCTGCACCCGTTGCAGAAGCCCTGGTACCAGCCAGCGACCTACCGCGACCTGCCGCAGGACGCGTTCCTGCCGATCGACGGCTCGGTCGTGCTGGGTCCGGGCGTCGCGGTGATCAAGACCCCCGGCCACGTCTTCGGCAACCAGAGCCTCGTCGTCAACACGTCGACCGGCATCTGGGTGAGCAGCGAGAACGTCATCGCCGCCGAGGCCCTGACGCCCGAGCACTCGAAGCTGCCGGGCCTCGCGGCCTGGTCACGGCGGTGGCAGCAGGAGGTCGTGCTCAACGCCAACAGCATCGAGAGCACCGCCGACCAGTACAACTCCATCGTCCTGGAGAAGACGCTCGCCGACCGCAGCCAGTCCGACCCGCGGTTCCTGCAGTTCTTCCCCTCCAGCGAACTCACCGGCGCCTGGACGAACCCCGGCACCAAGCCGACGTTCAGCCACGGCCAGATCGTCCACTGAGGAGCTTCCGACATGTCCGACCGCTTCACCTTCCCGTCCAAGGAAGTACTGCAGGCACGCGAAAAGCTCGTGCTCGACCACTTCCGCGACGAGGTGGCGCACGACTGGGACGCCACGCTCTCGACGTTCCCGCACCCCCACTACGAGGTCATCGCCCAGATGGTCGTCCACGACGGCGACGACGCGGTGCGGCAGTACTACACCGACACGCGCGTGGCGTTCCCCGACCAGCACCACGAGCTGATCTCGTTCCGGCACAGCGTCGACGCCGTGATCGTCGAGTTCTGGCTGCTGGGCACACACCTGGGGCCGCTGGGCAAGATCCCGGCGACCGGCGGCAAGCACCGCACGCGGATGAACGCGTACTTCATCTTCGACGAGAACGAGAACCTGGTCACCGAGCGGATCTACTTCGACCAGCTCTCGGTGCTGAAGCAGGTGATCGGCGGGATCGACCGGCGCAAGCCCAGCGGTCTGGGCAAGTTGTTGCAGGTGTTGCGCGGAATGCTCGCGATGTCGGGCAGCCAGCCGGACGAGCGGCTCACCCGGACGACGCCGCCGTCGCTCGACTAGATCCGGATCAGCTTGCGCTCCACGGCGGTCGTCACGGCCGCCGTCCGCGTCTCCACCCCGAGTTTCGTGAAGATCCGCACCAGGTGGGTCTTCACGGTGGCCTGACTGATGAACAGCTCCTTCGCTATGTCCTTGTTGGCGAGGCCCCTGGCGAGGCACTCGAGGATCTGGATCTCGCGCTTGCTGACCTTCGGCGCGGGATCGCGGACCTGACCCAGCAGCCGTTGCGCGATGTCCGGGGAGAGCACGGTCTGGCCGGTCGACGCCGTGTGCACGGCCTGCTTCAGGTCCTGGGGGTCGCAGCCCTTGAGCAGGTAGCCGATCGCGCCCGCCTCGACCGCGCGCACGATGTCGGCGTCCGAGTCGTAGGTCGTCAGGATCACGACCTGCGGACCGTTCTCCATCGCGCGGATCCGCCTGGTGGCCTCCACGCCGTCGATCCCCTTGCCCAGCTGGAGATCCATCAGCACGACGTCCACCGTGGGCGCCTTGGTCAGCGACTCCTCGCCGGTGGCGGCCTCGATCACCTCGAAGTCGCGCGACAGCAGCCCCGACAGCCCGAACCGGACCACCGGGTGGTCGTCGACCACCAGCACCCTCACGGCGTCGGCACCGTCACGGCCACCGCGGTTCCCTCCCCCGGCGCGCTCTCCACCGACACCGTGCCGCCGAGCTCGGTGATGCGGCCGCGGATGGACGCCAGCCCGTAACCGCGGCCCTCCTCCGGTTCCACCTCCTCCGGGTCGAAGCCGCGGCCGTCGTCGACGACGTCCATCGACACCGCGTCGCCCAGGTACGACAGCGTGATCGCCACCCTGCCGGCCCCCGAGTGCTCGAAGACGTTGGCCACGGCGCCCTGCGCGACCCGCAGCAACGCCACCTCCGTCTGCACGCTCAGCGCGTACGGATCGCCGTCGATCTCCACGTGCGGGACCAGCCGGTGCAGCGCTTCGACCAGCGTGCCGTGGATCGGCGTGAGGTCACGCACGAACCGGCGTGCCTCGCCCAGGTTCTCCCGCGCGACCTCGGCCGCCTTCTCCGTCTCCCCTAACGAGAGCATCAGGTCGATGCTGGAGAAGCCCTGCGCGAGGGTGTCGTGGATCTCGCGCGCGAGGCGTTGGCGTTCCTGCAGCACACCGGCCTCGTGCAACAGACGCGCGCGATCGAAGAACACCGCCGCCGTCAGCACCGCCACCCCGACCGGGCCGAGCACCAGCGACCAGTCGAACGTCGCCGCCAGCCTGACCTGGGCCAGCACCACGGCGGCCGTCAGCACACCCGCGACCGGCAACGCCACCCGCGGCCTGAGCTGGCGCAGGCACTGGAAGAACAGGGGGATCGCGCACCAGCCGAAGCTCGGCGCGAGCCACACGAGCACCAGCCACACGGCCAGCACGACCGGCAACGTCCGCGGCCACCGCACGCTCGCGGGGTAGGCCAGCCCCAGCGCGGCGGCCAGCCCGAGCACGACGAGACCGGCGCCGTGGTACGCGACGTACCGCGCCGCCGACGCCGTCAGCAGCACGTAGAAACCCGCGTGCATCGCCCTGTGCAGCCACACACCGGCGACACTAGGCGACCCGGAGGGCACCACGGGTCAACCGATGGGTTGAACCCCGGTTCAACCATCACCACCATGGCAACCGCCCCAGCCCAGGCCAGTGTTGTGGCCATGGACCTCAAGAAGATCGCGATCGCCACCCTCGTCGTGCTGAGCATCGGCGGCGGCTACGCGGCGGCAGACCAGCGCACCACCACCCGCACCGAGAAGGTGCTGACCATCGACGCGGCCGTCAAGGCGGCCCAGGCCACGCTCGACGCGGCGGAGAAGGAGAACCAGCGCGTCACGGTCGCCGTCGTCGACCGCAGCGGCGACCTCGTGGTGCTCCTCGCCGGAGACGGCGCGGGCCCGCAGACCGAGGAGTCGGCCCGCCGCAAGGCGTTCACCGCGGTGTCGTTCAACGCCCCGACCTCGGAACTCGCCGGCCGCGTCACGGGCCAGGGCGCGACGCTGCGGGACATCCCCGGCACGTTGTTCCTGGCCGGCGGGGTGCCGGTGGCGGTCGACGGCACGTCCGTCGCGGGCATCGGCGTCGGCGGGGCGCCGAGCGGCGACCTGGACGAGAAGTTCGCCAAGGCGGGCCTCGCGACCCTGCGGTGAGGCGGAGGCCTGCGGTGCGGCAGAGGTCTGCCGTGCCGGTCAACGGCCCTGGCGCGTCGCGCTGGTCGGGCAGGGGTGCGGGGGTGCGGCGAAGGCCTGCCGCGCTACAAAACGGGCCCCAATGCGTCGTGCCGGTCATGCGGCGGTGCGGCGGCGAGGCGGAGTCCTGCCGCGCCGGTCAGCGGCCCCGATGCGTCGTGCCGGTCATGCGGCGGTGCGGCGGCGAGGCGGAGTCCTGCCGCGCCGGTCAACGACCCCGGTGCGTCGTACCGGTCAACAGCCCCGGTACGACGGTGCGGCAGCCAGCCGCACCGGTCAACAGCTCCGGCGAGGCGCGCCGGTCAACGGCGCCGGTCGGTCGTCCCCCACCCGGGGTGCGCGATCCGGTCGGTCGCCTCGGGGTCGATCGCGTGCCGCGCCACGTGCCGGCCGGGCTTCGGCTTCTTGCCCATCAGCATGAGCCCGACGGCCACGAGCAGGCCGATCGTGGCGAGACCGGCGGCGACGGCGCGGGCCGCCGGGTGTTCCAGGACCAGCGTGCTGACGGTCAGGGCGAGCACGACGGCGGCGATCGGGCCGATGACGGCGATGTCGGAGCGGTCCTCCTGCTCCTCGGCGGACTGCGGCACCGGCTGCGATACCGGCTGCTGGAACGACTGCGAGAACGACTGTGAGACGGGCTGCGGGACGGGCGGCACCTGCGTGACCGGCGCGTAGACCTCGATCGTCTCGAAGTTCCCGCGCGGCTGTTCGTAGGGCGGCTGCCGTAAGCCGGGAGGGACCGTCACCTGAGCCATGCTGCCCGAGGAAGGCGCGCCGCCGCAAACCTCCCATTCCGGTCTGCTACGTGTTCCCATGTAGCGCTGGGTATTAGGAGGTCCGTCATGTGCCGGTGGCTCGCGTATTCCGGTTCGCCGGTGTTGCTGGAGGAGTTGCTCTACGCGCCGGAGAACTCGCTCGTCATGCAGTCGAAGCACGCCCGGCTGGGTGCGACGGCGGTGAACGGTGACGGGTTCGGCATCGGCTGGTACGGCAGCACGAGCACTCCGGGGCTCTTCCTGAGCACCGAGCCGGCGTGGAACGACCGCAACCTGCGGGAACTGTCCGCGCAGATCACGGCCGACCGGGTGTTCGCGCACGTGCGGGCGTCCACGGGCGGCGCGGTGCAGCGGTCGAACTGCCACCCGTTCCGGCACGGCAGCTGGTTGTGGATGCACAACGGGCTGATCGCGAAGTTCCCGCTGGTGCGGCGCGAGCTGATGCTGGCGATCGACCCCGTGCTGTTCCCGCTGATCGAGGGGTCGACGGACTCGGAGATCATGTTCTACCTGGCCGTCAGCTTCGGCCTGGAGCAGGACCCGCCGGCCGGGGTGGCGCGCATGGTCGAGTTCGTCGAGGACGTCGGGCGGCGCGCGGGGGTCGAGTACCCGGTCCAGATGACGGTCGCCGTCACGGACGGCTCCACGACCTGGGCGTTCCGGTACTCGAGCCGCGGCAAGTCGCGGTCGTTGTTCCACAGCACCGACGTGTCGACGCTGCGCCGCCAGTACCCCGACAACCCGGCGCTGCACCACCTCAACGACGACTCGCGGCTCATCGTGTCCGAGCCGCTGGCCGACCTGGTCGGGGCCTGGCAGGAGGTGCCGGAGTCGACGTGCGTGGTGGTGCGGACCGGCGTCGAGGAGGAACTGCTCCCCTTCAAGCCCTGACCCTCCGCAGGGCCAGCACCAGCAAGGCGCCGATCGCGATCCACGTGTAGGCGTCGCCGTAGACGTGCTGCCATCCGGTCCACAGCATCTCCCTGTCGCCGGTGCTCGGCAGCCACGAGAAGGGGTGGACCAGGAAGACCAGCACCGCCCCGAGCGCCCAGAACCGGAACGCGAACCCCAGCGCCAGGAACGCCGGAACGCACCACACCCAGTGGTGCGACCACGAGACGGGCGACACGAGCAGGCCCGCCGTCGCGATCGCGGTCAGCGCCACCACGTCGGTGCGCGCCTTGGACGCCGCCACGACCGCGAGCGTCACGACCACCAGCGACAACCCCAGCCACAGCAACGACTCCGCCTGCTCGCCGGGGTTGATCCGGTGCAGCACACCGCGCAGCGACTGGTTCGTCGCGTACGCGAGGCCGCCCGCGCGGCTCGTGTCGAAGATCGCGTGGAACCAGAACTCGGCGGAGTCCTTGGCGGCGAACAGGAATCCCGGCACCGCCATGCCCGCGAAGGCCAGCACCGACATCGCCGCCGCACGCCATTCCCTGCGCACCAGGAAGTACAGGAGGAAGATCAACGGAGTCAGCTTGATCGCGGCGGCCACGCCGACCAGCACGCCCCGCAACCGCGGGTCGCGCACGGTCAGGCAGTCCACCACCACGAGCGCCATCAGCACCAGGTTGATCTGTCCGAAGAGGAACGTCGAGATCACCGGTTCCAGCGCCACAGCCCCCAGGGCGACGGCGGGCCCGACGGTCCACACGACCTCCGGACGACGGGTGAGCCGCGCGGTGACCAGGACGCTGACCACCGAGAGGCACAGGAAGTTCAGGACCACCACGAGTGCGTTCGCCGCCCAGGCGGGCACGAACGTGAGCCCGCTGAACAGCACGGCCGCGATCGGCGGGTAGGTGAACGGCAGCTCGGGGCCGTCCAGCGCGCCGGGGAAGCCCACGTAGAGCGCGTGGCCCTGCAGCCAGGCCGTTCCGCCCGTGCGGTAGACCTGCAGGTCGAGGTAGTAGGCGCCCATCGCGGCAAGGGCGAGGGGCAGCACGGCCAGCACCACGAACCACAGCACGCCGGCGTCCCTGCGCGCGGCCACCCAGCGCAGCCGGGTCAGCAGTCGTCTCCGGCCCGCGTCGAACGCGTCGGCGGACATCGGCGGGACCTCACCGGCGAGCCGGTCGATCAGCAGCATCTCGTTCACGTCGGATAGTTGGCCGATTCGCACGCCGCCGTTTCGCCCGCGGCGCTGTGACCGTCCTCATGGGAATGCGGGAGCACCCATCGGCCAATAAGTTGCGTGAGCACCGAGACAGCGCCACCGGCGCGAACAGGAGGGCCGGGGGTGACGAAGTCTCTGGACAGGAACGCCTGGGTCGACCTGTACGACCGGCACGCCCGTGATCTGCACCGCTACCTGGCGCTCCGCGTGGACGCCGCGATCGCGGACGACCTGGTGTCCGAGGCGTTCCTCATCGCCTGGGAACGCCGCGACACCTTCGACCCGGCCCGCGCGAGCGTGAAGGCGTGGCTGTTCGGGATCGGGACGAACCTGCTGCGCCAGCACGTGCGCTCCGAGGGCCGGCGCCTGCGGGCGTGGGCACGTGATCACGGGAGGCGTGCGGTGGCTGACGGCGTCGACGACCGCACGGCGTCGGTGGTGGACGCGAAGTCGCTGGTGAGCGACCTGAGCGAGGCGCTGGCGGACCTGCGTCCTGAGGAACGTGACGTGCTGCTGATGGTGGCGTGGGCCGGTCTGAGCGCGGCCGAGGTCGCCGAGGTGACCGAGACGCCGGTGGCGACGGTGCGGACCCGGTTGTTCCGGGCACGGGCCAGGTTGCGGGCGAGGATCAACGGGCAGGAGGGTGACGGCGATGCGTGACGAGACGCGCCAGGTCGAGGACGAGACGGTCAGGTGGGCGATGTCGGACGTCGCCCCGATGAGCGACGAGGCGTTCGAACGGGGCCGCGCGGCGCTCCTGGCCCGCATCGACGCCGAGGAGTCCGGCGCGGTGGTTCCGCTGGCACGACGCCGGCGGAACCAAGGTGCCGCAGGTCGACGGCGGCGCCGCGTTCCGCTGGCGGCCGCGGCCGCCGCGATGGTCGTCCTCGCGGGCGTCGCCCTCGTCGCGCCGTCGCTGGTGGCACGGGACAGGGGTGCGGGCAGCGCCGCCGCGGCCGAGCTGCTCAACCAGGCTGCCGGCGTCGTCGGTGACGCCTTCCTGCAGCCCGGCCAGTACCTCTACGTGCGGCAGGACGGGCGCTGGTCGACCAAGGACTACCACTACGCGTGGATGTTCCTGGCGGACGAGACCTCGGAGACCTGGATCCCGGCGGACCGGCGCGGCACATGGCTGCACCGGCAGCGCAACGTCGGCGAGAAGCAGTGGCTGATCGGCTCGGCGAAGGACCTCCCCGACGATTTGGAGGACCGCGGCGAGGGCGAGTGGAGGGTCGAGGGCGGCCGCTGGCTCGGCGACAAGATCCCGGTGAGCTTCACGGACCCGACCACCGACTACATCGCCTCGCTCCCCCGCGATCCACGCGATCTCTACGACGTGCTGCGCAAGGAGGCCGGCACCAGGAACCTGCTGCTGATGGTCACCAGCGGCCTCGACACCGGCATGTACCCGGCTGACGTGCGGGCGGCGGTCTTCCAGGCCTTGACGCACCTGCCCGGTCTGGAGGTCGTCGACCGTGCCGCGGTGCTGGACGACCGCACGGGCACCGCGCTCGGCCTGACCGAGCACGGCATCACCGAGCAGATCGTGATCAGGCCGGACACCGGCGAGTACCTGGGGTCCCGGTCGGTGCAGGCCGAGGCCGCGCACGGGATCAAGGCGGGCACGGTCATCGGCACCTCCTCGCTCACCGCGAAGGTCGTGTCCGGCATGGGCCAGACCTCCTAGCTAGGCGAAGGCCCGGTGCAGGACCACCCAGACCTCACCGGGCCGTTCGACCGCGCCGGGGAACCACCTCGGCGCGATGGCCTCGGTCAGTTCGTCCACGCGGTCGAGCAGCGTGCTGACCGCCGGTTCGCCGACGACGACCACGGCGGACCAGTCGACGTGCGCCAGCAGGAAGTCCTGTGTGACACCGAAGCGCTGCTCCAGCACCACCATCAGCTCGTGGCCGGTGTCCGGTCCCGCCTCCACCTCGCTGACGTCCGGCACCTCGGCCTCGCGCTGCGGCTGTTCCTCGTGCTGCTCGGACCAGACGTGCTTGCTGAGCGAGTGGATGCTCGACGTGAGGTCGTTCGACTGGTCCTCGGTGAGGATCAACGTCACCGACCGGCCGTCCGTGAGCGTGAATTTCAGCTCGGCCTCCGGCACCCCGCCTGAACCGGGCATCGCGTCCACGGACCCCGCCACCTCACCGGTCAGCACGTGGTCCGCGTGCGTCTCGGCGCCCATCCGGAACGACGGCAGGTTCGCGGACATGTCGACGACGAGCCGCGCGGCGGTGAAGAACGCCTCCTTGTCGTGGAACTCCTTGCGGCTGCTGGTGAGCGTGCGTCCGATGCCGGCGGGCTCGACGTACGCCTCGACCGTGCCGGTGCCGTCCCATCTCGCGTGGACCGTGACACCGTTGGCCAAGCGCTTGCGGTAGTGCTCCTGGTCGCCGTGGCGGGACAGCTCCCAGCCGGCGATCTCCTCTGGCAACGGTCTTCCTCTCGGCGGGGAAACCTGGACGCTGTCACAAATCGGCGGGCCGCATGGTCTTTTCGGTATGAGCCACGAACACACGCACCAGCTGGACAACCCGGACAAGAGCGGTCCACCGCCGAAGATCGACGTCATCGGCACCGTGCCGGGAGCGCCGCAGATCCCGGACGGCGCCGAGGCCATGACGATCCTCGTGACGCTGCCGCCGTCGAGCCCGGGAGCGCCGCCCCACCGGCACTCCGGGCCCGCGTACGGCTACGTCGTGAAGGGCGCCATCGTCTTCGAGCTCGAAGGCGAGCCGGAACGGGTCGTGCGCGCGGGTGAGACGTTCTGGGAGCCGGGTGGCGACGTCATCCACTACCAGGACGGCAACCACCTGGCGGACGAGGAGTCCGCGTTCGTCGTCACGATGTTCTGCGCGCCCGGACAGCCGATGCTGACGATCGTGGAACCGGACGAGCTGGAGGCGCGCAGGCACCTCAGGGCACCGCGGCCGTGACGAGCGCGAGGGGCGGGATCGCTCCCGCCCCTCGCTCTTCTCACTCGACCAGCTTGCCGGCCGTGTCGACGTCCCTCATCAGGGCCGTGATCTCGGCGGGCACCGGAGGGATCTCTTCCCTGTCAACCTGTCCCGGCCCCGCCCAGACGAGGTTCACCTGCTGCGCGGGGTCCAGTTCCGGGTAGTCCGACCGGTTGTGGCAGCCGCGGGTCTCACGGCGTTCGAGGGCGCACTCCAGGGTGGCGCGGGCGGAGAGCGCCGAGGACAGCAGGTCGAACGCGTGCGCGAGGTCCTGGAACCCGGCCAGGTCGGGGTGCACGCCGACGTTGCGGATGCGCTCCTCCAGCTGGTCCAGCTCCGCGAGTCCCTTGCGCAGCCCGGCTTCGTCGCGGACGACGCCCGCGTGCTCGGTCATCGTGTTGCGCAGCGCGCGTTGCAGGGCGCGGACGTTCTCCGGTCCGTCCGCGGCCAGCAGTCCGTCCACTTCGGACCTCGCCTCGTCGAGCGCCTCGCGCGAACGTCGTTGCGCGTCCAGTGAAGCCGAGTACTCCGCCGCCGCCTCACCGACGATCCGCCCGTACACCAGCAGCTCGATGAGAGAGTTGCCGCCGAGCCGGTTCGCGCCGTGCAGGCCGCTGGAGGCCTCCCCGATCGCGTAGAGGCCGTCCACGCCCGTCGAGTGGTCGGCGGGCGACACCCACACGCCGCCCATGGAGTAGTGCGCGGTGGGAGCGATCTCCACGGGCTCCTGCGTGATGTCCTTCATCTGCAGTTCGAGCAGCGTCTGGTACACCCTGGGCAGGCGCTGCATGATCTGCTCGCGCGGCAGGTGCGACACGTCGAGCCACACGCCGCCGTTCGGCGTGCCGCGGCCTTCCTTGATCTCGGTGTACGCGGCCAGCGCCACCCTGTCGCGAGTGGACAGTTCCCTGCGCTGCGGGTCGTAGCGGTCCATGAACCGCTCACCCGAGGCGTTCGTCAGGATGCCGCCCTCACCGCGCGCGGCCTCCGAGACGAGCGTGCCGGCGGCGTTCTCCGGTTCGATCAGGCCGGACGGGTGGAACTGCACGAGCTCGGGGTCGCGGATCCGGCCGCCCGCGAGCACGGCCAGGCGGAACGAGTCGCCGGTGTTCTCGTCGCGGCGGCTCGACGTGCGGCGCCAGATCCGGGTGTGCCCGCCCGCGGCGAGGATCACGGCGTCGGCGTGGAACACGTACCGCGTGCCGGTGTTCAGGTCGAACCCGTACGCGCCGAAGACCACGTTGTCCCGCACCAGGATCCGCGTGATGTAACAGGAGTCGAGGATCGGGACGTCGAGCTGCGCGGCCCGGTTCACGAGCGTGCGCTGGATCTCCAGCCCGGTGTAGTCGCCGGCGAACGACGTGCGGCGGAACGTGTGCGCGCCGAAGAACCGCTGCGAGATGCGCCCGTCGGCCTCCCGCGCGAACGGCATGCCCCAGCGTTCGAGGTCCTCGATGCCGCGCGCGGCCTGCTCGGCCACAACCTGCACGATCTCGGGGTTGGCGAGGTGGTAGCTCTCCTTGATGGTGTCCGCCGCGTGCTGCTGCCACGTGTCGGCGGGGTCCATCGTCGCCAGCGCCGCGTTGATGCCGCCGGCGGCGAGCGCGGTGTGCGCGTCGGCCTTGGGGCGCTTGCCGACGACCGTCACGTCGACGCCGCGCTCGGCGAGTTCGATCGCGGCGCGCAGACCCGCGCCGCCGGTGCCGATCACCAGGACCGAAGTGGCTACTTGATGTTCAGAGTGGTTCATCGCGGCCTCCGTTGCCCGTGTCTTCCATTAAGTAGGACCGCGCAACGTCAGGAGGTGTGACTGTTAGCCGCGTGACAGTGCGTCCGTCGCCACATCACTAGGATCGGTCATGTGTTCGTGAAGCTGTGTGGCCTGCGCACCGAGTCCGATGTCGCCGTCGCCGTGGAGACCGGCGCCGACGCGGTGGGTTTCGTGCTGACCGCGAGCCCCCGCCAGATCGACATCGACCTGGCGAGCAGGCTCGTGGCGGAGGTGCCCGCGAACGTCCTCACCGTCGCCGTCGTGCGCGGCATCACGGCCGCCGAGGCCGGCGAACTGGCGTTGAAGACGGGCGTGCGCGCGTTGCAGCTGCACGGCGACTATCCGCGCGAAGCCTTCGACGAGCTGGCGGACCTGCCGTTCGGTCTGGTCAGGGCCACGGCGCTCGGGCAGGAGACCGACGTGCGCACCGGGGCGTTCGGCGAGGAGCTGTTGCTGATCGACTCCCCGGTCGCCGGGTCGGGCGAGCAGTGGGACATCACGCGGCTCGCCGAGAACCCGCCCACAGGCAGGTGGGTGCTGGCGGGCGGGCTGTCGCCGGAGACCGTGGCGGGCGCCATCGGCGTCGCGAAGCCTTGGGGCGTGGACGTGTCCAGCGGGATCGAGTCGAGCCGCGGCGTGAAGGACCACGGCCGCATGCGCGCGTTCGTCGCCGCCGCTCGCGGCTAGGCGGCGCGGTAGCCAGGGACGTCCTCCACCCGGTGGTACACCGGCAGGCCGCGTTCCCGCGCGATCCGCACGTCCTCGTCCGCGCCGGTCGACTCCCCCGGCAGGCGCAGCACGGCCTCGCAGTGCCGGAGCAGGCGTTCCGCGGTCGGGTAGAGGATCTCCGACGCGATCGGGTCGGCCGGCGAGCTCCCTCCCGCGCCGCGCAGCACCGGCAGTGCCACCCACTCGCCGATCATCGGCACGTGCCCGCTGCGGAAGAGCGGCCACGCGGCCTCCTCCAGCCGTTCGAGGTTGCGCGCCATCAGTTCGGGGTCGTCCCCGGTGCCCGAGCGGTAGGGACCTGCGATCAGAATCAGCATGCCCCCGACCATAATGTGCAAGAATCGGCAAAAACAAGGAGAAACGTGCATGCTGGCTGCCCAACGCCGTGACCTGCTGCTCGAACGACTGCGCACCGACGGCCGGATCGTCGCCAAGGACCTCGCCGCCGAGGTCGGCCTCTCGGAGGACACGATCCGCCGCGACCTGCGTGACATGGCGGCGGCGGGCCTCTGCCAACGCGTGTACGGCGGCGCACTGCCCGTATCTCCTGCTATCGCGGACTATGCAACGCGTCAGGGCGTGCAGGTCGATGGCAAGCAACGGGTCGCACGGGCGGCGGCCGCGTTGGTCGAACCGGGCAGCACCGTGATCCTCGACGGCGGCACGACCACCCTCGCCGTCGTGCGCGCCCTACCGCTCGATCTGCACGCCACGGTCGTCACGCACAGTCCGACGATCGCGAGCGCGTTGGAGGAGCATCGGGACGTGGAGGTCTACGTGATCGGAGGGCGGCTCTTCAAGCACTCGATGGTCGCATGCGGTGCCGCTGCCGTGGAGGCCGCACGAGGTGTGCACGCCGACCTCTTCTTCCTCGGCGTCACGGGCGTGCACCCCGATGCGGGCCTCACGACGGGCGACGCGGACGAGGCCGCCATGAAGCGCGCGCTCGCCCACCAGGCCGCGGACACCTACGTGCTGGCCAGTTCGGAGAAGATCGGCACGGCGTCGCGGTTCACCGTGCTGCCGTTCGGCGAGGTGGCGGGGGTGATCACGGACGCCGACAACGAGACCGTGCGCGCGCTTGAGGTGCCGGTGATCAGCTGCTGACCCGCAGGAAACCTTTGGGAGAGCCGTAGGTCCGGCCGCACTGGGTCAGCGCGAGCACGCCGTGGCCCTCGGTGTCGCCCTCGAAGTAGCGCGGGTTGACCGACAGCTCCTCGGCCACGTCGGTGGCGTAGATGTCGTCCAGGTCGTCGTTCTCGTCGCTGAGGTCGTGCGGCAGGCACCACCCGTCCTCGACGTCGAGCTCGCCGATCTGCTCGTCCTCCTTGAACGCGTCGTAGTAGCGGACGATCTCGCCGTCCTTCGCGACGCACCACGCCGTCCAGCCGTCACCACAGCTCTCGCCGTAGTAGTGCGTCTCGCCGAAGACCGCGCTGAGCACCGCGCAGATCTCCTGCACCGAACGGGTTCCGTGCTCGAACGGCTCGCCGAACACGAGCGTCCAGCCGTCCCACGCGCCCGTCACGTACACCCTGGCGCACCGGACGTGCTCGTCGTCCTTCGACCACGCGTGGTGGTCGTTGTTCCACGCGTCGGCGCCCAGGACCTTGGTCACCGGAACCGGGTCGTGCAGCCCGCAGACGCCGAGCACGGCCGCCTGGTCGTCGGTCTTGATCGCGTACCAGCCGCCGCACAGGTGCATCTCGTCGATGCTGTACATGTCGTCTTCGAGCTTGTACCGGATGAACCGGTCGACCACCGCTCGGTCCTCCGGCACGAAGGCGTCGGGTCCGCCCACCTCGACGATGCCGATCAGGGCACCCCTGCGCAGCGCGCCTTTGGCCGTGCGGCGGGTTTCCTGCAGCAGTGGCAGCACTTCGGGGCCCATGGTCCCGAACGCCCAAAGCGCTTCCCTTTGCGCGTAATGGTCTTCGTCGGCGAGAAGAGGCAGCAGCTCGCGGGAGTAGCGCAGCGCCGTCTCGCCGCGGAACATGCTCGCGGCCGCCCGGCGGATGCCGTGGTGCGGGTGGCCCAGCAGGCCGAGGTAGACCTCGTCGTCCGCGCTCACCAGGGAGAACACCCGGTACCCCTGCCGCAGGACGGCGCTGTCCTCGCTGCTGGTGAGCAGTTCCACCAACCGGCCGAACGTCGTGATCCCCTGCTCGCGCGCGAAGTCCTCGACCTCGGTCTTCCAGCCGTCGTGGTCCATGCGGTCGAGCAGCGCCCGGATCTCCATGGCGCGGCACCCTATCGCGTCGTCCCAAGTGGACTCTCACATCGCCCGGATGGACGAGGCCTTGACTCCCGGCGGCCCACTGGGCACGCTGCGAACCGTGACGAGCCTGGCTGAGCAGCACGTCAAACCGGCGGTGCGCTGGAGCATCGGCCACGCCCTGCCGCGTGCCGTGCTGCGCCTGGCCGCCCGCCGCGGCGACCTCCAGGGCCGCATCACCGTCGAGGCCTCCACCGGCGCCGACCTGACGGGCCTGTTCGACGAGATCCGCGCACGGGGACCGCTGGCCGCCACGCGCATCGGCCACACCACGACGCGACACGAGGTCGTCAAGGCGCTCCTGGCCGACGACGCGTTCGTGACGGCCCGCCCGCGCTTCGGCGCCGGCCTCCTCGGCAAGCTCGCCGCGTGGTCGTCCACCGAGGTCGTGCACCCGGTCCAGCCGCCGTCGCTGCTGGCCGTGGAACCACCCGCGCACACCCGCTACCGCAAGCTCGTCACCCGCGTCTTCACCGCCCGCGCCGTCGAACAGCTGCGCGTCCGCACGCAGGAGATCGCCGACGAACTGCTCGACGGCCTCGACCCCGCCGGCCCCGTGGACCTGATCGAGTCCTACTGCGGCCTGCTGCCGGTCACCGTGATCAGCGAGATCCTCGGTGTGCCACCGCAGGAGCGCTCGACCGTCCTGGCCCTCGGCGCGGCCGCGGCTCCGTCGCTGGACCTCGGCCTGTCCTGGCGCGTGTTCCGCGACGTCGAGACGGGCCTGAACTCGTTCGACGACTGGCTCACCCGCCATCTCAACGCCCTGCGCGCCAACCCGGGCGACAACCTCCTGAGTCGCCTGATCACCGCCCGCGAGGACGGCGAAGGCCTCACCGACCGCGAGCTGAAGGCCACCGCGGGCCTCGTGCTGGCCGCCGGTTTCGAGACCACCGTCAACCTGCTGGGCAACGGGATCTCTTTGCTCACCAGGCATCCCGCCCAACTCGACGTGCTCCGTTCGGACCCTTCGCTGTGGAGCAACGCCGTCGACGAGGTGCTCCGCCACGACCCGCCGGTCCTGCTGACGGGCCGCATGTGCGCCCGCGACACCACGGTCGCAGGGGTGCCGGTGCGGCGAGGCCAGCTCGTCACGACCGTGCTCGCCGGAGCGAACCGCGACCCGTCCGTCTTCGAGAACCCGTCGGCGTTCGACGTGACCCGCCCGAACTCCCGCGACCACGTCTCGTTCGGCGCGGGCCGCCACTACTGCCTCGGCGCCCAGCTCGCGCGGATGGAGGGCGAGATCGGCCTGCGCACGATCTTCGACCGCTTCCCGGACCTCGTGACGCTGCCGGGCGCGCGCCGCCGCCCGACTCGCATCCTGCGCGGCTTCGAACGCCTGCCCGCGGCCCTCACTAAGCTCGGCGGGTGAGCACAGACTCGGCCGGACGCATCCTCGACGCCGTCCTCACCCTGTTGTCCGAACACGGCATCGGCGGCGTCAGCATGCGCGCCGTCGCCAGGGAAGCCGGCGTCGCGCTCGGCCTCGTCAACTACCACTTCGACGACAAGACCAGCCTGATCTGCGCGGCCCTGCGCCGCATCGAGGACCAGGACATCGCCCTGGTGGAACCGGATCCCACCCTGTCACCCGAGGAACGGCTGCGCGCGGCGTTGCGGCGCGTGGCCGATCCGGAGTTCCTGACGACCGAGTACCTGTCGCTGCGGTTGCAGCTCTGGTCGTTCGCGCAGGCGGGCGAGGAGTTCGAGCGCATCAACACCGAGGCGCAGGGCCGGTACCGCGCGGGCCTGGCCCGGCTGATCCGCGCGGCACGGCCGGAGCTGTCCCGCTACGAGTGCGCGAAGCGTGCGGCGGACGTCGACGTGATCCAGAACGGCATGTGGCTCACCGCGTTGCTCGGTCTCGACCGCGCCTCGCTGCGCCGGGCCGTCAGGCTGTGCGAGGACATCGCGCTCTCTTGAACGATCGTTCAATCCGTTCTACCTTGGGACGTATGAAGGTCACGGCGGAGGACGTTCATCGCATCGCCACCGGCTACCACCCCGACCCCGCGCGGTCGATGTCCCTGCGCGCCGAGGCCTACGTCGAACCGCTCTGGTCCGCCTTCGAGGACCGCGCCGTCTTCTCCCGCACGTGGCAATGGGTCTGCCACGTCCCGCAACTGCGCGAACCGGGCAGCTACGTCGCGTCCGCGGTCGCCGGCATGCCGATCGTGGTCGTACGTGACCGTGCAGGTGCCCTCCGCGCGTTCTACAACGTCTGCAAGCACCGCGCGCACGAACTCCTCACGGGCTCTGGCGTCACCCGCAACATCGTCTGCCCGTACCACGCATGGACGTATGCGCTGGACGGCAAGCTGAAAGCCGCACGCCGCGCCGACCGCATGGAGACGTTCGACAAGTCGTCCGTCTGCCTGGACCAGGTGCGGGTCGAGGAGTTCGGCGGCTTCGTCTACGTCAACCTCGACCCCGCGTCCGAGAAGCTCTCCGTCCAGGCACCGGACCTGGCCGCGGAGATCGACCTCTGGGCACCGGACGTGGCGTCGCTCCGGCACGCGCGCAGGCTCACGTACACGATCGACTCCAACTGGAAGAACGTCGTCGACAACTTCCTGGAGTGCTACCACTGCCACATCGCGCATCCGGAGTTCGTCGACCTCGTCGACATGGGCACCTACGACGTGAAGACGCACGGCATCTGGTCGAGCCACTTCGCCGAGGCGGGCAAGCAGGCCAACAGCGCGTACGACGTCTCGGGCGCGACGGTCAACCAGCACGCCGTGTGGTGGCTCTGGCCCAACACGTGCCTGCTGCGCTACCCGGGCCGGTCCAACTTCATGGTGCTGCAGATCCTCCCGGACGGCCCGGAACGCACGCGCGAGACGTGGGACTTCTACTTCGAGACCACCGACCTGACCGCCGCCGAACTGGACGGCGTGCGGTACATCGACGAGGTGTTGCAGCAGCAGGACATCGGCATCGTGGAGAGCGTCCAGCGCGGGATGCGGACGCCGGCGTTCGACCAGGGGCGGATCGTCTACGACCCGGCGGGGACCGGGCTGTCCGAGCACGGCGTGCACCACTTCCACGGCCTGCTGCTGAAGGCCTACGAAGCCGCGCTGTGACGGACCGGCCAGGAATGGCCGGTCTCCTGGCCTGGCCCTCTCACCTGGCAGGACGTCAAGGTCGGAGCATGATTCGCACACTTGCCGCGATGACCCTCGTGATCGCGTCCAGCCCACAGGCCCAGGCCGCGGAGCCGCCACCGAGGTTCGCGGACGGCTTCGGCCTCACCGTCACGAGCCAGCCGAGGTGGGTCGACGACACCCACCGCACCTTCGTCTTCAGCGTGTCGACGAACGAGGTCCCCACGCCGACGCTGCTCGAAGGCCAGGAACCCGGCAGGCACGCCATCGTCGTCACCCTGCCCGAGACCTACGACGACACGTCCCGCCACCCGGTCCAGTACTACCTGCACGGCCACCCCGACCGCCCGGACGCCGTCTGGAACCAGCGGGTCGTCGAGAGGGCTACGGCCGGCACGGACCTGATCACCGTGCAGCCCAACGGGAGCGGGCGCGGCTGGTACTCGAACTGGGTCAACCCCGGCTCCGCGGGGCCGCAGAACTGGGAGACGTTCCACCTCGACCAGGTGATCCCGTTCGTGGACGCCAACCTGCGCACGAAGGCCACCAGGGCGGACCGGGCGATCGTCGGGCACTCGATGGGCGGGTTCGGGGCGTTGCACTACGCCGAGCACCGGCCCGACCTGTTCGGTCACGTCGGCAGCTTCTCCGGTGGCCTCGACCTGCGGAACTCCGAGGTGCGCGCGGCCGTGACCACCACCCTGGTCAACCCGGCGAGCGGCACGCCGACCGTCAACGCCGACGCCGTGTTCGGGTCGCCGTTCTGGCCGTTCGACGGCGTGTGGAACGCGCAGAGCCCCGCGCACAACGTGGAGAGGCTGCGCGGCATGGGCATCGCGCTGTACACGGGCAACGGCGGCGATCTGACGGTCAACCCGATCCAGGCCGTGCTGGAGAACCGGGCCAGGGAGACGGCGCTGGTGACGGCCGCGAACCTGAAAATTAACAACATCGGCTTCCACTTCTCCGACTACGGCGACGGCAGCGGGTGGGCGCCGGGCTGCACGGGCAAGCACGCCGAGGAGGCGTGCGTGCAGGCCGACATGAACCACTTCGTCGGACTGCTCACGCGGCACGCCTGACGTGCGACGTTCGTAGTGAGCCGAACGGGGCATTTCTGGAACCGGGCGTCCCGATTCCCGCCTGACCTCCTCTAATGACTCTGACGGGCCCCTGCACCCGCGCGACGTGCGCGGGCGACGCCCGCTTAGGAGTTGGAGGAATCGTGTTCCTGGGTTCACGATCACGCCTGCGCGCCGCGGTCATCGCCGCGGCCGTGGGCGCCGGTGTGCTGGCGGCGGCCATCCCTGCCGCCGCCGCGCCCGCCGCAGGTACGCGTAGTTATCTGGTCATCACGGCGCCCGGCGACACCGCCGGTGCCAAGACGGCCGTGAGCAGCAACGGCGGGACGGTGTGGTCGAGCTACGACGCCATCGGTGTCGTCGTCGCGCACTCGGGCGCGGCGGACTTCGCCACCAGGATGCGCACCGTCACCGGTGTGCAGAAGGTCGGCGCGACCCGCACGAGCGACGTTCCCGCCGAGGCGGCGAACCCGCCGGTGCCCACCTCGCCGTCGCAGGCCACTCCGGCGACCGGTGAGCCGGTGCGCACGGACATGAGCCAGATCGGCGCCGACAGAGCGTGGGCGGTCAACACCGGGTCGTCCAGCGTCACGGTCGGTGTGCTCGACACGGGTGTCGACGACCAGCACGCGGATCTCGCGCCGAACTTCGACTCCGCCAACTCCGCCTCCTGCGCCTACGGCAAACTCGACACGCGCACTGGTTCGTGGCGTGACACGGGCTCGCACGGCACGCACGTCGCGGGCACCATCGCGGCCGCCAAGAACGGCCGTGGCATGGTCGGTGTCGCTCCCGGCGTGAAGGTCGCGTCGGTGCGCATCGCCGAGAAGCCGAGCGGGCTGTTCTTCCCCGAGAACACCATCTGCGCCATGGTCTTCTCCGGTGACCGCGGCTTCGAGGTGACCAACAACAGCTACTACACGGACCCGTGGCTGTTCAACTGCCCGGACAACGCCGACCAGGACGCGATCCTCGAAGGTGTGAAGCGCGCGGTGGCCTACGCCGAGGGCAAGGGCGTGCTCAACGTCGCCGCGGCGGGCAACGAGAACTACAACCTCGCGAACAAGTCGAGCGACAGCAGCAGCCCCAACGACTCGACCCCGTCGAGCCGCACCGTCACCAACGCCTGCCTGAGCGTGCCGACCGAGGTCTCCGGCGTGGTGAGCGTGGCGTCGATCAACTCCAGCAACACCAAGTCGTCGTTCTCGAACTTCGGCACCGACAAGATCCACGTCGCGGCGCCCGGCGACAGCGTCTACTCGACGATCCCCGGCGGCCGCTACACCACCATGTCCGGCACCTCGATGGCCTCCCCGCACGTCGCGGGCGTCGCCGCGCTGCTCAAGTCGACCAACCCCACCGCCACCCCGGCGCAGCTGCGCGCGCTGCTCGCGAACCAGGCGGACGACCTGGGCTGCACCGACAGCCGGTGCAGCGGTACGTCGGCGAAGAACAACTTCTTCGGTGAGGGACGCGTCGACGCGTTCGCCGCGGTCGACACCGGCACGCCTCCCGGCGGCGGCGCGTTCGAGAACACCACCGACGTGGCCATCCCGGACGCGGGCGCGGCCGTGACCAGCTCCATCGCGGTCACCGGCGTCTCCGGCAACGCCCCGGCGACGTTGAAGGTCGACGTCAACATCGTGCACACCTACCGCGGTGACCTGGTCGTCGACCTGATCGCCCCGGACGGCACGGCGTACCGGCTGAAGGCCTCCAACAACGACTCCGCCGACAACGTCGTGGCGACCTACACGGTCAACGCGTCCAGCGAGGTCGCGAACGGCACGTGGAAGCTGCAGGTCCAGGACGTCGCGCGGCAGGACACCGGCTACATCAACTCCTGGAAGCTCACCTTCTGAAAAGCATTCGGAGGAACCTCGGCCGCCACGGCTAACTCTGGTCCCCACCCGCAGCGATAGCAGTGACGTGGAACCCGATCTGTGGTCGTCGGCCGCCGAGGCCCTCGACGAGCACGAACACGCCCTCGTGACGGCACGGCTCGCGGGCGCCATCCTCGGCCCCGGCCAGACCGAACGCCTCGCCCGCGGTGAGCGCGACGTCGTGTTCCTGCTGCCGGACCGCCTCCTGTTCGTGCGGCCAGAGCCGTTCTGGGCCGGGTCGTACGACCGGGAGCAGGTGGTCCGCATCATGCTGGCCGCCGGTCACGTCCAGTTCGACGTGACCGGCGGTGACAGCCTCGAGTTCTGGATCGACACCGACCTCTCCCCCGCCGAGCCGTTCGTGGAGGAGGCGGAGGCCTGGCTGGCGCCGCGCAAGAGCTCCAACAACGGCGCGGTCGTCGGGTTCGGGCTCGCGATCATCATCGCCCTGCTCTTCGTCCTGGGACCCGCGGACGGCTCGTCGCCGGACAGCGGGCTGACCGTCCGGTCGAGTTGCAGCGACTTTCTGCGGGCCGGTCTGGACGAGCAGATCGAGCTGCTCCGGCGGATCTTCGCGCAGGTGGGCATGGCCGACGAGGCGGAGAAGCCGACGACGCTCGAGACGACCCGGCGGCACTGCGAGAGCAACGGCGGCACGCTCGACTCGCTGCTGTCCGGGAAGTGAGCCTTACGCTGCGGGGATGTTCGACACCCGCCAGCTAGAGGTCTTCGCGACGGTGGCCAGGACCGGATCGTTCAGCGCCGCCGCACGGCTGCTGCACTGCACGCAGCCCGCCGTCAGCCAGCAGATGCGCGCGCTGGAACGGCAGGTCGGCGGGCCGCTGTTCGTGCGGACGGGCCGGGGGCTGCACCTCACGGAGGCCGGCCGGATCCTGGCGGAACGCGGGTCGGACCTGCTGGACCGGCTGGCGACGACGCACCAGCAGGTCAGCGCGATAGCGACGCACGACATCGGCACGATCCGGATCTGCGCGTTCCCCAGCGCCAACGTCTCGCTGGTGCCCGCGGCGGCGGCGATCCTGGCCGAGGAACGGCCTGCGTTGCGGCTCGAACTGGTCGAGGAGGAGCCGCCGGACTCGTTCGCGCTGCTCCGGCGCGGTGAGGTCGACCTGGTGCTGAGCTTCAGCTACCTCGACGAACCGCAGGACGAGGCCACCGTCAACGGCATGCTGAGCGTGCCGTTGCTGCGAGAGCCGCTCGCGTTGCTCGTGCCCGCGGGTCATCGGCTCGCCGGACGGGAGCGGGTGTCGTTGACCGAGGCGGCGGAGGAACGCTGGATCGCCGGTTGCGTGCGGTGCCAGCGCGCGTTGCACCAGGCGTGCGACAAGGCGGGGTTCGTCCCGGACATCACCTGCTCGACCGACGACAACCTGGCCATTCAGAGCCTCGTCACCGCAGGTCTGGGCGTCGCGCTGGTGCCGAGGCTGCTGCTGTCGTTCCTGCAGCACCCCGGTCTGGTGGCTGTGGAGGTGGAGTCGGCGGCGCAACGGCTGACCGCGCTGTACACGTGGCCGGACCTCATCAAGCTGCCGATCATGCGCGCCACGGTGGACGCGCTGATCTCCGCGTCGGCGCGGGCATAAGCGCGCCTTATAGGCCCCCAACAAATGGCCATCTACTGCGCATAGCCCGTGCTCGCCATCGTGGGTGGCATGGGCATCGTCAGGACGACTCCGCGCACGGCAGACTCGGTCCTGCCCGGCCTCGCCCTGGTCGCAGCCGGTGTCGCGGTCGCGATGGTCGTGTCCTGGCTCTTCCCCTCGGTCAGCGCGCTCACGGTCGCCGTGCTGCTCGGCGCGGTCGTCGCCAACGTCGTGACTCTACCGCAGTCGGTCACTCCGGGCATGAAGGTCGCCGGACGGCGTCTGCTGCGGCTCGGCGTGGTGTTGCTCGGCCTGAAGCTGGTCTTCCAGGACGTGCTGAAGCTCGGCTACGAGATCCTGGTCCTCGCGGTCGTCGCCGTGGTCGTGACGTTCGTCGTGACGCGGTGGCTCGGGCGGGTGCTCGGGGTGAGCGAGGGCCTATCGTTGCTGATCGCGACCGGGTTCTCGATCTGCGGCGCCTCCGCGGTGGCCGCGATGAACAGCGTGCGGCAGCAGGACGAGGAGGACGTGGCGAAAGCGCTCGGCCTGGTCACGCTCTTCGGCACCGTCGCGATGTTCGGCCTGCCCGCGCTCTTCCCCCTGACCGGCCTCACGTCCTCGCAGTACGGGGTGTGGGCGGGCGGCAGCGTGCACGAGGTCGCGCAGGTCGTGGCCGCCGCCGGACCGGTGAGCGGCGCACTGGCCATCGCCGTCGCGGTGAAGCTGACGCGGGTCGTGCTGCTCGCGCCGATGCTCGCCGCCGTGAGCTTCGCCGAACGTCTCAAGTACCCGACCTCGGGCCAGCGTCCGCCGATCGTGCCGTTGTTCGTGCTCGGTTTCCTCGCCATGGCGGCGATCCGGGCGACCGGTCTGCTGCCCGACGCCGTGCTGTCGGCGGCGACGTTCGTCGACAACGTGCTGCTGGCGGCGGGCATGTTCGCCCTCGGCACGGCGGTGCGCCTGCGCTCCCTGATCCGCTCCGGCCCTGCCGTGCTGCTGCTGGGCCTGCTCTCGACCACGGTGATCGTCGTGCTGGTGCTCACGGGCACGGTGTTGATCGGCTGATCTCCCCTTCCCGAAGGAGGACCCGCTCATGACGCACAGCCTGCTCTCCCCCACGGCCACGCTTCTGGTGGGCTCGCTCCGGGGCGCGGTCCAGGGCGGTGGTGACGACCGAACCGTTGCCGCACGGGTGTCCCGCACGCTGGAAGGTCACCTCACCGACCCGTTCCTGCTGAGCGCGGCGCAGCGCGAACCCGACCCGGACGCGTACCGCCAGCACGTCCTGCACGTCGAACCGGACGGCAGCTTCTCCGTCGTCGCGCTGGTCTGGTTACCAGGCCAGGAAACGTGCATCCACGACCACGTGTCGTGGTGCGTCGTCGGCACCTACGTCGGCGAGGAGGAGGAAACCACCTACCGGCTGCGCGGCGATCGGCTGATCCCGTTGCGCGTCAACAAGACCCCGGAGGGCGTGGCGGCCTACCTCGTGCCGCCGGGCGACATCCACAAGGTGTGCAACAACTCCAGCTCCGTCGCGATCTCGATCCACGTCTACGGGGCCGACGTCAGCATCCTCGGCACGAGCATCCGGCGCCGCTACGACCAGCCCGTCAGCGGGCGATGATCCCCCGCTCGATCGCACCGGTGGCGAACGCGACCAGCTGAGCCGGCCTGACCCGGTTGATCCGCGCGCCCTGCAGCAGGAGGTCGTCCGCGAGGCCGATCAACGAGTCCCAGACCCAGTGCGGCAGCGCGGGATCGTCGATCAGCTCCTGCCCACTCGCCTCGGCCGTCTCCTTCAACGCCTTGGCGAGGGCCTTGAGCGTCTTGCGGTAGTCCTGGGCCGAGCTCGTGACCTCCTTGCCCCGCCGGCCACCGGAGAGCACCTTGGCCTCCCACTGCGCGGCCGACCGCCCGAACCGCCGCCAGAACTCGGTTATCTGCGGCTCGATCTCCCTGAGCACACCCGAGATCCCGAGGCCGCGGTCGACGGACGCGAGGGTGCGTTGCAGCTCGTCCAGGCGGCGTTCCATCAACGCCGCGAAGACGTCCTCCTTGCCGGAGAAGTACTGGTAGACGGTGCCGGAGCTGACGCCGGCGCCGACCGCGATCGCGCGCATGGTCAGGCCCGCGTAGCCCTGCCCGTCGAGGATCAGCTCGGCGGACGCCAGGATGTCGCGCCGCCTGCCTTCGGCGTCTCCCCAGGCCGTCTGCTCGGTGCTCACGCCGTTCAGCCTAACTTGAACAACGTTCAGAACGCATATTGAACGTTGTTCGTTTTGCTCGCTACCCTCGGGTGCATGGCGGAGACCGATGGGGAGCTGGCCAGGAGACTGGCCGTCGAGACCGGCCGGTTGCTGGTCAGCGTGAGACCGGGCGACGGTGACCACGTCGCGCAGCTCTTCCTCGCGGCACAGCTGGAAGAGCACCGCCCGGACGACGCGGTGCTGTCCGAGGAGGCACCGGACGACCCGCGCAGGCTCACCGCCGACCGGGTGTGGATCATCGACCCGCTGGACGGCAGCCGCGAGTACGCCGAACCAGGCCGCACCGACTGGGCCGTGCACGTGGCGCTGTGGGAACGCGGCGACCTCGTCGCGGGAGCGGTCGCGGTGCCCGCGTTGCTCGCCACCCCGCGGACCTCGCACCGCCGGGTCCGGATCGTCGTCAGCCGCACGCGACCGCCCGCGTTCGCGCAGCGGGTCGCCGAGGCGCTGGGCGGCGTGCTGGTGCCGATGGGCAGCGCGGGCGCGAAGACGATGGCCGTGGTGCGCGGCGACGCCGACGCGTACCTGCACGAGGGCGGCATGTACGAGTGGGACTCGGCCGCACCCGTCTACGTCGCCCGGCGGGCCGGGCTGCACGCCTCGCGTGTCGACGGACGGCCGCTCGTCTACAACCAGCCCGACCCGTGGCTGCCCGACCTGCTGATCTGCCGTCCCGAACTCGCGGGGGTGCTCGTGTGAACCACCTCGACCAGCTGGAAGCCGACAGCATCGACATCTTCCGCGAGGCCGTGGCGGAGAGCGAACGGCCGGTGCTGCTGTACTCGATCGGCAAGGACAGCTCGGTGCTGCTCCACCTGGCGCGCAAGGCCTTCCACCCGTCGAAGCCGCCGTTCCCGCTGCTGCACGTGGACACCACGTGGAAGTTCCGGGAGATGATCGCGTTCCGGGACTCCACGGTCGCCTCCCTCGGCCTGGAACTGATCGTGCACCGCAACCCGGACTGCGTCGCGGCGGGCATCAACCCGTTCGACCACGGTTCCGCCGTGCACACCGACCTGTGGAAGACGCAGGGTCTGCGGCAGGCGCTGGACGAGCACCGCTTCGATGTCGCGTTCGGCGGCGCACGACGGGACGAGGAAGCTTCACGCGCCAAGGAAAGGGTGTTCTCGTTCCGCACCGCGCAGCACCAGTGGGACCCGAAGAACCAGCGCCCCGAACTGTGGCGGCTCTACAACACGCGGGTCGCGCCCGGCGAGAGCATCAGGGTGTTCCCGCTGTCGAACTGGACCGAGCTCGACGTGTGGCGCTACGTCGAACGCGAGCGGATTCCCGTGGTGCCGCTGTACTTCGCGGCCTCGCGCCCGGTGGTCGACCGCGACGGCGCGCTGATCATGGTCGACGACGACCGGATGCCGTTGCACTCCGAACCGCGCCACGAGCTGGTCCGGTTCCGCACGCTCGGCTGCTACCCGCTGACCGGCGCGGTGCGCAGCGAGGCCCGCACGGTCGCGGAGATCGTCGAGGAGATGCGCGCCGCGACGACGTCGGAGCGGCAGGGCCGGGTGATCGACCACGACCGGAGCGGGTCGATGGAGCGCAAGAAGCGGGAGGGCTACTTCTGATGGAGCTTCTGCGGTTCATCACCTGCGGCAGCGTCGACGACGGCAAGAGCACGCTGATCGGGCGCCTGCTCTACGAGTCGAAACTGCTGTACGCCGACCACCTCGCGGCGCTGGAGGCCGACTCACGGCGGGTCGGCACGCGCGGCGGCGACCTGGACTTCGCGCTTCTCGTGGACGGTCTGGCGGCGGAACGCGAGCAGGGCATCACGATCGACGTCGCCTACCGGTTCTTCGCCACGGAGGCGCGGCGGTTCATCGTCGCGGACACCCCGGGACACGAGCAGTACACGCGCAACATGGTCACCGGCGCTTCCACGGCCGATGCGGCTGTGCTGCTGCTCGACGCGCGCAAGGGCGTGCTCAGCCAGACGCGCCGGCACGCGCGCATCGTGTCGTTGCTGGGCATCCGGCACGTGGCCGTGGCGGTGAACAAGCTCGACCTGCTGGGGTACTCGCAGGACGCGTTCGAGCAGGTCAGGGCCGAGTTCCTGGAGTTCTCGGCGGGGCTGGACCTCGACGGGATCACCTGCGTGCCGATGTCGGCGACCGAGGGCGTCAACGTGGTCGGGCGCAGCGATCTGACCCCCTGGTACGACGGCCCGACCCTGCTGCGGTGGCTGGAGACGGTGGCACCTCCAACGAGACGAGACGGTCCGTCTCGTTTTCTCGTGCAGTGGGTGAACAGGCCGGACGCGACGTTCCGGGGGCTGTCGGGGCGCGTGCTGGACGGGACGCTGAAACGAGACGAGACGGTCCGTCTCGTTCCGGGTGGCGGGACCACCACCGTGGCGCGGATCGTCACGATGGACGGCGATCTGGAGGAGGCGCCGACCGGGTCGTCGGTCACCGTCGTGCTGGCGGACGACGTGGACGCGAGCCGCGGTGACGTGCTGGGCGCGGCCGGGGACCCGCCCGGCGCGGCCGACTCGTTCCAGGCGAGGCTGGTCTGGCTGCACGAGACAGGACTGCTGCCCGGCCGGCAGTACCTGGCCAAGATCGGCGCGCGCACGGTCGGGTTCACCGCGACCAAGGCGTTGGGGCTCAACGAGATCGGCGTCGACACCGTGCACTTCGACGCACCCGTGCCGTTCGAGGGCTACCGCGCCAACCGCGATCTCGGGTCGTTCATCGTGCTCGACCGGCTGTCGAACGCCACGGTCGGCGCCGGGATGATCGACTTCGCGCTGAGCCCGGTGAACGTGCGCTGGCAGGCGCTCACCGTCGACAAGCGGGCGCGGATCGCGCGCAACGGGCACCGGCCGTGCGTCGTGTGGCTGACCGGGCTGTCCGGCGCGGGCAAGTCCACGATCGCGGACCTGGTCGAGAGGACGCTGCACGCCGAGGGCAGGCACACGTTCCTGCTCGACGGCGACAACGTCCGGCACGGGCTCAACTCCGACCTCGGGTTCACCGACGCCGACCGGGTCGAGAACATCCGGCGCATCGCCGAGGTCGCCGCGCTGATGGTCGACGCGGGACTGGTCGTGCTCGTCTCGTTCATCTCGCCGTTCCGGGCCGAGCGGGCGCTCGCACGGGAGCTGGTCGACGAGAACGAGTTCTGCGAGGTCTTCGTCGACACCCCGCTCGAAGTCGCCGAGCAACGCGACCCGAAAGGCCTGTACCGCAAGGCGCGCAGGGGTGAGCTGGCGAACTTCACCGGCATCGACTCCCCCTACGAACCGCCGCTGCAACCCGAGGTGCGGCTCGACACGACGATGCTGAGCCCGCAGGCCGCGGCCGACGCCGTGGTGGCGCGGCTTCGCACGCTCGGCGCCTGTTGAACGTTGTCCAAAATCGTGTAGGTTCAGCTAGAACACGTTCTAACTTCGGGAGGCATCCTGTGCCGGACGAGGCGTGGTCGCAGTTCTGCCGGGCGCTGGAGAAGGCCGGTGACGTCGTGCTCTCCGACGGGGCGCCGGACACCCCGCTGGACCGCGCGGAGGGCTACCGGTACCTCGCCCGGCTGACGCGCGAGATGCTCTACTCCTGCCTGGACAACGCCGATCCGGACTTCCCGCGCTTCCACGAGCTCGACCTCGTGAAGATCGGCGCGGACAACCCGGACAACGTCTACCTGTCCGCGAACGTCCGCGGCGACCGCACGTACCGGATCACCGGGACCCGCGGCACCATCGCGTACTTCAGCATCGGCTCCAAGGCCAACCGGTACGCCAAGGACGGCACGATGGCGTCGACAGGCGAGCTGTCCGACGCCGACCTCACGATCGCGCCGGACGGCACGGTGGAGATCATCGCGAGCGCCACCGAACAGGCCGGCAACTGGCTCCCGCTCGCGCCGGACTCCACCGGTCTGGTGGTGCGCCAGACCTACCTCGACCGCACCACCGAGGTCCCCGGTCAGTGGCAGATCGAACAGATCGGTGGGCCCGCCGAACCCGCCGCACTGACGCCCGAGTTCCTGGCGAAGGCGTTGCAGCGGGCGGCTTTGTCGGTGCACGGCACCGCGGCGACGTTCGCGCACTGGACCCGCACGTTCATGGCGCGCCCCAACGAACTGCCCGACTTCGGCCAGGCGATGTTCCAGCGGGCTGGCGGCGATCCCGAGATCTTCTACCTGCACGGGTACTGGGTGCTGAAACCCGGTGAGGCGTGGGTGATCGAGACCGACGTGCCGGACTGCCCGTACTGGAACTTCCAGCTCGACAACTGGTGGATGGAGTCGCTCGACCACCGTCGCCGGATCACCGTCAACAAGCACACGGCGTCGCTCGCGAACGGCCGGCTGACGATCGTGGTGGCCGCCGAGGATCCGGGCGTGGGCAACTGGATCGACACCTGCGGCCACACGTCCGGCACCGCGTTGCTGCGCTGGCTCGGCGCGTCCGAGCACCCCGTCCCGAAGTGCCGCGTGGTGCCGCTGGAGGAGGTTCGATGACCGTCACGGCCGAGCTGAACGTGCCGGAGCTGCTGGAGAAGGCCTCAGCGAAGACCGGGCTCGCGGACTTCGGCGACGACTGGTTCCGCGAGCCGCTGGACGTGCTCGTGCACAGCCTCAACACCGAGGCCGCGTTGTCCCCGCTGGGTTTCGAGCTGACCAGGCACCGCCTCACCGCGCTGCTGTCCGACCGGCTGCGGTTGCGCGCGTTGCAGCGCTCGAACCCCGAGGTGCTGGACGTGGAAGTCCGCGTGGCCGCGGAGATCTGCGGCCTGCCGCGCACCGGATCGACGCTGCTGCACCGGCTTCTGTCCGCCTCACCTCAGGTGACGTCCACGCTGTCGTGGGAGGTCGCCTACCCGCTGCCGTTCCCCGGCGAGAGCCCCGACGCCGAGCAGCGCAAAGCCCGCGCACGGGAACGCATGCAGGTGTTCTCGCAGCTCTCCCCCGACTTCGGCGACCTGCACACCGTGGTGTGGGACGGGCCGGAGGAGGACGTGATCCTGCTGGACCGCACGTTCGTGTCGATGAGCTTCGACTCGTTCTACTGGGTACCCGCGTACGGCGACTGGCTGCGGTCCGCCGACCAGCGCCCCGCCTACCGCGAACTGCGCGAGTGGCTGCAGGTGTTGCAGTGGCAGAACACCTCCCGCTCCCTGCCGTGGGTGCTCAAGTCGCCACACCACCTGACCGCCGTCGACACGGTGCTGGACGAGTTCCCGGACTGCAGGATCGTGATGACGCACCGCTCCCCGGTCAACGCCGTACCGTCCTACGCGTCGATGGTGCGCGCGATGTCCTCGCAGTACAGCGACAGCGCCGATCCGGTCCACATCGGACGGTACTGGTCGCGCAGGTTCACGAGGACCCTGGAAGGCTTCGCCGCGGCCCGCTCGGCCCGCCCGGACCGCTTCGTGGACGTGCGGTTCGCCGACACCGTCAGCAAGCCGCTGGAGGTCGCGCGCGAGGTCCTGAACGCACTGGGCCTCCCGCCAGGACCGGCCGACGACGCCGCGTTCGAGGCCTACCTGGAGCAGAACCGCACCGAACGGCACGGCTCGCACTCCTACGCGCCAGAGGACTTCGGGCTCTCCGAAGACCAGCTGCGCCGCGACTTCGCCTTCTACTCGGAGGTCTACCTGTGATGCTGCAAGACGAGGTCGTGCTGATCACCGGCGTCGGCCCCGGCCTGGGCTCGAAGCTGGCCGTCCGTGCCGCCGCCGAGGGCGCCAAGGTCGTCATGGCCGCCCGCTCGGCCGACGTCATGAAGCAGGCGGAGAAGGACATCACCGCGGCTGGAGGCGAAGCGGTCAGCGTGCAGTGCGACGTCCGCCGCCCCGACGAGGTGGCGCACCTGGTCGAGACGGCCGTCTCGCGCTTCGGCGCCGTCACCGGCCTGGTGAACTCGGCCTTCGGCCACCCCGGCTGGTTCGACCTGCTGGACACGCCGGAGAAGGCGATCCGCCGCTCGATCGACATCATCCTCTTCGGCGCGCTGAACGTGACGCGCGCGGTCGTGCCGCACATGAAGGCCGCCGGACGGGGCTCGATCGTCAACGTGGGCACCATGACCACCCGCAAACCGATGCGCGGCGAAGGCGGCTACGCCGTGGCGAAGGCCGCGATGGCGACCGCGACCCAGTTCCTGGCGCTGGAACTCGGGGAACACGGCATCCGCGCCAACCAGGCCGTGATGGGCTGGCTCGACGGACCGGGTGTGCGCTTCTACCTCAAGTTCACCGCCGAGGCGCGCGGCATCTCGGAGCAGGACGTCTACGACGAGATCGCCGCCCGCAACCCGCTCGGTCGCATCCCTACCGACGACGCCTGCGCGGGCGCCGTGCTCTTCCTGTTGTCCCGCCACGCTTCCGAGGTCACCGGAGCCGTGCTGGACGTCAACGGCGGGGAGTACATGCCGGCATGAGCCACCTCATCGAGTCCGTGACCGTCGAGATCGACGCGCCCGCCGCGTTCGTGTGGGACGTGCTGCTCGACTACCCGAACTATCCACAGTGGAATCCCTACACGCTGGCGGTGTCCACGACCCTGGCCGTGGGCTCGCCGATCGACCTGACGCTGCCGCGCCCGGACGGTACCGAGGGCACGTTCGTCAGCCGCGAGTACGTCCGCGCGGTCGAGCCTCCCCGGCTGCTGCGCTACGACACCGGGGACACGTTCCCCGGCCTGCTCGGCACGCGCGACCAGGTGATCACGCCGCTGTCCGCGGACCGGTGCAGCTACCGGACGTTCGAGACGTTCACCGGCAAGTACGCCGACGCGGTCTTCGCCGCTCAGGGCGCGTACGTGCGGAACGGTTTCAACTCGGTGGCGCACGCGTTGCAGGAACGGGTCGCCACACTGGTCCGCGCTGAGTAGTTCCACCGATGCCGTCCCGGGCCAGGGGCGGCACCCTCGACGTGTGACCGAAATCGACCGTGGCCGCCTCGCCGCACTGGCCGGGTTCGCCATCACCGCCGTCCTGCTCGTGCTGACCGTCGTCGCCTTCCAGACCGGGGCCATGGAGTCCTTCGGCTGGCAGGGCGGCGAGTACGCCTACTCGTTCATCTGGATCGCCCTCGGCTCGGCGGTCGCGGGCGGCGTGGTGAAGATGGCGGCGCCCGCCCCGTGGCGTTCCGCCGGCACGGGCCTGCTGCTCGCGGGCGTCGTCGGCGTGTTCGTCGTGATCGCGCTGATCGTGACGTTCGTGGTGGCCCTGTCCAACCTGAACCTCTAGAGCATCAGCGAGAGCCCGCGCAGGGCCGCCGCGATCTGCTCGCGGTGGCCCTCCAGCGTCTCCCTCGTGACGCCACCGGCCGCCGCGCGGGCGACGTCGTCGGTGGCGACCTTGAGCACCGCGCTCATGGCCGCGGCCTGCACGCGCACCTCGATGGCGTCCAGGGGCATGGAGGTGCGTTCGGCGAGCACCTCGGCCAGCGCGTCCTCGGCCCGTTCGCGCAGCATCAGGTAGGCGGCGCGCAACGCCCGTTCGCCCTGGGTCAGCCGGACGACCGAGAGGACCGCCTCGATGTCCTCGTCGGACGCCGCGTCCAGCAACGGGCTGTAGGCCTCGCGCAGGTGGTCGATGAGCTCGACCTCGCGCGGCCAGGCCCGCACGACCGCGCAGAACGCGTCCACCATCTTGGTGAGCAGCGGTTCGACGCAGCTCTCCTTCTGCGGGAAGTAGCGCCAGAAGGTGCGTTCGGAGACGCCGGCGGCCTGCGCGATCTGCTCGCCCGACGTCGCGGCGACGCCCTGCTCGGCGAACAGCCTGACCGCGTGGCGCGAGAGGTCGAGCCGCTGCCGCTGACGCTGCTCGTCGCTCACCGGTGGCCGTCCGCGGCGAGGCTTTTCTGTCGCAACGTCCGTCATCGGGCGATTTAAGCACGTCACCCGCCCGAGAACATTTATTGGCACCATCTGCCATTAAGCGCTACGGTCGGTGCATGAGCATTGACGCAGAGCGCCTGACGCTGCCGCTGCCCAGGCCGAACGTCCTCGAACTCGCTCCGCTCTACGAGGTGTTGCGACGCGAGGCGCCGATCGCGCCCGTGACGACACCGGCGGGTGATCCCGCCTGGCTCGTGACCCGGTACGAGGAGGTCCGCCTCCTGCTGGGTGACAAGCGCTTCGGCCGGTCCCACCCCGAACCGGAGAAGGCGTCCCGCATCTCGACCTCGGCCGTGCAGGACGGCCCGAGCGGCGAGTACGCGACCGAGGAGGCCGACCACACGCGCATGCGCCGCCTGCTGACGCCGGCGTTCTCCGCCAAGCGGATGCGGATGCTGGGCGACAACATGGAGGAGCTGGTCGACGCCTGCCTCGACCAGCTGATCGCCGAGCACGAGCAGACCGGTGTCGTCGACCTGCACCACGGGCTCGCGTTCCCGTTGCCCGTGGCCATGATCTGCCGGCTGCTCGGCGTGCCGCAGGAGGACAACGAGAAGTTCGCCTCGCTGTCCGAGCGCATGGCCGGCACCGAGATCGGCGAGGACGCCCACAAGGCCCGCGAGGAGTTCTTCGGCTACATGGTCGGGCTCGTCGAGGGCAAGCGCGGCGCGCTCGGCGAGGACGTGATCTCCGACCTCGTGCGCGCCCAGGCCGACGACGCGGCGTTCGACTACGTGCAGATGGTCCGGCTCTGCGTCGGCCTGCTGTTCGCGGGCCACGAGACCACGGTCAACCGCATCGGTCTCGGCGTGCTGTTCCTGCTCACCGAACGCTCGCGCTGGGACGCCCTCGTCGCCGACCCGGACGGGCGCGTCGACGCGGTGGTCGAGGAGGTCATGCGCCTCGGCGCGCCCGGTGACCTCGGCCTGCTGCGGTACGCGCGGGAGGACGTCGACATCGCGGGCGTGACGATCAACGCCGGTGACGCCGTGGTGCTCTCGATCAACGCCGCCAACCGCGACGTGACGGTGTACTCCGACGCCGAGGAGTTCAACCCCGACCGTCCGGAGAGGACGCACCTCGGCTTCGGCCACGGCGCCCACTTCTGCATCGGCGCCTCGCTGGCCCGCACGGAGCTGCGCGTCGTGTTCGCCGCGCTGGCCAAGCGCCTCCCGGAGATGCGGCTCGCCAAGGAGCTCGACCAGCTGCAGGTCCGCGCGACGCTCACCGGCGGTGTGGCGGAGCTGCCCGTCACCTGGAGGTCGGCGTGAACATCGTGGTGGACCAGGGGAAGTGCGTCGGAGCCGGGCAGTGCGTGCTGGCCGCGGACGACGTGTTCAACCAGCGCGACGACGACGGCCTGGTGGACCTGCTCGACGCGAGCCCGCCGTCCGAGCGCCTCGCGGACGTGAAGCACGCGGCCGCCGTCTGCCCGGCGTCGGCGATCGCCGTCTCGGAGTAGTCCTGCGGTGCCGGACCGGTTCGCCGGTCCGGCATTACCCAGGTCAGACGAAGTACGAGTCGTGTTTGACCCGGAACGCGGTGAGGTCGTCCTTCGCGATCTCGCCGAGCTTCTCGAAGTACTCCTCGCGCGGTGCACCGGGCGTGAACAGCAGCAGCATCTCGGCCGGGGCGTCGGAGTCGTTGCGGAAGGCGTGCAACCCGCCCTGCGGCACGTGCAGGAAGTCGCCCTGCCCCGCCTCGATCCACTTGTCGCCGTTGTAGAGGCGCACGACGCCGTTGAGGACGAAGAACGACTCGGAGATCGTCCGGTGGAAGTGCGTCGCCGGGCCGCCCGCCTTCGGCTTCATCATCACCCGGTACAGCCCGAACTCGCCGTTCGTGGTCTCGGTGGTCGCGAGGTAGTGGATGCCGTCGCCCTCGCTGCCCTTGTCCGGCGGGGTGCTCGCGGGGCGGTAGTTCGCGTTGACCTCACCGGTCTGTCCGAAGTAGACCTCTTCGGGATACGACAAGTCCCCTCCTAGCTCTTCATCAACGGCTCCACCAGCTTCGTCCCGTCCGCCTTGCCCACGAAGCAGTGGATCAGCCGGTCCGAGCTGCGGTAGCCGTTCTCCGTCTTCACCTTCCACGCCTCCGCGGTCGGGATGATCACCCAGTACCGCAGGGTCTTCTCCTTGTCCTGGCCGTTCACCTTGTCCGACAGGAACGTCCGCGTGCAACCGGTGCCGCCGATCTTCTTCAGCTCCTCGGCGCCGGGGTACGGCACGTCCTTCTCGATCTCGGTGTTGGCCAGGACGGTGTCGAGCACCTCGACGTCGTGCTCGGCGTAGCAGCCGACGCGGTCCTTGGACTCGATCTTGCGGACGTCCTTGGCGGGCACCCAGGTGAGGCAGGAGTTGCGGAACGCCATCGACACCACGCCGTCCGCGATGTCGCCGCCGGGACCGATCGTCAGGACGGGTTGCATCGCGGCGGTGCTCGCCGGGCCGTCCACCACGCCCAGGCCCCAGCTCGTGAACATCGGCTTGAACACGGTGATGTACAAGGAGATCAGCGCGCCGATGATGAACAACGGCACGAGCGTGGCCGAGAGGATCAGGCCGACGGGCTTCTTGCGGCGCGGCGGGACGGGGAAGACCGGGGCGGGAGCGAACTGGCCGATCGCCACCGGGCCGGAGGTGGGCACGGCGGTCGCGAGCGTCGGGCCTGCCGTCGTCGGCCTGCCGTCCACCACCGGGCCGGTCAGCAGGGGCGGCCTGGTCGGGTGGAGCTCAGCGACGACGAGCGCGCGTTCGATCAGCCGATGTGCTTGCGCGACACCGAGTCTGCGGGCGGGGTCGGGTTCCATCAGGCCGGTGATCAGCTCGCCGAGCGGTCCGGTGACGCGGGGCACCGGGCGTTCGCTCATCACCGCGAGGATCGTCGCCGAGGTGGTCGGGCGGTCGAACGCGCCACGGGCCTCCACGGCGAAGAACAGCGTGGCCCCCAACGCCCACAGGTCCCACGCGGGTGAGGCGTCACCGCCCGCGAGGCGTTCCGGCGCCATGTAGGCGGGCGAGCCGATCAACGTGCCGGTCGCCGTCAGCTTGGGGTCGTCGACGGACTGGGCGATGCCGAAGTCGGTGAGCTTCGCGGTGCCCCTGCCGGGCACCATCACGTTGCCGGGCTTGACGTCCCGGTGCACGACACCGGACGCGTGCGCCGCCTCCAGCGCGTTCAGCAGCTGTCCCGCCAGCGTCGCGGCCGCGCGGGTGGTGAGCGGTCCTGAGGTCTCGACCAGCGACTCCAGGGTCGGGGCGTTGATCAGCTCCATGACGATGAACGTCTGGTCGTCCTCGGAGATGAGGTCGTAGACGGTGACGACGGCGGGGTCCTGCAACTGGCTCGCGATGCGCGCCTCGCGCAGCACCCGTTCCTGGTAGACAGCGCGTTCCGCGGCCGGGACGCCTTGGGGCAGCAGCAGTTCCTTCACCGCGACCTCGCGGCCGAGAACGGTGTCCTTCCCCAGCCACACGGCCCCCATGCCGCCCCGCCCCAGCTCGCGGTCCAGCCGGTAGCGTCTGTTGCCCACCTCGCGCATGCGCGGAAGTCTGTCACCCGGTCCAGTGACGTACACCGGCAGCGTCACCTGACGGGCGCGAGGGCCGCGCGGCTCCACCTAGCGTCCCGCGGCGTGAGACGACTGACGAAGCTGTTGGCCACAACGCTGCTCCTGACCGGTCTGGCGCCCCTCGCGCCGGCGTCGGCGAGCACCCCGGACTGCGCGGAGGTCGCGGTCACCGCCCCCGCGGGCGCGAAGATCGAGTCGGTGGACGCCGTGAGCCGGGAGGCGCACTGCGAGATCACCGTGACGCTGACCCACACCGGCGACCACGTGAAGGTCGTCGTCGGCCTGCCCCGGAACTGGACGGGCCGGTTGCAGGGCGTCGGCGGCAGCGCGTACGCCGCGGGTGACACGGGAGCGCCGTTCGCCCAGGCCCTGCAAGAGGGCTTCGCCGCCGTGACGACCGACGCGGGCGTGCTGGGCGGCCTCGACACGAGCTGGGCGGCCGGCGACGTGGACCGGACCCTGCTCACCAACTTCGCCACGCGCTCGGTGCACGAGGCGGCCGTGATCGCGAAGCAGGTCGTGCGCGGGCACTACCAGCGTGCGGTCACCTACTCGTACTGGAACGGCTGCTCGACCGGTGGCCGCCAGGGTTACGCGGAGGCGCAGCACTTCCCGGACGACTACGACGGCGTCCTCGCCAACGCTCCCGCCGTCGACTGGTCGCGGTTCGCCGTCGCGACGCTGTGGCCGCAGGTCGTGCAGAGCAACGACAAGCACGTCGTCGGCAACTGCGTGCTCGACGCGTTCCGCAAGGCGGCGGTGCAGGCGTGCGACGGGAACGACCGCGTCGTGAACGGCATCGTCGACCGCCCGGACCGGTGCGGTTACGACCCTCGTCAGCTCATCGGCGCGAAGATCCTCTGCGAGGGCGCCGAGGTGACCGTGACGAAGGCCGACGCCGACGTCATGCGCAAGATCTGGGACGGCCCCACCGACGAACGCGGCCGCAGCCTGTGGCCGGGTCTGCCGAAGGGCGCCGACCCGGTGTGGCTCGCAGGCACGCTGCCCGGCGCGTCCGGCCCGGGCTTCCCCGTCGCCGCGCTGTGGGTGCAGAGCTTCCTGTTGAAGCAGCCCGGTTTCGACACCTCGAAGCTGACCTACGCGCAGTACCGCGACCTGTTCCGCCAGTCGGTGCGCGAGTACGACGGCGTCATCGGCACCTCGGACCCTGACCTGTCGGCGTTCCGCCGCTCGGGCGGCAAGCTGATCACGTTCGTCGGCACCAACGATCAGCTCATCCCGCCCGGCGGCACCCTGCGGTACCGCGATGCGGTCGAGCGGCGGATGGGGTACGTGAACGACTTCTACCGCCTGTTCACCGCACCCGGCGTCGACCACTGCTTCGGCGGTGCCGGCGCGCAGCCGACGAACGCGTTGGGCCAGCTCGTCGACTGGGTCGAACGCGGCAAGGCTCCGGCCACCCTCACGGCGGCTTCCGGTGACGCGACCCGTGATCTCTGCGCGTATCCGAAGGTGTCGCGGTACGTCCACGGCGACCCGAAGGCGGCTTCCAGCTACCGCTGCCTCTGAGTCCCCTGCTCGGAGAGCACACCCTCCTCGGCGACCACGAGCGAGTCGATCGCGGCGAAGAACGCCTTGACGCCGGGGAGGTTCGGGCCCTTGGCGCTGGAGGCGGCGTAGTCCGCGGAGGTGCGCCACTCGACGATGTCGAGCCACTCGTCGTTCGGCAGCCGCACGAGCCGGGCACCTCGGAAGCCCTCCCGGTCGGCCTCGAAGTCCGCGATCATGGCCGGCCGGGCGGCGAGCAGCGCCTCGACGTTCTCGGGCTTGACGCGGAAGCGGGTCAGTTCCACCGAAGTAGTCATAGGTTGATGATAGTCACGATTTATGACTATATCCAGACCTGACCCGCTGGTGCTCGGTGATGTCCTCCAAGATGCGCTTGAAGTGCGCGTACTCGCCTTCGCCGACCCGTTCGGCGTGCCGGTCCTGGATCGCGGCCATGATGTGGTCCGCGGCCTTCATCTGCGCGAGGCCGCGGCCCGTCGGGCAGACCAGTTTCGCCCGGCGGTCGCTGGGGTCCGGTCTGCGTTCGACGTAGCCGAGCACCTCCAGCTCGTCGACCAGCGTTCCGATGATCTGCTTGTGCTGCCCGGAGAGGTTCGCGAGGTCCGTCGCGCGAACCCCTTCCGGGTCCAGGTAGGCCAGCACCGCGCCGTGGCGGTGCTTCAGGTCGCCGAACCCCAGGTCTGCGAGGCTTTCGAAGAGCTCCCTCTGGACCGCGAACAGGAGGCGGCCCGACAGGACTCCCAGATCCGGGTTGGAGGCGTTGCGTTCCGCACGGGTCACCATCGGATCACCCTAGCGGCGGGGTTCACGCGGACGGGCCGGACTTGCGTGGTTCCCTCACGTTTCCGGCGTCAGGCGCGCTGCAGCGACCTCGGGTACAGCCAGCTGCCGGGCGTGTCCTCCGCCGGGTTCGTGTAGAAGTCCCGCACCGCCGCCACGTACTCCTGCACGCTGATCGCCCCGTCGCCGTCCGTGTCGAGGTGCGAGAACGCGGTCAGGCACTCCTCGGCGGACAGCCCGCGCGCCTTGAGCAGCACCCCGAACTCGGCGGCGTCGACACGGCCGTCGCCGTTCGTGTCCATGAGGGCGAGCAGGGACTGAACGACTTCAAGGAAGTCCAGGTTGATCGGGCCGCCCTCCACGAAGGCCTCGATCATGGCCGCGCGGTACTCCTCCGGGCCGATGCGGCCGTCGCGGTCGGTGTCGCAGTGCTCGGCGAGCATCTCCCAGAACCTGTCGTAGGCCTCCACGAGGTCCCGGCCGCGGTCGGAGGACGCCGGTTCGCCGTACGCCTGGAGCAGGCGGTTGGCCAGTGCGTAGATGTCCGCCAGTTCGATGACGCCGTTGCGGTTCGCGTCGTAGTGGGCGAAGGTCGAGTCGATCCTGTGCTGCAGCACCTGCTTCATGATCAGGCACTGTGGTGACGCGGCTGGGCAGATGCAACGCGCGTCCCCCTCCTGGGTGGTGTTGTTCAGCCGGTTCCGCGAAGCCGGTATAGTTATACCGGCACCCGCTGATGGAGGAACACGTTGATCGAGCTCAAGTCCCCCGCCGAGATCGAGCGCATGCACGTCACCGGCCAGTTCATCGCGGAGGTGCTCGACGAGCTCTCCGCCAAGGCCGCGGTGGGCGTGAACCTTCTCGACCTGGAGCACCACGCACGTCACATGCTGCAGGAACGCGGAGCGGTGTCCTGCTACTGGGACTACTCGCCGTCGTTCGGGCGCGGGCCGTTCCGCAACGTCACGTGTCTCGCCGTCAACGACGCGGTGCTGCACGGGCTGCCCAAGAGCTACGTGCTGGCCGACGGCGACGTGCTGACCATGGACATCGCCGTCCTCATCGACGGGTGGGCGGCCGACTCGGCCATGACCGTGATCGTCGGCACGCCTCGCGAGGAGGACCAGCGACTGATCCGGGCCACCGAGGTGGCGCTGGCGGCCGCGATCGAGGCGGCGCAGGTCGGCAACCGCATCGGTGACATCTCGGCTGCGATCGGCGAGGTCTGCGGCCAGTTCGGGTACACGCCCAACCTGGAGTTCGGCGGGCACGGCATCGGACGGACCATGCACGAGTCACCGCACATCTCGAACAACGGGCGCCGCCGGCACGGCATGAAGCTCAAGCCCGGTCTCACCGTCGCGATCGAGCCGTGGCTCGCCGCCACCACCGACGAGATCATCTACGACGAGGACGGCTGGACGCTGCGGTCCGCCGACGGCTCGCGCACGGCGCACTCCGAGCACACGGTCGCGATCACCGAGGACGGCCCGCTGGTGCTGACGCGCCGCAAGAGCGAGCTCGCGGCGCGGCCGGATTCCACGTCGTCCCAGGCAGGAACACCCCAGGGCTAGCCGCAGGGCCAGTCGCCGCGCCGCCGCCCTCGACATCGCCGGGATCACCGTCCACAACGGACACCAACCGAACGGCGGCGGACCGGCGACCAGCGCCCGTCACGGCCCGACATCACGGCGGCGAGGAAAACCCTTCCGCCAAAAGGCTTCCAATTCGTGTCCAATTCCAGGTCAGCGCACACCGGTTGGTCGTTTCGGCGCAAGGAAACGCAAGGCATCGGTCTACCTGAAGCACTCATTGTTGCGTCATCATGGAATCGCCTGCACTGACCGGTACCCGGCGTGAGGGGAATCGACACCATGAGCTCATCGGGCTTGGAGCCGGACCTGGAATCCGCGCTGATCGACCTCGAAGGCGTCCCCTTCACGAGGCTGCGCGACCTGGACAGCGACGTCCTGCGGCGCTCCCTGCGGCACGTCGTGGAACGAGCCTCGCTCGTCAGCGCGGGCTACAGAAGCTCCAACGAATCGGGCGGTGAGCGAATCGACTGATCATGCCGCAGCCCACCCCTTTCCACCGCATGCCGTGGGCCGATTTCGACGCCTTCGCTCGTCTGAACGGCGACGCGTCCATGATCGGCCGGTTGCGCGGAGCCGAACTCAGCAGACGCAAGCTCCTGGTGCACGCGCTGCTCGAGTCCTCAGCCAAAACGCCAGGAGCGTTCGGGCCGCTGCCGCCACTCGAAGCGGTCTGGGACCTGCTCGCGCGAGTCGAGAACGTGTCACCGGCGGCCCTAGACCGGGTGTTCGCACATCCGTACACCGGAAGCTGGGCCGGGTACTCGACGAGGTTGCTGACCAACGGCGTGGACGGCGTTTGTCCACTGTGGATCCACCTCGGCCACGTGCACGCGCTCGCGGCCGCGGCGGCGATCACAGCCGATCTGGACTTCGAGATCGAGGTGCCGCTGTGGGAGGGCAACGCCTCCCTGCCATCACTGGGGACGGCGCGGTTGCGCACCGCGGATCGCTTCTCCACGGCCGTGGTGAGGGGCGGGCGCGGGCGCTACCAGGTCCGCGACGCGACCAGTGAAGTCCGGCTACCGGCGAGACTCGACGCCGACTCCCCCGGCTGGTGGGCACTGCGCACGTGCCGTGCCGGCGACGCGAAGCACCGACTCTCGGTGACCCTGGACGACCTTGATCCTTATCGCGGGCTGCACGAGCCGATTCCGCCCAACCGGTTGGGGAGCACCGAGACCAGCACGTGGCGACGCCTGCTGAGCGAGGCGTGGGACCTGCTGCGAGGCGCCACACCGGAGCTGGCCGGGATGGTCGCCGCCGGCCTGGACTCGGTGGTGCCCAAGCCGAACGTGCCGTTCCAGAACCCGAGCGCGTCGACCGGTGAGGCCTTCGGCAGCGCCGTGATCGGGCTGCCGGAGGATGCCGCGGACCTGGCAGCCACCCTGGTGCACGAGCACCAGCACATCGTGCTCGGAGGCGTCCTCCACTTGGCGCGGCTGTACGAGAACGACCGCACGGAGAGGATCTACGTGCCCTGGCGGGACGATCCCCGCCCTCTCAGCGGTGCATATCAGGGTGTGTTCGCGTTCTTCGGCGTCACCGCCTTCTGGCGCAGCGCAGCCCGATCCAGCGCATCGCGGCGGGCAACGTTCGAGTTCGCCCACTGGCGCGGCCAGGCCTGGCGGACACTGCTGTCCCTGCGCGGGGACGCGACGCTGACCGAGGCAGGGCGGCGATTCCTCGACGGCATCGCCGAGGTGCTCGAACCGTGGCAGCAGGATCCGGTACCCGCAGACGTCCTGGAACTGACCGAACTGCTCGCCGCCGATCACCGGGCCGGCTGGCTCCTGCGACACCACCGGCCGGATCCCCCGGTCGTCTCCGCGACGGTCGATGCCTGGCTGGCCGGGAGAGCGCGGCCGCCGGTCGTCCCGGCGCCGGCCGATCTCCCGCCGACGCCGGTGCCGGACGGACCGTGGTCGCGAAGCCGCGCGACGTTGCTGCGCCTCGGCCTGAGCCACGAGGGCCGCGAGCACTGGGGGGCGGTGCCCGGTGCCACCGAGGCGGACTTCGCCCTGATCACCGGACGTCACGCCGAGGCCGCCGACGGCTACCGCGCGGAGCTGCGTTCCGACCCCGACCGGCCCGTCTCGCTGGTAGGACTGGGACTCGCCCTGAACGCCGCCGGTCCCAACCCGGCCGCGCGCGCTCTGCTGCACTGCCCGGAAATGGTGCGTGCGGTGCACCGAGAACTCCGGCGCACCGCACGTGACATACCGACGCCGGAGACGCTCGCCCGCTGGTTGGGCCAGCTCGTCTCCGGCTGAGACCACTACATCAGGATCGGGTCGATGTCGCAGTTCGCCCTCATCCCCTTGATCGCGGCGACGGTGCCGGGGTGCCCTTCGCCCAGCACCTTGCGGTACCTGTCCAGCACCGGCTCGTGGTGCGGTGCGGCCTCCTCCGGACGACCCGCTGCCCTGAGGTCGTGTCCGAGGTTCAGCGACGCCGCCAGCAAGGTGGGATGGTTGAGGCCGAGCACCCTGCCGCCACGCTGCACGGCGTCCTGCCCCAGAGCGATCGCCCGGTCGATCTCGCCGAGGGCGGCGAGGTCGCTCGCCAGGTTGATCATGGCGACGATCGCGTAGGGATGGTTCGGGCCGAGACCGCCGCGGAAGATCTCCAGTGCCCGTTCGTCGAGCTCCCTCGCTTCGGCCACCTCCCCCTTGAGCCGCATCGTCACCGCCAGGTCGACGGTCACGAGGACGGCGTGCGGGTGACCTTCGCCCAGAACGCGCCGATACCGCTCGAACGTCTCCTCGCCCAGCGTCTTCGAGGCGCCGAGGTCTCCAGCGTGACGAAGATCGATCGAATGTGCCACGGCACAGGCCAAGCGGGTCAGGTGGTCGGGCCCGTACAGCAGCGTGAACTGGGCGAGTGCCGGGGCGGACAGTTCCAGCGCTCGCCCATGGTCACCGTCCTTGCGCCGCAACACCGACAGGAGGAACAACCGCGTCGACTGGTCGGGATGGTCCGCGGGAAGACGCATCTTGTACGTCTCGACGAACTTCTCCATGTCGATCCGGGCACGCATGTACTCGCCCGCCTCGCGCCTGTCGACGATCTCCGCGGCGTAGCTGCTGACCGTCCTCGGGTGGTCGGGCCCGAGCACCTCGCTGCGGCGGTTGGCGGTGTCCCGGTCGAGCTCGGCGGCCGCCACGTACTCACCGGACAACCGGAGGCTGATGCCGTGCTGGTAAGCGGCTTTGAGCGTCTCCGGATCGTCCTCGCCGAACAGCCGCTTGGACTTGCTGAGGATCTCCTCGCTCAGCTTGGCCGCGGTGGCGAAGTCCCCCTGTGCCCGGAAGTCGGTCACGACGTTGGCCTGGACCGTGAGCACCTCCTCGCTGTCCTCGCCGGTCACCGAGATCTGACGCTGGAGAGTGCGCTGGTTGATCCGCGATGCTTCCTCGTACCTACGCACACCCCACAGGTAGAGGCCGAGACGTGCGGCGACGTACAACGACTGCGGATGAGTGGGACCCAGCTTGCGTTCGAACGCCTCGCTGACCTGCTCGGCCAGACGCGCGGCCTCGTCGTGGTCGCCCCACGCGGAGAGGAAACGCATAACGTTGATGATGAGCTGCCGGGGCCAGTCCTCGTCGCAGTCGACGATGTCGGACGCGTAGGCGTGCGGCAACAGCTCGCGGTAACGCGACCAGTGCTTGCTCGAATCGGGGTCGTTCGGGTCGAGGCTGGCCAGGAGCTGGTGCGCTCCGTGGTTCATCTGCGCGTGCACCTGGGGCGCCATCGTGCGGTTGCGCAGCACCAGCTGGACCAACCGGTGCAGCTGCAGGGTGTTGTTGCCGTGGTCGATCTTCGCCAGACCGTAGCGGTTGATGTCGCGGATGGCCCTGGCGAGTTTGATCGGGTCGCGCAGTGCCGCGTCCAGTTCCGGGGAGATCGACACCCGGCTGACCCCGGTGAACAGGTCGCGCGAGATCGGCTCCGGTGAGTAGAACGCGCAGACGTGCAGGATCTGGTGCGCCGCCGGGTTGCGCTTCTTCAGCTCGTCGAACGACACGTTCCAGGCCGCGGCGACCGACCGCTCGTCCTCCAGGTCGGTCTCGGCGGACGTGCTGAGGATCTCCGCGACAGATTCGTCGAACAGCCTCAGGTACTCGCTGACGGGCATACCGGTGACCGCACGCCAGGCCGCGGCCTGCTCGACGGCCAGTGGAAGGTCTCCGAGCTTCTCCGCGAGCACGTTCGCGTCGGCCTCGTCGATGTGCGGGCCGCGCTTGCCGAGCAGCTCGATGCTCTCGGCGCGGTCGAACACCGCGAGCTCCAGCGGACGTGCCACCCCTGCCCAGTCCGGGTTGCGGGAGGTGATCAGCACCTTGCCGGGACCGTTGGTCGGGAAGAACGGACGGACCTCCTCAGGGCTCTCCGCCGCGTCGAAGACGAGCAGCCAGCGCCGGAACGGCCGCCCGACGCGCAGTGCCTCGCGGACGGCGGGGACGGCGGTGTTCGCCTCGGTGGCGCCGGGGAGGCCGAGCTGACGGGCCAGTTCGGTGAGGGCGGCGCGGATCTGGGTCGGGCGGGCCGCCTCGATCCACCAGATGAGGTCGTAGTCCTGCAGATGGCGGTAGATGTACTCGGTCGCCATGTGCGTCTTGCCGATACCGCCCATGCCGTGCAGCGCGGACGGAAGCACCGCGGTGGCGCCACCGGCGGTCAGGCGTTTGCCCAGCTGGTCCAGCAGTTCTTCGCGGCCGGTGAAGTTCGGATTTCGCGGCGGCACATTTCCCCAGATGACCGGGGGATCATCCGACCTCCGCTCGTGAAACGTCCGCGAGCTCGAAGCGGGAAGAACTGTCATACCGCTCACCTCGGGAAGGTCGACGCCGCGCGACCCGGCGAATTGCGCCACGTCCGATGCGGAATGCGCAGGTGGTTCGGATACCGTCGTCTTGCTGGCGCGCTCGGCCGCATCGGGCATTTCCTTGCTCGCTATCCTAGTCGCACTGGGCTTGATTGATTCAGAAGCTGCGCCGCCGCGTTTCATCGCGTCGCCCAGGCGATCAGCGCGTGAGAGGTAAGGACCCGACAACGCCCCCATCACCGCACGCTGGAGCCCGACTTCAGCGGCTGTCGAAACGGAGGGAACCGGGTCCGGGGCACCATCCGGGTCCACGATGGCGTCACGAAGACGCCTCAGTACCGGAATACGATCCCCGAATACCGCAGCAGCCGTTTGCACGACACCCGCGGTTTCGGACCGCCGGGCACCGTTGAGCAGCAGTTCTCGCACTCTCTCGGGAAACACAAAAGCAGTGGAGTCCCATCCTGGAACACCACCACTCGCGGGAGAATAGTGCACGACTCCACTCAGAAGCAATTCGCTCAGGTGCTCAGTTTTCGCCTCCGGGACGAATCGACGCCGAATGAGTTTGACGACTTCGGGGTGGGCCGGGACTGCCGCCATCAACGTCGCCAGGCGCAGCGCGGGAGGTGAGGCGAGGCTTCTGAACCTGCCCACGTGCTCGTTCGCCGACAGGGCTCCGTCCGGCGCGGCCGTGGCCTCACGGGTGGCCAGCACCACCGTGCCGGCGGCCGGGCCGCGGTGGCCCGCCGTGATCAGGCGCGCCCACCACTTCAGGTAGCGCGGTTGCAGTTCGATCACCGGCACGGGCACGGCGCCGTCGCGCAGGTGCGCCTGCGGGTCCTCTTCCAGCCACGCGTCGGGCAGGTCGCAGGTCCAGCGGCTGTTGGGGCGCATCGCGGCCGGCACGGTGAGGTTGGCGCGGTGCAGCGGCACGGAACCGCGACCCCAAAGCCACTGCGGCAGCAGGTGCAGCACGCTCACGGGCATGGACCGCGCCCACCGCGCGAGCATCGGGTTGAGCAGGCCCGGTCGCCAGACGCCGCCGACGCCGTCCGTCACGAGGAGCATCACCCTGCGGCCGGAGACGTCGAGCACCTCCGCCGGGTCGCGCGCGGGCGCACCGGGCGTACCACCGCGCAACACCGGCACCTCCGTGCCGTCCTCGTTGCGGACGACGTCGACCAAGCGGAACTGGATCGTGCGGAAGGCGCCCAGCCGCGCGAGCATCTCCAGGAACGCGACGACCTTCGGCCGCCACAGCGACATGGACGGACTGTCGTCCAAAACGACGGTCAGATCGAGCCAACGCTCCGGACACGACCGGGTGATGGGCCACCACGTGCCGGTGCTCGCCATGTGCTCTGCGGTCGCCACCTCGTCCAGGACCGTTGAGCCGTAACGGAAAGAAGGCACCTGACGCTTCAGCGGCCGCAACGCTCGGAAGCACTCCAGCATCTCGGTGAGCGCCGGCGTGACCACTGCGGCCAGCGGGAGCTCTCCTCGTTCCTCGTCCTCACCGCTCGGCGGGAGTTCGACCGCCTCCGCCCGTTCCGGGACAGGCGGGGGCTCAGCGACAGACGTGGTCTCCGGTTCGGGCTCGGCTTCGGATTCGGCGGGCGCGGGCGTCTCCTCGCGCTCGACCTCGGCGGGCGGCGGCCTCAGGGGAACGGGTGGATCCGGATCGCCGGGATCGTCCTCCCGGCTTTCGGGCACGCCGCCCATCGCGGCAGCCAGCCACACGACGTCCCCGACGTCGGTCCAGCCCAGACCTCCGAGGCCGTTCACGTCACAGCTCCGTCAGTCTGCGCCACAAGGAATCGAGCAACCGCTGCCACGCCGCGTCGTCCGGCTGGTACGCGCCGGACGTCGCGAGGTAGACGGCGTCCAGCAGGCGGTCGGCTGGCAGCCCGCCCTCCGCGCGGCTCTTCACGATGAACTCGCGCACCAGCCGGACGCGGTGTTCTCCCTGGCCGTCGAGGAGGTGGTTGGCCACCATGGCGGCCAGCTGCTCGGCCGTCGGGTCCTTGATCTCCAGTTGCAGCACGCGGCGCAGGAACGCGGGCGGGAACTCGCGCTCGCCGTTGCTCGTCATGATGACGATCGGGAAGGCGCGGCAGCCGACTCGGCCGTCCACGACCGTCGCCGTCCCGTTGGGGTCGTTCGTGTGAACGGTGACCTCGCGGGTCTGGTTCCGCACGCGGGCCAGTTCCGGAATGACGAACTCGCCGTCCTCGAAAATGCTCAGCAGATCGTTGGGCAGGTCCGACTCCGACTTGTCGAGCTCATCGATCAGCACGACGCGGGGAAGCCTTCGCGGCAGGAATGCGGTGCCCAATGGCCCAAGCCGCACGAATTCACCGATGGGCGCTTCGTCACCGTTGTTCGACTGCGCCCGGCTCGCGGCCGCCTGCACCCGGCCGATGGCGTCGTAGTCGAATAATCCGGAGTTCAAAGTGGTGCGACTCGTGATCGACCACCTGAGCACACGACCCAGACGTAATTCCCGGGAAACGCGCCAGGCGAGAGAGGACTTCCCCACTCCCGGCTTTCCGGTGAGCAACAGAGGCCTGCGCAGGTACAGGGCGGCGTTGACGACGTCCAGTTCGTGCGCGTCGACGTCCGACTCGGCCAGGTTGATCTCCGGCCCGAGCCTGCGATCCGCCTCTCCTTCGTCCCCCGGCGGCACGTCGTTCTCCGGAAGAGGCCCGCCCTGGAAATCGCGCCACGGCGGCGGAGGCGGAAGCAGATCGGCGAGATCGATGTCGTGGATCTCCCTGCCCGTGCCGCGATATATCCACCAGTCCGGCGCGTCGGTTCCCGCACGACGCCCGTCCTGACCGCGTTCGCGCACACTCATTTGCTGCCCCCACTCGACGTCGGCGAAGAAGGTCCGCCGGGAACGATTTTCCGATTCGGGTCGTCGAGCAGCACGACGAGGTTGCGGATGAGGTCGTCCTCGGTCGCGGCCAAGTGGGCGGCGCGGTGGCGGCCGGGCATCCCGGAGATGCCGCCGTCACCGGCGACGAGGCGGCCGACGAGCTCACGCAGGTCCTCGGCGCTCGCACGGGGGTGCCAGACGACCAGGGGCACGCCCGCCCGCAACGCGGCGGTCAGCGCGTCCGGCCCGGCGCTCGGATCCGGCCGCGCGGAGGGCGGCTCGTCCATCACCATTCCAACCCACGTGGATTCACTCAGCACGGCATCGATCGGATTCTCCTTGGTTCCCGCTGATCCGTACGGGTGAATTCTCTGCAACGACGGGTGGTCGTCGACAGCCGAATCCCACCTGATGCGCCAAAGACGGTGCCAGTGAGCGGATCGCATTCGCTCAAGAGACCTGAGCGCCAAAGGATAATCGTAGACCAGCGGTCGCGGGAACCCGGACCCGCGCTCCTTCTGCCAGGCCATGATCGGCATTTGCAGCAACGGGCGGGGCATCACGAATTCCAGAGCGACGGAAATAGCCTGGTCGGACCACGTGCTCTCCGCCTTGACGATCACGTCGTCGATTCGCTGCTCCAGTTCGTCCACCGCCAGCTCCCACACCCCGCCGCGCGGTGGGGGCCACTCCAGCGGGTCGTCCTGACGCCAGAAGGAAAGGACGCAGCGGGTGGGGTCGATGGCGTCCAGCTCTATCACGATCATGAGGTGCAGCTGAGGTTCGGCGGGCAGCGGAATTCTGGAGGCGACCCGTTCCTCCTGCTCCCCGGTGCGCCGCAGGGTGTGAATCTTCTGCGCGACCCAGGACGTCAGCTCTCCCGCGTTGTCGTCGCCGATGTCCGCGGCGAGCAGTTCCAGGAATTCCAGAGCGGGAGGAATTCCATCGGGGCCCGAATTGACGTCGGCGAGGTTGAGAAAGGCGTCCCACGCGGAGCGAAAGCGAGGCACCGGAATCCTCGCGCGCGTGGCGCGGCTGACGATCAGCGACAGGCGATCGGTCTCCACCCCCGACAGGAGGCCCTGCACGACCTTCAGCTCGTCGGCGGGGAACAGCGCCCGCACGACGACGTCGTCGTCGCTGGCCGGTGCGCCTACGAGGGCGGGCGGCGCCGCGGCGGGCTCCCAGCCGTCGCCGTGCAGCCGCAGCCAGGCCTGCCCCTCGAACGACTTCACCGAGACGTCGATGCGGCGGTAGGAACCCGGTGCGCTGGCCGGGTCCTGCCTGATGATCTCCTCGAAGAAGTACGAGCTGGAGATGAACGCGACGAGTCGCCCTGACGTGCTCAACTGCGTCTTCGCCTCCTCCGCGTCGAGGATTCGGCATGCCAGCACCACGGCGTTGCCCACCCAGCCGTTGTCGTTCTTGCGGATGTCCCCGGCGTGTATCCCCACCCGGAGGGTGAACTGCGCACCTCGCGCGTGAGTCGCGTTGTGGCGGCGGATCTCGGCGGCCAGGCGGTCGGGCAGCTTGTCGGCGAGCTCGCTCTTGCTCACCGACGCCGGGATCAGGATGAGCGCGCCATCACCGCGGTCCTCGATGTCGCAGTCGTCCACCACCGCTCCCGCGGCGGTGAGCGCGGCCCGCAACACGCCGTAGAGACCTTTGTGCACCGCGAGCTGGTCCGCGGTGGTGCGGTCCGGGCGGGTGAACTCGGCGACGTCGACGGCGACGATCGTCCGGTGTTCGGTCGGTGGCGAGAGGGGCACGACCGTCCTTCCCACGACATGACGCCGGCGGCTGCCGGCGAGCCGATTCGTCGTGTACCAGACCGACCGGCCGGGCTGCGCGCCGTTTGACGCACAAGGCCCAGTTCCACCCCGTGGGATCTCGCACAGCAGACACTCGTGCGTAACTACAGCAGGATTCCCTTCACACCAACGAGCTGTCGGACCGCCCGATCCGAGATTTCACGCGATAGGACGAGCGGTCCACCGGCACGATCCGCCGGGATCGTCGCCCTGTCGTGGCGCGCCGTTACTCCTGCCTGCTCGAAAGGCCGCCCGATTAGATCGATCGGGGCAGTGACCGCCGTGCTGTTCCGTGAATCATGGAAGCATGGGGATCGGCCGGCCGTTCTGGGGATTGCTCGACGAGCCGGAGCGCGCGGCGGTGCTGGCGGCGGCGATCCGCAGGAGGTTCGACGCGGGAACCGTGATCTGCCACCAGGGGGACGAGACGCGGAACGTGCTGGTCGTGTCACGCGGGCGGGTGCGGGTCAGCCGGTTCGCGCTCGGCGGTGAGGAGACGTTGCTGGCCGTGCGCGGGGCCGGCGACATCATCGGCGAGGTCGCCGCGATCGACGGGCAGGGGCGTTCCGCGACGCTCACCGCGGTGGACGTCGTCGAGGGTGTGCTGATCACCGCTCCCGCGTTCATCAGCCTGTGCGAGAGGCAGCCGCGGATCATGTGGGCCGTGTTGCGGGTGGTGGTGTCGCGCCATCGGGCCGCGGCCGACCAGCAGGACCTGAGGACCGGCCCCTCGTTGCAGCGGGTGGGGGGCATGCTGCTCGGCCTCGCCCACCGGGATGCCAGCGACATGATCGCGACGGTGCCGATCAGCCAGCGCGAGCTCGCCGCCATCGCGGGCATCTCGCGTGAGACGCTGGTGCGGGCGTTGAAGGAGTTGCGCGAGGCCGGGATCATCGCGACCCACCGCACTCGCGTCGAGATCCTCCGCGAGGACGAACTGCGCGCGTTGTGCGGCATTTGACGCAGACGTTTCCGGCCGGCCGCGCTTCCCTTGGGGTGCAGGCAACGAGCAGGCCACCAGGGGAGAGATCATGAAGCGCCACGTTCTGCCGGAACCCGGTTCGCACAAGCAGTTGGCGCGTGCGCGCCGCAAGCACACCGAACGGGTGCTGTTCGCGGTCGTCTTCACGGCCGTGGAACTCTGGGCGGTCGTCGCCGCCGTGGTGCTGCTCGAGGACGACGGCGTGCTCGCCGTCGCCGCGTCGGTGGTGTTGTCGGCGGCGCTCATCGCGGTGTGGGACACGTGGCACGCCGTCATCGCGTCCGGGCGTGCGTTGCGATCACGTTCACAGGACGAGCTTCCCGCAGAGGAGGTCGGCCCGGACCAGCCGATGACGCTGGTGCGGCTCTGAACCAGGTGTGGCCGCGGCGTAGGGGGGCGCGGCCACACCGCCCAGCTCAGCCGGCGACGGACACCGGCTCCCGCAACGGTTCCAGCATCGCGCGCACCGCCGAGGCGATCAGTTCCGAGGGCGAGCCGGTGCCGTACGGCGACGGGATCTCCCGCAGTGCGGCCCGGTGGCCCTCGACGTCGTCCAGCCAGCGCAGCACTTCGGCGCTCACGAGCGGGCCGGGCGGGACGAGGGTGCCGAACGTGCCCTCGATCTCCGGGCGTTCGGTGCTGCGCCGCACGACCACGACGGGCCGCTTCAGCACGCTGACCTCCTCCTGGATGCCGCCGGAGTCCGACACGATCACAGCAGACGCGTGCGCCAGGGCCAGGAAGGGGCGGTACGGCTGGGGTTCGATCACCTGGAGGCCGTGCAGCAGCGTCTCCAGGCCGAACGCGGTGATGCGCTGGGCGGTGCGCGGGTGCAGCGGGAGCACGACGGGGAGCGGGAGCTGCCCCAGCTCGCGCAGGATGGTCTCCAGGTTGGCGGCGTCGTCCACGTTCTCCGGGCGGTGGATCGTCGCCAGGACGTAGCGGTCGTGCTTCAGGCCGAGGTCGCCCAGGACCGCGTCCTCCTCGTCGGCCGACGGCAGCGCGTGGACCAGCGCCTCGACGACGGTGTTGCCGGTGACGGCGATGCGGCTGTCGGCGACGCCTTCGGCCAGGAGGTTGTGGCGGTTCAACGACGTCGGCGCGCAGCAGAGGTCGGACAGGTGGTCGATGAGCACGCGGTTGTGCTCTTCCGGCATGGCGCGGTCGTAGCTGCGCAGACCCGCCTCCACGTGCACCAGCGGCACGTCGCAGGCGTTGGCCGCCAACGCTCCCGCCAGTGCGGAGGTCGTGTCGCCCTGCACGATCACGGCCGCAGGGCGTTCCGAGGCCAGCACCTCGTCCACGGCCGAGACGGCGCGACCCAGCTGGTCGCCGCGGCGCAGGCCGCCGAGCCTCAGTTCGTGGAAGCCGCCCGGTTCCGGCACATCACGGCGGATGAGCGAGTACATCGAGCGGTCGTAGTGCTGGCCGGTGTAGATCATGGTGCACGCGCTGCCGAAGTGCTCCACGAGCGGCGCGAGTTTGATCAGTTCCGGTCTTGTGCCGCAGACGATCGTCACGGTGTTCGTTTCCCGCACCGCGGCAAGGTACTTCATCGATCTTGACGAAACCGGGCAAATCCCGCCCACGTTCACTCGAAAGAGTTGCGTGGGATATCGCTCGAAAGTGTTGCCGCACAAGCGTGTCGTAGTGTCCGCGCTCATGTCCGGTCATCTGGCACTCGCCGTGTCCACTGTCCTCTACGGCCTGGGGATAGTCGCGCAGACCGTCGCCGCGCGGAGGGCCGACGAACGTCCCGGCACCGGGGTGGGGCTGCTCGCCCGCCTCGCATCGGATCGCCTGTACCTGCTGGGTTTCACCGGTCAGGTCGGCGGTTTCCTGTTCGCGTTCCTCGCCCGTGAGGAGCTGCCCCTCTACCTGGTGCAGGCGGGGTCGTCGTCCGCGGTCGGCCTCGCCACCGTGATCGGCGTGCTGCTGCTCGGCTGGCGGATCCGGCGCGTCGAGATCGCGGTGCTGGTGGTGATGGCGTGCGGTCTGCTGTTGCTGACGGGTGCCGCCGCGCCGTCCGAGGCCCGTGAGCTCCCCCTGGTGCCCGCACTGGTCGTGCTGGGCGTTCTGACGCTCTCGGTGCTGCCGCTGGCAAGGATCTTCAAGACCCTGACGCCCGTGCTGGCCGGTGTCGCGTTCGCCGTGGTCGCGGTGGCCGCGCGCAACGTCTCCGGCAAGCCGCTGCTCGACCTGGTGCTGCACCCGCTGACGTGGGTGATGGTGATCGCCGCGTTCGTCGGGCAGGCGTGCCTCGCGACGGCGTTGCAGCGCGGGTCGGCCACGTCCGCGGTGGCGTCGATGGACGCGACCAGCGTCGTGATCGGCGCGGCCGCCGGGCTCGCGGTGATGGGCGACCAGATCACGCCCGGCCGCGAGTGGTGGGTCGCGCTGGGGATCCTGCTCGTGGTGTCGGGCGTGCTGGTGCTCGGGTCCGTCGCCCGCAAGCCCGCCGGCGAGCTCGTCGCGGCCAGAGGTGAGCTGTGAAGCCCGTCGCGAGCGTGTCGCTCGATCTCGACAACCTGTGGGCGTACCTGCGCACGCACGGCGATTCCCGTTGGGAGAGCAGGCCGAGCTTCCTGCCGTCCGCGGTGCCGAGGCTGCTGGACGTCTTCGGTGAACAGCGTCTGACCACCACGGTCTTCGTGGTCGGCGCGGACGCGGAACGCGACGACGGCGCCGAGGCGGTCTCGTCGATCGTCGCCGCAGGGCACGAGATCGCGAACCACTCGTTCTGGCACCAGCCGTGGCTGCACCGGTTCTCCGACGAGGACGTCGAGAAGGAGGTCATGCGCGCCGAGGAGGCGATCATGGCCGCCGGAGCGCCGCGCCCGGTCGGGTTCCGCGGACCGGGGTACAGCGTCACGCCCGCGCTGCTGGACGTGCTCGCGCGGCGCGGATACGTCTACGACGCCAGCGTGCTGCCGACGTGGATCGGCCCGCTGGCCCGCGCGTACCACAACCGGACGGCGGGATCGACGGACGGCGGCGAGGACCTGTTCGGCGGGTTCGGCAAGGTCAAGGCTCCCAACACCGCGTTCCGCTGGCGGGGCAACGGGGTGGTCGAGCTGCCGGTGACGACCATGCCGTTGCTGCGGGTGCCGATCCACGGCGCCTATCTGTTGCAGCTGCACCAGATCTCGCCCCGGCTGGCTCGTGGCTACTTCCGCACGGCGTTGCGGTTGTGCTTGGCGCGCAACGTCTCTCCGTCGCTGCTGCTGCACCCGACCGACGTGCTCTCGGGTGCCGAGGCGCCCGGGATGGAGTTCTTCCCCGGCATGGCCGTGCCCGGTGCCGAGAAGGTCGAGCTGCTGGGCTGGGTGTTGTCGTTGCTGCGCAGGCACTTCGACGTCGTCGGCACCGGTGAGCACGTCGAGCGGGTCGCCGCTTCCCGTCTGCGTGAACGGGATCCCGTCGCATGTGGCTGACGGTCCTGCTGCGCGTCCTCGCCTGCGGCACGGTCGCGCTGGCCCCGCTGGAGGGGTACCTGCTGCAGGTGCACGGGCAGGCGGCCAAGGTCGCGCCCGCGTTGTTGATCGGCGTGTGGTTCTTTTCCCTTTACCGGCAACGACGACTGCCGACGCCGCACCCGCTGCACCTGATCATCGCGTTGCTCGCGGTGGTGCTGCTGGCGACCTCGGCGGTGCACGAGGCCGAGCCGTTCACGCTGGAGTACCTGGTGCGGTGGCTGCCGTTCCTGGTGATCACGGTGGTCCTCGCCGACGTGGCCGCGCGGGAGGTGCCGGTCCGCGCGCTGCTCGCGGCGACGGTTGCCGGCGCGGTCGTGGCGGCAGCAGGCGGGTTGCTCAGTCTCTTCGGTGGTTCGCTGCGCGCCACCGGGCCGTTGGAGGACCCCAACGACCTGGCGTTCTTCCTCGTGGCGGCGCTGCCGTTGCTGGTCGCGCTGCCCGCCCGCGGCCGCTCGCGGATCGTGTTGCTGGTGCTGGGCGCGGTGCTGGTGGCCGGTGCCGCGGCGACGTTCTCGCGTGGCGGCGGAATCGCGCTGGGATGCGCGCTGGTCTGGTTGATCGTCCGGCGCGGCATTCCGGTGCGCGCGGTGGTCGTCACCGCCGCTGTCACCGGAGTGGCGGCGCTGGTATTCGCGACGGCGGCGCAGGCCGAGCTGTCGCGGGCGTTGCAGGAGAAGAGCCACATCGCGGGCACCAACGCCGACACGAGGATGCTGCGCTGGCAGGCGGCGTCGCGGATGCTGGCCGACAACCCCGTGCTCGGCGTCGGGCCCGGCGGGTTCCGCCAGGAGTACGCGGCGGCCGGGCACAACGCGGAGATCGACGAGCAGACCCCGGTGGCGCACAACATGTTCCTGGAGGTGGCCGCCGAGCTCGGGGTGCCGGGCTTCGTGCTGCTGATCGCGTTCGTCGCCCTGGGGTTCGTGGCGAGCGAACGGGCGTTGCGGCGCGTGGCGGACCGGCGTGAGGCCGTGGCCGTGCAGGCGGCGCTGATCGCCGTGCTGATCGCCTCGATCTTCCTGTCCGAGCAGTACTACCTGCCGCTGTGGTCGCTCGTCGCCCTCGCCGTCGCGATCGAACAGCGTTGCCTGAAGGAGAGTCGATGCGCGTTCTCCACGTGATCAGCGAGATGGGCGCGGGCGGTGCGGAGGCGCTCGTGGCCGGCATGGCGCTCGCGGGCGGTGACGTCGGCTGGGAGTCTGCGGTGGCGAGCGGTCCCGGGTTCCGCCTGGAGTCGCTGCGGGCCGGTGAGGTTCCGGTGTTCGACGTGCCGGTGGCGCGCCGCTCGCCTCTCGGTGTGCTGCGCGCGACTCGGTCCGTGCGGGTGGCCGTGCGCCGCTTCCGCCCCGACGTCGTGCTGGCGCACAACGTCTCCGCATCGCTCGTCGCCCGCCTCGCCGCACCGCGCAGGCCGGTGGTGACGGTGTTCCACGGCGTCGCCGAGGCCGACGTGCCCGGTGCGGTCAAGGTCATGGACCGGGTGTCGACCGTCGTGGTGACCGTCGCCTCGGCCGCGGCCTCGCGACTGCGCGAGGCGGGTCTCGGTTCGGTGGTCGTGATCCCCAACGCCGTGTTCCCCTCAGTTCCCTCGGCCGACCGCGCCACCGTGCGCGCCCGGCTCGGTACACCGCTGGACGTGCCGGTGGCGTTGTGCCCTGCACGCCTGGAACCGCAGAAGCGGCACGACGTGCTGCTCGACGCGTGGGCGCAGGTCCCCGGCGACGCCGAGCTGTGGCTCGCGGGCGACGGGAGCCTGCGTTCCGCGTTGGAGGCGCGGGCGGACGGCCGGGTCCGCTTCCTCGGCACCCGGACCGACGTGCGCGACCTGCTGGAGGCGGCGGACGTCACCGTGCTCACGAGCGACTGGGAGGGCATGCCGATCGCGCTCCTGGAGTCGCTCGCGGCGGACCGCCCCGTCGTCGCGTCCGATGTGGACGGTGTGCGCGAGGTGCTGTCCGGCGGCGGCGGGATCCTGGTGCCCCGCCGCGATCCCGCGCGGACCGCGAAGGCGTTGCGCGGCCTGCTCCAGTCCCCCGCGGCGCGTTCGGTGGCGGCCTCCCACGACGGCTCGGCCGACGCGCACACCTTGATGAAGTCCTACGACGAACTGCTTCGTACCGTCCTGGAGGGACGATGAAGGCTCCCAGAGCTGTGGTGGAAGGCGTGCTGGCCGCCGTGCTGGTAGGCGCGGCCGTGCTGCTGGCCGTGGCGACGCGCGACGGCGTGACCGAGGGCAGGCTGACCCTGCTCGCCACGCCCGCGGCGGCGGACAGCGCCCAGTTCGGCGAGGTCACCTCGCTGGCCGCACCCGCAGTCGTGCAACTGGTCCGCAGCCCGTCCGTGCTGGACGTGGCGTCGCGGGCTGCGGGCACGACCCCGGACCGCCTGGCCGACGCGGTCGCCGTCGAACTGGTCCCGGCATCCGGCGTGGCCCGCATCTCGGTGCGCGCGGACTCCGCGGAACACGCCTCGGCGGCCGTCACCGCGGTGGCGAAGGCCGTGATCGAGGCCGACCTGCTCGCCCCCGCCGCCCGCTTCCGGCTCGTCGACCCGGTCGCGGAGACCACACAGGTGTCGCCGGACTGGCGGCTCGCCACCGGACTGGCCCTGGTCGCCGCGGTGATCGCCGGCGTGGCCGTGGTGGCGCTGCGGCGCCTGCGGGGCACCGTGTCCGGTTCCCTGTCCGCGGCGGGGATCACCCACCCGGTCGTGGTGGCCGCCGATGACGATCCCGACCTGACCGAGCGGCTCACGGCGCTGTGCGTGGCGGCGGCGCGACCGGTGCGGGTGCTGCCGGTGAGCCCGTCGCTGGTGGAGCGGGCGGAGGCGCTCGCGCGGGCGTTGCCGGACAAGGCCTCCGAGCCCTCGGACGGCACGGCGGTGATCGCGGTCGCGTCCGGTGACCGGGCTCGGCGCGGGGACCTGGCCACGGCGCTGGCGGTGCTGCCGGCGTCCTCGGTGCTGGTGGCGGTGGTGCTGGCGTGACGATCTCCGCGCGCTGGGAAGCATTCCTGCGCCACGAACGCCTTCCGGCCGTGCTCACCGCGGCCGGGCTCGCGGCGCTGGCCGCTGTCGTGACGCTCGCCTCGGTGGCCGTCGTGGTGGCGGTGGTGCCGGAATGATCACCACGACCGACCGGGCCGGCCTCGCCAGGTCCCTCGGCGTCGCCCTCGTCGCGATCGCCGGTGCCCTCAGCGCCTTCCGCGCCCTCAAGCCGTCGTGGGAGGTTCCGCTCCCCACGGAGCAGAACCTCCCCGAAGAACGCATGCAGGACTTCCGGGACGCGCTCTACTTCCCCATCCGCGAGTTCCTCGGCGGCGGCAACCCGTACGACCCGGCCGTGATGTTCGACCACTGGCCGGTGCGGCAGAACTTCAACCTCTACCAGCCCTACCACCTGGTGCTGCACCTGCCGTTCGCGTTGCCGGAGTACCGGGTGGGCGCGGTGGCGTTCGCGCTGGCGTGCCTCGTGCTGCTCGTCGGGCTCGCGGTCATGGCGGCCAACGGGGCGCGGCTGCCGCTCGTCGCGGGCAGCGTCGTCATCGCCACGCTGCTGGTGACGAGCCAGGTCGGCAAGGCGCAGATGTACATCGGGCAGGTCAACCCGCTGATCGCGGTCAGCGTGGCCGGGGCCTTGCTGTTGCGCACCAGGAGTCCTGGCTGGGCCAGTGCGGCTCTCGCCCTCGCCTGGTTGAAGCCGCAGTTCGGGCTTCCGCTGGCACTGCTGCTGTTCGTGCGCGGTGACCGGAAGGTCGCGCTCCTGGGCACGGCCGGGGCCGCCGTGGCGAGTCTTCCCGTGGCGGCGTTGCTCGTCGTCCGCGGTGGCGGACCGGGTGAGTTCCTCGCCGTCATCGAACGGAACCTCGACTGGGCCAGCAGCACCGGGTACGGCGCGGTCGACTCGATGACGGCTCAGCGCGTCGACCTGCCGGCGGTGTTCTTCCGGACCACCGGGTGGTTGCCGCCCGCCGCGGAACTGCTGGCGCTGTGCGGAGTTCTCGCGGCCACGGCGCTTCTCGCGCGCAGGCTCGACCGCACCGAGAACGGCACGGAAGTGGCGGATCTGCTGGTGTGCCTGGGCATCGTGGTCGCGTTGGTGCACCAGCCCGGTGACGTGCTGATCGCGGTTCCGGCGATGGTGGGGCTGGCGGTCATCGCATGGCGGCACAGGAAAGACGGTCACTGGCGGTGGGCCGGGATAGCGGCGCTGCTGGCGACAGTTCCGTTCGCGCACCTCTACTTCGTCGACACAGCGGTCAAGAACCTGCTCGGTGCTCGGGCGAGCGTCACGCTGGACGGTGCCGCCCTCGTGGCGGCCTGGGCGGTGCTCGCGGTGTTCGCGGTGCGGCACGTCCGGCGCGCCGCATGACAGACGTGGCGGTGCGGGGGTCGCTGTGGCTCTTCGCGGTCAACCTGGTGAGCAAGAGCAGCCAGATCGTCGTGACCCTCGCGCTCGCCCTGTTCCTCACGGAAGCCGACCTCGGCGCGGTGGCGCTGGTCGTGTCGATCGTCAACATCGGCCAGGTGATCCAGGCGATGGGCGTCTACGACATCGTCAGCCGCACCGCCCGTGATCCCCTCACCACAGCCGGAACCGTGCTCACGATGAGCGTCGCGGCGGGCATCGCGCTCGCCGCGGTGCTCATCGCCTCCGCCGACCCGGTCGCCACCGCTCTCGGGGCTCCCGAGGCGGCCGGGATGTTGCGGCTCGCGGCGCTCACCCTGCCGTTCACCGCGGCGGGCGGGGTGCAGATGGCGTTGATGCACCGCAACCTCGACTTCCGCCGCCGCATGCTGCCCGACGCGGGAGGCATGCTCATCGGCGCGGCGGTCACCGTGACGTTGGCGGCGACGGGGACCGGGCCCACGGCGCTGGTGCTGGGCCTGCTCTGCACGGCAGTGGCGCAGCCCGTGCTCGCCGCGGTCGCCGGAGCCCGGATCCGCCCCACCTGGGACCGCGACGCCGCAACGGAAGCGACGAGGTGGCTCGCGGTCGTGGGACCCGGGGCGTTGATCGCCGTGCTGCTGATCAACGTCGACTACCTCGCGATCGGGCACGTGCTCGGGCCGGAGGCGGTCGGCGGGTACAGCCTCGCCTTCCGCATCGCCTGGGTGCCGTACATCATGATCGCGGTCGTGCTGGGCGGCGTGCTGTTCCCGGTCTGCGCCGAGCTGGTCCGAAGTGGACGGAGCGACCAGCTGCCGAACACGCTGCGGCGCTTCACCACCGCGACTCTCGTGATCACCGGCGGCCTGTACACGGCGGTCGCGCTGTCCTCGGACGGGATCGTGGTCCTGGGCGAGCAGTGGGCCGGCGCGGGACGGCTCCTCGCGCTGCTCTGCGGCTACGGACTCGGCCTGGGCCTGCTGCACGTCTGGTACCAGGTGATCAGGGCCGCCGGCCACGCCCGCCAGTACCTCGCCCTCGAAGCCTCGCACCTCGTCCTGCTGCTGACCGCCCTGGTGCTCACCACCGAACGCGGCCCGGAGGCGGTCGCGATCACCCAGGTGAGCGTGGTGTGGCTGCTGGTGCCGGCGACCTGGCTGGTCCTCCGGCGCAACGGCCTCGCGTTCCCCCTGCCGGTCCGCGCGATCTCCAGCGTCGCCAGCGCGGCGGCGGTGTGCTGGGCCATCAGTGCTCTTCTGCCCAGCAGCACCACCCTCGTGGGCCTCATCACCACCGGGCTCGTGCTCCTCGCGACCTACTGCGCGATCACGCTCCCGCTCAACCGCACCGTCCTCATCGGACTGAAGGAGCGCACGTGAAGATCGTCCACGTGACGCAACCGGTCGAGGCCGGCGTCGCCGTCGTGGTCCTGGCCCTCGCGAAGGCACAGCGGGAACGGGGCTGGGACGTCAGCATCGCCTGCCCTGACCGGGGATGGCTGCCGGACCAGGCTCGACGGGCCGCAATCCCGTTGCACAGCTGGCAGGCGACCCGGAGCCCCGGTCCCCGGACCGCGCTGGAACTCCGGTCCCTCCGCAGGATCCTGCGCGGGAGCGCCCCGGACGTCGTCCACCTGCACAGCTCCAAGGCCGGCCTGGCGAGGCTCGTCCTGCGCAACGAGGTCCCCACGATCTTCCAGCCGCACCTCTGGTCGTTCCGCGTCGCCACCGGAGCGCTGAGCCGGGCCTGCCGGTTCTGGGAAGCCCAGGCCTCCCGCTGGACGACCCGGCTCCTCTGCGTCAGCGACGACGAGCTCCAAGCCGGTCGTGACGCCCGGATCACCGCACGAGCCGAGGTCGTCTGCAACGGCGTCGACACCCGGCGCCTGACCCCGCGACCGAAGACCACCGACACCCCCACGGCGGTGTGCGTCGGCAGGCTGGCGCACCAGAAGGGCCAGGACCTCCTGCTCGAAGCCTGGCCCGAGGTGCTCCAGAAGGTCCCGGACGCCGAGCTCCTGATCGTCGGCGACGGCCCGATGGCGGCACAGCTGCAAGCCCGCAACCACCCCAACGTCCGCTGGCACGGGCACAGCGACGAGGTCGGCGCCTTCTACACCGAGGCCGACGTCGTGGTCCTGCCGTCCCGCGCCGAGGGCATGGCGCTGGTGCCGTTGGAAGCCATGGCCTGCGGACGCCCTGTCGTCGCGTTCGACGTCGAAGGTGTCGCGCAGAGCATCGGCGACGCGGGCGAAGTGGTGCCCGCCGGCGACACGAAAGCCCTGGCGCAAGCGATTGCGCTCCGGCTCGCCGACCCCGAACTCGCCGCGGCGGAGGGCAAACGAGGCCGGGAGAGGGCCGAGACCCTGTTCGACCGCGACCGCATGACCGACCAGATCGTGACGCTCACCGAAAGGCTCGTCACCGAGGAAGGACGACGATGACACGGATCGCCTACCTGCTCACCCAGGACAGCGGTGGCCCGGTGGACGTGACGGTGCGCCTGGCCGCCGCGCTGGCCAAGTCGGGTGACGCCGAGGTGCGCGTGTTCGGCCCGCGGCCGAGGCGCGGCGCCGAGCTGATCGACCCGTTCTTCGAGGAGACCCACGTGCTGCGCAAGGGCGACATGGCCGCCGCGCGCCAGGCGAGGGCGTCGATCAAGGCCTGGCGCCCGGACGTCGTGCACGCCCAGGACCGCCGCTCCGGACTGGTCAGCGCTCCCCTCGCCACCACCGGCACGAAGATCGTGCACACCTACCACGGCGTGCCGGACGAGGTGGCAGAGCCGTGGTTCCGCAACGTCCGCGGCGCCACGCCTCCCCCGGCCTACACGAGGGCGGTGCTGGCCGCCGACGCCGCCGTCGCCCGCGTCGTGCACCGCACGGTCGTCCCGGCCAGGGAGATGGGCCGGTTCCTGCGCGAACGCCTTTACGTACCACCGCACCGCATGACGCACATCGACAACTGCGTCGAGGTCGGCGAGGCGAACCCGCCGTCCAGACCGGTGCGCAGGCTGATCTTCGTGGGCCTGCTCGTCGAGCGCAAAGGTCTGCTGGACCTGCTGGACGCGCTGGAGACCACGATGCCGGAGGACGCGACGCTCACGGTCGTCGGCGACGGTCCACAAAGGCTTCAGGCCGAGGGCCGGGTCACGCGCCGGGGTCTCGCGGACAAGGTCGAGTTCCTGGGGTTCCGCAGCGACGTCCCGGAACTGCTGCTCGACCACGACGCCCTGGTGCTGCCGTCCACGATGGAACAGCAGCCGCTCGTCGTCGCGGAGGCCATGGCCGCGGGCAAGCCCGTCGTCGCCACCGACACCGGTGGGGTCGCGGACATGCTGGGCATCCCCGGCGACGACTGCCCGAAGCCCGGTGACGTGCCCGCACTGGCCGCGCGGCTCCAGCAGCTCTTCGCGGACCCCGATCCCGCGAGCACGGGAGACCGGCTCGCCACGAGGGCGCGCGAGCGGTTCACCCCGGAGGTCTGCGCCCGCAGGCACCTCGACCTCTACCGCAGGCTCACCGCCGCGGACCGTTGACCAGCACCACCGCGTCGGCCGCCGGCAGGTCGAGCTGGGCGGGCACCGGTTCGCCGCGCAACGTCACGAGCCCCGGCGGAGGCGTCAGCAGCACGGACGTCTTCGTCGGGTTCACGGCCACCCAGCCGTTCGAGTAGCGGCGGTTCCACACCCCGCTCGGCAGCCGGTTGGCCGTCTCGACCGCCTCACCGAGCCGCGCGTCCTGGTACGTCGACCAGTACGGGTTCTTGTAGTCGGGCTGAGCCCTGGTCCAGCACGTGTGGGGGCTCGCGAGGAGCGCGGCGGAGGCGTACCCGACCCGCTCCTCCTTGTCGGACTTCGTGTGCGTGATCAGCAGCAGCCACGACTCGCCGAGCGCGGCCTGGGCGCGCTGCTCCTTGAACTGGTTGCCCTGGAACGTGATCAGCTCACCGGTGCCGTCGTCGCCCTGCAGGCCGAAGTTCTCCTCCATCGCGCCCGCGTACCGGGAGTGCGCCGACCACCGCCCCGGCGTCAGCTGCGACTCCGAGACGTTGGGGACCAGCATCTTCCCGTTCTTCTCCAGGGCGTCGCCGGTGAGCTGGAGCATGCCGTCGAGGCCGTCGCGCAGCAGCCGGTCCGAGCCCGCGGCGTCGGCGGTGCCCGCGATCACCGACGGCGAGTAGTACTTGAGCGAGCTGAAGTCGTTGTCCGCCAGCACTCCGTCCCAGCCCTCGCGCATCACCTCGCCGACGACCGCGTCCGACCACGCCTTCTGGTAGGCCGGGTCCCACACCGTCATCTGCCAGTGCTTCGGGTAGCCGTTCCACTCGATGCGCTGGCCGAGCGTGCTGATCGCGAACCAGTCCGGCTGCGTCCGCTCCGCCGCGTGGTAGCCGACCCCGGTGGGCAGGTACTCGGCGTCGCGGTCGCCCTCGACCGCGCCGTAGTAGTTGCGGGTGCTGGAGAAGTCCTTGTACACCAGCACCTTGACCTTGGGGTTCAGCTCGTGGAGCTTGCGCATGGCCGCCGTCTCCCACGCGTTGAGCACCACGACGTCGTAGTGCTTCGCGGCGGCCCTGATCTCCCACGCCGAGGGCGAGTCGCCGATGCCGTACCACCAGGCGCAGGGCGCGAGGGCCTTCGGCATCGGCCCCGTGATGATCGGGTCCGACTCGGCGGCGCTGACCGCACATGCACTCGAAAGAAGTACGAGGGCGACAACGGCGAATCGACGAATCAGCGATTTCTCCGACAACACAACTCACCCGCTGTCATCAGTAGAATCCTCAGGTCAAGCCACAACGACCAATTGGCGATGTAGTAGTTGTCGTACCGAGACCTGTCGGCGATGGAAGTGTCACCTCGCAGTCCGTGCACCTGAGCGAGTCCCGTCAAGCCGGTCGGAACGCGATGGCGCGCCCAATATAGCTCGTGAATAGCGGAAAACTCGCGAACGAAACCGGGACGCTCCGGGCGTGGCCCGACGACGCACATGTCGCCGCGCAGCACGTTCCACAACTGGGGCAGCTCGTCGAGCGACGTGCGGCGCAGGAACCGGCCGACCGGACCGACCCTGGAGTCCCCGACGACCGACCACGTCGACTGCGAGTCGTCCGCACCGGTCTGCCGGACGCTGCGGATCTTGTAGAGGGTGAACGTGCGGTCGTCCATGCCGACGCGGACCTGCCGGAAGAACAACGGCCGACCGCTCTCGACCAGCACGGCGAGCGCGCACAGCCCGATCACCGGCGAGAGCACGACCAGCGCGAACGCCGCCAGCAGCAGGTCGGCCGCGCGCTTGATCCACCAGGTCGGCCTGCTGGTCGGGGCGGTGCCGAGGCGCATCAGCGGGTAGCTGCGCAGCCGTTCGATGCCGGGGCCGTCCGGGTGCAGCTCGTACATGCGGGGCACGACGAGCGTCGAGCAGCCGAGCCGGTGCGCGGTGATCGCCGCCTCGACCAGCGGTGAGTCGCGGGTGTGTGAGAACGCGAGCACGACGGTGCCCGCCTTGAGCCGCACGATCGCGTCGGCCAGGTCGTCCTCGATCACCTCCAGCAGCGGCGGGCGGCGGTCGGGATCGGGCCCGGAGTCGGCGAACGCGACGGGCCGCAGGCCGAACTGGGGGTGCTCCAGCATGGTCTTGGCGAGGTTCACGCCGACCTCGCCCGCGCCGACGATGATCGTGCGGTCGCAGCGGTCGAACCTGCGCCGGCACCACCGCCCGAACGCGAAGATCACCCACCTCACGGGCTCGATGACCAGCGCGAACGCGATCATCGCCCACTGCGCGTCCGCGAGCTCACGCGCGTCGGAACCGCTGATCAGGCCGATTCCGGACAGCAGCGCGAACGCCAGCGCGGTGCTCGCCGCCGACCGGGGCAGGTCCTGCAGCCACGACAGCCACAGCCGCCGCCGGTAGAGCCGCCAGGTTCCCCTGATCGTGATCACCGACGCCACGACCGCGGCGCTCCAGCCCCAGCCAAGCCCCCGGTGCGCGCACACCGCGGCGAGCGTCACCGCGTCGGCGAGGACGAGCAGGACAGCGACCGCGTTCACCCGGCTGAGGAGGTCCCTGCCGACCGAGGACGGCTTGAGGGGGCGCTGGCGCGGGGGGTGTCTGTGATCAGCCTCGCGCGCGGGCTGGGGTGCTGCGGGAACGGCAACCGCCGAGAATCGCCTCATGGAAGATCATCCGATCGAAGGAGTTTTGACCGCAAAGGTGCACGAAAGAGTGAATGAACTCTGATGAATCAGCTCTTCGGGTATCAATATTCCCTCTTTGGTGTCCCGCGTGAACGCACTTGGTGAGGTTTCGACGCTGCTTTCGCCCTGAACACACCCAGGGCCCGCCTCAAAGCTTTAGCACGTCGTGTCAATAATTCTCGCCATCAACCACGAGCCACCGAAGAGGGGGCGCCAGAGTGAGAGTCGACGAACACGGCATCCGGCATTCGGCCGGTGAGCCTGTCGCGATCGTGCAGAAGCCGATCCGCACGTGTGGCGACGTGCACGTCGTGCTGCCCGCCTACAACGAGGCCGTGGCGCTGCCGTCGCTGCTGGCGCGCATCGCCGGCACCGACCTCGCCGACCGGATCACGGTGTGGGTGGTCGACGACGGGTCGTCCGACGGCACCGGGGCCTGCACGGCCGACGTGCGCGGGCTCGACGTGCGGCTGGTGACGCACCCGGTCAACCTCGGGCTCGGCCAGGCCGTCCAGTCGGGACTGATGGCCGCGCTGGAGGAGGCGGCGCCCGACGACGTGCTGATCGTCATGGACGCCGACGACACGCACGACCCCGGCGTGTTCCCCGCGATGCTGGCCGAGATCAAGGCCGGCGCGGACGTCGTGATCTGCTCCCGCTTCGTCGCGGGCGGCGACGACTCGACGGCGCCGCAGTGGCGCAGGCTGCTCTCGCGCGGCGCCCGCGTCGTTTTCGGCAAGGTGCTGCACTTCGACGGCGTCCGCGACTTCACGAGCGGCTTCCGCGCGTACCGGGTGAGCCTGCTGCGCCGGGCCGCCGCGCACTGGGGCGAGCGCCTCGTCGAGGAACGCGGCTTCGCCTGCATGGTCGAACTGCTGCTGAAGCTGCGGCACTGCGGGCCGATCGTCAGCGAGATCCCGCTGCACCTGCGCTACGACCGCAAGCCCGGCGCCAGCAAGCTCCGGCTCGGCCGCACCCTCAAGCAGTACCTGCTCCTGCTCACGCGTGACCGCCTCGCGCCCGTACCGTTCCGGAAGCTCTGATGCCCCAACGCGTCGTCGTCATCGGCGGGGGCATCTGCGGCCTCGCCACCGCGCACCGCCTCGCCCGCGAGGGCCTGGCCGTGACGCTCCTGGAGGCCAGTGACCAACTTGGTGGCCTCGGCACGTTCTTCACCTCGCGGGGCCGTTCCGTGGAACGCTTCTACCACTGCGTGATGCCGACCGACGCGGCCCTTCTGGCGCTGCTGGACGAGGTCGGCCTGCGCGAGAGCGTCACCTGGAACCCCACCACGATGGGCATGGTCGTCGAGGGCGAGCACCGCTCGTTCAACTCGGCGCTCGACCTGCTGCGGTTCCGCCCGCTGAGCCTCGTGAACCGGATCCGCTTCGGCGTGGTCTCGTTGCTGCTGCGCCGGTTGGGCAAGGGCAAGGACCTCGACTCGATGCGCACCGAGGACTGGCTGCGCGGCCTGTACGGCGACAAGATCTGGGACCTGCTGCTCGCGCCCCTGTTCGGCGCGAAGTTCGGCTCCGCCTTCGGTGACGTGCCCGCGCTGTACGTGTGGCAGCGCCTGGGCCGTGAGAGCAACGAGGCGGTCCGCGGTTACCCGGCCGGTGGCTACAAGAGCGTCATCGACGCGCTGAGGGCGTCCATCGAGGCCCACGGCGGCGAGGTTCGCGTCTCGGCCCCGGTCGGCAGGCTGGAGGCCTCCGAGGACCGCGTGCTGGTCACGTTGATCGACGGCGAGACGATCGAGGCGGACCACGCGGTCTCCACGGTCCCGCTGCCGGCGCTGCGGGCCATCGCGGACGCGGACCTCGCGCCGCGGCTGCCCGACGTGCGGCTGCCGTACCAGGGCGTCGTCAACACGTTGTTCTTCCTGCGCAAGCCGTTGTCCGGGCACTACTGGGCGCCGGTGATCCGGTCGGGCACGGACTTCGACGGCGTGATCGAGATGACGCCGCTCACCGGCTCCGAGCGCTACGGCGACCGGCACCTCGTGTACGTGATGCACTACACCGACCGCGAGTCCGCGCTGTACCGCGAGGACTCCGACAGCATCGCCCGCCGCTGGACCGAGCAGCTGCTCAGCGTCCACAAGGGACTGACGCCGGACGACGTCGACGAGGTGCGCGTGTTCAAGGCGCCGTTCGTCGAACCGGTGTACCCGCTGGGATACCTCGCGCAGCGCCCGCCCGTCGAGGTGGCAGGCACGCGACTGCGGCTCGCCACCACGGCCCACGTCTACCCCAACGTCACGAGCTGGAACTCGAGCGTCGAGCTCGCCAACTCCGTGACGGACGCCCTCCTGCGCGACGCCAGGAGTCCCTCGAACCAGGAGAGCACCGCATGGTCAGCAGAATCGGCGCGGTGATCGCAGCACTCACGATCACCGCGGTCAACCTGGTCTCCTCCCAGCACGTGCAGGCTGATCCCGCACCGCTGCTCCCCGACCTCCGCCAGGCGCCCATCGGCTGCCCCGGCGGCTACGACGGCGCGCCGCTGCTGTGCCGCGCCTGGGACGTCTGCCTCGTGGAGGACGCCTCGGCGCCGCGCGGCAAGTGCATGAACCGCGGCGGCAGCGCCCAGGCCGTGCGCCTGCGGTTCACCACCTCGATCGACAACGTCGGCGACGGCCCGTTGCTGCTGCACGCGCACCGCGACAGCACCTCCACACCGACGATGAAGGTGCGCCAGGCCGTGCAGTCCGGTGTGGACGGTTCGCTCGCCGGCTCGTACAACGAGGCGCGGCGGGAGACGAAGTCCAGCGCCTACTACGAGCCCGCGCCCACGCACACGCACTGGCACCTGCTCAACTTCGAGTACTTCCAGCTGCGCACGCCCGACGGCGGCGTGGTCGTGACGGACCGCAAGAACGGCTTCTGCATCGGCGACCGCTACACGGTGTCCGACGACCTGGAGCACAGGCCGGCGGACCCGGACAGCCCGGAGGGCAAGCTGGCGCAACGGCTTCGCGGCCACATGTGCGAGCACCACAACCCGTCAGCCCTGGACGTCATGTTCGGGATCTCGGTCGGTTCCGGTGACGACTACAAGCACGAGGTCGACTTCCAGTGGCTGGACCTCACCCGCGTGAAGTCCGGGACCTACGACGTCGTCAACGTCGTGAACGCCGACCGGGCGTTGCTGGAGAAGAACTACGACAACAACGCGGCGTCGATCGCGATCTCCGTGCAGTGGCCCAAGGGCGCGGTGAACCCGCCCGCCACGATCGAGGAGGCACCCTCGGTCCGCATGATCCGCAGTTGTCCCGGCAAAGCGCGTTGCGCGAAGTCGCCCAACTGAGCGATTTCGAATCGAACACCCGAACGGGGGTGATCGCCACGGCGGTCATCCCCGTTTCTTTTGTACCGGCACAAACGGGCTGGAATCGGGCTCGCTTTACCACGTGGAACACCAAAGATACAAACCTTACTCTGCGAAACCGACATCAGTTGCACATAGCACACCCATACGCGCAGGCGCAATTGCGCTCAATGGCAGGCTCAAACACCCCAGTCAATAGACCGAGTGGTGCAATCTTCATCACAGTGGAGAGTGTCGCACGCAACCCCCTTGGCTCTTGACCTGGGCATGTGGCCGCTTGAGAGAATTCACGGTGCGATTCCACCCCGTCAGGGATTGCAAATGACCTGATTCTCCGGCCGATCAGGAGTGCCCCATCTTGAGCGCGCCACCCGTCTCGTTGCACGATTTCGCCATTGGACAACTACACGACCTACTGCGCGCTGTCGGTTTGACGAAGTCAGCCGAAAGCGCGACAAAACTGCTGGGTGAGGCATTAGGCCCCGGTTCCAGGCTTCCCCGGTCCGCAGTTCCCCATTGGCCCTCATTCGTCGCAGACGACCACACCCCGCTCGAATTCTCCGTGGCTTTGGCCCAAAACGAACCGCCCGCCGTGCGCATGATCGTCGAGTCGCTCGCCGAGCAGCCGGGCAGGCAGGCCAACGTCACGGCGGCGTTGCGGGTGCTCGACGACCTGGCCGAACGGCACCAGGTGCGGCTCGCGAAGCTCGACCTGGTCCGCGACCTGTTCCTCCCGGAGGACCCCCAGGGCGCGTTCGCGTTCTGGTACTCGCTGATCGTCCAGCCGGCGACGCCTCCCGCGATCAAGGTCTACCTCAACCCCGACGTGCGCGGCCGTGAGAACGCGACCGCCCTGGTCGGTGAAGCGCTGTCCCGGCTCGGTCTGAGCGCGGCTCTCCCGGCCGTCCAGGAGCACGGGCTGCGCCGAGAAGGGCTCGACCGGTTCTCCTTCTTCGCCCTCGACCTCATGGACGAGAACCAGGCCCGCGTGAAGGCCTACGTCTCGCACGACGACGCCGTGGTCGAGGACGTGGTGAGCGCGGCGGCCGCGGTGCCCGGCGTGGACCCGACGTTCCTGGCGGACGTCTGCGAGCTCGCCTGCGGCGGCACGGGGCCGTTCTCCCGGCGGCCCCTGATGTCGAGCTACACCTTCCTGTCCGGCGACACGGAGCGCCCCAGCGGCTACTCCCTCTACATCCCGGTGCGGGACTACGTGCAGGACGACCTGGAGGCGTGCGAGCGCGTCCTGGCGATCATGGCCAGGTGCGGGCTCGACCCCGCGCCGTTCGTGATGGCGCTGGCGAGCCTCGTCCAGCGCCCGCTCGGGGACGGCGTCGGCCTGATCCCGCACGTGTCGCTGAGGCTGGGCAAGCCGAAGCCCGGTGTCTCGGTCTACCTGTCCTCGGAGGCGTACGACGTCACGCCGCCCCGCACCAAGGCACTATCCGCTTAGCGCTGCACCAGAAAGGCCACCGCCGTGGAGCCTTACCGCATCAAGGTCGTCGAGCCCATTCCGATCACCACCCGCGAGTTCCGGGAACGCCGGTACGCCGAGGCCGGGTACAACCAGTTCAACCTGACGGCCGAGGACGTCACGATCGACCTGCTGAGCGACTCCGGCACGGGCGCGCTGTCCGCGGAGCAGCAGGCGGCCGGCATGCGCGGCGACGAGACGTACGCGGGCGCCCGGTCCTGGTTCCGGTTCCGCGAGGTGGCCTCGGACCTCACGGGCTACGAGCACATCTTCCCCGTGCACCAGGGTCGTGCGGCCGAGCGCATCCTGTTCAGCGCGTTGCTCAAGCCCGGTCAGATCTCGGTCAGCAACACGCACTTCGACACCACCCGCGCGAACGTCGAGCTGGCGGGCGGCGTGGTCCGCGACCTCCCGTCACCGGCCTTCGCCGACCTCGACAGCGACGCGCCGTTCAAGGGTGACATCGATGTCATCGCGCTGGAGGCGTTGCTGGACGGGCCGGAGGACGTCGGCCTGGTGCTCATGACGATCACCAACAACGGCGGCGGCGGGCAGCCGGTGTCGATGGCGAACCTCGAAGCCGTGCGCGCGTTGTGCAGCAAGCACGGCGTGCCGTTCATCCTCGACGCGGCCCGGTTCGCCGAGAACGCGTGGCTCGTGACGCAGCGGGAGGAGCGCTTCCGCGGCCACAGCCCGCGCGAGGTGGCGAAGCTCGCGTTCCGGCTGGCCGACGGGTGCGTGCTGAGCCTGAAGAAGGACGGCATCGTCCACATCGGAGGGATGCTCGCGCTCCAGAACACCGATCTGGCCAAGCAGTGCGAACTCCTGCTGATCGCGACCGAGGGGTTCAGCACGTACGGCGGGCTCTCCGGCCGCGACCTCGACATGTGCGCGCAGGGCCTCGTCGAGGTCACCGACCCGATGTACCTGCGCGAGCGGGCCGACGCCACGGCCTACCTCGCGGACTGCGCGCGTGAGGCCGGTGTGGACAGTGTGCGGCCGACGGGCGTGCACGCCGTCTACCTCAACGCGGCCAGGCTGCTGCCGCACATCCCGCCGAGCCGCTTCACCGGGCACGCGCTCGCCTCCGAGCTGTACCTGGCGGGCGGAATCCGTTGCGCCGAGGTGGGTTCGCTCTACCTCGGGGACATCGACCCGTCCGGCGAGCTGCTCGCGCCCGCGCCGTTCGAGCTGGTGCGGCTCGCGATCCCGCGCCGCGTGTACACCCGAAGCCACCTGGAGTACGTGGCGGAGACGTTGGGGCACATCGCGAAGGACCCCGAGCAGGTGCCCGGCTACCGGCTCACGGAGGTGCCGCCGATCCTGCGGCCGTTCCGGTGCCGGCTGGAGCAGATCAAGGCCTAGAAATGTTTGAAGCCCTTGGCGCACAACGCCAAGGGCTTCGAACTCGCCTGCTTCAGGCCATCACGTCGAGCCGGTTCATCGCGTGCTCGATCACGCGGACCAGCACCGCCTTGCACGACTCGCGGTCGCGGGCGTCGCAGAGCACGAGCGGCACGTTGTCCGCGACGTCCAGCGCCACGCGCATCTCCTCCGCCGTGTAGGAGTGGCTGCCCTGGAAGCAGTTCACCGCCACGACGAACGGGATGCCCCTGCGCTCGAAGAAGTCGATCGCGCCGAAGCCCGCGTCGAGCCTGCGGGTGTCGACCAGGACGACGGCGCCGATCGAGCCGATGGCGAGCTCGTCCCACAGGAACCAGAAGCGGTCCTGGCCCGGCGTGCCGAACAGGTAGAGCACCAGCTCGGGGTTGATCGTGATGCGGCCGAAGTCCAGGGCGACCGTCGTCGTGGTCTTGCCCTCGACGCCGTAGAGGTCGTCGATCTCCTCGCCGGCCTCGGTGAGCAGTTCCTCGGTCCGCAACGGCGTGATCTCGCTGACCGCGCCGACCATCGTGGTCTTGCCGACGCCGAAACCGCCTGCGACGACGATCTTGACGGAGGTGGGGACGGAGAGTTCTTCCCTGCCCTGCTCAGATTGCACGGACACCATCGAGCACCTTCTGGAGTAGGTTCATGTCGACCGGGACCACCTTGGTGGACGGGCCGCTGGTGATCACGTCACCGCGCTGGATGAGGTCGCTCAGAAGCACCTTCACCACGACGAGCGGGGCGTGCAGGTAGGCGGCGACCTCCGCGACGGAAAGCGGTTTCCGGCAGAGTTTGATGATCTCCAGGTGCTCCACCGACAGCGTGCCCTGGTCCGTTGTCGTGCGCAGCGCCCGGACCTGGGTCGTGAGGGTCAGGTCCTCGCCCGCGGGCTTGGGCCTGGTGCGACCGCTCACCATGGCGTAGGGGCGGACCATCGGGCCCGCCGCCTCGTCGTACCACCAGTCGGAGGAGTTGCTCATGACAACCCGAGGGGGTTCGGCATCCTCGGCGAGGCCATTGTTCGCGGCGCCGAGGAGAGGTAGGCGCCTACGCGCTTCACGAGCATGTTCATCTCGTAAGCGATCATGCCCATGTCGGCGTCCTCGTCGCCCACCACCGCGAGACAGGCTCCCTGTCCGGCCGCGGTGACGAACAGGTGTGCGCGCTCCATCTCCACGATGGTCTGGCGGACCTGGCCTCCTCCGAAGTGTCTCCCCGTGCCGCGAGCGAGGCTCTGGAACGCCGACGCCATCGCCGAGAGGTGATCGGAGTCGTCCTTGGAGAGTTCGGGAGAGTGGGCGAGCAGCAGGCCGTCCGCGGAGAGCACCACCGCGTGCCGGGCACCTACCACTCTCGCGACGAGGTCCTCCAGCAGCCAGTTGAGCTCGGGGTGCCCGCTGGTCAGGTCGTCCACGGAAATAGCCCTTTCAGTATTCGTGATCACGGTTCCACGACGTCGTCGGCCTGGCGGGCGTCACGCGTGCCCCGCTGGAAGGCGGACATTCCGTCGCGGGTGCGTTCCGCCCGTTCCTCGGGGTTGAACTCCGCGAGTTCGGGCATCGGCCGGAGGTCGTCGTTGGCCAACTGCGGTACGAGGTGCTGCTGCCGCCTCCGGCGCGGCAGTTCGGGCCTGGCGTTCTGGCGCGTCGTGGCCTCACCTTCCGCCGGGTCGTCGGTCGGCCAGGCGCCTGCCCGGCGGTCGTCCCGGGGCAGCTCGAGCTGCCCGCTGTTGCTGTCCAGATCCCTTTCCGGGTCTGGGGCCGCGCCGTTTCCCACTGCCCTCCCGGCCCAGAACTCGTCCAGGTGGAAGGTCTCCGTGGGCCTCTCGGCGGGCAACGAGTCGTGCGTCAGGTCGCCCTGCATCGGGACCGCGGCCTCCAGGGCCTCCGGCGACCGCGCGGCCTGCTGCATCGTCTGCTGGCGGAACGTCGGCTTCGGCATCTGCACCGAGTCCGCGGGGTCCACCGCGCCCGCCTCGCCGACGATCAGCTCGGTCGGGATCAGGACCAGCGCGATGGTGCCGCCGGACGGGCAGTCGCGCAGCTCGACGTGGATGTGGCGGCGCGCGGCCAGCCGGGCGACGACGAACAGGCCCAGGCGGGACTCGCCGCGCAGCCTCATCGCCTCGAAGTCCGGCGGCGCCTCCAGCATCTTGTTGTGCTGCTCGCGGTCCTCGGTCTTGATGCCGAGGCCGTGGTCCTCGATCTCGATGACGAGACCCTGCGGCACCTCGCTGCTGTGGACCTCGACCTGCGAGCGGGGCGACGAGAACGACGTCGCGTTGTCAACGAGCTCGGCGATCAGGTGGATGGTGTCGGCGACGGCGGCGCCGACCAGCGCGACCTCCGGCACCGGGTTCACCTTCACGCGGGCGTACTGCTCGGTCTCCGCGACGGCGGCGCGGACGACGTCGAGCATGCGCACCGGCTTGCGCCACTGCCTGCCCGGCTGCTCACCGGTGAGGATGATCAGGTTCTCGGCGTTGCGGCGGGCGCGGGTCGCGAGGTGGTCGAGCTGGAAGAACGCGTCGAGGTGGTCGGGGTTCTCCTCCTCGCGCTCCAGCTTGTCGAGGATCTTGAGCTGGCGGTGCACGAGACCCTGGTTGCGGCGCGCGATGTCGAGGAAGACGCGGTTCACGCCCTCACGGGTCTGCGACTCCTTCACGGCCGCGGCGACGGCGGTGTACTGCGCGGCGTTGAACGCGTCGGCCACCTGCCCGATCTCGTCGTTGCCGTAGTCGAGCGCGGGAACCTCGGCGGCGACGTCGACGTGCTTGCCGTCGCGCAGCCGTTCGACGATGCTCGGCAGCCGCTCGTGGGCGAGCTTCAGCGAGTCGCTCTTCAGGCTGATCAGGCGGACGATCAACGCCTTGTTGACCAGCCGGTTCGAGACGCGCACGGCGACGAAGATGCCGGCGATGACCGCGATGAGGGCGATGAGGCTGCCGATGAGGACGGTGGTGAACTTGTCCTTGCCGTTCGCCATGGCGATGTTCACGGCGCCGGTGGACTGCTCCTGCACCAGCGTGGTGATCTCCTGGGACACCGCGCGGGTGGCGTTCTCGTAGTCCCCCAGCGCGACCTGCTGGCCGATCGGCCGTTCCGCGTTCTGCAGCAGGCGGTTCTCGAACGTCACCAGCTGCTGGTACGGCGCGCTGCCGATGATCTGCTTGTAGTGCTCGCGCACCTCGGGCAGCGCGGTCGGCTCGATGACGTTGAGCGTGAAGTGGTACGCGCCGACGAGCTGGACGAAGTCGCGGTGCTCCTCCGGCGTGAACTTGCCCGCCGCGATCGCACCGGCGGCGATGGAGCTGGACCGCGACATGGCGTCGGAGGCCTGGAACGCCTGGAGCGCGCCGAGCGCGCCCTGCACGGTCTCCGCGTCGGGCACGATGCGGGCCTGCGTGCCGAACAGCGACCCACCGGCGTCGAGGACGCTGTTGTAGTAGCGGTAGACCTCGTCCTTGGACGAGTTGCCGGACTCCAGGCGCTCGCGCTGGTCCGGCAGCTGGTCGAGGAGCCCGTTGAGCTTGTTGATGCCGTCGACGATCTCCTGCGGCGCCTGCGAGGCGAGCTCGCCGAAGGCCGCCTTCATCTTCTCGACGTCCTTGTCGGTGTCCTGCTGCTGCTTGAGCAACGCCGACGAGGACCCGCCGGAACGGCTCAGGCTCGTCATGCTGAGCTCGCGTTCCTTCTGCAGCGACGCGAAGGACTGGACGGCGGGGATCGACGCGTCCCGCGCGCCGGAGGCGACCAGCTGGAGGTAGAGACCCTCGAACACCGTGTACGACGAGAACAGCGCCCACATGGCCAGAAGGACGACGCTGGGAACCACCACGACACCAGTGAGCCGAGAACGAATTGTCTTGTAATTCGTCTCAGGCACGTTCTTCAGCTTCACAACGCTCCACGACCACCCGAATTGGCGACGGAAAGATAGCACTGCAAGATCAACACTATCAACAGCGATGATCTTGGAGGGGTGAGAGCAGAGTACTCAGTCAGATGCGCGGCGCAACACCCCCTATCCGAGTTCGACCGCCCTGTCGCGTTGGGGGAACGCACTCCCGCAGCTAGGGGGACCGGCCATGTCCGAGCGGGCGAAAGGGACGCCGAGCTGGACTTTTGTCAGCGAACACTGGGAACGAGCCCCTAATGGGCGGCAGCTTGACACGGGCGCATGGCATCTTCTAAGCAAGAACGCAGCGCGACCGGACGTCGCTTTCCGTCACCAGTGCTTTTTCGGGAATTCACGCGACCCACAGTGATCAACTCCCCTATTCCCCTGTCGCCCCCGAGCAGTTCCCCGTCATCAGGAACGCGTCAATTCCGCTGGTCATGGCCGTGACGAGACGAAACCGGCATCGGTCAGGGCGCGGCACACCCGCCTGCCGCAGTGTCCTGGGCCACACGGCGACCGGGACTACTCCGTCCGGGTAACCCGCGGCCGCGCGCTCAGACACTCTGCGCGTTTTCTGTCCGTTTTCTGCCCGGCAGAACCCCTAGCCAGAAGGATTGGCGTGGAATAGAAATTCTTTCGTCCGGTTCGCGAGTGCCCGCAGGTTCTCCGACAGCGGTGAACGCGAGTCGTTTTCTTGTTCGACCGCGACGATCAGCGGAGATGGGTCGCACGGCGTTCCTCACGCGCCTGCTCGATGCGCACTTCCAGCTCCTCGAACCACTGCCGGCCCTGCGCGCCGCAGCTGTCGCGGATCTCGTGCTTGAGCTCGGACGTGTTGGCGTTCAGGTCGCGGACCATGCCCAGCCCGTGGTCGACCTGCGTGCGCAGTTCGCCCTGCGACCTGGCCAGATGTGCCGCGGCCTCCCGCATCTCGGCGCGGGCCCGCCTGCTCACGGTCAGCTGGAGCGGCGCGCTGCGGGCCCGGCGGACCAGGGAGGACATCGTGCGCAGCGAGATCTGCGCGGAGGAGTACGCGTCGTGTGCCGTGTCGGCGCACTGGTACGACTCGCGGTGGAAGACGCGCAGCGAGTGGAACTCGACGTCGGAGCGTCCCGGGTCGCGGGCCTGGAGCTTCACCAGGCGTGCCTGCACCTGTTCGGCCTGGCGGCGGACCTTGGCGTTCTCGGCGCGGACGCGCTTCAGCGCGCGGTCGGCCTGGGCGGCGGCCTCGCGCACCTCCTCGACGCTGACGCGGCGGGCGCGGCGGTCCCACAGGGACATCACGACGAGCACGCCGGCACCGACGAGCGCGGCCGTGCCGAAGAACGGCAGACCGTCGTCGATGACGTGCTCGCCCGCGGTGGACGGTCCCTTGTGCAGGAAGGCGAAGACGTTGACGGCGGTGAGCAGCACCAGGCCGCGTCCGAAGAGGCCTGACCACCGCTTCAGCGGCGGGGCGCCGCGCACCCGTCCGTCGCGTTTCAACGCGAACCGGACCAACAGGACACTCAGCGGGACGGAGACGGCGGCGCCCCAAAGCCATTCATGCAGGAACGGCTGGTGCTCCGGCACGCCGTCGACGTGGATGCGGGCCGCCATCGCCGGTGAGATCAGCACGATCGCCAGCGGTACCAGGAAGAACACGGCGAAGATCGCGAGCCCGCAGCCGCCGCAGCCGCGGTTGTTCCGGCGGCTCACCGGCGGCGGCGCGGCGTGCGGGTGGGTGCGAGGGCGGCGGCGCCGGACCCGTTGAGGACCTTGTCGATGACGTCGGCGACGCCTCCGGTGAGGTCGGAGTGGTGCTGCACGAGCATCGTGGTGAAGTGCTGGGTCAGGTCGATGTACGCGCGGCGTTCGGCCAGCGCGATGCCCGGCTTGACGGTCGCGCGCTGCATGTTGACCATGCACTCGCGCAACGCCGCCGCGCTCTTGTCGGCACGGCCGAGCTCCTTGCGCATGCTGCGCAGCGTGGAGGAGGACTCGCGGCGGCGCTGGTCCAGCGCCGCCAGCTTGACGTCCCTGTCGTCCACCGCCTTCGCCTCGCTGATCCGGCGGATCTCGGTGGCCAGTGCGTACGTCTCCGCGACGCACCGGCCCGCGTCGCCGAGCGGCTTCAGCTGCTCGGCGACACGCGACAGCGCGTCGGTGAAACCGACATGGCTGCCCTCGACGGTGACCAGGCCCATGGATCGTTCATCACGTCGTTCCGGCCGAGCGTTACAGCCCGAACGAATCCGGCTCAGGGTGTGAGAATCGCGCGGCCCCGCACCCGTCCGCCGTCGAGGTCGTCGATCGCGTCCTGGAACCTGTCCAGCGGGTACTTCTGCGTGTGCAGCGTGACCTTCCCCTGTGCCGCCAGCACCATCAGCTCGCACAGGTCGTTGTAGGAGCCGACGAGGTTGCCGATCAGGTTGATCTCGGTGGAGATGATGTCGATCGTGGGCACGTCGATGTTCTCGCCGTAGCCGACGACGTGGTAGTCGCCCGCCCGCCGCAGCATCGCCACGCCGTCCTTCGTGGCACCGCCCTCGCCCACGAAGTCGATGACGGTCTCGGCGCCGTCGCCGCCGGTGAGGTCGAGGACCGCGGAGACGTGCGAGCCGTCCGCGACGACGCCGTGGTCCGCGCCGATCGTCTCGGCGAGCTTCACCGCGTCCGGGTTGCGGTCCACGACGACGATCTCGGCCGCCGTCAACGCCTTCAGCACCTGCACGCCGATGTGTCCGAGGCCGCCGGCGCCGATCACCACGCACCGGTCCCCCGGCCGCAACCTTCGAGCCGCCTTGGCCGCCGCGTGGTACGCCGTGAGGCCCGCGTCGGCGAGCGCGGCCACGTCGGAGGGTTCCAGCGCGTCGTCGATCTTCACGACGCTGCGGGCGGACGTCTTCAGGTACTCCGCGTACCCGCCGGCGGTGTCGATGCCGGGGAACTGGGAGGCGGCGCAGTGCACGTCGTCGCCGCTGCGGCAGGCACGGCACAGGCCGCACGTGATCAGCGGGTGCACGATCACCTTGTCGCCCACCGCGACGTTCGTGACGGCCGGTCCGACCTCGTGCACCCAGCCCGCGTTCTCGTGGCCGATCGTGTACGGCAGCACCACGCCGGACTTCTCCGCCCACTGCCCTTCGAGGATGTGCAGGTCCGTGCGGCACACGCCCGCGCCGCCGATGCGCACGACCACGTCGAACGGGCCGGTCGCCTTCGGCTGCTCGACCTCGGTGAGCTCCAGCGCCTGGTGGTAGCCGACTACCTGGACGGCCTTCATGCCGATTCCTCCATTGCGTAACGGGTGCGGAGCAGGCCGCGGCAGAAGTGCGCGTTGCCCTCGATGGAAATGCCGACCGAACGGGCGAACCGCAGCCGCAGCGGCAGCTGGCCCGCGGGCAGGGGCACGCCGGTGTCGTCGACGAGCACCGGCGCGTCCGGTGAGGTGTCGAAGCCGAGCGCGCAACGCCTGCGCCGCAACGCCTCCGCCGCCTTGGTCGCCGGGAGGTCTCTGAGCGTCAACGACCTCAGGCGGTCGACCGGCACGTCGCGCACGGCCCGTTCCATGGCCGCCGCGTGGGCCTTGCGCTGGAACGTGAGCCGCAGCTCCTCCAGTTCACGGGAGGCCTCTTCTCCGTACGTGCCGACGAACCCGGAGTCGGCGGCGATGCCCCGGTTGATCACGTCCGAGTCGTGGTGGTCGTCGAGCACCACGACCACGTGCGGCGCCAGGTCGCGCAACGCGTCCTTCGAGTCCGACGCCATGAGGTACGCGAAGTTCGGCGAGCAGAACGCGGTCGGCAGTCGCAAGTGGACGGTCAGGACACCGCCGTCCAGCTCGACCGACCGGACGAACCCGAGCGTCGTGATGGGCTCGTCCAGCTCGGGATCCATCACCTCGTCGAGCGCCTTGAACACGGCCGTCCTGATCATGCGACCGCCACCGCCTCCTGCTCGACCGGCGCGATGTCGAGGCCCTCGGGCACCGGGATGTCGTACATGTGCGCCGCGTTGAGGCCGAGGATCTTCTTCTTCTGGGCCACGGTGAGCGGCGCGTACTCGGTCATGTCCTCGGGGATCTGGAAGTCCACGAACCGCTCGACCAGCCAGCGCGGCGTCCACAGCGCGTAGTCGCTGGAGAACTGGATCCTGTCCTCGTTCAGCCAGTACAGCAGCTCGCCGATGATCTGCGCGAAGTACCGCGGCCGGGTGTGGATGAACGGCATCGCGACCGCGAGCCCGGCGTGCACGTTCGGTTCCTGGGTGGCGATCCAGCAGAAGTCCTCCAGGCGCGGCAGCCCGCAGTGCTCGACCACGAAGTTCAGCTCGGGGAAGTCCGTCGCCACGTGGTCGACGTCGGCCACGTCGAACGCGTCGCGGTCGAGCGGCCGGATCGTGGGCCCCTTGTGCACGTGGATGTTGCGGATGCCTAGCTCCTGCGCGGCCTCCAGGTACTTGTAGCTCCACGGGTCGTCGAGCCGGTAGCCGCGCGAGTCGCCGTACCACTCGGCCGTGTAGAGCTTCACACCCTTGAGCCCGAACCGTTGCGCGTCGCGCTTGAGCTCGTCGAGGCCCTTCTGCTCACGGCGCGGGTCCCAGCAGTGGTTGTAGGTGAGCTTGTCCGGGTGCTGGGAGGTGAGCTCCCACGCCTCCTCGGTCTGTCCGAACCCGTTGTTGTAGAACGCGCCGAGGTGGGCGGGCTGGAAGATCGCGTGGTCCACGTACCCGTCGTCGAAGAGGTCCTTCATCAGGCGGTCGCCACCCTGGTACAGGTACTCCTCGTACGGCCACACCTCCGACTCGGGCGAGAGGTTGCGGTGGTAGTCGTAGAAGCAGTCGATGAACTGCTTGCCGTGGATGTTGCGCTGGTTCTCCGGGCGGGCGTCCCAGAGAGCGACGTGCGCGTCGACGATGAAGTAGGTCTCGCCGTCCTTCGAGTACATGGCCGCCTCCTGTGGTGGTTGTGGCAGACCGTAGGAAGATCGGCGCAGCTCAGGCACCCACCCGGTGTCTCACTTTGAGACAGCGGGCCACACGCCGAACGGACGTGGCGGCCGTACTCTGGGCTTCGAACGCGCGACGAGGAGGTCGACGTGGACGACCGGCAGCTGGCCGCGATCCCGCAGCGACTGCGGGCGTCGTGGCTGCGCAGTGAGCGGTACGGCGTGCCCGAGGACGAGGTGCGGCCGGTCTTCACCGGCACGGTCGACACGTCCTCGCTGTTCTACGAGTGCGGCCACGAGGTGCTGCGCGGCCTGCACGCCACGCTGTCGAACGAGCCCATCAGCCTGATGATCACCGACAGCGACGGACTGGTCCTGACCAGGCTGTGCACCGACCCGTCCATCGTCCGCTCGCTCGACCGCGTCTACCTGGCTCCCGGCTTCTACTTCGCCGAGACCAACGCCGGCACGAACGGCCTGGGCCTCGCGCTCGCCGACCGCACCGCGTCACTGGTCCGCGCCGACGAGCACTACTGCACGGGCCTGCGCGGCTACACGTGCGCGGCCGTACCGGTGGTCGACCCGGTGTCCGGCGCGCTGGCGGGCAGCGTGAACCTCACGACCTGGTCCGACCAGTCGTCCGACCTGCTGCTGGCGCTGGCTCAGGCCGCGGCGGGCAACACGGCGGCGTTGATGCTGGCCCGCGCCTCGGGTCGCAAGGCCCGCCCGACCCCGCGCGGCGAGGTGTTCCGCGTCTACGCCGACCGCGTGGAGCCGCCGAGGCTGTCGTCGGCCTGGACGTCCGCGGTGGCGACGGCGGCCGAGGCGATGCTGGACGGCCGCGTGGTGGCCGTCGTCGGCGAGCCGGGAGCGGGCAAGACCGCGCTGGCCACGTGCGCGCGGCGGTCGGTCCGCCCCCGCGAACGCCTGCTCAACGCCCGTCCGCCCGCCCCGGACGCCGTCGGGGAGTGGCTGCGGCTGTGGACCCCGGAGCTGGGCAAGGCCGACACGTGCGTCGTCGTCTCGGACGTCGACGCGCTGCCCGCGTGGGCGGCGTCGTCGCTGGCACCGCTGCTGACCGGGTTCGTCCTGACCGCGACCGAGGCACTGCCCGAGGCGCTGGCGCCGCTGGTCGACGTCGTGGTGGAGGCACCGGCCCTGCGGTTGCGCCCGGACGACATCCTGCCGCTGGCCCACTACTTCGCGCACCGCGACCGAGGCCGTGAGGTCACGTTCACCTCGGCCGCCGCGCGCGCCCTGCTGTCGTACGAGTGGCCCGAGAACACCAAACAGCTGCGCCACGTCGTGCGCGTCGCCGCCGCCCGTTCGGACGTCGTCGACGTGCAGCACCTGCCCGCCGAGGTGTTCGCCGGAGTCGGCCACCGCCTGAGCAGGCTGCAGGTCCTGGAACGCGACGAGATCGTGCGGTGCCTGACCGCGCCGGGCGCGACGATCGCGCAGGCGTCCGCCGAGCTCGGCATCGGGCGGGCGACGATCTACCGCAAGATGGCGCAGTACGGGATCAAGGCCGACCAGATCAGGAACTAGTCACGGCGTTCGCGATGCGCAGCGTCATCTGCTGCTGACTGGCGTCCCTGACCGTCGGCGTGAACGAGTAGGCGATCCGGCGCTGCTGGTCGCGCGTCGAGAACATGCCCGCCGCATAGCCGTACCACTCCCCCGTCTTGCCCCACACCTCGACGCCGTTGACCGTGAAGGTCTGCAGGCCGGTGGCGTACCTCGCGGGCGTTCCGTCCACCATGGACACCTCGGGCAGGGTGAACATCTTCTCCAGCAACGGCTCCGGCAGCAGCCGGCCGCCGAACAGCGCGTCGGCGAACCGGGTGAGGTCGCCGGTCGTGGAGACCATGTCGCCCTCGCCGTGGGCACGGGACGAGTTGAAGTCGCTGACGTCGACCCTGCCCTGACCCGGCACGTCGAGGTAGCCGTGCACGTGCGCGCCGCGGATCGTGGTCTCGTTCCGTTGCGGCACATAGGTCTTCGTGAGGCCGAGCGGGCGGGTGACGCGCTTCTCCACCTCCCGCGCCAGGTCGTGGCCGGTGATCTTCTCGACGATCATCGTGGCGAGCAGGTAGTTGATGCCGCGGTACTCCTGCTTCGTGCCGGGCGTGAACTTCGGCTCGCTCTCCGGGATCAGGTCCCTGAGCTGCTGCGGCGTCCAGGAGTCGTAACGGTGCGCGATGACCTTGTCCGGTGTGCTCAGGTCCGGGTAGCCGACCTCGTTCGGGATCCCGCTGGTGTGGTTGAGGAGTTGCCCGACCGTCACGGCGTCGAGCGACTCGGGCACGTCCGGGAAGTAGTGGCGGACCTTGGTGTCCAGGCTGAGCCTGCGCTCCGCCACGAGCTGCAGCGCGACGGTCGCCACGAACACCTTGGTGACGCTGCCGATCCGGAACCTGTCGTCCGGGCGGACCTCCCGCTGCCCGTCCGCGAGGCCTTCCGCGCCGTACCAGCGGCCGGCCGGGCCCGCGACCCGCAGCTGCGCCGACGTCACGACCGGGTGCTCCAGGTCGGCGATGGCCGCGTGCAGCAGTTCCGGTTGCAACGGGGGTAGGGGAGTCGCGGCGACGAGTGCCGCGATCAGGAGTGTTTTCATGATCACCACGGTGCCGTGATGATCATGGCGCGGACATGGTGCCGGCCCCCGCTCTCGCGGTAGGGCCGGCACCAGCACCGCTAACGGACCGCGCGCACACCGTTCTCGAAGAACGCCAGCCGCACCTCGCGGTCGATCGCCCGCTCCGGGTGGTCCATGAGCCCGAACGCGAGCCCGTCCGCGCTCGTCACACCGGCGATGTCGTCGAACGACCCGTCCGGGTTCGAGTCCTTCTCGTACCGCAGCGCGACGCGGAAGCCCGCCGTCTCGCTGCCGGGGTCGAAGCGGCCCTCGCCGTGCGCGCACGGGAACGTGAGCGTCTGACCGCCCAGTCCGGTGAGCCACGGGCTGTCGTTGTCGTTCTCGACGACGTGCCGCTGGTTCTCCTCGTTGCGGAACGTGCCGGCGCTGTTGACCTTCAGGCCGACCTTGCCGAAGCAGCCGCCGCGCACCGCGATCTGGAACCCGTTGCAGATGCCGATGAGCGGACGGGAACGGGCCGTCTCGAACTGGTCCGCGAGGTGGCTGCGCAGCAACGCCGCCGCCACCGCGCCACCGCCGAGGTGGTCGCCGAACGAGAACCCTCCAGGAATGCAGAGGATGTCGGCGTCGTCGAGCCGTTCGGTGCCCGCGAGCAGGTCGGCCGCGAACCGCATCCGCGGCTCGGCACCTACCTCGGCGAACGCTCGGACGGTCTCCTCCTGGCAGTTGGTGCCGGGCAGGTACAGGACGTTGACGGTCGGCTTCATGCGATCCTCGCCGTGAACGAGTTGAGCCAGCCGTCGCGCGCGGCCGGTGCGAACAGGTCGATGCCTTCGAGCGCGATCCCGGTGCCCTCCAGCGTGCCTTCCAGCACACCGAGGACGACGGGGTTGAGCTCGGCGGGCAGTGCGTCGACGTCCTCGGGAGCGACCTCGACGACGGCGCCGACGCGGTGCTCGGCGAAGAGCGACTCGGTGCTCCCCGACTCCAGCTTCACGCCGATGCCGCCGGCCAGCGCGCCCTGGGCGAGCGTGGCGGCGACACCACCAGCGCCGATGCGGGCACCGCTGCGCAGCAGGGCACGGCTCGCGGCGAGCGCGGTCAGGTAGCTGTCCACATCGGACAGTTCCAGGTCGTCGAGCGCGCCGGTCGGCAGGCTGAGCTTGCGCGCGGCGACCGTGCCGACGGGGGACGACGTCTCCAGGCCGACGCGCACGAGCACGTTGCCCGCCGTGGTCCACTGCTCGCGCAGCAGGTCGTCGGTGTGCGGCACCTTGCCCAGCGCGGACAGGAACACCGCGGGCGGCACGCTGACGAGGCCCTCGTCGGTCTGCACGGAGCCGGCCGACGAGTCCTTGCCCGAGATGAGCGGCACGCCGAAGTGGCGGACCAGCACGGCGAGCTCGTCGACCATGCCGACCAGCCACTCGCGCCAGTGCGGCGACAGGTGCGGGGTGTAGAAGTTGTCGCACATGCAGATGTCCTTCACGGCGACACCCGCGAGCACCTGGCCCGCGATCGCCGAGCAGAACATCTGACGGGTCGCGGCGACCGGGTCGGCGTCGAACATCCACGGGTTGAACGCGGTGTTGAGCACGGCCGCGGCGGGCGAACCGGTGACCGGCGTGCCCGCCCAGTAGGACGTGCGGACCGACTGCTCGGTGCCGTAGTGCGGGCCGTACCAGGTGTTGCCCTGGACCGTGGAGTCGTACTGCGAGTCTGCGAAGTGCTGCGAGGCGACCTCGGCGTCCGCGACGACCTCCTCCAGCAGCCCGGCGAGCTGCGTGGGCGCGAGCTCCGGCCACTCCACGACGTCCGTCGGACGCGGCGGCGGGCCGACCTCGAACCGTTCGACGTCGAGGTCGAGCAGGTCGTAGGCCACGTCGAAGCCGGTCTCGCCCTGGTGCGCGGGCACGGCGTCGGGGGCGCCCGCGATCAGCGCCTCCTCGGTCAGGTCCGGGGCGTGGAAGACGTGGTAGCGGTTCGTGTCCGCGAACCGGCCGATGACCGTCGACCGGACCATGTGGCGGTCGAGGATCTGCTTCGCCCGCTCCTGGTGCTGCGGCGGGACGGCGAGCAGCATGCGCTCCTGCGACTCGGACAGCAGGATCCGCCACATCGGCAGCGCCGCGGTCTTCAACGGCACCAGCGCCGTGTTGATCCACACGCCGCACGCCTCACCGATCTCACCGACGGCGCTGTTCAGGCCCGCGCCACCGACGTCGGTCAGCGCGCTCATGCAGCCCGCCTCGCGCAGCTCGATCAGCGCCTTGCGGAACTTGACCTGCTCCAGCGGCGCGCCGATCTGCACGGCGGCGGTGTCCATCGTGGCGCCGGCCGAGCTGGCGGACGCGCCGTGGATGCCCTCGTTGCCGGTCAGGCCGCCGATCAGCACGACGAAGTCGCCGGGACGCGGGGTGCCGCGCTGCGCCGCCGACACGGGCAGCAGGCCGATGCTGCCGCCGAGCGCGAACGGCTTGGCGCGGTAGCTGGGGTGGAACGTCATGCGCGACGACATCATCGGCACGCCGAACGTGTTGCCGTACTCCTTGATCGCGCGGATCGTCTCGCCCGCGAGCCTCTTCGCGTCCGGACGGCCCTTGATCGGCGCGGGCGCCTCGGGCTCGCCGACGGCGGTGTACTCGAAGCTGCCGATCGGGTCGGCGGACAGCCCCGTCCCGAGGATGTCGCGCAGCACGCCGCCGAGCTTGGTCAGCTGGCCGAAGTAGCCGGAGATCGCCGACGGGCCGTTGTGCGTCTCGGCCTTGATCGCGATCGCGTGGCCGTCGTAGAAGTCCCAGACGCCCGCGTTGTCGTGGAACATGCTGAGCACGTTCGGGTTGTCGACGTCCTTCGCGGCCTGGACGAGCCTGCCGAGCAGGCTGCCCAGCGACTTCCACGTCGTGTGCGCGCAGTGGTCGCTCCAGCGGGCGTCCAGCGCCTCCAGCAGGACGTCGGTGACGAACTCGTCCCCGAGCGTGCTCTGCACGTGCTGGACGTGCTTCATCTGCACGAGCGAGAGGTTGCGGCCACCGGCGAGACCCAGCTCGGTGAGCGCCGCGTCGTCGAGCCCGCGCAGGTCGAACCGGGCGGCCGACTCGTAGTGGCCCTGCGGCACGAGGGTGTCGTAGTGCGGTTCCTCGTCGTGCAGCTCTTCGATCGTCGCGTTGAACCGCGTGCCGGCGACCAGGTCGCGCAGCGTCGGCGAGGCCGACCGGTAGCTGGTCGCGACCTTGCCCGCGCGCGCCTTCACCCCGAGCAACCCGCACACGGTGATGATCGAGTCGCTCTCGTTGTCGACCACGCCGCGCTTGTAGGCGACCTGCACGGCGCCCGGCTCCAGCGGCTGGTCCAGGGACACCTCGACGTCGAGCTGGTCCCCGAGCACGGCGGCCACCTCGGCCAGCGCGGCGGGATCCGGCGTGCCCTCGAACTCGACGTAGTAGTCGCGCCACACCTCGAGGTCGTCGAGCTCCCACGATCGGCCGAGCTCACGGATGTCGGGCTCCGCGACCCCCGCGGAGCGAACCGAGAACTTGTGGATCAACAATCCTCCTGCAGCTGAACGGTCGGGAGCCATTGTCCCTGGCAGCGACCGCGCTCGTGGAGGCACCCAGGCATCCGGGCGAGGCCGCACCGCGACACGCAGCACCCTAGGCGGTCGGCACTGGCCGACTCGAATCGGCGGAGCGCGACGCGCGTCACTCGGACGCGGGAAGTCACCGGCCGCCCGCACGCGGAATCCTCGTGGGGCGACCAGAGGAGAGTGGATGCCGGACCTGAAGATCCCCGTCGACGGCCTGAGCCACACCGCCCTGTACACCGCCTGGGTGCGGCACAGGGAGGCAGGCGGACCCGACCCGCTGTTCACCGACCCGCTGGCGAGCTTCCTCGTCGCCGCGGCGGGCGACCACCCGGCGCTGGCCGCGTTCATCACCCAGATGGGCATCACGTCCAGCGGCTTCCCGTCGTACCACGTGGTGCGCACCCGCTACTTCGACGACCGCGTCAGGTACGCGCTGGACAACGGCGCGCGGCAGGTCGTGACGCTCGCGGCGGGGGTGGACGGCCGCACGACCCGCCTGCCGTGCCCGCGGGACACCCGCTGGTTCGAGCTCGACCTGCCGGACATGACCGAGTTCAAGACGGCACTCGTCGAGCAGTCCGGCCTGGCGCCGGCCTGCGAGCGGGTCGGGGTGGGCGCCGACCTCAGGACGGACTGGCCCGCCGCCCTGCTCGCCGCCGGGTTCGACCCCGCGGCGCCGACCGCGTGGCTGGTCGAGGGCGTGCTGATGTACCTCACGCTCGACGAGGGTGACGCGCTTCTCGACGCCGTGACCGCGTTGTCGGCCCCCGGCAGCCACCTGCTGCTCGAACACCTCGCGGTCTCGATGCTCGGTGACCAGGGCACTCAGGTCCGCGGCGGGCTGGGCAAGCACGGAGTCGTGTTCACCGCGGCCCGTGACGACCTGGAGGAGTGGCTGGGCGGGGCCGGGTGGCGGGCGGAGGTGCACGCGGGGGTCGATCCCGCGATCGGCCACGGCAGGTCCGTCGCACCGGTGCCCGCCGCCTGGCTCGCGGCCGCCGTCCGTTAGACGTGCAGGCCGTTCTCGGTGAGGTGGTCGGTGACCAGCACCTCGGTCATGACCACCGCCAGCGATCCCGGTTCGAGCTTGCGCAGCAGACCCAGGAGGTGGTCGCCCCGCAGGCCGTAGCGGAACAGGAAGCAGGCGTTGAACCCGGCGGCCCAGTGCGTGACCTCCTGGTCGGCCATCCACCGGAGCCTGGCCTCCTCCGACAGGGCCTCCCACACGTCGACCCTGTCGTCGAACGACAGCGGCAGGAACGCCTTGACGGCCCGTGCGTCGGCGGGATCCGACCGTAGCCCGGCGCGGACCGCGGCGCGGTGCTCCGGGTGGTCGCGGATCAGCCGAGTCCTGACCGCGACGGACGCGGCTGCGGCGACCTTCGCCGGGTCCGGCGAGGCAGTGATCGTCTCCCGGACGGCGCGGCAGTCGTCCCACTCGCGCACCTCCTCGTCGGAGGCGACCAGCCGGAGCCGCTCGTTCGGCGACAGCCCCGCCCACAGCGCGTCCTGCCGAGCCGCGTCCAGTCCCACGAACGTCTGCACCCAGTCGACCAGCGCCTGGTGCGCCGACCGGTCCCGTCTGCCCTGCGGCGCCATCAGGTCCAGGGTCGGAGCCAGGTTCTGCCGCGTGTCGATGCGGCAGGAGAAGATCATCAGGTAGTTCCACTTCGCCCTCGCGGCACGGCCGAACACGCCGTCACAGGTGTGCGGGCCGTCCTTCGGGCAGCTCCGGACGTCCGCGCACAGCCTCAGCGTGTTCGGCGTCTCCGGTGATCCGACGACGATCGTGGGCGCGGGGTTCTCGTTGAGCGCGGTGATCGCCCGGCGCTCGTGCGGCGCGAAGGGGTCGTACCTGTAGTTGGGCACCACCGTCCCCGGCTTCGCGAACCCCATGGGAATCCTGGGGTTGCCGGCCCTGAGCAGTTCGAGGAGGTTGACGATCGCCAGCCCCGTCCCCTCCTCGGTGAAGAAGTGCAGCGTCAGCCCGGCCGGCACCACGACCGTCTCGGTCCCGTCGAACGACCCGTGCCCGATCACAACGCCCACCATCGTGGTCCTCCGAGGAAGTCGCGGTCCCGTCGAGTGATCATCGGCGGCTCCCGGCCGCGCGTGACAGGCAGAACCGACCGGCCCAGCGCGATGTCCGATGGCGGCAGGTCACCAAGCTGCCATCGCGGCGTCCCCTACCTGCCGTTCGATCCGCTGTCGCGCGCCCTCCCGTCAGGCGAGAGTTGAGCCACGGCAGAGCGGAAGGAGGTGGATCAGATGCTCAAGACCCCGGACTTCGGTGACGAGTACGGCGACCAGGACGTGCGCTGCGTCGGCACCGGCGGGTACCACGACCTCGGCGACTACTACGGGATCTGATCCACCGCCGGCGGCCGACACCGCGGAGGGAGGTGCGGGACGTGCGACTGGTGCGAGGCGAGAACGGCTGGTGGTGCATCGGCCGGTCGGCGACGGCGTTGCTGCCGGACGGGCTGGTGCGCGACGGTGACCTGACCTCGGAAGGCCGCGTGCAGCTCGCACGGACGGGCATCGACGCGGTGCCGGAGCCGGACCACTACAGCCTGACCGTCGTGACGTCCACGAGCTGCAACCTCGGGTGCTCCTACTGCTTCCAGAACACCCCGGACGGCAGGCGGCGCATCGCTCCCGCGCGGCTCGACGCGCGCAACGTGGCGCGGTGTGTCGAGTTCGCGGAGAGGAAGATGGCCGAGCTGGGCGTGCGGCGGCTGGAGCTGCTCCTGTTCGGCGGTGAGCCGTTGCTCAACCCCGCCGGGTGTCTGCAGGTGCTGCGGGCGTTCGGTGCGCGGATGCCGGTCACCGCGAGCATGATCAGCAACGGCGTGCTGCTCACCCGGCGCACGGCCACCAGGCTCGACGAGGCCGGGCTCGGGAACGTCCAGGTCACCCTGGACGGCGAGCGCGACCGGCACGACAGGACACGTGTGACGCGCGGGGGCAGGCCGACGTTCGACCTGATCCTGGCGAACGTGGCCGCTGCCCAGCAGCACACGGGGATCCGCTTCACCGTGCGCGTCAACGTGACGCCGGACGTCCTGCCACACCTCTCGACGCTCCTCGACCAGGCGGCAGGCGTTCTCGACGTCCCCAACACGAACCTCGCGATCGCACCCGTGCTCGACTACGGCGCCGGCGTCCCGGCACCGGACGCACGGGCCGCACGAGAAGCGGTGCAAGCCTGCGCGAAGGCGGCGGAGCTGGGCTTCCGGCTCGTCCGCCCGCGCGACGACCACTGCGACTTCTGCTCCGAGACCGGCGGCCGCCTGGGCGCGGTCGTGGCCCCCGACGGCACGTTGTTCAGCTGCTGGGACGCGGTCGGCGAGGAGAGCCTCGCGGTCGGTGAGCTCGACACGGGCTACAACGAGGAATCTCACGAACGGTGGCGCCGCTGCGGCGGCGAACTTCCACGCACACAAGCGTTTTCCGACGCACTCGACGCCGGAGTGCTCGACGTCATCCGCGCGCGCAGGGAGGTGACACGATCATGACCGAACCCGAGCACCACGACGACGAGACGCCCTCGGCGCCGAACTTCATCGAACTGCTCGAGGCCGACGAGGAGCTGACCAGCCCCGGCCTCTGCGTTCCATTCCGATAGAAGACCCCGCACGCGCACCGGAAGGAGACGGCCGTGCACCGACCCCACCAACACCTGGTCCGCACCCGGCTGGCCAACGGGCTGCGGGTGTTGCTCGCACCCGACCGCACCGTTCCGGTTGTCGCCGTGGCGGTGCACTACGACGTCGGCATGCGCTCCGAACCCGAGGGCCGCACCGGGTTCGCGCACCTCTTCGAGCACCTGATGTTCCAGGGTTCGGAGCTGCTGCCGAAGCTCGACCACGCGCACTACGTGCAGGCGTCCGGCGGAATCTTCAACGGCAGCACGCACCTCGACTACACGCAGTACCACAACGTGTTGCCCAGCAACGCTTTGGAACGCGCGCTGTTCCTCGAAGCCGACCGGATGCGGGCGCCGAACCTCAACGCGGAGAACCTGCGCGTGCAGATCGACGTCGTCAAGGAGGAGATCCGCTCCAACGTCACCAACAAGCCGTACGGCTGCTTCCCGTGGGTGACGCTGCCGGGTGTCCTGTTCGACAGCTTCGCGAACTCGCACGACGGCTACGGGTCGTTCGAGGACCTGGACTCCGCGACCGTCGCGGACGCGCGCCAGTTCTTCGACCGCTACTACGCGCCGGCGAACGCCCTGCTGACGTTGTGCGGCGACTTCGAGGCGGACGAGGCGCTCGCGATGGTGGATCGCCACTTCGGGCCGATCCCGTTCCGCCCCAGGCCTTCCCGGCCGGACTTCGCGGAACCGGAGCTGACCGGCGAACGCCGCACGACGAAGTACGACCCGCACGCGCCGCTGCCCGCCGTGGCCGCGGGCTGGCGGGTGCCCGACCCGATCGGCGAGTGGGACGAGTACCTGCCGTACCTGCTGCTCGCCGACGTGATGTCCGACGACGGCCCCGCGTGCCGGCTGCACCGCAGGCTGGTGCGCCAGGACGGTCTCGCGACGAGCCACCGCTGCTACCTCGGCATGCTCGGCGACCCGCTCGACACCGGTCATCCGACGGCGCTGGTGTGCAGTGCGCGGCAGACCCCCGGCACGACCTCGCGGCAGGTGCTCGACGCCATCGCCGAGGAGTTCGCACTGGTGGCGCAGCACGGTCCCGCCGAGCGGGAGCTGACCAGGATCGCGACGCGGCTCAGCACCCGGTTGCTGGTCGAGACGGACGCGGTGCTGGCGCGCACGCAGGCGTTGGCGTCGCTGGAACTGCGCCACGGCCGCGCCGAACTGCTCGGGGAGCTGCCCGCGCTGCTCACCGCGATCACGCCGGAGCAGGTGGCGAAAGCGGCCTCGCGCATCACACCGGACCGCCGGGCCGTGGTCGAGCTGCTGCCCGCCTCGTACCAGGAGAAGGCAGCATGACGGCGAGCGTTGTCCCCGCGTTGCGGCCGTGGCCGGAGCTCACCTCCCCGGACGTCACGGAAGACCGCTGTGCCAACGGGTTGCGGCTCCTCGCGCTGGAACGGCCCGGTGCGCCGCTGGCCGAGATCCGGCTGAGCATCCCGTTCGGCTCGATGACACCGGGCCACCTGGCCCACGCGTGGCTGCTGTCGGAGACGGTGCTGGCCGGCACCGCGACCACGGGCCGGATCGGGCTCGCCGAACGCATCGGTGAGCTGGGGGCGAGCCTGCGCGCCGAGGTCGACCACGACCGGTTGCTGTTCAGCGGCACCGTGCTCGCGGACCGGTTCGAGGACCTGCTGGCCGTGCTCGCGGAGGTCGTGCGGGAGGCGACCTTCCCGGACACGGAGGTGCTGGCCGAACGCAGGCGGCTCGCGTCGCGGCTGACTGCGGCCCGTTCGCAGGCCGCCATCCGGGCGCGGGAGATCCTGCACCGGCACCTGTACGGCGACCACCCGTACGGCGCGAGCATGCCGACCGGCGCCGAGGTCGACGCGATCTCCGCGCAACAACTGCGTGCGCTGCACGCCGAACGGGTCGTGCCCGACCACGCCGTGCTGGTCGTCGTGGGCCTGGTCGACCCGGACAGGGCCGTCACGGCGATGCGCAGGCACTTCGCGGACTGGCGGCCGGGCGGGCTCCCCGTGCCGGACCTGCCGCCGCTGCCGGACGAGGCCCCCGCCGGCGCCTCCCGGCTGTTCCACCGGCCGGGCTCGGTGCAGTCGTCGATCCGGATCGGCGGGCCCGCGCTGCGCCGCGACGACCCGTTGTTCCCCGCGCTGCACCTCGCGAACCTGATCTACGGCGGGTACTTCTCGTCGCGGCTGGTGGCGAACATCCGCGAGGACAAGGGGTACACCTACACGCCGCGCAGCCGGATCATGCACAGCAGCGCGGGGTCGACGCTCGTGATCGAGGCGGACGTCGCCACCGACGTGACCGCACCCGCGTTGCTGGAGATGTGGTACGAGCTGGGCAGGCTGTCGACGTTGCGGCCCAGCGCCCAGGAGCTGCGCGACGTCCGCCAGTTCGCGGCGGGCAACCTCGCGATGTCGATCGCCACCAGGTCGGGTCTCGCCACGACCCTGGTGACGCTGCTGGGGGTCGGCCTGGACCTCGACTGGATCCGGCGCAGCCCCGACCTGCTCGCCGAGGTGACCGCGTCCGACATCTACCACGTCGGCGTGCACCTGCTGGCTCCCAAACTGCTCGCGGCCGTGGTCATCGGGGACGCGACCAAGTGCGAGGAACCGCTGCAGGCGTTCGGTCCCTGGGTGGTCGAGTAACCGTTCTACCTGCGAGAAGCCCGGTCCTGCCCCTGCGGGACCGGGCTTCTGCGTGCTCCGCCCCCACACCTCGGCGCGAATATGGGGACCCACTACCCATGTGACCGCGCAAGTAGGTGGCGCAGAGTCTCCCCAGGCGGTGGAACTGATCGGGGTGGTGGGATGTCGCTGCGTGATCTCGGCTTCGACGCGATCCAGGAGTGCGTCTACCGGAGCCTGCTCGCCGACCCGTTGCGGGACACCGGCACCCTCGCGTCGCTCGCCCTCACCGACGACGGCGTCGTGCGCGACGCGTTGGCAGGCCTGCTCGCCCTCGGCGTGGTGGAGGTGGCCGCCGCCCCGTGCGGGTACGCGGCCGGTGACCCCGAGGTCGTGGTCGGCGACCTGATCGAGCGGCTGGAGCAGGAGACGTTGCGGCGCCAGCAGAAGATCGGTGGCACGCGGGCCGAGCTGGCGGGACTCGCGGCGGGGTTCCGGCACGACGCGCGCACGGTCGAGGTCGAGCACATCACCGAGCCCGAACGGATCCGCGAACGCCTGGCGGAACTGTGCTTCTTCACCCGCTCCAGCGTGTTCGCGGTGCAGCCGGCGCGCGCGTCCAGCGAGGCCGCCCGCGCGGAGGCGTCGCGGCTCGACAACCGCAGCCTGGGACGCGGCGTGACGATGCGGATCATCTACGACGAGCGGTTGCTGCGCGGCGAACGCACCCGCGCCCGGCTCGGCGAGCGCACGGCGTCCGGCGCGCAGATCCGGTTCCTGCAGGGCCCGCTCGCCCGGTTGATCCTGCTGGACGAACGGATCGCGATCGTGCCGTCCGACCCCACCGACGCGAGTTCCGGCGCGCTGGTCGTGCACCAGCCGGGGATCGTGAGCGAGCTGGTGGCGCGGTTCCGGCAGTTGTGGGACGGCGCCAGGGACTTCGCCGCCGAACCCGCGGACGTGCCGTCGGACGAGGACAGGTCCGTGCTGCGGATGCTCGCGTCCGGCCTGACCGACGAGCTCGTCGCGCGGCAGATCGGCGTCTCCGTGCGGCACCTGCGCCGGCGGATCGCGCGGCTGATGGACGAGCTCGGCGCGGACAGCCGGTTCCAGGCGGGAATGGCGGCCGCCCGGCGCGGCTGGATCTGAGACCTTCAATTGCCCTGAAAACAGCAGGTGACACTGTTCAGGAGGAAACATGTTGCGCAAGGCGGGTTCGAACGCGGTCGGCGAGGACGACGACGTGATCGGCGCGTTCGGCTGGGACTGACAGCCGGCGCACGTCAAGGGCGGGTACCTGCGGGTGCCCGCCCTTTTCGTTAGCCCGCAACGGGGTCATCTTGTTGCCCGCGAGCGGTCCGGAAGCTGACGCGCAACGGACTTCCGAACTCGTTGGCAGCGAAGCAGAATTGTTTCCAGAGCAAGGGAAAAGCCCAAGGAAATCCGGAAAGGGGATCGAGGAAATGAGCATCTCACTCGTGCACGCCGATCCGGAATTCTACGCCCCGCTCAGCCGGACCACCCGCCGCGGCACGGAATACGCCGCGACGGACATGCCGGCGGACTGGAGCGAGCACCACCAGGACGTGTGGACCGGATGGTTCCCCGAGCACAGGCTCGGCGGCGTCACCGACGGCTGGAAGATCCACCTGTCGGCCCGCGCCGACCGCGCCCAGCACGTGCTGGACGTCGCCGCGCCGATCTTCGTGGCGCACGGCGTGGGGTTCAAGCACCTCAGCTGCTCGCTGTACTTCGTGGTGACGCACCACAAGCACGCGGAACGCAGCCAGTCCGGCAAGTTCTGCGCCGCCTACCCGCCGGACGCCGCGACCGCCGAGGCGCTCATGCGCGACCTCGCCGCCGCGTTCGACGGTGAGGAAGGCCCTTACGTGCTCAGCGATCGCCGGTTCGGCGACTCGCGGGTCGTGCACTACCGCTACGGCGCGTTCGTCGCCCGGCACAGGCTCACCGCGCAGGGCTGGCGCGAGCTGCTGGTCCTCGACGCCGCCGGCCAGAGCGTGCCGGACGTGCGCGGCACCCGGTTCAGCACGCCGGAGGGCATCACCGACCCGTTCCTCGTGTCCTCTGTGGACGCACCGAAGCGCTCCGGCGCGCCGGAGTTCGGCGGGGTGCGGTTCGACAAGGCGTTGCGCCACAGCAACGGCGGCGGCGCCTACCAGGGCACCGACGTCGCCACCGGGCGCACGGTGTTCGTCAAGGAGAGCCGGGGCCACCACGGCCTGGTGAGCCCTGCCAGCGCGAGCCAGGACCGGCTGCGCAACGAGTACGAGGTGCTGCGGGAGCTGCACCGCCTCGGTTCCGGCTTCGCCCCCGAACCGGTGCGGTACTTCCGCCACCTGGAGAACGAGTTCCTGGTCACCGAGTTCGTCCCCGGCCGTTCGCTGCGCTCGTGGTGGGTCGAGCACAACCCGATCATCTGGTCCACCGCGACCGACGACGACTTCCTGGCCTACTACTCGCGGGCCACGAAAATCCTCGACGAGCTGACCGCGCAGCTGGAACGGTTGCACGGCTTCGGTTACGCGTTCATCGACCTGAGCCCGGACAACGTGCTCGTCGACGAGCACGACCGGATCCGGCTCATCGACTTCGAGACGGCCGCCCGCGTCGGCGGGCCGCTGACGCCGATCGGCACGCCGGGGTTCTTCCCGGCCGACCCGCTGAGGTTCGCCGGCGACCCGGTCCGTTACGACGACTACGCGCTCTCCTCGATCGCGCTGGCGTTGATCGCGCCGATCAACACGACGGCCGACCTGTTCCACGGCGTGCTCGCCCACCTGAAGGCGCAGCTCGACCCGAACGGCCTTGTGCCGCAACGGATGTGGGCGTTGGCGACGCGAGTGCGCGCCGCCGACCCCGTCCCGTCCGCGGACGAGGTCACGTCGAACCCCTGGAACTGCCTGAAGACGTTGCGCGACGGCCTGATCGCCGGCCTGCGCGACACCGGGCATCCCGACGGCGTCGTGCCGCTGGGTCCCCGGTCCTACGCCACCAACAAGCTCGGCTTCGGCCACGGGCTCGCCGGCGTCGTGCACGCCCTGCACGTGGCGGGAGCGCCGTCGGACGAACTGCTGGACCGGCTCTGCACCCGTGCGCTCACGGAGGCCGACGACCTGCCTCCCGGACTCGTCGCGGGACAGGCGGGTGTGGCCAGGGTTCTCGCGGAGCACGGCAGGATCGCCGAGGCCGAGGAACTGCTGGCACGGGCGGACGACCACCCGCTGCTGCGGGGTTCCGCGACGCTCGGCTTCGGTTCCGCCGGCGTCGGGCTCGCCCACCTCGCGCTGCACCGGCACACCGGCGACCGCGCCCACCTGGACCGGGCCGTCCGGCACGCCCACGACATCCCCGACTCACCGTCCGAGCTGCTCGGCTGGAACAACGCCACCGGACTGGTCGACGGGCGGACAGGGCTCGCGCTGTTCCACCACCACCTCGGTCTGCTGACCGGGGACGAGGACCATCTCGCACGAGGACTGCGGTTCCTGCACGAGGAGCTGGACCGCGCCGAACTCTCCGAGGGCGGGCTGCTGTTCCCCGTCTCGGACCGCGACCGCAGGCTGATGCCGTACCTGAGCACCGGCACCGCGGGCGTGCTGATGGTGGCGAGCCGCTACCTGGCCACGACGGGCGACGACCGCGTCGCCGCCGCGATCCCCGGCCTGCTGACAGGACTGAACTGCTCGTTCACCCACTACGGCGGCCTGTTCGACGGCATGGCGGGACTGAGCCTCGCCCTGCACGACCACGGCCGCAGGCACGGCGACCAGGCGAGCCTGGACCGTGCGAAGACCTTGGCACAGCGTCTGTTCCTCTACGCCGTGCCGCACGAGACCGGGACGTACGTCCCCGGTGAGCACGCGCTGCGACTCAGCGGCGACCTGTGGTTCGGGTCGGCCGGAGTGCTGACGGTGCTCGCCGGCGTGCTCGACGACCGCCCGGACCCCCTGTTCTCGCTCGACGTCGTCGAGCGACCGCAAGAAACAGCCTGAGGAGGCACTCATGTCCGACATCAACGAGCTCCAGAACCTCGCCGACGACGAGAAGTCGGAGCCGGGCTACACCGAGCACGGCGTCGTCGCCCCCGACAAGAGCACCGCCAGCATCGTCTGCTGATCTGGCTCCACCCGCTCTTCCTGAAGCACACCAGGCACTTCACCAGACCGAAGGAGATCGTCATGTCTGACATCAACGAGCTGCAGAACCTCGCCGACGACGAGAAGTCGGAGCCGGGCTACACCGAGCACGGCGTCGTCGCGCCGGACAAGAGCACCGCCAGCATCGTCTGCTGATCTGACCCTCACAGGTCACGCCGTGCCACGGGGCGGGGGCGGAGGAACTCCTCCGCTCTCCGCCCCGAAGCTCTTTTCCCGCCAGGACTTCTTCTCCGCTCCGCAGGAGGAACAGCGTGAGCCGCGACTTCCGCCACTACTGGTCGGCCGAGGTGAGCTCCACCTTCGGTTCGACGTTCACCACGATGGCGATCGCCACCCTCGGCGTCATCGTGTTCAACGCGACGCCGAGCGAGCTCGGCTTCGTCAGCGCGGCCGCGATCCTGCCCGCCTGCGTCTTCGGCCTGCTGGCCGGTGTCATCGGCGACCGCCTGCGCAGGCCCCGCCGCGTGCTGATCGGCTGCAACGCCGCGGCCGCCGCGCTGGTGCTGTTCGTGGCGCTCGGCATCGGCACCGGCATCGCGACGATCTGGTGGCTCGCCGGGCTGTGCTTCGTGCTCGGCTGCATCGCGACCGTCGTCGAGACCGTCTACTTCACGCACCTGCGCAGCCTCGTGCCGCCCGACCAGCTGACCGCGGGCCGCGCCCGGCTCCAGACGGGCGAGTACGGCGCCCGCACGGCCGGACAGGCGCTCGCGGGTGTGCTGATCTCCGTGCTGGGTGGCGCCTTCGCGCTCGTGGTCGACGCGATGACGTACCTCGTCAGCCTCGTCCTGCTGACCCGCATCACCGCACCCGACCAGGGCGCACCGCCGTCCGACGCGCCGCGCTCGTTGCACCGCGAGATCGGCGAGGGTTTCCGCCAGGTGGCGAAGTACCCGTTCCTGCGCACGTTCGGCGTCTTCACCGCGGTGCGCTCGATGAGCGTCGGCGCGCTCGCGACCATCGTCGCGCCGTTCCTGTTGCGCGACCTTTCCGTACCGCTGGAGCTGTACGGCGCGTTGTTCGCGGTCAGCGGTCTGGCGGGACTCGCCGGTTCGCTCGCGGCGGGACGGCTGGCCGAGCGGATGAGCCTGCACTCGCTGGCGGTGCTGGGAAGCGCGGGCACGGTCGCCGCCGCGTTCGTGCTCCCGTCCGCGAGCGGCCCGCTGCCCGTCGCCATCACGATCGCCGTGCTGGGACTGGCGCTGCCGACCGTGTTCGGCGCTATCGCCAACGTGGGCCTCAGCGGTGCCCTGACCGAACTCGTGCCGGAGAACGCGCTGGGGCGCGCCATCGCGAGCCTGCGCACCATCGCCACGGCGGCCCAGATCCTCGGCGCGCTGGGCGGCGGCCTGCTCGCCGACGCGCTCGGCCTGCGCCCCACGGCGTGGGTGTGCGCGGGCCTGGCCCTGGTGGGCTGCGTACCTCTGCTGCGCGCGGTGATGGTGACCCGCAAGCCGGCGGAGGCCGAGGAACCGGCGGTGCTCGTATGACCGCCGTGCTGGCGGTCATCGGTGCCGGCCCGCGCGGCACCGGTCTGCTGGAACGCTTGGCCGCCAACGCGTCCCTGCTGCCGTCCGGGTGCGAGATCCACGTGATCGACCCGCACCCGGCGGGAGCGGGCAGGGTGTGGCGGCCCGACCAGTCGCCGCTGATGCTGATGAACTCCCGCGCGGCCGACGTCACGATGTTCACCGACGACAGCGTCCGCTGCACCGGTCCGATCACCCCGGGCCCGACACTCGCCGAGTGGTCCGGCCTGAGCCCCGACGCCTTCCCCACCAGACGACAAGGTGGCGCCTACCTCCGCTGGTGCTTCGACCGGGCGGTCCGCGCTCTTCCTTCCCACGCCAGCGTTGTCGTGCACCGGACCAGCGCCGTGGCGTTGTCCGACGGACCGCGCCAGACCGTCGCGCTGGCCGACGGCACCCGAGTCGTCGCCGACGTGGTCGTGCTGGCGCAGGGGAACGTCGGCGGCCACCGCACGCCGGAACAGCAGGCGCACGAGGACTTCGCGGCCCGCACCGGCGGCACGTACCTGCCGCCGTCCTGCCCCGGCGACGAGGACCTGGACCGGCTGCCCGCGAGCGAACCGGTTCTGGTGTCCGGCATGGGACTGGCGTTCGTCGACCTGGCCGTGCTGCTGACGGAGGGCCGCGGCGGCCGTTTCACCCGCGACCGCGACGGCGCGCTGACCTACCGCCCGAGCGGCCGGGAACCGGTGCTGCACGCGGGATCCCGCCGGGGCGTCCCCTACCTGCCCAAGCCCCTGCTGCCGCCGCTGGCCGATCCCGCTCCTCGTTTCTTCACCCCGGAACTCCTCGACCGGGCCACCACTCCGGGCGAACTGGTCGGTGCCGCGTGCCGCGAACTCGTGTGGGCGCACTACCGCGAGCTGTTCGCCACGCACGCTTCCCGAACCCGCATGCCGTGGGACGCCTTCGCGGCGGAGTTCGCCGCGGTCCCGGTGACCGCCCCCGCCTTCGCGGACCTCGTCACCGCGGCCGTCCCCGATCCGGCCGACCACGCGGCCATGGGCTTCCTCCGCTCGCCGCTCGACCGGTCGTTCGACGGTCAGCCGGCGCTGAACTCGTGGATGTGCACGCACATCGGCCGCGCCGTGGCCCGCGCCACCGATCCACGCCACAGCGCCCACGCGGCGGTGCTGCACGGCCTGCTGACCGTGAGCGAGACGCTGGAAGGCCTTCGAACCCCGAACCCCGCGGCCGCACGCGCCTCACGAGTCCTGTCGACCTTCGCCGCCTACCTGGGCTCGGGCCCTCCCCCGCACCGGCTCGAACAACTCCAGGCCCTGACCCAGGCGGGCGTGCTCCACTTCCTCGGAGCCGGCCTGCGTGTGGAGCACTCGGGCGACTTCTTCAGCGCGCACACGGCTTCCCTGCCCTCGCCGGTGACGGCACGCCACTTCGTGGAGGCGCGCCTCCCGGACCCCGACGCGCGCATGCACCCGTTGCTCACGCCGTTGGCGCACAACAGAACCCGCGTGCCGGTCGACCCCGACACGTTCCAGGTCCTGGGCCAGGAAGGCGACGCACACCCGCACCGCCTGGCACTGGGCCTCTTCGCGGGAGGCGGCGCTTTGGGCGCGTTCTCCCGCCCCGGACGCAACGCGCCGTTCTTCCGCCAGAACGACGACACGGCCCGCCGCGTCCTCACCGAGCTCAGTTCCCCCGCAGGAACTCGATGAGCACGCGGTTCCACTCGTCCGCGTGGCTGACGTTGACGCCGTGCGGACCTCCGGCGATCACGTGCTGCCTGCTCCCGGCGACCGCGAGGTGCGTCCGCGCTCCGGAACCCTCGTACGGCACGGTCGCGTCGCTGTCGCCGTGCAGCACCAGCGCGGGCACGGAGAACTTCGCCAGGTCGTCGCGGAAGTCGGTGGCGCCGAAGATCCCCATGCACGCCAGCGCCGCCTTCTTGTCGGCCTGGTCGCAGAGGTCGCGCGCCTCCTGCCACTGTTCCCGCGTGACCTTCAGCTCGCCGTCCGCGGAGAAGAACTCCGTCACGAACCCGTCGAAGAACTCGTCGCGGTCCTTCGTCAGCGACGCCGCCATCCCGGCGGCCTGCGACTTGGTGAGCGGCCCCTCCGGGTTGTCGCCGGACTGGAGCAGGAACGGCGTGATGGCCGAGGCGAAGACGACGTCGCGCACGCGCTGCGGCCCGAAGTTCGCGATGTAGCGGGCGACCTCACCGCCGCCCATGGAGAAGCCGACCAGCGTGACGTCGTTCAGGTCGAGCTCGGTCAGCACCTCGTGCAGATCCTCGGCGAGCGTGTCGTAGGTGTAGCCGGTCAGCGGCTTGCTGCTGCGCCCGAACCCGCGCCGGTCGTAGGTGACGACGCGGTGGCCCGCTTCCGCCAGCGCGGGCACCTGGTACTTCCACGACTCCCCCGACAACGGCCAGCCGTGGATGAGCACGACCGGGCGTCCCGGCCCTCCCGTGTCGTCCACGTGCAGGTCGGTGTCCTTGAAAAGGCCGTGGTGGGCGGTGACTTCAGGCATGCGGGTCTCCCAGGTGGTCGATGTCCACCCCGGACTACCCGTGACCGGTCGCTCTACACCGGGGCGATGTCCACGACCAGAGCCAACAGCACCATGTCGACGGTCAGATCGTTGCGGATCAACGGGATCCACCGCAGGTTCGTGCGCGGATCGACGATCTCGGTGCCGATCGCGACCGCGCGCCGGAACAGCCCTTCGGCGAACGGGGAGGGGTCGAAGTACGTGACGACGGCGCCCATCTCGAGGTCTTCGGTGATGGATCTTCGGTCAGCGGGACCTGCTGGAGTGGTCATGGCCGGAGGTACCCCGTGCGGACGTGGATAAGCAGGTCGGCCGCGAACTTCAGCTCTCGCAGAGCTCGGGGTGGCGGGAGACGCGCGGCGGTGAGGTGTCCGCGTGGAGGGTCTGCGACGGTGACTCGCCGTACGCGGCGCGGTAGAGCGCGGCGAAGGTGCTGGCGCGGCTGAAACCCCAGCGCGCACCGACGCGGGTCACCGTCACGTCGCCGGGACCGGAGGCCCGCAGGTCCGCCCTGGCCCCGTCGAGCCGGACGCGCCGCAGGTAGACCATCGGCGTCATGCCGAGGTGCCGGCGGAACGACAGCTGCACCGCGCGCAACGTGACGTTGGCGGCCGTGGCTATGTCCGCGGCACTGATGTCCTTGTCCGCGTTGGACTCGATGAACACCATGGCCCGGCGCAACGTCCCGGTGTGGGCGTCGCGGTCGTCCATCGCGGACGGCGAGGAGCACGCGGTGCCCGGGAACGCCTGCACCACCGATGCCGCGAGGTACTGCGAGGCCGCCGACACCAGCAGCGGGCCGGTTTCGGGAGCGTTGAGCACGGTGTCGCGCACGTGGCCGATCGCGGACCGCAGCCGTCCGGCCGCGCGGTCGTCCACCGGACGGTGAGCCAGCGGCACGATCCCCCGTTCCGGCCCCGCCACCTGGGCGAGGAGGTCGGGCGCGAGCAGGGTGACGCGGGCGCGAGCGTGGTCGATCCTGCCCGTGACCGGCAGGTCCGGTGGGGCGAAGGAGAAGAGGTCGCCTGGCCCGAACCTCTCCGGTGCCCGCTGTCCCCGCACGAGGTGGTCCTCCACCGTGCCCGACTGGAGGTCGACGAGGCAGATCCGGCCGGTCGGCCCGGCCTCGAAGGCCATCGCGAAACCGAGTTCGAGCTCGTCGACGCTGATGGCGCCAGCGGTGAGCCTCGTGAGGCGCGCCTGCGCCCTGCCCGTCGCGCCGCTGATCCGCATCGGCGCGTAGGCGGTGCTCAGGAACCCTTGCACGCGGTCCACCTCGGCCTCGCTGAACGAGAGGCTGTGCACCGCGCCGCCGTTCGTGCCGGTGTGTCCGGCGAGCGCCTGGTCGAGCGTGCCGAACCGCGGCACGAGGGCGCTCGGGTCGACCACGTCCAGCACCAGGTGCACCGAGGCGTTCGCCGCGTCGGGCACCAGCACGCAGCCGACACTCCGTTCGGCACAGCCGTCCGCGAACGCCATCAGGACTTTGGCCACGCGCATCGAGACGAGGCCGAGCGCTCTCAGGTCGAGCACCACCAGCTTCGCGTCCGGGACGACGGCGACCGCCAGCGTCTTCGCGAGCAGTGCGGAACTCACGGTGCCGACGGTGTCGGGAATGGTCAGCACGACCGCGTCGCCGACCTGCCTCGGCCGGATCGTCACGTGCTCCACGGTTCAGCCCTTCGCCGACGGCCCTCTGCCTGAGCCTGACCGGACGTGCGGGAGCCCGTTCGCCATCTCGCGGATCGGCGGACACTCCTGAACCGAACGTACCGCTCCTGGAGGCGAAGAGCGCGAAAAAGGCGGGACCGGTCGAAACCGGCCCCGCCTTGTGATCACCTCGTGGTCACGCCTTCACGGAGTGCTTCTTCCCGTGGGTCCAGGACGCGGCGTCGCCGCCGTCGCCCGCAGGACCGGAGTGGCCACCGACCGTGTTGCTGTGGTTGGAGGCGTCGCCGGTCGAACCCGTGGCACCGGTGTCACCGGAGTCGCCCGAGGTGACCTCGGTCCAGGACTTGGTGCCGTGGTTCTTCCAGCCGTCGTGCTTCCAGCTGTGCTTCCAGCCGGAGTGCTTCCACCCGTTGTGCTTCCAGCTGTGGTCGTTCCAGCTGTTGTTCTTGTTCTCGGTCTTCACCACTGCGGAGTTGCCGCCGGTGTCGCCGGAGTTCCCGGAGTTGCCCGAGTTGCCGGTCGTGGCGTTGTTCGAGCTGGTGGCGTTGCCGCCGTTGCCCGAGTTACCGCCGTTGCCCGCGGTGGCCTCAGTGGAGCCGTTGTTGTTGTGGTTGCTCCACTTGCTGTGGTGCTTCCAGGACTTGCCCTGCTCGGTGACCGCCCAGGCGTCGCCGCCATCGCCGGCCGGACCGGAGTTGCCGCCCACCGTGTTGCTGTGGTTCCACGCGTCACCGGTCGAGCCGGTGGCACCCGTGTCGCCGGAGTCACCCGACGTGACGGTCGTCCAGGACTTGTTGCCGTTCCAGGACTTCTTGTCCCAGTTCCAGCCGTGGCCCTGCTCCGAGCCGATCGAACGCACGACGGCCTTGTTGCCGCCGGTGTCACCCGAGCTGCCCGAGTTGCCGGAGTTGCCGGTCGTGGCGCTGTTCGAGCTCGTGGCGTTGCCGCCCTTGCCCGAGTCACCGCCGTTGCCCGCGGTGGCCTCGGTGGAGCCGTTGTTGCTGTTGTTGCGGTGGCCCCACTTCTGGTCCTTGCTCACGACCGCCGCGTCGCCGCCGTCACCGGCGGGACCGGAGTTGCCGCCCACGGTGTTGCTGTGGTTGGAGGCGTCACCGGTCGAACCCGTCGCACCCGTGTCACCGGAGTCGCCCGAGCTCACGTTCGTGTGGCACTCGGCCAGCAGGCAGACGCCGTAGGCGCTGTTGCCACCGGTCGAGCCGGAGTTCCCGGAGTTGCCCGAGTTGCCGGACTGGGCGTTGTTCGAGCTGGAGGCGTTGCCGCCGTTGCCCGAGTTGCCGCCGTCGCCCGCGTTCGCGTTCGCGCCGGAGTTCCTGCCGTTGCCGGCCGCGGTGGCGTCGCCACCGTTGCCCGCGGCACCGGACTTCCCGCCCACGGTGTTGCTGTGGTTGGAGGCGTCACCGGTCGAGCCGGTCGCACCCGTGTTCCCGGAGTCGCCCGAGCTCACGTTGGTGTGGCACTCGGCCAGCACGCACAGGTTCGTGGCGCTGTTGCCGCCGGTGGAACCGGAGTTCCCGGAGTTGCCCGAGTTGCCGGACCTGGCGTTGTTCGAGCTCGTGGCGTCTCCGCCCTTGCCCGAGTCACCGCCGTTGCCACCGTTCACGACCGAGTGGACGACGTTGCCGACGTCGCCCAGGAGGCCGTTGCCACCCGTGTCAGCGCTCGCCATCGCCGTACCGAACAGGAGGAAGCCTCCCGAGAACGCTGCGGCCACCAGACCGCGTCGCACATAGCTGTGCATTGTCGAACCTTCCTGTCAAACAAGCTTGGTGATCTGTCGGCTTGGTTGTCAGGACTGCTCAACTGGGATGATTCCGGCCGTAGTAGTAGCACCACGACCCGTGGACCTGGTGGTCGGTGACCACCACGAGCGATCCGCTGCCCGGACGGGCTCCCTGTACTGCCGGGAGGTCCGAGACCGCGAGTCCCGTGGATCCGGTCGACGACGCCGATCCCGTTGTGCCGGGTAGAGCGAACGGCACGTCAGGTGACGGCGGGGACGGCGCCTCGATCGGTGGCGCCACTTCAGGTGCGGAGATCTGCTGCCGCTGCGGCGTTTCCGCCACGGCGAACCGGTCGGCCCACGCCGCGGTCTTGATCTGCGGCGCGACGGCCGGTGCCTGCGGCGTTTCCGGAGCCACGGGCACGACCACCGGCGGCGGGACCTCCGCCGGAGCGGAAGGCTGTGCCACCAGAGGTTCCGCGATCCGCGGTACCAACGGCACGTCCTGCACCGTGTTCACCACGGGGGTGAGCAGCGGCGCGGTCACGGGCTGGAGAGGCTCCAGCACCGGGCTCAGGGTGCGCGTGGTCGTGTCCACGAGCGGAGCCAGCGGTTCCAGGACCGGTTCGGTCACCGGAGCGGCGGCCTTGAGCACCGGCTCGACCACCGGGGCGGCCAGTGCCGACACGTCACGTGTCACCGGAGCGAGTGAGTCCGTCACCGGCGCGAGTGAATCGGCCACCGGCCGAAGCGAACCCGTCACCGGAGCGACGAGATCGGTGACGCCACCCAGCAAGCCGGGCGAATCACCGTCGTCAGCGCTCGCGACTCCCGCCGAGAGCAGGCCGAACCCGATCAGGAACCCGGCCACGCCGAGAGTCCGCCTGAGCGCTGTGGAGCATGTCAACTTCATGCAATCACCCCCTCTCACCGAATCAGCACCTGCTTACGTGGGGCATTCGGATTCACCCAGGAGAGTGGATTGCACGAAAGTCGAAGTTATTTCGTCCGCGCAGCTCAAAGGAACAAAATAATTTGAAACATATTTTTACGACTACTTTGCGGCACATAATCGTGCCCGCGATGTCGACACGCTGTGATCACGAGGGCGCCGCGTCCCTGTGCGTTCCCACTCGCGAAACGCACAGGGACGTGCGTGGCGCCGGCCCGAACCGGCTGAACCGCATCTGGCGGATCCGCGCACAGGACATCCGCGCCACACACCCGGTTCGGATTGGCGTTCTGAGCTAATGCACCTGATGGAGTGACTACCGCGCGGAGGACAGGTCAACGTCCTCCAGCGCGCGTTCGAGCTCGCGCCGGTTCTTCGCACCGAGTTTGTTCCGAATGCGGGTGACGTGGTGCTCAACCGTTTTGGCCGAGATGAAAAGCGCGTCGCCGACCTCGCGGTAGGTGAGCCCGTCCCGCACCAGCGCGGCCACCTCCTGCTCGCGTTCGCTCAGGACCTCCGCCGCGGTGCCACCCTGCCCGTTCGGGCCGTGGAACTGCCGGGCGATGTCGAGCAGCTGCGTCATGGCCTTGCGGTCGGTGGTGTGCATCGCCGCGTGCCCCGCGAGCCGTGCCGCGTCCGCGCGCATGCCGTGGGCGTGCAGCTCCTGCGCCGCCGACTCGACGCGCAGGTGGTCCACCTCGCCGCCGGCGGCCTGGCTCCAGCAGTGCGCGGCGGTCGCGAGCGCGCGGCCGAACGGCAACGCGTCCGCCGCGTCGTCCAGTGCCGCGAGGTGCTCCTTCGCCGCCGGGTGGTCGCCGAGCAGAAGCGTGGCGTGGAAGGCGTTCCACCGCGGCAGCACCGACCACAGTGGAGGATCGCCCAGGTCCGCGAGCAACGTCCACGCCTCGTCCAGGTGCGTCTCGACCCTGTGGAACTGGCCGACCCTGGCCGCCGCGACGGCGATCTCGGTCAGCGGGATCAGCGTGTAGAGGTCGACGGGGTGCACGACGAGCGCCTGCTGGGCCGGTTCCCACGCCGTGCGCAGGGCGTGGAGGTCCCCGGCGCGGCGGGTGATGCCGAGCTCCAGCGCCGCGGCCAGCAGTGCCTCACGCGGTTCTCTGGACGGGTCGGGGCGCGAGAGCCGTTGCGCCGCTTCGACGTCACCGCCGAAGAGCTCCACGCAGGCGAGCAGCAACTGGTGCCGGTCCGCGTGCAGTCCCCTGCCGCCGTCGCCCTGCACCGCCTTGGCCAGCAGCGACCTCGCCACCGTCAGCTCACCGGCGTGGACGCAGATCAGCGCGGCGAGCGCGGTGGGGCTGTCCGGCTGCACCGAGGCCCTCGACCCGGCCTGGTTCACGCCCGCCGTGGCCACCGCGGCGGCGACGGCGGCCATCGGCGGTCCGGTGACGGACTCGAGCACCACCCCTGCCAGCCGGTGCCCCAGCGTGTCGGTGAGCGACCTGACCGGCTGCGACCCCGCGCCGGACCGGACGCCGCGCGCCTCCTCCAGGCGACCGGCGCCGAGGAGACCGGTCACGGCGAAGCCCAGCGCGAGACCGTTGTCCGAGCGCTGGAGCAGTTCGCCGCCACGACCGACCTGCCCGCGCAGGGTCAGGACGGTCGCGGCGACCAGCAACGCGTCCGCGTCGGCGTGTTCGAGGTCCACCACGTCCACGGCACCGTCGAGGTCACCGCTGAGAGCACGGGCCCGCGCCAGCAGTGCGGTCGAGCCCGTGCCGGCGGCGGTGAACAGCCGCGCCGCCAGCGCCGGATCGTCGTCGACCACCTCGTGGCCCGCCGCGGTGAACACGTCCGCGAGCCCGGGATCCACCACACCGAGCTCCAGCAACGGCCGCGCGTAACCGGCCACCGGCTGCGCCCGTTCGGCCTGGGTGAGAGCGAGCTTGCGCAGCAGGTCCGCGCGCTGTTCGACCGGCGCGAGCACCTCGATCGCCGCCGTAGCGACGGGGAGCGGTGCCCCGTCGAGCTGGAGCACGCCGGCCGACCGGAGAGCCTCGACGGACTCCGACACCGTGCTCGGGTCCAGTGCGAGCACCGCCGCGAGCAGTCCGACGTCCAGGGGAGCACCGAGCGCGCGGGCCAGCAGCAGGTCGCTCGCGGCGACGGACAGCCCGTCGAGGTGGCGGGCGAACGCGACGCGCGGCTCCGGCGACAGCTCGTCCAGCACGAACCCCGGCGTGCCCCCGGTCCGCTCGTGCAGGCGTTCCGCGAACTCCTCGCTCACCTCGGCGTCCAGGACGTGAGCGGCGAGGGCCCGGACGTGCCCGCGGGACAGCGGCCGCAGCCGCACCCGGACCACGGCACCGGGCAGCGAGCCGATCAGCCGCCCCAGCGCGCGGTTGTCCGGCCAGGGCCGATGGGCGAGAGCGAGCCCGCCTCCCGCGGCCACCTCGTCCAGCAGGCGGTCGACCTCGTCCTCGGTGAGCGCGTGCCCGTCGTCGACGACGATCGGCTGCCCGAAGGTGCGCAACAGGGTGGTCTTGCCGCACCCGGCGGGCCCGGCCAGCACGACGTGGTCGGCGTCGCGCGCGCGTTCGAGCGTCCGGGCGGTCCCGCTGTCGAGCAACAAGGGCGTGTCCGACATCGGGGACATGAGCGCGTGAACCTCCTGGTGGCCGACCTCTACCTCAGTCCTTCGGTGCATCACCCGTTCAGGTTTGGTCACGACCGAAAGATCGGGACTCACCCCTATTCCCCTATACGCGGCGACACCGATCCCCGACCCGTCCCCCACCGACAGGACCAGGCACGTCACCCGATGCGGTAATCCCCTAGCTCTCCGTAGCTTTCAGTGGCACAAGCTCAACAACGCACCTGGAGTTCGACGTGACCCTGCCGCAGACGCTGCACGACTTCACCCTCAACCTGCTCAGCGACCCCGAGGCCCGGTCGGCCTTCCAGCTCGACCCGCAGGGTTCGCTCGACGCGGCCGGCCTCGGTGACGTGCACCCCGCGGACATCCAGGAACTGCTCCCGCTGGTCCTCGACTTCGCGCCGACCACCGCGCTCGGCGACTTCGGCTCGACGATCTCCGGCCTCGACCTGGACCAGCAGCTCGACCTGATGAGCACGCTGCAGAACACCGTCGGCCAGCAGGTGGACGACAACACGGTCCTCGGCGCCGTCTCGGGCCTCACCGCCGCCGTGCACGGCGTCACCAACGGCTTCGACGTGCTCAGCGACCCGTCCAGCGCCCTGGACGTCGTCGGGAAGACCGAGATCACCGACGTCACCAAGACCGTCACCGACCTGAACGTCACCGACACCGTCGGCGACATCAGCAACGGCACCGACGTCCTCGACACCACGCACGTCACCGACGTCGTCGGCGACGTCACCAGCGGCGTGCAGACCGGCGACCTGGGCGTGACCGACGTGCTCGGCGGCGACATCACCTCCGCCGTCGGCAACGTGACCGGCAACGACCTCTCGCTCGACCACGTCGGCAACGTCAGCGACCTCGTGTCCGACGTCAACGTCACCGACGTCGTGTCGCACGTGGGCAACGTCGGCGACGTGACCGGCGTCGGCTCCGTCGGTGACATCGGCAAGATCGGTGACATCTCCGGCGAGCTGGGCGACGTCAACGTCGGCGGGGTGTTGAACGACCTCGACCTGAGCCTCTGACGCACCGGCTCGTGCACGACCGCTCGTGAAGCACCGCTCGTGAACCGCCGCACGTGAAGCACCCGCTCGTGAACGACCGCACGTGACAGGCCGCCCCGACCGCGCCCCGGGGCGGCCTGTCGGCGTTGCCGGGGCTGTCTGTCGGCCGGTTCAGGGGCTGTTTGCCGGCCGTTCGCGGTCGCCAGCCGTTCGCGGTCTCCGGCGGTTCGCGGTCTCCGGCGGCGGGCAATCCGCGCCGCTCCCGGTTCCGAAGAACTTCCGTGAAACCAGGAGACACCGCCCCCGACTTCACCCTGCCCGACGACAACGGCGAACCCCGCACCCTGTCCGCGTTCCTGGCCTCCGGACCGGTCGTGCTGTTCTTCTACCCGGCCGCGATGACAGGCGGCTGCACCGCGGAGAGCTGCCACTTCCGCGACCTGGCCGCCGAGTTCGGCGAGGTGGGCGCGCACCGGATCGGGATCAGTCCCGACGGCGTGAGCAAGCAACGCGCGTTCTCCGCCGCCAACGGCTTCGACTACCCGCTCCTGTCCGATGTGAACGGCGCCGTGGCGAAGCAGTTCGGTGTCTGGCGGCGCTTCAGTCCGCTGCACGCGAAGAGGCACACGTTCGTCATCGACACCGACCACGAGGTCCTCGCCGTGATCAAGAGCGAGCTGAAGTTCACCGTCCACGCCGACGAGGCCCTCGCACTGCTTCGAGAGCGCGCCGCCGAACGCTCCTAGGGTGCGCCGCGAGCCCGCCGCCCGGGAGGACGTGGGCGAGGGGCTCGTGCCGGGCGTGACTGGGGTGCCGGCTGGAGGTCACCAGCGAGGTCCGGTGCCACGGCTGTGTCCGGACCGCTGGCTCAGTTGGCCGGCAACGGCTCCGCCGCCACGACAGGTTCGCGCCGTCTGCTCAGGTGGCCAGCAGCGCCTCCAGGGCCCGGGCCGTGTCCGGGTGGCGGCTCAACAGCGCCACCCCGCTCGGCGCCGCCTGCCACGCGCCCTCGCAGCCCAGCAGGTCCGCCAGCGCGTCGCAGGTCGCCGGGTGGGCCGCCAGCAGCGCCAGGCCCGTGCCGGTCGTCCTGCGCACCGCTGCTGGTGCGGGTTGGTCGTGCCAGGGCGGGGTCCACTCGTCCAGTGCCGGGAGCCTGCCCGGGAACAGGCGGCCCGCCTCGCGGATGAGCAGCGGGACGAACTGCGCGCCGCGGGAGCGCAGGGTGCTGATCAGGCTGGGCAGCCACGGGAGCAGGAGTGGGTCCGGGAGGTGGGCGAAGGCGTTGGAGATCGTCTCCACCACGAAGTCCACCAGGCTCGGCACCGGCTCCAGGGCGTGCACGAAACCGCTGAGGTAGCGGGGATAGCTGGGCAGCGACAGCGGGTTGCGCAGGAGGTCGTCGCACCGGGCGCGCAGGTCGGCTCTGGACAGGCCTCCCAGGTGGACCTGGGCGGCCCACAGCAGGGCCACCTTCGACGGCTCCTCCGGGTGGGACTGGGCCACGGCCAGTTCCAGCTGGGTGCGGTCGCAGCCCAGGGACAGCGCCAGGGACTCCATGCTGAACAGGAAGCCGAGCATGGCGGCCACCTGGTCGACGCCCGCCTCCTCGTCGGTGAACGCCGTCGGCAGCAGGGTGCAGTAGTGGGCGTAGCCGGTCCTGACGAACGACTCGATCCACTGCGGCAGAACGGGTTCGTTGGTGCGGTAGTAGGCGAGCAGGCGGCGTGAGCGGCGCAGGACCTCCGGCGCGCCGTCGACCGTGCGTTCGGCGGACAGCACCTCCAGCGCGCGGATGCCCAGTTCGCCCGCCAGGCGGGGGCTGTGCAGGTAGCGGATGGCGTCCTCTACGGCTTCGAGGACGGTCGCGGTGGTGGCCTGCGGGTCGTAGGCGTTGCGGCGCAGGCGTTGTTCCACCACCTGCTCGATGCTGACGCCCTCGTAGCCCAGTTCGATCAGGGACCGCTGGTGGGTGCCGAGGGCGAGGTCCCAGGACTCCTGGATGGGACGTTCGCCCAGCTTCCGCTCGCCCATGATCGGGCGCGCGGCACCGTGCGGCAGCAGGTAGCGGAGCATCCACAGCAGGTTCGAGCAGGGTTCCAGCTCCGGGTGGGAGGCGATGTCGAGCAACGCCCGCTGCACGCCTCGTTGCTGGAGCTTGAGGTCGAGCGGGGCGAGGCGGTCGTGCACGTCGCGGGCCAGGGGTGGCAGCGCGTCGTAGCCGACCTGGCCGATGCGGTCGCCGCCCATCATGATCTCGACCAGGCGCCGGACGTCGCGGCGGCCGGGGACCACGTCCTTCTCGATGCAGGTGACGGCCGCGTCCTGGAAGTCGTACGGCGTCGGCCTGGCCCGGTCGCGCAGGCCCGCCAGCAGGATCGACGTCTCGAAGACCGCGATCGCGTCCGCGGTGGAGGCCAGATAACCGTTGCGGCGCGCGGCGCGCACGATCTCCACCGACCAGCCCAGCAGCTCGGCCTCGTCGAGGCGGTCCAGCACCGGCGGCCTTTGCAGGAAGCCGGAGAGCTGGTCCGCGGCGGCGAGTTCGGCTGCGGGACCCGGTAGCGCGGCGGGCTTCTTGGCCTTCTTGCCACCGGCCTGGCCCGCGAGCTGGAACGGCTTCACCTTGGTGCGCTTCAGGTTCTTCGCCCACTCGGTGGCCGCGATGGACACCGAGCCCGCCGCCAGGCCGAACTGCGCCTCGATCGCCGCGTGGCTCGACGGGATCAGGCCGTGCTGCCACTTCGTGGCGCTGCGCGGGCTGATCACGAACCCTTCGTTGCCGTCCACGCCGAACTCCGCGACCCGGCTGGCCGCGTGGAAGGCGCCGCAGACGTACAGGCAGTCGGCCGGGTCCGCGCCGGCCGCGGCCAGGTGCTCGCGCATCCGGGTCCACATGTACCGCTCGCGGTCCTCGTCGACGCTCACCCGGTGCGGATCGCCGGGCGCGAGCCGCCGGAACAGGCTGCCGATCAGGAACATCACCTGGCGGTACGTGTCGTGGTCGCTGTCGCCGAGCGGGAGCTCGACGTACTGGTGCCACCACTCCGACCAGTGCCGCACCTTGCCGTGGTGCAGCAGGTGCTCCTCCAGTTCGGCGAAGCGCGGCCGCAGGTCGCCGATCTCCACGCCGACCGCGTCACCGTGCAGCGCGTCCTCGTCCGCGTGCCTGCTCTCCGGCGGCTGCCACTGGAACACGTGGTCCGACGACCGGTCCACCAGGACCAGCTCGACGCCCGGCGTGTCCAGCGCGTACGCGATCGCCTGGTACTCCGCGGACGCCTCGGTGATCGGCGCGACCACCGACAGCGGTGCCCACTCGGCCGGGAATCCCTCGACCTCGCTGGAGAACGACTGCACCGCGACGGGAAGACGGCAGTTGCGCAGCTCGGTGAGCAACGGCGCCATGTCCTCGCACAGCTCCAGGTAGATCACCTTGGGCTGCTTGTCCCGCAAGCGGCGGGCCATCGCAACGGCGGAGGCCGGCGAGTGGTGGCAGACGGGGAAGATCTCCAGCGGTTCGGAGACCGCGCGGTCGACGTCGTCGACCATGCCGAGCAGGATGCCCTCCAGGGCGCCCGGACCGTCGGCGAACGTCGTCGCCGCCTCGTTCAGCTGCGTGCGCAGCGACTCGAAGCTCACGAGAGGGTGGCGATCGTGTCGCGGCCGCCGGCCAGGAACTCCGGCCACTCGCCGCCCTCGTCCTTGCCGCGCGGCTCGACGACCCCGTGCAGGTACTTGTTCATGATCGCCAGGTCTTCCGGCGCCCGCCTCGACAGCGAGCCCACGAGCGAGGAACCGAGCGTGCGCGCGGTGAGCGCCTGCTCGCCGAAGAAGTTGCTGTGCAGGATGGCGTCCTCCAGCACACCGATCTGCTCCGCGGTGGAGAGCGCGGACTCGAGCTTCTCGTCGTCGCTGCCCGCCGCGGCCGACGCGGCGCGCAGGTCGGCGAAGCTGCGCAGCAGCACGTCCAGCAGGGTGGGCGGCACGTCCAGCTCGATCTGGTGCCGGCGCAGCAGTTCCTCCGTGCGGAACCGGACGATCTCGGCCTCGCTCTTCTTGTTCGTCACCACCGGGATGCGGACGAAGTTGAACCGCCGCTTCAGCGCGGACGACAGGTCGTTGACACCCCGGTCACGGCTGTTCGCGGTGGCGATCACGGAGAAACCGGGCTTGGCGAACACGATGTTGTCGTTGTCCAGCTCCGGCACCGAGATGTACTTCTCGGACAGGATGGAGATCAGCGCGTCCTGGACGTCGCTCGTCGACCGGGTCAGCTCCTCGAACCGTCCGATGGTGCCGGACTCCATCGCGTTCATGATCGGCGACGGGATCATCGACTGGCGCGACTGGCCCTTGGCGATCACCATCGACACGTTCCACGAGTACTTGATGTGGTCCTCGGTGGTGCCCGCGGTGCCCTGCACCACCTGGGTGGAGTTGCGGGAGATCGCGGCGGCCAGCAGTTCGGCCAGCCAGCTCTTGCCGGTGCCGGGGTCGCCGATCAGCAGCAGGCCCCGGTCGGACGCCAGCGTGACGATGGCGCGCTCGACGATGCTCCTGTCGCCGAACCACTTCTGCGCGATCTCCCGGTCGAGGCCGTCGGACCGCTCGGCGCCCAGGACGAACAGGCGGATCATCTTCGGCGACAACCGCCAGGAGAACGGCTTGGGGTTGTCGTCGACCGACTCCAGCCAGTCCAGTTCCTCGGCGTACTTGAGCTCGGCGGGGGCGCGCAACAGGTCGGACATGTGCTTGTGATGCCTTTCGGGGAAGTCTGCCGGGAAGTCAGATGGTGAGGAACGTCTTCAGCTCGTGAACGAGCTTGCGGATGTGGCCGGAGAGCACCGGGGTGCCCAGGTCCTTGAACCGCTCGCGGAACCACGGGTTCACGCTGCCGCGGCCGGCGCTGGTCACCGAGCCGACGGGGATGAACTTGGCGCCGGAGCGGTGGATGGCCGCCATCGACTCGTAGAGCTGCTCGCAGTGGGACTCGTAGAAGTCGGAGATCCACACCACCACGGTGTTGCGCGGCTCGGCGATCTTCGGCTGGGTGAGCGCCATCGCCACCGTGCCGTCGGTGCCGCCGCCGAGCTTGGTGCGCAGCAGGGTCTCGAACGGGTCCGCCACCCACGGGGTCAGGTCGAGCGCCCTGGTGTCGTAGGCGATCAGGTGCACGTCGACCTTGGGCAGCCCGGCGAAGATCGAGGCGAGGATGGTGCAGTTGACCATCGAGTCGACCATGGAGCCGGACTGGTCCACCACCGCGATCAGCCTCTGCGGCGTGGTCTTGCGCGCGGTGTGCCGGTAGTAGAGGCGGTCGACGTAGAGCCGTTCCTCCTCGGGGCTCCAGTTCGTCAGGTTCTTCCAGATCGTGCGATCGAGGTCGAGGTTGCGGAAGACCCGCTTGGGCGGCACCGACCGGTCCAGCGCGCCGGCGGTGGCCTTCTGCACCTGGGTGCGCAGCACCTCGGCCACCTCGTCCACGAAGCGGCGGATCAGCGACTTGGCGTTGGCGAGCGCCACTCCGGAGAGGTTGTCCTTGTCGCGCAACAACTGCTCGATCAGCGACATGCTCGGCGTGAGCTGGGCGGCGAGCGCCGGGTCCGCCAGCACCTCGCGCAACCGCATGCGCTTGACCAGATCCGCTTCCAGGGCACCGAGTTCCGGGCCGATCTGCGGGATCAGGGTGCTGAGGTCCGGCGTTCCCGAGTCGACTCCGGTACCGGTCTGGCTCGCCTGGCGGCCACCACCGCGCAGTTGCCCCGGCTGACAGCCCAGCGCCCGTTCGAGCCAGCCCGCGTCGGACTGCCACCGCGCGAGCTGCGCGGCGCTGACGTTGCCGGATCCCGTGCCGTAGACGTTCAGCAGCACCTTCGACACCAGTGCGGCGCGGCGCACCTCGGCCGACCTGTCGCGGTCCTCGTCGGACCGCGGGACCATCACGCCGTCGAACTCGGCGGCGAGCTCGGGGTGGCGTTGCACGATCGAGTCGACGCCGGCCTGCTGGTCGAGCAGGGCGGGCGGCAGGCCGATGTCCTGGAGCACTGCCAGGCTCGCGGACTCCAAAGTGGACTGTTCCTCGTGGTCGAACAGCCTGGACAGCAACCGCCAGTACAGGACCTGCCGGCGGTTCTCCTGTGCGTCGGTCATTTGCGCAGCAACCTTCCCGCGCGCTCGCGGAGCACGGTCGCGGCGTCGGTGGCGGCCTTCTCCGCCTTCACGCCGGCCTTGTCCACCGCTCCGCCCGCCCACGCACCGGCGTGCAGCGACGCGGTCTTCTTGCGCGCGGTGGTCTCGACGGCGAGCGGCTGGACGCGGAACGTGCCGGCGTCCCAGCGCAGCAGGCCGATGCAGGCGTTCGACGCGGCCACCGCCTCCGGGGTGAGCGGCCCGGCGGCCGGCACCCTGTCGGTGTCGACGGTGATGGACTTCCCGGTGAGGGAGAAGGTCAACGCCTCGTCGGCCTGCTCGGCGGTGTACCCCTCCAGGAACACGGGCACGGCGATGCGTGCCGGGTGCCGGTCGAGAGGTGCCGTCGGCAGCGCGTTCGCGGCAGGCAGGACGACGCGCGCGGTGGCGAACGGATCGGCGGGCTCGCCGGGTTTCGCGTGCTCGTCGCGCCACAGCAGGTCGCCCTCGGCGGTGACCGGCATGTCGGTGAGTTCCATGGACCTGCCCTCGCTGACGGCCGTCAGCAACGACATGTGCGGCCTCAGCACCTGCCAGATCCCGGCGCCGATGATCGTGTCGGGCTTCGGCGCGGACACGCTGGCCCGCACCAGGTACGGCGTGCCGCCGTCGGCCGGTTCGAACACCGCGTGCACCTGGGCCTGCGCGGCGGTCGCGTGCTCGTGCAGGTCCACGCCCAGCGGCAGCAGCCGGCCGGTCACCGTGCTCGTCGTGGTCTCCGTCGCGCCGGGCAACGTCAGCAGCAGCGCGCGTGACCACAGATCTCCCCAGCGGCGCACCGGAATCCGCTCCAGGGCGGCCCCGGGACACGACGCCGCGAGCTCGGCCGCGAACCCGTCCAGCAGCGCGGCCAGGCGACGCAGACGCGGCTCCGGCAGCAGCGCGGAGATCACCGGTTCGGCCCCGGACACCAGGTCGTGGTCGATGCCCTGCCACCCGGCGCGCGCCAGGTCGGCGAGCCAGGACCGCGCGGCCAGCAACAGGTTCTCGGCCTGCCCGCCACCGGACACCGGCTCACTCGTCCCGGCCTGCGCTCGTCCGGTCGCCTGCTCGATCCGCGCCATCAACGCGTCGTGCACCGAACCGAACAGCGCCATCCTCGCCGCCGCGAGGGAGAGGAAGTGCTCCTCCCCCGCGGCGCCCGCGGCCGCCTTCTCCGCGGCCTCGGCCACCTTCGCGCTCAACGGCGACGCCGCCACCGCGTCGGCGAGCGCGGCCAGCCCTTCGGCCTGGGAGGCCTGCGGCCTCAGGAGCCCGCCCACCAACGCCTGGTCGGCGCCGGCGACGACCGCCAGCACCTCGTCGACCCCGTCGACGGGATCGGCCAGCAGATCGGCGCGCATCACACCACCACCCTGGTCGGCGGGAACCACTGCAGCTCCGGCAGCGGAGCCGTCGTCGCGGGAAGCTCCACATAGGCCAGATGCCGCAGGAACCGGCTGAACACCTGCGCCGCGGCGGCGTTGCCCGCCTGCGACGGCCGCGCGCCCAGCATCAGCGAGTAGATGGCCTGCGCGTCCATGTCCGCCGCGTCGACGCGCAGGTACCGCGCCACCCGCTCCACTCCGTACTGCAGCACCGCCTCGGTGATCAGCGCGGAGATGTGGTTGCAGAACGACCCCCGCGCCCCACCGCACGGCCGGTTGTTGTTGGTGCTGCAGGCGAACTCGTAACTACCCGCGGCGACGGAGGAGACGTACACCCGCTCGATGTCCGACCCGCTGGACACCACCCCCTGCAGCCGCCCGTCCGCCAGTTCGACGAACGGCACCTTGGCGAGCTTGCGCGGCCGGGCGGGCGGCAACACCCGCGCCGTGCTCGCGCTTTCCCAGTCTGACAACGATTCCTCTCCTTGCCCCCGAGCCGGTCGATCCGCCTGATCGGCGGTGCACGACGAACGTTAGCGAGCACCACCGACAATTTTCGGCCGATCGGGCTGAGCTGGGAGAAGAGAGTGGACGCGGACGGGCGAAGCGAGAGGAGGGCACCTGCCGAACGGCCCGGCTAGTGCATCGCGTCGAGCAGGGCGTGCGCGGCCTTGGTCAGCGAGGCGCTCGCCGCCGCCCAGTCGACGTCCTGGCTCCAGGAGCTGAGCAACGTCACCACGTAGGTGTCACCGAGCTCGACCAGACCGGTGCTGTTGAGCACCCGGCGGCCGTCCGAGCTGCCCCAGCCCTGCTTGACCGCCCACGTCGCGTCCGGCATGCCGCTGGGAATGCCGAAGTGCTGGTCGAAGCCGTCCGCCGCGGCACGTGGTGCCTCGGCCATCGCCGACGTCAGGAGTTCGCGGTCCTCGGCACCCAGAACGCCGGCGATGTGGCGGTAGACCGCGGAGACGTCCGCCGCCGACATCGCCGTGCTGCCCCACTGGCCCGCGGCCGCCGGTGGACGGGTGTTGCGCAGGCCCAGCGCCTTGACCTGGCGCGTGACGATCGCCGGTCCGCCACCGCTCTGCCACAGGCGGCTCGCCACGCCGTCGTCGCTGCGGGCCAGCATCGCGGTGACGTCGTTCTCGACGCTGCCGGAGTTCGACGACGTCCTCTGCAGCAGGTCGAGCGCGATGAGCAGCTTCACCACCGAGGCCGTGGGCTGGGCGAGGTCGCCCTTCCAGGACAGGGCGGTCGCGCAGGTGTCGAGGTCGACCACCTCCATCGAGAGCACCGGGTCGTGCCCGACGCCCAGCAGCTCCTGACGCGCCTTCTCCAGGGCGGGCACCGCACCGGCGGCCGGTGTGAACTGGGTGCAGTCCGTGCTCCAGTCCGGACCGGACCGGCCGATCACCACTCCCAGTACCGCGACCAGCACGATCGCCAAACCCGTTGGCACGACCCACTTCTTCCGGCCGCGCCGCTTCCGCAGGGGCTGGGTGACCATCTCCGACACCATTTTGCGGGTCGGCAAATCCGCATTGCTCTTGATGACCATGATTCCTGCCCCCGCAGAAGACGAAAGGTGAACTACTCGGTCCGCAGCCCCAGGGCTCCTGTCGCCCTTCTCAGCGCGGGCAACGTCAGCGCGGTGACCAGCACGACGAGCCCGACGGAGATGCCGGTGACGACGCCGATGCCCGTCCAGTCGTAGGCGACCTCGGCGCCGAACGACCTCGTGACCAGCACGCCGAGCAGGACGCCGGTGCCCACGGAGACCACCGTGGAGATCACCAGCGGGATCGCGTTCTGCCACACCAACGAGAGAGCGAGCGTGCGGCGCGGCACACCGCTGGCCGCCATCACGGCGAGCGGGCGGCGGCGTTCCCGCACCTGTTCCAGCGCCACGACCAGCAGCGACGCCCCGGCCAGCAGCAACGTGAGCAGCGCGGCCGCGTACAGCGCCCTGCGCACCGCCAGGAACACCTGCTCGGTCTCGGAGGTGTTGTCCTGTCCGATGTAGAGGGTGTGCACCCGCCACGAGTAGGGCGCCAGTGCGTTGCGCACGTGCTCCGCGACGTCCGGCCTCGTCGTGTCCATCTCGGCCTGGATCTCGGCGTAGGCGTGGGTCAGGTCGACGCCCTGGGCGGCGGCCGGGGTGGTGAAGATGCCGAGCAGGGGTCCCCTCGCGCTCTCCATCGCCGGCACCGTCCACGAGGCACCGGTCTTGCCGAACGTGAGTGTGTCACCGGTCCTGGGGTCGCCCTGGCCGCTGGCGAACGGGACGAGGTAGCTCTTGCCGTCCGTGCAGTCCGAGGCGTTCACCAGGGACTTGAGCGCGTCGCACGTGCCGACCGTGATGGAGGTGTTGTCACCGTCGGGCGTCATCGCCTGCACGCGCCGAAGGCTGTGCACGTCGAGCACGCCCGGCGTCCTGGCCAGCACGTCCGGCAGGTCCGGGAGCGGCGTGGACGCGTCCACCGAGACGGTCAGTGAGTGGTTGTCCGCCGACCGCGCGTCCTCGGCCTTCACGTCCAGCTCGACGCCGGCGAGGATCACCTGCAGCGTCACGGTGCCCGCGAGCACCACCGCCACCCCGCCGACCACACGCGCCGCGGTACCGGCGTCGAGCTGCAACCGGCGCACGGCCAGCTGCAACGCGGGCGTCGCTCCGCTCATGCGGTAGACGACCAGCTCGACGAGCCACGGCAGCAACGTGGGCACGGCGAACATGAGCAGGACGACACCGAGGACGATCGGGTACTCGTCGGCCTTGGCCCCGTTCGCGAACTTGCCCGCCTGGCTCGCCAGCAGCGCCACGCCACCCAGTGCCGGCACGACCCGCCACCACAGCCTGCGCCGCACCGGCTTCTGCTCGCGCACGACGCCGAGCGGTTCGATGATCGTCCGGCGCATGGCGAACACCGAGGTCAGCACCGCCAGCACCGGCACGGCGACGACCACGACGAGCGTCAGCGGCAGCGTCGGCGTGAGGTCGCTCGGGAAGGACGCGACCTCGGGCAGCGGGATGTCGTCGGCGAGCGGCCTGATCGCGAACATCAGTCCGAACCCGACGGCGAGACCGACCACCGCACCGGCCAGCGCCTCACCGGACGCGATCAGCCGCACCCGCGTCGCACCGGCCCCGACCAGCCGCAACGCCGCCAGCCTGCGGTCGCGCTGAGCGGCGGCGAGCCTGGCGGAGACGCTGACGAACACCAGCACGGGGAACAGCAGCACGACCGCGCCGACGATGCTGAGCAACGCCAGGACCGTCGGCAGCGATCCACCACCGCCCTCGTGGCCGAACGAGTAGACCTGGTTGCCCTCGCTCGGTTCGATCTTCGCGTCACCGGCGAGGAACCGGAGGTCCAGCGGACCGTCCATGCCCTCCTGGGTGAACGTGCCGACGACCTTCTGCGGGAACCGCGGTCGCAGCAGTTCTCCTTCCGGGCTCGCGAGCAGGGCGGCGAGCCGAGGCGACACGATGATCTCGTTGTCACCCGGCAACCGGTCGACACCGGGCGGCTTGGGCGCGTCCGGCACGAGTGCGCGCACGTACTCGCCACGGACGTAGTCGGCCCGGTACGCGACCGACCCGTTCTCCAGCAGCAGCGGCGCGGGCCCGGTGCCCTCTTCCACGGCGTAACGGGCGTCCTCGCGCAGGTCGCGGTTGCCGAACGCGGTCGGGATGGACGCGGCGAGCAGCAGCACCGCCACGCACATGCCGATCCCGAGGCCTTGGAGCAGCAACCTCGCCCAGGACTTCCGGCTGCCCCCGACAGCCAGCCGGACCCCCAGGGCGAGGTCGCTCAGCACGCGGTTCACCTGACGAACTCCACGTCCCGCGAACGGCCGTCCCGCACCACGACCTCGCGGTCCGAGTACGCGGCGACCCGTGCCTCGTGCGTGACCAGGACGACGGCCGCGCCGGTCTCCCTCGCCGCGGTGGTGAGCAGGTGCATGACCCGCTCGCCGTTGAGCGAGTCGAGAGCACCGGTCGGTTCGTCGGCGAAGATCACCTTCGGTGCCGTGACCAGCGCACGGGCGACCGCGACGCGTTGTCCCTGGCCACCGGAGGTCTCACCGGGCCGCTGGTCGGCGACGCCGTCGACCTCCAGCCGGGCCATCCACTCCCTCGACGCCCGCTCGGCGTCCCTGCGCTTCATGCCGCTCAACCGCAACGGCAGCGCCACGTTCTCCAGGCAGGTCAGCTCCGGCACGAGCTGGCCGAACTGGAACACGAACCCGAACTCGGTCCGCCGCAGCTCGCTGCGGGTGCCGTCGTTCATCGTGGTCAGCTCGCGGTCCCGGTAGGTGACCGTGCCCGAGTCCGGCGGCAGGATGCCCGCGAGGCAGTGCAGCAGGGTCGACTTGCCGGACCCTGACGGGCCCATGATCGCGACGACCTCGCCCTCGCGGACCGAGATGCCGGCGCCGTCCAGCGCGTTCGTCTTCCCGAACGCCTTGTACAGGTCCGTCGCGGACAGCAGCGCGGTCACCGGGCCACCTCCGCCGCCAGTTTGTCGACGCGGGCGGCGGTCAGCTCCAGCCACCGCAGGTCCGCTTCGAGGTGGAAGAGCGCGAAGTCGCAGATCAGCTGGTCGGCGAGGTCACCGTCGGTCTTCCGCCTGGTCAGCTCGCGCATCGTCCGCAGGTGCGCGGAACGCTGCGTGTCGAGCACCTCCGCCGCGCTGCGCCCCGACAGCAACGCCAGCACGACCTTCGCGTACAGCGTGTTCTGCAGGTACGGCTCCGGCTTCTCCGGGGTGCCGAGCCAGCGCTCCACGTCGGTGACGCCGGCGTCCGTGATCGCGTACCGCTTGCGCTCAGGACCGTCCCCCGCCTCGACGCCCGCCTCGCTCACGAGGCCGTTCTTCAGCAGCCGGGACAGGGTCGAGTACACCTGCCCGTAGTGCAACGGCCGGTCCTGCCCGAAACGCTCGTCGTAGGCGCGCTTCAGGTCGTAACCGTGCCTGGGACCGCCTTCTAGCAGGCCCAACAGCGTGTGTCCGATCGACATGGGAGCCACTATACACACTAGGTATACACATGGTGCATACCTGGATCGCGGGAGCCGCTCGCAGCTCCCGCGCCCCTGGTCAGGTCACTTCGCCGGCTTGTCCCCCGCGTGCTCGACGACGGCGGAGTCGACGGCCGAGAAGGAGATGTTCGTGCCCGCGGGCACGCCCTCGGCCGGCTGGAGGAGAACCCGCCGCGTTCCGATGTACCGGCCCGAACCGGGGTCGATGATGATGTCGTCGCGGGTCTTCTCGCCGGACACCCCGAGAGCCGTGCCGACCCTGCCGTCCAGGTTCGCGGCCGCCTCCACGACCCGCAGGCCGGGCAGGTTCAGCAACGCCTCGTAGAGCGCGGACCTCAGCTCCCGCGACGCCTCCGGTGACGCCAGGACGTGGCCGGCGTTGGACAGCGCGTTCTCCGCGTCGTCGCGCGAGTCGGTCCACAGGCGGTCGTACAGCGCCTGGGGTGAGGTCGGCAGCGAGGCGAGGAACCGCGGGTTCGGCTCGTGCCAGGCTCCGACCCGCTCGGCGCACGGCCTGCCCCAGTCGGGGTCACCGCCGAGGTCCGGGTTCATACCGGGGAAGTCGCCGCACGGACCGCGCCGCTCCTTCGTCGAGGCGTCCTCTGCGAACAGTCCGCCGTCGCCCTCGGACGCGGCCAGCTCCTCGCTCCCGACCAGCCACCGCCGGTCGAGGACCGCGCGCCGTTCCAGCCACTCCGCCGAGCGGTCGGTGGGGATCCACACCTCGTTGAGGTTGTGGAAGAGCACCGAGAGGGGCTTGCCGGTGCCGGTCGTCGCGCTGCCCAGGTCCCACGAGTGGGTCGCGACGTACTGGTACTGGCTCGCGGACGGCCGGGGCTGCGCGGTCGTGGCGGCGGCCGCCCGGCGCAGCGTCTCCGCGGCGCTCGCGGTGGTGCCCGAGTCGTCCGACCACAGGGCGGGAACGGCGATCAGGGACCCGGCGACGAGCGTCACCGCGGCGGCTGCGACCAGCCAGCGGTTCCGGGGCTTCTCCTCGGCGGCCAGCATCCGGGCGAGTGCGCGCTCACGGGCTTCCGCCGTGAACGCCGGGCCCTCCGGCTGGTCTCCGATCGCCCGGTCCAGCTCCTCTTCCGTCCACATCTTCTCAGTCATCGTTGTTCTCCAGGACGATGGCGGGGCACGCGGTGCGCAGCTGCTGCCGGACGCGGTGGAGCCGGGAACGCACGGTGCCGACGGGGATGTCCAGCGCCTGCGCCACCTCGGTGGTGTCCAAACCGGCCCAACTGGTCAGCAGCAGCACGTCGCGATCCCGTTGCTTGAGCTGCCTGACCGCCACTGCGAACTGACGTGCCTTGACCTCGGCGTCCACGGAGTCGACGACCCTGCCCTCGTGGCTGTCGCTCTCGCCGGCCTGCACGAGGCGCGCGTACGCCTCCCGTTCCCGCCGGCGACCGCGCAGGTGGGTGTGCAGGAGGTTGGTCGCGATGCCGAACAGCCAGGCCCGCGCGGAGCCCAGGGAGGGGTCGAAGCGAGCACGGCTGCGGATCGCCGAGACGAACACGTCGGCCACGAGGTCGTCCGCCGCCATCGGCACCCATCTGGCCAGATAGCGGTGCAACTCGTCGGCGTGGCGGGTGAACAGAGCTGTGAAGTCCTCCCCCGGCGAGGCCTCCGCTTCGGCGGGGCGTTGCGGGGGTGGGACTCCGTCCCGCGAACTACGGTTGATCACGGTCATCACACGAGTACTTGGCCGCAGCCGCCTTCCGCGTTCACGCCGGAGGGTCTTCTGCCCGGCACGGTACTCAGCGGCCGGTCAGCAGCACGACCTGAGGTCCCGCCACGGGCGTGGAGGCGGCGTGGGCGAGCAGTCCGGCAAGCCCGGCGGCTCCGGACGCCGACGCACGGACGCCCCGCCGTGCCAGGAAAGCCTGAGCGTCGACCAGGTCCGCGTCGCTCACCGAGTGCACGGCGCCGTGGGAGTCCGCGATCGAGACCAGGGCGTCTGGGCCGTGCAACGCGTGCCAGTTCACCAGCGGCTCGTTGTGCTCGGTGGTGGTCACCTCGTCGCCGCGCAACGGCCGGTACGGTCCCGGCCAGCTGGTCGCGACCGGGTTGTTGCCCGCGGAGCACACGCCGTGCACCGCCAGCGGCCACCCGAGGTCACGGGCCCGGCGGTGCGCGGCCACGACGGTCGTGCCGTTGCCGACCGGCACCCACAACGAAGCCGGTTCGCCGTCCAACGCGTCGTGCAGTGCGTCGACGACGTGGCCGTGGCCTTCGAGAACTGTGTCCTTGTAGGGGCCGTTGACGTTGCCGTCCGCCGCGCCGGTCGTCTCGGCGAGCCTGCTCGACTCCGCGACCGCGTCCTCGTACCCGCCCGGCACCTCGTGGACGACGGCGCCCGCCGCAGCGGCGAACTCCCCGCCGTCGCCCCATCCCTGCGGGATCACGACGGTGCACCGCAGACCGGCGGCGGCACAGGCCACCGCCATCGCGCGCCCGTAGCTGCCGCAGGACCCCACCACCACGTGGGTGTGCCCTGCCGTACGGGCGCGTTCCACGACCGCGCGCGCCGACGGTTCCTTGTGGCTGCCGGAGGCGTGCCGCGACTCGTCGGCCAGCAGGACGCCGGGCAGCGGGCCGTCCGCCAGGGGGATCAGCGACGGCAGGATGGTCCGGGTCATCGCGGAGTCCGTTCTGCGGCGGTGTGCGTGGCGAGGAGTGCGTCGGCCTCGCGCTGGAGGTCGTCGCGGCTGCCGATGTGCGCGGGCGGCAGTGCGTCGGGCAGCTCGTCCTCGATCAGGCGGAGCCTGCGGTTGACCCACCCGCGCAGGGCCCAGGCCAGCTGGAGCAGTCCACTGAGGACGATCAGCAGGCCGAGTCCCCGCCCGCCGAACGTCCCGGACGACTCCAGCAAAGGCTGGACGTAGCGCTCGGCCAGCGGCCCGACCACGAGGTAGCCCAGCGGCATCGTGAGCATCATCAGGGTGATGAACAGCGAGAGCACCCGGCCCTGCAGCTCCAGGCCGACCTTGCTCTGCACCACCGCGATCCAGTGGCCCTCCGCGAGGGACTCGCCGAACCCGACGAGGAACATCCCGGCGATGATCAGCGCGGGAACCGTGCTGATGCCGACGAGGAACATCGCGACGCTGCCGACGCACATCGCGGCGAGCATGCCGTGGGTTCGGCGGGCGGTACCGCCCCAGACGCCCATCAGGACGCTGCCGGTGAGCCCGCCGACACCGCCCGCGCCCAGCGCCAGGCCCATCACCGCGGCGGGTTGTTCCGCCAGCAGCATCGGGGTGATCACGGCGAACCCGAGCGTGTAGAAGACGTGGTCGATCACGAAGAACCGCAGCGCGGCCCGCAGTCCCGGCCTGCGCGTGATGTAGCGCCAGCCGTTGCGGATCTCCGTCCCGAACGTCTCCTCGCGGCGGCGGAACAGCAGGTTCGGGAACCGCACGAACAGCAGGGTGAGCGCCCCGGCGGCGAACGTGGCGGTGTCGACGAGCAGCACGCCCTCGATGCCGATCGGGCCGATCAGCGCGGCGCCGAGCATCGGTGAGAACACCACGCCGACACCGACTCCGAGCTGGCCGATGCCGCTCGCGTGCCCCAGGTACCGCTTCGGCACGAGCTGTGCGACCGCGGCCAGGTACGCGGGCCGCTGGAACGCGCCGGCGAGCGAGGTGACCGTGACGGCGACGTAGACGTGCCAGAGCTGCAGGCCGTCGGTCAGCATCAACGCGGCCAGCGTCGCCATGGAGAGGCCCGCCGCGCTGTCACTGGCGAGCATCACCCTGCGCCGGTCCCACCGGTCGGCGACGGCGCCCGCGACGGGTCCTGCGAGGATGCCCGGCAGCATGCCGATCGCACTCACCAGCGCGAACGACGTGAGCGACCCGGTCAGCTGCAGCACCCAGATGCTCAGCACCAGCGTGCTCAGCCCGCTGCCGACCATCGACAGCAGCTGGCCGGTGGCGACGACCGCGAACTTGCGCAGGTCCGGCTCGGCCACCGGCGCCGGAGCCGGCGGCACCGGGGTCTGCGCGTCGCCCGCCGCCAGCTTCCGCAACGCCTCGGACAACGGTTCCGCGTGGCTGCGGAGGAAGAAGTGCCCGGCGCCCGGCAGCACCGCGACGCTCAGCTCACCGTCGGTGAAGTGCCCCCACTCCCGGTGGCGCTCCTGGTAGTGCTCGGTCACGCGGTCGCGGGCGCCCACCACGGTGAGCACGGGTGCCTTGAGCCGCGCGAACTCCTGCCGGTACGCGGCGGTGAAGTACTCCTCGGCGGCGCGGGCGTCGTGGCGGACGTTGCGCAGCACGAACGACTTCTGCTCGGCGTCGAGGTCGGTGAACCCGCCCCTGGCGCGCAGGAACTCGAGGTACTCGCGGTCGGAGGTGAACCTGTCCACGGGCAGGGTGCGGTAGATCCAGTCGAACAATCGCCCCGGAAGGCGCGCCTCCGGGAACCCCGCCCCGAGCGCGACCCCGGCCAGTTCGATGCCCGCTGCCTCGGCCCTGCGCGCCGTCTCCACGGTGTAGGCAACGCCCTGGCAGTGTCCATAGAGGACGATCGGGCCGTTGATCGCCTTCATCTCGGCGACGACGAGGTCGGCCACGGCCTCGATGGACAGCAGTTCCTCGTCCGGCCGCGACACCTCGTGGCCGGGCAGTTCGACCGCGTGCAGCGCCCAGCCGTCCGGCAACGAGTCCGCGAGCGGCTGGTAGGCGACCGCGCTGCCGCCGTTGTACGGCACCGCGACCACGGTGTGCCCGCCGGCGGACGCGTCGGCGTTCGTCAAGCGGTGCAACAACTTCCGCTCGACCTCGCCGGTACGCCCGTCCAGGAACCGCGCGAGCCCGCGGACGGTGTTGTGCCGGTAGAACTCGACCAGGGTGGGCGCGGGGTCGATCCGCCGGACGGCCTTGAGCGCGCTGAACGAGTCTCCCCCGAGCGCGAAGAACGGGTCGTCGACGCCGAACTCGCTGATCCCGAGGACCTCGGCCCACACAGCCGCGATCCGCATCTCGGTCGCGGTCTCCGGCAGCACCAGCGACCCGGCCTCCGCCGGAGCGGGCAGGCGCCGACGGTCGAGCTTGCCGTTGGGGCTCAACGGCAACGCGTCCAGCTCGACGATCCTGGCCGGGATCATGTGCGGCGGGAGACTGTCCGCCAACGCCTCCCGCAGTCGTGCCTCGGTGACCCCGCCACCGGTCACGACGTACCCGACGAGCTGGGTGTACCCGGTGGACGACTGGTGCAGGCCCGCCGCGGCCGCCACGACGCCGGGCTGCGCGCCGAGGGCGACCTCGACGTCACCGAGCTCGATCCGGTAGCCGTTGACCTTGACCTGGTCGTCGAGCCTGCCGAGGAAGTCGACCGTGCCGTCGCGGTGGAACCGGGCCGAGTCGCCGGTGCGGTACATCCGGCCGCCGGTGAACGGGTCCGCGACGAACTTCTCCGCCGTGAGCTCGGGCCGGTCGTGGTAGCCCGGCGCGACACCGAGGCCGCCGAGGTACAGCTCCCCCACCACACCCGCCGGAACCGGTTGACGGTGCTCGTCGAGCACGTAGACCCGGTTGTTGGGGAACGGCCTGCCGATGGGCAGGGGCGCGTCGTCGGCGAGGTGCTCCGCCGGCCCGTCGAACAGGACGTTGTCGACGGTGACCTCGGTGACGCCGTACGAGTTCCCGACGCGGTTGCGCGGGCCGACGAGCCGTTGCGCCAGCCGGTACTCGCGGACGTGCCACTTCTCGCCGCCGCCGATCAGCAGGCGCACGAAGCTCAGGTCCTCGCCCGTCTCGTCGACGTGGTGCAGCAGGGCGCGCAGCACGGCCGGGACGAGTTCGGTGCAGCCGACCCGTTCGGCCTTCATCAACGCGAACAGGCCCGCGGGATCGAGCACCGCCTCCCTGGGCGCGACGACGAGACGGCCACCGCTGAGGTGCGCCCGCATGGTCTCGCCGACGAACATGTCGAACGAGAAACTGGCCGCCTGCAGGTACGTCCACCGAGGACTCAGGCAGTACGCGGCACGCCACATGCCGGCCGCGTGGACGAGGTTGCCGTGCGTGATCACGACGCCCTTGGGCCTGCCCGTGGAACCCGACGTGTAGATGACGTACGCAGGGTCGTCGGCGTTGCCGCACAACGGAAGGTCGCTGTCGTCCTCGGAACCGGTGTCCTCGGCCAGGTAGCCGTCGTCGATGACAATGGCCGCGCCGCTGTCGGCGAGCATGTGGTCGAGGCGGTCCCGCGGGTAGGACGGGTCCATCGGCACCCAGGCGCCACCCGCCTTGAGCACCGCCCACATCGCGACGAACAGCGGAACCCCGCGGTCGAGGTGGATCGCCACCCGGTCCCCCGGCGTGACACCTTCGCGCCGCAACCGCCGTGCCAGCCGGTTCGCCCGGCGGTTCAGCTCGCCGTAGCCGATCGTCTCGGCGCTGAAGGTCAACGCCGGGGCGTCCGGGGTGTCCTGCGCGTGTCGTTCGAAGAGCTGGTGCACCGCAACGACATCTGGCACAGGGGCAGTGATGTCGTTCCACTCGTGGACGATCCGGTCGTGCTCGGCGGCGGTGAGCAACGGGAGCCGGGTGATCGGCGTGTCCGCACCGGAGATCGCCGCGTCGAGCACCGTCAGCAGGTGGTCGAGGAACGCGTCGATCCGTGGGCGGTCGAACAGTTCGGTGGCGAAGTCCGCGTGCAGCACCGGACCGCCGGCCGGGAAGTCGATCGAGAGCGAGAGGTCGGCCATCAGCGCGACCGGCGCCAGTTCCCCGGCGTAGCTCAGCACGCCGTCCTGCGGCGCGGGAGTGTTGTGCACGGTCAGCATCACCGGGCTCAGCCGCCGCACGGCCAGCGCCCGCATCAGGTCGGGCAGCACGAGATCCTGGTGGTCGAGGTCGCTCAGCACGGCCTCGCGCACACGTCCCACCAACTCCGCGAACGACGGCTCGCCGGTGACGTCACCGCGCAACGGCAGGGTGTTCAGCGCCGGTCCCACGAACGACGCCAGCTCGCTCGCCGCCCGCCCGGCCACCGGGGAGAGCACGGTGACGTCGGCGGACCCGGTGTAGCGCCGCAGCACGACCTGAAGGCCCGCCAGGACGACCATGAACAGGCTGGCGCGCTGTTCACCCGCGTAGCCGCGCAGGCGGTCCAGCAACGTCGGGTCGAGCGGGCGGACGATGCGTTCGGAGGCGTAGGTGCGCGCGACCGGCCGCGACCGGTCCGCCGGCAGGTCGAGTTCGAGATCCGCGTCCGCCAAGCGCTTCCGCCAGTACTCGACGAGCACGGCGTTGTTGTTCGCCTCGGCATCGCGAGCGGCGAGATCCAGCGCGGGCAGGGCCGGCAGCGCGGTTCCGGAGTACAACGCGGCCAGGTCCTGCGCCACCACACCGGCGGACCAGCCGTCGAAGGCGAGGTGGTGCACGAGGAGGACGAGCTCGTCGCCGTCCAGGAACGCGTGCGCCACCGGGCCTTCGCGGTGGTCGACGCCGCTTCGGTCGGGCAGGCCGCGCGTCAGCGGGATGGCCCCGGCGGAGTCGATGACCACGTGCGGTTCGGTGCCGCTGTCGGGAAAACGCCCGCGCAGCAACGGATGCCGCCGCGCCAGCGCCGCCAGTGCCGACGTCAGCGCGGCCTCGTCGACCGGCGCGGTGAAGCGGTACCGGATGCCGAGCGTGTACACCGGCAGGTCGCACAGCTCCTCGGCCAGCCAGTAGTCGCGCTGCATCGGGCTCAGCGGGTGCGGAACACCTTCTGCCAGCACGGGATGCGCGGAGGTGGTGGCGCCGGACGAACCAGTGATCACCGCGGCGAGCGCGGTGACGGTCGGGTCTGCGTACCAGCGGCTCAGCGTCAGCTCGGCGCCGTACCGCTGCCGGACGGCGGAGATGAGCCGAACCGAGTCCAGCGAGTCCCCGCCCAGCACCAGGAAGTCGTCGGCGGCACTCGTGACTACAACGCCGAGCACCTCGGCGAAGAGGTCCGCCGCACGCCGTTCCGCTTCGGCCAGCTCGACCTCCGGCGACTCCTCGACCGGTTCTGCCGCAAGAGCCGCCTTGTCGATCTTGCCCGCCGGGGTCAGCGGGAACCGGGGATGCCGCACCAGCACGGCGGGCACGAGGTGGTCCGGCAGTTCCAGCGCGAGCTCCGCGCGCAGGGCCGCGAGGTTCGTCGCATCGGTGACCACGTGCCCGACGAGCCGCGCGCGACCGGTGCTCCGGTCGACCAGCACGACCGCGTCGGTGACGTCGCCGAGCGCGCGCAACGCCGCTTCGGCCTCGCCCGGTTCGACCCGGTGGCCCCGGATCTTCACCTGGTCGTCGAGGCGCCCGAGGAACTCCAGCTGCCCGTCGGACGACCAGCGCACCCGGTCTCCCGTGCGGTACTCGCGCACGCCGCCGGGTCCCTCGACGAACCGCTCGGCGGTCAGCTCCGGCCGGTTGAGGTAGCCGTCCACGACACCGGCGCCGCCGATCAGCAGCTCGTCGCCGGCCCCGATGCGGCACGTGACGCCGGGATGAGGTGTGCCGATGGGCACGACCTCGCCGGACCACTCGGTGACGTCGCCGGCGGTGGCGCCGACCGTGGTCTCGGTGGGGCCGTAGGTGTTGAACAGCCGCGTCGCGGTGCCCACGGCGGCCTGCCACTGCCGCACGGCGTCGGGTCGCGCGGTCTCGCCGCCGATGATCACGCAGCGGATCGACGACGGCAGCGCGGCGTCGCCCCGGTCCAGCGCCGCGACCAGCTCGTGCCAGTACGCGGTCGGCAGGTCCAGCACGGTGATGCCGAGCGCGCCGCAGCGGTCGAGGAACAGGTCGGGCCTGCTGATCATGTCGTCGTCGCGCAGGACCAGCGTCGCCCCGCGGATCAGCGTGCAGAAGATCTCCTCGACGCTGGTGTCGAAGCTCAGCGACGCGAACTGGAGCACGCGGTCGGCGGCGGAGAAGGCGAACCTGTCGGCGAACACGCGGGTGAAGTCGCGCAGGTGACGCCGCCCGACCAGGACGCCCTTGGGCCGGCCCGTCGAGCCCGAGGTGAAGATGACGTAGGCGGGATCGTCCCGGGAGACGCTGCCGGCCAGCGGCAGCACGCCGTCCTGCGTGACCAGGGCGCTCGGGCGCGTCTCCTCGATCATCATCGCGAGCCGCGCGTCGGGGTAGAGCGGGTCCAGCGGCACGTACCCGGCGCCGGCGCGCAGCACGGCGAGCGCGGTGACGACGAGGTCCCGGCCGCGCGGCAACCGGATCGCCACGAGGTCGCCCGGCAAAACACCCTCGTCGGCCAGTCGTCCGGCCACGTCCTCGACCAGCCCGACGAGCTCGGCGTACCCGACCTCACCCTCCGCGTCGACCAGCGCGACGGCGTGCGGGGCCAGGGCGGCGTGCGAGGTCACCTGCGACCACACCTCGTCGTCCACAACGGACGGACGCGTCGCGACCTCTCCCGGCGAGATCACATCGACCAGCTCGTCGGCGAGCGGTCCCAGCGGTGGGCGCGCAGCACGTCGACCAGCTCCGCCGGCAACGGGCCGAGGCCCGACACCGCGAGGTTCGCCCGCACGTGCTCTGGACGCCGCATGCCGGGGATGACCACGGACACGGCGGAATGGTGCAGGATGAACCGCAAGGCCATCTCCGGCAACGACATGCCGTCCGGCAGCACCTCGCGCAAAGCGTTCACGCGCCCGACGGTCGGCAGCAGGTTCTCGGGTCCGAAGTAGACGGCACGCCAGTCCTCGTCCGGGAAGACGGTGTCCGCGTTCAGGGTCCCGGTGAGCGAGCCTTCGTCGAACGGGACGCGGGCGATGATCGCGATGTCCTCCTCGGCCGCGCGCGGGAACAGCTCGTCCTCGGGCGCCTGGTCGAAGACGTTGTAGATGACCTGGATCGCGTCGACCAGCCCGGTGTCCAGTGCGGCGAAGCAGTTCGCGGGCTCCCAGCGGTTGACGCTGATGCCGAACCCGTCGACCAGCCCCTCCTCCTTGAGCCGCGTGACGACGCGCTGCCAGCCGGGTTCGGCCGCCCAGCGGTCCTCCCAGACGTGGAACTGCAGCAGGTCGATCTTCTCGACGCCGAGGTTGTCGAGGCTGCGGCGGGTGTAGTCGAGCACGTGCTGCTCGGGGAAGACGTCCTCCAGGGTGTCCTGGGGACGCGGCGGCCACTCGCGGTTGAGCGGCGGGATCTTGGTGGCCAGTCGCAACGTCCGGTCCGGCTGCCTGCGGCGCAGCTCACCCAGCAGCTCCTCGGACTTGCCGCGCCCGTAGACCCAGGCCGTGTCGAAGAAGTCGCACCCGAGTTCGACGGCGAGGTCGAGCGCGGTGGGAGCGGTGTCGTAGTCCCAGCCGGTGAACCCGCCGGGGCCACCGCCGATGCCCCACATGCCGTAGCCGATCTCGCCGACCTCCCAGCCCAGCCGCCCCAGGGTGCGGCGCCGCACCAACGGCTCCGCGTGGCTCTCGCTCATCACTTGCTCCTCGTCACGCACGGGCGGGCTTCTTCGGTCGCGCGTCCGACACGGCGAACAGCGCGGGGTTGTCCTGCAACAGGTCTTCGAGCACTCGGCGCACGACGTCCTCGTCTCCTGCGGCACCGGCACAGCGGTGCTCGACGATCGCGAGCAGCGTCGCGAGGTCCGCGTCACCGGACCGGCGCAGTTCGCCGAGGAAGCGCAGGCACGACACCGGGGTGGCGTCGGTGAGGTCGCCGAAGTGCACGCTGCCGTCGCGGAACAGGTGCCAGGCCCTGCCCCACGCGGCCGGGTCGGCGACCGTCTCGACAACGGCGCGGGCCACCTCGTCGACCGGGCTCACGTCGGACCGGATCGCGGCGTCCGGCACCACGCCCAGCCGGTCGAACGCCTTGAGCAGCAACGTGGTCAGCGCCGCCGGGTTCGGCACGGGCACGTCGGTCGCGGGCATGACCTCGCCCAGCCGCAGCACCGTCACCGGCAGGTCGGTCGCGGCACGCACGAGCCGTTCGGCGACCCACTTCGACAGGCTGTAGCCGCTGGACGGCGGCGTCACCCCGGCCAGGTCCACGTGCTCCGGAACCATCCCGGGGACGCGCAGCGCGTGGTCGTGCAGCACACCGAGGGTGGAGACGTGGTGCAGCGGAACGCATCCCGCCGCCCGGGCGAACCGGATGACCTCCGCCGTGCCGAGGACGTTCGGCTCGCGGTGCATCCGGTAGTCGTAGAGGAGGTTGACCAGCGCTCCGTTGTGGACGATCAGGTCGCACTCGGCGGCGAGCGCGCGCCAGCGTTCCGGGGTGAGCCCGAGGCCGGGTTTCGCCAGATCTCCCGCGACGGCGGTCATGCGGCTGTCCGGGAGCCCGAGGCCCTGTGCGGCGAGAGCGGCCAGCACACGTCGTTCGGCGTGGGCGTCGTCGTCGCCTCTCACCAGGCACACCACCGCCAGGTCGGTCCGCTCCAGCAGCTCGTGCAGCAGCCGAGCCCCGACGAAGCCCGTAGCTCCCGTGAGCAGAACAGTCCGAACAGGACCGTCGGCGGGTTCGGAGCGCAGCCCTCGGGGTGTGGCCGTCAGGGCGGCGAGATCGGCGGTCGCCAGGTCGGCCTGAGAAGGAACGGCGACGCCGTCGGTCGCGCGGCGGGCCAGCAGGATCCGCAGTTGTGCGGCGGTCGGGTGGTCCACCAGGTCGCGCACCCCGACCTCGACCCCGGTCAGCTCGCGGAGCCCGAGCACGGCCCTCAGCGCCCGCAACGAGTCACCGCCCGCGGCGAAGAAGCCGTCCTCGGCGGTGAGAAGGGGCCGGCGGAGGACTTCGCGCAACAACGCCAGAACCGGGTCGGCGTCGTCGGACGGCTCGCCGGACAGTTCCAGCAGGTCGGCCAGGCGACGGCGGTCGATCTTGCCGGGACCGGTGAGCGGCATCTGGCCGACGTTCACCACGCGCGAGGGCACGGCACCACGGGGAAGCCTCGCCCGCAGGACGTCGAGCACGTCGCCGGAGGTGGCCGTGCCGGTCATCGCGAGCACGAGCTCCCGGTCACCGGATGCCCCGACGACCATGGCCACCGACTGACGAACGCCCTCGCACGCCAGGGAAACCGCCTCGACCTCACCCGGCTCGACGCGCACGCCGCCGATCTTGATCTGGTGGTCGATGCGCCCGGCGAAGCGGAAGCGCCCGTTCTCGTCGAGCCGGCCGAGGTCGCCGGTGCGGTACATGGCGCGCTCCGCGCCGAACCAGTCGCTGGTGAAGAAACGCGCCGCCGTGCGGTGGGGTTCGCCGTGGTAACCCGCTCCGACGCACGCGCCGCCGATGACGATCTCGCCGGTCGCTCCCGGTGGCAACGGCCGCCCGTCGACGTCGACGACCACCGCGACGCAGTTGTCGATGGGCCGTCCCAGCGGGATCTCGTCGCCGTCCTCGGCCCTGACGTCGTGGAAGATCATGCCGATCGACGCCTCGGACGGCCCGTAGGCGTTGCTGACGCGCAGGCCGGGCAGCAGCTCCCGCAGCCGGTGCACGTCCTGGGGGATGATCTGCTCGCCGCCGACCACGACGTGCCGCAGCGACCTCAGCCGTTCCACGAGGGCGGGCCGCTGCTCGACCAGCGCCAGCAACGCGCTCAGCACCGCCGGCACGAAGTCGGTGACCGTCACCCCGTGGGCCTCGACGAGGTCGATCGTGTGCTCCAGGTCGAGCAGGTCTCCCGCGTCCGGCACCACGGTCGTGCCACCGGTCGTCAGCGGCCAGAAGATCTGCCAGAACGCCGAGTCGTAGGTGTGCCGGGTGCTCTGCAGGACCACCTCGCGGCCGGACGGGGGCTCGCCGAACCAGCGGTCCATGAACGACAGCCGGTTCGCCAGGCCGCCGTGCAGGTTCACGGCGCACAGCGGCGTTCCGGTGGTGCCGGAGGTGTAGATCCCGTAGACGACCTCGGCCTCGCCGAGATCCGGCGCCTCGCCCTGGACGGGCTCGCCGGGATCGGCCGGGTCGACCAGGAGCGCCCTGCCGCGGTGGGCGACCGGCACGGCCTCGGGGTCGACGCACACCACCGGCCCGCCGACGAGGTCGAGCACCTGCGTGATCCGCTCCACCGGCCAGCGCGGGTCGATCGGCACGTACCCGGTTCCCGCGAGCATCACCGCGGTCCACGACACCGGCAGGGCGAGGCCGTCCGCGACCAGCACGGGCACCAGTGACCCCGGCGTGGTCACGGCGCGCAGCCGGGAGGCCAGAGCGGTCGCCTGGCCGAGCAGTTGCCCGTAGGTCAGCGTGCCGTCGCCCGCGTGCACGGCCACGGCGTCCGGACGGGACGCGGCCGTGTCCCAGATCCGCCGGGGCACGCTGCGGTACGGCCCGTGGTCCACCTCGACGCCGGCCAGCTCACCGAACACGGATTCAGCGACCTTTTCGGACATTCCAGCCGCCGCCGGGGACTCGTTCAGCAGCTCTACGCACATCTCGGCGACCGCATGGATAGCGCTTTCCCACAGGTCTCCCAACGGACAGGTGACCTCAAGCCCCTGAGGCCCCACCCGCACGGCCGGCCCAGGACCGCCGTCGCCGTCACGCGAACCGACGACGACCTCGGAACCAGGCTCCTCGAACACCTCCAGTTCGCGGTCGAGCCGCCGCGCCACCTCTGCCAGCACCCGCACCACCGCTTTTCCCGGTGGGACAACGGATCCGGGCAGCGGTCGACGCACCTGGCGCGCCGGTCTCTGTGGCATGGGTGCCACACAAGGTGGCCCAGGTTTCCAGCTGGAGGCAGCGAGATAGCGCTCTCACGAACTCGCCCTGAACGATCACCACGACGGCTGTGCGCGGCCGTTCGGACTATCCATCATGAACACCCGTGTCTCCCGTTGTGTGCAAGGAAAAGGCCAGGGCGAGCGCGACCCGCGCCGCCACCACGTCACGTGTGCGCGTGCGGATGCTCGACACGATCTCGGACTGCGCCGCCGCCGAGCGGCTGCTGTGCGAGGTGTGGCGGACCGGTCCGGACCAGCCGCCTCTGGCTGCCGACGTCGTGAAGGCCATGGCCGACGCGGGAAGCCACGTCGCCGGCGCGTTCGACACGGCGGGCGACGACCTGGTCGGGGTCTGCGTCGGACTCTGGGGGCCGCCCGACCGGCCTGGCATGCACAGCCACCTCGCCGGGGTGCTCGGCTCCGCCCGCGGCCGGCACGTCGGCCTGGCGTTGAAGCTGGACCAGCGCGCGCACGCCCTGGAGCGCGGAACCGGCCGGATCAGCTGGACGTTCGACCCGCTCATCGCGCGCAATGCGCACTTCAACCTGACCAGGCTCGGCGGCACGGTGTCGCGGTACCTCCCCGACTACTACGGCCGGTTGCCCGACGGGCTGAACCAGGCCGACGAGTCGGACCGGCTGATGCTGGACTGGGACCTCGCCGACCCGCGGGTCGTCGCCGCGTGCGACGAGGCACGACCCGAACCGCCCGGCCCCACGCCGTTGCCCCTGCTGGCCGACGACGGCGGCCGGCCCGTGTCGAGACGGACGTCCGGCGGTCCCGTCCTGGTCGCGGTGCCCGAGGACTTCGAGACGCTCCGCGCGGAGCAGCCGTCGCTCGCACGGGAGTGGCGGGTCGCCGTCCGGCACACCCTCGGCGCCCTTCTCGACGGCGGCGCGCGGCTGACCCGCTTCGACCGCGCCGCCGGTGGCTACGTCCTCACGACGGGAGAAGGACGATGAAGATCGAACGCGTCTCGTTGCGACGCATCCGCCTGCCGCTGGTCGCGCCGTTCCGCACGTCCCTCGGCGTCGAGCACGAACGTCCGGCGCTGCTGGTGCAGGTGACCACGGCGGAGGGCGAGGGCTGGGGCGAGTGCGTCGCCGGCGCGGACGCCAGCTACTCCTCGGAGTACCTCGAAGGCGCCGAGGACGTCCTCCGGCGGCACCTGGTTCCTCGTTTGCTGGCAACGGATTCGGTGTCCGCGCACGCCGTGGCGCCGTTGCTCGCCGCGGTGAAGGGCCATCGGATGGCGAAGGCCGCGCTGGAGACGGCGGTGCTCGACGCCGAGCTCCGCGCGCTCGGGATCTCGTTCGCCACCGGGCTGGGCGCGCTCGCCACCCGAGTGCCGAGCGGGGTGTCCGTCGGCATCATGGACTCCGTTCCCGAACTGCTCGACGCCGTGGAGACCTACCTCGCGCAGGGCTACCGGCGGATCAAGCTCAAGATCGAGCCCGGCTGGGACGTCGTCCCGGTGCGGGCGGTCCGCGAGCGGTTCGGCGACGACCTCCTGCTCCAGGCCGACGCCAACGCCGCGTACTCCCGTGCCGACGCGCCTCTGCTGGCCCGTCTCGACGAGTTCGGCCTGCTGCTGCTCGAACAACCGCTCGACGAGGAGGACCTCCTCGGTCACGCCGCGCTCGCCCGGCGCCTCACCACCCCGATCTGCCTCGACGAGTCGGTGGTCTCCGCCCGGTCCGCCGCCGACGCGATCGCCCTTGGCGCGTGCCACGTCGTCAACGTCAAGCCCGGCCGCGTGGGCGGGTACCTGGAGGCCAGGCGGATCCACGACGTGTGCGCCGCGTCCGGGATCCCCGTCTGGTGCGGCGGCATGCTGGAGACCGGGCTCGGCCGCGCGGGCAACGCGGCGCTGGCCGCGCTGCCGAACTTCACGCTGCCCGGCGACATCTCGGCCTCCGACCGCTACTACGCCACCGACATCACCGAACCGTTCGTCCTGAAGGACGGGCATCTGGAGGTGCCGGACGGGCCCGGTCTCGGGGTCGCGCCGCTGCCGGACGTGCTGGCGGCGGTGACGACCGCGGTGAGCGAAGTGCGTTAGAGCGACACGTTTCCGCCCGACACCACGACCGCGGCGCCGTCCGGGAACTGCCCGGGGTGGGCGAGCAGGGCGGCGAGCGCGGTGGCTCCACCGGGCTCGGCCACGACGCGCAGCCGTTGCCAGAGGAGTGCGCGCGCAGCGGCGATGTCCTCGTCGGCGACTGTGAGGGTCTTCATGCCGAACGAGAGGCCGACGGCCGTGGCGATCCCGCCTGCCCGGCGGGCGCCGAGGCTGTCCAGGGCGATGCCGCCGACCTCCACGTCCACCGGGGTGCCCGCCTCCAGCGCGGCGGTGAGCGAGGGTGCCGAGGACGGTTCGGCCGCGATCACGGGGTTGCGGCCGTCGAGCGCCAGTGCGACGCCCGCGTACAGGCCTCCTCCGCCGCAGCCGACCAGGACGGGCAAGCCCTCCGGCACCTGGCCGGCGAGTTCGAGGCCGAGGGAACCCTGTCCCGCCACCGTGTGCGGGCCGTCGAAGGCGTCGAGGTGGAACGCTCCCTCGTCGCGCGCGTGGTCCTGGCTGGCGACCAGCGCGTCGGCGTAGAAGCCCTCGACGCGGTGCAGGCGGGCGCCGAGGGACTCGATGATGTCCGTCTTGGCCCTGGGCGAGAAGCCGGGCACGAACACGGTGGCGGGCAGGCCAGCCTGCCGCGCCGCCCAGGCCACAGCGGCACCGTGGTTGCCTCCCGACGCGCAGCAGACGCCGGTCGCGTCCCGCAGCAGGGCGACCGCGTTGGACGCGCCGCGGACCTTGAACGAACCGGTGTGCTGGAGGTACTCCAGCTTGAGGGTGACGGGCACGCCCAGATCGCCGGCGGCCAGCTCGATCACGGGCGTATGGCGCACCAGGCCACGAATCCGCTCGGCCGCGTTCCGGATGTCCTGCAGTGAAGGGATTTCAGCGTTCACGAGGTGTGTCCCGAGGAGTTGGTCTGCACGGCGCTGCGGGCCGTGGTGTCGACGTGGAGGCGGAAGACGTCGGGCCGCGCGTAGTGGCCGACGGCGTCGAAGTCGTAGCGGGCGCGCGGGATCAGTCCCATGTCGAGGTCGGCGGTCAGCAGGACCTCCTCGTCGTGGACGGGTCCGGCGAGCACCTCGCCCAGCGGGCCGATGATGCTGCTGCCACCCCGTGAGAGGAGTTGGTCCGGGCCGTACGGCGTGGGGTGGTCGGCCGGGAAGTCGCCGGCGCGCAAGAACTGGTTCGCCGTCAGCACGAAACACCTGCCTTCCATGGCGATGTGGCGCATGGTCGCGTGGTGGCTCTCCCTGCTGTCCGCCGTCGGCGCGCAGTACAGCTCGATCCCCTGCGCGTACATGGCCATCCGCGTCGCGGGCATGAGGTTCTCCCAGCAGATCACGGCGCCCAGCCTGCCGAGCCTCGTGTCGTGCACGTCGAGGGTCGAGCCGTCGCCGAAGCCCCAGATCATCCGCTCGGCACCGGTGGGCATGAGCTTGCGCCGCTTGCCGAGGAGGGTTCCGTTGTCGGAGAAGAACAAGACCGTGCAGTAGAGCGTGCCGCGTTCTCGTTCGACCACACCGATGACCAAGTGCGTGCGGGCTTCGGCCGCCAGTTCGCCCAGGCGGTCCGTGACGGGGCCGGGCACCTCCACGGCACCGTTCCAGTACCGCGCGAACTCGTCCCGCCCCTCGGGGGTCCGGTCGCCCACCACCGCACCGAACGCGGACCCCTTGGGATACCCGCCGACGAACGCCTCGGGGAACACCACGAGGTCGAGATTCCGTTCAGCCGCCTCGGAAAGCCACCGCCGCACGACGTCCAAAGTGGCCAATGGGTCGAACGGAACGGGCGCGGCCTGCACCACGCCCGCCCGGACGTGCGTGCTGTCGTCACTGGTCATGGCAGCGAGAATGCTGACGTCAGAGAGCGTGCGGAAGACGTCGACCCGTTCAGTGGGACACGGCGAGCCGGGAGAGCGCGTGGGCGGCCGCACGGACCTGGTCGATCAACGGGGACAGCGGCCGCGACGCCGGAACGGACACCGACAACGCCCCCGTGATGCCACCACGACCTGCGAGAACGGGCGCGGCGGCACAGCACAGCCCCGCCGTCACCTCCTCGTGGTCGAACGCCACGCCGGAGCGCGCCAGCCCGTCCACGGCCGCACGAGCGCTCTTCGCGATCTCCCGGTCGGCCTCGGCCCCCAGCACGCGACCACGCCGGTCCCCGGGAAGCCCCGCGAGCAGAACCCTCCCGACCGCGCTGCCGGCCGGTGCCTGCAGACGCCCGACCGCGGACGGCGCGACGTCCCCGTCCCGCCCCACGAGCTTGGCCACGTAACAAACGGAGTCGTCCACCAGCACCGCGAGGTGCACCATCGCCCCGGTTCGCCGGTGCAGCTCGGCCAGAACGGGCTGCCCCGCGTCCGCCAGCCGCGCTCCCGGCCAGCGCGAGCCGAGGCGGAACAGCCCGAGGCCGACGGTGAACCGGTCGCCGAGCCTCGTCACGGCACCGTGCGCCTCCAGCTGCGTGAGCAACCGGGACACGGTCTGCTTGGGGATGCCCGTCGCGCGGGAGATCTCGGCGCAGCGGACAGGGGCGTCGGCGGCTTCCAGTGCGCCGAGGACCGCGAAGGCCCCGTCGAGGACTCCGCGTCCGGGTGACCTCATCGACTCACCGCCCTTCCGCGTGCTCCTCCCAGCGTACGACGACCTTCCCGACCGTCCGGCCGCTCTTGCTGTGCTCCAAAGCGGCCACGACACCGTCGAGGGTGGGCTCGTACACGCGGTCGACGTGGACGCGGAGCTGACCGGCGTCCACGAAGCGGTCGACCCGGTCGAGGAGCTCGCGCGAGGCGTCGAGGAACACCGGAACGTAGGCGATCCTGCGGCCGAACCGCGAGCGCACCTGACGGGCGAGAATCGGCGGCGCCAACCGCAGAGCGGCGCCGAACGTGACGCGGTCGTCCTCGTCGCGGGAGATCGTGACGAACCGGCCGCCGTCCTTCAGCACGTTCCGCGCGGCCTCCCACTGCTCCCGGCCACCGACGAGGTCGAGCACCGCGTCGAACGAACGGGCGGGCAGGGCGCTGTCGAACCTGCCGGCGGTGTGGTCGACGACCTCGTCGGCACCGAGCCCGCGGACGAAGGAGGCGTTGCGGCCGCTGCTGACCGCGGTGACGTGCGCGGCACCGAGAGCCTTCGCGATCTGAACGGCGTACGTGCCGACGCCACCGGAAGCCCCGATCACGACCACCCTGCTACCGGCACCCACCCCGGCCTTGTCCAACGCCAGCAACGCCGTCTGCCCGGCCAGCGGCAACGCGGCCGCCTCGGCGAAACCGAGCGACTCGGGCATGACGCTGACCAGGTCCTGCTCCACGTTCACGAACTCACCGGCGCCGCCTCCGCCGAGCTTGTTGTCGGCGTGCACGCGATCGCCGACCTTCAGCCGGGTCACCTCACGCCCGACGGCGGTCACGACACCGGCCAGGTCGAAGAGCGGGACGAACGGGAACCGGCGCCGCACCAGCAGGCGGCGGTGACCCTCGATCATCTGCCAGTCGATCGGGTTGACCGACGCCGCGCGCACCCGGACGCGGACCTGCGTCGGGGACGGCGGCTCGATCGGGAGGTCGACCGACGACAACACGGCATGCGCGGTTCCGTAGCCGTGCTGCACCACGGCGCGTTGGGCAACTGGATCGGCGGGTTCCAGGACGATCACCGGGATCTCCCTCTCGGTGTAGCCGGCGTAGTCCGCGTAGGGCGGGAAGACCTCGACGAGGCGTGGCCACAACGCCTCGCGTTCGGCACCGGAGGCCACGCGCGGACGGACCCGGCGACGGATCCCGCCGCGCAGCTCCACGTCGGTGACCGGCATGGCCATGAGGTTGTGGAACCACGCGGGGTGCGCGTCGGAGCCGCCCTTGGAGGCGACCACGACGAGGTCGGGAGAGTCGTCGAGGTAGATCAACGGGTTGGTGCGGGCCTCGCCGCTGCGCCGTCCCACGTGGTCGAGCAGCAGGACGGGGGCACCGAGGAACTTCGAGCCCACCCGGCCCTTCGTGGCGCGGAACAGCGTCTTCTGCAGGCGGGCGCCCTGCCGGTGGAGGTCCCAGAACGAGCTGGAGTTGCGGGTCGACCGAGTCATGAGACCGATAGTGTCAGAGTCTGACAGTTGTCGCAAAGAGACAAAAGTCTGCGAACGACACCAAGGCGCGGATCTGGGTAAGGTTGGTTCATGAGCACTCCGGGGCTGCGCGAGCGGAAGAAGCTGCGCACGCGCCAGTCACTGGTCGACGCGGCGTACGCGCTCTTCGCGCGGCAGGGCTTCGCCGCCACGACCGTCGACCAGATCGCCGACGCGGTCGAGGTGTCGGCGCGGACGTTCCACCGCTACTTCGCCTCGAAGGAGGACGTCGCGCTGTCGGTGCTGACCGAGCAGCACGACGCCCTGGTCGAGGCGCTGCGGACGCGGCCGCCCGAGGAGCCGGTAATGACGGCGATCCACAACGCGGCCGTCGGGGTCCTGCGGACGTACGAGGCGGACGAGGACTGCGACGCGTTCCGGTTCCACCAGATGCAGACGCTGATCGCGGGCAGCCCGGCGCTGAGGGCCGCCGCCGCCGAACAGGGCACGGCGCGGACGACCGAGGTGGCGGAGCTGATCGCCGAACGGATGGGCGTCGACCCGGCGGCCGACCCGCGTCCCGGCCTCGTCGCCGCCGTCGCGCTGTGCGCCGCGCCTGCCGCCGTGGACGCGCGACGCGCGCACGAGCCGTCACGAGCGGCGTCGGAGCTGTACGGGCAGGTGTTCGACCTGCTCGGCGCCGGGATGGACTACCCGGCGGCGGTCCGCGGCTGATCAGAAGGCGGCGGCGCTGCTCCCCCTCAGCCTCGCCGCCACCCTCTCCCCCTCGTGGATCCCCTCATCCACGAGACAGAGCCTGCCAGGGTGAACCTGAAAGGACGCTGAACGATCCTGAAACGGATTTCAGGACTCGATCATGCGGGATGCGGCACTCTGCCCTCATGCGCGTGCTCGTCGTGGAAGATGACCCCCGCCTCGCCGACCTGCTCACCCGCGGCCTGACCGCCGAGGGGTTCGCCGTCGACGTGGAGCGGACCGGCACCGACGGGCTGTGGCGGGCGCGCGAGCACCCGTACGACGTGATCGTCCTGGACATCATGCTGCCCGGCCTCAACGGCTACCGGGTCTGCAAGGAGCTGCGGGACGCGGGCGTGTGGACGCCGATCCTGATGCTCACGGCGAAGGACGGCGAGTTCGACGAGGCCGAGGGCCTGGACACCGGGGCGGACGACTACCTGACCAAGCCGTTCTCCTACGTGGTGCTGGTGGCGCGGCTCAGGGCGCTCGGCCGGCGGTCGCGCACCGCCCAGCCGGTGCTGCTGCGGGCCGGCGACCTGGTGCTCGACCCGGTCAGCCGCGAGTGCCACCGCGGGACCACGCGGATCGACCTCAAGGCGAAGGAGTTCTCGGTGCTGAGCTTCCTGCTGCGGCACGCGGGTGAGGTCGTCACCAAGTCGGAGATCATCGACGGCGTGTGGGACTCGGCGCAGGACCCGGACCCCAACCTCGTCGAGGTCTACGTCAGCGCGTTGCGCCGCAAGATCGACACACCGTTCGACCGGCGCAGCATCACCACCGTTCGCGGTGTCGGCTACCGGTTGGCGGACCGATGAAGTCGTTGCAGGTCAAGGTGACCGTGCTGGCCACGGTGGTCACGGCGGTGCTGGTCGGGCTGGCCGGCGTGCTGATGGCGATGTCGCAACGGCAGCAGATCACCGTCCAGGCCGAGCACGGCTCGCGCGTCGAGTACGTGTGCGCCGGCAGCGAGTGCGTCGTCCTGGACGAGCGGAAGCTGCTCACCCCGCCCGGCGCGGTGGTCCAGTACGCGACCACCGCGGTGCGCCCGGAGCTGACGTTCTCGCCGTTCGGCGAGATCGGGTTCCAGGTGATCGGCGCCGGGCCGCGCCCCTCCGAGGAGGCGGGCTGGACGATCGCCTGGCAGGCGCAGTCGGAGCTGAACACCGCGATGCTGGGCCTGCTCGGGGTGTTCGTGCTGATCACCTCGCTGGTGTCGGTCACGGTGCTGACCGCGGTCGGCCGGGTGCTGCGGCCGGTCGAGGCGATGCGGGCCGAGGTGGCCGAGATCAACGAGAACAACCTCACCCGGCGCGTTCCGGTGCCGTCGTCCGACAACGAGATCGCGCGTTTGGGTGCCACGCTGAACGAGACGCTCGACCGGATGCATCGCACCGTCGAGGACACCCGCCGGTTCGTCGCGGACGCCTCGCACGAGCTGCGCAGTCCGCTGGCCGCGCTGCGGGCCGAACTGGAGATCGCGTTGTCGCACCCGCAGATGGCGGACTGGCCCACGGTCGTGAAGATGGCCCTGGAGGACGCCGAACGGTTGCAGGAGCTGACCACTGACCTGTTGCTGCTGGCCCGGCTGGACGCCGACGCGCTGGACCGGCAGGACACCGTCGACCTCAGCGCCGTGGTGCGCCGCGAGGTCTCCCGCCGGGCGATGGTCACGCTCGACGCCGACGACCACGTCCTCGTGCCAGGACGGCGTGCCCAGCTGTCCCGGCTGCTCGGCAACCTGCTCGACAACGCCGAACGCCACGCGGGCACCGAGGTGATCGTGCGCCTGCGCGGCGGTGCGGCCGCCACGCTGGAGGTGATCGACGACGGCCCCGGCATCCCCGAGGCGGACAGGGAACGCGTCTTCGACCGGTTCACCCGGCTCGACGAGGCCCGCACCCGTGCCGCGGGTGGCGCGGGTCTCGGGCTCGCCATCGCACGCCGCATCGCGGGACGGCACCAGGGCACGCTGGAGGCCACCGACACCGACGGGTTCCGCGGAATCCGTTTCGTGGCAACGATCCCGACCGGCATCCCGCAGCCGAGGAAGGCCGCCGTCATCCCCCACCAGCGCATGGGCGACGAGGTGTGGCAGTTCCTCAACGGGTCGATCGTCCCGACGCACCACCACGTTCCCGAACCACGCCCAGCCCCCTCGCCGGAACTGGACTGGGACCTCATCTTCGGGGAGCACCAGCCCCTGCACCGCTGACCTCCGCCAGGGGCACGCGGGTCTCGTGCCCCTGGCGCCGCCTGTCAGGTCCCGTTGATCAACCGGATGGCCAGGTCGGGGTTGAACGTCCCCGCGGGTGTGCTCGGAGCGATGCCGCAGGGGCCGTCCGACACGCCAGGTGTCTTGACCCACAACAACATCTCAGCGCCGCCACCGGTCTGGCTGGTGACGCCGAGCTTGGCTCCCGCCGGGTTGCACCAGCCGTTCGGGTCGGAGTTGCGCCCGTTGGCGTTGCGACTGGTGTCGATCACGAACGGCTTCGCCGAGGGCAGGAAGCTGTTCACGGTGTTGGCGTAGCTCACCGACTGGCTGGTCGTGTAGTAGTTGGACACGTTGACCGAGAACCCGCGGATGTTGGCCACGCCGGCTTCGTTCAGCCGGTACGCCATCGTCGACGGGGTGCCCCATCCGGCGTTGCCGGCGTCGAGGTAGGCGTAGGTGTTGGGCGCCTTGGCCTTCAGCTGCTCGGTGGCGTACTTGAGCAGCCCGGCCATCTCGGTGCGCTGCGCCGTGGTGAGGCACCCGTACGCGGCGAGCGCGTCCGGTTCGACGATCACCACCGCGGCCTTGGTCCCGATCCCGGCCGCGAAGCCGGAGATCCAGGTCCGGTAGGCGGACGCGCTGCCCGCGCCGCCTCCCGAGTGCCCGCCGCAGGCATCCCTGTTGGGGATGTTGTACGCGACGAGCACGGGCAGCTTGTCCTGCCCGTCGGCCGCGCCCGTGTAGTTGGCGACGGTCGAGCCGATGTTCGCGTCGTTGCCGAACCAGCGCGCGATCGGCTTGGAGCCGATCGAGGACTGGATCCGCGCGGAACGCGAGTCGCTCGGGTTGTTGCGCGCCCAGGTGGCGGGCGCGGAGTTGGTGTTGACGTACCACCCGCTGGTCAGGTCGAGCGGACTGGCTGCTGTGGCAGGGGTTGCGGGTGACAGCAGCACGACCGCGCAGACGGCGACCGCGGAACGGACAATCCACCGCACTGTGGATCTCCTCTCGGACGGGGACTCTTCCTCTCACCCACCGCGGGCCCGCCCGCACGACGCTGTGCGGGCGGGGGCGGTGGGAGTTCTCGGGGTCAGCGGGTGTCGGCGAACGCCGCGACCCAGGCGAGCGCGGAGTTCCAGTTGATCGCGACCTCGTTGGTCGACCAGGAACCCAGCTCGTCGATGTAGCACTTGGCGGGCGCACAACCGGGGAGGTTCTGCTGGGCCACCGGGTCCTGCAGGCCCGAGTTCGGGCCACCCGCGAGCGATCCGGCGGGCGGGTTGGGCAGCTTGGCGTCGACCTGGTTCGCCCAGTGCCGGTGGTGCTGGTTCCTGCTGGCCTTCTCGCCGTAGCCGCTGACGAACGACTGGTTGAGGCCGTTGCGGCCGAGCAGGTAGTCCATCGACTCCAGCACCGCGTCGCTGTACTTGCGGTCCAGCGTGGTGTCGTACGCCATCGCCATGATCATCGACGCGGTGAGCGTCGCACTCGTCGAACCCCAGGCGTACTGGCCGTCGGCCGGCTTGGACGGGTTCGGGTAGCCCTGCGACCTCAGGTCGTTCACGTGGCCGTTCGCGACGCTGATGACGCGCGACCGGGCGGCGAGCACGCGGTCGAGCGGGAACCTCAGCGGCAGCCGCATGATCGTCAGGTCCGCCAGGCCGCCGGTGTCCTTCCAGGAGAACCCGGCGGAGGTCAGCTTCGTGGTGATCCTGCCGAGGTACTCGCGCTTGCCGGTCGTCGCGTAGAGCTCAGCCGCGGCCCACGAGAACTCGTCGGTGACGTTGGTGTCGTCGTAGGCGCCGCCACCGACGCTGTCCTCGTCCGGAGCGTACTTCGCCGGGTTGGCGAGAGCCGCCTTCCACGCGGACTCGGCCGCTGCGAGGCACTTGTCGGAGAACGCACGGTCCCAGATCTTGTAGACGCGGGCGCACTGGGCACCGGCGGCGGCGAGGTTCAGCGTGGCGGCCGTCGACGGGGCGTGCAGGTAGCGCGGCTGCGGGTCGTTGGCCGGCAGCATCGGGTGCGCGGTCCAGGCCAGGTCGTGGATCTTGTGGTGCGCCATGCCCGCGAGCGGCTTTCCGGCGGGGACCTGCATCTTCAGCAGGAACTCGACCTCCCAGCGCGCCTCGTCCAGCACGTCCGGCCGCTGGTTGCTCTGCTCCGGGATCGAGAGCAGGCCGTCGCGGATGCCCTCGATGTCGAACGTGTGGAGCGAGCGCTCGTAGGTGTCCATCAGCTGCCACGCGGCCAACGCGCCGTTCACGACGTACTTGCCGTGGTCGCCCGCGTCGTACCAGCCGCCGCTGACGTCGAGCGAGTAGTCGCACTCCCCCGGCAGGCAGGGCACCGAGACGTCACCCTTGTTGGGCGCGACACCGACGTGGCCCGCGGCGCGCGCGTAAGCGTCGCCGACGTACTTCGCCTCGATCGGGATGCCGCTGCGGTTGTGGTAGAAGTACGCCAGCGAGTCCCGTCGTAGCTGGTCATAGGGCTTGTCGGTGATGTCGAACGGGTAGCTGGTGTCACTGCCGACGGTCAGGCTGTAACCGCTTCCAGCCTTCTTGTACGACGAGAAGTCGGCGATGTGCACGTCGTCGCGCGTCATCGCGTCCTTGCCCTTGACCTGCGTCTTTCCCGTCTTCACAATGGCGCCGGCAGCGTCGCGCAGCTGCCAGTCGAGCGGCGTCGTGGAGCTGCTGACGATCGAGGCGCGCTTGGCGCCCGCCGTCGGGTACGCGTACTGGTTCGTGCGGACCGGCGAGCCGTAGTCCCAGCCGCCGCCGGGCGGGACGATCCCGCCGGTCAGCGACACGTCGTCGATGCACAGCGTGTACGGCTCCGCGGACACGCCACCGGCCTGGATCGCGACCTGGCCGCCGGTGCGGGTGGCCACTGTGGACGTACCGGTGAACTCGAACGTCTTGGGAACACTGGTGAGCGCGGCCGGCTTGTTCAGCACCGTCGTGTTCGGGGCGACACCGAGAGCGACCGCCGCCCGCACCGTGACGTTCTTGGTCGCCGTCGCGGTGAAACGAAGCGTGTACGGCTGACCGGCTTCGAGCGGGATGTCGTTCTGGCCGATCATCGCCGTCCACGGGTTCGCGGTGCCGCCGGGGATCTGCGCGCAGAGCCTGCCGTCGGCCACTGTGGACGGAGCGATTCCGCTGCTCCACCAAGGGGTCTTCACGCTGTCGAACTTGCCGTTGAGCACGCGTTCATAGGGCTCGGCCGCGGTCGCGGGGGTCGCGATCACGGCGAGCAGCACGAGCGGAAGGCCGGTTGCCACCAGCCTGGTTTTCACGGACATACCGGGGGCCTCTCGAGGTCGACTGTCACCCGGCGCGACCGCAGCGTCGGAGCGAATGTTCACGCACCCGACCCCGGCTGTCAACGGCCTCGCGTCATCGAAATGTGACCGGCGCTACCTCTTCCCATCCTCGTGAACTCGTGGTTACAGTCCTGTAAGCGCTCACAGTTTCCCCCGATCCCGATGGGCGCGCACCGGCCGAAGCCGCAGCGTCGCAGCAGGTGAACGGTGTTCCAGTGGTCCGCAAGACGACCGATTTCAGGTGTTAGCGCTTGCGGACCATCCGCCAACTGGAGGTTCTTCGATGGGTGCACGACCAAGGCGCGCTCTGCTCGCCACAACTCTGCTCGGCTCACTGGTGGCCGTGTCCGCGTGCGGCGGCGGGACCGCCGATTCCGCGTCGGGGGACGTCACGCTGATCGTCAAGACGTTCAGCCAGTTCGGCTACGACGAGCTGTACAAGGAGTACGAGGCGAGCCATCCGGGCATCAAGATCAAGGAGGAGAACATCGGCAAGCTCGGCGACTACACGCCGAAGCTGCAGCAGTGGCTCGCCACCGGCAAGGGCGCCGGCGACGTCGTGGCGATCGAGGAGGGCATCCTCTCGCAGTTCATGGCGAAGCCCGACCAGTTCGTGAACCTGCTCGACCACGGCGCCAAGGACGTCTCGGGCAACTTCCTGCCGTGGAAGTGGCAGCAGGCGTCCACATCGGACGGCAGCAAGGTCATCGGGCTCGGCACGGACGTCGGCGCGCAGGGCATGTGCTACCGCAAGGACCTGTTCGAGGCCGCCGGGCTCCCGACCGACCGCGACGAGGTCGGCAAGCTCTGGCCCACCTGGGACAGGTACCTGGAGACCGGCAAGACGTTCAAGGCGAAGAAGCCCGACGTCGGTTTCTACGACTCGACCGGCAGCGTCTACCTGAACATGCTGATGCAGTCCGGCGACCACACGTACTACGACGCCACGAACAAGCTCGTCATCGACTCGAACGCCGCGGTCAAGCAGACGTGGAACGCCTCGATCGACATGGTGAAGGCCGGTCTGTCGGCCAACATCGAGCAGTGGAGCCCGCAGTGGAACGCCGGCTTCAAGAACGGCACCTTCGCCACGATCCCCTGCCCGTCCTGGATGCTCGGCACGATCGAGAAGCAGGCCGGCCCGGAGAACAAGGGCAAGTGGGACGTCACCCGCGTGCCCGGCAACGGCGCGGTGCGCGGCGGCTCGTTCCTCGCGGTGCCGACGCAGAGCACGCACCAGAAGGAGGCCGCCGAGCTCGCGAAGTTCCTGACCAGCGCGAAGGGTCAGACCGCCGCGTTCAAGGCGAAGAACAACTTCCCGTCGTCCCCGCAGGCCATCGACGACCCGGTGGTTCAGGACTTCAAGAACCCGTACTTCAGCGACGCGCCCGTGGGCAAGATCTTCGGCGAGAGCGTCAAGGCCCTCAAGCCCGTCTACCTCGGCCCGGACAACAACGCCATCGGTGACCGCGTCGGCAACGCGCTGCTCGCCGTGGAGCAGGGCAAGCTCCAGCCCGACGAGGCCTGGGCCAAGGCCGTCGACGACGCCAAGCGCCTGGCCAAGTAACGACCTGGCGGCCGGGGCTGACGGAGATCGCCCCGGCCGCCGATCCCACCTCCTCAAGGACTCACGTTGGTGACTGATCTGCGGCCGAGGACGGCCACGAGCACCCCGGCCGGGAGCACACCTCCCGAGCGACCACGCACCCGGCTGCGGGACCGGATCTCGCGCGTCGAGGTGAGATGGTCCCCGTACCTGTTCATCGCGCCGTTCTTCGTGATCTTCGCGGTCTTCGGCCTGTTCCCGCTCGTCTACACGGCCTACGTGTCGCTGCACGACTGGACCATCACCGGCGCGGGCGCGTTCGTCGGCCTCGACAACTACGTCACGCTGTTCGGCGACCCGGACTTCTGGAACTCCGTCTACAACACCCTGGGCATGCTCGTGCTCGCCACCGTGCCGCAGCTGCTGATGGCGCTGGTGCTCGCGAGCCTGCTCAACCAGAAGCTGCGCGGGGTCACGTTCCTGCGCATGGGCGTGCTGCTGCCGATCGTCACGTCCGTCGCGGCCGTCGGCATCGTGTTCAGCCAGATCTTCGACCGCGACGCCGGCATGGTGAACGGCCTGCTGGGCCTCGTGAACATCGACGCGGTGGACTGGCGCGCCGACAAGTGGTCGTCGTGGAGCGCGATCGCCACGATGGTCAACTGGCGCTGGACCGGCTACAACGCGTTGATCTACCTCGCCGCCATGCAGGCCATCCCCCGCGACCTCTACGAGGCGGCCACTGTGGACGGTGCGGGCAAGATCCGGCAGTTCTGGAGCATCACCGTCCCGAACATCCGGCCCGCCATCGTCTTCACCGTCATCATGTCCACCATCGCGGGCATGCAGCTCTTCACCGAGCCGCTGATCTTCGGCCAGGGCAGCTTCGCCATCTCCGGCGGCAGCCTGCGCCAGTTCCAGACGGTCTCCATGTACATGTTCGAGAAGGCGTTCCGGGACTTCGACTACGGCTACGGCTCCGCCGTCGCGTGGATGATCTTCCTGCTGATCACCGTGCTCGGCGTCGTCAACTTCCTGATCACGCGGAGGTCCCGCTGATGCGCAAGACGCAGCCCCTCCTGTACGCCACACTCCTCTTCGGCATCTTCCTGTCGGCGTTCCCGCTCTACTGGCTCTTCGTCGTCGCGACCCGGTCCAACGACGTCGTCGGCGACTGGCCGCCACCGCTCGCGCCCGGCCCGAACTTCTGGGACAACATCGGCAGGCTCTTCGCCGCCGAGGACGCGAACTTCCTGCTGGGCATGTGGAACTCGCTGCTGACGTCGGTGGTCGTCACCGTGTCGGTCGTGTTCTTCTCGTCGCTGGCCGGTTTCGCGTTCGCCAAGCTGAAGTTCCGCGGCCGCAACGGACTGCTGCTCGTCATCCTCGCCACCATGATGATCCCCGTGCAGATGGGCATCATCCCGCTGTACATGATCATGGTCGAGCTGGGCTGGCAGAACCGGATGGAAGCCATCATCGTGCCCGCGCTCGTCTCCGCGTTCGGCGTGTTCCTGATGCGCCAGTACGCCGAGCAGGCCGTGCCCGACGAGCTGATCGAGGCCGCGCGCATCGACGGCTGCAGCACGTTCCGCATCTTCTGGTCGATCGTGCTGCCCGCGCTGCGCCCCGGCGCCGCGGTGCTCGCGCTGACCACGTTCATGGGCACCTGGAACGAGTTCCTCTGGCCGCTCGCGGTTCTCGAAGCCGACAACCCGACCGTGCAGTTCTCGCTGTCCCAGCTCTCCACCACCTACTACACCGACTACACGCTCATGTTCACCGGAGCGCTGGTCGCCACCGTTCCGCTGCTGCTCGTGTTCATCGCGTTCGGTCGCCAGATCATCGGCGGCATCATGGAAGGGGCGGTCAAGGCATGACGACGTTCGAACCGGGTTTCCTCTGGGGCGCGGCCACGTCCAGCTACCAGATCGAAGGAGCCGCAGGCGAGGACGGGCGCGGACCGTCCATCTGGGACACGTTCTGCGCGACCCCCGGCAAGGTCGACAACGGGGACACCGGCGAGGTGGCCGCCGACCACTACACCCGGTATCCCGAGGACGTCGGCATCATGCGGTCGCTGGGGCTCGGCGCCTACCGGTTCTCGATCGCCTGGCCGCGGATCCAGCCGCTCGGCTCCGGCGCGGTCAACCAGCGCGGCCTCGACTTCTACCGGCGGCTCGTGGACACGGTGCTGGACAACGGGATCCAGCCGTGGCCGACGCTCTACCACTGGGACCTGCCACAACCGCTGGAGGACGCCGGCGGGTGGCCCGAACGCGACACGGCGCTGCGGTTCGCCGAGTACGCGGGGATCGTGCACGACGCGCTGTCCGACCGCGTGACGCACTGGACGACGTTGAACGAGCCGTGGTGCTCCGCCTTCCTCGGCTACGCCACCGGACGGCACGCGCCCGGCCGCCAGGACCCGGCCGCCTCCATCCGAGCGACCCACCACCTGCTGCTGGGCCACGGCCTCGCGGCGCGCGAAATGCCCGGTTCACGGGTCGGCGTCACGCTGAACCTGTCCCACGTCACGCCCGGATCGTCGTCGGACGAGGACCTCGACGCGGCCCGCCGCATCGACGGCATGCAGAACAGGCTCTTCCTCGACCCGGTGCTGCTCGCCGAGTACCCGGACGACGTCGTGCGCGACCTGGAACCCGTCACGGACTTCGGTTTCGTGCAGGAGGACGACCTCAAGACCATCGCCGCGCCGATCGACTTCCTCGGCGTGAACTACTACTCCCCCATGCTCGTCGGCCACGGCACGCAGGCCCGGCCGTCCGCGTACGTCGGTTCGGAGCACGTCGAGCACCTCGACGGCGGCCGGGCGCGCACGTCCATCGGCTGGGAGATCGACGCCCGCGGCCTGCTCGACCTGCTGGTGCGGCTGGAGCACGACTACCCCGCGATCCCGTTGTACGTCACGGAGAACGGGGCCGCATTCGACGACGAGGTGCACGACTCCGGACGCGTGGCGTACCTGGACGGGCACGTGCGGGCGTGCGCGGAGGCCGTGTCGCGAGGGGTTCCTCTGAAGGGCTACTTCGCCTGGTCGCTGCTGGACAACTTCGAGTGGTCCTTCGGCTACGCCCAGCGGTTCGGCCTGGTGCACGTCGACTACGCCACCCAGCGCCGCACGCTCAAGGACAGCGCCCACTGGTACGCCGGCGTGATTCGGCAGGGCGGACTGTGAGCGCTTACAACGTTGATAGGCTCAGCCCATGAACACGCGACCGCCCACCCTGGAGGAGGTGGCGCAGCGTGCCGGTGTCTCGACGGGCACGGTGTCGCGCGTCATCAACAACGCCCGCCACGTCAGCGACAAGTCGCGCCGGGCGGTCGAGAAGGCCATCTCGGAGCTCGGGTACGTGCCGAACACCGCCGCCCGGTCGCTCGCCACCCAGCGGCGCGGCGCGGTCGTGCTCGCGATCTCCAGCGACGACCCGGCGTTGTTCGCGAACCTCTTCTTCGCCGAGGTGATCACCGGGGTCAACGCGGTGATCGAGGAGACCGACCTGCAGCTGATGCTGGTGCTGGCCGCCTCGGAACGCGGCCGCGCCCGGTTCGCGAACATCCTGCAGTCCCGCAGCGCCGACGGCGTGATGCTGCTGGCGCTCAAGGAGAACGACCCGCTGTCCAAGATGGCCGAGGAGAGCGGGCTGCCGACCGTGCACGGCGGCCGTTCCCTCGACCGCACGCCCCAGTGGTACGTCGACGCGGACAACCGGGGCGGCGCCCGCACGGCCGTGGAGCACCTGATCGCCTCCGGCCGCCGCAGCATCGCCACGATCACCGGTGAACTGGACACCCACGCGGGTCAGGCCCGGTACATGGGGTACCGCGAGGCCGTGGTGCTGGCCGGGCTGAGCGACCAACGGGTCGCGCACGGCGACTTCAGCGAGGCCAGCGGCGCGGCGGGGATGAAGCTCCTGCTGGACGACCACCCGGACCTGGACGCGGTGTTCGCCGCGTCCGACGCGATGGCACTCGGAGCGTTGGAAGTGTTGCGGGAGAACGGGAAGCGCGTCCCGGAGGAGGTGGCGGTCGTCGGGTTCAACGACGTCGTCACGGCCAGGAACACGCAACCCGCGCTCACCACGGTCCGGCAGCCGATCGAGGCGATGGGCCGGGAGATGACGCGGATGCTCGTGCGGTTGCTGAACGGCGAGCAGCCGACGTCGCTGATCCTGCCGACCGACCTCGTGCTGCGCGCCTCGACCTGAGCTACTTGGTGCCGAGGGGCAGCACGCGCGAGAGCGTGGGCACCGCGGCCACGGCGACGACGACGTGCATCAGGATCAGCGCGATCGAGTTCACGATCGAGGCGCCGCCCGCGAGGATGCCCAGGTCGGGGATCCACGAGGCCACCACGACAGCGGGCACCAGGATCCGCAGCACCTTCCGCGGGTTGCCCGCGAAGCGGCGCACGAGGTACCAGCCGAGCGTGCCGAGCAGGATCCCGATCACCGTGGCGGGCGCGTACTCGCCCACGGCCAGACCCATGCGTTCGGTGCCTTCGGGGATGAACTTGCCCGCGACCAGGGCGATCAGCGCGTTGACCGCGATCGAGACCACCGCCGCGCCGAGGAGGCCCACCACGACCTCGGCGGCGGTCGGCGCGAGAGCGGAGCGGGAGGGGAGGCTGGTGTCGGTCATGAGCCCTGTCCTTCGATAGGGTAATTGCAAGCGGTCACTTGCAATTACGGTAGCCAATCCGGTCTCATCAATGCAAGTGCCTACTTGCATTGATGCCGGATCGAGGAGGACGTGTGGCTGGTCGGGTGGCCGACGAGGCGGTGTTCGACGCGGTGCTGGCCGTGATCGCCGAGCAGGGGTACGAACGCGCGACCACCCGCGCGATCGCCGACGCCGCCGGCATCAACGAGGCGACGCTGTTCCGCCGTTTCACCTCGAAGGAGAACCTGCTGCGCCAGGCCGTGCGCAGCAACTTCGTCGGGTTCGCGCTCGACCTCGACGCACCGGGCGACGACGTGGCCGCCGACCTGCTCACCATCGTGAGCTACTACGCCCGGCTCTACGAGACGCGCGGCGGCGTCGTGCTCACGCTGATGCGGGAGGCGAAGTTCAGCCCGGAGGTGGCGGCGGTGCTCGCCGAGCCCGAGAGGCTGCTGGAGAAGGTGGACGAGGTGATCCTGCACCACCAGCGCCGCGGCGCCCTCGTCGTGGAACCGCCCCGGCACACGTTCTTCGCGCTGATAGGCCCGTTGATGATGCGGTCGTTCGCCCGGCGGGTCGACAGGCTGGCCACGCAGGCGCCGGCCGATCCCGGAGCGGTGGTGGAGCGGTTCCTGCGGGGGCACCAGCGGTAGTTTGCCGACCGATCGGACGGGTACCTGGTGCTCAACCAGTTCGACGGAAGGCGAAGGGTGGAACCAGGACCCCTGCTCTACGCCGGAGCGGGCCTGGCGACGCTCGCCGCGGCGCTCCTGCCCCGGTTGCTGTCCAAGGCGCCGATCTCGATGCCGATGGTGTTCCTCGGCGCGGGCGCGCTCACGTTCACGGTCGTCGACCTGCCCGCCCCGGATCCCGTCGCGCACAGCGGCCTGCTCCTGCACCTGACCGAGATCTGCGTGATCATCTCGCTGATGGGCGCGGGCCTCGCGCTGAACCGCCACGTCAGCCTGCACGGCTGGGGCAGCACGTGGCGGCTGCTCGCGATCACCATGCCGTTGTCGATGCTCGCCGTCGGCCTGCTCGGCTGGGGCGCGCTCGGCCTGAGCGTCGCGGCGTCCGTGCTGCTCGCGGCCGCCCTGGCGCCCACCGACCCGGTGCTCGCGAGCGAGGTCCAGGTCGCCGAACCCGCCGAGCACCCGGAGTCCGACGAGGACGAGGCGCGGTTCGCGCTCACCTCGGAGGCGGGCCTCAACGACGGGCTGGCGTTCCCGTTCACCTACGCCGCCATCGCGATCAGCGTCGCCGGCGTGGCGCCGTCCGGCTGGCTCGGGCACTGGCTCGCGGTCGACGTGCTGTGGCGACTGGCGTCCGCGCTCGCCATCGGCCTGCTGATCGGCTGGGCGCTGGGCAAGCTGTTCTTCTCGGCGCCGTCGGAGAAGTTCCGGCTGGCCGAGCACGCGGAGGGCTTCGTGGCGCTCGCGGCGACGTTCCTCGCCTACGGCGTCACCGAACTCGTCGAGGGGTACGGGTTCATCGCGGTCTTCGTGTGCGCGTGCGCGATCCGGTCGGGCGAACGCCGCCACGGCTACCACCGGGTCCTGCACCAGTACGTCGAGCAGATCGAACGCATGCTCACCGTGGTGATCGTGTTCCTGCTCGGCGGCGCCGCGGCCACCGGCCTGCTGTCCGGCGTCAGCTGGACGCAGATCCTCGTCGCCGCGGTGGTGCTGCTGGTCGTACGACCGCTGGCAGGCTGGATCGGCCTGCTCCGCGGCAACACCGGCCCGCGCGAACGCAAGGTCATCGCCTTCTTCGGCGTGCGTGGCGTCGGCTCGCTGTTCTACCTCGTCTACGCGCTGCAGCACGGCGAGTTCGCCGAGCAGACCGCGCTCTGGCAGATGGTCGGCCTCGTCGTGATCGGCTCGATCCTCCTGCACGGCCTCTCGGCGTCACCCGTCATGTGGCTGCTCGACCGCAAACGCGAGCAGAAGGCCGAGGCGCGCCACGACGACGCCTCGCACACCCACGTCTGACCGTCACCTGGCCGGCAGGAACGTCCGCACGTCGACCCGCGCCAGCCACCGCCGCCACCGCGGCACCGTCGACCGCATCCGGGCCCTGGCCTCCCGCACCGCCGCCCAGTACGCGTCCACGGCGGCCTGGTCCGGGTCGCCGGGCCCGAACACGTGGTCGTCCGCGTGCACGGCCAGCGAGTGCACCCCGAAGGGTGCCAGCAGATTCGCCTCCTGGCGCCGGGTCAGCCCCTTCGGCACCTTCGCGCCCAGGTCACGGGCGTGGTCCACCAGCTCACGCCACCCGGTGGCGAGCCTGGTCGCGGTGCTGCCCCGCGTTCTCCTGCGATGACGCCGCACGGCCTTGCCACCGACGATCAGCGCGATGACGGCGACGATCGGCGCCAGCACGGAGGCGACGTCGAGCAGCAGGTTCAGCAGCCAGGCCGGGATCCACGGCCCGCTGAGCTCGCCCGCACCCACACCCGACGCGTCGGTGCGGCTCGCGTCGACCAGTGAGCTGGGCATCTTCATCGTGTTCGGGGGCGGGACGACGGAGGCGTCGGTGTTCTCGATCTCCTGGGGCGGCTGGTGATCCGGCCTCTTGGAGCGGTCCGGCATGTACTCGGTGTTCGGGATGGCGGCCCAGGTGCCGTCCGCCAGGTGGATCTCCACCCACGCCTGGACGTTCTCGCCGCGCACCACACCACCGGCCGGGACGGCGCCGAGAACCACGCGGGCCGGCATGCCCAGTTCGTTGGACACCAGCGCGAACGCGGCGGCGTACTGCTCGTCGTTGCCCGCCGGGCGCTTGGCGTTGAAGAACGCCGTCAGCCTGGCGGCGCTGTGGCCGGGCAGGTACTCCGTCTCCCCCGGTCCGCCGTCGGTGTAGGCGCCGTTGTCGCGCAGGTAGGTGGCGGCCGCCCGCAGGCGTTCGGCCAGCGTGGTGGCGCCGCCGGTCCACTTGGAGATCTTGCTGCGCACGAACGCCAGGTCACCGGTGCGGACGGTCGGCGGGCCGAACGGCTGGGCGTCGTCCGGGATGCCCGGTGCGGCGAGAACTGTGCGCAGGGCGTAGGTGTCGCCCTCGCGGAGGCGGTCGGCGACGATGCCGGACGCCGTCGCCAGGTTGTAGCGGAGGTTCTCGGTGTGGCCGTCCTTCCGCTCGCCGGTGAACGCGATCTCCGTGGCGCGGCCCGCGGTCGGCAGCCACGCGCTCAGCTCGTCGGCGGTGGCGTAGGCGGCCTCGATCCTGATGGTCACATCCGCCGACGCGCCGGTGCTCGTGACCGGGATGCGCACACCGATGCGCTGGAAGTTGTTGCGCTGCAACGGGTCGACCGCACCGGCAGGGTCGTTGGTGGCGCCCCAGACCCGTCCGTCGTAACCGTCCAGCGTGGCAATGCGGACCCGTTCGCCCTCCGGGAGGCCCTGCACGGTGAACAGAGTCTGGTCCCACAGCTGGTTGGCGTCCTTGGTGTGCTTGCGGTAGCCGACCAGCGGGCTCGCGTAGGCGCCGACCTCGAACGGCGGCTCCACGTAGTTGCGCAGCACCAGGCGGTGCGCGCTGCCGGTACCCGGCAGGAGCGGTGCGGCCACGAACGCCAGTCCGGCCGCGACGCCCACCAGGGCGACGGCGGTGAGCGTTCTCCTGACACCACCCGCGCGCGATCCGGTGCGGTGCCGGGCAGCGCGCACCGAAAGCCAGCCCGTGCCGGCCGCCGCGAACACCGCGCCCAGCACACCCGCCGCCTCACCGGTGCCGAGCAGGATCACCGCGGCGAGCACGGCCAGCGGCGCGCCGATCGGGGCCGCGCTCAACGACACCCGGCGGGCCAGCGTGAAGCCGCCCGCTCCGCACAGCAGGCCGAGGATGTACGGCAGCACCAGCAGCGGACCGGTGCCGTCGACCGGCGGAAGCGTGGTGAGCAGCTGCTTCCAGCCGTGCACGCTGATGGACGCGAGACCGGCCAGGTTGTCCGGCGTCGGCACCGCCTTCATCGCGACGACACCGCCGAGCAGGAAGAACACCGCGACCGTCATGGCCGCGACGGCGATCATCGGGCGGCGCAGCGCCGACGCGACGTGACCGGCCAGCACGCCGAGCGCCAGCCCGATGCCCCCGACCAGCAGGAAGCCCCAGCCGGTGTAGGTGGTGCGGAACCCCAGCAGCGCCACGACGAACAGCGCGCTGAGGAAGGCGGCGTCGACGAGGTCGTCGCGGCGGGGCACGAGTCTGGTCACTGCAGGGTTCCTCCCGACAGCAGCGCGGGCAGGTCGCTCAGCTGCCGCAACGTGAGCACGGAGAACGCGGTGCTCGCCGCCCGTCTGGTGTGCGCGGACGGGTCCACCCGCAGCACGACCTTGCGCACCTCGGGCGGGAACGCGGCCGCCGCCACGCGAAGGTCCGCGTAGCTGTGCTTCGCGCTCGTGATCAGCACGACGAGGGTGGCGTCCGGCGCCGCGGCCACCGCACGGGTCGCGGCCTCGGCGAGCACAGGACCGCCCTGTTCGGCGCGGGCGAACACGTCCAGCACGTGCTGCGCTCTGCCGCGGCCGGAGACGTGCCCGGCCGCCACGACGGTCGTGTCGATCTCGTCCGCCGCCGCCCGCTTCACCACGGAAGCGCCCGCCGACAAGGCGGTTTCGAAGACCTGGTCGTCCGGAAAGGACTCACCGTCGACCACGACGACGAGGTGCGCCCGCCGCGTGTCGAGGTACTGTCGCACCAGGAAGCGTCCGTCCTGAGCGAGCTTCGCGGTGGAACGCCAGTGGATGTGGCGACGGTCGTCCCCCGGCGTGTACTCGCGCAGCGCGTGGAACGCCAGGTCGCTCATCGAGACGTCGTTGGTGGTGCAGCCTTCCAGGTCACGCAGCAAACCGGTGCCGAGCGCCTGCAGCGGCACGGTCAGCGGGTGCACGAACACCTCGACGACCTCGGTCATCGGCACCGTCCGCCGCAGCAGCCCGAGCGGGTCACCCCGGACCGTCGTGGCCGGTCCGACCGCGATTACGCCGCGACGAAGCCCGTTGATCTCGACGACCCGGCCGCGGTCGAACACCTCGACGCGGTCCTTGCCGATCGGCAGCTCGACCTCGGGCGCGAACAACGACCTCCGCCCGTGGTGCTCGACTTCCACGGCACACTGCGTGGAGTCATCGGGTTGCAGGCGGCGCTTGGTGATGTCGACGGCGACCCGCACCGAACCACTGCCCAGCGTCAGCGCGCTGGCCAGCACCAGCGACAGCACACCGGCGGCACCGAGCAGCACGAGCTCGTCCCATCCGAGAACGGCACCGAGACCCCATGCCACCACGGCGGCGACGGCGAGCAGCCGCCCGGACGGCGAGACCGTCTCCAGCCACATCTCAGACCCCTCGCCGGACGGGCGGCTCGATGTCCGCGAACAGCGAGTCGACCACCTTTTCCACCGTGGCACCGTCGAACTGCGCTTCCGGGTGCAGCAGGATCCGGTGCCCCAGCACGGGATGCGCGAGCTCCTGGACGTCGTCCGGCACCACGTGAGCCCGCCCCTGCGCCAACGCCCAGGTCTTGACGCAACGCACGTAGGCCAAACACCCGCGCACCGAAACCCCAAGCCGCACAGCAGGATGCGACCGCGACGCCTCCGCGATCCGGCTGACGTACGACAGCACGGCGGGGTCGACGTGCACCTGGTCGGCGAGCGCGGTCAGCTGCGACACGGCGTTCGCCGCGATGGCCGCGGGCACCGTCGCCGACCGGTCCCGCGTGGCCGCGTCCGCCAGCAACGCCACCGTCGCGTTGTGGTCCGGGTACCCGATGCTGGTCTTCATCAGGAACCTGTCCAGCTGCGCCTCGGGCAACCGGTAGGTGCCGGCCTGCTCGATCGGGTTCTGCGTCGCGATCACCATGAACGGCGACCCCACCGGGTGCGTCTCCCCGTCCACGGTGATCCGCCCCTCCTCCATCACTTCGAGGAGCGCCGACTGCGTCTTCGGCGACGCGCGGTTGATCTCGTCCGCGAGCACGATCGACCCGAAGATCGGCCCGGGGTGGAACCGGAACACCCCGCGCTGCTGGTCGTAGATCTGCACACCGGTGACGTCCGACGGCAACAGGTCCGGCGTGAACTGGATGCGGGTTCCCTTGCCCTGCACGGTGTTCGCGAGGGCCTTGGCCAGGGAGGTCTTGCCGGTGCCGGGGTAGTCCTCCAGCAGCAGGTGACCGTCGGAGAGCAGGCAGGTGAGGGCCAGACGGATCACGTGCTCCTTGCCGGAGATGGCGCGGGAGACGTTCAGCACCATCTGCTCGAAGGTCTGCGCGAACAGCTGGGCCTGTTGAGGCGTAACGGTCATGATGTTTCCTCCACTACCAGACCATTGATCCCTGGACACCGTTACAGGTGACATAGACCCGTTCACCTACGTATCCATAGAAGTTCCGTGTTTGACGGGTCTCATTCGGACCGAAGTTCTGGTTCACGAATCCGCCCGGCCCGTGCTGGCTGTCAAACGTGCAAGTCACGTTGCTTGTGAAATTGACGGTCTGCACGACGATGTACGCACACGACGTGTCAGTGCACGCGGGTGCGCATGCCGCGCCGCATCTCGCGCCCTTAGAAACGTTGACCACCGGCGGTGGTGGCGGTGTCGTCTGCTGCTGGGACTGGCTCAGCGTCGGCCGTCCCGCATCCGTCACCGTCACGGTGATCGTCGTCTGGGCCGAGTGGCCGACGTCCTGGCTGCCCGACCAGCTCCACCCGCCCACCCCGGTCGTGAACGACTGGTTGAACCCGCGGCTCGTGGTCACCTGGACGTTCGCGGGCTTGCCGTTCGGGTTCACCGACACTGAGAAGTTGACGACGGTGTTGTTCGTTGAGGTGTTCAACACGAGGTCGCGCATCGGCCCGTACGTCGTCACCCCGGCGGAAACCGCGCTGTTGCAGGGGTTTCCGGCGTACGCGCCGCCACCGCTGCCGTTGCACGTCTGCAGGCTGATGGTCACGGGCTGGCCGTTCGGCAGGCCGTTGACCGTCTGCGTCGCGCCTGCCTGGCCGCCGGTCGGGTAGGTCCAGGTGCCGCACGAGCCGCCGGACCACGTGCACGTCACGGTGTTCGACTTGCCGTGCGAGGCGGGGGCGTCGAACCGCAGGGTGGCCTGGCCGTCGGAACCCGTTGGGGTGGCGGTGAAACCGGTGATCGGGTCCGGGGTGGCGGTCGCCTCCATCTGGGCCGGGGCGCTGGCGGGTGAGGTGTGGCCGGCGGGTTCGGCTTCGGCCGCGGCGTTGGCGGCGACGACCGTGTAGCTGTAGATCGTGCCGTCGTTCTGCAAGCCGTCGTCGAGACACGTCGTGGCGGTCACCTTGGTGCACACCGTCTTGGTGCCGCCGCCCGTGCGGGTCAGCGTGTAGGTGGTCGGGCCGGGGCCGTTCGCGCCCACCGCGCCCCACGAGACCGTGACGGCACGGGTTTGCGCGTTCGCGGCGTTGGTGGCGGTGAACGACGGCGCCGCTGGGGCCTGTGGGGCGCCTGCCGACTGGCCCTGCACGGTGACGGCCGGGCCCGGGCCCTGCGAGTTGACCGCGATGATCGTGAACACGGTCTGCGCGTTGTTGTCGAGGCCGGACGCGGTCACGTTCGTCGCGCCGCCCGGTGCGGTCGTGCGGCCGCCGCCGGACCAGCTGATCTCGTGCCGCAGCACGGGGGTGCCCTCGTTCGGCGCCGCGGTCCAGCTCAACTGCAACGAGCCGTCGCGCGGGTTCGAGGTCGAGAGTCCCGACACGGCGCCGGGCACGGTGTTCGGCTGGGCACTCGCTGACGAACCGCTCGGCTTGCCCCAGCCGACGAGGTTGTGCGCGCGCACGGTGAACCTGTACTCCGTGCCGTTCGAGAGGCCCGTGATCGTGCACGGCGACGCGGAGCACGTCTGCTTGCCACCGCCGTAGTCGACCTCGTAGGAGTCGATCGGCGCGCCGTTGCCCGACGGCGTGCTCCACGACAGCTCGACGACCTTGCTCAGCACCGTGCGGCCCGGCACCGGAACGCCGGGCGCGTCCGGCACACCGAGCACGTTCAGCCTGATGCGGCCGGTGACCTTGCGGTCGTCACGAGCGGTGTCGGCCACGTCGGTCACGACGACGTTGAAGTCGATCGCGCCGTGCGCGTCCCCGTTCGGTGTGATGCTCACGGACGACCCGGAGTTCGTCGCGGTCGCCGCCGCACCGCCGGCCTGCGTCACGGAGACGACCGAGACCTTCGGGTCACGCAGCTGTGAGCGCACGTACGAGACGAGGTCGACCGTCGCGGTGTCGCCGGCCTTCACGCCGTCGAGCGTCACGGGCGACACGGTGGGCGGTGGGGCGGCCGCGACCTTGACCGCGAGCTTGCCCTTCGGCCCGTCGCCCGCGCCGACCTCGATCGTGCCGTTCGAACCGGGCTTCGCGCCGCCCGCCGCCGTGACGGTCAGGACGCGTTCGCCGGAACCCTCCAGGGACACGCCGTCGACCTGTTCGAGCCAGGTCGCGGTGTACCGGACGTCGCCGAGCTTGGAGCGGTCCGCGACCCACACGTGGCACACGGACGTGACGTCGACCTTCACCGGGAGGCCGCCCTCGACGACGGTCAGCGCGGACGCGGGGCAGCGCAGCACCGGGGTGTCCGGCCCGACCTGCACCGGCACGGTGATCAGCGCGAACTTGCCCTCCGGGTCGGTGAGGGAGTTGCCGTCGGTGACCTGGAACGTCACCGCGGCCGGTCCGGTGTAGCCGCCGCGCGCGGTCAGCACGAGCCCGGTGTCGCCCTCGTTGCGGGCCTCCAGCCCGGTCGCGGGCGCCGCGGTCACCTTGTCGACGGTCGTGAGCTTCGCCTGCTTGCCCGACGGCACGTCGACGTAGTCCTTGATCTGCACCGCGACCGACCCGTCGGCGGGCACGGTGATCAGCTTGTCCGGGATGGCGCGCGGGGCGCCGGTTCCCTTGGACGGCACGTGGATGAGGCCCGCGGCGGTGGCGCCGGAGCTGTCCTTGACCTCGTAGACGAGCGTGCGCGGGTGGTCGCCGACCGGCACGGTCGCCTTGCGGCCCGACACCTTCGCCTGGTCGTGGAAGACCTTGGTGACCTCCAGCCCGTCCGCGGACCCGTCCGGGTCGGCGATCGCGCCCGCGAGATCCACCTCGACCGTGCTGTCCTCCTTCTTCACCACGGGGAACAGCTCGCCCGCGACCGGCGGAATCGCGTAGTCGTCGCGGCTGCGCACGGTCAACGTCGCGATGGACGGCTGGCCCAGCCCGTTCGTGATGCCGTAGGTGATCACCAGCGGCTTGCCGGTCAGGTCGGGCGCGGTCAGCTCGATCCGGCCGTCCGTCGCCTTCACGTCACCGGGCAGCGACGGGTTGCGCGCGCTCAGCGGCTCGACGGTGACCGTGTCGCCGGGCGCCTGCACGTCGTTGGACAGCACGTTCACCGCGAGCCGCGCGCCGGGTGCGGCGGTGACGACGTCGTCCACGGCGACCGGCGGCTGCGGGTCGCCCGGCGGTACCACGGCGACGCGCACGAGCGACTCACCGTCGCGGCCGTAGGAGTCCGTGACCACGAACCCGAACGTGTCGGTGCCGTTGGACGTCGGAAAAGCTTCGTACGTCAGGGTTGTACTCGCAATGCCGACAACGCGGCCGAGCGCCGGCGCGGACGCGATGCCGGTGACCGCGACCGAGTCGCCGTCCGGGTCCGCGCCGCTCGACGGGACGGTGACCGTCACCCGGTCGCCCGCGACGACCCGCACCTCGACGGGTTCGGGTGCCGGCGGCTGGTTCGGGTTGGCCGGGGTCGGCGCCGGGTTCACCGTCACGTGCGCGTGGCCGACGGCCTGGTCGCCGTCCGGGTTCTGGGCCACATAAGAGATGTCGGCGACGAACGGGGTGTCGAGCTTGTCCGGCGCCACGTACCGCACGACGTCGCCGGAGACGTAGGCGCTGCCGACGTCCTGGCGGCCGTCCCGCGCGGTCACGGCCAGCCTGCCGTTGCCCGGCGCGCCCTGCACGTTGGACTGCAACGTGAGCGGCGCTCCGGCGGGCGAGATGTCGTTGTCCAGCACCGGGATCGTCGTCGAGTCACCGGCACGGGCGGCCGCGCGGTCGTCCTTCGGCACCGGGGTGTCGTCGGCCGGCGGCGGGAGCTGGGTGACGGTGACCTCGCCGGTGATCGGGCCGGTCACGCCGTCCGTCACGGTGTAGCGCACGACCTGCGGGTTGCGGTCCAGCGTCGGCGCGGTGGCGCTGATCCGCAGCCACCGTCCTTTCACGACGGCCACTTCCAGTTGTCCCGACACGCTTTCCGCGTGCTGCACGCCGAGCACCGAACCGGCCGGGCTGAAGTCGTTGGCCAGCACGTCGGTGACGACGGGTTCCTGGCCGCGCACGACGGCGTTGTCCGGCATCGCGACCGGCGGCAGCGGTGAGGCGGGCGCGGCGGCCACGTCGACGCGGATGGCACCCTTCGCGAACGGCGCGTTGCCGAACGCGGCGGTGTAGTCGAGCGGGTACGTGCCGGGTTTGGTGGCCGTCAGCGTCACCAGCCCGGTCTTGGTGTCGGTGGTGATCGACACGCCCGCGAGCGGTGCCACGTCGGCGGCGAGCCGCAGTTCGGCGGCCGGGTCGACGGGGTCCGCGCCGGGAAGGTCGTTCTCCAGCGGGCGGATGAGGACAGGGGCACCGACCTGGCCGCGGGCCACGTCCGGACGGGCGACGGGAGGCAGTGCGGCGGGAGCGGCCGGGTCGAGCACCCTCACGCGTTCCGCGCTGGCCACGGCCTCCGCGATGCCATCGGTGACCTTGTAGTCGATCGGCTGCTCGCCCGCGCCGACCGGTGCCGCGTACTCGACGAACCCGGTGTTCGTGGTGGTCGCGACGCCCGCCTTGGCGACCGCCTCGGTCAGCACGACGGGGTCGCCGTCGAAGTCGCGCCAGTCCGCGAGCACCGGCAGCGTCAACCGGCCACCCGACGCAACGGACCAATCGTGCGGCTCGGCGCCCTTGCGCACGGCCGGAGGTTCGTTCTGCGACTCGGTCCGCACCTGCACGGTGACCGCGGCCGTGGCGTTGAGGCCCTTGCCGTCGTCCACCGTGTACTTGAAGTGCGCGTCCTGCGCCTGTTCCGGCAGCGTCACCTCGACGGTCTGGCCGTCCGGCGCGATCGCGAGCCCGACGTCCTTGCGGTCGAGGTCGCTGACGGCCGTGACGGACAGGATGTTCCCGGCAGGGTCGGAGTCGTTGTCGAGCACGTGCAGCACCGTCGTGCGGCCGGGGCGGGCGCCCAGCGTGTCGTCGGTGGCTTTCGGCGGCTTGTCCTTCGCCGACTCGGTGGTGTTCTCGTTCTTGTCCTTGTCGCTGGGGTTCTGCTCGGGCGGCGGCTTCACCGACTGCCAGTCGTCGACCTTGCGCTGGCTGCTCAAGTCCCAGACCGCGCCGGTCGCGACGTCGTTCAGCACGATCGCCCTGCGGTTGACCCGGAACACGGGCTGCACCAACGCCTTCGCGTCCCGCAGGTTGCCGGCCGACGCCTTCTTGCCGTCGCACGAACGGAAGTAACCGCCGGACGCACCGGCCCACGCGCCGTGCACGCACTCGCCGAGCCGCACCGGTTCGGCCGGGGCGCCGTCCACGCCCTCGTTGAGCGTCTCCGCGCGGTCGTCGTTGAGCTGGAACGCCTTCATCTCGGTGTGCGACGCCACGACCACGCTCGCCGCTTCCGGTCCTGCCTGTTGCAGCACGGACTCGCGCCCCGCCTTCGCCGTGCGTCCGCCGGGCAGGAACAGGGTGCCGGACTCGGCGTCGAGCACCACGGTCTCGCCGCCCACCGCGGTGATCCTCGGTGCCTTCGGAGAGTTCGCGAGCTTGCCGTACGCGGGTTCGCCGAACCCGGACTCCGCCGTGCTGACCTTGACCGTGCGGCCGTTGGCGGACGCGACGTGCACCGCGCCGTCCAGCCCGACGGCGAGCGCGGCGGTGTCGGCCGCGTCGAGAGTCGCGAGCGGCGGCGTCTCCTGGCTCAGCTGGTCGAGCGCGCTCACGCCGACGTGGAGGTCGACGCGGATCGCCCACACCTTGCCCGCGGCGGGGTCGAGCACGGCGAGCGTGCCTCCGGCGAGCGCGACCTGACCACCGCTGGGCAACGCCAGCCCGCGATCGCCCAGCGTCACCGACCGCGCCACGTCGACCGGGTAGAGCTTGCCGCCCGCGCGGTCCCTGGCCACGACCGCGGCCGCGTCCTGCACGACGTCGAGCTGGTAGTTCTGCTGCGCGCCGCCGGGAGGGTTGAACGCCGCGTCGAGCGACCCGACCGGTTTGTTGAGCCTGCCGAACAACCCGTCGCGATCGCTGGTGACCCAGACCCCGCCGTCGTTGAGGTCGACCTGCCGCACCGGGTTGCCGGTGGACGTGAGCGCGTAGGCGACGAGAGAGGCGGCCGCGAGGACGAGCACCGTTCCGGACGCGATCGTGGTCCGGTGCTTCCTGAAGAATCCCACTGTTCCCCTCGCTGACTTCCTGGACCTAGCCACAGCTCTCCCGCGACCACTCCGCGCTCGCGTTGCTGCCGTCCGCGCGGACCACCTTCACCTGCACGCACACCGGTTCCGCGCCCTCGACCTCGACCTGGGGCTCCTTCGCCACACCGTTCTGCGTGGAGGTGCGCCACGAGAACGTGTCCGTGGCCTGCTGGGCCGAGTAGCTCCACGCGAACCGGACCTTGTTCCCGTCCAGCCGCGTCGCGGTGATCTCGGGACGGCCGGGTGGCGCGTTGCCCGCGCCGGCGTTCTGGTCGGGGACCTCGTCGGCGACCGTGGTGACGACCGAGCCGCTGGGCTTTTCCTCGCCGGACAACAGGAACAGGCCGACGCCGACGATCGCGATGACGGCGGCAGCGCCGACGGCGTAGAGGGGCCAGCGAGACCGTGTGACGGGATCGGCCGGCAGGATGACGTTGTCCGGCAACGGCTTGCGCACCTGGGTGTGCGGCGCGCCGCCGGCCATCGGGCGTGGGCGGGCAGTGGTGTGCGGCACCGGCCTGGCCTGCGGTAGCTGGAGCGGCGGCGGTGCGACGACTCGCGCCGTCGTGTGCGGTGCCTGCTTCACCTCCTGCGGCACGAACACCGGCTGCATCCGCTGCCTCGTCGGCGGCGACAGCGGTGCGTCCGGCACCACGAACGACGTGCCGGCCACCGGCTCGTCCGGTTCGGGCGCGGGCATCAGCACCAGCTCGGTCTCCCCGAACCGTTGCGCCTTCTGGATCCTCTGCAGCCCGACCGCGAACTCGCGCACCGACCCCGGCCGTGCCGCCGGGTTCTTCGCCATGGCGCGCAACAACAACCGCTGCAGGTCGGCGGGCGCGGCCAGGCCGGTCGGCAGCCAGCCGGACACGATCCGGTGCTCGATCGAGGCGAGCGAGTTGTCGGTGCCGCGCGGCATGAACGGCGAGTGGCCCACCACCAGGTGCCACAGCGTCGCGCCCAGCGAGAACACCTCCGCCGGCACGCCGCCCTGCTCCACCGCGGACCTGTCCAGCAGCTCAGGGGCCGACCACGGCACGGACAGCATGACCTGGCCGTCCTCGTCCTGCTCAGCGAAGCGGCCGGCGATGCCGAAGTCGGTGAGGCACGGCTTGCCGTACTCGTTCATGAGGATGTTCGCGGGCTTGATGTCGCGGTGCAGGATCCGGCGCTCGTGCGCGGTCTCGATCGCCCCGGCGACCTGCACGCCGATGTCGAGGACCTCCTTGACGGACAACGGTGTCCGGCCGGAGAGCTTCGCGAGGTCACCGCCGGGGCAGTACTCCATCACCAGGAACGGGCGGCCGTCGGCGGACGTGTCCGTGTCGTAGACGGTGACGACGTTGCGGTGGTTGCCGAGCTCCGCCATCGACTCGCCCTCGGCGATGAACCGCTCCCGCACCGCGTCGGACAGGTCCGTCGCCTTGGGCACCTTCACGGCCACGTCGCGCTTGAGCTTGCGGTGGTAGTAGCGGTGCACCATGGCGAACCCGCCGCCGCCGATGTCGCCGCGGTACTCGAAGTGCGGGATCTCGGGTGGCCCGCCGGTCATCCGTTCACCTCGAAGGTGAAGGAGAACTGGTCGCCGAGCACCACGCGCGTGCCGGGGTAGAGGAACTCCTCGATGTGCGCGGCGAGCTTCTGCGGCGGGCAGCCGGGACGGGCGACGGACGTGCCGTTCATCGAGCCGAGGTCGCGCACCAGCACGTCCCAGCCCTCCAGCCGCACCTCGACGTGCGTCCGCGAGATCTCGGTGTCGTTCTCCCTGCCGACCTGCACGAGGTTCACGCCCCTGCGGTCACCGCTGGGATCGCGGCCCATGACGACGTTGCGGTCGAGCGTGATCGTGTCGCCGTTGGACAGCCGCAGCAGACCGAGCACGGGCATCGGCAGCATGGCGGCGTCCTGCTCCGGCAGCGGCACCTCGCACACGCGGCAGTGCACGGCGTAGTCCGAGCTGAGGTGGCCCGCCGGGCACTTCTTGGCGCGCACCAGCTGCGGACCGCTCGCGCTGCCGGGGTGCAGCATGCGGGTCTCGTCGGGGGACAGGACGTTCGTGCGCAGCACCGTGTCGGTGACCGGCTCGGCCTGGACGACGGTCATCGGTTCGGGGCGGTGAGCGGTGGGTGCCGGGGGCGCCCAGTCGAGGGACTGGATGACGCCGGTGATCTGGGTGACCTGGGGTGCGGGCTGGGCCTGAGGCACGGGCTGGGCGGGCTGTCGCGGGGCCGGCGGGAGCGGCTCGTCCCGGACGACCGTCAGCTCCACCAGTTCCTCCTGCGGCACAACGCTTTCCCGCGGCACCACGTTCTCCTGCGGCGCAACAGCCACCTGCGGCGCGATCCGCGGCGCGGCCGCCACCACCTCGGCCACCGACACCGCCAGCTCCCCCGCGAGCACCACACCGCCGTGCAACGGGAGTCCCGGCCCGGCCGCACCGGTCGCGATCCGCATCCGCGCCACGTCACCGAGGTTGCGGTCCACCCACGTCCCGACCCCGGCCGCGTTGATCTCGTCCACCGCACCGGAGGCGTCGGCGAACTGCAGCCGCGCCGAACCCCGCACCACCGCGCGCTTCTCGCTCGGTGCCAGCCGGACGAGGGCGAACCCGCTGACCGCGCGGAACCCCTCGTGCACGATCTCCGCCAGCACCTCGTCCAGCGGCTCGTCGGCCCGCACGAGCTCCCAGCAGCGGCGCACCAGGCCGGACTCGGGCGCGACGGCCAGCAGGAGCCACGTGCGCTCCCCCACCACCGCTACCCACGTGCCCGGCACGTACTCGACCGCGGTCATCGCGGACTCCGCGGCACCGTGTCACAGCTGGCGTCCGCGGCGACGGAGTAGTCGGCCACGAGCGCGGTCACGTTGTCGCGCGCTCCCGCGGCGAGCGCCCTGGCGACCAGTGCCGCGGCGGCCTCCCGCGCGTCGGGGTGTGAGCGGAGCACGTCGTTGATCTCGGCGTCCGTCACCTCGTTGCTGAGCCCGTCGGTGCAGATCACGAACCGCTCCCCGGCCCGCGGCGGGAACAGCCACAGGTCCGGGTCCGACATGCCGGCCTTGCCCAGCACGCGGGTGACGACGTGGCGGCGAGGGTAGGTCCTGACCTCGTCCTCCGTCAGCAGTCCCGCCGCCACGAGCTCCTGCGCCTCGGAGTGGTCGACGGTGAGCTGCGTCAGCGCCGCGCCGTCGAACCGGTAGACCCGCGAGTCGCCGACGTTGAACACGACCCAGTGCGGCCGTTCGGACACCGTGACGAGCGCGATGCCAGAAACCGTCGTCATGCCGGAGTGCCCGGCCTCCTCCAGCGACCGTCCCGCCGCGGCGAGCGTCGCGCGGACGTCATCGGGCCCCGGCGCGTCCAGCTGGTCGAGCTCGTGCAGCCGCGCCACGAGCAACGCGCTGGCGACCTCGCCCGCCGCGTGCCCGCCCACGCCGTCGGCCACCGCGAAGACCCGCCTGCCCGCGATCGCGTTGTCCTCGTTGACGTCCCGCACCACTCCGGGATGCGTGGTGACACCGGTCCTGATCTCGCCCATCGTGCTCCCCCGCACCTCCTCCGCTGCGCCGTTCGGACGTCTCATCGCTCGCACCCCGCCGAGCGTTAGGCGGAAAAGGAGACAAAAACTGGCCACGGCGAAACGGAAACGTTCGAGCCACGCGCAACGATGTGTTGGGTCGTTCAGCACCCGCCTGATCAGGCAATTCACCCGGAAGAGCGACATACGAACACCGAATCGGCGGTGTTCAGAACCACCGCGGAAGAATGCGACGGCCGCATTTCCGGCAAACAGAAAACGCCCCGGCACCTCGTCGAGGTACCGGGGCGTCGTCGTGCCCGCGGATCAGCCGATCTGACCGCCGGAGAACCGCGGCGGCCGCGGAACTCAGGCCAGTTGCCTGCTGTTGAACGACAACGGGACCGTCGCGTTCAACGGCACGCTCGCGCCGAACTGCCAGTACGAGCCGTGGCTCGACACGGCCACCACGGACAGCACGCCCGCGTCCATCCGCATGCTGGTGTGCTCGGTGAAGTCGGCGTTCAGCCCCTCCGGGCTCACCTGCTGCCACGGGTGGAACTCGGTGCCGTCCGCCGCGCCCTTCGACGTGGTCGCGTAGACCTTGCCGCCGGCCGTCAGCGACACGGCCAGCGCCCCGTTCGGCAGCACCACCGCGTCGACCTGACCGCCCTCCTCGCCGGGCACGTCGGGGAGGAACGTCCAGGTGTCCTCGAAGCCGCTGCGGTCGGCCTTCTCCCGCAGCACGAAGGCGCCCTTGCCCGCGCCCTCCCCCGCCCTCGTGCCGACGTCGACGAGCAGGATCCGGCCGGCGGCGTTCTGCACGAGCTTCGGCCGCGCGCCCACGACGTACGGGAGCAGGGTCCTCTCGGCCGGCACGGGCACGCCGCCGGCCCCGGTGCGGAACCACGACGTCAGCGATCCGTGCCTGCCGACGAACGTCACCTCGCCGCCGCGGTCCAGCACGCTCGGCGACTCGTCGTAGAGGCCGTCGCCGAACCGCTTCCACGCGAGGAAGTCGCCGTTCGGGAGCTGTTCGCGGTAGTAGAGCTGGCCTTCCCACGGACCGCCGTCGCTCGCCTTGTCGCCCATCGCGTAGACGACCAGCGTGCCGTCCGCTCGCCGGACCAGAGAAGGAGCCACCCGCATCGCGCCCTTGAGCACCTGGCTCTGCCACCGCCCGTTGAGGTCCAGCGTGTGCAGCTCGACGTCACCGCCCGGCATCCGCGTGGTGCCGACGGTCTCCGTGCCGGACTCGGGGCCGGGCACCACGTTCGAGAGGCCGGTGTGCTCGTGGCCGAACGGTTCGAAGATCCAGTGGCCGAAGCCGCTGTCGCGCAGGTCCGTGAGGCGGTTGCCGGGCTCGACCCGCAGCAGGTGCGCGGCGCCCCGCGGGCTCACGTACGCGACCGGCATCGCGTCCTGGTCCTTCACCTCCGGGTTCCGCGGGAACCAGTAGCCGGACACCGAGCAGTCGTTCGTGGTCGCCGTGATGTCCGTGTCGGTGCCCCAGTCGTTGCCGACCACCGTGCCACTGGCCGTCCGCCAGCCGTCGGCGTTGTACTCCTGGAAGTCGTTCCACACCAGCTGTCCGGTGCTCTGCCGCACGGTGTAGTAGACGTCGCCGCCGGGCGAGAACAGCTTGGTGTCCGCCTGCCAGGTGAGCCGGTGGTTCCAGGTCTCGTGGACGACGAAGCGCTCGGTCACCCGGTCGTAGCGGAAGTGGTGCAGGACGCCGGAGCTGTCGCGCGCCTTGATGCCGCCCTGGCCGCTCGCGGCGATCAGGTCGAACCGGCCCCAGCCCCTGTCCAGCACGCGCCCGGACCCCGGTGCCCACTGGCGGTTCTGCTGGTCGAACGACCACCACCGCAGCTGGTCGCCCTCCAGCGTGTAGATCGACCCGTCCGAGTCGACCGTGATCCTGCCGCGGTTCGCGCTCTGGACGAACTTCTCCCAGCCCCACCCGATGGTGTCGTAGTCGAGCGAGCCGAACTTGACCCAGCCGCCACCCGTGTAGCGCAGCCGGCGGAGCTCACCACCCGTGGTGATGTTGAACAGCCAGCCGTCCGGGCCGGCGAACGTCCTGCCGCCCCAGCCCCAGCCGACCTGCTGGGCTCCAGCCCACGAGAAACCGCCCGAGGTGGGCGCGGAGTGCCGGTAGAGCCACAGGTCGCCGTCCGCCTGCATGGTGAAGATGTTCGCGGCGGACGCGCACGTCGCGGCCGACGCGGTGCCGGCGGTGACCGTCACGGCGGCGGTCACCGCGCCCGCGGCGAGTGCCGCGGACACGGTGAGAGATCTCAGCTTCTTCTTCAACGGTGTTCCCCCAGTGAGCCGATCAGTTTCCGGGCTGCGGGCCCGGCAAGGTGACGGAGCAGTCGTTCGTGGTGGCCGTGACGTCGATGTCCGTGCCCCAGCCGTAGCCAATCACGGAACCGGGGACGCTCTGCCAGCCGGTGTCCTCGGTGAACCGGTTCCAGCGCAGTTCACCCGTGTCGGACCGCACCGAGTAGTAGAGGTCGCCACCGGGCGAGAAGAGCGTGCCGTGGCCCTCCCAGCCGGCCTCGGGAACGACGTCGTCCACGACGAACTGGTCCGTCTGGGCGTGGTAGCGGAAGCGGTGCAGGGCGTGGCCCGCGTCCTGCGCCTGCAGCCCGCCGTTGCCGCTCGCGGCGATCATGTCGAACTCGCCCCAGCCGGTGTCGAGCACGCGGCCGGTGCCGGGAGCCCACGCGCCGGCCTGCTCGTCGTAGCGCCACCACCGCAGCTGGTCGCCTTCGAGCGTGTAGATCACGCCGTCGGCGTCCACCGTGATGCTGCCGCGGTTCGCCGGCTGGAGGTACCTCTGCCAGCCCCACCCGATCGTCTGGAACTGGCCGCCGCCGGGGTAGGTGTCCCAGCCGGCGCCGTTGTACCGCAGCCTGCGCAGGTCACCGCCCGTGGTGATGTTGTAGAGGCGGCCGTCGGCGCCGGCGAACGTCTTGCCGCCCCAGCCCCAGCCGACCTGCCGCGCGCCCGCCCACTCGAACGCTCCGGTCGCGGGCGCCGAGTGCTCGTACAGCCACAGGTCGCCGTCGGCCTGCATGGTGAAGACGTGCGCCACCGGCCCGCAGGTGGGGTCGGCGGCGGCAGCGGTCGCCACCGACGCTGTCGCCATCGCGGCGGCGGCGACAGCGGTGAGGCACAACGATCTCAGCTTCTTGGTCATGGTGAGTCCCCTACGCGGCGTCCCGGTTCGTCGCGGGGGAGCATACGTCCCGAGACCGACAAATCCGACATGCTGTGACAGCGCCGTCAGTCGCTGTGGCGGATCGCCACCAGCGCCACGTCGTCGGTCGCCGGCCGGTCGCCGACCAGCGCGGCCATGATCCGGGTGCAGGCCGCCTCCGGTCCCATCGGGCCGACGGCGCCGCGCAGCCGTTCCAGCCCGGCGTCCAGGTCCTGCCCGCGCCGCTCCACCAGGCCGTCGGTGTACAGCACGACCAGGCTGCCCGGCGGCACGGGCACGCTGACGCCGCGGCGGCCGGTGGTGCCGAGGTCGAACCCGACGGGCGGTCCGACGGGAGCGGGCGCGAACCTGGTCCGCTCCCCCGGCACGGCGACGACCGGCAGCAGGTGACCGGCCACGGCGAGGTTCATGAGGTGGGTCTTCGTGTCGATGATCGCGTAGGCCACGGTGGCCATGGTGTTGTGCTCGAAGTAGCTGGCCTTGCGGTCGAGCTTCTCCAGCACCTGCGCGGGATCGAGGTACTCCAGGGCGTAGGCGCGCAACGCGCTCCTCAACCGTCCCATCACGACGGCCGCGCGGAGCCCGCTGCCGACGACGTCACCGATCACCACGCCGATGCGGTCACCGGGCAGTGTGAAGACGTCGTACCAGTCACCGCCGACGCCGCTCTCCGCACCGGGGACGTACCGGGCCGCCAGCTCCCAGCCCTCGGCGCTCGGCAGGCTCGACGGGAGCAGGCTCTCCTGCAGCATCGTGGCGGCGGCGCGTTCGGCGCGCGTCCTGTCCGCGTGGACCGCGACGGCCAGCCGGTCGGCGACGAGCTGCAACGCGCCGACCTCCTCCGCGGTGAAGCGGCGGGACGTGGTGCTGCCGACGTGCAGGACGCCGGCCAGCTCGCCCTGGGCGATCATCGGCACGCCGAGCAGCACGCGCAGCCCGTGCTCCCACAGCAGCGGGTTGACCACAGTGGACTCGTCGACGCGCTCGATCAGCACGGGTTCGCCGCGCCGGGCCACGCTGCCCGCGAACCCCCTGCCGACGGGCACCCGCACGCCCTGGAAGACCTCCGCGGCGAGCCCGGAGCTCGCGCGTGCCACGAGTTGTTCACCGCCGCGGTCGACCAGCAGGACGGTGACGGTGTCGACGCCGAGCAGCTCGCGGGAGCGTTCCAGCAGGACTCCGAGCATCTCGTCGAGGTCGAGCTCCTTGAGCGCCCCGTCCGTGATGGCGTCGAGCACGCGCGAGCGGATCGACGGACCTCCCGCCTCGGTCATCGCACCTCCGCTGTCGTCGCGGACGCCAGTTTTCCACGGCCGGGCCGGTCCCGCGTCCGGCGGCGACCGGAATTGTCGGACCCCCTTGCTAACGTCCGTTCCAGCTGATCGACACGAGGGGGAAAGACCGTGGCCGTTGCCACCACGTACCTGGAGCTGTCCGAGAGCGCCGGGAGCGCGCACAAGTTCTACGAGGTGGTCATCGACGGCACGTCGGTGAGCATCACGTTCGGCCGCATCGGCGAACGGGGCTCCACGCGCACGTCGACGTTCGCCGACGAGGCGAAGGCCGTGAGCGCCGCCCAGAAGAAGATCGGCGAGAAGGTGCGCAAGGGCTACGCGCCGGCGGTCAAGGGCCAGCGGGCGCGGCGGGCGATCACGCGACGCGAGATCACGAGCGTGCGGTCGAGCGCCCGGCAGGCCCCGGTGCTGTGGCAGTTCCACTCGGGAGCGCCCGCGTTCGGCATCTTCATCGGCGACGACGAGGCGTGGGTCGGCAACGAGAACGGCGACGTGTTCACGCTCGCGCACGACGGCAGGGTCACGGGCCGCTACGGCCTCCCGGACGGCGTGAAGTGCATCGTGGCCGACGACTTCTGGATCTACGCGGGCTGCGACGACGGGCGCGTGTACGACCTGGGCGGCAAGGTCCCGCGCGTCGCGTACGAGATCGCCACCGACGTCGACATCTACTGGCTCGACATCGACGACGGCGTGCTCGGCGTGTCCGACCGGCAGGGCGGCATCACGATCGTCGACCACGAGGACGAGTTCCAGTGGTCGCGCCGCAGCAAGGGCGACAGCGCGTGGATGGTGCGGTGCGCGCCGGAAGGCGTGTTCCACGGGCATTCCGACGGCGTCACGCACTACGCGGCGCGCAGCGGGGACCCGGTCTGGCACGCCGACACCGAGGGCGCCGTGCTGTTCGGCTGGCAGGAGCCGTCCGAGGTGTTCGCGGGCACCAGCCGCGGCTACGTGCACCGCCTGTCGCGCGCCACGGGTGCCGAAACGGCCCGTTACCGTTGCGACGCGGCGGTTTTCTCGTGCGCCACCTCACCGGGCGGCGACTACGTCTTCGCGGGCGACAACCACTCGTCGGTCTACTGCTTCGCCGCCGACGGCACCCGCCTGTGGAAGCTCGGCACGGGCTGCGGTTCCGCGTTCTCCATGCAGTACCGCGACGAACGCCTCTACATCGTCACGACGGACGGCTCGCTGGCGTGCATCGACGCGAGCCCGGCGGCGATCCACGCGGCCGAGCAGGGAGAGCTGCCGCAGCGCAGCGACATCAAGGCCGACCACTGGCAGCGCGTCGAGGCCACCACCGAGGTCGAGACCGTGGTGGCGAGCGCGGTCCCGGCCGGCGGTGTCGTCGTGGAGTGCATCCAGGAGGCCGGCCGCCTGCGCGTGCACGTGATCTCCGACGGCTACGACCGCACCCGCGCCGTCCAGTTCCCGAAGGACATCCGCGTCCCCGGCGCCCGCTACCTGGTGACCGAGATCCACACCTCGGCGAGCGGCGGGTTCTACCGCGCGAGGGGAGAGATCAAGCGCCTGCTGTGACACCGGTAGCGTGGATGCCGGGGGTGCGCATGGGCAGGATCGCTGTCATCGGCGACGTGGGCGGGCACGCCGACCAGTTGCGGGAAGCGTTGCGGGACCTGGGGATCGAGGACGGCCGGGCTGCCGACGTGGTCGTGATCCAGGTCGGCGACCTCGTGGACCGGGGCCCGGACAGCCTCGGCGTGCTGAACGTCGTCGCACCGCTCCTGGGCGAGCGCTGGGTGCAGCTCGTGGGCAACCACGAGGCCCAGTACCTGCCGGGCTCCGAGGTGTTCTGGCCGGATCCGCTGCCGCCCCAAGGCGTGGAGACGTTGCGCGCGTGGTGGGCCGACGGCCGCATGCGGGTCGCCGCGGCCCTCACCGCGGGCGGGGAGGAGTTCCTCCTCACCCACGCGGGACTGACGCTCGCCGCGTGGCAGCAGCTGGGCGAGCCCGCCTCCGCCGCCGAGGCAGCGGGTCTGCTCAACGAACGGCCGGAGCTGATCTGGAGGATGGGCGCGCACGGCCGTGACCCGGAAACGGGCCCGTTGTGGGCCGAGTCCGGAGCGGCGCTGCACGAGCCGTGGATGCGGTACCAGGGCGTCGTGCCGTTCGGGCAGATCCACGGGCACTCCACCGTCGTCCACTTCGGCGACCGGAGGTGGACCTGCGACGGGCGGATCCGTCAGCGCGCCACCGTCGACTGGGAGCAGCGGCACGTGCGGGTGCGCGTCGGCGGGCGGACGTTCGTCGGCGTCGACCCCGGCCACGGCAGGGCGGGCGCCGAGGCGTGGCGCCCGCTGGTCTTCGACGAGGCCGGGCTGACGGCGTGAACTAGGGCCGGTACAACGGGTTCGGGCAGTCGACGTACCGGCTCGCCGCGCCCTCCGCCCGCGTCCAGCGCAGCAGCAGGTTCGCCTTAGCCGGCACGTATCGGTCCTCCAGCAACGACAGGACCTGCCGGCAGTCGTGGTCTTCCGCGTAGGCGACGAAGACGGAGCGCGCCTCGGCCCACACGTCCAGGCCGGGGTGGCGCTCCAGCACGGCACCGGCGATCTCGATCAGGTGGTTGACGACGAGGCAGTACCGCAGGCGCTCCCAGCCCTTCGCCTCGGACACGCCGCGCGAGCCGTCCACTCCGTCCATCGAGGACAGCAGCGAGGCGTGCCGGGGCAGCAGCCGCATGCCCTCGGGGTCGCGGTAGATCGCCTGGACCGGCATGCCCGCGGCGTCCACGCCCACCACGACGTTCTGCAGGTGGCACTCCATCACGACGCCGTGCGCGAAGAACGCGTGCAGCACGGGCGGAACGACGACCGACACGTACTGCCGGAACCACCGCAGCGCGTCGGCGGAACCCAGCGAGTCCAACGGGTTGCCGTCGAAGCCCTCGCTGATCCCCGCCGCCAGCAACGGGGTCACGCCGGGCAGCGCGTGCTGCCGGATGCCGTCCCGCACGACGACGGCGAGACCCTCGAAGGCGTCGGGGGACGTCCGGTAGCCGCGGTCGATCAGGAACGCCGCGCCGGGGAAGACCGAGGCGATGTCCGCGAACACCGGTCTCAGCAGGCGCGCGAGCGGCGGGATCCACCGGAGGTCGTGCGCCCACAGCCGGCGCACGTCGTTGGTGATCCGCACGTCGAGGCTGAACTTGTAGAACAGGTCGGCGGCCGGGTCGTAGACCGTGCGCACCGAGGACGTCGGCCACACCTCGTGATCGGACTCCTCGCCCCGCAGCCCCAGCAACGAGAGCTGCCAAGGGTGCGCGAGCAGCACACCGGCGGGCAACGGCACGTCGCCGTCGTCCACGAACGCGCCTTCCAGGCGGGCCAGCGAAAAGCTCGCGTGCGTCTCGGGCGAGTACGGCAGCCAGTCCGACGCGGGCAGGCCGCCGCGGCCCTTCGGCGCGGGGTGGTAGCGGTGGCCTGCGACGAGCGCCTGCTCGGAGCGCCGGTACAGGTCGGCGGGCGGGGCGGGGCGGGCGTCGAGCACGGCGGCGATGGCCGACCGCGAGCCGGCGATCTCGTCCAGGAAGCCGACCGGCGGGTCGCCGAGCTCCTTCGTGACGAGCACAGCGAGTTCGTGCCAGGACAACGGTTGCCACGATCCGGTGAACACCTCGGGGTCGGACAGCCAGCGTCCCTCCCGCGCGCGCAGCAGGGTCCCCGTGCGGGGCAGGCGCAGCAGGCCGTCGTCCCACTCCCCCACCTCGCGGCGCAGGCAGTTCAGCAGCGCCGTCGCGGTGATGCCGTCGGGGTCAGTGATCGCTTCCACCGGTGTCCGCTTCCCTCACGCGATGTGTCAGGATCAGATCATTCTGGCGCAAACACCGGTCGAGTCCGCCTTTGTCGCCGCATTGGACGAAGATCGCGCCGAAAGGTTCACCGCGGCGCTGCCCGGAGCCCGTGCGGCGATCCTCGCGCGCCTGCGCAGGGCCTTCGCGATCGAACCGTTGCCGCAGGTCAGCGTGGATCCGGCCGAGTACGAACACCCGGTCGACCTGCTCACCGCGCTGCGCTGGCCCGGCTCTGAGAGCCTCGTCACGGAGGTCGCCCACAGCGTCGCCGGACTGGCCCTGTCACGCACCACGGACCCGCTCACGACCCCGTTCCCGAACCGATCGCTGGAGGAGCACGAGCAGAGCGTGGTCGACGGTCATCCGCTGCACCCGTGCTGCCGCAACCGCACCGGGTTCACCGCCCTCGACCACCTCGCGTACGGCCCCGAACACCGCCCGGTCGTCGACCTGCGCCTGCACCCCGCGAAGGACCACGTGGTGTTCGGCGACTGGCCGGACGAACTGCGCGACGGCGAACGGATCCTGCTCCCGGTGCACCCGTGGCAGGCGGACCGGCTGGGCGTCACCACGACCGGCACCCTGCGGGCGGACCCGCTGATGGCCCTGCGGACCCTCTCGACCGGTTCCTGGCACGTGAAGACGACGCTGAGCGCCCAGATCACCTCGGCCGTGCGGGACATCTCGGCAGGCTCGATCACGACGGCCACGACCGTCTCGGACTTCCTGGCCGGCACCGTCGAAGGCATCGAACTGCAGCACAACCGCGCGTCGGCCGCCGTGCTCACCGACGGCGAACCGGACCGCCGGCTCGGCGTGATCCTGCGCGACAGACCCGTGCCGCGCGAGGGCGAGACCCTTCTGCCCCTGGCCGCGCTGAACGCCCACGAGATCCCCGACCCGCTCCGGTGGCTCAAGGAGTTCGCCGAACTGACGGTGCCGCCGTTGATGACGCTGCTCGCACGCGGCGTGGCGCTGGAGGCGCACGAGCAGAACCTGCTGCTGGGCCTGGTGAACGGCCGCCCGAGCCGGGTGGTCTACCGCGACCTGGCCGACATCCGCGTCAGCCAGCGCGCCGGCCTGCCCACCCGCCTGCACGCGAGCCCCGAGGCGTTGCGCGCCAAGACGTTCGCGACGTTCTTCGCCACCGCGCTCACCGGACTGATCGGCAGGCTCGACGCCCAGGACGCCGACCTGTGGGACGTCGTCGCGAAGACCGTCCCGGACACCCCGGACCGGCACGCGCTGCTGCGCGACCCGTTGCCCACCAAACCGCTCACGTTGATGCGCCTCGACCCCGGCACGACGGCCTGGGCCTACCTGCCCAACCCGTTCAGAAGCTGAGCCCGGTGCTGCCACGCCAGTGACAGCAGCGCGGCACCGGCGGCCTGCGTCGGCTCGTGGTGCGCGAACCGCTCGACGTTCCCGGCGGTGAACGGAAGCCCGCGCAGCACCTGCCCCTCCTCGTTGTGCGACACCAGGTCCCCGAACAACGAGTCGAACTCGCCCGCCTCGATCACCGCCACCGTCAACATGTCCGTCGCGAACGTCAGCGGGTCCACGCCCATGCCGAGGTAGAACACGCGGGCAGCGGCGGTCAGCCGCCGGGCGAACGGCCAGGCCTCGTAGTCGACGGCGCCGATCTCCGGCGCGCCCAGCATCTCCTCGGCGAACTCCCGGACCATGCAGTGCCACAACGAGAAGTCGGCCTCGGTGCAGCCCTGGAACACCCCGACCGGCAGCACCTGGAACATGCCGCCCGCGTGCCCGACGCGCTTCGGGTCGCGCCAGTGCAGGAAGAACGTCGCCTCCCCGGACGCCTCGTCGTGGCGCAGGGTCAGCGTGCTGACGGCGACGTTCACCGGCCGCCGCCGCGGGTCGCACGGATTCCCCACGGCGGCGCGCAACGGCAGCGCGTCGATCAGCCCGGCCTCGCGCGCCGCGTACTCGTGCGCGCACGCCTCACCCACGTTGATGCCGTCGAAGTAGGTGCCGAGACCGAACGTCAGCCGCCGCCCGCCGAAGCCGAGCAGCCGGTAGGTCTCGCGGTTCTGGAACACGGCGGGCGCGGCGAGCGCGGCCATCGCCTCGGAGTAGCTGCCGAAGCCGTCGGGCAGCACCGAGCCCGGCAAGGCGGGCAACGGGGGTGAGACCCGCAGGTCCAGGGAGAGATCAGCCAGGGGAACCGGCGAAGCGGGCGTCCAGTCCGGGGCCGTCAGCAGCGGCGTTCCGGCGACCCTGGGCACGTCCGGGTACTCCGAGACGGCCTGCACGGCGAGCGCGTGGCGGTGGCGCAGCAGGTGGGCGCGCACGGCGAGCCAGTCGGCTGAGGTCGGCATGGGCGTCATTGTCGCCGAGCACGGCGAACTGACCGGGTCACCGCCTGACCCGGTCTCCGCGGTACGAGTCGGTCAGGCCCGCCAGCGCCGTGACGCGTGGACGACCTCGCCGACCGCGCGTGCCAGGCTTCCGTCGGCGTCGACGTGGCTCTCGTGGTGCTCGGCCGGAAGCGGCTGGGCCACCTCGGGCGGAGCGGTGTACGAGTCGCTGTCTTCCCAACGCAGCCTGCGCGCCGTCTTCACGAACGCGACCGCCGCTCCCAGCAGCAGCACCCCGACCACGGCCGGCCACCAGACCGACTCCGAGACCGCGATGGCGAACTGGACCTGGGCCACCACGACGAACACGACAGTCAGTCCGACCACCGACCACGGGGCCGATCTGCTGTCACGTCTTCGCTGGGCGGCACTTGCCCCCATTGGCGTCACCTCCACCGATGCTGCCGTGGACATCGGCGATTGATCGCACGGAGTTACAGCACCAAGCGTACTCCTGGATCGTTTGGTTGCAGACCGTCACTTCCCGACAATTCGCCACCAGCGAGAAGCAGGTGCACAACGCGTGCGCGATTCACCCGGCGGTGTGATCATCAACCCGTGTCCGCACTGCACTCGGGTGACCCCGCCGCATTCGCCGCCGATGTTCTCGCCGAAGGTCCACCCGAACTCGAGTACGTCCCGGGCGTGGCGTCCCGCCGTCCCACCAAGACGAGCGCGGGCGGCGCGCTGATCCGCGACTCCTCCGGACGTGTGCTGTTCGTCGTGCCCACCTACAAGGCGGTGCTGGACGTCCCCGGTGGCATGACCGAGGACGACGAGTCGCCGAAGGCCGCGACGGTGCGGGAGATCCGCGAGGAGCTCGGCCTCACCTTGCCGTTGGGACGCCTGCTCGTGGTGGACTGGACGCCGCGCAACGGGGTCTGGCGCGACTGCCACCAGTTCGTGTTCGACGGTGGTGTGGTGGACGGCGCCGTGGCGTGCGATCCCGAACTGGAGGGCGTCGTGTACCTGACGCTGGACGAGGCCGCGCCGAGGATCTACCCGTCGCTGCACCGCAGGCTGACCCTCGCCGTCGCGGCGGCGGAGAGCGGTTCCACGCGGTACGCCGAGTTCGGCAGGGAGGTCTGATGCGGATCGTCTCGCTGCTGCCCGCGGCCACCGACGTCGTGGCCGAACTGGGCCTCGCGGACCACCTGGTCGGACGCACCCACGAGTGCGACTGGCCCGCCGGGATCGAGAGCGTCCCGGTCGTCACGAGCACCGGCGTCGACCAGAACGCCCTGAGCAGCAGGGAGATCAACACGACCGTGCACCGCGGGTCGTCGCTGTACGGGCTCGACGCGGACCTGCTGAACGACCTGAAGCCGGACGTCGTCCTCACCCAGGACCTGTGCGACGTCTGCGCGATCTCCTACCGCAAGGTCACCGACACGGTCCGGATGATGGACATAGGTCCCACGGTCCTGAGCCTCGAACCTTCCACTTTGGACGAGGTGCTCGACTGCCTGAAGACCGTCGGCGACGTCCTCGGCGTCGACAGCGCGGACAGGATCGCCGCCCTGAGGCACCGGATCGACGACGTCGAACGGCAGACCCGGCACCTGCCGCACCCGAGGGTGGCCCCGATCGAGTGGCTCGACCCGGTCTGGCCGGCCGGGCACTGGGTCCCTGAGCAGATCACCAAGGCGGGCGGCGTCCCGCTCCTCGCGGAGAAGGGCGAGCACACCAGGCCGATCACCTGGCAGGCCGTCCACGACGCGAAGCCGGACGTCGTGCTGCTGATGCCGTGCGGCTTCCCGCCCGAACGGACGCTGCGCGAACTCCCGGACGAGGACCTCCCCGAGACGTGGGTCCTGGATGGACCGTCGTACTTCAACCGGCCCGGCCCACGCGTCGTGCGCGGCATCGAGGTCCTCGCCCACGTCCTGCACGGCGTCGGCCCGGCACCTCACCACACCGAGGCAACTAAGCTCGCCCCATGGACCTGAGCGCGTTCCCCCGAGTCGCACTGGGCAGCTGGCCGACCCCGCTGGACGACGCCCCGAGGCTCGCCACCGCGCTCGGCGGCCCGCCGGTCCTGATCAAGCGCGACGACGTCAACGGACTCGGCGCGGGCGGCAACAAGCTGCGCAAGCTCGAGTTTCTGCTCGGTCAGGCGATCGAGGACGGCGCGGACACGATCATCACGTTCGGCGCGCTGCAGACCAACCACGGCCGTCAGACGGCGGCGGCGTGCGCGAAGCTCGGCCTCAGGTGCGAGCTCGTCCTCACCGCCAAGGTGCCGATGGAGGGCGACGCGTACGAGAGGTCCGGCAACGTCGTCCTGGACCACATGTTCGGCGCGAACGTGCACGTGTGCGCGGACGCCGACGAGACCGTCCGCACCTACGAGCGGATCAACCACGACAAGGCCGTGACGCTGCCCGTGGGCGGGTCGAACGGACTCGGCGCGCTCGGCTACGTCGCCGCCGCCGTCGAGCTCGTCGGGCAGCTGAACGAGCGCGGCATCGACAACGCCACCATCGTCGTGCCGGACGGCAGCGGCGCCACGGCGGCGGGCGTCGCGCTCGGCACCGAACTGCTGGGCTGGCCCGGCACCGTGCACGCCGCGAGCGTGTCGCACACCGCGCAGGACGCCGAGCAGGAGCTCCACGCCCTCGCCACCGAGGCCGCCGCCCTGCTCGGGCACCCGGCCCCGAAGCTCGCGCACGTCACCGTCACCGACGACACCATCGGGCCGGGCTACGGCGTGCCGACGCCGGAGATGTGGAGCGTGCTGAAGCTCTTCGCCGAGACCGAGGGCGTGATCCTCGACCCGGTCTACACGGGCAAGGCCGCGGTGAAGTTCCGCGAGATCGCTCCGCACAGCGACGTGCCGGTCGTGTTCCTCCACACAGGTGGTCTTCCCGGCTTCTACGGCTACGCGCCCGAGGCGGTGGCGCGGTTCGGGCCGGCGTGATCAGTACCCTGGACGTCGTGACCGATCTGGCCGACGACCTGGGTGTGCTGCGCGATCTCGAACGGCGGCTGCTCGTCTACAAGTTCGCGATCGAGGAGCTCATGACGAAGCTCCGGATCCTGAGCGAGGAGTTCGACTCGGTCCACCAGCACGACCCGATCGAGCACATCACCAACCGGGTGAAGAAGCCGGAAGGCATCCTGGAGAAGCTGCGGCGCAAGGGCTTTCCGCTCGACCTCGACTCGTTCGGCGACTGGCTCGACGACGTCGCGGGCGTGCGCGTGGTCTGCCCGTTCGTCTCGGACGTGTACCGCGTGAAGGAGATGCTCGCGCGCCAGCACGACGTGGAGATCCTGCTCACCAAGGACTACATCGCGCAGCCGAAGCCGAACGGCTACCGCAGCCTGCACCTGATCGTGCGGATCCCGGTGTTCCTGTCCGACCGGGTCGAGCACGTGAAGGTCGAGGTGCAGCTGCGCACCATCGCCATGGACTTCTGGGCGACGCTGGAGCACAAGCTCTTCTACAAGTACGACGACCACCCGCCGGCGGACTTCGTGGGTGAGCTGCTGTCGACGGCGATGATCGCCTCGCAGCTCGACGACCGGATGGAGTCGCTGCACCGGCGGATCCACCGGGACGACGTGTGAGAACCGTCCTGCCGCTGTGCGCGGCGGGGTTCGTCACGGCGTTCGGCGCGCACGGCGTCGCCTCCGGCCTGGGCTTCCTGCAGTCGGACCTGCTGGCCCTCGGGCTGCTGCTGGCGATCTACGACGGCGCCGAGGTGCTGCTCAAACCGGTGTTCGGCACGCTCGCCGACCGCATCGGCCCACGTCCGGTGCTGCTCGGCGGGCTCGTCGCGTTCGCTCTCGCCTCCAGCGCGTTCGTGCTGGTCGGCAACGTCGCGGTGGCGCGGTTCGGGCAGGGGGTGGCCGCAGCGGCGTTCTCCCCGGCGGCCAGTGCGATGGTGGCGCGGCTGACCCCGGAGTCGGCGCGCGGCAAGGCGTTCGGGCGTTACGGCGCGTGGAAGGGCATCGGCTACACGGCAGGGCCGCTGCTCGGCGGGGTGCTGATCCACTTCGGCGACTTCGACCTGTTGTTCCTCACGATGGCCGTGCTGGCCGTGGCGGTCGCGCTGTGGTGCCTGACCGTGCCGGCCCTCGGGCCCCTGCCCCGTCAGCGGCAGACCGTCCGCGATCTCGTGAAGCGCCTGTCCCACAGCGACTTCCTCCGGCCGACGGCAGCACTCGCCGCGTCCACCGCCGCACTGGCCACCGCGATCGGCTTCCTGCCGGTGAAGGCCGCCGCGCACGGCCCGATCGTCACCGGCGCCGCGATCAGCCTCCTCGCGATCACCGCGGCACTGGTCCAGCCGCGCGCGGGCAAGGCGCTGGACGCGCAACGGGTCACCACGCGCACGGGCACGCGGGCCGGACTGCTGGCGGCGGCAGCGGGATTCGCGGCCGCCGCGGCGGTTCCCGGACTGGCGGGCACGCTCGTCGCGGCCGTCCTCATCGGAGCGGGCTCGGGAGTCGTGACGCCACTGGCGTTCGCGGCGCTGGCGAAGTCCACTTCGGAGGAACGGATGGGGCAGACGATGGGCAGCGCCGAGGTCGGCCGCGAGCTCGGCGACGCGGGCGGCCCGCTCCTGGTGGGCGGGCTCGCCTCGGTCGCCTCGCTGCCGGTCGGCCTGCTCGGTCTGGCCGCCGTGATCGCCCTTACGGCTTGGTGATCTCCAGCTGCAGCTCGGTCACCCAGTCCGCCGGGTCGCCCTCGCCGTACTTGACGTACACCTCGCGGGCGAACCCGTTCTGCTTGTACCCGTGCGCCTCGATCCACGACGCGACGGCCTGGTACGACGTGTCGACGTCGTCCATCGTGCCGCGGTGCACGATCGTCGCGGCCTCCGCCAGCGCCGGCAGGTCCACGACCTCGAAGTCGTAGGCGGGCGACTGGTCGACGGCGACGGTCACGCCGGCGTGCACGACCACGGCGTCGCCCTCGGCGGGCTCGTAGGTCGCGATGCCGTACCCGGCGGGCTCGACGCCCGCGCGGCCCAGCCGTTCGAAGAGCTGCGGGTACATCGGCTGGATGACCGGGCCGATGTCCTCGGGCTCGTACGACGGGGCCGTCGCGGTGAGCCTGGCGACGCGGACGGCGGGAACGGACTTCACGACGATCTCGTCGGTGGGCATGGCGCCCTCCCTCTCTATGACGCGGAGACGCGCCTCGACCCGCCGCAGCCGCGACTCGTCCGCGAGGATCTGCTGCCGCAGCTCGGCCCGCCGCAACGAAAGCATGCCGTGCAGCTGTTCGACGGAAAGCTTCTCGTCGAGCACGACGCGCACCTGGTCGAGCGTCAGACCGAGGTCCTTCAACGCGACGAGGCGGTTGAGGCGTTGGAGCTGGGAGGCGGTGTAGAAGCGGTAGCCGCTGGACGGGTCGACGTGCGCCGGCGGGAGCAGGCCGACGGCGTCGTAGTGGCGCAGCATCCGCACCGACACGCGCCCCAGATGGGCGAAGTCTCCGATGGTGAACATGATGGTTCCTGTGTAGGGGCTGACACGGTGTGAGGGTCAAGAAATGATGGTTTGAGCAACGCTCCGGGTGGGGATCCTGGGACGTTGACGAGAGGTGGCACATGACGTTCGCACATCCGGCGCTGTTCTACTCGGACGAGGACGCCTACATCGACGGGACCGTCCCGTTCGTCGTGGAGGGTCTCGCGAGCGCCGAACCGGTCGCCGTGGCGGTGCCGAGCAGGAACCTCGGGCTGCTCAGGGAGGCGCTCAGCGGGTTCGCCCACCTCGTCACCTTCATCGACATGGCGGACACCGGCCGCAACCCCGGCCGGATCATCCCCGAGCTCCGCGCGTTCGCCGACCGGCACCGCGGGGCCGTCCGCATCATCAGCGAACCGGTGTGGGACCTCCGCACCGACGTCGAGTACCCGGCGTGCGCGCTGCACGAGGCGTTGGTCAACTACGCGTTCAGCGGACGTGATCTGAGCATCCTGTGTCCATACAGCACCACCAGCCTCACCCACGACATCCTGGCCGACGCCGAGAAGACCCACCCGGTCGTGATCGACGCGGGCGGCCACCGCCCCAGCGACCACTTCCACCCCGCACGGGTGGTCGTCGCCGCGCACTCGCTGCCGCTGACCATCCCGTCCGACGCGGCGAGCGCGTCCGTCGGCGCGGGGGCGATGGCGGCCGTGCGGTCGTTCGCCCGCGAGCAGGCCCTGCAGCACGGGCTCCCGCAGGACCGGGTCGACGACTTCGCGCTCGCGGTCACCGAGCTCGCGACGAACAGCGTGCGGCACGGCGGCGGCGAGAGCACCGTCCGGGTCTGGGCGGAAAGCAAAAGTATTGTTTGCCAAGTCAACGACAACGGACACATCACCGATGTTCTGGCTGGACGCACCCCCGTTCACGCAAACGAACCAGGCGGTCGCGGTCTGTTGCTTGTCAACCGTTTGGCGGACCTCGTGCGCACCCAAACGACGTCAAAGGGCACCGCAATCCAAGTCAGATTCGACCTGACTGACAAAAAGGCAACGTGATCCACTCACATTCGGGCGCTTTCGTTATAGCTTGAGCACGTGCACGACGAGGAAGCGACGGAAATCGGTTACACGGGGGCCCGGTTCGGGTCTCCCGCAACCCGTAGACGGCTGCACGCCGACGGAAGTGGAGACTTCAACGGCGCGGAGACGCAACAACTGCCCCGTCAGCAACCGTTGCGCCAACGCCCACCGGAACCGCCACCGGAGTGGCCTGTGCAAGAAGACGAACAGCCCCAAGCCCCCGCCAGGGACAGCTCGCTCATCCGTCCCTACGCCCGCACCGGCGGCCGCACCGCGGCCCGCCACGACCTCCGGCTGGAGACGCTGCTCTCCACGGACGAGGACAAGCTCTACCGCGCCACCAACGACCAGGCGGCGATGATGCGGCTGTGCCTGCAGCCGCGGTCGGTCGCCGAGATCTCCGCGCTGATGAAGATCCCGCTCGGTGTCACGCGAGTGCTGCTGAGCGACCTGATCACGCTGAACCTGGTCGCGGTGCACGAGCCGGCCGACAAGCCGAACGTGGCTCTGCTCGAACGCGTGCTGTCGGGGTTGCGCCGGTTGTAACCCGTTCGCCAGCGCGCGGGATGACGCGTGGTCGCCGATAATTTCCTCGTGGCGACCTCCAGCGACGAGACCCCGAAGACGCCGGTCACGGAACCGATCCCGACCGCTCCGCGGACCGCTCCCCCGACCCCGTCCGCCCCGGCGGCCGCACCGAAGAAGCTGCGGCCGACCCGGATCAGCGGCACCTGGATCGCCGTGCTGGTGGCGATCGTCGTGCTGATCTTCCTGCTGGTCTTCATCCTGCAGAACGGCGACAACGCGACGATCCACTTCCTGTGGGGCGAGTTCAGCCTTCCCCTGGGCGTGGCACTGCTGTTCGGCGCGATCGGCGGCGCGCTGCTGGTCGCGGTCGTCGGCGCCGCCCGCATCCTGCAGCTGCGCCGTCAGGCCAAGCGGATCACTGGTCGTCCCGCGAGCGCATCACCAGCTCGACGCGAGAGCTGATCTCCAGCTTCCGGAAGATCTTGCGCAGGTGGAAGTTCACCGTGTGCGGCGACATGAACAGCTGCGTGGAGATCTGCCGGTTCGTCTGCCCCTTGGCGACCAGGTTGGCGATAGCCCGTTCGGTGTCGTCCAAACTGGACCATCCGGACGCGGGACGGGCCGGTGCGGCCCTGCGGCGCCGGCCGAGCTTGCGCAACCGGCCCAGGACCCGCGCGCTGTCGCGGGACGCGCCGATCTCCCGGTAGAGCGCGACCGCGTTCTCCAGCGCCCTGACCGACTCCGCGCGGTGCGAGTCCGTGAGCAGCACACCGAGGTCCTCGGCGGCGTTGGCCCGCGCCCACAGGTCGTGGTGCTGCCGCGCGGCCAGTTCCAGCAACGCGGCGTCGGAGTCGAGCAGTCCCCGCGCGTGCACCGCGGCCGCCGTCACCGCGCCGAACCCCGGGTGCTCCTCGGCGAGCCGTTCCACGCGGTCCACGACGGCCTTGGCCAGCCCGTCGTCCCCCGCCTCCATCGCACGGCGCACGAACCACCCCGCGGCACGGGGTTCCTCGGCGAAGAGCCCTGACGCCACCAGGTCGTGGGTGAGCAGCGGCAGCGCCTTCTCCAGCCCGGAGTCGACGTAGGTGACCAGCACCTCGGCCCACCGGTAGTAGGCGCGCGAGAAGATGATCGCGTCAGCCGGGACCTGGTCGCGGTAGCGCGTGACGTGCTCGATCGCGGCGGGCAGGTCTCCGGTGTGGACCGCGACCATCGCGAGCACCGCCAGCGCGGGGGCGACGACCGTCTCGTGCCCGGTCTCCTCCGCCACGGCCAGCGCCGCGCGCGCCTCGGCTGCGGACTCCTCGATCCGCCCCGCCTGCAACAGGATCCGCGCCTGCACGACCGCCGTCATGACCTGCCGGGTGACCACGGCGGACGGTCCGCTGCGGACCCGCCGCACCACCGCGTCGGCGTCGGCGAACTCGCGCAGCCCCGAGAGCAGGGACGCGAGCAGGAGCTGCGGGTACGCGCTGAGGTCGTGCGAGGTGCTGCACTGCGCGGCCTCACGGGCCAGTTCCAGTGCGGCGCCGGGACGTCCGGTGTCGCGCGCGATCGCGGCCAGCACGGCCAACGCCGTCGCCAGCACGTCGTCCGGTGCTGCCTGACGGGTGCGCACGACGGCCTCGGCCAGTTCCTCCGCGCGGCCGCGGTCGTGGCCGAGCAACGCCAGCAGCCTGGTGATCTCCACCCACGGCGCGAGTTCCGGCGCGAGGTCGGGTTCGCGCAGCAACGCCTCGGAGATCTCCACGGACTCGGCGTGCTGCGCCTCCAGCAACGCCGTGGTGGCCACGCAGTGCCGGAGCTTCGCGGCGGGATCCGGCGGGACCTGACGGGCCAGCGCCTCTCGCGCGAGCGCCTGCGCGGCGGCGAGCTTGCCTGCCGCGCTGAGCGCGCGCACCGCCATGACCGTGCGGTGGACCAGCGAAGCAGACGCTTGGTCGGTCAGTTCGAGGGCGCGCACCGCGAGCTCGGCGGCGGCCTCGGGTGCGTTCCACAGCACGGCTTTCGCGGCCGCGACGAGTCCGTCGATCGACCGGGCGTCGCCGCGCTGGGCGCCGTGCAGCAGGTGTTTCGCGGCGACGACGGCGTTGTCGCCGCGTGCCAGCAGCATCTCGCCCGCCTCGCGGTGCAACGCGCGCCGCACGGGTGGTGGCACGGACTCGGCGACCAGGCGCCAGAGCAGCTCGTGGCGGAACGCCAGCCTGTCGTCGAGCGACGTCACGACACCCGCCGAGATGACCTCGTCCAGGGCGGGCAACAGGATCGCGGTGCTCGACGCCAGCATCTCGGCGACGTCACCGGGTTCGAAGCACGGGCCGAGCACGGACGCGACCTGCAGCAGGTGCCTCGCCTTGCCGCTCAACGAGGTCACGTGGTCGCGCAGCAACGCCTCGGTGTCCGGTCCCCTGCGCTCGGAGAGCGAGGCCTGCCCGGCGGCGACCACGACGCGGCCGTCCCGTCCGAGGGCCGCGAACAGCTCGACCAGCGCGGCGGGATTGCCCTGTGCCGTGGAAGCAAGCGCTTTCAGGTCGGCGTCGGGAACGGCGCCGGTCAGGTCGGTGACGAGGTCCACGACCACGTCGTCCGTCAACGGCCGCAGGTCGACCCTGGTGGCACCGCGGTGCGCGGCGGCGGCGAACAGGCGGTCGGCACCCTCGCGGCGCCGGGCGAGCAGCCACACGACCTTCTCGTGCGCGGAGGCGGGCAACAGCCCGCGCAGGGAGGCCAGGGTGCCCGGTTCGGCCAGGTGGAGGTCGTCCAGCACGACGAGCGCGGGACCGTCCGGACGGCGTTCTGCCAGGCGGGCCAACAGGAACGGCTGGTCGAGCTCGTCCTGCGCGGTCGCGACCTCGATGCCGCGGCTCGCGGCGACGGCGGCGATCTCGGCCAGCAACCGCGTCTTGCCGGTACCGGCGGCCCCCTCGACCAGCACCACGCCGGTACCCGCGTTCAGCACACCGCAGAGGAGCTCCCGTTCCCCCTCACGGCCGCGGAACACACTGTCCCGATTCCCCGACACTAATTTTCCTTTCGCTCCGCGGCGGCGGAGAACAAGCGCTGCAATACCACAGCGTCCACACCTCGACCACCCCCCGACCGGCCTCCCCCAGGCCGTTCGGATGACGCGTGAGGCCACCGCCGGGCGGCCGCTACCCATTCGAGTAGTTGCCCGCGGGATCATACGTGCAGCCCCTCCTGTTGAGACGCCCATAGCGCAGGAAGCTTTACCTGGGCAAGTGGACCTGTTTCTCCTAGCATCAATTCCGCTGATCTTTCAGCGGCGGATTGTGGAGAGATCTTGGAAAACCGGCTGAAAGCGTGGTGCGCCGGAATCGGCGACCAGGTGGTGCCGGGCACGACCACGGTCGTGGAGGGCGCCCCCGGCACGGGCAAGACTGCGGCACTCGACGACGTCACCGCCCGCTGGGAGGCCAACGGCGGACAGGTCGTGCGAGCACGCGGCAGCGCGTTGGAAGGCGCGCTGCCGTTCGGGGTCGTGGCCCAGCTCTTCGACCTGATCGACCCCGATCTCGTGCCCGCGGAGGCGATGGGAGCGTTGCAGCTCACCGCCACGACCGCCGACTTCCCCGTGCTGCACGGCGTCTACCGGCTCGCGGCCGGGCTGGCCGCGCGCGGTGACCTGCTCGTCGTCGTGGACGACGCGCACTGGGCCGACTCCGCTTCCCTGCGCTGGCTGGCTTATCTGACGTTGCGGGTGGGCCGCCAGCCGATCGCCGTGGTGCTGGCCGTGGGCCTGGGCGAACGCTGCGACGACCCTTCGTACGGCGAGATCGTGGTGGCGTGCCGGCGGGTGACGCTAGACGTCCTGACGCTGAACGAGACGGACCGTCTCGTCTCGTCGGCGCTGGGTGAGGCCGCGCCGGAGTTCTCCCGGGCCTGCTTCGAGGCGACCGGTGGCAACCCGTTGGCCGTGACGCGCCTGGTCCAGGCCCTGGTGGAGGACGGCGTGACGCCGGCGGCCGACGCCGTGTGGCGGGTGACCGAGCGCGGCGCGGAGGTGGCTGGCGAGATCATGGCCGCCCGGCTGCGCCGCCGTCCCGCCTCCGTCGTGACCACGGCGCACTGCCTGGCAGCGCTGGGACCGTCACCGCATCCGGGTGTGCTGGCCGAACTGACCCGGCTGAGCCCGGCAGAATTGGCAGAGGCCGTCCGGACCGTCGCACTGCTCGGCGTGGCCGGACCCGCGGTGCTCGACGACATGTCCGCTCCGGCGCGGGCCGCGTTGCACATGCGGGTGGCCAGGTCGTTGCGCTCGCACGGCGCCGCGGACCGCGCCGTCGCCGATCACCTGCTGGAGACCTCGCCCGGTCTTGAACCGTGGGCGGGCGAGGTGCTCGACCGGGCCGCGCAGGAGGCGGTGACCCGTGGCGACACGTCCGGTGCCGCACGGTTGCTGTGGCGGGCGTTGCGCGAACCGGTGGCGAACCCGGCGCGGGCGTTGCGGCTGCTGGGGATCGCCGAACTGGTCGGCAACCTGCCCGGCGCGACGGCGCGGTTGCGCGAGGCGCTTCAGTCCGATGTGGACGACGTCGAGTCTGCCGTCGCGCTGTCGTACGCCCTGCACGCCGACGGCACCCCCGCCGAGATCCGTTCGGTGCTGGGCGATTCCCCCTGGGCGCAGGCACATCTGGCAGTGCACGGACTCGCGTGGCAGGAGGCCGTGCCGTCGTCGGTGTCGCTCGACTCGCCCGCCGGGGTGCTGCACCGCGTGATGGTCGGGGACATCAGCGCCACGGAAGCCGTATCGCGCGTCTCCACCGCGGACGTCCTGTCGTCGCTGACGTCCGCGATGATCCTCAACCTGGCCGACTCCCTCGACGAGGCGCTCGCCGTGCTGGACGACGTGGACCGCGCGCAGGCCCCGGCGTTGCGGGCGCTGACGAACGTGATGCGCGCGAACGTCCAGCGCCGCAAGGGAGATCTCACCTCCGCGCACGCCGACCTGGCCGTGGCCGCCGACCACCTGCGCCAGGACCGCCGCTGGCACGCGGTCTCCACGTGGCACGCGACGCTGCTCGCCGACATCCTGCTGGAGGAGGGCCGCCTCGACGAGGCCGACGTGGTGATCACCGAGGCCACGACGGACGAGGCTCGCCGCACCTGGTCGTTCGGCGGCATCCTGACCGTGCGCGGACGGCTGCTGACCGCGCGAGGCGACGATCACGAGGCCCTGGAAGCGTTTCTGGCCGCCGGACGGCACAGCGCCGCGTGGCCGTACCGCAACCCGGCACCCCTGGCGTGGCGTTCCGGCGCGGCCGTGGCGTACGCGGCACTGGGCGACGGCGAGCGGGCCCGCGCGATCGCCCAGGAGGAGGTCGCCCTGGCCCGCGTCTGGGGCGCGCCGCGCGCGTTGGGCATGGCGTTGCGCGCGGAGGGCAGGGTGACGGCCGGCGCGGCGGGTCGGACGTTGCTGGAGGAGGCCGTGCGGGTGCTGCGCGACTCCCCCGCCCGCCTGGAACTGGCGCGCGCGTTGGTCGACCTCGGTGTGGTGGCGCGGCGTCAGGACGACAAGGCCTTCGCCCGAGCGTGCCTGCGGGACGCGGTGGACCTGGCGCAGAAGTGCGGCTCCTCGGCGATGGCGGCGCGGGCCTACTCCGAACTGGTGGCGACGAGCGCCGGACCTCGGCGGATGCGGCAGACCGGCCCGACCGCGCTCACCCCGGTGGAGCACCAGGTGGCGGAACTGGCGGCACGCGGCCGTTCGGACGACGAGATCGCGTCCACGCTGCTCATGCCCGCCGACGACGTCGAGGGCGCGCTGTCCGGCATCTACCGCAAGCTAGGCGTGGGCGGCCGTTTGCAGCTCGCAGATGCACTCTTTGTGGACTAGTTCGGACCCGTTCGGCCGATAGTTCTCGTTGCGGCGTTCGGCCTATCGTCCTGCCCATGGCGAGCGAATTTCAGCGCAGCAAGGTGGACCTGGTGTTCGGCGCGATGGACGCCGACGGCGACGGTTTTCTGACCGCGAACGACTTCCGGTTGCTCGCGCAGCGCTGGGCCGAGCTGCGCGGCAGCGACGAGGAGCTGCTGTCGACCGTGATGCTGGGCTGGTGGACGACCCTGCAGTCGGTCGCGGGAGGCGCGGACTACGTGACGGTGCAGGACGTGCTCAACGTCGTGGACGTGTTGCCGGACAACATCGAGCCGGTGCTCGGCACGGCGGACGCGATGTTCAGCGCCGTGGACGCGAACCGCGACGACTACGTCTCCGAGGACGAGTACCGGACGATGATCACCGCCTGGACCGGCGACGACAGCGGGACCGTGTTCGCGAAGCTCGACCTCGACGGCGACGGACGGTTGTCGCGCAACGAGTTCACCACGCTGTGGGCCGAGTTCTGGGCCGGCGACGACCCCGACGCCGCCGGCTCCTACGTGTTCGGCCCGGTCCACGCAGCCTGAACGGGGTCGGTCAGGCTCCGTCCTCCAGGTCGCCCTCGGTCTCCAGGTACGCGGCCCGCAGAGCGTCCAGAGTGGACTCCTCCGGGTGCTCCCACATCTTGCGCTCGGCCGCCTCCAGCAGCCGCTCCGCGATGCCGTGCAACGCCCACGGGTTCGACGTCTGCAGGAACTTGCGCGTCTCCGGGTCGAGCACGTAGCTCTCGGTCAGCTTCTCGTACATCCAGTCCGCGACGACACCGGTCGTGGCGTCGTAGCCGAACAGGTACTCGACCGTCGCCTGCAGTTCGAACGCGCCCTTGTAGCCGTGGTTGCGCATCGCCCCGATCCAGCGCGGGTTCACCACGCGGGCGCGGAAGATCCGCGAGGTCTCCTCGGTCAGTGTGCGCGTGCGGACGGCCTCCGGGCGCGTGCTGTCACCGACGTACGCGGCGGGCGCCTTGCCCGTCAACGCCTTCACCATCGTGACCATGCCGCCGTGGTACTGGAAGTAGTCGTCCGAGTCGGCGATGTCGTGCTCGCGGGTGTCGATGTTCTTGGCCGCCACCGCGATCCGCCGGTACGCCGACTCCATGTCCGCGCGCGCCTCCACGCCGTCGACACCGCGGCCGTAGGCGTAGCCGCCCCACACCGCGTAGACCTCGGCGATGTCGGACGAGTCGCGCCAGTTGCGGCTGTCGATCAGCGGCAGGACGCCCGCGCCGTACGCGCCCGGCTTGGAACCGAAGACGCGCAACGTGGCCCGGCGCTGGTCGCCGTGCTCTTCGAGGTCGCGCAACATGTGCGCGCGCACGAAGTTCTGCTCCGCGGGCTCGTCCAGCGCGGCCACCAGCTGCACGGCATCGTCCAACATGGACACGACGTGCGGGAAGGCGTCGCGGAAGAAGCCGGAGATGCGGACCGTGACGTCGATGCGCGGCCGGTCGAGCTCCTCCAGCGGAACCACTTCGAGGCCGGTGACGCGGCGCGACTGGTCGTCCCACACCGGCCGGACGCCGAGCAGCGAGAACACCTCGGCGATGTCGTCGCCTGCGGTGCGCATCGCGGACGTGCCCCAGACCGACAGGCCGACCGACGGCGGCCACTCGCCGTCGTTCTCGTCGCGGTAGCGGGCGAGCAGCGAGTCGGCCATCGCCTGGCCGGTCTCCCACGCGAGCCGTGACGGGATCGCCTTCGGGTCGACCGAGTAGAAGTTGCGGCCGGTCGGCAGCACGTTCACCAGGCCGCGCAACGGAGAACCCGACGGACCGGCCGGAACGTAGCCACCGTCCAGCGCGTGCAGGACGTTCGTCATCTCGTCCGTGGTGCGCGCGAGCCGGGGCACGACCTCGACGGCCGCGAACTCCAGGATCTTCCGCACGTCCTCGGAGGAGTGCAGACCCGCCGCGGCGGAACGGTCCCAGCCCGCGTCCTCCATGGCCTGGACGAGCGCGCGGGCCTCTTCCTCGATCGCGTCGACGTCTTCACGGGCGGTGCCGACCAGCCCGAGCGCCTCGCGCAGACCGGGCAGCGCGGCGACCTGACCGCCCCACATCTGCCGCGCCTGCAGCATCGCGAGCACGAGGTTGACCCGCACCGACCCGGTCGGCGCCTCGCCGAGGACGTGCAGGCCGTCGCGGATCTGGACGTCCTTGACCTCGCACAGCCAGCCGTCGACGTGCAGGATGAACTCGTCGAACTCCGCGTCGTGCGGCCGGTCGTCCAGGCCCAGGTCGTGGTCGAGCTTCGCGGCCTTGATCAGCGTCCAGATCTGCGCGCGGATGGCCGGCACCTTGGCCGGGTCCATCGCGGAGATGTTCCCGTACTCGTCGAGCAGCTGCTCCAGGCGCGCGATGTCGCCGTAGCTGTCGGCGCGGGCCATCGGCGGCACGAGGTGGTCGACCAGCGTGGCGTGCGCACGCCGCTTGGCCTGCGTGCCCTCACCGGGGTCGTTGACGAGGAACGGGTAGATCAGCGGCAGGTCGCCGAGCGCCGCGTCCGTGCCGCAGGACGCCGACATGCCGACCGTCTTGCCGGGCAACCACTCCAGGTTGCCGTGCTTGCCGACGTGCACGACCGCGTCCGCGCCGAAGTTCGACTCGATCCACCGGTACGCCGCGAGGTAGTGGTGCGACGGCGGCAGGTCCGGGTCGTGGTAGATCGCGATGGGGTTCTCGCCGAACCCGCGCGGCGGCTGCACGATCACCGCGACGTTGCCGGACCGCAGCGCGGCCAGCACGATCTCGCCGTCCTTCGACTTCGAGAAGTCCACGAACAACGAGCCGGGCGCCTCACCCCAGTGCTCCCGCATCGACTCGCGGAAGTCCTCGGGCAGCGTCTCGTGGAACTCGCGGTAGTCGGCCGCGGCGATGCGGATCGGGTTGCTCTCGAACTGCTCCTGCGTGAGCCAGTCGGCGTCCTGGCCACCGGCGGCGATCAACGCGTGGATCAGCTTGTCGCCGTCGAGCTCGTCGACGCCCGGCAGTTCGTCACCGATGTCGTACCCGTGCTCCCGCATGGCCTTCAGCAGCCGGACGGTCGACGCGGGCGTGTCGAGCCCGACCGCGTTGCCGATGCGCGAGTGCTTGGTCGGGTACGCCGACAGCATCACGACGACCTTGCGCTCGGCGACCGGGATGTGGCGCAACCGGCCGTGCCGCACGGCGATGCCCGCGACGCGCAGCGCCCGTTCCGGGTCGGCGACGTAGATCGTGAGGCCGTCCTCGTCGATCTCCTTGAAGGAGAACGGGACCGTGATGATCCGGCCGTCGAACTCGGGGATCGCGACCTGGGTCGCGGTGTCCAAAGGAGACAGTCCGTCGTCGTTCTCGTCCCACGTCTCGCGGCTCGACGTGAGGCACAACCCCTGCAGGATCGGCACGTCGAGAGCCGCGAGCGCACCGACGTCCCACGCGTCGTTGTCACCACCGGCGGACGCCTTGGCGGGGTTCGTGCCCCCCGCCGCGAGCACGGTCACGACGAGCGCGTCGGCCTGGCGCAACGTGTCGAGCAGCTCGGGCTCGGCGGTGCGCAACGAGGAGCAGAAGACCGGCAGTGCCTTACCGCCCTTGGCCTCGATCGCGTCGCACAGCGCGTGGACGAACGCCGTGTTCCCGGCGACGTGGTGCGCGCGGTAGTAGAGGACCGCGACCGTCGGACCGTTCTCCGGCGTGGTCTCGCGCTCCAGCACGCCCCAGCTCGGGGTGGCCGCGGGCGCCTCGAAGCCGTGACCGGTCAGCAGCACGGTGTCGGAGAGGAACTTGTGCAGCTCGGTGAGGTTCGCCGGGCCGCCGTGCGCGAGGTAGAGGTGCGCCTCCGCGCACACGCCGCCTGCCACCGTCGACAGCTCCATGAGCGCCGCGTCGGGCTGCATCTCGCCGCCGAGCACCACCACGGGCAGGCCGCAGGCGAGCAGCCAGTCGAGCCCCTCCTCCCACATCCGGCGGCCGCCGAGGATGCGCACGACGACGAGGTCGACACCGTCGACGAGCCCGGGAAGGTCCTCGACGGTGGTGCGCGCCGGGTTGCCGAGCCGGTACTCGGCACCGCTCGCACGCGCCGACAGCAGGTCGGTGTCGGAGGTCGACAGCAGCAGGATCACGCAGGGCTCCATCCCTCGTGGGGTCCTCGCCCCAGGTTGCGGGTGACTGGCGAAGCAGAGTTCCTGACTCCCAGCGGTTCGCTGGTCACAGTGGCGGGACCGCGCCGGATTCACACCGGCTTCCTCCTGCGCTTCGTCGTTCGGGCTCACCCTAACCGGCGGGTTACAGTCCGACCTATGCGTAGTCACCCGGATGCCTGCCCCGGCGCCGTCGAGCTGCACCAGGCGGCCGACGGCGGGCTGGCGCGCATCCGGGTGCCGGGTGGGACTCTTCCCGCTGCTCAGTGGGACGTCGTGCGGCTGGCGGCGTTGGAGCTCGGGAACGGCTCGGTGGAGCTGACCTCGCGGGCGAACCTCCAGATCAGGGGCCTGGCGGACGGCGTGGAGCTGGGCGCGCGACTGGCCGCGGCGGGCCTGCTGCCGTCGGCCACGCACGAGCGGATGCGCAACATCATCGCGGCGCCGCTGGAGGACAACCAGGCGCTGGTCGACGAGATCGACGCGGCACTGTGCGCGGACCCGGCGCTGGCGGAGCTGCCAGGGCGTTTCCTGCTCACGATCGGCGCCTCGGTGAGCGGGCTGGGCGGCGACTTCGGCCTGGTCAGCGCACCGGACGGCACGTTCTCCCTCCTCCTCGCCGGCGCCGACACCGGCGTCCGCGTGACCGACCCCGTCGACGCCGTCCTCACCGCCGCCCGCCTCTTCCAGCGGCTGCGCGGCCCGGCCTGGCGCCTGTCCGAAGTGGACGACGGTGTGCGAAAGATCACCGCTCACTTCGGCGCCACCGACGCCCCGCGCGTCACCCCGGCTGTGACACCTGTCGCACCTTCACCGTTGACCCCAGGGGTCCCACTCGGTCGCCTCGACGCGCGTCAGCTCCCCGGCGTCGGCCTGCGCCTGACCCCGTGGCGCGGCCTGGTCGTCCCCGCCGGCACCGACACGTCCGGCCTCATCACCGACCCGGCCTCCCCCTGGCACGGCGTCAGCGCCTGCACCGGCCGCCCCGGCTGCGCGAAGTCGCTGTCCGACGTCCGCGCCGACGCCCGTGCCTGGCTCGGGACCCCGCACAGGCGGCCCGTCCACTGGTCCGGTTGTGCCCGCCGCTGCGGTCGTCCCGCAGGCGAAGTGATCGAGTTCGTCGCGACCGGCGACGGCTACGAGGAGATCCGTTGACGCAGTACATCAGGGACGGGGCGGAGATCTACCGCCAGTCCTTCGCCACCATCCGCGCGGAGTCGGACCTCACCCGGTTCCCCGACGACGTCGCGAAGGTCGTCGTCCGCATGATCCACGCGTGCGGCATGACCGACCTCCCCCAGGACGTCGCGTTCTCGCCGAACGTCGTCCAGAACGCCCGCGCGGCACTACGCGACGGCGCGCCGATCCTGTGCGACGCCAACATGGTCGCGTCCGGCGTGACCCGCCGGCGGCTGCCCGCGGACAACGAAGTCCTTTGCCTCCTCCAAGATCCGCGCACACCGGACCTGGCCAAGAGCATCGGCAACACGCGCAGCGCCGCGGCGCTGGAGCTGCTCGCGGACCGGTTCGACGGCGCGGTGATCGCGATCGGCAACGCCCCCACCGCGTTGTTCCACCTCCTCGACCTGATCGCCCAAGGGGCCCCGCGTCCCGCCGCGATCCTCGGCATCCCCGTCGGGTTCATCGGGGCCGCGGAGTCCAAGGAAGCTTTGGCCGCAACGGATCTGGAGCACCTCGTGGTGCGCGGCCGGCGCGGCGGCAGTGCCATGACGGCGGCGGCCATCAACGCGATCGCGAGCGAGGAAGAATGACGGGCAAGCTCTACGGCGTCGGCCTGGGTCCCGGCGACCCGGAACTCGTGACGGTCAAGGCCGCGCGACTCATCACCGAGGCCGACGTGGTCGCGTTCCACAGCGCGCGGCACGGCAGGTCGGTGGCGAAGACCATCGCGGCGCCGTACTTCCGCGACGGCCAGATCATGGAACAGCTCGTCTACCCGGTCACCACCGAGGACACCGACGACTACCAGGGCGAGATCGACACCTTCTACGAGGAGGCAGCCGGCAAGCTCGCCGCGCACCTCGACGCGGGTCGGAACGTCGTCGTGCTCGCCGCCGGGGACCCGTTCTTCTACGGCTCCTACATGCACATGCACAAGCGCCTCAAAGACCACTACGAGTGGGAGGTCGTGCCCGGCGTGACGTCGGTGAGCGGTGCGAGCGCGGTCCTCGGCACCCCGCTCGTCGAACGCGACGAGGTGCTCACGATCCTGCCCGGCACGTTGCCGCCCGCCGAGCTCGCGAGCCGTCTCGCCGACACCGACAGTGCCGCGATCCTCAAGCTGGGCCGCACTTTCGGCAACGTCCGCGAGGCGCTCGAAGCGTCCGGACGACTCGACGGCGCCTGGTACGTCGAACGCGCCACCACCGGCAGGCAGAAGATGTCGCCGCTGGCGGACGTCGACCCCGAGACCGTCCCGTACTTCTCGCTGGCCCTGCTGCCGAGCCAGTCCAAGCCCGCCAAGCCGAAGGGCGAGGTCGTGGTCGTCGGACTCGGTCCCGGCGACCGCTCCTGGCTCACCCCGCAGGCCCGCCAGGAGCTGGAGGCCGCCGACGAACTGGTCGGCTACAGCACCTACCTGAACCGCGTTCCCCAGCGCCCTGGCCAGAACCGGCACTCCTCGCACAACCAGGTCGAGTCGGAACGCGCCGCCTTCGCCCTCGACCTCGCCCGCAAGGGCGCCCGCGTCGCCGTCGTCTCGTCAGGTGACCCCGGCGTCTTCGCCATGGCCACGGCGGTGCTGGAGGTCGCGGCGGAGACGGCGGACGTGCCGGTGCGCGTCATCCCCGGCGTCACGGCCGCGAACGCCGTGGCGGCCAAGGCGGGCGCACCGCTCGGGCACGACTACGCGGTGATCTCGTTGAGCGACAGGCTCAAGCCGTGGGACGTCATCGCCGAACGCCTGACCGCCACCGCGAAGGCCGACCTGGTGATCGCGATCTACAACCCGGCGTCGAAGGCCCGCACGCACCAGGTGGCGGACATGCGCGACCTGCTGCTCCAGCACCGCGCACCGGAGACGCCGATCGTCGTCGGACGCGACGTCGGCGGCCCGGAGGAAGAGATCCGCGTGCTCACGCTCGGCGAACTCGACCCGGCCACGATCGACATGCGCTGCCTGCTGATCATCGGCTCGTCGCAGACGGTCGTGACGCCCCAGGGCGTCGTCTTCACGCCCCGGCGGTACCCAACCAGCTGAGCGCGCCGTCCACGTCGGCCACCGTTTCCGCAGGTGGGAGTGGTGGCCGACGCACGACCACGACCGGCACCCCGAGCTGACGCGCGGCCTCCAGCTTGGCCGACGTCATCGCACCACCGCTGTCCTTGGTGACGAGCACGTCGATCTCCCGCGACCGCATCAGCTCCAGCTCACCGTCCACAGTGAACGGTCCGCGCGAGAGCAGCACCTCGATCCGTTGCGGCAGAGGCGGTTCCGGCGGCTCGACCATCCGCGCCAGGAACCACTGCGGGCACCCGGCGAACTCGCCGAGGTCCTGCCGCCCGGTCGTGAGGAAGACCCGCTCCCCCGGCAGCTCGCGTGCGGCCTCGGCCACGCTGTCGACCCACCGCCAGCCGGACTGCGGCGTGAAGCCCGGCCGCCGCAGGATCAGCAACGGCACACCGGCCTGCGAGCAGGCCTCGAAGGCGTTCGCGGTGATTCGCCGCGCGAACGGATGGGTCGCGTCGACCACGGCGTGGACATCGTTGTCGCGCAACCACTGCACGAGCCCGGCGACTCCGCCGAAGCCGCCGATGCGGACTTCGCCGGGAGGAAGGGCGGGACTGCTGACCCTGCCCGCCAGGGAGGAGACGACCGGACCGCGGAACACGGCGGGAGTGGTCAGGTCCGGGGTGCCGGCCGCGTGCGCTCCCACCTCCGGCACCACCCGCCGAGCCAGCTCCCGCGCCTCCCCCGTCCCGCCGAGGATGAGGATCATCGAACGCGCGTGGCCGAGTACAGGTGGCTGTCCGGGAACTGCGTCGCCCCGAGCACCCGCCCCACGATGATCACCGCGGTCCGCCTGATCCCGGCGGCCTCGACCTGCGCGGCGATGTCGTCCAGGGTCCCCCGCAACACGACCTCGTCCTCGCGGGAGGCGTAGGCGACGACCGCGACCGGGCAGTCGAGCCCGTAGTTCGGCACGAGCTCCGCCACGACGTCCGAGATCCGTTGCACGGCGAGGTGCAGCACGAGGGTCGCGTTGCTGCGACCCAGCGTGTCCAGGTCCTCACCCTCCGGCATCGGCGTGGCCCGCTGCGAGGTCCGCGTGAGGATCACCGTCTGCCCGACACCGGGCACCGTCAGCTCGCGCTGCAACGACGCCGCGGCCGCCGCGAACGCCGGCACCCCCGGCGTCACGTCGTAGGCGATCTCCAACGCGTCCAACCGGCGCATCTGCTCGGCCATCGCGCTGAACACCGACGGGTCCCCGGAGTGCAGCCGGGCCACGTCCAGCCCCTGCTCCGAGGCCGCGACGAGTTCGGCGACGATCTCGTCCAGCGTCAGCGACGCAGTGTCGACCTTGCGCGCGCCCGGCGGGCAGAAGTCCAGCAGTTCCACCGGCACCAGCGCGCCGGCGTAGAGGCAGACCGGGGACGACTCGATCAGCGACCGCCCCCGCACCGTGATCAGGTCGGCCGCTCCCGGCCCGGCCCCGATGAAGTGCACGGTCACTTCGTCACGCTCCACGTCGTCACCGGCATGTGCGGACGCCAGCCGGTGAACTTGCCGACCGACGAGCCGCGGTTCACCGCGATCCGCACCAGGTCGCCGCCGAGCCGCGCATACCACTGCGCCACCACGGCCTCGGACTCCAGCGTCACGGCGTTGACGACCAAACGACCACCGGACGCCAGAGCGTCCCAGCAGGACTGCAGCACGCCGGGCACGGTCACGCCCCCGCCGATGAAGATCGCGTCGGGCTTCTCCAGCCCCTGCAACGCGTCCGGCGCCCGTCCGATGTGGACCTCCACACCGGGCACCCCCAGAGACGCAGCGTTACCGGCGATTCGCTCTGCGCGTTCGGCCGACTGCTCGACGGCGATCGCGCGGCACGTCGGGTGCGTGCGCGCCCACTCGATGGCGATGGAACCCGATCCCGCGCCGACGTCCCACAGCAGCTGCCCGGGCAGCGGCGCCAATCTCGACAGCGAAATAGCCCGCACCTCTCGCTTCGTCAGCTGGCCATCGGATTCGTACACGTCGTCGGGCAGTCCGGGAACCCGTGAGAGAGCGCTCCCGCGGTACTCGATCGCGATCACGCACAGCGGGTCCGCGTCCTGCCCGGACCAAGGGTAAACCCGCTCGGCGGGACCACCTAGCTGTTCGAGCACGACGATCGGTCCGGCAATGCCCGCAACGGTCTCCGGGTCACCGCCCAGCACGAGCACGCGCCGTCCCGGCGTCAACACGGGGCGTAGCAGGTCGGCCGATCGTGCCACGAGCGACACGACCTCGACCTCGTTCAACGCCCACCCGAGCCGCGCGCAGGCCAGTGACACAGAGGACGGGTGCGGGACGACACGCACCCGTTCGCCCAGCAACCGCACCAAAGTGGTCCCGATGCCGTGGAACATCGGGTCACCCGACGCCAGGACGCACACGTCGCGGTACTTCTCGAACAACGCGGGCAGAGCCGGCACCAGCGGCGACGGCCACGCGACCCGTTCGAACTCCCCCGGCACCAGGTCGAGCTGCCGCTGCGAACCCATCAGCACACGCGAGGTGGAAACAGCCTGTTGGGCCGCAGGGGAAAGCCCGTCCCAGCCGTCGGCGCCGATGCCGACGACCACGACGTCAGACGGTGCCGGTGACACGCTTCACCTGGATCTCGATCACGACCCGCTGCGGGTTGGCCCTGGGCTGCTTGTACCGCAGGGCATAGCGCCGCTCGGCCTCGCGCACGGATTCCACGTCGTCACGCACGACGACGGGACCCTCCAACGTGGACCAACGCCGTCCGTCCACCTGGCACACCGCCGCGTACCCGGCCTTGAGGGCGTGCTTGACCTTCCAGGTCGTGCCGGACGTGATGACCCGCGCGACGCCGGTCTCCAGGTCGAGCGTGACGCCGACGGGCACCACGTGCGGAGTCCCGTCGGGACGGACGGTGGACAACGTGCACAGGTGCCGTTCGGTCCAGAACTCGGCGAACTCGGCACCCCGGTCGATCGACATGCCCCAAATCATGCACACGCGGCGGTCGTGAACGAAAATCGCCGCACCAGCGGCAGCCACTTCCGGTACGCGGCCAGGTCGTCCGGCACGGCGAGATCACCGACCAGCCGGTCCCTCTCCTGCCGCCAGTCCCGTCCCGACTCGATGGCGTCGAACAGCGCGTCGCACTGCCCGGACCGGCCGACGAGCACCGCCAGCAGCACCAGCACGACCCGGTAGTCGGTGCTCAGGAACCCGTCGGACTCCAACACCGCCGACCGCGCCCTGACCAGCCGATACAGGTTCACCAGACGTTTGGCGGCACGCGGCGTGCGCACCAGCGGCGCGAGGCTCTCCAGGTACAGCAGCTCCGGCCCGGTGATCCGCATGCCGCGCGGCGCCTGGTCGGGCGGACCGACCGGCTCCCCCGTCACCTCCGGGGCCGCCACGCGAGGCAGGTTCTGGACGTCGTCGTCGAGCGGCGTGAGATAACTCGCCTCGCCGAACTCCTCACCGGCCAGGTCCGCCACCAGCCGCCGGAACCCCTGCCCCTGCATCGGCCGCAGCGCGAAGGACACCTGGAAGATCTTCTCCAGGTAGTCGACGGGATCGTCGAGCATCTCGGGGTAGTGCTGTTCCAGCGCCCTGAGCAGCCACCGCGGGTCGACGGCCACGACCACCACGAACACGGGCTGCGCGAGCAGCAGGTGCACCGCCTCCAGCACCTTGATCACGACGTGCGGCGGGCACCGGTCGAGGTCGTCGACGTAGAGCACGATCCGTTCGGGCCCGGCGGTGCTGTTCGCGAGGATCGCCGCGAACGTCTCCAGGTCCTTGCGCACCAGCGAGACCACGCCGAGGTGCTGCCGGTACTCGCCGTCGCGGGTCCGCGCGTACTCGGCCACGTCGGGCGCGAGCTCCGCGATCGACCGCTCCAGCCCCTCGATCTCCTCGTCGAGCGCGGCGAGCCGGTCGTCGAGCGGGTCCTGCCGGTCCTTGAGCTGCCGGAACCACGTCACGGCCTTCGAGGCCCGCACGAGCAACGGCGTCGCGGCGGCCACCGACGCGGCGAGCGCCAGCGGCCACTTCGCCGTCACCACGAACAACCCGGCGACGACCAGTGCCCCCAGCAGCAGCGAGACGACCACGGCGCGATCCCGCCTGACCTCGCCCCACACGAACTCCGGCACGGTCACGCCGGGCGCGACGAACGACAGGTCGCCGTCGCTGAGCTGCCGGGAGAGCCTGCGCCGCGCCGACCCCAGGGTCTTCTGCTGCCGGGCGGCGACCGCCATCCGTTCGAGCCGGACGACCGAGAGCCGGTCGACCAGCGACGTCTTCTCCTCGCGCTGGCCGGCGAACTCGTCGGCGATGCGCTCCAGGTCGTGCGCGGGCCCGTTGGCGAGGGTGTCGAAGATGTGGGTGGCGAGCGACGCCCAGAGGTCGGCCTCGACGTAGTGCCAGGCGTTGAACCTGATCTGCCGCACCGACGAGCAGTACACGGGGTGCCTGTGGGAGAGGTCGTCCACCCGCTGTTCCAGCTGCCGCAGGAAGAAGCTCTTGCCGCTGCCCCACCTGCCGAACAGCCCGATCGACAGCGGCGGACTGATCAGCCGCGACGCCACCAGGTCCGCGAGCATCGCGACGTCGGCCTCGATCCCGAGCCGGTCGGCGCCGCCCTCGTCGTCCGCCCGGTAACCGGCGTGCACCCGGACCGGCCCCGCCTTGCGCACCTCGTGCAGGAACTCCTGCACCGTGTCGACCGGCGGCAACGAGGGGTAGAGCCGCCGGACGTGGTCCTTCTCCTGGTCGCTCAGGTAGATCGACACCGGGACGACGACCGCGTCCACCACCCAGTTGGGAAGCGTGCGGGTCGTCGCCGACTCGAACACGACGATCCACCGCGGCGTGCTCAGGTCGATCCTGGCGGGCAGCGAGCCGTAGTCGAACCAGACCACCGACTCCGCGACCACGGGCTCGCCCTCGCCGGGGTTCACCACGATGGGCTTGTCCGGCAACGTCCGCAGCAGCGCCTCGTAGACGGCCCTGCGCCCGCCGGCCCCACCAGGTTCGGTCCGCACGAGCACGACTCCGGGACGCCGCAGCGCGCGGTCCAGTTGGGCGTCGACGTCTCTGGGCAGGTAGAGGCCCTGCGAGCCGCCCGGCTCCTTCAGCAGCCGCGTCCTGTCGACGTCCCGGACCCAAACAAGATCATCCGCCACAACCGTTGATTGTGGCGGATGATCCGGACCCGCGTGGGGAACTACGGGTAGCTGATGACGTTCACCGGCACGGTGCCCGGCGGTGTCACCCCGCCCACGTTGTTGATCACGTGCGTGATCGTTCCCTGGTAGTTGAGCGACACGGTCAGCAGGTTGTGCATCCTCACGCCGGACCGGTTGGGCACCTCGAACGCGTGCTCGGCCCGCACCGACGGGTTGACGTTGAAGAAGCAGTAGCTGCCGAGCCCCCACGCCTCGTGCGTGGTGACGCTGTCGGCGACCTTGTAGGCCGCGTACCCCGTCACCCCGTTGGGAGCGTTCCAGGCCGCCTGGTTCGGCACGTCGTACGGCATCTCGTTCTGGAAGAAGATCGTCCGTCCGCCGTTGCCGTTCCAGATCACCTGGTACTTCTGGTAGTGCTCGACGAACAGGCCGGTCGCCAGCACGTCGTTGCCGTTCACCACCAGGCCCGTGTCACCGATCGCCTCGTCCCAGCCCCAGGTTCCGGCGTTGCCGTGGTCGGCGCGCCAGATCCAGCTGTGGTCGATGATCGTGTTGTTGCTGTTGACGACGAGGCTGTTGGTCGCCTTGCCCGCGATCGCGCCGCCGACGCGGAAGAACACGTCCTGCAGCGTGGTCGGGTTGGACGCGTGCGACGCCGACGAGCCGGCCGGGCCGACCGTCAGCAGCGACGGGGACAGCGTGGTGCCGGCGTCGAACAGGATGCCCTTGATCCGCACGCCGTCGACGTCCGCGACCTGCATCGCGGTGACGCCGTTCTGCGGCACGATCGTCGCGTAGCCGATGCCCAGCACGACGGTGTTGGGCCGCGTGATGTTGATCGTCTGGTTGACGTTGTAGATGCCGGGCGTGAAGAACAGGTTGCAGCCGCTGGCGAGCGCCGCGTTGATCGTCGCCGCGGTGTCACCGGACTTCACGACGTAGAACTCGGTCATCGGCAACGACGTGCCGGGCGTGCCACCGTTGATCCACGACGCACCGGAAGCGTTGGTGCGCAGGGAAGGCAGGAACACCCGGTACTTGCCGTTCTCGAAGTAGAGGTACGGCACGTCGCGCGAGATCGGCGTCGTCGCGAGGTTCGTCGACGGCGGGTTCGGGAACGTGGTCGCGGGCGCGCCCGGCGTTCCGGAGAACACCATGTTCCACACGCCGCCGTTCCAGCTGCCGTAGTTCGAGTCCCGCGTGTACCACTGCTGCTGCGAGACCGACGCGGTCTGCCCGGACACGCGGCTGTCGGCCGTGTAACCGCCGGACGCGAACCCGTAGCTGGCCGGGTAGAGCGCCAGGTTGCCGCGGACGTCCATGCGGCGGAACGGCGCGGCCTGCGCGACGGCCCACCGGTTGGTGCCGCTGCTCGGGTTCACGGCCATGTTCTCGGCCGAGCGCCAGAAGTTCTGCAGCGCCACGCCCTTGTCGGACTCGTTGAACGCGTCCACGGTGATGTCACCGTTGATCAGCACGTCACCGGGGTTCTTGCCCAGGCCCGCGACCGACGTGTAGTAGCCGACGTCGTCGTGGATGCCGCTGTACGTACCGGGCTTGAACAGATGCGCGACCCGCCGCGGCGCCATCTGCGCGGTGATCGTGTCCTTCTGGTTGTTGAAGTCGATGTCGAGCTGCGTCTGGATGCTCGTCGCCGACATGCTGGGGTCGAAGATGCGCGTGTTCGGCCCGAAGTTCGGGGTGTCGGACTGCAGACATCCCTGCTGCGTCCCGATCGTGTAGGTCGCGCTGGCCACGGCCGAGTTCACGAGCCCGGACTTGATGCCGATCGCGCTGATGGTCCTGTTGCTGGGCACGGAGATCGGCCCGCTGTAGACAGGACTGCTGCCGGTCGGCGTCGAGCCGTCCACTGTGTACCGGATGGTCGCACCGGACGTGGACGTCGAGATCGTCACCGTCTGCGCGGACGCGTAGGCACCACCCGGCGGGCTGAACGTCGGCGTCGCGACCGGCGTGCCGATCACGTACGACGCGCTGCCCACCGCCGAGTTCGGCTGACCGGACTTGATGCCGATCGCGTTGATGGTCCTGTTGCTGGGCACCGAGATCGCACCGCTGTACACAGGACTGCTGCTCGTCGGCGTGGACCCGTCGGTCGTGTACCGGATCGTCGCGCCGCTCGTGGACGTCGAGATCGTGACCGACTGCGCGGTCGAGTACGTGCCGCCCGGCGGGCTGAACGTCGGCGTCGCCACCGGCTGCACCGCGCCCTGGTGGGTGTACGTGAAGTGCGGCGTGTCGTACTGCGGACCGCTCTTCTCGTAGGTGAACCAGTAGTCGATGACCGTGCCGGACGACAGCGACCCGACGGTCTTCTGCCAGGTCCCGGCGTTGTTGGTCATGCGGAAGTTCTGCTGGGACTGGCCGGAGATCAGGTAGTGCACGTCGACGTAAACGGCAGGGGTCGTCGGCGTGAAGTTGATCCGGGCCTGAGTCGCGTCGATCGCGGTCACGTTCTGCGTGTAGTCCTCGGCCGCTTGGGCGGCCTGGACCGTCGCCAATGACGACAGGGCAATCGCTACGGCGGCGAGTCCTCGCCGCCATCTCACCTTTGAGAGCGCTCTCACACCTGGAACGGTAAAGCCGGGATGTCAGCTTTGGAAGACGCAAGTTACAAGAAAGCTCCGGCACTCCAGTGAAACCCGAACGGAGCATCGCGAGTTGTTTTCACCCGAACGAGCAGCAGCTTGGATCGAATACAACCCATAGCGTCGGTGCATGACTGCATCCACCGCGTACAGCCGGGACCTGGGTGACGAGCTCCGGCGCCTCCGCGAGACCTGCACCGGTTTGAGCGGCAACAGGCTCGCCGTGAAGCTGGGCTGGGACCCGAGCAAGATCTCGACGGTCGAGCACGGCAAGGCCCGCGCGAGCGAAGTCGACCTGATCCAGTACTTGTCCATGTGCGGCAAGGACATCGACTTCGTCAACGACTTCCGGCGCCGCTACCAGTACGCCTTCGACGAGTACATCGTGCAGGTGTCGGACGAACTGCGCACCGTGATCATGGCCGAGTCCACCTCCACGGCGATCACGAGCTACTCACCGCAGTCGATACCCGGCCTGGTGCAGACTCCGGAGTACGCCGACGGGCTGTACCGGATGACCGGACAAGTGACGGAAGCTCGCATCCCGGCCCTCGTCCAGTTCCGAACCGAGCGCCAGCGGATCCTCCGCCGCCACGATCGGCCTGCTTGCGTGTTCTACATCCACGAGCACGCGCTGCAACTCCAGGTCGGAAGCAGCGAGATCATGGAGGACCAGTACGCCCGGCTGCTCTTCGACACTCACATCATCCGGATCGTGTCCGCTGACGCGCCCCTGGCTGCTTCGAGTTGTGTGCTCTGGGAGTATGAGAAAGCACGCCCCATCGCGTTCAGCGAGTCCGACCTGACGAACGTGTTCGTGCAGGATCCCGGTGCGATCGCCCGCACTCGTCTGCTCTTCGATCGCCTGGATCAGGTCGCCTTGGATGCGGAACAATCGCGGAGCAAGCTGGCGGAGTACGTCAGCCGACCGCGAGGGGATCACGATGACTCAGGACCGCACCTGGCGTACTAGCAGCTACAGCAACGGCACCGAGCATGGTGAGTGCGTTGAAGTGTCGCTGGTCCACGACGCCCTCGTCCGGGACTCCAAGAACGCGAGCGGCGACGTGCTCGCGTTCTCGGCCCCCGCCTGGCACAGCCTGCTCAGGTTCCTCGGTTCTCGTTGAGGTAGTTGTAGATCGTGTAGCGGGTGACCTCCAGGACGCCCGCCAGGTGGTCGACCGAGTCGCGGATGAGGAAGAAGCCCGCCTCGTCCAGCACCCGCACCACCTGCGACTTGTGCACCTTCTTCATCAGCTCGACCGGCACGCCGACGTCGGCGATGGCCTTCTCGACCAGCACCCGCTGGAGCGTGTCCACGTCCTGCGGGAACGACTCCACCGGGCCCGACGCCTCGTGCGCGGCGAGTTTGTTGACGCACAGGCAACCCACGGCGATGCCCGACGCGTCGCGCACGAACGTGGTCGACGACCAGATCGCGCGGCCGTCCGGGGCGTAGGTCTCGTAGCCGGGCATGTCGGTGGTGGTACCGCGCCGCACAAGACCCAGCAGCAGGTCCGTCATCGGGCCGCCCACCTGGCGGCCGGTCAGCGAACCCGCGATGGCGATGATCGAGTTCGGCAGGCGGGACAGGTCGTGCACCACGACCTCGGTGTCCGGACCCAGGGCCGACGCCAGGCTGTCGATGGTCGGCACCAGCGCCGAGAGTGCTGCCGGGATCGGGGAGGAAGCCGTGCCGGACAACGACTTCAGCGCTGCCCGCAGCCGTTCCAGGGTGCCGCCCGAGGTGGTGGCGTGGGGCGAGAGGCGGACGTGCTCCGGGCGGACGGTGGCGGTGATGCCGAAGGCGTTCAGTGCCTCGCCGACGACCGAGGCGGCCTCGGGCATGGTGAAGGCGAGGATGCCGGCTCGGCGGTCGCGGGCGGAGACGATCTTGCCGCCGGCGGCGAGCACTATCTCCTCCGTCTCGGCGACGATCTCGGCCACGGCCGCGTCCAGTGCGGAGACGCCTGCCAGTTCGACCAGTTCCAGGGCCTCCGCGAAGGCGCCGGAGACCACCGGGGACAGGTTCGTGATGTTCCAGGAAGCGGCGTCCGGGGCGGCGTCGTGCACCGCGTCGTCGAACAGGCCCGCGTCCACGGCTCCCGTCCAGCCCGACAGCACCGGCGAGAGGCGTTCCAGGGCGCGGTCGGAGAGCACCACGAAACCGGTGCTCCACCCCGCGCGCAACCACTTCTGGCCGCCGACCACCAGCACGTCGGCGAGTTCCCACGGCTCGTCGACCACGCCGAAGCCCTGGATGCCGTCCACGATCAGCAGCCGGTTGCCCACCGCTTCGCGCAGCGCGGCGAGGTCCGCGCGGTAGCCGGTGCGGAAGTCCACAGCGGACACCGACAGCGCGGAGACCTCGGGCGTCAGACCGACAGCGACGGCCGCCGGGTGCACCGGGCCGTCGAGGACGACGGACGGGAGTCCCGCCCGCACCCACGGGTAGGTGTTGGACGGGAACTCCGCCGCCGAGTACATGACCGTGCCCGACAGGCCGAAGGCCGCCTGGAACAGGCCGATCGACGTGTTCGGCACCAGCGCCACGTGGTCGGTGTCCGAACGGCAGAGGCGCGCGACGGCGGCCTTCACCCGTTGCTCCTCGCGCATCAGGGTGTCCACTGTGGACGGCCCGGCGAGGGAGGCCTGTTCCATCAGGCGCGAGGTGGCCGTGACCACCGCCGACGACGGCGGGCCGAAGCGGGCGAAGTCGAGATACCCCTCCGGTTCGCGGAACTGGGCGAGGTACGAGGCGTCGATCAACTCAGAGCACCTTTGCGAGGAACTGTTGCGTGCGCGGCTGCTGCGGATTGTCCAGCACGTCGGTCGGCGTGCCGGTCTCCACCACCGCGCCGTCGACGAGGAACACCACGCGGTCGGCGACCGAGCGGGCGAAGCCGATCTCGTGGGTGACCACGATCATCGTCATGCCGTCGCGGGCCAGCGAGGTCATCACGTCGAGCACCTCGCCGACCAGCTCCGGGTCCAACGCGGACGTGGGCTCGTCGAACAGCATCAGCTTGGGCTTCATCGCCAGAGCGCGGGCGATCGCAACACGTTGCTGCTGACCACCCGAAAGCTGCGCCGGGTACGCGGAGGCCTTCTCGGCCAGTCCCACCCGTTCCAGCAGCGCCAACGCCTCCGCGCGCACCTCCGCGCGACCGCGGCCGAGCACCTGGATCGGGCCCTCCATGATGTTCTCCAGCGCCGTGCGGTGCGGGAACAGGTTGAACCGCTGGAACACCATGCCGACGTCGCGGCGCTGGTGGGCTGCCTCGCGTTCGCGCAGCTCGTAGAGCTTGCCGCCGGCCGAGCGGAACCCGACCGGCACGCCGTCGACCCAGATGCGGCCGGCGTCGATGGTCTCCAGGTGGTTCACGCACCGCAGGAACGTCGACTTGCCGGCACCCGACGGGCCGAGCAGGCACACGACCTCGCCGCGCTCGACCTCCAGGTCGATGCCCTTGAGCACCTCGGTGTGGCCGAACGACTTCCGGACACCGATCGCCTCAACGAGGGCCATAAGCACGCTCCAGGTAGTGCTGCCCGACCGACGCGAGGGACACCATCACGAGGTACCAGGCCGCGGCGGCGAACAGGGTTTCCATGATCTCCAGGTTCCGCGACGAGATGTTGTTCGCGGCGTGGATGAGCTCCGTGAAGGCGATCACCGACGCCATCGAGGTGCCCTTGATCATGTTGATGAAGTTGTTGCCCGTCGGCGGGATGATCACCCGCATCGCCTGCGGCAGCACGACGCGCCGCAGCGTCGTCAACGGCGTCATGCCGATCGACTTGGCCGCCTCGGTCTGGCCCTCGTCGACACTGCTCAGGCCCGCGCGGACGATCTCCGCCATGTACGCGCTCTCGTTGAGCCCCAGGCCGAGCAGCGCCGCGACGAACGCCGTCATGACCACGTTGGTGGGCACGGAGAACAGCCCGGGAATGCTGATGTTCTGGAACACCAGCGCGAGGTTGAACCAGATCAGGATCTGCAGCAGCACCGGCAGGCCGCGGAACAGCCAGATGTAGCCGACCGCGAACCACCGCGCGACGGGGTTCGCCGACAGCCTCATCAGCGCCACGACCACACCGAGCACGATCGCGCCGCCCTGCGCGGCGACGGCCAGCACGATGGTGTTGAGCAGGCCTTCGAGCATCACGGGGTGAGTGAAGAACCCCGGCACGTCCTCCCACTGGATCTGGGCCTCGGACATCGCCCAGCCCAGCCCCGCGATGACCAGGACGATCACCGCGCCGCTGATCCACCGCCAGGGGTGGCGCAGCGGCACGACGACCAGGTCCTCACGCACGTCGTTCATGCGGGTGTCACTTGCCATTGATGGCGGCCTTCGTGATCGCACCCTGCTTGATGTCCCAGGTGGTGACGATCTTCTCGTAGGTGCCGTCGTCGATCAACGACTGCAGCGCGGCCTTGATCGCCTCGGACAACTTGGCGTTCTTCTTCGCGACACCGATGCCGTACGGGCCACCGTTGATCGGCGCGAGCGGCACGACCTCGAAGTACTGGCCGTCACCGGCGGTCTTCGCGACGTAGACGGCGGTCGGCAGGTCGTTGAGGATCGCGGCGACGCGGCCGGTGCGCAGCTGGTTCTGGTTGCCGGTGTCGCTGTCGGTGACGCTCAGCGTCACCTCCTGCTTGCCCGCCGCCTTGCACTTCTCGCTCTGTTCCTTGCCGAACTGCTCCTGCGAGCTGCCCAGGTTCACCGCGATGCCCTTGCCGCACAGGTCGTCGACCGACTTGACGCCCTGCGGGTTCCCCTTCTGCACCATGATCGTGATGCCGGAGGTGAAGTAGTCGACGAAGTCGATCTTCTGCTGGCGCTCGGCGGTGTCGTTCATCGCGGCCATCGTCACGTCGACGCGGCCGGTCTCCAGACTGGTGATCAGCGAGCTGAACGCCATGTCGCTGTGCTCGGCCTTTAGCCCGAGCTTGGCGGAGATGGCCTTGATCAGGTCGACCTCGGACCCCATCGGGGTCTTGCCGTCCTGGTCGTAGAAGTTGTTCGGCGGGTTCTGGATGTTCGACCCGACCTTCAGCGTGCCGGCCGAGGCGATCTCGGGCGGCAGCAGCGCGGCGAGCTTGTCGTCCTTCTTGACCGAACCCAGGTCGGACGACGGGGGCGTGGACGTCTGGGCGGGGTCGGACGTGGACCCGCAGGCGGCGAGCCCCAACACGAGCAGCGAGGTCACGAGCAGGCGCGGCATCATGGCGGGGACCGTACAACGTCGAGTTGAAGACGTCCACAAAAAGTTGAAAACAGACGTGACCGGGCCCACCTGGGGAATTCCACCGCGCTCCGGTTCGTTGGTCCGGATGCCCCCAGAAAACGAGGAGGACCAACATGGCGACGGTCGAGCTGACCAAGGAGAACTTCGACGAGGTGGTCGGTGGCTCCGACGGCTCCGGCATCGTCCTGGTCGACTTCTGGGCCGAGTGGTGCGGCCCGTGCCGCGCGTTCGGGCCCACGTACGAAGCGGCGTCGGACAAGAACGAGGACATCGTGTTCGGCAAGGTCGACACGGAGGCGCAGCAGGAGCTCGCGGCCACGTTCGGCATCCGCTCCATCCCGACGCTGATGATCGTCCGCGAGGGCGTCGTGCTGTTCTCCCAGCCGGGCGCGCTGCCCGGCCCGGCGCTGAACGACCTCATCCAGCAGGCGCGCGACGTGAACATGGAAGAGGTCCACGCGAAGGTCGCGGAGGCGCAGGCCCAGCAGGGCTGATTGGCTCAACCCACCTGTGGGTAATCGACGTGCATGAACACCGACACGTCGACCGCACAGCTGGTGAACCAGCTGTCCGAGCAGGTGAGCAGGCTCGCGCGCGATGAGATCCGTCTCGCCGTCGCCGAGCTGAAGGACAAGGGCAAGCACGCCGGTGTCGGCGCCGGGATGTTCGGCGCGGCCGGCGTGTTCGCGTGGTGGGGCGGGCTCAGCGTCGTCGCGGGCCTGATCCTGCTGCTGGCACTGGTAGTTCCGCCGTGGGCGGCCGCTCTGATCGTCGCGGCCGCCCTTCTGCTGTTCGCGGGCGTCTTCGCGCTCGTGGGCAAGGGCCAGGTGAAGCAGGCCGTTCCGCCGGCGCCGCGGCAGGCGTTGGACAACGTCCAGCAGGACATCGCGACGATCAAGGAGAGTGCGCACCGATGAGCGACCCCAAGGACCAGTTGCAGCGCGATGTCGAGCGCACCCGGCAGGAGCTCGGTGAGACCGTGGAAGCGTTGGCGCACAAGGTCGACGTGCCCGCCCGCGTGAAGGAGCAGGCGCACGAGACCGCCGAACGCGTGAAGGGCCAGACGCAGGAGACGGTCGCGAAGCTGACCGCCGCGACGAACCAGGCCGTCGACTCGCTGCCCGACCCCGTAGCGGCGCAGGTCGAGAAGGCGCGCAGGCACCCCGGTGCGATCGCGGCGGCGCTGATCGCCCTGATCGTCGCGATCTGGGCGATCTCGAGGAGGAACCGATGAAGCTCCTGTACCGCCCGCTGGGCATGCTGGTCGGCGCACTCGGCGGCTTCCTCGCCACCGCGATCTTCGGCCAGATCTGGAAGCTGATCGCGGGCGACAAGGAGGCGCCGAGCGCCACGATGCGCAACCGCGCGTGGACCGAGGTGCTGCTCGCCGCGGCCCTGCAGGGCGCGATCTTCGGCCTGGTCAAGGCCGCGATCGACCGCGGTGGCGCGAAGGGCTTCCAGAAGCTCACCGGCGAATGGCCCGGCGACGAGGAAGACTGATGTCAGCGCCGACGCCCGGCCCGCACAGGGGCCGGGCGTCTGAGCCTGCGAACGTTTGAATCATCAACTACCCTGGCGGGCATGCCACAGCCAGAGGGTGAAGAGCTCGCCGCGATCCGGGCCAAGCGCGATGAGCTGCGCGAACGGTACGTGAAGCCTCTCGCCGAACGCGGCGGCTCGCCCACCAGGGGCGTGCACCACATCGCGTTGATCTGCAAGGACGTCGAGGAGACCATCCGGTTCTACCAGGAGTTCCTCGGCTTCCCGCTGGTCGAGCTCGTCGAGAACCGCGACTACAACGGCTCCAGCCACTTCTTCTTCGACCTCGGCAGCAAGAACCTGCTGGGGTTCTTCGACTTCCCCGGCCACGACCACCCGGCGTTCTCCGAGACGATCGGCGCCGTTCAGCACCTGGCCCTCTCGACTTCCCCCGAGCGCTTCGACGAGATCAAGTCCAAGCTGGACGAGGCGGGGATCGAGTACCTGGGCCCCGACCGCGGCGTCGAGGACAGCCTGTACATCCGCGACCCCAACGGTGTAGGGATTGAGTTCTACCGGGAAGAACTCGGCGAGTTCGAAGGCACGACACTGATCAACTGAGGACGGAGTCGCAGTGGCGCAAGAGGTCAAGGGCATCGTCGCCCGGGGCAAGGGTCAACCCGTAGAACTGACCTCGATCCTGGTGCCCGATCCCGGCCCCGGCGAGGCAGTGGTGAAGGTCCAGGCGTGCGGCGTCTGCCACACCGACCTGCACTACCGCGAGGGCGGCATCAACGACGAGTTCCCGTTCCTGCTGGGCCACGAGGCCGCGGGTGTCGTGGAGTCGGTCGGCGAGGGCGTCACCGACCTGGAGCCCGGCGACTTCGTCGTGCTGAACTGGCGGGCGGTCTGCGGCACGTGCCGCGCATGTCGCCGGGGCAAGCCCTGGTACTGCTTCTCGACGTACAACGCCTCGCAGCCGATGACGCTGACCGACGGCACGAAGCTGTCGCCCGCGCTGGGCATCGGCGCGTTCGCGGAGAAGACGCTCGTCCACTCGGGACAGTGCACGAAGGTCGACCCGTCCGCGCGCGCCGCGGCGGTGGGCCTGCTGGGCTGCGGTGTCATGGCCGGCGTCGGTGCCGCCGTGAACACCGGCAACGTGGGCCGCGGCGACTCGGTGGCCGTGATCGGCTGCGGCGGTGTCGGTGACGGCGCCATCGCGGGCGCCCGCATCGCCGGTGCCGCGAAGATCATCGCCGTCGACACCGACCCGCGGAAGCTGGAGTGGGCCAAGGGTTTCGGCGCGACGCACACCATCAACGCGCGGGAGGTCGACGACGTCGTCACCGCGATCCAGGACCTGACGGACTCGTTCGGCGCGGACGTCGTGATCGACGCGGTCGGCCGCCCGGAGACGTGGAAGCAGGCGTTCTACGCCCGCGACCTCGCCGGAACCGTTGTCCTGGTGGGTGTTCCGACGCCGGACATGCAACTGGAGATGCCGCTGATCGACTTCTTCAGCCGCGGCGGCTCCCTGAAGTCCTCGTGGTACGGCGACTGCCTGCCCTCGCGCGACTTCCCGATGCTCGTGGACCTGTACCAGCAGGGCCGCTTCGACCTGGACGCGTTCGTCACCGAGGAGATCGCGCTCGACGGCGTCGAGGGCGCGTTCGAGAAGATGCACCACGGCGACGTGCTGCGATCGGTCGTGGTGTTCTGATGGCGCTCCGCGTTGACCACACCGTCACGTCCGGCACGTTCTCGCTGGACGGCGAGACGTTCGACGTCGACAACAACGTCTGGGTCATCGGCGACGACGCGGAGTGCGTCGTCATCGACGCCCCGCACGACGTGGACGCGATCCTCAAGGTCGTGGGCGGCCGTCGCGTCGTGGCGATCCTGCTGACGCACGCGCACGACGACCACGTCCGCGTCGCACCGGACCTTGCGCACGCCACGGACGCGCCGCTCGCGCTGCACCAGGCCGACCACGTGGTGTGGAGCCTGACGCACACCGGCGTCATCCCCCACCAGGCGCTGGAGGACGGCCAGGTGCTGACCGTGGCCGGCGAGGAGATCCACGTGCTGCACACGCCGGGCCACTCGCCCGGCGCCGTGTGCTTCTACGTGCCGTCGCTGGGCGCGGTGTTCACGGGCGACACGCTGTTCCAGGGCGGGCCGGGCGCGACCGGCAGGTCGTTCTCGGACCGTCCGACGATCGAGCAGTCGATCCGGGAGAAGCTGCTGACGCTGCCCGGTGAGACCGTGGTGCACACGGGCCACGGCGACGACACGACGATCGCCGCCGAGGTGTTCTAGGGCTCAGAACCGCGGAGGCCGCTTCTCCAGGAACGCCGTCACGCCCTCGGCGTAGTCGGCGCTGGAGGCGGCCTCCGCGTACAGCGCGCGCACGAAGTCGTCCTCGTGCCCGCCGTCCGTGATCGAGTTGATGATCTTCTTCGCGCCCCGCACCGAGACCTGCGCGCGGCCCGCGATCTGCTCGGACAGCTCCTTCACGCGCACGTCCAGCGACTCCACGACCTCGTTGACCAGGCCGATCCGCAGCGCGGCGGCGGAGTCGATCAGGTCGGCGGAGAACAGGATCTGCTTCGCCCACGCCGGGCCGACGGCGTCGACCAGGGCCTTGGTGGACGTGAAGTTGTAGACGATGCCGAGCTTCGCCGGCGTGATGCCGAAGCGCGCGTCCACGGAGGCGATGCGGATGTCGCAGGCGAGCGCGATCTCGCAGCCGCCGCCGACGCAGAAGCCGGAGACGGCGGCGATCGTCGGCTTGTCCAACTGGGCGATGGCGCGCTCGCCGGCGTGCACCGCCTCGCCGTAGTGAGCGGCGCCCTCGGCACCCCTGCGCAGGGTCGAGAACTCGGCGATGTCGGCGCCCGCGGAGAAGTGCTCACCGCCGCGGATGACGAGCACCCGCACGTCCTCATCTGCGGAAACGCGACTGAGCAACCCCGGAATGGCCGACCACATGTCGTAGCTCATGGCGTTGCGCTTGGACGGGCGGTTGATCGTCAACGTGGCGACCGGGCCGGCCGCGGAAAGCTCCAGGAACTCGCTCACCCGTCGCACGATACCGACGCCCTAGTAAAGTCCCCTGGCCGAAGACAGGAGGACCCGTGACCGCGGCTGCTATGGGTGCGTCCACGCTGCGCACGTTCGCGGTGCGGTTGCGCACCACCGCGCCGGTGTCCGCGCGCATCCTGTCCGAGCTCGCGAGTGAGCTCGACAAGGGCGGGCCGGTGGCCGACCTGCTGTGCTCGCACAGCGCCGTGCACAGCCCGCTGTTCGGCGTGCAGGCGCTGGCGGGGGTGCGGTTGCTGATGCTGTCGGGCAAGGCGCCGGAACTCAGCCAGCGGTTCACCAGCGCGCACGCGGCGGCGATGGCCGGGGAGTCGGACTCGGCGGCGCTGCTGACGTGGCTGGCGGCCCGCAGCGCGATCATCGAGAACCCCGGCGAGATCCTCGCCGCGCTCGACCGCACGGTGCAGCAGCACCAGCCGAAGACGGCCGGGTTCCTGCTCAGGGGGCTCACCATGATCGGGGCGCCCAAGGTCCGGCTGCTCGAACTCGGCGCGTGCGCCGGGCTGAACCTGATCCTCGACCACTACCGCTGGTTCGGCCTCGGCTGGGAGTGGGGCGACAAGGACTCGCCGGTGCGCCTGGCCGCGGTGGGGCCGCAGCCGCCGAACCTGCGGATCGTCGACAGGGCGGGCTGCGACCTGCAGCCGCGCGACCCCGCCGACCCCAAGCACGCGATGATCCTGCAGTCGTTCATCCCGCCGGAGCACGACGCGCTGCGGTGGGACCTCGACGACGCCATCGAGCTCGCCTCCCAGGTCGGCGTGAAGGTCGCCCGCTCCCCCGCCGGGCGGTGGCTGCGCGAGAACCTCGTGCCGCCCGAGGACCGCGGCACGTACACGGTGATCTGGCACAGCTCGTTCTGGGCGTACCTGACCGAGGACGAACGCCACGAGATCGAGACGACGCTGACGGCGGCCGCCGGGTCGATGCCACTCGCGCGCGTCGCCTACGAGTCGACGGACTTTCGCTCAAACCCCCGCCTGACCGTAACCATCTACAGCTAACCTCCGGCGGCGTGAAAACGATCCGCGCCTCCCTGCTGGCCGTCGCCCTCTTCACGACGACCCTCGCCGCGCCCGCCCAGGCGGCCGTCTCCGACCACGACCTCGCGTTCCACTGGGCCCCTGTCCACCACCAGGACACCGACTCGTCCGACTACGACGCCGACTACCTGTCCACTGTGGACTTCGACGGCGACTGGAACACGCTGAACAACTGGGAGAACCAGCCCCAGCTCGCGAAGCTGACCGGCGCCGCCTACTACTCCGTCGTCGAGACGGACACGCACTGGTTCGTCGTCTACGGCTTCTTCCACCCGCGCGACTGGGACGACCAGCCGGACCCGTTCGGTCAGCGCACCCACGAGAACGACCTGGAGGGCGCCCTGTTCGTCGTCCGCAAGGACGGCTCGCAGTACGGCAAGCTCGAAGCCGCCGTCACGGTGGCGCACAGCGACTTCTACTCCTACGTGCCCGCCGACTCGCCGTACCAGAACGGCGCGGAGACCATCGACGGCACGCTGCTGCTGGTGGGCGGCCGCCCAGCCACGTTCCAGGAGGCCAAGGGCCACGGCCTGTACCGCTGGAACGGCGCCGACTTCCCCGGCGGTGACGGCGTGGTCTACCAGCCGTCCGCGACCGGCGAGGTGCCGTCGGGCGGCAACGACCGCAGCGTCGGCTACCGCCTGGTGAACACGTTGGAGGCCAACGGGATGTGGGCCCGCCGCAACAACGCGGAGACCTACTCCTCGTTCGGCACGTTCCGCGGCGACAACGGCAAGGACAACGCCGCCAACGCGCCGTGGGGCTGGGACGACCAGAACGACGGACCGGTCTACCGCGGCTACCTGGCCACCGACCCGGCCCTGCTGGTCGACCGGTACTTCTCCAACAAGGGCGACTTCAGCCTCACCTACACGCGCAACTCCTTCCGCTAGAGCCAGGGCGTGTCCCGGAAGTCCCGTCGGGCGGCAGTGGCGGCCGAGGGCCCCGGAGACGGCACCGCCGCAACGTCCGAATACGCCCGGTATGAGGCCGTCGCGGCGGCACCGTCTCCGGGGCTCTCGCCCGCGCCTGCCACCAGACGAACTTCCGGGACACGCCCTAGGCCTGGGCAGCCGGCCGGACGACGATCTCGTTCACGTCCACGTCGGCCGGCTGCTCGATCGCGAACGCGATGGCGCGGGCGATCGCGTCCGGAGGGATCGCGATCTCGTCCCGTAAGCCCGCGATCCGTTCCCGTACAACGGTGTTCGACGACGCCTCCGCGAATCCGGTGTGGACGAACCCAGGGAACACGGTGGTGACGCGCAGATCAGGACCAGCCTCCTGGCGCAGTCCCTCGCAGATCGCCCGCACCGCCACCTTCGTGCCCGCGTAGACCGCCATGGCCGGCACGACGGTGAACGCGGCCGTCGAGGCGGTGGTCACGAAGTGCCCCGACCGCTGCTCCCGGAACACCGGCAGCGCGGCCGCGATGCCGTGCAGCACGCCCTTGACGTTGACGTCGACCATCTCGTCCCACTCGTCCACGCGCAGGTCGTCCAGCGGCGAGATGGGTCCCACCCCGGCGTTGCCGACCAGCACGTCGAGCCGCCCGAACCGTTCCCGCGCCAGTCCCACCAACGCGTGCAGGTCGTCCCGACGGGTCACGTCCGTGCGCGTGCTCACCGCCGTGCCGCCCGCACCCTCGATCCTGGCCACGAGATCCGCGAGACGCTCCGTCCGGCGTGCCCCGAGCACGAGCAGCGCACCCCGTTCGGCCAGCAGCAACGCGGTCGCCTCCCCGATCCCGCTGCTCGCTCCGGTGATCGCCACGACCTTTCCCTCAACACTCATGACCCCAGCCTGCGACGACCTCAGCCTGGTATCCAGAGCCTGTTTATTCTGGTACCGGAGGTGCCATGACCGCGGACCGGAGACGAGAGCTGGGTGTGTTCCTGCGCAGCCGCCGGGAACGGATCACGCCCGCCGAGGCCGGTCTGCCGACCACCTCGCGGCGTCGCACACCCGGTCTGCGGCGCGAGGAGATCGCGGTGCTCGCCGGGATCAGCGCCACCTGGTACACGTACCTCGAACAGGGCCGCGACGTCCAGGCGTCCGACCAGGTCCTCACCGCCCTCGCCACGGCGCTGCGGCTCGACCGGCCGGAGAGGGACCACCTGTTCCACCTCGCCGGTCACGCGCCCGCCCAGGAGGCCGAGGCGGAGCCGCTGACGGCGGAGGCGGCCGCCGTACCGCACCTGCTGCAGCCGAACCCCGCGTACGTCATCGGCGCCACCTACGACGTGCTCAGCCACAACGAGGCCGCCGCGGACCTCTTCCCCGTCCTGCGCACGCCCGCGCCGAACTTCGCGCGCTGGACGTTCACCGACGAGACGGCCCGGCTCGTCGTGCTCGACTGGGAGCAGGAGGCGCGCGGCCTGCTCGCCCGGCTGCGCACGCTCGCGGCCCGGCACCCCGGCGACGAGCGGTTCACGCGGCTGTTCGAGGAGCTGCGCGAGGCGAGCCGCGAGGTGCGGGCGTGGTGGCCGCACCAGGAGGTGCAGGCCCAGAGCGGGGGTCGCAAACGTCTGCGCCACCCGGATCTGGGCGCCCTCGACTACGCGTACACGGCGTTCCACCTCGCCGGGCAGCCGAGCCAGACGCTGGTGATCTACGCGGATCCGCGCCCCTGCGAGTGACGGTTCATCCGTCCGGTGGTCGTCCCAGGCATGCGGGACGTCGCTCGTTCAGGTGGCGCGCGCTCAGCAGGTTTTTCGGGCTCGAACGCGGCTACTCCAGACGGCGCAACCAGGTGTTCCGCCCAGGGGAGGAGCTCGTGCACGGAACGCCGGAGCGACGGTGGCGGCAAGTTCTCCTTTCCCAGCACGACATCACCCTGCGGTCCGGATGCCTGCGTACTCCGGGCCGTGGTGGACGCATGGGATCCCGCCGCCGAAAACACCTCACGTGAACGAGAAGTTGTCGTCAAGAGAGGAAGAACATGCGCAAGAACGTCACGACCGGCCTCCTGGCCGCATTCGCGGCCTTTGGCCTCGTGCTCGCGGGCGGACCGACCGCCAGTGCCGACACCGGCACGTTCCCCCCGTTCCAGACCGGTGGCGCGGGACACCATCCGACGAACGCGGAGTGGTTCGCCTTCGAGGCCTGGGCCACCGCGGTGGCCGGGCACGGAGCGGCCTCCGGCGAGGGCGGCGACGCCGAGAGCTCCAACTCCGCCACGACCGGCGACTCGGGTGACTCCGACGACCTGCCCACGGGCGACACCGGCGACGCCACGAACAACAGCAACACCGAGGGCGGCAACACCGGCACCGGTGGCAACGGCGGAGACGCCGACGCCGCAACGGAAAGCGCCACCGCGTCCACTTGGGACGAGGACGAGGGCGACTACGACGACGAGAGCAAGGAGCAGCACAGCCGCCCCGCCGACAACAACGACTCCGACGCCACGGCGTCCGCGACCGCCGGCAACGGCGGGCCGTCCGGTGACGGCGGCGACGCCGACAGCACCAACACCGCGACGACCGGCGACTCGGGCGACAGCGGCGACTCCGGCGACACCGGGCACAACTCCGCCATGGTCATGTGCGTGCACTCCACCTGCCTGACCGGCACGAACTCCGGCCACTCCGGCTGGACGGCCACGGGTGACACCGGCGACGCCACGAACAACAGCAACACCCAGGGCGGCGACACCGGCAGTGGTGGCGACGGCGGAAACGCCGACGCCGCAACGGAAAGCACCTCCACCGAGTGGGACGAGGACGACGAGAGCAAGGACTGGAACAACCGTCCCGCGCACAACGACTCCGGCGCCACGGCGTCCGCCACCGCCGGCAACGGCGCGGCCTCGGGTGACGGCGGCGACGCCACCAGCACCAACACCGCCACCACCGGCGACTCGGGCGACAGCGGCGACTCCGGCGACACGGGCCACAACTCCGCCATGGTCATGTGCGTGCACTCCACCTGCCTGACCGGCACGGACTCGGGTGCTTCTGGCTGGGCGGGCACCGGCGACACGGGCGACGCCACCAACAACAGCAACACCCACGGCGGCAACACCGGCGCGGGCGGCAACGGCGGCGACGCGCTGGCCACTTCCCTGACCGAGGTGATGGGCGGCTGACCGGCTGAGACGATCACCTGGCGAGCGGGTGGGAACCGAAGTCCCACCCGCTTTCCGGGCGCCGCAAGGCTTTCTAGGCGGCGCGCGGGTACAGCCGCGCCATGCCGGGAGGTGCGGCGAAGGGCGCCCACGTGCCCTCCGCCTGCGCCAGCCGGTCCGCCACGACCCACAGCACGCTGGAGTTGAAGCCGTAGCCCAGATGTGAGGACGACACCTGGATGTTCTCCCTGCGCGGCCCCGGTTCCTCGACGCACGACTCCCACGAGACGATGCCGTCCGTTTTGGAGTAGACGGACGTAGCGGGCACCGGGATCGGCGGCCGCGTCGACTCCAGCGGCGGGAACTCGTCCTTCGGGATGTGCAGGCGCGACAACAACGAGAACGCCGGCATCGCCCGTGACTGCACGGGATCGCTCATGTTGTACGGCGACCCGAGGGTGATCACCTGCCGGACGCGGTGCGGGTGGTCGCGCGCCATCTCGCGCGCGAAGATCCCGCCCAGCGACCAGCCGACGATCGACACCGGTCCGCCGTGGGCGTCGGAGACCTTCTTCACCAACGCGTGCATGCCGTCCACGGCCTTGCGCGTCGGCCCGATGTTGCGGCCCAGCCCCCACGGGTTGACCTGGTAGCCCAGACCGGACAGGAAGCGGCGCAGCATCACCGTGGACGAGTCCGCGGCGCCGAGGCCGGGGAACACGAGGACCGGGTGGCCGTCACCGGAGGGCGCGCCGCGCAGCATCGACCTGGTGGCCACGAACTCGCTGACGTCGAGTGCGCAGCGGGTGGGCTCGGTGAGGTACCAGAAGAGGCCTGGCGCGCTGCCTCTGACGAGGTGCAGGGGCGAAGTGGCAGCCACTTCGAAGACTTCGTCCGAAGGTACGGCGGACATAGGAGCCTCCCCACACGTCGACAACCCCGAGCCGGCGCCCCGGGCGGCGTCGCCCGGTGAGTCCATGATGTTTCGTGAACGATCTTTTAGCCAGCACTTTCGAGTCTCGATTCGCCACGAAGATGTAACGCGTTGGCAACCTCACACCTGTGCAGTGCCTCTCACCTGCATGGACGTCGATTGAGACGCAACCCTGCTCTACTCTTTTTCGAGTGGATCGCATGAGCTCACTGGACGCCAGCTTCTACTTCATCGAGGACGAGAACGTGCCGATGCACGTCGGCTCCGTCCTGATCTTCGACGGGCCCGTGCCGTCCTACGGCGACGTGATCCGTCTCTTCCTGTCGCGCATGGACCAGGTCCCGCGCTACCGGCAGAAGGTGAAGGCGCTGCCGTTCCACGTGGGGCGTCCGGTCTGGGTCGACGACGACCACTTCAACATCCTCTACCACGTCCGCCACACCGCGGTGCCGTCGCCGGGCGGGGAGGACCAGCTGCGCAACCTCGCCGGCCGGATCTTCGCGCAGAAGCTCGACGACTCGAAGCCGATGTGGGAGGCGTGGCTGGTCGAGGGCCTCGAAGGCGGTCGCTGGGCGATCATCTCCAAGGTCCACCACTGCATGATCGACGGAGTGTCCGGTTCGGACATGCTGCAGCTCACCCTCGACTTCCGGCAGGACAGCGTGCTGCCGGAACCGAAGGAGTGGAAGCCGCAGCCGCAGCCCTCCACGCTCGACCTGGTGATCGACGGTGTCCGCGACGCCGTGGTGACGCCGGTGCAGCACCTGTCCGCTTTGCCCGCCGTCGCGCGCAACGTCCGTTCCTTCAGCGAGATCGTCGACTTCGGCAAGTCCGTTCTCGGTTCCCTTCCCGGTACGGCACGGCGTCTGGTGACGCGCGCGGCGACCTCTTTGAACGGTCCTATCGGGCCACACCGCCGCTGGGTGTGGGCGCGCGCGAACCTCGCCGAGATCAAGCAGATCCGCAAGGCCACGGGCGGCACGGTCAACGACGTCATCCTGACGGCGATCACGCGGGGTTTCCGGGACCTGCTGGAGAAGCGCGGCGAGCTGACCGAGGGCATGGTCGTGCGGACCATGGTCCCCGTGTCGATGCGCAAGGCCGACCAGCACAACGAGCTGAACAACCGCGTGAGCGCCGTGCTGGTCAACCTGCCCGTGGGCGAGGCGGACCCGGTGAAGCGCCTCGCGTCGATCCGCGAGCAGATGGACGACCTGAAGGGCTCGCGCCAGGCCGCGGGCGCCGACGTGCTGACGAACCTGTCGAACTTCGCCGCGCCGACGCTGATGGCGCTGGGCTCGCGGACCGCGATGCGGTTCCCGCAGCAGATCCTGCAGACCGTCACCACGAACGTCCCCGGCCCGCGCATCCCGCTCTACATGCTCGGCCGGCCGCTGGTGGAGATGTTCCCGTACGTGCCTGTCGCGTCGACGATCCGGCTCACCGTCGGCATCTTCTCCTACCTCGACAGGTTCACGTTCGGCATCAACGCGGACTTCGACGGCGTGCCGGACGTGCAGCTGCTCGCGGACGGCATCCGCGCGGGCTTCGACGAGATGGTCGCGCTGGCCGCCGAGGCCGCGGAACGCACGGAGGCGGCCCAGAGGGTCGAGCAGGTCAAGGAGGTCGTCGAGGCCAAGGCCGCCGTGAAGAAGCCCGCCGCGAAGCCGCGTGCCCCGCGTGCGAAGGCCTCCACCAACGGCGTGAAGCCGGAGACGACGGCCTGAGACACGATCTGACGGTTCAGGCGGGCGAGCACGACCTGCGCCTGACCGTGGTGGGACTCGACGCACGGCTGGGCGCCCTCAGGCTGGCTCTCGGCCAGGTCGACGACGTCCGCGTCGAGCTGGAGGACGTGCGGTGGTCGCGCTGGCGGGCCCGCCGCGCCACCGTCGTGTGCCGGGACGTCCACGTGAACCCGCCCGCCGTCCTGGTGGCGTCACCCGTCGAGTTTCGGGTCGAAGTGGACTTCGCGGACATTCCGGAGTTACAACCGGTCAGTTGGTTGCCGTTGACCGTCCGGTTGGTCGGCTCGGAGCTGCACGTGCGGCTGCACAAGTGGCTGCCCGCACGCGTGTTCGCGGTGCCGGAGCTGCCGCGCGGCATCGAACTGACGGGCGTCGAGCAGCACGAGGACCACTTCGTGCTGACCGGGGCCGCCCCCGTGCTGCGGGAGCGGCTCACGCTGGGTCAGCTCGCGGACGTGCTCAGGCGGTTGGCGTCCATCCAGTCGAGGACCCGCTCGGACACGACGCCGGGGATCTCCATCTGGGGCACGTGACCGACGTTCGCGAACTCGTCGTAGCGCCAGTGCGGGAACCGGCGGGCCACGTACCGGGCGTTGGCGACGTTGACGAGCCGGTCCCGGTCGCCGCTCATCAGGAACACCGGCACGCGCACCTTGGCCATCGCCGCGTAGTAGGCGCCGCGCTTCGAGGACGCGAACACGACACTGCGCGCGGCGTCCAGGAACGCCCTGTCGAGCCCCTCGACCTTGGCTCGCTCGCCGATGAGGTGCTCGCTGGCCTGCTTGAGCTCCTCGGGGATGCCCGACGGGTCCGCGCAGACCAGCCGCAGCAGGCGGTCGACCTGGGCACGGGCCGGCACGGTCCGCGACCTGGCCAGGAACCGCTCCCCCAGCCCCGGCACCGAGTACATGAAGAACGTGGCGAGCATCGTCGGGTCCGGCCGCGTCCCGAGCACCATCGGCAGCGCGGGGTCGACCAGCACGAGTCCCCTGACCAGGTCGGGGTCGTGGGCGGTCTGGAAGAGCGAGATCAGCCCGCCCATCGAGTTGCCGACGAGGACCACCGGCTCCCCCACCACCTCCCGCAGGAACCGACCCAGGAGCCTCGTGTTGGCCTGGACGGTGGTCTGCCGCCCTTCCGGGTGCGTCAGGCCGTGCCCGGCGAGGTCGACGGCCGTGACGCGAGCCTTCTGCGCAAGCAACGGCGCCAGCAGCACCCAGTTGAGGTGCGAGCCGCCGAGCCCGTGCACGAGGACGACCCGCGGCCCGTCCTCCGGTCCGCCGAAGTCGACCCAGTGCACGGGCCCGCCGAGGTCCGCGTGGTGGCTGGTCCCGCCGAAGTGCGCCACAGTCGTCATACCAACCAGTATGTCGCTTGAATTGACCAGTCGGTAGCCACCTTCGTCACTTCCAGGGCGACGCCGCCCGGCACTGGTCCTTCGCCCTGTTCTGGTCGCCGTAGACGATCGCGAGGGTGGCCGGGTCGTAGAAGCACGCTCCCAGCTGCTCCGTGCTGGTGCCGAGCAGGTCGCCGCTCGCGTCGTAGGCGCGCACGACGGGGTCGGGCCCGGCGCCGGAGATGGACCACGACGGCGGGTGGTACACGCGGACCGCGAACGTGCCGTTGGCGATCTTCGCCTCGACCGTCATGTCGTCGGCCGTGACCGTCACCTTCGCGACCTTCGAGTCGACCCGGCCGACCGTCGTCCGGTGGCCCGGCCTCCCCTCGTGGCCCGGCCCGAAGTGGTCGCCCCCGGCGGTCGCGGTCGCGGTGTCGACGGAGAAGTGCCCCGGCAGCACGTTCACGGCACGCCTGCCGAAGCCGGCGTTGTACTCCTTGCCCCTCTCACCGAGCCCGCAGAGCAACGCCTCCTCCCCGGTGTAGAGCACGGCCCACCGCGTCTGCTCGTCGAACAGCTGGTGCAGCTTCGCCGTCCCGATGAGCCCGGTGGACTCCATGCATCCCTTCTCGATCGCCTCGACCGTCTCCTGCGGCACCCCGAACCCGTCCGAGGTGGTCGTGGGCGCCGCGCTGGTGACGTGGACGGCGGGCGACGGTGGAGGCGGCTCCGGCTGGAGCGTGAGCACGCTGGCCACCACCGCCGCCACGGCGGCCACGCCGGCGAGGACGGGGAAGAGCAGCCGGCGCCGACCGGCGACCGCCCGTTCGACGTCGGCGCGGATCCTCGCGTGGCGGCCGGGAGGCAGGTCGCGGGTGGGCGGAAGCATGCTGGTCATCGGTCCTCCCCGGTGTGCACGAGCTCGCGGTGGTGCCGGAGCCTGGACTTCGCCTTGCTGACCCGTGCCCGGACGCTGCCCTCGGTGATGCCGAGCACCGCCGCCGCGTCCGCGTACGACACGTCCGACCACACGCACAGCGCGAGCGCTTCCCGTTCGTTGCGCGGCAGTCTCGCCACGGCGCCCAGCAGCTCCTTCATCCGCCGCTGGTCGTCGAGGCGCTCCGCCACCAGGTCCGCGTGGTCGGGCATCGCGGGTTCCCCGCTCAGCCGCCGCAGGTTCCTGAGCCTTCGCAGGAGAGAGCGCTGCTCGTTGCGCACGACGTTCGTGGCCACCGTCAGCAGCCACGGCAAAGCCGAGTCGCGTTCCAGCCGCACGTCGTCACGCTTGCGCCAGGCCAGCAGGAACGTCGCCTGCAGGTGGTCCTCAGCTTCGGCCCACGACGCGGTCAGCCTGAAGCAGTGGTTGTAGACCGCCTTCGCGTGCCGGTCGAACAGCACCCCGAAGGCGCGCGAACTGCCCCCGGCGGCCTGCGACCACAGCGCGCGGTCGTCCGTTGTCATACCTGTTCGTGTCCGCCCGCCCCAGAAGTGTTGGCACCGCAGCCACCACTAGCGTTGCGGAGCGTGGCACATCTGGGGGTGGCCGATCTCGCGGACGTCGCGCGGTCGGCGTACGGCCGCGAACTGCGCGACGTGGCCCGTCTGCGCGGCGGCAGCAAGAAGGGCGTCTACCGCCTGATGCTCGACGACGGCACGACGGGCATCGCGTACGTGTGGCGCGCTTCCGAGGACTACTGGCCAGAGCACGACGAGGATCCGTTGTTCGGCCACGCGAGCGGACGCGACCTGTTCCTCACGGCCCACACCGCCCTGTCCGAGGCCGGGGCGTGCGTGCCGAGGCTCGTGCTGGCCGACGCGGACGTCGTCGTGGTCGAGGACCTGGGCGGCGAGTTCCTGGAGAAGGCGTTCGACGCCGACGCGCTGGAACGGCTGTGGGACGACCTCGCGGCCGTGCACCGCCACACCAGCCCGCGTTACGGCCGCCCGAACGCTCTGCGGCCACTGGACGCACCACCCGTGCCGGACGTGGTGCTGCACCGGGCCCTCGGCCACCTGGAGACGTGTCGCGCACGGGTGCCGCGGATCGCCGCCGAGCGCGACCGCCTGGAAGCACAGCTGCGTGAACGGCACGCGGCGGTCGAGCCGCGCACGACGTACGCGCTGATCCACGGCGAACTGGGCCCCGACCACGTGCTGGTGACGGACGGACGGCCGGTGCTGATCGACATCGAGGGCGTGATGTTCTTCGACGTCGAGTGGGAGCACGTGTTCCTGGAGTTGCGGTTCGGCTCCCACCACCGCCCGGCCACCGGCCTGGACCAGGCACGGATGTCGTTCTACCGGCTCGCGCAGCACCTGTCCCTTGTGGAGGGTCCGCTTCGGCTGCTGGACGGCGGCTTCCCGCACCGCGACGCCATGACGGCGATCGCCGAGCACAACATCGGACGCGTTCTCGACTGCTAGCGCTCGTCGCGTTTGAAGAGCCGGCCGATCCCGGTGACGAGGCAGACCGCGAGCACCCAGCCGAGAACGGTGAACGCCAGCGACGCCCACCGCGCGCCGTGTAGCGGCACCCAGAGCTGGCTGTGTTCGAGGCTCATGATCGGCAGCAGCAGGTCGACGGTGTAGAGCCACGGATCGAACCAGCCGACGCTCAGGTGCGGCCTCGCGATGGCGAAGTTGCCGGCGTCCTGACGCAGCAGGTGGAAGACGAAGCCGCCCACCAGCGTGAGCGCCCCGAGACACCACAGGATCCGCAAGGGACGGTAGCCGTATCCCACGGTCGGGCTGAGCAGCCACCACACCGACCTGTGCAGCCTGCCGAAGAAGCCGCTCAGGGTCCGGCGGCGAGCGTCCTCCTTCGCCATCAGCACATCTGTCGCTTCGTCGTGCTGACCGGCACTCGCATAGGTGGCCGCGAGCTGCAGGTACACCTGAGGAACGTACGGGTGGCTGTCACGCAACCACCTGAGCCGCTTGTCCAGCTCCATCGACTTCTCGCGCAGCGCCCCGTAGACGAACCCGTCGAGCATGCTGCCGGCTGACCAGTCGGTCTCGCTGTCGCCGAAGGACCCCGCCTGCGCCTGGCGCAGGTCGATCCGCCCCGCAGGCCGCTCGGCGAACTTCAACCGCAACGCACCCCGAACCTGGGTGCCTCTGAGCTTCAGCGCCTTCTTGCCTCGAAGAGACGCTTTGAAGAAGGTGAGTTCGGAACCGATCCGCGCGTCGCACATCCGCACGCGACCGCTCGCCCGGACCTTGTCGAAGATGACGGCATGACCGACCCTCACCCGGTCGCACCGCACCGCGTCGTCGCTGTGCTCCAGTTCCGCCCCGGTGAAGTCGATCTTCCCCTCGACCGACGCACCCGCGAGATCGACCTTGCCGTGCGCCACGAAGGGCTTGCACAGCTTGATGTCCCGGACGACGTCGATGCCTCGGGCGGTCAACGCCTCCCCGTCGTCGCTGTCGAACCGCCCGCCCGTGCAGTCGAGGTCGCCTCCGACATGCGCATCGCTGAGCACGACCTGCCCGTGCGCGTGGAAGCGCTCATCGCCCCTGACCGAGAGGCTGAGGTCGCTGCTGACCCTGAGCCCGTAGCAGTTCAGGGCCACGCCGCCCTCGTTGTCGAGGTGTGCGCCCTGTGCGCCCAGGAGTCCGCCGATTCGCGCTCCTGCCAGACGAAGCTCGCCGCGGACGTTCGTGCCTTCGCGCAGGACGAGGTTCAGCGCGGTGACTGCGCGGGTGAGGTTGAGCGCCACGCCTCCGGGATTGGAGAACCTCCCGCCGGTGAACTTCAGCCAAGCGCCGAACTGACCGCCGACCAGGTTCAGCTCGCCGTCGACGACGCAGTCCGTGGAGAACTCCGCCTGCTGCCGCACCGTGATCCCGTACGCGAGCAGCGCGGTCCTGCCGGGGCTGCTGAAGTGCGCACCGTCGCAGATCAGGCGCCCGGCGATGGTGGCACCCCTCAGGAACACGTCTCCCTCGGCGGTGAACCCGTTGCACCAGAAGACGTGCTCGTCCACCGTGAGGCCGCTCAGGTCCAGCGCCCTGTCCCCGCCCGGGTTGCGAAAGGTCGAGCCGTCACAGATGAACTGGCCACCGAAGTGGGCACCGATCATGTGCGTCAGCCCGTTCACCGCGAAGCGTCCCGAGCAGTAGACGTCCAGGTCCACCCGGAGACCGTCCGCCTTCAACGCGCCGTCCCGCGGCCCGTCGATCACGCAGTCGTCCATGTCCAGTTGGCCGGACACGTGGGCGCCGGTGAGCTGCACGCACCCGTTGATCGTGCAGCCGCGCAACGCCAACCCGTCCTGCAACCGGACCTGGGAGGCGCGCAGCCCCGGCAGCCGGCAGTCCGAGAAGTAGAGACCGGCCATGGCCGCCTGTTCCAGGTTGGGCGCGTGGTCGAACGTGCACCGCTCGAACTCGACGGGAAACCCGACCTCGCCCGCCTCCACGTCCAGTTCTCCCACGACGGTCACGTCGCGCAGGGTCAGCTTGCGCGGCCGGGAACCGTTCCCGCGCAACAGTTGTGTCCCCAGGAACTCGGCACTGATCTCCCTGTCGCGCCCGTCGAACTCGACTCTCCCGAGCCTGTCCAGTTCGTCGAGCAGCTCGGTCTCCGCTGGCGTCATGTCGCGTGCCCCTCTGCCGCGACCGCGTCCGCCAAGCGCGATCTGATGTGCAGGGATGGTCCCACCTGGACAGCCGGTTGTTGGCCGTGTGGCGAACGTTCACCTGTTCAGACCACGTCCCACCACGTGGGCGGCCTTGGCCGGGGCCGCGCGGGATGTCAGAGTCGGGGCATGTCCCAGGCATCCGCGCTCTGCACGCGCCGCCACGTCGACCTCCGTCGGCAGGCGAGCGCGATGTGTGCGGTGCCCGCCCTCGCCTGAACGGGAATCGGACGACCCCTGCGAGAAGGGGAGGGACCGCGTGAGCCGCACCGCCGCCACCGTGCTCAGGTCCGTGCTGGACCACGGGCCCGTCGCGCGCAGCACCATCGCACGTCTGACGGGACTGAGCGCCGCCACCGTCACCAAGCAGTACGCCGAGCTCGCCGAACGCGGGCTGGTGCGCGAGGTCGACACCCGGATTCCGCGGGTGACGATCGGGCGGCCGCACGTGCCGGTGGACATCGACGTGGACCGGCACGTGGTGTGCGGGGTGCACATCGCTTACGGGCACACGACTTTGGCGCTCGTCGACCTGCGCGGGCGGGTGGTCGCCGAGGAACGCGAGACGCACGACCGGCCGGAAGCCGGGCAGGCGCTGCGCAGGATCGCCGAACGGGTGCCCGCGTTCCTGCGCCGGCACGACCGGGTGCCGCTCGGGGTCGGGGTCGCCACCGGCGGGCGCGTGGACGGCGGCACGATCGTCGAGCACAGCCAGCTCGGCTGGAAAGACGTGCGCATCAAGGAGTTTCTGACCACCGCGCTCGACACGTCCGTTCAGGTCGAGTCGCACTCGAGGGCACTCGCGCGGGCCGAGCAGCTCTTCGGGGACGACCCCAGAGCCCGCACCAGCCTCGTGCACCTGTTCGTGGGCAACGTGGTCGACGCGGCCATCGTCACCGGCGGCGTGGTGCACAGCGGGCCGGGTGGTGCGGCGGGCGACATCGCGCACCTCCGGCTGCGGGGTGACGACACGCCCTGCCCCTGCGGCGGCACCGGGTGCATGCAGGCGGCGGTGGCGGACAGGACGATCGCCGAACGGGCGGTGCGGCTCGGCATCGTGCGCGAGCCGTTGGTGATGGACGTGGTCGCCGCCGCCGAACGCGGTGACCGCCGGGCGTTCGACCTCCTGCGCGGACGAGCCCGGCTGGTCGGGCAGGCCACGCGGCTGCTGCTCGACGTGATCAACCCGGACCTCCTCGTCGTGGTCGAGGTCGGTTCGATGTTCATTCCTGAATGCTGGGAGGTGTTGACAGATGAAATCGGATCACGCAGCACGGAAGTAATTCGAAGCAGTTTCGGCCGTAACGTGCTCAGCGTGGCCGCCGGAGCCGTCGTGCTCAGCCAACTCTACGGTCAGCCGACTTATTTTCCCTGAGCACAAAATAGACAGAGACATATCCTGAGCTGCAGTATCAAAGCATGACCTCAGTTCAGGAAAAGACCACCACCGTCAAGCCGATCGCCGGTCACATCGGTGCGGAAATCTCGGGCATCGACATTTCTCAGCCTCTCCGCGCGGCCGAGCTGGAAATCATTCACGAGGCACTGTACGCGCACAAGGTGATTTTCTTCCGAGACCAGGATCTGGACCACGCGAGCCAGATCGCGTTCGGGCGCCAGTTCGGCGAGCTCACCTACGCCCACCCGCACGACGAGGCACCGCCGACCGGTTTCCCGGAGATCTTCACGATCGACCCGCGCCGCTACGAGGAGCGTTACGGCAAGGAGTTCAAGCAGGTCCAGAAGCGCCAGTACAGCTACTTCTCCGGCTGGCACACCGACGTCACCGCCGCGGTGAACCCGCCGGCCGCGTCGATCCTGCGCGCCGAGGTGGTGCCCGAGATCGGCGGCGACACGACGTGGACGAACCTCACCGCCGCGTACAACGGGCTCTCCACGCCACTCAAGTCCTTTGTGGACGGGCTCAGGGCCGAGCACCGCTACGGCGGTTCGGTGAAGGTCGGGGACGGCGCGTACGCCAAGCGCGTCAACGACAACCTGCTCGTCGCCGAGCACCCGGTCGTCCGCGTGCACCCCGTCACCGGCGAGAAGGGCCTGTTCGTCAACCCCGGCTTCACGAGCCACGTCACAGGAGTCTCCGCGGCGGAGAGCAAGGCGATCCTCGACCTGCTCTACTCCGAGATCACCCGCCCCGAGTACACCGTGCGGTTCCGCTGGGAGCCGGGCAGCGTCGCGTTCTGGGACAACCGCGCGACCGCCCACCTCGCGCCGCGCGACCTGGAGCACCTCGACGTCCGGCGCACCCTGCACCGCGTCACGATCGTCGGCGACACCCCGGTCGGACCGGACGGGCGCGAGTCCACGCTGCTCGCCGGGCGCCCCTTCACCGCCGACCACGCCGTGAGGGTCGACTGATGACCGCGGTCCTGCCGGGCGCCGACTTCAAGCAGGCGTTCCGCCGGCACGCGGCCGGGGTCGTGGTGATCACCGCCGACGCCGAGCACGGACCGGTCGGCTTCACCGCCACGTCGCTAACGTCCCTGTCGCTCGACCCGCCGCTGCTGTCGTTCGGCATCGCGCGCACGTCGTCGAGCTGGCAGCACATCAACATCGCGCGCACGATCGTCGTCAACTTCCTGACCGCACACCAGGAAGAGGTCGCGCGGACGTTCGCCACCAGCGGCATCGACAGGTTCGCCGGCGACCACTGGCACCGGCTCGACGGCGGCGACCCCGTGATCACCGGGTCCAACTGGCTGCGCGCCGAGACCCACCGCCTCATCGAGATCGGCGACCACACGGTCGTCATCGCCAGGGTCATCGACAGCGACGTCTCCGACTCCTCCCCTCCTCTGCTCTACCACGACGGCTCCTACCACACGATCGGCCAGGTGTGACCCGATGCTGACCAGACGTTCCCTGTTGCTCGGCCTCGCGGCTCTCGGTGCCGCGGGGTGCTCCGCGGGCGGCGGCACCACCACCCAGGTCCTCGGCGACCTGCCCACCACGGCCCCACCGCCGGACACCAAGCTGTCGATCTCCATCCGCAGCACGCTCAAGCAGCTCGAAGCGAGCGGTGAGCTGGGCAAGCTCCCGTTCCAGGTCACCGACTGGCCGAACATCCAGGCCGGTCCGGACGTCATCCAGGCGTTCCGCGCCCGGTCGGTCGACCTCGGTGCCAACGCGGGCATCCCGCCGATCCAGGCGCAGGCCACGCGGCTCGCCACCAAGATCGTCGCCGTCGGCGAACGCGACAAGCCCCTCTACACCTACGCCACCAAACCGGGTTCGCCCATCAGGTCGCTACAAGACTTCAAGGGCAAGAAGATCGCGTTCAGCCAGGGCCAGGCCCAGGGCGTCGTGGTGCTCCGCACGCTCAAGGAACTCGGCCTCAAGATCACCGACGTCGAGCTGATCCCGTTGACCAGCAACCAGTTCCTCACCGCCGTGCAGGCAGGGCAGGTCGACGTCGCCGTGCTGGCCGAGCCCCAGCTCACCAAGTACCTCGGCCAGTACCCGGACGCGCGGGCGATCGAGATGAACTCCGTCGACCTCCTCACGGTCCTGTGGGCACCGGTCGACGTCCTCAACGACCAGGCGAAGCTCGCCGCGATCAAGGCGTTCATCCCGTTCTGGGCGCGCGGAACCGTGTGGAGCTACGAGAACCCCGACCAGTGGGTCGACCACTACTACGTGAAGGACCAGAACGTCTCCAAGGCCGACGGCGACCGGATCGTGCGGTCCCAGCCGCCGCTGACCTTCCCGACGAACTGGGACCGCGCGGTCCAGTGGGAGCAGGAGACAGCGGACCTGTTGGCAGAGGGCGGTTTCGTCGAGAAGTTCGACGTCACCGAGCTCTTCGACCGCCGGTTCGAGAAGATCGCCGCCGAGGCCGTCGACGCCAAGTACCGGAGCCGGACATGACCCAGGTCCTCGAACGCCCCGCCGCGCTCACCACGCCGGCGACCCCGACCCGCCGCAGGCGCCTCGGACTCGGCAAACCCATCCCGTACGGACGGGTCCTCGGCCCGGCCCTGATCATCACCGTGTGGAGCATCGCGTCGGCGACCGGCGCGCTGGACCCGCGCATCCTCAGCGCGCCGTGGACGATCGTCCGAACAGGAATCGAGCTTACGGAGAACGGGAAGCTGCCGGAGAGCATCCTCACCTCGCTGCAACGCGCCGCGCTGGGCTTCTTCTTCGGCGCCACAGCGGGAACGTTGCTGGCGATCGCGAGTGGGCTCAGCCGCGTGGGCGAGGCGCTGATCGACGGCACGGTCCAGGTCAAGCGCGCGATCCCGTCGCTCGGCCTGATCCCGCTGCTGATCCTCTGGCTCGGCATCGGCGAGGAGTTCAAGATCGTCGTGATCGCCGTGACCATCGCGACGATCATGTACCTGCAGACGTACTCGGCGCTCACCGGCATCGACAGCCGGTACGTCGAACTGGCGGAGGCCGTTGGCCTGAAACGGTCCCAGTACGTGCGCAAGGTCGTCTTCCCCGGCGCGCTGCCCGGTTTCTTCCTCGGGCTGCGGCTCGCGGTCACCGCGTCCTGGCTGTCGCTGGTGGTGCTGGAGCAGATCAACGCGACCAGCGGCATCGGCTACCTGATGTTCCAGGCCCAGAACTACGGCCAGACCGACGTGATCGTCGTCGGCCTCGTCGTCTACGGCCTGTTCGGGTTCGTCTCCGACGCACTGCTGCGCGTCGTCGAACGGAGGGCGCTGGCATGGCGACGCACGCTGTCCGGGTGAGCGGACTCACGAGGCAGTTCCAGGACCGCAAGGTCCTCGACGACCTCGACCTCACCATCGCGCCCGGCGAGTTCGTGGCGCTGCTCGGCCGCAGCGGCTCCGGCAAGTCGACGCTGCTCAAGGCCATCGCCGGACTCGACCACGACGTGACCGGCAGCGGCGAGCTCGAAGTGCCGAACGAGGTCGCCGTGGCGTTCCAGGACTCCAGGCTGCTGCCGTGGCTGCGGGTCCTCGACAACGTCGAACTCGGCGTGAAACCCGGCAAGGGCAAGGCCGCGTTGGAGGAGGTCGGGCTCCAGGGCCGAGAACGCGCCTGGCCGGCCGAACTCTCCGGCGGTGAACAGCAACGCGTCGCACTGGCCCGCTGCCTCGTCCGCGAACCCCGGCTGCTGCTGGCCGACGAACCGTTCGGCGCGCTGGACGCGTTGACCCGCATCAAGATGCACGACCTGCTGCGCGAGCTCTGCGCGAAGCACCGGCCCGCCGTCCTGCTGGTCACGCACGACGTCGACGAGGCTCTTGAACTCGCCGACCGCGTGGTCGTCCTGCAGGAGGGCCGCATCGGCCTCGACCTCCCGGCGCACGACGCCGACCGCACGCACCTGTTGTCCGCACTCGGCATCGGAGTAGCCGCATGACGCTCCACCTCAACCTGTTCCTGCACGACACCGGCCACCACGAGGCGTCGTGGCGCCTGCCCGAGTCGGAACCGCTGGCGCACATCGACATCGCCTACCACCAACGCATCGCGCGCATCGCCGAGGAGGCCAAGTTCGACTCGGTCTTCCTCGCGGACTCCCCGGTGCTGTGGGGAAACCCGAGCCGCCGCCCGTCCGGGAAGATCGAACCGACGATCCTGCTGACCGCGATCGCCGCCGTCACCACGAGGATCGGCCTGATCGCGACCGCGTCCACCACCTACAACGAACCGTTCAACCTCGCCCGCCGGTTCTCGAGCCTCGACCACGTGAGCGGTGGCCGCGCGGGCTGGAACATCGTCACGACGGCGGGCGACGACGCGGCGCGGAACTTCGGCCTCGACGCCCAGCCGGCCCACCTCACCCGCTACGACCGGGCGGCCGAGTTCGTGGAGGTGTCCAAGAAGCTCTGGGACTCCTGGGACGACGACGCGATCGTCGCCGACAAGGCGAACGGCGTGCACGCCAGGGACGACCGCGTCCACACCATCGACCACGTCGGCCCGCACTTCAGGGTCCGCGGGCCGCTCAACGTCCCGCGCTCACCCCAGGGCCACCCGTTGCTGGTCCAGGCCGGCAGCTCCGAGGACGGCAGAGACTTCGCCGCGAGGCACGCCGAGGCCGTCTTCACCGCGCACCAGACCCTGGAGGACGCCGTCGCGTTCTACCAGGACGTCAAGCGCCGGGCGATCGAGTTCGGCCGCGACCCGGACGAGGTCAAGATCCTGCCCGGCCTGGTCCCGGTGATCGGCTCCACGGAAGAGGAAGCGCACGAGCTCGACGCCGAACTGGAACGGCTGATCGTCCCGGAGCACGCGGCGAAGCAGCTCGCGGGCCTGCTCAAGGTCGACCACCTGGAACTGGACGAGGAACTGCCCGCCGACCTCCCGGACGAGACCGCGATCGAGGGCGCCAAGTCCCGGTACACGCTGATCGTCGAACTGGCCCGGCGCGAACACCTGACCGTCCGGCAGCTGATCGGCAGGCTCGGCGGCGGACGCGGCCACAAGACGTTCACCGGCACCGCGGTCCAGGTCGCCGACCAGCTCGAACTGTGGCACAGCGCGGGCGCCGCCGACGGGTTCAACATCATGCCCGCCGTGCTGCCGTCCGGCCTGGAGCGGTTCGCGGACGAGGTCCTGCCGATCCTGCGCGAACGCGGCCTGTTCCGCACCGAGTACACCGGCAGCACCCTGCGCGAGCACTACGGCCTCAAGCGCCCGGCAGGCCAGTTCAGCGCCCTATCCGTGTGACGGGTGCCCGTACAGCCCCGCACCGGCGAACTCCAGCGTCGTGAGGAACGTGGTCGAGGCCAGGTAGGAGGCCTCGACCAGTTCCGCGGTGTGCGAGAAGTCCAGCGGCGTCACCGCCTGCACGGGCGGTCCGGGCAGGTAGAGCACGGGTGCGCTCTGCGACGCCAGCTCCACCTCCAGCACGGCCTGGTTGCGCATGCCCAGCGTCGCCCAGAACAGCAACGTCTCGGCCAGCGTCTCCGGCACGGCGGGCAGGTGACCGGGGAACGCGCAGTCCAGCACCACCAACGACTTCGCGCCCATCGCGAGCGCCTGCCGGATCGGCACGTTCGCCAGCACACCCCCGTCGTAGAGCACCTGCTCGCCGATGCGCACAGGCGGGTAGACCCCGGGGATCGCCGCGCTGGCGAGGATCGCGGGGATCAGCTCGCCCTCGGTGATGTTCACGGCCTCGCCGGTCACGCCGTTCACCGACACCGCCCCGAACGGCAGCGCCAGATCGGCGAAGGACGCACACCCGTCGAGCCCCTCGGACAGCACGTGCGCCAGGCCTGTGTTCGGGAAGAGGTAGGTCTTGTTGGTGCGCAACGACCTCAGCTGCGCGATCGGACCGCCGGGGAACACCCGCTGCCGCGTCATGCCCTCCCACAGCACCGCCAGCCGTTCCGCGGCCTTGTCCGGGTCCAGGGCGAGCAACGAGCCGTTGACCGACCCGACCGAGGTGCCGACCACCAGGTCGGGCCGCACGCCGTGCTCCCGCAACGCGCGCAGCATGCCGACCTGCGCGGCACCGAGGCTTCCGCCGCCTCCGAGCACGAAGGCGACTGGTCCAGGCAGTTCGATCGTCACGTCCGGTGATCCTAAGGCTGACCAGCGACGAAGGCTGAGTTCGGTCTACACTGAAGTCACTGAGTGGATGAGGAGCGGGATCGCCATCTCCGCCCTGGTCCGCGAACCGTGGAACCCCGTCATGGCGTTCCACGTGGGCTCGGCCTGGCCGCGCAGCAGCACCGCGGAGTCCCTCATCGCCACCACGACGTCGCCGATCCGGTCGGCCGCCAGCGGGCTGACCGGCCCGAACCACCCGGCCTCCACCGCGTCCTCGCGCGTCAGCACGTCCGCCCGGTCACCGAGGAACTCCCGCCACACGGACAGCACCTCGTCGCTCTCGGTGTGCAGGTACCGCACCCGAGGCTCACCGGCGATCACCCGGACTCCCTGCCACAGCAGCGGTTCCGTGTCGAAGTCGATCCGCTCGTCCGCGGTGACCATGCCGTGGTCCGCCGTCACGACGAGCAGCGAGTCTTCGGGCATCCGGGAAGCGATCCTGGACGCCAGCGAGTCCACGAACTCCAGCTGCAGCAACCACTCCTCGGAGCCGGGCCCGTAGATGTGCCCGATCGTGTCGAGGTCGGCGTGGTAGGCGTAGCAGAACGACCGGTCCTGCTGGACGGCCGCCACGGCTCCGAGGGCGAGGTCGCCGAACCCGGCGGCGCCGCGGAACCACGACCCGCGCAGCACCGCCCTCGTCAGCCCGCTGCCCCGGTGCAGCAGCGGGGCGACCGCGCTGACCGCGACCCCGGCCGCCGCCGCGCGTTCGAACAGCGTCGGGTGCGGCTGCACGACCTCGGGCACGAGCGCCTTGCGCAGGTCGTGGCGGTGGTCGCCGGCCCTCGACCAGGTCAGCGAGTTGAGCACCTCGTCGCCCACCGCGAACGTGTAGCCGACGATGCCGTGCTCGCCGGAGAGCAGCCCGGTGCCGACCGAGGCGAGGCTCGTGGCGGTCGACGACGGGAACCCGGCGGAGATCTCCCTGCCGGGCAGGCCCGCCAAGAACGGCGCGTGCGAGGCGTACGTGCGCAGCAGCTCGTGGCCGAGGCCGTCGACGAGCAGCAGGACGACACGCCGGGCCGGTGGCAGGCCGAGCGTGTTGTCGGCGCCGGGAACTTCCAGGCCCGACAGCAGTGATGGGACGACCGCGGCGATGGTCATGAAGGACACCGTGCCACGTCGAATCCGGCAGCGGGCAGAATGGCGCGCTGTGACAACGCTCATCCACCAGAAGATCGCTGACGAGCTCGGAGTGGCCGCAGGCCAGGTCGGCTCTGCTGTCGAACTCCTCGACGGTGGCGCGACCGTCCCGTTCGTCGCCCGCTACCGCAAGGAGGCGACCGGCGGTCTCGACGACGCCCAGCTGCGCACGCTCGAGGAACGCCTCGGCTACCTGCGCGAACTGGAGGAGCGCCGGGCGGCCGTCCTCAACTCCATCCGCGAGCAGGGCAAGCTGAACGACGCCCTCGAAGCGCAGATCCTCGCCGCCGAATCGAAGGCGCGGCTGGAGGACCTCTACCTGCCGTACAAGCAGAAGCGCCGCACCAAGGCCCAGATCGCGAAGGAGGCCGGTCTCGAACCGCTCGCCGACGCACTTCTGGGTGATCCTGGTCTGAACCCGCAGGAGGAAGCCGCCAGGTTCGTCGACCCGGCGAAGGAGGTCGCGGACGCCGCGGCCGCCCTGCAGGGCGCGCGGGCCATCCTGGTCGAGCGGTTCGGCGAGGACGGCGACCTGATCGGCGACCTGCGCGAGCAGATGTGGACGCGCGGCCGCGTCGTCTCCAAGGTCCGCGAGGGCAAGGAGACCGACGGCGCCAAGTTCTCCGACTACTTCGAGTTCGACGAGCCGTTCGCCAAGCTGCCGTCGCACCGCATCCTGGCGCTGTTCCGCGGCGAGAAGGAGGAGGTCCTCGACCTCGTCCTGGAGCCGGAGGAGCCGCGCGAGGAGGGTCCCTCGACCTTCGAGGTGCGCATCGCGTCCCGCTTCGGCATCGACGACCAGGGCCGTCCCGGTGACAAGTGGCTCACCGACACCGTCCGCTGGGCGTGGCGCACGCGCATCCTCGTGCACCTCGGCATCGACCTGCGCGGCCGCCTGCGGGCGTTCGCCGAGGACGAGGCCGTGAAGGTGTTCGCGTCGAACCTGCGCGACCTGCTGCTGGCCGCCCCGGCCGGCACGCGCGCCACGATGGGCCTCGACCCCGGCTACCGCACGGGCGTGAAGGTCGCGATCGTCGACGCCACCGGCAAGGTCGTCGCGCACGGCGTCATCCAGCCGCACGTGCCCGCGAACCGCTGGGACGAGTCGATCGCGAAGCTCGCCGCGTGGTCCAAGCAGCACAACGTCGACCTGATCGCGATCGGCAACGGCACGGCGTCGCGCGAGACGGACAAGCTGGCCGCCGACCTGATCAAGCGCCACCCCGACCTCAACCTGACCAAGATCGTGGTCTCCGAGGCGGGCGCGTCGGTCTACTCGGCGTCGGCCTACGCCTCGTCCGAACTGCCGGGCCTGGACGTGTCGATCCGCGGCGCCGTCTCGATCGCGCGCCGCCTGCAGGACCCGCTGGCCGAGCTCGTGAAGATCGACCCGAAGTCCATCGGCGTCGGCCAGTACCAGCACGACCTGGCGGAGTCGAAGCTGTCGCGCTCGCTCGACGCGGTGGTCGAGGACTGCGTGAACGCGGTCGGCGTCGACCTCAACACGGCGTCCGTGCCGCTGCTGACCCGCGTCTCCGGCATCACCGCCGGCCTCGCGGAGAACATCGTGCTGCACCGCGACTCCAACGGCCCGTTCAAGACCCGCAAGTCGCTGATGGAGGTGGCGCGGCTCGGCCCGAAGGCGTTCGAGCAGTGCGCGGGCTTCCTCAAGATCCGCGGGGGCGACGAGCCGCTCGACGCGTCCTCGGTGCACCCGGAGGCGTACCCGGTCGTGCGGCGGATCCAGGAGTCGGCCGGCGCCGAGCTGATCGGCAACACCGCGGTGCTGACGAAGGTGCGGCCCGAGCAGTTCGTGGACGAGCAGTTCGGTCTGCCGACCGTCACGGACATCCTGAAGGAGCTGGAGAAGCCCGGCCGCGACCCGCGCCCGGCGTTCAAGACGGCGACCTTCGCGGACGGCGTCGAGAAGATCGCCGACCTCAAGCCCGGCATGGTGCTGGAGGGCGTCGTGACGAACGTGGCCGCGTTCGGCGCGTTCGTGGACATCGGCGTGCACCAGGACGGTCTCGTGCACATCTCCGCCCTGTCGAACACCTACGTGAAGGACCCGCGCGACGTCGTGAAGTCCGGTGACGTGGTGCGGGTGAAGGTGCTGGAGGTCGACGAGGCCCGCAAGCGCATCGGCCTGACGCTGCGCCTGACCGACGAGCCGGGCAAGCCCGCTCCGAAGCAGGGCGGTGGCGGCGGTGGCCGTGACCGCGGCGGCCGTCCGCAGCAGCGCGGCGGGCAGCAGCGCGGTGGTGGCCAGCAGCGCACCTCCCCGCCGCCGGCGAGCGGCTCGATGGCGGACGCGCTCCGCAAGGCCGGATTCGGCAAGTAGGACGACGGAAACGGCCCCTCCCGCGCTCGGGAGGGGCCGTTTCTCATTTGGCGCCTATTTGGCTCGGGTTCCCTTGATCTTCACGAGCTCCGACTCGAACAGTTCCTCGACGGTGGTGAGACCGCCGGGCGCCTTCGAGTCGACCTTCGTGATGTAGGACTGCGTCGCGGAAGGCCGTCCCACCAGCGAGTAGTGCAGCGCGCTGGTCAGGCCCTGGGTGTCCAGGCCGTTGGTGCTGTGGAACGCGTCCAGCACGCCGTCGCGCGAGAGGTCGCCGTTCTGGCATGCCTTCTCGATGACCGAGAGGAACACCTTCGCGACCGTGTAGCCGTGGTCAACGTAGATCGCCGGCTTGTCGTTCGGGTAGTACTTGTTGAACGCCGCAGCCACCTCGCGCGGGCCGGGCTGGCTGCCGGTGAACGGCGCCACGGACGTCACCACGGACACCTGCTTCTCCACGGCCGGGCCGACCGGCGAGTCGAGGATCGCGGTGTCGAAGCCGACCACGTTGACCATGAACGGCACCTCCCACTTGAGCGCCGCGGCCACACCGACGGCGGCGGCGGTCTGGGCGGGGGTGGTGCTGAGCACGACGGCCTTCGCGCCCGTGGCCTTCAGCGCGGCGATCTGCTGCGTGAGGTCGGCCGTGGTCTCGCCGATCGGCTGCTCGGCGATCTTCATGTTCCACTGCGTCCCGACGAACCGGCTGCCCTCGACGGCGTTGTCGCCGTAGCTGCCCTGGGCGTACACGTGACCGACGGTGTCGCCGTCCTTGATCACACCACGACGCTTGTAGTGATCAAGTCCGTTGATGACGTCGAGGTCGTACGTGGTGCCGACGATCATCATGTGCGGGTTGCCGAGCAGCGACGCGGCCCACGACGCGGGGGCGGTCAGTGTCCTGGTCTGCATGATGTCGGGCTCGATCGCGGCCGTCATCGGCGTGCCCGCGAGTTCCAGCAGGCCCAGGACCTGCGGTTCCAGGTCGAAGTAGGCGTCGAGCGCCTTCTGGACGTCGTACGCGTGGTCCTTCTGCTTGAGCTCGATCCTGCGACCGCAGATGCCACCGCGGTCGTTGACCTGCTTCAGGTACAGCTCGTAGCCCTTCATGCGGGTCAGCGCGGAGGCTTTGAACGGCCCTGTCATGTCCGTGAGGATGCCGAGCGAGATCGTGTCGTCGGTAACGCCCGGCCCGGTCTTGACCTGGGCCTTCGCATCTTCCTTTGCGCCACAGCCGGCCACCAGGACGGCTAACGCCAAGGCGGCGGAGGGCAGTACACGGCGGAGGGGCATGCAGAGGTCCTTGTCCAAATGATCGACACATACTAAGCGGTAGCTCAGTATTGGGCGGGGGCACACATAATGCCTCCTTATGTGCTACGGAACACAGCGCCGTAAGGTTCAAGTAACTACCGCTCGGTTACGGAGTGTGCTAGCTCTTCGGTGCCGAACGAAATGAGATACGCGTGATCGGTCACATCGCGGGTATCCCGGCGGCGTGAAAATCGTCGTCACCGGGGCCTCCGGCAACGTCGGCAGCGCGCTGCGCCGCCATCTGGACTTCGAGGACGCCCGTGTCGACGTGCGCACTCTCTCGTCACTGCGTGACGCTTTCCGCGGTGCCGACGTGGTGGTGCACCTGGCGTGGGCGATCAAGCCCGCTGATCGCCAGACCAACGTCGACGGCAGCGAGCACGTCCTCGCCGCGTGCGCGAAGGAGTCGGTCGGCCACCTGATCATTGCCTCTTCGGTCGCCGCGTACGGCCCGGCGGAGCGCTGGTCGAGGGTCGACGAGTCGTGGGCGCTGACGGGCATCGAGGGCAACGACTACAGCGCGCACAAGGTGCGGCTGGAGGAGATGGTCCGGCGCTACCCGTTGCCGTGCGCGGTCATCCGCCCGTGCGGCATCGGGCAGGCGTCCGCCGCAGCGAAGATCCGCCGCTGGCTGGTCAGCCCGCTGCTCCCGCCGAAGCTGCTGCCGTACCTGCCGATCCCCCTGTGGAACGACCTGCGCCTGCAGCTCGTGCACGCGGACGACGTGGCGCGCGCGATCGCGGCGATCGTGGAGCGCAAGGCGCTGGGCGCCTTCAACCTCGCCGCCGAACCGGTGCTGACCGCGCCGATGATCGCGGACCGGGTGGGCGCGGCCCGGTTGCCGGTGCCGTACGCGGTGATCGAGAAGCTCGCGGGCGCCACGGCGCGCCTCGGGCTGCAGCCCCTGACCCCGGAATGGGTCCGGATGGCCGACCAGGCACCGCTCGTGAACACCACACGAGCACACGAGGATCTGAAATGGTGGCCCGGACACGACGCGCGTGATGTGCTGCGCGAGGTCATGACGGCAATGGGAGGACGTGCGTGAACGAGGTCGACGCGGTCGTCATCGGCTCCGGTCCGAACGGGCTGGTCGCCGCGACCCTGCTGGCGGACGCGGGCTGGGACGTGCTGGTCCTGGAACAGCGCGACACACCGGGCGGTGCCGTGACCTCGGCCGAGATCACCGCTCCCGGCTTCACGAACGACGTCTACAGCGCGTTCTACCCCCTCGGTCTCGGTTCGCCGGTCATCGGCGCGTTGAACCTCGACGTGCAGTGGCAGCACGCACCGGCCGTGCTGGCCCATGTGCTGCCGGACGATCGCGTCGCGCTCCTCTCTCGTGACGTCGACGTCACCGCGAAGTCCGTGGGCGCGTTCGCCCACTCCGACGCCGACGCGTGGCAGGCCGAGTACGCGCGCTGGCGCCAGGTGCGCGACGGCGTGCTGGAGGGTCTGCTGCGCCCGTTCCCGCCCGTGCGCGGCGGGCTGTCGTTGCTGCGCACACTGGGCCTGGGCGACACGCTGCGGCTGACGCGCCTGCTGACCCAGCCCGTGCGGCGCCTCGGCGAGGAGCTCTTCGCCGGTGAGGGTGCCCGGTTGTTGCTGGCGGGCAACACGATGCACTCGGACCTGGGCCCCGACCAGGCCGGCGGCGCGGGCTTCGGCTGGCTGCTGGCCATGCTCGGCCAGGACGTCGGCAACCCGGTGCCCCGCGGCGGCGCGCGGGAGCTGACCGCGTCGCTGGTCCGCAGGTTCGGCGGCCGCATCGAGACCGGCGCGCGCGTCACCGGCGTGCTGCACGCGCGCGGTGTCGCCGTTGGTGTGCGTCTGGAGGACGGCTCGGTGGTGCGCGCACGGCGTGCGGTGCTCGCCGACGTGCCCGCCCCCAGGCTGTACCTCGACCTGATCGGCGGCGACGCGCTGCCGTCGAAGCTCGCGGAGGACCTCAAGCGGTTCCAGTGGGACGGCGACACGATCAAGGTCGACTGGGCGCTCTCGGGCCCGATCCCGTGGGCCAACGCGGAGGCGTCGCAGGCGGGCACGGTCCACCTGGGCGGCGACGTCAACGGACTCGCGACCGTCGCGCACGAGCTGGCGTGCGGCAAGGTGCCGCGCAACCCGTTCATGATCCTGGGCCAGATGACGACGACCGACCCGACCCGCTCCCCCGCCGGCACCGAGGCAGCCTGGGCCTACACGCACGTGCCGCTGAACGGGGGCTGGACGCCGGACCGGCTCAAGCGCCGCGCCGACCGCCTGGAGCTGATGATCGAGGAACGCGCACCCGGCTTCCGCGCGCTCATCCAGGGCCGTTCGGTGCTCGGTCCCGACCAGATCGGCTCGGTCAACGGCGGCACGGCGGCGATCCACCAGCAGCTCGTGTTCCGGCCGGTGCCCGGTCTGGGCCGCGCGGACACCCCGTTCGACCGCCTCTACCTGACGGGCTCGTCGGCGTGGCCGGGCGGCGGCGTGCACGGCGCGGCGGGCGCGAACGCGGCACGGGCGGCGCTGGCCCGCTGGGGTGGTGCCGGTGAGCTCTACCGGGTGCTGGTCCAGGGCCTCAACAAGACGATCTACTGACGGCCCTTCGCCAGGTCGTCGAGACGCTGCAACGTCTCCTTGTTGCGCGGGGCCAGCAGGACGTCCTGCACGACCTTCGGCATCAGCGTCGACGGCCCGCGCACGACCCGCTCGGCCATGCGCACCTCGGTGAGCGCCTCGGACCGCGCCATCAGGGTGAACGTGATGCGCGCGGCCCCGGCGGGCCACAGCCGCGCGTCGAGTTCGAGCAGCGCCCCGGGCTCGCAGCGCACGACCTCGGTGGTGTCGCTGATGACGAGCGGCCACGGCCCCACGCTGTGGTGGATCCGCGTGCCGGCCCCAGGCCAGCCCTCGTCGACGTCGCGGATGTGCGACGCGCCCACCACCCAGCCCGCGTAGGACCAGCCGTCGGCGAGCACCGCCCAGACGGCGTCGACGGGCGCTTCGACGTTCAGTGCCACCTCAGCCATGTGCGGGAGGTACCCCGTGGGTCAGGAAGCAATCCGGCGGGTGCGGCGGCTCTCGGCCTTGCGCCGCAGGTGGTCGGCGGTGAGCTCCAGCTCGTGCGTGCGCAACGCCTGGTAGCGCGGCGAGAGGCGGAGCCCGACGGTCCCGCTGAGGCGCTCGATCGCCGACGCCGCGCGATCGAGCCGCCTCCTCGCCGCGTCCAGGCCACCGGCTCCCAGCATGCGCAGGCAGTTCTCCGCTTCGAGGTTGTACGAGCGCAGCATCAGCGCCGTCCAGTCCTCGACCAGCCTGCGGCCGGTCGCGTCCGATCCGTTGTAGGTGGCCTGCCCGCCGCCCACGATCGCCGCACCGGTCTTGATCAGGGTCTTCATCTCGTCGTGCAGGAGGTCGAGCCGCGCCTGGTGGTCGGCGGTACCGGCCGTGCGGTCGACGACCCAGTCCGGCTCAGCGCTCCGGCGGTCTCTGCGTCCGAGCACGGACACCTCCCCGATCAGCGACGAAAGGCCCATGACCGTATCCATCGCAAGGGGGAACCCGCCGTTATCGACGACGTCAGGCACTCACTCCATCGAGTGATCCGACGAAGCGGACGAACCCTTCGGGGTCCTCGCTCGTGGCGGACTGCTGCAAGATCACGCTGGTCGCGCCCGCCGCGGCCACCTGGGAGACCAGGTCGGTGACGAACGCCCTGTCCCGCGAGTCCGTCTCGACGTAGACGACGACGGGGTGCTCGCGGGTCGCCCTGATGGCCTTGACCCCGCCGGCGTCGACCGACGCGTCGAGGATCGTGCCGTCGCCCACCTCGCCCGCGAGGTCCAGCGTCTTCTGCCCGTGCCCGCCCACGTAGATCGGCATCGGCGCGGGCGGCGGCCAGTCCAGCGCGACGCCGTCGAGCTTCACGTACCGGCCCTCGACGGTGACCCGCTCGCCGGCCAGCAGTGACTTCAGCGCGCCGGTGTACTCGCGCAGCAACGTCAGCGGCGACGCCACCCGCGCGCCGACCTGGCCCATCCAGTCCTGCACGCCGTGCCCGACGCCGATGGTCACGCGGCCGGGGAACAGCCGGTCGAGCGTCGCGGCCTCCATCGCGGTGATCGCGACGTTGCGCAGCGGCACCGGCAGCAGACCGACGCCGACCTTGAGCCGGGAGGTCCAGGCCAGGGCGGCGGAGGCGCAGGCGATGCCGCTCTCCAGGAAGCAGTCCTCCCACAACCACAACGAGTCCACACCGGACTCCTCCGCGGCGAGGACGACGGAGCGCAGGTTCTCGGGAGGAAGCTGAGGCCGGTAGACAGCGCCGAGTGTGGTCACCCGACAACTACTACCGGCTCCCCCTCCTTTCAACAAGCACAGTCCCGGTTCAGCAACCAGACCTCAGCACCCGCAGTTGTGGTACGTGACGTCCCAGTGGTTCGACTCGAGGTAGTAGACGTTGCCCGCGTTCGAGCGCCACTTGTTGCCGCCGATGGACGTGAAGCTGCCCTTGATGTAGTTCGTGACGCAGCTGGACAGCCGGTAGTCCACCTTGTACCCGTTCCAGTGCGAGTACGTGCCCGACGCGTGGCCGGTCTCCGTGCCGCCGGTGATGGTCAGCGCACAGCCCGACGCGCTCTTGAACGTCTTGGCACCCGCGATGGTCGTCTGGTTGATCTGCTCGAACGACGTGCAGTTCGGCCGGTTGCGGTCGCTGCAGTTGCCGCTCGAGTCCCAGGCGATGCCGGCCGCGCGCAGCTGCGCGGTCGCCTGTGCGTGCGTGTACTTCGCCGGGGCCGCCGACGCGACGGACGCGCCCATGATCAGAGCGGCGAACATCGCGACCACGGCTGCGATCGTGCGAACGAACATGTGCTCTCTCCTTATGCCCAAGGTGCCGCGAAACCTAGGAAGGAGCGGTAAAGGAAGGCCTAAAACGGCCTTAGGCCGATCTTTGGCGCCTCAGTGGACAGTTCCGGTCATCACCAACCGCAAGTCGATCGGAGCAACAAGCATGCGCATTCGCCACGCTCTCGCGGCGACCGCCATCTCGCTGGGGCTGCTCGGCGGTATGAGCGGCATCGCCCAGGCGGCGCCGGAGGGTCCTGCCCAGCAGGAGGTCGCCCTCTCGCAGGTCGAGGCGGCGGCCGGGTACGGCGGTTCGATCAGCCGCACCGAGGTCATCAAGCGCGCCAAGGACTGGTGGGACCGCAAGGTTCCGTACAGCCAGTCCGCGTACGCCTGGGACGTCAACAAGGGCAAGAAGTACCGCACGGACTGCTCGGGCTTCGTCTCCATGACGTGGAAGCTCACGACCAGCCGCAACACGCGCAACCTGCACGAGGTCGCCACCAAGATCTCCTGGGCGAACCTCAAGCCGGGCGACATGATCCTGCGCAACGGCCACGTGAAGCTGTTCGAGAAGTGGGCCAACTCCGCGAAGACGTCCGCGTGGATCTACGAAGAGGGCAGCACCGCGACGGACATGGACCACGAGACCGTGACCGTCTCGTCGCTGAAGAGCGGCGGCTACGCGCCGTGGAAGTACAACAAGATCACCGGCTGATCCGCGTGGTGGCGAGGCCCCACTGCGACCGCCACTGACGCACCTCTCCCTGTTCTCTGGTGCCCAGTCGTGCGAACAGGACGGCGGCCTCGTCCCAGGAGCGGTCCGCGCCCACAACGTCCCCCAGACGGGCGTGGACCGCTCCCAGGTCCCGAAGTGTCCTGGCGCGCCACAGCGGCAGGCTGAGGTCGTTCCACACCGGCAGCAGGTCGGTCAGCACGATCCGCGCGCCGGCGTGGTCGCCCGCCGCGAGCCGCCACTCCCCCAGCGTGCGGCGCACCAGGGCCTCCCCGAACCGGTCCCCGACGTCGCGGCAACCGTCCAGCGCCTGCTGGATCAGCTCCTCGGCGGGGTCCAGCAAACCCTTGCGCAGCAACACCTTCGCCCACGCCTGGGCGGTGTAGCAGCCGAGCAGCTCGTCGCCGGTGCCCTCCACCATCTCGTGGGCGCGCCGAATGTGGTCCTCGGCGAGGTCCAGCTCACCGCGGGCGCGGTGCACGAGCCCTATCCCGCGCGCGGCCAGCGCCTCACCCCGGCGACTGCGCGCCTGGCGGTAGACCGTCTCCGCGAGGCGGAGGGTGGCGAACGCCCCCTCGTCATCGCCGAGCTCCCGTTTGATGGAGCCGAGTCCGTACAGCGCGTGCGCCTCGCCTTCGAGGTCCGCGCCCTCCAGCAGGTCGCGCGCCCTCTCCAGCGCCTCCAGCGCGCACGGGTACTGGCCGAGGTCGCGGCACACCATGCCGATGCCGTTCATCGCCACGGCCTCGCCGCGCACGTCGCCGAGGTTCACGAACAACGTCTGCGCCGTCTCGAACCACGACCGCGCCTCGACCAGGTTGTCGCGCTTGTAGTGCATCTGCCCGAGGCTGCACCGCAGCACGGCTTCCAGCCGCAGGTCCCCGGTCCTCCACACGGCCTCCAGCGCCGCCGTGTGTGTTCGTTCCCAGGCCTCGTAACGGTTCCTGAGCCCGAACCACGCGAACACCAGCACTTCGGCCAGCTGGGACGCCATCTCCGCGAGCCCGAGTTCCGCGGCGCGTTCCACGAGCCTGGTCAGCAACGACTCCTCGCGCGCGAACCAGGCGTCCTTGTCGGTCGGCCGGGCCGCCGAGGCGACGACGCCCAGCGAGTCCTGCATCCGCGGCACGGCGAGAAAGAGCTGCTCGGTCAGTCCGTCCACAGTGGACAGCGCGGCGACCACGGCCCTGCGCACCACGTCCTCGCGTTCCCGCTGCGCGTCCTCGGCCTCGGCGAGCTCACGGGCGTGCAGCCGCACCAGCTCGTGCATGCGGTACCGCGCGCTGCCGATCACGTCGAGCAGCCGGGCGTCCACGAGCTGGTCGAGCACGTCCTCGTCGAGCAGGTGCGCCCACAGGAAGCTCGGCACCTCGGGCAGCCCGAGGAACCCGAAGATCCGGTACGCGCGGCGGACGTTCTCGTCGAGCGCCCGGTAGGTCAGCTCCAGACCGGCCCGCACCGCGAGGTCGTCCGCGACGAGCTCGTCGAGCCGCGACCGCTCGTCCGACAGCCTGCGCACCAGCTTCGACACGGGCCAGTGCGCGCGCCCGGCCAGTCGCGCGCCGGTGATCCGCACCGCGAGCGGCAGGTACCCGCACAGCCGCGCGACCTCCTGGGCCTGGTCGGGTTCCGCGGCCACCCGGTCGTCGCCGAGGATGCGCTTGAGCAGCGTCACGGCCTCGTCGCTGCTCAGCACGTCCAGCGGGACGCGGCGCACGCCTTCGAGCCCGCACAGCCTGCTGCGGCTGGTGATCAGCGTCAGGCAGCCGGGACTGCCCGGCAGCAGCGGTCGCACCTGCGACACGCTCGTGACGCCGTCCAGCACGATCACCACGCGCCGCCCGCTGACCGTTGCCCGCCACAGCGCGGCGCGTTCCTCGGCGGACTCGGGGATCCGTTCGCTCGGCACGTCCATCGCCCGCAGCAACGCGTCGAGCGCCCCGGACGGCGAGTGCAGGTCGACGAACAGCTGCCCGTCCGGGTACCGGTCGGCGAGCCGGTGCGCGGCGTGCACGGCGAGCGCGGACTTGCCGACCCCGGCGGGTCCCTCGATCCACCAGACACCGCCGTCGCTGTCGAGGAGCCTGCCCAGCTCCTCGTCGCGCCCGGTGAAGTCGCCCGCGTCGCGCGGCAGGTAGTTGCGCCGGCTGTCCCGCGAGCCCTCCAGCACGTCGCGGTAGAGCTGCTGCAGCTGCTCGCCGGGCTCGACCCCGAGCTCGTCGACGAGCACCCTGCGCGTCTCGCGGAACACCCGCATGGCGTCCGCGCGGCGCCCTGCCCGCGCGAGAGCGGTCATGAGCTGCCCGCGCAGCCGTTCGGCGAGCGGGTACTCGGCGACGAACGCCCCGAGCCGGTCGACGAGCTCGGCGTGCCGCCCCAGCGCCAGCTCGGCGTCGACCCACGCCTCGGCGGCCGCGAGCCGTTGCACGTCGAGGGTCTGCGCGAACACGACGGGCGTGCCGCGCCACAGCTCCAGCGCCTGGTTCAGGGTGTCGGCCCTGACCTTCAGGTCGGCCTCGTCACCGGCGCGGGCCACGAGCCGGCGGAACGCGTGCAGGTCGACGTCGTCGGGGTCGGCGTTGAGCACGTACCCGGCCGCCCGGTGCTCGACCGGCAACCCGGCGCGGCGCAGGCTGGAGATGTGCACCTGCAGCGACTTGCGCGCCTGCGGCGGCGGCTCCTCGCCCCAGATGAGGTCGATGAGCCGCTCGACCGGCACGATCCTGCCGCACTCGACCGCCAGCACGGCTAGGATCTGCGCGGGCTTCGGCGGCACCGTCGGCTCGACCGGCCCGAGAATCCTGACCTCCACTGCGCCCCCACCAGTGTTGAAGATTCACCAATTTCTGCACGGCATTGTCAGATTTTGACGCAGCCGGACCTGCAGGGGTTCCACTTCTGGGTGAATGCACTCGAACGGACGCAGATCTGGATGCAACCAGACCAGAGCCCACTCCGTCCAGCCCACTTTCAGTGGGCATGAATGTGAACTTTTGTTCTCGTTCTAGACGCTCGCTTTGAGTCGCCCGAACTCTTCAGCCAACGCCGGCAACTGCCAGTGCGCGTTCAACCCGCTCGGATTCGGCAGGATCCACAACCGCGCGCCGCCCACGGTGTCCTGCTGCGCCCCGACCTGCGCCTTCTTGCGACCGAACGCCGCCCGGTACACGGTCACACCGAGTATCGCGAGAACCTTCGGTGAATACCTCTCGACCTTTTCTGCGAGAACGATCGCACCTTCACGCATTTCGTCAATTGTTAATTCGTCGGCACGGGCACTCGGCCGCGCGACGACGTTCGTGATGCCCAGCCCCAGTTCGAGGAGCTTCTCCTGCTCGCCGGGCGCGAACTGCGACGGCGTGAACCCGGACAAATGAAGCGCGGGCCAGAACCGGTTTCCCGGCCGGGCGAAGTGGTGCCCGGTCGCCTCCGAGACGAGGCCGGGGTTGATGCCGCAGAAGAGGACGTCGAGCCCGGGCTTGATCACATCGCCGATCACGCGCCCAGCCTACGAGCTCACCGCCGGCACCCGCGGACGCGGCGTCCACATCGTGTAGCCCGCCCTGCGCGCGTCCTCCGGCGAGTGGAAGAACGCGTCCCCCTTCATGCGCTTGTAGTACGGCGACTCGGGGGTGTGGAACATCATCGTGCGCGAGTTCGCCTTGATCGCGGGCACTGGCCCCGCCGGTTCCTCCATGATCGACAGCGGCTGGACCTCGACGACGGAGATCTCGCGCGAACGCATCGTCAGCCACGTCAGCAGCACGCCGGCGAGGAACGCGCCCGCGCACAGCAGGAACATCTGGAAGAAGAACCCGAACACCGGACAGCTCCTAGCTCGTGGTCGTGAAGTCCTCGTCGACGCGCAGGCCGGGTGCGGCCGAGCGCAGGGCGTCGCTCAGGGAGCCCGCGCGCCCGGCGTCCGCGACGCGCGCCGACGCGGTCAGGCGTCCTTCGCGCAGGACACCGGTGAAGTCGGTGACGTCGTGGTCCAGCACCGCCGCGAGCAGCGACGCGACCACGGCGGCGGACACGGGCAGCCGTTCGCCCGCGTCCGGGGTGATCACGTCCGTGACCCGGAACGCGGTCAGCGCGCGCACGGCGTCCACGACGGCCTGGCGTTCCACAGCGGACGACGCGGTACCCGCCAGCACGATCTCCGACGACCGCACCGCGAGCACCAGGTGGCCGGGCGCCACGTCCGGAGCGGGGTGCGCCGCCAGACCCAGGGACGCGAGCAACGCCGGCACGACGAGCGCACCGACGACAACGCGTTGGGTCAACTGCACGCGCTTGGACTATCTCATCCGGCTGATCGGGTGCCACCGCCCGAAGGGGAACGCCCAGGACACCCGGCCCTATTTCACTCGTTCGTGGACACGACCACGGGCTCGCCGGCGGCCACCAGGCGCCAGTCCGAACCGGTGAACTCGGCGGGGTCCAGCACGCCCGCGGCCTTGACCCACTCGATCAGCAGTTGCCGGATCTCCTGCTGCTGGTTGTGCAGCACGGGCGCCGCGGCGATGTGCGGGAAGTCGCCGCCGCCCGCCTGCCGGTAGTTGTTCACGGCCACGGCGAACTCGAAGGAGTCGTCCACCGGCCGTCCGTCGTGGGACAGGTCCACGATCCGCGACCCGACCGGCCGCGTGATGTCGATCGAGTAGGTCAGCGGCGCCGACAGCCCGTAGGCGATGTCGAAGTTGTAGTCCGGCACGTCGGCGGACACCTCGGCGGCCGAGAACGGGCCAGGACCGGAGACCTGCCGGAAGTAGCGCGCCGACTCCTCCAGGAAGTCGCGCAGCTGCCCGGCGGTCATCCGCACGCCCACCAGCGTGTTGTCGAAGATGTAGAGCCCGGCGACGTCGCGGATGGACACCTCGCCCGCCGGGATCGCCGCGGACCGGTTGAAGGGCGCGCACAACGACACCACCGGCAGCGACGTGGACTTCGCGACCTCCAGCGCCTGCACGTGGTTGATGAACCGCAACGCGGGCGTGTCCTCGAACCGCGAGCGGAACGCCGACATCGCCGAGGCGCACGTCCCGACCCTCGCGTTGACGTACGAGACGACCTTGGAGTGGTCGTGCCGCAGCAGCCGCACGATCCGCGGGTCCTCGTCCACCGAGGCCGACGACAGCACGGACGCCCGCGACGCCTCCAGTTCCCACTGCCCGTCGTGGCGCAGGTCGAACTCCATCACCGACAACCGCTTGCCCCAGTACAGCGGCTCGGTCAGCAGCACCGGCCGCCCGGTCACCTTGTTCGTCACGATCCGCGACGGGATCTCCACGTGCGCGTGCCCGACGAGGATCGCGTCGATGCCCGGCACGGTCTCCGCCAGCAGTTCGGAGCAGTTCTCCGGGAACGGCACCTGGTCGCCCAGCGACGACGACAGGTCGGCACCGGAGTGCGCGACCACGATCACCAGGTCGGACTGGCGGCGGATCTCCGGCACCCAGTGCAGCGCCTGCTCCACCAGCCCCGGGAACGTCAGCACGCCGTCGACGTGCTCGCGGTCCCAGACGGCGATGCCGGGGTTCGTCAGCCCGAGGATCCCGACCCGCAACGGCGGCCCGCCCGTGCGCCACACCGTCTTCACCACGTACGGCTCGAAGGCGGGCAGCCCGGTCTCCACGTCCAGCGCGTTCGCCGCCAGCAGCGGGAACTCCAGCTGCCGCTCGAACGTCCGCAGCACCTGCAGTCCGTAGTTGAACTCGTGGTTGCCCAGTGCCGCGGCGGTGTAGCCGATGGCGTTCATCGCGGCGGCCATCGGGTGCACGTGCGGGCCACGCGTGATCGGCTCGACCTTCGCGTAGTAGTAGGCGAGCGGGGTGCCCTGGATGGTGTCACCGGCGTCGAGCAGCAACGTCCGATGGCGACCCACGTCCGAACGCACGTCGTTCACCAGCGTCGAGATCTTCGCGAGCCCGACGTCGTCGTGCGCGTAGTCGTCGAACTCGCGGTCGCGGTAGTAGTCCCAGTTGAACAGGTTGCCGTGCAGGTCTGTGGACCCCATCACCGTCAGGGTGAACGTCCGCACGCTCACCTCCGGTTGTGGTCGGGCCGATCACCCGACCATAACCGCTCACACTTGACCCCAAATCACCTCGTGGGAGGGGCCTGCCCGTTCCGCTGGCCTCGCTGACCAGGTTCGACGACGCTGGAGGCGACGGACTTGCCGTCTTCTGTGGTGGCGATCACCGTCACGGTGTCCCCCTTCTCGACACCTTCGGCCACGGTCTCGGCGTCGATCACGTACGTCTTGGTGTAGCCGTCGGTCGACTTCACCTCCACGGAGGAATCGCTGATCGCGGTGACCTCACCGGTCTGGAACTCGCCGTGGGTCGTGTCGCCGGTGCCGAGGCCGAAGCCGCCGCGCATGCCGCCGGCGCCGTCCGGGGGCATGCCGCCGCCCATGCCACCCGGCCCCATGGCACCGGTCTGCTGGCTCGTGCCGCTCGCGGCGTAGATGGCGACGCCTCCGGCACCGGCGATCGCGACGGCGATGGCCACGGCCGCCACGGTCTTCTTCGCGGTCCACGCCGGACGGGCCGCCGGTTCGGTCGGCTGGGGTGCGCCCCACTCCGGGGGCTGTTGTTCGGTCATGAGAGCCACCGTGTCGGTGCCGCCTGTGCCGAACCTGTGTACGCCGTAGGCCTGAGCTGTGCGCCTCGCTCACAGCTGGTACACAGGATCCGCGTTCACGATGGGAGCCATGCGCGCGATGAAGACCGAACTCCGCAGGCCGGACGGGCAGCCGGTGCGGGTGCTCGTCGTCGACGACGAGTCCACTCTGGCCGAACTGATGTCGATGGCGCTGCGCATGGAGAAGTGGGACGTGCGCACGGCGCTCGACGGCGCGACGGCGGTGCGGACCGCGCGCGAGTTCCGGCCGGACGTGGTGGTGCTCGACGTGATGCTGCCGGACTTCGACGGGTTCGAGGTGCTGCGCAGGATGCGGGCGGAGGCGCCGATCCTGCCCGTGCTGTTCCTGACGGCGAAGGACGCGGTGGAGGACCGCATCGCCGGGCTCACCGCGGGCGGCGACGACTACGTGACGAAGCCGTTCTCGTTGGAGGAGGTCGTGTTGCGGCTGCGCGCACTGCTGCGGCGCACCGGCGTGACCGACGCGGACGCGGGCACCAGGCTGATCGTCGGCGACCTGTCGCTGAACGAGGAGACGCGCGAGGTCGAACGCGGCGGCGCGTCGATCGACCTGACGGCCACGGAGTTCGAGCTGCTGCGCTACCTGATGCGCAACCCGAAGCGCGTGCTGAGCAAGGCCCAGATCCTGGACCGCGTGTGGAGCTACGACTTCGGCGGCCAGGCCAACATCGTCGAGCTCTACATCTCGTACCTGCGCAAGAAGATCGACGCCGGGCGCACACCGATGATCCACACGATGCGAGGCGCCGGATATGTCCTCAAGCCTGCGACCTAGGACCCTGCGGGCGCAGCTCGTCTCGGGCCAGATCGTCCTGCTCACCGCGCTGTGCCTGGTGATCGGCGGCGTCTCGGTGCTCGCGCTGCACGCGTTCCTGATGAACAACCTCGACCGCGAGGTCACGACCCTGCGCCCCGGACCGCCCGGCCAGCAGTACGGTCCCCCCGGTGTGAACGCGCGGATCTTCCCCGACGGCACCATCAACGGCACGATCGAGCTGCCCGGCTGGCAGAAGCCGCGCCTGCTCACCGACGACGAGATCGCGGTGCTGGCGGCCACCCCGTCGGGCGTGCGGACGGTCGACCTCGGCGAGGCGGGCGAGTTCCGCGTGACCACCGACCGGATGGGGATCAAGGGCCTGCCGCTCTCGAACGTCACCGACATCGTGTGGCAGATGGTCTGGATCCTCGCGGGACTCATCGTCGCCGGAGCGGCGGTGGTCGCGCTGGCGGGCCGGGTGATCGTCCGGCGCGCGCTCGTCCCGCTGGACCGGGTCGCCGAGACCGCCACCCGCGTCTCCGAACTACCACTGCACGAGGGCGAGGTCGCGCTGGCCGAACGCGTGCCCGAGGAGGACACCGATCCGGCCACCGAGGTCGGCAAGGTCGGCCTGGCGCTGAACAAGCTGCTCGGCCACGTCGGCGAGGCCCTGAAAGCCAGGCACGACAGCGAGACCAGGGTCCGGCAGTTCGTCGCCGACGCCTCACACGAGCTCCGAACTCCGCTGGCCGCCATCCGCGGTTACGCCGAGCTGACCCGCCGCACCGGCGAGGACCTGCCGCCCGCGGTCACCCACGCGATGGGCCGCGTGGAGTCCGAGGCGGTGCGGATGACGTCGCTGGTCGAGGACCTGCTGCTGCTGGCCCGCCTCGACGCCGGCCGCCCGCTGGAGAGCGACGACGTCGACCTGTCCCGGCTGGTGCTGGACGTGGTCGGCGACGCCAGGATCGCGGGCCCCGACCACAGTTGGAGGCTCGCGCTGCCCGAGGACCCGGTCACGGTTCCCGGTGACGTGCAACGGCTCCACCAGGTCCTCGGCAACCTGCTGTCCAACGCCCGCGCGCACACCCCGCCGGGCACCACCGTGACCACCGGCCTGTCCGTCCACAACGGACGCGTCGACCTCACCGTCACCGACGACGGCCCCGGCATCCCGCAGGGGCTGGAGGTCTTCGAACGGTTCGCGCGCGGCGACTCCTCGCGCTCGCGGGCGGCCGGCAGCACCGGGCTGGGCCTGTCGATCGTGGCCGCCGTGGTCGGCGCGCACGACGGCGAGGTGTCCGTCGCGAGCCGCCCCGGTCACACCACCTTCACCGTCTCGCTGCACACAGCTGGTTCACAGCAGGGGCACACGACCGACCCAGGCTAGGCCGCGAGGCTCGTCCGCATGAGACGAGAACGCCTGGCGCTGGCGGTCCTGCTGATCGCGACCGGCGCGCTGTACCTGTGGCGGCTGGGGGACTCGGGCTGGGCCAACGCCTACTACTCCGCCGCCGCGCAGGCCGGTGCGACGAGCTGGAAGGCGTGGTTCTTCGGTTCGTCGGACGCCTCGAACGCGATCACCGTCGACAAGACACCGGCCTCGCTGTGGGTGATGGGCCTGTCCGCGCGGCTGTTCGGCGTCAACGCGTGGAGCATCCTGGTGCCGCAGGCGCTGATGGGCGTGGGCAGTGTCTGGCTGCTGTACGCGACGGTGCGCCGCTGGTTCTCCCCCGCCGCCGCGCTGATCTCGGGCGCCGTGCTCGCGCTGACACCGGTCGCGGTGCTGATGTTCCGCTTCAACAATCCCGACGCGCTGCTGGTCCTGCTGATGGTCGCGGGCGCGTACTGCGTCACGCGAGCGGTCGAGAACGCCAGCCCGTTCTGGCTCGCGCTCGCCGGGGTCGCGGTCGGGTTCGGCTTCCTCACCAAGATGCTGCAGGCGTTCCTGGTGCTGCCCGCGTTCGCGCTGGCCTACCTGATCGCCGCACCCACGTCGATCCCGCGCAAGCTCCTGCACCTCACCGGCGCGCTGGGCGCCATGGTCGTCGCGGGCGGCTGGTGGATCGTCGCCGTGGAACTCACCCCCGACCGGCCCTACATCGGCGGCTCGCAGACGAACAGCGTGCTCGAACTGACGCTGGGCTACAACGGCCTGGGCCGCCTGACCGGGGACGAGGTCGGCAGCGTCGGCGGCGGCCGCGGCTGGGGCTCGGCGGGCTGGAGCCGCCTGCTCGGCGCGGAGATGGGCAGTCAGATCGCGTGGCTGCTGCCGGCCGCGGTGGTGCTGCTGGTCGCGGGGCTGTGGCTGACTAAGGGCCGCGCCCGCACCGCGCTGGCGCTGTGGGGCGGCTGGCTCGTCGTCACCGCCGGGGTGTTCAGCTTCATGAACGGCATCATCCACTCCTACTACACCGTGGCACTGGCTCCCGCGATCGCCGCCGTCGTCGGCATCGCCGCCACCGAACTCTGGGAGCGCCGCGCGGAACCCGTTGCGGCAGCGGTGCTCTCGGGCTCCGTCGCGCTGTCGGCGTTGCAGTGCTACGTGCTGGTCAACGGGTTCTCCACGCCGGTCGCGGTCCTCGTGCTGATGACGGGACTGATCGCGGCGGTCGGCCTGGTGCTGTCGCTGCGCTGGGCCATCCCGGTCGCGCTGATCGCCGCGCTGCTCGGCCCCACCACGTACTCCTTCGCCACCGTCACCACCCCGCACACCGGCGCGCTGCCCGTCGCGGGCCCGTCCAGTGGGCGGATGGGCGGCATGGGCGGCGGCCTGCTCGACGCCACCACGCCGGACGCCGAGGTCGTGACCCTGTTGCAGGACAACGCCGGCGACTACCGGTGGGCCGCCGCCACCATCGGTTCCAACAACGCCGCCGGCCTGCAGCTCGCGAGCGGGCAGCCGGTCATGGCGCTCGGCGGCTTCAACGGCACCGACCCCGCTCCGACCCTCGCCGAGTTCCAGGAGTTGGTCCGAAGTGGACAGATCCACTACTACGTCGCCGCCGGCCGGATGATGCAGGGCGACACCGGCAGCGACGCCGCCCACGAGATCGGCGACTGGGTCGCCGCGAACTTCACCGCGACCACCGTCGCCGGTGCCACCCTCTACGAACTGGACGCGTCATGACCGCCACCCTCGCGCCCTCGGCCGCCGCGGCACCGGCGCCACCGGCACCGCGAAACACGAAAGCGCTGCACCGCATCGCCTTCCTCGGCCTGCTCGCCGCCACCGCCGTGCTCTACCTGTGGAACCTCACCGCGTCCGGCTACGGCAACGAGTTCTACGCGGCGGCGACGCAGGCGGCCTCGCAGAGCTGGAAGGCGCTGCTGTTCGGCTCGCTCGACCCCGGCAACACGATCACCGTCGACAAGCCGCCGGTGTTCCTGTGGGTGAGCGGCCTGTTCGCGAAGCTCTTCGGCTTCTCCAGCTGGGCCGTCCTCGCCCCGCAGGCGCTGGAAGGCGTTGCGGCCGTGGGACTTCTGTACGCCACGGTCAAGCGCACCTCCGGCCCGACGGCGGCCCTGTTCGCCGGCGCGGCCTTCGCCCTGACGCCCGTGGCCACGCTGATGTTCCGGTTCAACCTGCCGGACGCGCTGCTCGTGCTGCTGATGGTCGCGGCCGCCTACTGCACGGTGCGGGCGCTGGAGAAGGCGAGCCCGCTGTGGCTGGCGCTCGCGGGCTCGGCGATCGGCTTCGCGTTCCTCACCAAGATGCTGCAGGCGTTCCTGGTGCTGCCCGCCCTCGCGCTGGCCTACCTGATCGCGGCTCCCACGTCCCCTCTGAAGCGGCTGCTGCACCTGCTCGGCGCCGGGCTCGCGATCGTCGTGTCCGCGGGCTGGTTCATCGCGCTGGTCGAGCTGTGGCCCGCGGACAGCCGCCCGTACATCGGCGGCTCGACGAACAACTCGTTGTGGGAACTGGCCATCGGCTACAACGGGCTCGGCCGCATCTTCGGCAACTCCGGCGGCGGTCCCGGCGGTGGCGGAATGGGCGGCAACGGCAACATCGGCTTCGGCGGCGAGACGGGCATCGGCCGGTTGTTCGGTGCCAGCATGGGCCCGGAGATCTCCTGGCTGCTGCCCGCCGCGCTGATCGGGCTGGGCGCCGGACTGTGGTTCCTGCGCCGTGCGCCGCGCACCGACCGCACCCGTGCGGCGCTCGTCGTCTGGGGCGGCTGGACGCTCGTGAGCGGCGCGGTGTTCAGCTTCATGAGCGGAATCACGCACCCGTACTACACGGTGGCCCTCGCCCCCGCGATCGCCGCTCTCGTCGGCATCGCCGGACGCGAGCTGTGGCGCGGCCGCGGGCACTTCCCCGCGCGGATCGCGTTGACGGCGATGGTCGCGGTGACCGGTGTGTGGGGCTTCATCCTGCTCGACCGCACCCCGGACTGGACGCCGTGGCTGCGCTGGGTCCTGCTGGCCGTCACCGCCGTCGCGGTGCTGGCGCTGCTGTTCGGCGTGAACAGGAACTGGCTCGTGGGCGTGCTGGTCGCGGCGGCGTTGCTGGGCACCTCCGGCTACGCGCTCGCCACCGCGGCCACCACCCACAGCGGCTCGATCCCGTTGTCCGGCCCGCGTTCCCAGCAGGGCGGCGGCATGCGGGAGGGCACGTCGTCCACGGAGGTCGTGCAGCTGCTCAAGGCCACCGACACGGAGTGGGCGGCGGCCACGACCGGCGCCCAGAGCGCGGCGGGACTCCAGCTGGCCTCCGGCCGGTCGGTGATCGCCATCGGCGGCTGGAACGGCAGCGATCCCGCACCGACGCTCGACGAGTTCAAGGCGCTCGTCGCCGAGGGCAAGGTGCGCTACTACGTCGAGGGCGGCCGAGGCGGCGGCCCCGGAGGCGGCGGCAGTGACATCGGCGAGTGGGTCGCGGCGAACTTCACGGCCACCACGGTCGGGGGCCAGACGCTCTACGACCTGAAGGCCGGGAGCTGATCTTCAGGACCGAGGCCGGCCGGGAACACCTCGGCCGGCTCCTGGTCCGCCCACAGCAGCGGCAGCAGGTCGGCTCCCCGCCGCCACAGCCACGGAATCCCCTTGAGCAGCAACCACGCCGCGTGGTGCCAGACCGTCAGCTCGCGCCCGCCGGAGCACTCCAGGCTGACGTCACCGAACTGGAGCCCGGTCGCGCCCAGCTCGGCCGCGAACGCCCGCGCCAGCATCCGGTGGCCGCGCTCGGACGGGTGCAGCCGGTCGACCGCCCACGTCTCCAGCTCGTAGGCGCCGGGCATCGTGTGCAGGTCGACGCACCGCACACCGTGCCGCGCCACCACCACGTCGACGACGCGGTTGTACTCGTCGATGCGGTCCTTCAGCACCCGCCGCAGCCTGCCGGGCAGCTTGAACACGCGGCCCTGGTCGTGGAACCGCACGGTGACGACCGAGACGCCGGCCGCGGTGAGCTCGCGGCAGACGTGGTCGAGGTCCTCGTGCATCCGTCGCGCGGAGAAGTCGGACCGGAGCGTGTCGTTCACGCCAGCGATCACGACGGCGGCGGTGGGCTTGTCCCGCAACGCCTGCGGCAGCTGGGTGCGTCTGACGTCGGCCAGCCGCGCGCCGGAGACGGCGTGGTTGCGGTAGCCGTTGTCCACGTAGGCGGAGGAGAGGATGGGACCGAAACCGCGCCAGCCGCCGGGCACGAGATCGCCGATCCCGACCGCTGTCGAGTCACCGAGTAACACCAGCACGCGCTTCAGGATCAGCTGGCCCGGTGATCCTGGAATGTCCGTGCGGGAACGGTTCAGCGAAATGCTGGGTAAAGCGGGAGTTCGAGCACCTCAGGGCCGTAGCGGTCGGCCAGTGCGCCGATCACCGCGTCGGCGTGCGACGCGACCGTCTTCTCGCCGAGGATCAGCGCGTCGGACCGCAGCCGGACCCACCGGCCGGCGAGCACGACGCTGCGCGGCGGGGCGTCGGCGACGGTGGGCATCGGCTTGGGCAGCGCCCGCCAGGTCGCGAGCCACACCCACAGCAGCTGGGCCTCCAGCAGCCGCGGTAAGAGCACCGCGTCGTCGTCCATCTCGGGCCACACCGAACCGACCTCGGCCCGCCAGGCGGCGATCATGGCCTCGGACATCCCCGGCGGCAGGCCCCACCCGCACCAGCAGGACGGGAACGGCACGCGCAGCGCGGCGGCGTCGAACACGATGTCGCGGACGCAGCCGCCCTCGAAGTCGACGAACCGGACCCCGCGCGAGGTGACCAGGTGGTTGTCCGGGCACGACGTCGACGGGCTGAAAGCGCGCCGCCGCGAGGTGCTGAACGCCCGCGCGGCACCGGCGGCGAACTCGACGGCCTGCGGCGACGTCTCGACGCCCAGCGCCGACTCCATCAACGCCGGTAAGCCCTCGATGGCCGCGTGCACGTCGACCGCGATCGGGTCCTGGCAGCACTGCGCGCCCGCCCTGCGCATCAACGCGTCGAAGTCGGCGTCACGGCCCGCCGTCGTGGCGTGCAGGCGGCCCATGGCGTGAGCCCACGAGAGCAGCCCTCGTTCGGCCGCGCGCGCGTCCTTGGCGTGCAGCTTCTCGGACAGCCTCGGCGCGCGTCCCAGGTCTTCGAGCACGACCAGGCGCGACGCCGCGTCGTGCGCGAAGAGTTCCGGGGTGGCGCGTTCCTCGGCGGGAAGTGCCGTCAGCAACTGGTGGCTCACGGCCTCGTGCGCCCACGGGTCCCTGTCACCGGAACCGGCGGGATAGCGCTTCACGACCAGTGTCCGCGGCATCGAGAACGGCGAGGAAGCCACTCTCACGCGAATGACGACGGAACGCCCGGTACCCCCGAGGGCCTCGGGGTCGGCGAGGCGCACCTGTGCGCCCAGTCTCTTCGTCAGTACCTGCTCAGCCGCCCCGACAGCGTCCGCGATCTCAGGTGAAGTCGTGTCGGGAGGGCCCGCGGTGATCTCCACGCTCATCCCCTCCGACCCTACTCCCCAAGTCCGTGAGCCGAACCGACGCTAATCGGGCCGGGCTGCGACCACCACCACTCGTTGGTAACGGCTCGCACCGCTCCCGGACACCCCTGCGAGGTGTGGACGTGTGGAAACACCTTCCGTTGCGCACTACGTGCTGATCAAGCCGATCGATCGGCACGCACACGTCAATACCGATCAAGTAGCTGCTCGATCGGGCGAACCGGTCTCATGTTCTGGGACGCGCGGAGGCAGCCGGACGGTTGCCTCCGCGCGGAAGAAAGATCGTCAGGCCTTCTCTGCGGCCTTGTCCTGAACCTTCTCCTGGCCCTTCTCCTGAGGCTTGGCGTCCACACCGGCCTCCTTGCGCTGCAGCGCCGTGATGGGCGCCGGAGCCGCCGTCAGCGGGTCGTAGCCGCCGCCCGACTTCGGGAACGCGATGACCTCGCGGATCGAGTCGGCACCCGCGAGCAGCATGCAGAGGCGGTCCCAGCCCAGCGCGATGCCGCCGTGGGGCGGGGCGCCGTACTTGAACGCGTCGAGCAGGAAGCCGAACTTCTCCTGCGCCTCCTCGGCACCGATGCCCATGACGTTGAACGCGCGCTGCTGCACGTCGGCGCGGTGGATACGGATCGAGCCACCGCCGAGCTCGTTGCCGTTGAGGATCACGTCGTAGGCGTAGGCCAGCGCGTTGCCCGGGTCGGACTCGAAGTTGTCGATCCAGTCCGGGGTCGGCGAGGTGAACGCGTGGTGCAGCGCCGTCCAGTTGCTGCCGCCGACCGCGACGTCACCGGCCTCCAGCTTGTCGACCGACTCGAACATCGGGAAGTCGACGACCCAGGCGAACGCCCAGGCGTTCTCGTCGACCAGGCCGACGCGGTGCGCGATCTCGACGCGGGCGGCACCGAGCAGGGCGCGCGCGTCCCTCGGGTCGCCGGCGCCGAAGAAGATGCAGTCGCCGGGGTTGGCGCCGACGGCCTTCGCGAGACCGTCGCGCTCGGCGTCGGTGAGGTTCTTCGCGACCGGGCCGCCGAGCGTGCCGTCCTCGCCGACGAGCACGTACGCGAGACCCTTGTGGCCGCGCTGCTTGGCGAACTCCTGCCACGCGTCGAGCGTGCGGCGCGGCTGCGAGGCGCCACCCGGCATGACGACGGCACCGACGTACGGCGCCTGGAACACGCGGAACGTCGTGTCCTTGAAGTACTCGGTGAGCTCGGTGAGCTCGATGTCGAAGCGCAGGTCCGGCTTGTCCGAGCCGTACTTGGCCATCGCGTCGGCGTAGGAGATCCGGCGGAACGGCAGCGGCAGCTCGACGCCCTTGGTCTCCTTCCAGATCGCGGCCAGCAGCTTCTCGGTGAGCGCGATGACGTCGTCCTGCTCGACGAAGCTCATCTCGATGTCGAGCTGGGTGAACTCCGGCTGGCGGTCGGCGCGGAAGTCCTCGTCGCGGTAGCAGCGCGCGATCTGGTAGTAGCGCTCCAGGCCACCGACCATGAGCAGCTGCTTGAACAGCTGCGGCGACTGCGGCAGCGCGTACCAGGAGCCGGGACGCAGCCGCGCCGGCACCAGGAAGTCGCGCGCGCCCTCGGGCGTCGAGCGGGTCAGGGTCGGCGTCTCGATCTCGACGAACTTGTCGCCGTGCAGCACCTCTCGGGCGATGCGGCTGACCTCGGAGCGCAGCCGGATGGCCTTGGCGGGCGCGGAGCGGCGCAGGTCGAGGTAGCGGTGCTTGAGGCGCGCCTCCTCGCCCGGCTCGACCTCGCTCTCGACCTGGAACGGCAGCGGCGCGGCCTCGTTGAGGACCTCGAGGTCGCTCACGTAGACCTCGATGGCGCCGGTCGGCAGCTCGGGGTTCTCGCTGCCCTCGGGGCGCTTGCTCACCTCACCGGTGACCTTGACGACGTACTCGCTGCGCAGGCGGTGCGCGCGCTCCGCCATCTCGCCCTCGCGGAAGACGACCTGGGCGACACCGGAGGCGTCCCGCAGGTCGATGAAGATGACACCGCCGTGATCCCGCCGGCGGGCGACCCACCCGGTGAGGGTGACGGACTGCCCGGCGTGCTCGGCCCGGAGTGACCCGGCCTCGTGCGTGCGCAACACGGTGGTGGCTCCTTGTAGACGAAGTAAACCTTGTCGTCAAGGCTAGCCGGAGCCACCGACAGATTTTCAGGCAGGGCTTTCCGGCCGCGGAGATGATCTTTCGAGCAGCGGCTCCGCCTTCGCCCACGCCGCGTGCCAGCCGGGGTCGACCTGCTCGGCGTCGCCCCACTGCGCGATCCGGTGGAGCAGGTCGAGCAGCCGCGCCCGCGGTTGCGGCGCCAGTGACGGCAGCACCTCGACGAGGAACGGCAGCACCGCCGTGGCGGCCCCGCACACGAACCCGCCCTCCTCGTGCACCGTCCGGTCCAGGTCGGTGATGGCCCGCGCGACCACCTCGGGATCGCCGGACAGCAACGCCCGCACGTGACCGGGCGTGTCCAGCGCGGGGCCGTAGGCGTGGTCCACCGAGTGCCACGCGACGTCGTCCAGGCCCTCCAGCGTCATCCCAGCTCCGCCAGCACCGACGTGGCCAGCGTCGAGACCTTCTGCCCCAACGACGTCACGGAGTGGTCGTGCACCCGCTCGGCGACGAGGTCCCGGTACTCACTCGCCCGCGCGACGCCGGTCAGCCACACCGCGAACGCCCGCAGTCGCACGTCGGGATCGGCGATCCACACCGGCACGAACGGCACGACCAGCCCCACGTCCGTCGTGTCGCGCTCGAAGAGCCGCCGCAGGTAGTCGAGCGCCTCGGTCCGCCACGGCAGCACGTCCACCAGCGCCAGCACGAGGTCCATGCCGTCGAAGTCCTTGGGCCCCACCAGCCAGAGCACGTGCTCCAGCACCTCGTCGTAGCCCATCTCGAACGACCCGGTGGCGAGGAACAGCTCCAGGTCCCCCGTCAGCGCGCGCAGGATCACGTCGGCGTCGGGCCGCGTCGCCGCCGACACGAGCATCCGCGCGAGCGGTTCGTCCTCGGAGACCGTCAGCTCCCGCAACCACGAGGCAGCCGCCTCGTCACCCCGTCCGGCGAACTCCGTGGCGACGATCACGACGCACAACCGCGTGGCCGGATCGATCTCCTCCTCCCACCGCAGGGACAGGGCGGGCAGCACGAGGGCGCTGTCGCCGAGCCCCTTGCCCAGCATGAACAGCACGCCCCGCCGCACCGCCGCCGAACTGTGGTCGAGCAGGGCGAGCAACGCCGGTTTCGAGGCCTCCCAGGCCGGTGGCCAGCTCGGGTCGACGCCGTCGGAACCGCTGCCCCCGGCCACGGCGATCGCGCCGCACACGTTCTCCAGGAGCCACTCCCGGCTCGGGGTGTTGTCGTGGGCGACCAGTTCCAGCAGGAACGGCCACGCCGCCGCCGTCGCCTCGCTGACCTCGGACTCGCCCCCGGTCAGGTGGCGCACCAGCTCCTCGTGCGACTCGACGGACGTCCGGGCCTGCCTCAACAGCCTGGGAAGGTCGTCGGCGAACCCGTCGTGACTCCGCAACCGGTACCAGTCGATCTTCTTCAGGCCGTCCACCATGGACCCAACAATAGGAAAAGGCCGCGACCGGGGAGGTCGCGGCCTTCTCACGGCGAGCTAGCTCACGCGGTGGGCGCGAGGTACAGCAGGCGGTTCGGCGAGCCGGAGCCCGGGTTCGTCACCTTCGACGGCGTCGACTGCGAGACCAGGTACGAGGCGACCTGGGCCGGCGTCGCGCCGGTGTTCGTCGAGAGGTAGCGAGCGGCGGCACCCGCGACGTGCGGGGTGGCCATCGACGTGCCGGAGATGGTGCTGGTGGCGGTGTCGGAGGTGTTCCAGGACGACGTGATGTCGCGGCCCGGGGCGAAGATGTCGAGCACGGCGCCGTAGTTCGAGAACGACGAACGGGCGTCGTTGCGGTCCGTGGAGCCGACGGTGATCGCCTCGGTCACGCGGGCCGGCGAGAAGCCGGACGCGTTGGCGTTCGAGTTGCCGGCGGCGACCGCGAAGGTCACGCCCTTGGCGACGGCGTTGCGGACGGCGGTGTCGAGGGTGGCGTTGGCGCCACCACCGAGCGAGAGGTTGGCGACGGCCGGCTTGGCGGCGTTGGCGCCCACCCAGTCGATGCCCGCGGCGACACCGGCGAGGGTGCCGGAGCCGTTGTTGTCGAGCACGCGGACGGCGACGATCTTCGCGGCCTTCGCGACGCCGTACTGCGAGCCCGCGATGGTGCCGGCGACGTGCGTGCCGTGGCCGTTGCCGTCCTGCGCGACGTTGTCGTTGTCCACGAAGTCACGGCCGTTCGTGGCGCGGCCGCCGAACGTGGAGTGGCTGATGCGGACACCGGTGTCGATGACGTACGCCGTCACGCCGGCGCCCGTCGAGGTGTAGCTGTAGGAGCTGTTGAGCGGCAGGTTGCGCTGGTCGATGCGGTCGAGACCCCAGGACGGCGGGTTCGTCTGCGTGGCCTGCGTGTGGACGACCTGGTCGGCCTCCACGAACTCCACCGACGGGTCGGCGGCCAGGCGCTTGGCCTGCTTCTCCGTGAGCTTCACGTTGAAGCCGCCGAAGGTCTTGTACTCGCGCTCGACCGTGCCGCCGAAACGGGAAGCGAGGGCGTGCCCGTTCGCCTTGACGTCCTTCAGCTTCACGATGAAGCTGCCCGCGACCTTCTCGGGTGCGTTGAGCGACAACACCTCGCCCTCGGCGGCGGAGGCGTTGGGAACCATCAGAACCGACATGGCGAGAGTCGCCGCGCCGGCACCGGCCAGGAACCGGATCTTTCGCGTCATGATGTGCATTCCGTTCTTTGCAGGGGAACGAAGCGCTTTCGACGTTATGGAGAGAACCGGTTCCTGCCAAGGGCGTCCAAGGAATAAGACGCCCTTGCATTGCCGGACAATTCACCTTTCACAGAGAAGGCGGCCAGTAGAGGATACGAGTGACGGGTGGCGTGCCGGGAGTGCCCGTGGTAACCAGTGCGCTCTCGACTTGTGCGGGCGTCGCCGCGCGATTGCGTTCCAGGAATCGTGCTGCCACACCGGCTGCGTGCGGTGCGGCCATCGACGAACCACTCAGGGTGTTGGTCGCGGTGTCGGAAGTGTTCCAGGCAGAGGGAATGCTCACTCCCGCGGCCCAGATGTCCACCAACGGTCCGTAGTTCGACGAGGACGACTTGGTGTCGTTCTGCGTCAACGCACCCACGCAGATGGCCTGGGAAACCCGTTGCGGCGACGAGTTTCCGGGATCGGTGTTGCTGCCGCCCGCGGCAACGGTGTACGAAACGCCCGAATCGATCGACTTCTTCACCGCGGTGTCGAGAGCGGCGGAAGCGCCACCGCCCAGGGACATGTTGGCCACGGCCGGTTTCACGGCGTTGCGCGTCACCCAGTCGACGCCCGCGATGACACCGGAGATCGTGCCGGAACCCGAACCGTTGAGCACCCGCACGCCCCACACGGTGGCCTGCTTGGCGACGCCGTACTTCGTGCCCGCCGCGATGCCGGCCACGTGCGTGCCGTGCCCGTTGTCGTCCTGGGCGATCGCGTCGTTGTCGACGGTGTCCCAGCCGTTGCGCGCGCGGCCGCCGAAGTCCGCGTGCGTCACGCGAAGACCGGTGTCGATCACGTAGATGTTCACGCCACGGCCGGTGGTCGTGTACTCGTAGCGCTGGTCCAGCGGCAACGCGCGCTGGTCGATGCGGTCCAGTCCCCACGGCGGGTTGAGCTGGACGCTGTTGGCGTGCACGATCCCGTCACGCTCCACAGAGGACACGTTGGGGTCGGCCTTCAGCGAGCGGACCTGCGACGACGTCAGACGAGCGCTGAAACCGTTGAAGACACTCGAATACGTGTGCTCGACCGTGCCGCTGAACGACGACACGGCTCCGTCGCGCAACACGACGATGTAGGACGACGTGGCCGCGGACGCGGGAGCGACCACGACCGCCGCACCGAGGGCGGCGACTGCCAGCAGGGCTTTCACGGCAGATTTCCTCTCCGTTGCAGGGAAAACGGCCCCGGCTCGCGAGCAGAGCCGGGGCCGCACATCTCAGAGCGGGATTCAGCTGGTCGGCGCCCAGTACAGGAGCCTGGTGGTCGTGCTCGGGCCGGGGTTGGTCACCTTGCCGTTGGTGGCGTTGGAGGTGATCGCGGTCGCCACCTGGGCGGGCGTCACGTTCCGGTTGCCCTGCAGGTAGCGGGCGACCACGCCGGCGACGTGCGGCGACGCCATCGAGGTGCCGGAGATGGTGTTCGTGGCCGTGTCACTGGTGTGCCACGCGGACGTGATGCCGCCACCGGGCGCGAACACGTCGACACCCGCGCCGTAGTTGGAGAACGACGACCGCGCGTCGGTGCGCTCGGTCGAGCCGACGGTCAGCGCCGCCGCCACCCGTGCCGGCGAGAAGCCCGACGCGTTGGCGTTGGAGTTGCCCGCCGCGACGGCGAACGTCACACCGCGCGTGATCGCGCCGGACACCGCGTTGTCGAGCGAGGTGTTGGCGCCACCGCCCAGCGACATGTTGGCGACGGCGGGCTTGACGTGGTTGTTCGCCACCCAGTTCACGCCCGCGACGACACCGGCGATGGTGCCGGAGCCGGAGTTGTTCAGCACGCGCACACCGATGATGGTGGCCTGCTTCGCGACACCGTGCAGCGTGCCCGCGACGGTGCCGGCGACGTGCGTGCCGTGCCCGTTGCCGTCCTGCGCGACGGCGTCGTTGTCCACGAAGTCGTAGCCGTTGCGGGCACGGCCGCCGAAGTCGCGGTGCGAGATGCGGACACCGGTGTCGATGACGTAGGCGTTCACGCCGGACCCGGTGGAGTTGTAGGTGTAGCGCTGGTCGAGCGGCAGGTTGCGCTGGTCGATCCGGTCGAGGCCCCACGACGGCGGGTTGACCTGGGTGGCCTGGATGCTGACGACCTGGTCGCGCTCCACGTACTCGACCGAGGGGTCAGCGGCGAGTCTGCGCGCCTGCGCGTCGCTCATCTTCACCGAGAAGCCCTGGAACACGGCGTCGTAGACGTGGCCGACCTGGCCGCCGAACCGGGAACCGAGGGTCTGCGCGCTCGCGGAGACGGCGTTGTCCTTCAGCTTCACGATGAAGCTGCCGGGGATGTTCTGGCCGGGCGAGACGCGGATCTCGCCTGCCGCGGCGGTGGCGGGTGCCGCGAAGGCGGCGATCATGACCGCGGAGCCCAGCAGAGTTGCAGTCTTGCGCATTGTGCAGTCCTGTTCGTAGCAGGGATGCTGCAGGAACCCACTCGGACTATTGGCGGCGTAATAGTCCCGAGATCTGAACCTGCCGAGTTCGCAAGCCGGACAAAACCGCCGATCGGCTGTACCGCGTTCCCTTTGCTGCCGATAGCCTTCCGATCTTGACTCCGTGAAACGGAGGAGCGATGCTCACGATTTACCCACCTCGCGAGGAGCTCGCCGACCTTCTGGTGACGGGTCCGTTCGCGGACGCGCTGCGGGTCGCGATCCAGGTGCGGGGACTGAGCCTGGAACGGCTGCAGCACCGCCTGAAGGTGCGGGGCGCGCCGATCAGCGTGACGGCGCTGAGCTACTGGCAGTCGGGCCGGCGCAGACCCGAGCGGCCGGAGTCGCTGATGGCCCTCGCGCACCTGGAGAACGTGCTCGGGCTGCCGGAGACCGCACTGAGCCGCCTGCTGGGGCCACCCAGACCCAGAGGCCGTTCACGCAGGCGGGAGCAGCCGGCGCGGTCGGCCTGGGACGGTTCGGGACTCGTGGTGACGGCCCAGCACGACAGGGTCGACGTCGCGCCCTGCGGCGGTGTGCGCGGCGTCCGGTCCCGTCAGGTCATGCAGGCGAGCACCGCCGACGTGGACCGCTGGATCCTCTGCCAGGAAACGGGTTCCGCGCAGCCCGCGGTCACGGCCGTGCGTTCCTGCCGGGTCGGCCGGATCGCCAGGGAACGCACGAACGGCGTGCTCGTCGCGGAGATGTTGTTCGACGAGCCGCTCTCCGCGGGAGAGTCGATCGCGATCGAGTACGAATTGATCTATCCACATCCGACTGCGGAGCACACGCATTTCCGGCGGTTCGGAGAGCGCGTCCACGACTACGTGCTGGAGATCAAATTCCAGGACTCCCCCGCGTCCTGCGAGCAATTCGCGTCGGGCCCGGCGGGAACGGAGACGTCCGGCGGCGCCCGCCCGGCCCCGGTGGACGAAGGGGGCTACGCGCACGCCGCCGCGCTCGACTTCGGTCCCGGCCTCTACGGCATGCGCTGGACCGTCGCCGCGAACGCCCCGGGGTCGTCCACCCAGGGGAAGTGACCGGCGCCGGGCTGCACGACCAGCGTCGCGCGGGGGAACAACGCCGCGTACTCCCGCGCACGGCTCGGCGGCAACGACACGTCGTGCTCACCGGCGACGAGAAGCGTTGGCACGTCGAGCTTCTGGAGCCTCTCGCGCACCCGCGCCGGGTCGAACGCGCCGTCGGCGTAGAACTCCATGGCGGCGTGCTGGTTGCGCGGGTGGTCGTCGAGCGCACGCGCCGCGTCGTCCCACCGGCCGTGGAAGAACGGGCTGATCTTCGCGAACGCCTCCGGCGTCATCCTGCCCGCCCAGATCTCCTCGAACCCCTTGATCGCCTCGGCGTACCAGGGTTCACCGCCGCGCCGCAGCGCGACCTCCCGGCGGTCGTCGTCGGTGACGTCGATGCCGACCACGCGCGGGCTCGGCGCGACGAGCACGAGTTCCTTGACGCGCTCCGGAAACCGGACGGCGTAGAGGATCGCGAGCGTGCCGCCGGCGGAGTGGCCGAGCAACCGCATCCGCTGCAGGCCCAGGTGCCGCCGCAGCGCCTCCACGTCGTGGATCTGGCGGTCCACGCGGTAGTAGCCGGCCTTCTCCGACTCGCCCGTGCCGCGCAGGTCGAGCCGGATCACGTCGCGCAACGGCAGGCCGCCCAGGTACGACGACGCCTGCATCGGCCCGCCGGGCAGGCAGATCACCGGGTCCGCGGCCTCGCCGTGGTAGGCGAGGCCGAGGCCGTCCGAGTTCGTGAAAGTCCCCATGCTCCGGAGTGTGTCAGTACGAACGCGGCAGCTTGAGCGAGTTTTGAGCGACGAAGTTGAGCACCATCTCCCGCGACACGGGCGCGATGCGCGACAGGCGGGACGACGCGAGCATCGACGCGAGGCCGTACTCGCGGCTCAGCCCGTTGCCGCCGTGGATCTGGATCGCCTGGTCGACGGCGGCCGCGATCGCCTCGCCCGCCGCGTACTTGGCCATGTTCGCGGCCTCGCCCGCCTCCTTGTCACGACCGGAGTCGTAGAGCGCGGCGGCCTTCTGCGTCATCAGCCGGGCGAGCTCGACCTCGACGTGGACCTTCGCCAGCGGGTGCGCGAGCCCCTGGTGGGCGCCGATCGGGGTGTCCCACACCGTGCGCTGCTGGGCGTAGGAGACGGCCTTGGCGATCGCGAGGCGCGCCGACCCGGTCCCCATGCTCGCGCCCATGATCCGTTCGGGGTTGAGCCCGGCGAAGATCTGCATCAGCCCCTGGTCCGGCGAGCCGACAACGGCGTCGGACGGCAGCCTGACGTCGTCGAAGAACAGCGTGAACTGCTTCTCCGGCATGAAGAGATCCATGTCGATCTCCTGCCAGGTGAAGCCCTCGGCGTCCGTCGGCACGACCACCAGCACCGGCCCGGTCTTCTGGATCGCGACCACCAGCACAGCGTCGACCTCGTCGACACCGGAGATGTAGGTCTTGCCGCCCTTCAGCACCCAGTCGTCACCGTCGCGGCGGACGTTCGTCCTGAGCTTGTGCGAGTTCGACCCCGCGTCGGGCTCAGTGATCGCGAACGCCATCTTCAGCGTGCCGTCCGCGAAACCGGGCAGCCACTTGGACTTCTGCTCGTCCGTGCCGAACCGCGCGATCACCGTGGCGCAGATCGCCGGCGACACCACCATGAGCAGCAACGGGCATCCCGCCGCCGCCAGTTCCTCGCACACCGCCGCGAGGTCGCCGATGCCGCCGCCACCGCCGCCGTACTCCTCCGGCACCGCGACGCCGAGGTAGCCGAGCTTGCCGGCCTCCTCCCACAGCTCGGTCGTCTTCTCCCCCGCACGGGCCTTGGCCGTGAAGTACTCGTGGCCGTACTTGGCACCGAACTCGGCGACCGCCCTGCGCAGCGCGATCCGCTCTTCGGACTCGACGAAGCTCACGATTCCTCCACTACGGCCAGTACATCTCCGGCGTTGACCTGCTGCGCCTGCTCGACGAGAAGTTCGGTGACCGTGCCCGCGTTGGTCGCGAGCACGCGGTGTTCCATCTTCATCGCTTCCAGCACCAGGAGCTCGGCACCGGCCTCGACGACATCACCCTGCTGAACGCTGACCCTCACGACCGTGCCCGGCATCGGGGCGATGGTGGCACCCGGCGCGAGCTTCGTCTCCGGCTCGGGGAAGCGCGGCACGACCTTCAACGACAGCGACCCGCGCGGCGAGTCCACCTCGACCACGTCGCCGTACCTGCTGACGTGGAACGGAACCCGCACGCCGTCCAGGTCCAGCACCACGGTGTCCGCGGTGGCCTGCGCCGGGTCGTACTCGACCTCGACCAGCTCCTCACCGTGCAGGAACCTCGCCTTCGGCCGCTGCGACCGCACGTTGCGCCAGCCCAGCGGCAGCGTGCCGATCCGGCGGGTCGCGGCCTGGGCGAGCGCCGCCGCGAGCGCAAACGGTTGCGGGTCAACGGTCCGGGTGAGGTCGTGCTCGGTGAGGAACCCGGTGTGCGTGTCCCCGTTGAGGAACGCCTCGTTCCCGAGGATGTCCACGAGCAGCTGGCGGTTCGTGACCAGACCGTGGATCTTCGCGCTCTCCAACGCCGTCGCGAGCTTGCGGGCGGCCGCACGGCGGGTCGGCGCATACGCGATCACCTTGGCCAGCATGGGGTCGTAGTGCACCGAGACCACGGAGCCGTCCTCGACACCGCTGTCCAGCCGGACGTCACCGGGCACCTCGAACCGGTGCAGCACACCGCTCGCCGGCCGCCAGTCGTTCGCCGGGTCCTCGGCGTAGAGCCGCACCTCGATCGCGTGCCCGCGCGGTTGCGGCACCTCCAGGGGAAGCCGCGCGCCCTCGGCGATCCGCAGCTGCCACTCGACCAGGTCCACGCCGTGCACGAGCTCCGTGACCGGGTGCTCGACCTGCAGGCGCGTGTTGACCTCCAGGAAGTGGAAGTCCTCGCCCTTCAGCATGAACTCCACGGTGCCCGCGCCGACGTACCCGATCGACTCGGCCGCCACCGTGGCCGCCGTGAACAGGCGCTTGCGCACCTCGTCGCCCACCGCAGGGCTCGGTGACTCCTCGACGATCTTCTGGTGCCGCCGCTGGATCGAGCACTCGCGTTCCCCGAGCGCCCACACCGTGCCGTGCGCGTCGGCGAGGATCTGCACCTCGACGTGCCGCGCCTGCTCCAGCAACGGCTCGCAGAACACCGTCGGGTCACCGAACGCCGACTCGGCCTCGCGCCGCGCACTCGCCAGCGCGTCCGCGAACTCACCCTTCTCCCGCACGATCCGCATGCCGCGCCCGCCACCACCGGCGGACGCCTTGATCAGCACCGGGAACTCGGTGACGGTCTCCGGGTCCAGTTCCGGCAACGTCGGCACACCCGCTGCGGCCATCCGCTTCTTCGCGGCGACCTTGGAGCCCATCGCCTCGATCGAGTCGGGCTCCGGCCCGACCCACGTCAGCCCCGCGTCCTGCACCTTCCGCGCGAAGTCGGCGTTCTCACTCAGAAATCCGTAGCCCGGGTGCACGGCGTCCGCTCCCGCTCGCACGGCCGCCTCGACGAGCAGGTCGGCGCGCAGGTAGGTCTCGGACGGCGACGCGCCCGGCAACCGGACCGCGAAGTCCGCCTCGCGGACGTGCGGCGACTCGGCGTCCGGGTCGGAGAACACCGCGACCGTCCGGATCCCGTCGTCCCGGCAGGTGCGGATGATCCGGCGGGCGATCTCCCCGCGGTTGGCGATCAGCAGAGTCTTGATCACTGTGGTCATCACATCCGGAAGACGCCGAAGCCGTCGGCGCCCTTGATCGGTCCGCTGTGGACAGCGGAGAGGCAGAGGGCGAGCACGGTCCTGGTGTCGCGCGGGTCGATCACGCCGTCGTCGTAGAGCTTCCCCGACAGGAACGGCGCGAGCGACTGCTCCTCGATCTGCGCCTCCACCATCTTGCGCATGGCGGCGTCGTGCTCCTCGTTGTACTCCTGCCCCTTGGCCATCGCCGCCTGCCGTCCGACGATCGACAGCACACCGGCGAGCTGCGCGGGCCCCATCACGGCCGACTTGGCGTTGGGCCAGGTGAACAGGAAGCGGGGGTCGTAGGCCCTGCCGCACATGCCGTAGTTGCCGGCGCCGTACGACGCGCCCATCGTGATCGTCAGGTGCGGCACGCGGCTGTTCGACACGGCGTTGATCATCATCGAGCCGTGCTTGACGATGCCGCCCTGCTCGTACTGCGCGCCGACCATGTACCCGGTGGTGTTCTGCAGGAACACCAGTGGCGTGTCGCTCTGGTTCGCCAGCTGGATGAACTGCGTGGCCTTCTGCGACTCCTCGCTGAACAGCACACCGCGCGCGTTCGCGAGGATGCCGACCGGGTAGCCGTGGATCCGCGCCCACCCGGTGACGAGGCTGTTGCCGTACAACGGCTTGAACTCGTCGAACCGCGACCCGTCGACCAGCCGCGCGATGACGTCGCGCGGGTCGAACGGCACGCGCTGGTCCTCGGAGACGACGTCGAGGATGCTCTCGGCGTCGAACGCCGGCTCCTCGACGACCGCCGGTTCCGGCCCGAGCTTGCGCCAGTTCAGCCGGGCGACGACCCGGCGTGCCAGCCTGATCGCGTCGGTCTCGTCCTCCGCCACGAAGTCCGCGAGCCCGGACGTGGCGCCGTGCATGGTCGCGCCGCCCAGCGACTCGTCGTCCGCGTCCTCACCGGTCGCCATCTTGACCAGCGGCGGACCGCCCAGGAACACCTTCGAGCGGTCCTTGATCATGATCACGTAGTCGGACATGCCCGGCACGTACGCGCCACCGGCCGTCGCGTTGCCGAACACGGCGGTGACCGTGGGGATCCCCGCCGCGCTCAACCGCGTCAGGTCGCGGAACGCCCGCCCGCCGGGGATGAAGATCTCGCTCTGCGTCGGCAGGTCGGCACCACCCGACTCGACCAGGCTGACCAGCGGCAGCCGGTTCTGCAGCGCGATGTCGTTGGCCCGCAACGACTTGCGCAGCGTGTACGGGTTCGACGAGCCACCGCGCACCGTCGGGTCGTTCGCGACGATCACGCACTCGACGCCCTCGATCCGCCCGATGCCCGTGACGCACGAAGCCCCGACCGGGAAGTCGGTGCCCCAGGCCGCGAGCGGGGACAGCTCCAGGAACGGGCTGTCCTCGTCGATCAGCAGCTCGACCCGTTCGCGGGCGAGGAGCTTGCCGCGTTTGTGGTGCCGTTCGACGTACTTCGGCCCACCCCCGGCGAGCGCTTTGGCGTGCTCGGCGTCCAGTCCCGCGATCTTCGCGAGCAGCGCCTCCCTGTTGCCCATCAGGCGAACCCCAATCGTCGTGCCGCGAGCTCGGTCATCACTTCACTCGCCCCGCCCCCGATGCCGAGGATGCGGGCATCCCGGTAATGACGCTCCACTTCGGACTCCCGCATGTACCCCATGCCTCCGTGCAGCTGCACGGCCTCGTCGACCACCTCGGAGCAGGCGTCGACCGCCGCGTTCTTCGCGAAGCAGACCTCGGTGACGCAGTCGTCGCCGCGGTTGATCCGCGCGGCGACCTCCCGCGTGTACGTCCGTGCCAGGTCGATCCTCTGCGCCATCGCGGCGAGCTTGTGGCTGACCACCTGACGTTTGATCAGCGGCTTGCCGAACGTCTCCCGGTTCCGCACCCACTCGACCGTCAGGTCCAGCGCACGCTGCGCCGTCGCGTAGGCCTCGACCGCCATGGTGATCCGCTCGACCTGGAACTGCCGCATGATCTGCACGAAGCCCTGGTTCTCCTCGCCCACCAGGTTCGCGGCCGGCACGCGCACGTCGTCGAAGTGCAGTTCGGCGGTGTCGCTGCAGTGCCAGCCCATCTTGTCGAGCTTGCGCCGCGTGAACCCGTCCTCGACCACCAGCAGCGAGATGCCCTGGTAGCCCTTCTCCCCGGTCCGCACCGCGGTCGTGACGAAGTCCGCGCGGCACCCCGAGGTGATGAACGTCTTCTCGCCGTTGACGACGTAGTGGTCGCCGTCCCGAACAGCGGTCGTCCTGATCGCGGCCACGTCGGACCCGGCACCGGGCTCGGTGACGGCGAGGCTGCCGATCTTCTCGCCCCGGATCGCGGGCTTCGCGAACCGCTCGACCAGGTCGGCGTTCCCGCTCTGCCAGATGTGCGGGATCGCGATGCCGTGCGTGAACAGCGCCGCGACCAGCCCCGACGACCCGCCGTTCTGGATGATCTCCTCGGTCAGCGCGACCGAGTCCAGCAGGTCACCGTGTTCGAACCCGATGCCGAGCAGGTCGAGCGCCGCGGCCTTCTCGTGCAGCTCACGCGGAACCTCGCCGTCGCGTTCCCACTGGCCCAGGTGCGGCGCGATCTCCTTGCGCGTGAAGTCGCGGACGAGCTCCCTGAGCTCCTTGCGCTCGTACAGGTCCTTCGTGATCACAGGAGCTCCTCGGGGATCTCTACTTCCCTGCCGCGCAACCACTCGCCCAAGGCCTTGGCCTGCGGGTCGAACCGCGTGCTGCTCGCCACCCCGTCGCCGAGCAGGCCGTGCAGCACGAAGTTGAGCGCCCGGAGGTTCGGCAGCTCGTACCTGCTCACCTCCTGAGCCTCCGGCAGCAGCTCCTTGAGCTTCTCGGTGGTGAGAAACTCGTTGAGCCACGCGAAAGCCTCGTCCGACCGCACCCACACACCGAGGTTCGCGTCCCCGCCCTTGTCGCCACTGCGCGCGCCGGCGATCGTTCCCAGCGGCCTCTTCACAGCATCACCGCCTTGGCGCTGACCTCGTCGCGGTTCACGTACGCCGCCCGGTAGACCCCGAACGGCGTCCCGTCACCGGGCGGCGCCGTCACGTGGAACCCGGGATAGCTCGCCAGGGCCAGCTCGATCGCCGCACGGCTGAACCCCTTGGCCCGCTTCGGATCCGCCGTCTTGATCGTGACGTGCAGCAACGCGCTCGCCTGTTCCTCGGTGGCCGCGTCCACCTGATCGGTCCGCGCGAGCGTCCACGTCAGCCCGTCGTCTCCGATGGCGTCCCGCAGCTGCCGCTTCACCAGCTCCGCCTTGGCCTCGACGGCGAGCCCGGTGAGGACGAACGTCGTGGAGTTCCTGAACCCGCCCAACGTGTTCAGGCACACCTTGAGCGTGTCCGGCGGCGGAGAGCCCTTCACCCCGCTGATCCTGACTCCGCGCTCGTGGTCCTGAAGCCGGATCGTGTCGAAGTGCGTCGTGACGTCGGGCCCCAGGTACTCCGGCGCCCCGATCTCGTACAGCAGTTGTGCCGTCACGGTGTCGACGGTGACCGCGCCACCCGTGCCGTCGTGCTTGGTGATCAACGACGACCCGTCCTCGTTGATCTCGGCGATCGGGAACCCGGGCCGGGTCACGTCGATCTCGGTGAAGAACGAGTAGTTGCCGCCCGTGGCCTGCGTGCCGCACTCCAGCACGTGCCCCGCGACCGTGGCACCGGCCAACCGGTCCCAGTCGTCGCGCGCCCACCCGAAGTGCGCCGCCGCGGGCCCGACCACCAGGCTGGCGTCCGTGACGCGCCCGGTGACCACGACCTGCGCGCCCTGGTTCAGGCAGTCCGCGATCTCCCACGCGCCGAGATAGGCGTTGGCGGTCAAGGCTTCCGGGAACCGCGCCTTCAGGTCGTCGCCGGTGACGTAGCCGACCTTGGCATCGAGCTTGCGCGCGAGCCCCTCGGGGTTCAGCCCACCGGCGTTCACGACGATCTTGACGCCCTTGTCCAGCGCGAGCGCCAGGCAGTCCTCCATCTGCCGCAGGAACGTCTTCGCGTACCCCAGCGACAAGTCCTTCATCCGGTCGCGCCCGAGGATCAGCATGGTCAGCTCGGCGAGGTAGTCCCCGGTCAGGACGTCGAGGTGCCCGCCCTCCAGCTGCTCGCGCATCGCGGACAGTCGATCGCCGTAGAAGCCCGACGCGTTGCCGATCCTGATCACCGGCCACCTCCGGGCGGCCCCGCGAACGCCTGCGCGATCGGCACCCACTCCTGCGCCACCGGCCCGGACGCCTCGATCGCGAGCTCCTTGCGGTTGCGCCGCTGCGTCACCAGCCACGCGAAGTCCAGCGCGGGCCCCGAAACGCGGTTCTCCGCGTCCTCCGGCCCCCACGTCCACGCCTCGCCGCCAGGCCCGGTCAACTCGACCCGCACCTCGGCCTCCGGCGCCGCCAGCCCGTTGAGCAGGAACGCGAACCCCATGGTCCGCACCCCGATGTGGCACACGTGCCTGATCCGCGCGGTCGGCTCGCGCACGACACCCAGGGCGTCCGCCACGTCCTGCCCGTGCGCCCAGGTCTCCATGATCCGCGCGGTCGCCATGGACGCCGGGCTCATCGGCGGCCCGAACCACACGATCTTGCCGGAGGCTGCGGCGAGGTGCTCCCGCAACGCCTTCCTGCTGTCCCGCCACAGTTCCAGCAGGTCCGGCAGAGCGGCCGCCTCCGCCGCGGTCCTGTCCACGATGTCGGCGGTCAGCGGTTGCGCCTGGAACGCGGCGGGGTCGGTGATCGCGAGGATCGCCGCCTTGTCCGTCCACATCAGATGGCCGACCTGGTGCCCGACCGTCCAGCCCTCGGCGGGCGTCGGCACGGTCCAGTCGGCCCCGGCGACGATCCGGTCGAGGTCCCGCGACTCCGCGTCGAGGTCGGCCAGCAGTTCCGTGATCACAGCTGCTCCTCCAGCATCCGCGCCCAGTAGCGCACCACGTGCGCCCGGCGCTTGGTGTCGTCGGCGAGCTGGTTGGCGAGCGCCAGCCCGCGCACGAGATCAAGGGTTGCCTGCACCGCGTCCTTCACACCGGGTTTCGCGTCGTCGACGTCGAGCAGCTCCAACGCCAGCCCGTACACCTCACGCCCCAGCCGCGCCTGCAGCTCCAGCACCTGCTCGCGCAGCTCCGGATCGGTGCGCGCGGCCACCCACAGCTCCAGCGCCGCCGTGAACAGGTCGCTGGCGTGGAAGTCCGCGATCAGCTCCACCACGGCGTGCGTGCTCTTCTCGGCGATCTCCGCGCGCCGCTTGAGCACCTCGACGCTCTCCGCGCCCACGTGCTCCACGGCCGCCGCGACCAGCTCACCGCGCGTGCGGAAGTGGTGCAGCTGAGCACCGCGCGACACCCCGGCGCGTTCCGCCACCTCGGTCGTCGTAGTGCCTGACCAGCCACGTTCCACCAGGCACTCGACGGTCGCCTCCATCAGCTTCCGCTTCGTCTCCCGCGAGCGGTCGGCCTGGCGCTGCCTCGTCTCCACGCCGCCGAGTCTTCCGCCGAACAAACAAACAGTCAAGCCTGCTTGTAAACGCCGCGCGTACCGTCCCCCCTCGATGACCATCGTGGAAAGACTCAGGGCCGCCGGCTGCGTGTTCGCCGAAGAAGAGGCCGCACTGCTCGAAGAGGCCGCCACCAGCCCCGAGCACCTCGAAGACCTGGTGGCACAACGGGTCGGCGGCCTGCCGCTGGAGCACGCCGTCGGCTGGGCGATGTTCTGCGGCCACCGGATCGTGGTCACCAGGGGCGTCTTCGTCCCCCGCCACCGCACCGAACTGCTCGTCGACCTCGCCACGGACCTCAAGCCCGCGACCGCCGTGGACCTCTGCTGCGGATCAGGCGCGGTGGGCGCGGTCCTGCGGCACAGGCTCCCGGACGCCGCGGTCTACGCCGCCGACATCGACCCGGCAGCCGTCGAGTGCGCCCGCCAGAACCTCACCAACGTGTTCGAAGGCGACCTCTTCGACGCCCTGCCGCCGCACCTGCGAGGCACCATCGACGTCGTGGTCGCCAACGTCCCGTACGTGCCGACCGCCGACATCCGGTTCATGCCGCCCGAGGCACGCGACCACGAGGCACGCGTGGCGCTCGACGGCGGCGAGGACGGACTCGACGTCCTGCGCCGCGTGGCCGCCCAGGCCGCGACCTGGCTGAGCCCCGGCGGCACCCTGCTGAGCGAGACCAGCGAGCGCCAGGCACCGGCCGCACTGGCCGCCTTCACCGCCGCCGGCTTGACCGCCAAGCTCGTGACCAGCGAAGACACCAATGCGGTGGTCGGCACCCGCTAGCTTCCGTACAATGTACGGTATGTCGTACGACGAGGTCATGCAGTGGTTCGAGAAGTGGGACGCGCTCGCGATGAAGGGCGACGTCGAGGCGATGGCCGACATGGCCCTGTTCCCGGTCAACACGGTCACCGACGGGTCGGCCACGTCGTGGGACCGCGAGACGTTCATCGAGCAGATGGGGGCCCAGCTGGGCGGTGAGGTGCAGATGGAGTCGAAGAGGACTCCGCACTTCATCAACGACAACCTGGTCTTCGTGATCACGGACGGCACGATCAACGGGATCACGGTGCGCTACGGCGACCTGCTCACGAAGGTCGGCGGCGACTGGAAGTTCCAGACGATGGCCCAGGGCGGGTGGGCCGAGTAGAGCGAGAAGGCGACCCTGGGGAAGAGGGCGCCGACTCGAAGGTTCACAGCAGGGTGAGTTGTTCCTGATCAACGCGCGGCGCCGGCACACCCACCGGCAGGCTGCCGTCGGGCCACACGCCTTCGTCGTCACCGGGCACACCGGTGACGGCGTCGGTGGACCGTCCACGCGGCGCCAGTCCGTGCTTCTCGATCAACGGGATCACGCGCGCAGCGAGCCGGGCGCGGTACCGCTTGTCCACATAGGACCGAGGCCCGTACAGGTACCGGTACGTCTCCACGAGGTCCGGGTGCTCGCGGCGCAGCCAGGCGGCGAACCACTCCTTCGCGCCCGGACGCAGGTGCAGCGGCAGCACGGTCACACCCGTCGCGCCGGCCGCCGCGATCTGCTCCAGCAGGAAGTCCAGCTGCTCCACGGAGTCCGTGAGCTCGGGCAGCACCGGCGCCACGAACACCCCGCACGGCAACCCCGTCTCCCGCACCTTCCGCACCAGCTCCAGCCGTGCGGCGGGCGTCGGCGTGCCGGGCTCCAGCGACTTGTGCAGGTCCCGGTCCATCAGCGCCAGCGACACCGCGATCCCGACCGGCACGACCTCCGAGGCCGCTGTCAGCAGCGGCAGGTCCCGTGCCAGCAGCGTGCCCTTCGTGAGGATCGAGAAGGGCGTGCGGGAGGCGGTCAACGCCTCGATGATCCCTGGCATCAAGGCGTACCGCCCCTCCGCCCGCTGGTACGGATCGGTGTTCGTGCCGAGCGCCACGTGCTCCTGCTTCCAGCGCGCGGACCGCAGCTGGCGCGACAGCACCTCCCCGGCGTTGACCTTGACGATCAGCTGGTTGTCGAAGTCCTTGCCGGTGTCGAGGTCCAGGTAGGAGTGGGTCTTGCGGGCGAAGCAGTTGTGCGACACCACGCCGTTGGCGATGAAGTCCGCCGTCCCGGTCGAGATGTCGTAGAGGGCCGTCTCGCCCAGCGGTTCCACCGACACGACGCCGAGCGGCCGCTGCGACTTGATCGCCACGCCGTCGATGTCGCGCTTGCGGGTGATCGCCGGGTCGACGGTGTGGAAGAACCGCAGGTTCTCCCGCAGCCCGCCGCGCAGCCGCACGACCCGCACGCCACGACGGCGGCGCAGCTCCTCGATCGCGAAGTCGAAGTCGAAGTGCTTGAGCGCCAGGCAGATCGCTTCCAGAACGGTGGCGTTGCGCGTCGAGAGCCGCAGGATGCTGCGCGAGCAGGTCCCGAGGTAGTCGAACGCGCCGGCCAGGAATCCCTTGAGCCAGTCGGGGTTCGGGGCTATCTGCCAGTGCGCGAGTACGCGCACCTGGTGCAGAAATCCCTCGCCTTCTCGCACTCCGAAGTAGTCGAGGTACTCCTGAGTGCGGTCCATGGCCTCGATGTCGGCCAGGGGGATGTGGAACTCGGTCTCGTCGTCCACCATGCCGCGCAGGTAGCCGCGGCGGTAGTCGTCGGTCACGGCGGGCTGCTCGACGAAAGCCCCCGTGCCCATGAGTTTGTTGCCGGTCGTGAGGTGCGGCCTGCGTCCGACGCCCGCCGTCTCGCCCGTCACGTGCTTCCAGCCGCGGTCGGTCAGGAACCGGTGGTCACCGGACGCGACCACGGTCGTGCCGTCCTCCAGCGTCAGCCGGTACGCCTCCTTGCGCGTCTCCCAGTGCGCGAAAACGGTCGTGAGCTTGTACCGCCGGTAGTTGCCGACGAGCTCGGTGCCGTAGATCTCGTCACCTTCGCGCACCTCGGACAGCGGCTTCGTGCGACCGTTGCCCATGAGGATCGGTGTGTCGCCCGCCATGCAGTACGTGCAGGCGTGTGAACAGCCGCGATACGGGTTCACCGTCCACGCGAACGGCAGCGACGAACCCGGTACCCCGTTGAGCACGGATTTGGCGCGGACCTCGTGGAACACCACGTCCGCGAACTCAGGAGTTCGTACGCTGCGCACCAGTCCCGGTAGCCCCGGTAGTGCCTGTTGCGGCTCTGCCTCGGATTTCTGCCCGTCCCATCGCACATCATCGATTCGAACACATGTTCGAACAGCGGTCAAGGAGTGCCCTTGTCACCCGTTGAGGTAGCAGGCTTCGTCACCGGCGCACTGTGCGTGTGGCTGGTCGCCCGGCAGAACCCCTGGAACTGGCCCATCGGCATCGCGAACAACATCGCGTTCCTCGTGCTGTTCTGGAGCAGCGGCCTGTACGCCGACTCCGGCCTGCAGATCGTCTACATGGCACTCGCGGTCTACGGCTGGTGGGCGTGGGTGCGCGGCGGCGAGCAGCACAGCACGCTGCACGTCAGCCGGACCACGACACCGCAGTGGGTGTGGCTCGCGGTGGCCGGCGTGCTCGGAACCGGTCTGCTGCACTGGGTCCTGGTCACCTTCACCGAGTCCACGGTGCCGTTCTGGGACGCGGTCACGACCGTGTTGTCACTGCTCGCCACCTGGGGCCAGGCGCGCAAGAAGGTCGAGTGCTGGTGGCTGTGGATCGCCGCGGACGTGATCTACGTGCCGCTCTACGCGTACAAGGAGCTGTACCTGACAGCGGTGTTGTACGTGGGGTTCATGGTGCTGTGCGTGATCGGCCTGCGGAACTGGACGAAGGACCTCAGGAGCGACGAGGTGCCCGCGTGAAGGAGTTCGCCCACGCCCTCGTGCTCGGCAAGTTCTACCCGCCGCACAACGGCCACCACCACCTCATCGAGACGGCGGCCTCCCGCAGCGAGCGCACGACCGTCACGGTGCTGGCGGCGTCGTCCGAGACCATCCCGCTCGAACACCGCGTGCGCTGGCTGACCGAGACCCACACCGATCCGGGCATCCGGATCGTCGGCGACCTCGACGACCACCCGATGGACTTCGACTCCGACGAGATCTGGAACCTGCACGTCGCGCTGACCCGCGCCGTCCTCGCCAGGCGCGCCATCGCGGACGGCGACCCGTCGCAGGCCCCGGTCGACGTGGTGTTCTCCAGCGAGAAGTACGGCGACGAACTGGCCCGCAGGCTCGGCGCCCGGCACGTGCTCGTCGACCTCGACCGCTTCACCCACCAGGTCTCCGGCACGGCGGTGCGCACCGATCCCGTCGCGAACTGGCACCACCTGGCGCCCGCGACCCAGCGCGGCCTGGGCCGGAAGGTGGTGGTCCTCGGCGCGGAGAGCACCGGCACCACCACGCTCTCGAAGCAACTCGCCGGCCACTTCGGAGCGCCCTGGATCGCCGAGTACGGCCGCGAGCACACCGAGCACAAGCTCACCGCCGCACAGGCGTTCGACCCGGACGCCACCGTGGACGGTCTGGTGTGGACCCTCGGCGACTTCGAGGACGTTGCGCGCGAACAGGAACGCCGCATCCAGGCCGAGACCGCCCCGCTGGTCGTCGCGGACAACGACGCGTTCGCCGCGACCGTCTGGGGAGAGCGCTATCTCGGTTTCCGGCCGGAGATCTTCCCCGGCACCGAACCGGACCTCTACCTGCTCACCGACCACGTGGGCGTCCCGTTCGAACAGGACGGCTGGCGTGACGGCGAACACCTGCGCGAGTGGATGACCGGTCTGTTCGAACGCGAGCTCACGCGGCGGGGCGTGCCGTGGCTGAAGCTCACGCAGGACAGGTTCCACGCGGGCGTGACCGCCATCGAACATCTCATGCGGCAGGATGTCGCGCGTGGGTCACGGTCACGGGCATAGCCATGCGCTGAACGAGGAACCGGCATCACAGCGCGTGCGCACGTTGCTGCTGTGGCTGCTGGTGCCGTTCGCGCTGGCCACCCTCGTCGGCGCGGCGCTGCTCTACCCGTTCGGGTACGAGCAGAAGACCGGCGCGGAGATCGGGCTGCACCAGACGCCGGTCGAGGCCGTCGTCACCGGCGTGGCCGAGAACTGCGGCGAGAAGTGCGTCGCGGTGACCGTGAAGATGACCGACGGCGCGGCGAGCGGCCAGAGCGTCACGATCCCGAGCGTGAAGGGCGCCGGAGCGCCGAGTTTCCAGCTCGGCGACGAGGTGGTGCTGTCCTACGCGGGCAGCCAGCCGCAGGCCGCCGAGTCGTACCAGATCGTCGACTACCAGCGCGGGTGGTCGCTGGGGATCCTCGCGCTGCTGTTCGCGGCCGCCGTGCTGCTGCTCGGGAGGTGGCAGGGGCTCGCGGCGCTCGGCGCGTTGCTGCTGAGCTTCGTGGTGCTGGTGCTGTTCGTCATGCCGTCGATCCTGGCGGGCCAGAACCCGCTGCTGGTGGCGGTCGTCGGCGCCGGAATGATCATGTTCGCGGTGCTCTACCTGACCCACGGCGTGTCCGCGCGCACGTCAACAGCCGTGCTCGGGACGTTGGTGAGCCTCGCGCTGATCGGCGCGCTGGGCGCGATCTTCTCGGCGGCCGCGCAGCTGACCGGCCTCGACGAGGACACGACGAACCTCGTCACGTTGCTCGGCACGAACATCGACACGCGCGGCCTGCTGCTCGCGGGCACGCTGATCGGCGCTCTGGGCGTGCTCGACGACGTGACGGTCACGCAGACCAGCGCGGTCTGGGAGCTGCGCCGGGCCAACGACAAGCTGACGTGGCGCGAGCTGTTCGCGGCGGGCTCGCGGATCGGACGCGACCACATGTCGTCCGTCGTGAACACGCTGATGATGGCCTACGCGGGCGCGGCACTGCCCCTGCTGCTGGCGATCTCGCTGGCCGGGCGGTCGATGGGCGAGATCCTGACCGCCCAGCAGATCGCGCAGGAGATCGTCCGCACCCTGGTCGGCAGCATCGGCCTGGTGGCGGCGATCCCGGTGACCACCGCCCTGGCCGCCCTCGTCGCGGTGCGCCAGGAGGTCGCCCCCCTCAGGACCCCGGAACCCGAGCCGGAGCCCGAACCCGAACCGAAGACCGTCAAACGCGCCGCGAAGCCCGCGCCGAAACCGCGGCCCGCGCGCATCGAGGGCGACCTCTACACCGGCTACGACCCCGACAAGGGGCCGTGGGAACGGCCTAGTGAGCCAGGAGCACGAAGAGCAGCGCCAGCACGCCCGGCACCACCTGCACGAAGAAGATCTTCCGGCTCGCCGTGAACGTGCCGTAGATGCCGGCGACGATCACGAACACCGTGAAGAGCACCGAAGCGCCGAAGTCCTGGCGGACGATCGCGTAGATCAGGCCGGCGGCGAGGAAGCCGTTGTACAGGCCCTGGTTCGCGGCGAGAGCCTTGGTCTCCTGCGCGAACTCGGGCGTGAGACCGAACGCCTTGTACCCGCGCGGCGTTGTCCAGAGGACCATCTCCAGCACGACGATGTAGATGTGGATCAACGCCACGAGGGCGAGCAGAACGTTGGCGATGACCTGCACTTGGGTTCCTCCTCAGACCTGACACACGCGGTGAGACAATAGAGCAGTGGGAAGACAACGGCCCGACACAGAGGCGATCACCGAGTCGATCGACTCCGGCGTCGCCGAGCTGGTCCCCGACCTCGGTGGACGGAACTCCTGGACGTTGCGGGTCAACGGAACCCCACAGTCGCATGTGGACCTGGACGACCCGACCTACCTGGAGTTCGAGTACGTCCGCCGGCTGGGTCACATCGTTGATCTCACCGCGCCTTCGCGTGTGCTCCACCTGGGTGGTGGCGCTCTCACGCTAGCGCGCTACGTGGCCGATCTACTCCCCCGCGCGTCTCAGCAGGTGGCCGAGATCGACGCGGGCCTGATCGCGTTCATCCGCCGCGAGCTGCCGCCGCCCTCCCGCGTGCGGATCACGACCGGCGACGCGCGTGCGGTGCTCGTCAAGGCACGCCCCGGCTCGTTCGACCTGATCGTGTCCGACTGCTTCGCCGGAGCCCGCACGCCCGCCCACCTGACGTCGGTGGAGTTCGTGCGCCAGGCGTCCGCGGCGCTGGCCGAGGACGGCATCTACACGGCGAACATCGGCGACGGCAACGGCCTGCAGTTCGCCCGCTCCCAGTGCGCGACCGTGCGCGCGGTGTTCGAACACGTCTGCGTGCTCGCCGAACCGGGCGTCTTCCGCGGCCGCCGCTTCGGCAACTTCGTGATCATGGCCTCGCACCACGGCCTGCCGATGCAGCAGCTGACCCGCGCGACGGCCGGCGACCCGTTCCAGGGCCGCGTCGAGCACGGCACGGGCCTCACGAAGTTCATCGGCGGCGCACCCGTCACCACGGACGCGACCGCAACGCTGTCCCCCGCACCGCCCTCGGGCCTCTGGGGAACGTGAAGAACGCCGCCCCCGAAGGGACGGCGTCCGGTTCTCAGTCCAGTGAGGTCACGAACTTCGAGACCGCGTCCGGATGAAGCTTCTGCGCCATCCGACCGGCCGGTGCCAGCGACCCCAGCCGGTACAGCGGCCGTTCCGCCGCCGCCAGCCCGCGCGCCTCGGCCCGCAGCTGCGCGACGAGCAGCTCCGAGAACACCAGGCCCGGCGTGTCCCCGCGCGCCGCCACCGCGTCGGCGAGGCGGCGCAGCTGGTAGACGCCCAGCTCACGACCGCCCGTTCCCGCGTACATCGACAGGGCGACGTTGATCGCCTTCTTGTTCCCCCGCACGAACAGCCCGACCGTCCGGGCGCCGCGCAGGTCGGTGACCAGCAGGTCGAGGCCGTCGGCCGTGGCGAGGTTCACCTTGCGCGTGCCGAACGCCCGCACGTGGACCGTCGTGCCCTCCAGCCACACCGTGCGACGCGCCTCGGACAGCGCCAGCAGGATCACCGGCACCGCCACGATCGCCCCGGCGATGACACCGGGCCACCGGCCGCCGATCAGGCCCACGATCGCGCCGAAGGCGAGGGCGACCATGACGCCGCCGATCGCCACCATGCGCGCCCGCTTGCGGACCGTCGCCTTGTCGAGCAGGTCGAGAACGAGCTTGTCGTCGCTCACAGCGCCTTCCGCACCTCTTCGACCACGTCGGCCAGCGCCACCGTCACCTGCTCGCCGGTCGCCAGCGTCTTGACACCGATGTTGCCGGCCTCCAGGTCGCGCTCACCGAGCACGAGCGCCAGCTTCGCGCCGGACTTGTCGGCGGCCTTGAAGCCCGCCTTCATCGACCGCCCGCCGTAGACCAGGTCCGTGCGCACCCCGGCCGCCCGCAGCTCACCGGCGATCGCCACCAGGCGCGCCCGCGCGGCCTCGCCCAGCGGCACGCCGATCACGTCGACGCGGGAGAACTCCGGCAGCACGCCCTCGGCCTGCGCCGCGAGCAGCGCGCGGTCGACGCCGAGACCGAAACCGACGCCGGACAGCTCCTGGCCGCCCAGCTGCGCCATCAGGCCGTCGTAACGGCCACCGCCGCCGATGCCGGACTGCGCGCCGAGACCGTCGTGGACGAACTCGAACGTCGTCTTCGTGTAGTAGTCGAGGCCGCGGACCATGCGCGGGTTCTCGACGAACTTCACGCCCAGCTCGGTCAGGTAGCCCTTGACCAGCTCGTAGTGCTCGCGGCACGCGTCGCACAGGTTGTCGACCATCAGCGGCGCGTCGGCGACCAGCTCGCGCACCTCGGGGCGCTTGTCGTCGAGCACGCGCAGCGGGTTCAGCTCGGCGCGCTGGCGGGTCGCCTCGTCCAGCGGCAGCGTCGCGAGGAACGCCTGCAGCTTCTCGCGGTAGGCGGGGCGGCAGTTCGCGTCGCCCAGCGAGGTGAGCTCCAGGCGGTACCCGGTGAGACCGATCGCGCGGAACCCGGCGTCACCGACCGCGATGACCTCGGCGTCGAGCGCCGGGTCGTCGATGCCGATCGCCTCGATGCCGACCTGGTGGAACTGCCGGTACCGACCCGCCTGCGGCGCCTCGGCGCGGAAGAACTGGCCCGCGTAGTAGAGCTTCGCCGGCAGCGAGCCGCGGTCGAGGCTGTGCTCGATCACGGCCCGCATCACGCCCGCGGTGCCCTCGGGGCGCAGGGTGATCGAGCGCTCGCCGCGGTCGAGGAAGGTGTACATCTCCTTCGTCACGACGTCGGTCGACTCGCCGACACCGCGCGAGAACAGCGCCGTGTCCTCGAAGACCGGCAGCTCGACGTAGCCGTAGCCCGCGAGCTCGGCGGCACGCGTCAGAGTCGACCGAACGTGCACAAAAGCGGCAGACGTCGGCGGGATGTAGTCGGGAACGCCCTTGGGTGCGGAAAACACGTCTCTCAGAGTCCTCGGTGAGGGGCGGCCGCGCCCTTGGTACGAACAGCGTCCTGCAACTGGAGCAGGTAGGGATTCGTCGCGCGCTCGCGGCCTATGGTCGTCGTCGGGCCGTGGCCGGGCAGCACCACCGTGTCGTCGGGCAAGGTCATGACCTTGCTCTGCAGGGACGACAGCATCGCGGAGTGGTCGCCGCCGGGCAGGTCGGTGCGTCCGATCGAACCGGCGAAGAGCGTGTCACCCGAGATCACCAGGCGACCCCCTTCCTGCGCGCCGGAGCGGAACATCACCGACCCGCCGGTATGGCCCGGCGTGTGGTCGACGGTGATCTGCAACCCGGCGAGGTCGAGCGCGAGACCGTCGGTCAGCTCGCAGACCTCCGAGGGCTCGCGCATCTCGAGCTTGCCGCCGAAGAACGCGGCCGTCTCGGCGCTGATGCCCTTCAACGGGTCGGAGAGCATCGCTACGTCATCCGGGTGGATGTACGCGGGAACGTCGTTGCCGTCGCAGACCGGGGTGACGGAGAAGGTGTGGTCGAAGTGCCCGTGCGTGAGCAGCACGGCGACAGGCGCGAGACGGTGCTTGCGCAAGGCCTGCTCGATCGGTTCGACCGCGTCCTGACCGGGGTCGACGATCACGCAGGGCTCGCCCTCACCGGCCGCCAGGACGAAGCAGTTCGCCTGGAGCGCCCCGGTGGGGAACCCGATCACGAGCACGAAAATGACCTCCCTGTTCAAGGACAGCCTAACCACCACACAAAGCTCATATGCCCAGGCCCTAGACTGCCGAGCCGACCGCCCTATTCGCATGAGTCCCTGGGGAGGGAGCACGTGCCCACCAACGAGCAGCGACGCGCGAACGCCAAGCGCAAGCTTGAGCGTCAGATGGTCTACCGCCAGGAGCGGGCCAAGAAGCGTCGCATCATCGCCGTCGTGTCGACGGTCGTCGTTGTTGCGCTCGTTGGAGGTGGTGTGTGGTTCCTCGCGACCAGCAACGTCTTCGGCAACGGTGACGCCGCCGCGTCGGAGACTCCTACCCAGGAGTCGGTGGACAAGGCGGAGAACATCCCCACCGCGCTGCACCAGATCCCGAAGCGCCCGCAGGCGCTGCCGGAAAAGGTGAACTGTGAATACACGAAGGGCCAGGAGCCGGCGGCCAAGGAGACCACGCCGCCCGCGAACGGCGAGCAGTCCGCCACCGGCACGGTCGGCGTCACGCTCGGCACCTCGATCGGTGACCTGAAGTTCAACCTGGACCGCGCGCTCGCGCCGTGCACGGTGAACAACTTCGTCGAGCTCGCGAAGCAGAAGTACTTCGACAACACGACGTGCCACCGCCTCGTGGTGACCGGCATCCAGGTCCTGCAGTGCGGCGACCCCGGCGGCAACGGCATGGGCGGCCCCGGCTACTCGTTCAAGGACGAGGTCTACCCCGAGCTCACCTACGGCCGCGGCGTGCTCGCCATGGCGAACTCGGGCCCCGACACGAACGGCTCGCAGTTCTTCATCGTCTACGGCGACGGCGCGAACCTGCAGGCGAAGTACACGATCTTCGGCACGGTCGACGAGGACTCGCTGAAGAAGATCGACGAGGTCGCGAAGACCGGCACGATCTCCCAGCAGCCCGGCCAGGGCGACGGCAAGCCGAAGACCCCGGTCGACATCAAGTCGGCGCTGGTCGCGAACTAAGCGCCTCCCGGCAGCTCGAACACGACGGAGCCCCCGCCCTCTTCAGGACGGGGGCTCCTCTCGTCTCACGCCCCAGTTGCTGTGCTCTCGTTACGACGCCGACGTCACGCGGTACACGTCGTAGACGCCCTCAATGCCGCGCACGGCCTTCAGAACGTGGCCGAGGTGCTTCGGGTCGCCCATCTCGAACGAGAACCGGCTGACGGCCACCCTGTCGCGTGACGTCGTCACCGACGCCGACAGGATGTTCACGCGCTCGTCGGCCAGCACCTTCGTGACGTCCGAGAGCAGCCGGTGCCGGTCGAGCGCCTCCACCTGGATCGCGACCAGGAACACGCTGGAGGCCGACGGCGCCCACTCGACGTCGAGCAGCCGCTCCGGCGACTTCAGCAGTTCCTCCGCGTTCGTGCAGTCGGTGCGGTGCACGGACACGCCGCCACCACGCGTCACGAAGCCGAGGATGTCGTCGCCCGGCACCGGGGTGCAGCAGCGGGCGAGCTTCACCCACACGTCGCCCGCGTCCTTGACGATCACGCCCGCGTCGCCGGTGGGGCGGCGCCGGGTGACGGTGGACGGGGTGGCGCGGTCGGCCAGTTCCTCCTCGGCGTGGTCGACACCGCCGAGCTGCGCGACGAGCCGTTGCACGACGTGGCGGGCGCTCGTGTGCCCCTCGCCGACCGCGGCGTACAGCGCGCTCATGTCCGGGTAGTGCAGTTCCTTGGCGAGGGCCTGCATGGAGTCGACCGAGACCAGGCGCTGGATCGGAAGCCCGACGCGCCGGACCTCCTTGGTGATCGCGTCCTTGCCCTGCTCGATCGCCTCTTCCTTGCGCTCCTTGGCGAACCACTGCTTGATCTTCGCCTTGGCGCGCGGGGACGCCACGAAGCTCAGCCAGTCGCGGGACGGACCCGCGCCCTCCGCCTTGGAGGTGAAGATCTCAACGACCTCGCCGTTCTCGAGCTTGCGCTCCAGAGCGACCAGGCGACCGTTCACGCGGGCACCGATGCAGCGGTGACCCACCTCGGTGTGCACGGAGTAGGCGAAGTCGACCGGCGTGGAGCCCGTCGGCAACGTCTCCACGTCCCCCTTGGGCGTGAACACGAAGATCTCGCGCGCGGCGAGGTCCCAGCGCAGGCCCTCCAGGAACTCACCGGGGTCCGCGGCTTCCCGCTGCCAGTCGAGGAGCTGGCGCATCCACGCCATCTCGTCGATCTCGACGGACTTGCCGTTGTGCGTGCCCTTGGTCTCCTTGTAGCGCCAGTGCGCGGCGATGCCGTACTCGGCCCGCTGGTGCATCTCGGACGTGCGGATCTGCACTTCCAGAGGCTTGCCGTCGGGACCGATCACGGTCGTGTGCAGCGACTGGTACACGCCGAACCGCGGCTGCGCGATGTAGTCCTTGAACCGGCCCGGCATGGGCTGCCAGGCGGCGTGGACGACACCCATGGCGGCGTAGCAGTCCCGCACCTCGTCCACGAGGATCCGGACGCCCACGAGGTCGTGGATGTCGTCGAAGTCCCGGCCGCGGACGATCATCTTCTGGTTGATCGAGTAGTAGTGCTTCGGCCGGCCCTCGACCTTCGCGACGATCCGCGCGCTTTCGAGCTGGCTGTTCAGCTCGCTGACCACGGACCTCAGGTACGTGTCGCGACTCGGCGCGCGCTTCGCGACCAGGCGGACGATCTCGTCGTACTTCTTCGGCTGCAGGATGGCGAACGCCAGATCCTCCAGCTCCCACTTGACCGTCGCCATGCCCAGCCGGTGGGCCAGCGGCGCGAGGACCTCAAGCGTCTCGCGCGCCTTGCGGGCCTGCTTCTCCGGCGGCAGGAACCGCATGGTGCGCATGTTGTGCAGCCGGTCGGCGAGCTTGATGACCAGGACCCGCGGGTCCTTCGCCATCGCGATGACCATCTTGCGAATGGTCTCCGCCTCGGCGGCCGCCCCCAGCTTGACCTTGTCGAGCTTCGTGACGCCGTCGACCAGCCGGGCGACTTCCTCACCGAAGTCTTCCTTGAGCTGGTTGAGCGAGTAGTCGGTGTCTTCCACGGTGTCGTGCAGCAGCGCGGCCACCAGCGTCGTGGTGTCCATGCCCAGCTCGGCGAGGATCGTCGCCACGGCGAGCGGGTGGGTGATGTACGGGTCGCCGGACTTGCGGCGCTGCGGGCGGTGCTTCTCCTCGGCAACGTCGTACGCGTGCTGCAGAAGCGCCAGATCGGCCTTGGGATGGAGGTCACGGTGCACGGCGGCGAGAGGTTCGAGGACCTGCTTCACCGGGGCCGCACGTTGGGCGGTGATGCGCCGCGCAAGGCGGGCGCGCACACGCCGGGTAGCCGACGGTTGAACAACCGTCGCAGCGGGTTCGGTGTCTTGACTCAACCCCACGCTCCTCGGGTCTCGCGAGTACCGAGGATAACGCGTTTACCGTGATGAAACTTCCGATGGCGCGGTGAGCGGCACAGCTCACACGGTGAACGCCGCACAAACTTCCCCTGCGCCGATCACTGGGCCGATCAGGCGACGGCCTTCACGAACGCCCGCCAGGCGGAGGCGGAGAACGCCAGAACCTCACCGCGAGTGGCCTTCGAATCACGCACGAGAGCGTCCTGGGCGAGCGACACCTCAACACATGTGCCGCTGTCAGTGCTGCCGCTGTAGGTGCTCTTACGCCAGCTCCGGTCGAGCGTCATGAAGGTCCTCTCGGAGTCCGCTGACGTAGTCCGCCAGCATGCTCCGCGATTGTCCCTCATCCAGCGCGAGGGAATCCAACCACTTGAAGAACTCCCGGCTGCTCGCGATGGCTTTGCCGTCATGCGCGAACACCTGCGCCACGTCGGTTTCGCTGTAGGCGACCGGCACGAGCTTCTCGAAGCTGAACAACCTCCGGGCAGACCTCATCGCGATGGCGATGCCAGCCGAAATGGGGATGATGCGCAGGCTGTGAGTCTCGAACAACAGGCGCAGGTACTGCTCCTCCATCACCTGAGCGCTGCCCACACGCATCCTGAGCGCGAGCTCGTGCACGTAAAAGGTGCATTCCGGCCTATTCGGGCGACGCATGATCGCCTGACGGTCGACGCGCAGTTGAACGAACTTCTCGATGTTCTCCGGCGCCTCGTTGCCGCCTTCGGTGAGCAGCGCCCGCGCGTACTCCGGCGTCTGGGCGAGGCCGGGCATGGTCAAGCCGTCGAAACTGGTGATCTTTTCCGCTTGCGCCTCCGCCAGGGCGAGCGTGCGCAGGTTGTCGGGGACCGTCACCACATACGGGTCGAAGGCGTGGCGGTAGCGGTCGCGGAACGCCTCGAAGTAGCCCGTGTCGCGGCCGCACGTGAGCAGGTACTGCACGAGGTCGATCTCGCTCGCGCGCGCCTTGCCCTTCTCGATGTTGGAGACCTTGCTCGGGTCCCAGCCGAGTTGTTCCGCGAAGGCGTGGCCGGTGAGCCCCGTGAACTTCTCGCGGAGGCGGCGCAACTCGTCGCCCAGGTCGCGGCTGTAGGCGGTGGAGGTGATCGCGGTCATTGATCCGACGGTAGGCATTGACCCTCCTCCATGAACCAGCTCCTTCGGGTGAAAACGGGCGCGCCACTAGGCGGCGTGGCGGCCGGCGCGGTGGGTCTCGTTGGTTCTGGGTGTCCGGTCGGGGTCGAGCCAGGCAGGTGGGACGAACGTCGGGATTCCATTGTGGAGCTTCACCTCCCAATCGCTTCGGTGGATCAACGTGTGGTGGTGGCGGCACAGCAGGGCCGCGTTGGTGACGGAGGTTTCGCCGCCCTCCGACCAGAACTTCACGTGGTGGGCGTCGCAGTGCTTCGGTGGGCGGTCGCACCCCGGGAAGGTGCAGCCCTGATCTCTCGCCACCAGCAGGCGGCGGATGGAGGCGGGGAACGTTCTGGCCTTGCGGCCTATGTCCATCGCCTCGGACCGGCCGCCCAGCACCACCGGGATCACCCCGGCATTGCAGGCGAGGCGGCGGACCAGCGCGGCCGGGACGCGGACGTGGTTGTCGAGCGTCGCGAAGCCCGTCCGGGACGTCAGCGCCTCGTACGGCATCGTCAGGGTGAGGGTGACCGGCTCGCCGCCGTGCTCGGGCAGGCGGTCGGCGCGCAACATCAGGTCGATCAGGTCGGCGAACGCGTCGCCCTCGCGCTCGGCACGCGAGCGGGGGTCCACGCCTTCCTCCGGAGTGGTCGGGCGGGGCTTGGCCAGCGGGTCGATCATCGCCTCGAACTTGGCGCCGGTGACCTTGTCCAGCTTCGCCGACACCTCCAGTTGGTCGCCCTTCCACTCCATGCGCAGCCGGTTGACCGGCGGCGCCGGCTCCACTGGCTCGCTCGGCTCCGCGTCCTCCTGGTAGAGCCGGTACGCCAGCTCCTTGCCGAAGGAGCGCACCGCGCTGGGTTCGTGCGCCTGGGCGAACTCGACCACCGGCTGTTCCGCTGCGGGCGGCAGGTCCTTCATCACCTCGGCCACCGCCGAGATGTGCTCGCCGGACAACGAACCCTCGGCCACCGCGACGGCGGTGGCGGGAAGCTCGGGCTCCAGCAGCGCGCCGGTCGGTGTGAGCGCGCGAGCCAGCACCTCGGCCCGGTCGACCCACTGCCGCGCGGTCCTCAGATCCCACCGCACGGCGTGCCGCAGAACCTGAGCCACATTCCGATAACCCAGCTCGGCCGCCGCTCCGCGCTGTGAGAGTTCGGCGATCTTCTGCATCATCGCATTCTCACGAACGCGAATTTCCACCACGTCTCCGACGACTGCGGCAAGCAGTTCGTCGGTGGCCAGGAGGCGGAAGTCCGGTTCGCTCATGCGTTCGACAGTACCGCAGGATTTGAGCGAAAACCCACGTCAGAGCAGCCACGTTCGGGTGAACTGACTGGACAAACGCTATAGGCGCCGTTAGTGCGCATCTCTCTAGAAGCAACGTGACCACGCACGCGAATAAAACGCTATGCACGCGCACGGAACGCACGGCGTGGCCACGCATGAAATGGAGAACAGGAATTCGGCCCAGCGCACGCCTGGCGAAGGTGAGCACGTGCCGGGGAGGCGCGACCGGAGCACCTGACAGACTCGGCCCGTGAGGACTCTGCTCTGGTGCGCCGCGATGACGTTCGTGTGGCTGGGCACGATGGCGTACCTGGCCCTCGACGACCCGAGCTACGTCGATCCGCGGTCGATCATCGGCTCGTCGGTCGGCTGGGCAGTCGCGACCACCCTGAGCTGGCTGGTGCTGCGCCGCGCGAAGTCCCCGAAGCTGTGGGAGATCGCGGTCGTGACGGCCCCGGCCTCACTCGTGACACTGGTCTTCGTCAGCGTCGGCGCCGCCTTCGTGGCCCCGCCGCCGGTGGCGTGAGGAAGGCACCATGCACTCGCACAGGCCGATCTCGCACTGCCTGGCGTTCGCCGGCGTCTGGTACGCGGCGATCGTCCTGCTCAACCTGGTCACGAACGGCGCCGGCGAGGCGCTTCGGGTGGTCGCCCTCGGGGTGGTGCCGTGGCTCGGCGCGGCGGCCGCGTTGATGCGGGTCGGGCACGGCGACATGAAGGCCTGGCGGCTGGTCCTGCTGGGGTTGCCGATCTTCTACTTCCTGTGGGCCATCACCGTGGTGGTCGCCTACCGGTTCGTCGCGATGCCGGTCACGGGCTGACATGCGAAAGGGCCGGCGAAGCGTCGCCGGCCCCTTCCAAGCCACAACCGCTAGACGGTCATCAGCGCCTGGACGTCACGGCCCGCGAGCCGTGAGCGGCCCTCCAGCGCCGCGATCTCCAGCACCACCGACACACCCGTCACGACACCTCCCGCGCGCTCCACGAGCGCGCAGGCGGCCTCCGCGGTGCCTCCGGTGGCCAGCACGTCGTCGATCACGACCACGCGCTGTCCCGGCTGGATGGCGTCGGCGGGGAGCTCCAGGGACGCGGAACCGTACTCCAGCGCGTACGACTGCGAGTCGGCGACGACCGGGAGCTTGCCCGGCTTGCGCAGCGGCACGACGCCGTAGCGCCAGCCGTAACCCAGAGCAGCACCCAGGAGGAAGCCGCGCGACTCGATGGCGGCGATCACCTGGGTGCTGTCGTCGATCTTGTCCTGGAGGGCGTCGACCACGGCGCGCAGGGCGTCGGGGTCGGTGAGAACCGGCGTGAAGTCCCGGAAGACGACCCCCGGCTGGGGGAAGTCCGGGACCTCACGCATCAGTCCCAGTGCACGATCCAGTTTCAACGCTGGCGCTTTCCGGTCGGGCGGCGGCGGGCGTCGCCTGCCTTGGCGGTGCGGTGGGGCACCGACGCGGCGGCGGCGTACGCCTCCTCCTTGCGCAGGTCGGCGGCGAGCGCGTCGTCGTCGACCGACTCGATGCCCTCGGCGACCTGCGGGCCCGTCGCCTTGGAGCGGCGGGCGGCCACGCGCTTGGCCTGCGCGATGTACTTCGGGTCGCGCATCTTCAGGTCCACCAGCACCGGGGTGGCGATGAAGATCGAGGACAGCGCGCCGATGAACATGCCGACGAGCTGCACGAGCGCCAGGTCCTGCAGGGTGCCGACGCCCAGGATGCCGACGCCGACGACCAGCAGGCCGATGACCGGGAGGAGCGCGATCAGCGAGGTGTTGATCGAGCGCATCAGGGTCTGGTTCAGCGCCAGGTTCGACGCCTCGGCGTACGTGCGGCGGGTCAGGCCCAGCAGGCCTCGGGTGTTCTCCTTGACCTTGTCGAACACGACGACCGTGTCGTACAGGGAGAAGCCGAGGATCGTGAGCAGACCGATCACCGTCGCCGGCGTCACCTCGAAGCCGACGAGCGAGTACACGCCCGCGGTGATGATGACGTCGTGGAACACGGCGACGAGCGCGCCGACGGCCATCTGCCACTCGAAGTAGAACACCAGGAAGATCGTCACCGCGATGAAGAACCAGAACAGGGCCCACAGGGCCTTGCCGCTGATCTCACCGCCCCAGGACGCGGAGACGGCGCTGTCGGAGATCGCCGACTGGCCGCCCTGCGGCTGGAGGTCCTGCGCGAGGCCCGTCTTGAGCGCCGCGACCTCCGCGACGTTCAGCGCGGGCGACTTGAGCTGGATCGACGCGCTGGCACCGGAACCGACGGCCTGCACGGCGGTCGGCCTCTTGCCGGGCACGGCCTTGGCGTAGGCGTCCTCGACCGCGGTCGTCGAGATCGTCTGGCCGCTGGTCGCGACCGACGGCATCGAGATCTTGGTGCCGCCCTTGAAGTCGATGCCGAGGTTGAAGCCGCTGAACACCATCGAACCGATGCAGACCAGCAGGATGATGCCGGACACGATGTACCAGCGGGTGCGCTTGCCGACGATGTCGAAGGCGCCGTTGCCCACGTAGAGGCGTGAGAACACGCTCATGTCAGGCCTCCTTCACGGCGGTCGTCTTGCCGGTCGTGGCGGCGCGATGTGCGGCACCCTCGCGGGCGGCACCGCCCAGGCCGGACAGGCTCGGGTTGGACAGGAACTTGGACTTGGACGCCATCGCGACGAGCGGGTGCGTCACGAGGAACACGACGACGAGGTCGAGGACCGTCGACATGCCCAGGGTGAACGCGAAGCCCTTCACCTGGCCGACCGCGATCACGTACAGCACGGCGGCGGCGATGAAGCTGACCGCGTCGGCCGAGAGGATCGTGCGGCGCGAACGGACCCATGCGCGTGGCACGGCCGAGCGGAACGAACGGCCTTCACGCACTTCGTCTTTCAGACGTTCGAAGAAGACGATGAACGAGTCCGCGGTGATACCGATGGCGACGATGAAGCCCGCGATGCCCGCCAGGTCCAGCGTGAAGCCGATGACGCGGCCCAGCAGCACCAGGAACGCGTAGATGATCACGGCGGAGAGCACCAGCGACAGGATCGTCAGGATGCCCAGGAGCCGGTAGTAGAACATGCAGTAGACGAAGACCAGCGCGAGGCCGATGCCGCCCGCGATGAGGCCGGCCTTGAGCGACTGCAGGCCGAGCGTCGGGGAGACCGTCTGCGCCTCGGACGCGTCGAAGGACAGCGGCAGCGCGCCGTACTTCAGCGTGTTCGCGAGGTTCGTGGCCTCGTTCAGCGTGAACTTGCCGCTGATCTCGGTGGAACCACCGGAGATCGCCGCCTGGATGGTCGGCGCGGACATGACCTCGCCGTCGAGCACGACCGCGACGGCCTGCTGGACGTTGGCCGCGGTGAACGAGCCCCACTTCGTGCCGCCCTCGGACTTGAAGTCCAGGTTGACGACGTAGCCGGTGCCGTTCGGGTTGGCGTTCGCGGCGGCGTTGCTGATGTCCTCACCGGTCAGGCGGGAGTAGTTCGAGTAGTCGTCCGCCTTGGTCTCGGTGTCCTCCTTGGGAGGGTTGACCGGGGCCAGCGTGTACTTGAACTCGCCCTTCTCGTCACAGGTGACGAGGGGCTTGTCGAGGTCGTCGTTGCCGCGCAACGGGTCGGCCTTCGCGCAGTCGAGCATGAGCGCGGCCTGCTGCAGGACCTGCGGGTCCGTGGACTGGCGCAGCGCCTTCGCCTCCTGGATCTCCTTCGCGACCTTCGGGTCGACGTTGGAGGGAGCGGACGGCGTGCTGGGCGCGGTGCTGGACGGCGCGGTGCTGCTCGACGGCGGCGTGCTGGAGGGCTGCGCGGCCAGGTTCGGCGCGGGGCGGCCCTGGGGCGCTCCGCTCGACGGCGGCGGGCTGCCGGCGCTCTGGCTCGGCGGCGCCGACGGCGGCGTGCTCGCGTCGCCGGACGGCGGAGTGCTCGTCTGCGGCACGGCGCCGGCGGGGACCGGCTGGCCGATGACCTTGCGGAACGCGAGGCGGGCGGTCTGGCCGAGGCCCTTCGCGCCTTCGCTGTCCGCGCCCGGGACCGTGATCACCAGGTTGTTGCCGTCTCGCACGACCTCGGCACCGGAGACGCCGAGACCGTTCACGCGGACCTCGATGAGGTCACGTGCGCGGCTGAGCGCCTCCTCGCTGGGTTGGGCTCCGTCTTCCTGACGCGCGGTCAGCGTGACGAGCGTGCCACCCTGCAGGTCGATTCCGAGCTTGGGTTTGGCCGAACCGTTCCCGGTCAAAAAGACCAGGGCGTAGAGCGCGACCACGATGAGGACAAAACTCGCCAGATACTTCGCAGGGCGAATTTGCCCGGCCGGAGGTGCCACGATCCGTCCGTCTCCTAGTAGCGATGGTTTCCGAGCGCGCAGCGTAACGCGCGCCAGGTGAGCTGCGCGTCACTACCTGGAGTTGGCGGTGTTCACAGTTGCCAACTCCAGGTGTCACGACTTTGTTGTTACTTCTTGGCGTTGTGGTCCAACGGTTCCGCGACCTGTGCGGTGGTCGCCGGCTCCTCGTCCTCGTCCGCCTTGTCCTCGACGACGGTCTCCTCGGTCTCCGCGACCTTCTCGCGGATCGCGGCGCGCAGCCACCGGGTGACGACGCCCTCGGAGATCTCGATGTCGATGGTGGTCTCGTGGCTGGCGTCGGCGACCGTGCCGTAGAGGCCGGAGGTCGTCATCACCTTGTCGCCGGGCGCGAGCGAGTTCTGCAACGACTGCTGCTCGGCCATCGCACGCTTCTGCTTGCGCGCGCTGAGGAACAGCGGCACCGCGAGCAGAACCAGGAGCAACGGGAAAAGCAAACTGCCTAGGTCCATCATTCTCCGATCAAGTGGACATGCCTCGACGCACGCCCGATATGTCCAGGTGCTTTCGCCGATTGTGCCAGGTCACCACAGTTGATCACCGGCGGGCGGTTCCAGCCCCAGGTGGTACCACGCGGCGGGCGTCGCCACTCGGCCGCGCGGTGTCCTGGCCAGCATGCCAGCCCGCACCAGGTAGGGCTCGCACACCTCTTCGACGGTGGTCGGCTCCTCACCGACGGCGACCGCGAGGGTGGCGACGCCGACAGGGCCACCGTTGAAGCTCTTGACCAGGGCGTTGAGCACCGCGCGGTCGAGCCGGTCGAGGCCGAGGTCGTCGACGTCGTAGACGACGAGGGCCTGCTTCGCGATCTCCTCCGTGACCCGGCCGTCGGCCCTGACCTCGGCGAAGTCGCGGACGCGGCGCAGCAGGCGGTTCGCGATGCGGGGGGTGCCGCGGGAGCGTCCGGCGATCTCGATGGCGGCGTCCTCGGCGATGTCGACGCCGAGGATCTTGGCGCTGCGCTTGACGATGAGGTCGAGCTCGGCGGCGCTGTAGAACTCCATGTGCCCGGTGAAGCCGAAGCGGTCGCGCAGCGGGCCGGTCAGCTGGCCCGACCTCGTCGTGGCTCCTACCAGCGTGAACGGTGCGATGTCGAGCGGGATGCTGGTCGCGCCGGGGCCCTTGCCGACCATCACGTCGACGCGGAAGTCCTCCATCGCGAGGTACAGCATCTCCTCCGCCGGCCTCGCCATGCGGTGGATCTCGTCGATGAAGAGCACGTCGCCCTCGACCAGGTTCGACAACATCGAAGCGAGGTCGCCCGCACGTTCGAGGGCGGGGCCGCTGGTGATGCGGATGGCGGCGTTGAGCTCCTTGGCGATGATCATCGCCAAGGACGTCTTGCCCAGCCCCGGCGGGCCGCTGAGCAGGACGTGGTCCGGGGCCGCGCCCCGCCGCATCGCGCCGTGCAGGACTAGTTCGAGCTGCTCGCGGACGCGCTGCTGGCCGACGAACTCGTGCAGGTCGGCGGGACGCAGGCTGGTCTCGACGTCGCGCTCGGCGGGCGCGACGTACGGGCTGAGCTCGTCCTCGGTCACTTGCGCCCCAGGGTCGCGAGCGCACGGCGCAGGACGGCCGGGGTGGACTGGTCGGGGTTGTCGGAGAGGACCTTGTCGACGGTGGCCTCGGCGGCCTTGGCCGGGAAGCCGAGGCCGAGGAGCGCCTCCACGACGTGGTCACGCGTCTGGCTGTGCGCGGGCGTCGTGAGCGTGGGGAGCTGACCGACCTTGTCGCGCAGCTCGATGATGAGGCGTTCCGCGCCCTTCTTGCCGATGCCCGGGACCTGCGTGAGCACGGTGATGTTGCCCTCGGCGAGGGCGTGGCGGAGCTTGTCGGGCTCCAGCACGGCGAGCGTGGCCAGTGCGATGCGCGGGCCGATGCCGCTCACGGTCTGGAGCAGGCCGAACAGCTCGCGGGCCTCGGCGTCGGCGAACCCGAAGAGGGTGAGGCTGTCCTCGCGGACGATCAGGGTGGTGGCGAGCGTGGTCTCCTCGCCGCGGCGCAGGCTCGCGAGGGTGGTGGGGGTGGCCTGCACGGCGAACCCGACGCCGCCCACCTCGACGACGGCGTGGTCGAGGCCGACGTGCTGCACCTGGCCGCGCAGTGACGAGATCACCTGGTTCCTCCGGACTTCACGAGCTGGACGTTAGTGGGTGCGCCTGGCCGCTTCGGCCAGCTTCGCCTTGTGCACGCGGGCCAGTTCCGCGGCGCGGGCCTGCGCCTCTTCCAGGCGCGACCGCATCGGCGCGCGCCAGTGGTGGCAGATGGCCAGCGCCAGCGCGTCCGCCGCGTCCGCGGGCTTCGGGGCGACCTTCAGGCCGAGCAGCTTGGTCACCATCGCGGTCACCTGCGCCTTGTCCGCGCGGCCGGAGCCCGTGACGGCGGCCTTCACCTCGGACGGCGTGTGGAACTCGACCGGCAGGTTCCGCTGCGCGGCGGCCAGTGCGACGACGCCCGACGCCTGCGCGACCCCCATCGCGGTGCGGACGTTGTGCTGCGCGAAGACGCGTTCGATGGCCACGACCTGAGGTTCGTAACGGTCGAGCCACACGCAGACGCCGTCGTACAGCTCATGCAGGCGCACGGACAGCGGAGCGTCCACGGGCGTGCGCAGGACGTCGACGGCCACGGCGCGCACGACCCGGCCCGGCCCGCCGTCGACCACGCCGAAGCCGCACCTGGTCAGACCGGGGTCGACCCCGAACACCCGCACAACAGCTCCCCGGATCGCCGAACGAACAACAGTTCGAACCATATCCGGTGCACCCATAGGGGACTCGCACCGACACGGACTGACGCGGTTCGACAAGTCCACGCCGCCGTTACTACGGTGGTCGGGTTTCGATCACAGGAGTCACGGTGAAGAGGTTCTGGGTCGTCGCCACGTGCGTCGGCACCTTCATGGCGATCGCCATCCTCACCGCCCTGGCCGCGCCCCGCGATATCGGTATCGCAATCGACAAGGTCGTGCAGCTCGTCTTCGCCATCGCGGCGTTGGTCGTCTACGCGCGCGCCCGCGACAAGTGGATGACGGCGGCGATGATCAGCCTCTCCGTCGGGTTGTCCGCGTGGATCTGGGGCCAGCAGATCATGGGCGTGCAGCTGCCGTCGTCCACGATCGCGCCGCTCGGGTTCACGATGGTGCCGGTGCTCTGCCTGGCCGCGGTCGTCGTGAAGGCGCAGAAGCGCACGGCCGACGACCTGCTGCCGAACTACCGCAGTCGCACGGTGCTGATCCTCGACGGGCTGATCGTCATCGGGTCGCTGTTCGTGCTGACGTGGGTGTCGGCGCTCGAGTCGCTGACCCGCGCGTGGGCCACCGAGGGGCCGGGGTTCGCCACGGTCATCGCGCATCCCGCCGCCTATCTCGTACTGCTCGTGGCGATCGTGGTGATGTCGTGGACGCATCAGTCCCTGCGTCAGTGGCCGATGCTGTTCGTCGCGCTGGCCGGTATCGCGCAGTCGTCGTCGGGCTGGGTGTTCGCGTTCCACATCGCGCAGGGCAACACGGCGATCCCGGCGACCGCGGACATCGGGTTCATGCTGTGCCCGGCGTTCTTCCTGCTGAGCGCACTGGCTCCGGCGCGCACCCTCGACCCCACGCCCGGACGCCTGCGCACGGCCGACTTCCTGCATCTGTCGGTGCCGTACCTGCCGCTCGCGGTCACCGGTCTGTTCATCAGCTGGAACACCGCGACGGGTGGCCGCCTGAACCCGGTCGAGATCTACGTCGGAATCCTGGTCGTGTGTCTCGTGATCGTGCGTCAGCTGCTCACGATGATGGACAACCTCCGGCTGATGGACCAGCTGCGAGTCTCTCGCGAACAGCTACGGCACGAGGCGACGCACGACCCGTTGACCGGCGTCGCGAACCGCTCGCTCTTCCGCGAACGGCTGGAGCGCGCTCTCGCGGTGCGTGACCGCGCGAAGCCGTTGATCCTGCTGTTCATCGACGTGGACGGCTTCAAGGCCGTGAACGACAACAACGGGCACGCCGAGGGTGACGTCGTTCTGCGCAACGTCGCCGCACGACTGGAGAACAGCGTCCGGCCGGAGGACACCGTGGCGCGGCTCGGCGGCGACGAGTTCGGCGTGCTGGTCGACGGCGGCGACGCGGACGAGATCGGCGCGCGGCTGCTCACCTCGTTGGGACATCCGCACGAGGTGCTGGGCCGGGTGCACCGGGTGCACGCCAGCATCGGTGTGGCGCAACGGTTCTCGTACGACCCCTCGATCACCGCCGACGACGTGCTCGGAGCCGCGGACGCCGCGATGTACACGGCGAAGCGGCTCGGCAAGGGCATGGTCGTCGTGCACGGTTCACCGCTACCGGAGATGACGTGACCCCTGAGCAGTTGATTTCCGCGCTGGGCATGCAGGAGCTGCCCGTCGAGGGCGGGTACTTCGCGCAGACGCACCGTTCGGACGAGGCGTCCGCGATCGCGTACCTGTTGCGCAGCCCCGACTTCTCCGGCATGCACGTGCTGAAGCACCTGGAGATCTACCACTTCCACGCGGGGTCGCCGTTGCGGATGCTGCTGCTGCACCCGGACGGCGCGGTGACGTCGCCGGTGCTGAGCGCGTCGAACCCGCAGGTCGTGGTGCCGGCGGGCGTGTGGCAGGGCAGCACTCCGGCCGGTGACTGGTCGTTGGTGGGCACGGTGGTGGTGCCGCCGTACACCGACGACGTCGTGGAGTTCGGGCACGCGGACGACCTGTGCGCGCGTTATCCCTCACACGCTGCCCTGATTCGGCCCCTGTGCAGGTTCTAGCTCTCTAGGATCTTCGGAATGGCGCTCGTCCAGCTCAACGGCATCGACCTGAACGTCCAGACCGAGGGTTCCGGCGACCTCGTCGTGCTCGTCATGGGCACAGGCAGTCCCGGCCGCGTCTGGCGCACCTACCAGGTGCCCGCGCTGGTCAAGGCCGGCTACCGGGTGGCGTACTTCGACAACCGCGGCATCAGGCCGTCGTCCGAGTGCGCCGGCGGCTTCACGATCGACGACATGGTCGCCGACACCGCCGCCCTCATCACGCACCTGGGCGGGCCCGCGCACGTGATCGGCACGTCGCTGGGCGGCCGCATCGTCCAGGAGCTGGCGCTGACCCGCCCGGAGCTGGTGCGGTCGGCGGTGATGATGGCGACCTCCGGCCGTCCCGAGCCGGTGCAGCAGGCGTGGACGCAGGCCCTGTGCGACCTGCACGACAAGGGAGTCGAGATCCCGCTGTCGTTCTACTCGGTGGCGTCGGTGATCAGGAACCTGTCGCAGACGACGCTGGCCGACCCGGTCGTCGCCCGCGACTGGCTGCAGATGTACGAGTTCGCCGGCAACACGATGAGCGCGGGCGAACGCATCCAGCTCGGCCTCGGCGAGTACGACACGCGCCTGGCCGCCTACCGCGCCGTCACCGTCCGGTCGCTGGTCGTCGGGTTCGCCGACGACGTCGTGCTGCCGCCCCGGTTGTCGCGCGAGGTGGCGGACGCGATCCCGGGCGCCCGGTACGCGGAGGTGGCGGGCGCGGGGCACGTGGGGTACCTGGAGCGGCCCGACGAGGTCAACCGGCTGCTGGTGGAGTTCCTGGGCGGAGCGTGAACCCCCAGGAGCACCCGGAACTCGACGCGTTCCTGTCCCGGCTGCGGCGTGGTGACGTGCTGTCCGGCACGGTCGCGGCGATCGAGCGGTTCGGGGTGTTCGTGCGGCTCGACGACGGTCCCGCGCACCCGCTCTTCCCCGGCGTCGGCTTCGTGACGGCTCCCGAACTGACTTGGCGCCACGTCTTCGACATGTCCGACGTCGTGGCGGTCGGCGAACGCGTCACCGGTGAGTTCCTGCAGTACGACACGTGGAACATGGAAGCCCGGCTGTCGCTGAAGGCGCTGCAGCCGGACCCTCTCCGCTCGTTCGCCGCAGGGCAGGAGTTCCGCGGCACGGTGAGCAAAGTGGTCCCGTTCGGAGTCTTCGTCCGGATCGCCGACGGCGTGGAAGGCTTGATCGCCGACCCCGATCTGGCCCTGGTCGGCGAGGAGGTCGACGTAGTGATCACGGACGTCGACCTGCCGCGGCGCCGGCTGGTCCTCAGCGTGCGGTGACGAACTCCGCCGTCTCGGCGGCCAGGTCGTCCAGGAAACGTACGCGGTCGAACGCGGGATCCTCCTGCACGCCCGGTGGGAGCGTGTTCATGAAGCTGAAGTGGCCCGCGCCCGGCACGACCCGCAGGTCGACGGGGCCGGGGGCGGTGCGCAGGACCTCGATCTGAGCGAGCGGGGTGACGGTGTCCGCCGTGCCCGCATAGACGCGCATCGGCACCTGCACGCCGGCCAACGCGCCGGGGCCGGCGAACCAGCCCGCGGCGGGCGCCAGCAGCACGAGGCGGGTCACCCTCGGCTCGCGCGGGACGTCGAACGGTCTGCCGTCGCGGCCCCACGGGGTCGCGCCCGCCAGGCACAGGGCGGCCCAGCCGCCGATCGAGTGGCCGACCACCGTCACGTCGCCCTCGGTGCCGCGCAACGCCTCGATCAGCCCGTTCGGGCGTGCCAGCAGGTCTTGCGGGCGGGCCTCGCCCGGCATCAGGCGGTCGAACGACGGTGCGATCACCTGGCAGCCTGCGGCTTCGAGGTGGTCCAGCAGGGGGCGGTGCCGTTGCGGGTCACCGCCGCCGCCCGCGGCGAAGAGCACGATCAAGGCGAACCTCCGTCAGCGGTGTGCTGCCTGGCCGGTGGGCCGCAGCAGGATCTCGTTCACGTCCACAGTGGACGGCTGGGACACGGCGTAGAGGACCGCCCTGCCCACGTCCTCCGGTTCCAGCTTCGGGTCGTCCACACGCGACGGCGGGATGGCGTCGGTGTCGGTCAGGCCCGGCTGGACGATCGTCACCCTGACGCCGGTGCCGACCGCTTCGGCGCGGATCGCCTGTGCCAGGCCGGTGATCGCCCACTTCGTCGCCGAGTACAGGTTGCCCGGTCGCACTCCCCTGCCCGCGGCGGAGCCGGTCAGCACCAGGTGGCCGCCCGCTCGCATCAGGGCGGGCATCGCGGCGCGGGCCGTGAAGGCAGGGCCGCACACGTTCGTGACGACCATGTCCGTCCATTCGGAAGGCTCGGCACCCGACGAGGAGACGAACGACGTGTCCACCGAAACGCCCGCATTGGCGAACACCACATCGATTCGTCCCCAACGTGATTCCACTCGGGACATGAGATCTTGCACGGAATCCCACGAAGAAACGTCGCATCGGGCGTCCCAGCCTCGATCACCGACAGATTCTTCCGCCGAACGCGAGGCCCTGACCACCCGGTACCCCGCCTGAGCTGCCAAGGAGGCCGTTGCCGCCCCGATACCGCGGGAGGCGCCGGTCACCACGAAGACGTTTTCCATGATCGGGAACCCTAGTGGCGCCACTGCGGACGGTGCCGCGCGAAACCGCGCCCGGACGGGTGCATCGGGATGTCGGCCCGAGTCAGGGAAACGTCAGTGGCGCCTGTTTGGATACCGCGCATGACATTGAACCGCAGGTCCGTGTTCGGACTGGGAACCGTCGCGGCCGCGACGGCCGTGCTCGGCTCCAACGGTGCGGCACAGGCGCAGGAAGACGCGGAGGCAGAGATCGAACGCTCCCCCGCGACCGCCGACCGGTCGCGCAAGCGCGTGGCCCAGGTTTATCGCCGGCAGGCCCGCAAGGCCAGAGGCACGTGGTCCTCGCTGATCACGGTCGCCGATCTCGACGGGACCACGAGGTCCGCCGTGGACGAGGACGCCGACAAGGTCGTGGAGGCCTACAGCGTCAACAAGGTGGCCGTCGCGGTCGCCGTGCTGGACAAGGTGGACCGCGGGCTGATCAGGCTCGACCAGACGGTCACCGTGTCGTCCGCCATCGTCATCCAGGACACCGACGGCATCTTCGCGCTCGACGGCGCGTACCCGAGCGAGGTCACCGTCGGCCACGCGCTGGCGAACCTGCTCACCGTCTCCGACAACACCGCTGTGCGACTGTGCGGCCTGGTCGTGCCGGCGCTGGAGCTCAACGAGATCCTGCGCTCCAAGGGTTTCGTGCACACGCAGGTCGTGCCGGTCGCGAACCCGAACCGCTTCTTCCTCGGCACCACGACGGCGCGCGAGACGCACACGTTGCTGCAGAAGCTGGTCGACGGCCAGCTGCTGTCCGCCGCGTCGACCGCCTACCTGCTCAACATCCTGCGCGCGACGGCGAGCTTCACCGACGGCGTGCGGCTCAACCTCACGACGAACGAGCGCCTGCGCGTCGCGACGAAGGCCGGCTGGTTCGCCGACGGCCGCAACGAGGCCGGGATCATGTTCAGCGCGGACGACCGGGCGATCCTGGTCTACTCGCTGTTCGCGTCGGGCGAGTTCTCCGGTGACAAGGCCGTCAACGAGGAGGACTTCAGCACCACGCACCCGGCCGTGGCGGCCCGCGCGGAGCTCGGACGGTCCATGTTCGACGCGGTCATCAAGATCACCACGACGCGTCCGAGGCACCGCGCGAAGGTCTACCGGTTCTTCAACGGCGGCTGATTTCCTGAGATTTCTCTGAATTCAGGACCACGAAGCCCTGACTTTCGGCTATACAGGCTCCAACGCCGGGGTCGGTCGTCGCCGCCGTCGACGACCGGCTTCCCGCGTGACTAGTGCAGCGCCGGTTCCACAACGTCGTGGTACCCGCGTTTCACCTGCTCGATCACCTCGTCGAAGTCCGCCGCCCAGATGTCGGCGTTGAAGATCTCGACCTCGACGTCGCCCGCGTATCCCGTCGCCGCGACGTGCCTGGTGAGGCGGTCCAGGTCGATGTCGCCGTCCCCCGGATAACCGCGGCCCAGCAACACGTCCGCGGGCACGGGCGTGAGCCAGTCGCACACCTGGTACGACGCGATGTGCGGTCCCGCGCGCACGATCTGCGCGTCCAGGTCGGGGTCCCACCACACGTGCAGCGCGTCGACAACGACGCCGACAGAGGTGTTCTGCTCGGCCAGGTCGAGTGCCTGGGACAACGTCGACAGCACGCCGCGGTCCGCGCAGAACACCGGGTGCATGGGTTCGAGTGCCAGCGTCACGCCCGCTTCCCCCGCGTACACCGACAGTTCGGCGATGGCGTCGGCGACGCGCTGACGTGCGCCGACGAGGTCCTTGTCGGGCTGCACTCCCCCGACGACCATGACGAGCACGTCGGTGCGCAGCGCCGCCGCCTCGTCGATCGCGCGGCGGTTGTCGTCCAGGGCGGCGCGGTTGTCGGTGGCCGTGAGGAACCCTCCGCGGCACAACGACGACACGCGCAGCCCGGCGTCCGCGACGAGTTTCGCGGTGCGGTCGAGGCCGTGGTCGGCGACCGGTTCGCGCCAGAGGCCGATGGACTCGATGCCGTGCCGCGCACAGCCTTCGACGGCCTCGGCGACGGTCGCGCGTTTGATCGTGGCCTGGTTCAGCGAGAGGCGAGCCACTGCTGCCACCGCCGTTCCGCGAACTCCGGTTCGATCACGCCGGCGATCTCGGCGAGGCGTTTCGCCTCGGCCAGGTGTTCCACGGTGCGCGCGGATTCCAGGCCACCGAGAAGTTGGAACCGTTCCTGGTGTCCCGCGAGCCACGCCAGGAACACGACACCCGTTTTGTAGTAGTACGTCGGCGTGCTGAACAGATGGCGCGACAACGGAACCGTCGGCGCCATGATCCGGTGGAACTCGTCGGTGTCACCCTCCGCCAGCTTGGCCAGAGCGCGCGCCGCGACCGGTGCGATCGGGTCGAAGATGCCGAGCAGCGCGTGGCTGAAGCCCTCGGAGTCGCCCGCGATCAGCTCCGGGTAGTTGAAGTCGTCGCCGGTGTAGCAGCGGACGCCCTCGGGAAGGGCGCGGCGCAGCCCGATCTCGTGGCCGGCGTCGAGCAGCGAGACCTTGACGCCGTCGACCTTGTCCGGCCGCGAGCGGATGATCTCCAGGAAGTTCGCGGTGGCCTGGGGAACGTCCGCGGAACCCCAGTAGCCCTCCAGCTTGGGGTCGAACGCGGTGCCGAGCCAGTGCAGCACCACCGGTTCGCTGACGCGGTCGAGCAGCGTGCCGTAGACCTTCTCGTAGTCCTCGGGACCACGCGCCGCGGCGGCGAGCTGGCGCGAGCACATCAGCACGGGCTGCGCGCCTGCCTCCTGGACGACGTCGAGCTGCTCCAGGTAGGCGTTCAGCACGTCGTCGAGGTCCGCGTCGCCTTCGAGGTGGTCGGTCGCGACGCCCGCGCAGATCCGTCCGGCCTTCTCGGCGGCGCTGCGGCGGATGAGCTCGGCGGCCGTCGGCCAGTCCAGGCCCATGCCGCGTTGCGCGGTGTCCATGGCCTCCGCGACGCCCAGGCCGTGCGACCACAGGTGGTGCCGGAACGCGAGAGTCGCGTCCCAGTCCACTGTGCGCTCATCTTCGGCCACCACGTGCGCGGCGGCGAACACGATGCGGCTAGACACCTTCGATCTCCACCCGTCGACCCTCCGAAGAGGACTGGAGCCCGGCCGCGGCCAGAGCGACACCGCGTGCGCCGGCGCGGAAGTCGTGCGGGAACGGCGCGCCCTCGTAGACGTGGCGCAGGAACTCGGCCCACTGCACCTTGAAGCCGTTGTCGAAGTCCTCGTTGTCCGGCACCTGCTGCCACTGGTCGCGGAACGGGTGCGTGACCGGCAGGTCCGGGTTCCAGACCGGCTTCGGCGTGACGGCGCGGGGCTGCACGAAGCACTCGCGCAGCCCCGCGACCGCACTCCCCTCGGTGCCGTCCACTTGGAACTCGACGAGCTCGTCGCGGCGCACGCGCACGCACCACGACGAGTTGATCTGGGCGATGACGCCGTTCGCGATCTCGAAGATCCCGTACGCGGCGTCGTCCGCGGTGGCCTCGTAGGCGTTGTTCTGCTCGTCCCAGCGCGTCGGGACGTGCGTGACGGCCTTCGCGGTCACCGCCTCGACGCGGCCGAACAGGTCGTGCAGCAGGTAGCTCCAGTGGCAGAACATGTCCGCGACGATGCCGCCGCCGTCCTCCGCCCGGTAGTTCCAGCTCGGGCGCTGCGCGGTCTGCCAGTCGCCCTCGAAGACCCAGTAGCCGAACTCACCGCGCACGCTGAGGATCCGGCCGAAGAAGCCGCCGTCGATCAGCCGCTTGAGCTTGCGGATGCCCGGCAGGTACAGCTTGTCCGCCACGACACCGTGCTTCACGCCCTTCTCCTCGGCCAGGCGCGCGAGCTGCAGCGCCTCCTCGACCGTTTCCGAGACCGGTTTCTCGGTGTAGACGTGCTTGCCGGCCTCCAAGGCCTTCGTGATCGACTCGACGTGCCGCGACGTGACCTGCGAGTCGAAGTAGATCTCCACGGACGGGTCGGCGAGCGCCCCGTCGAGGTCCGTCGTCCAGTGCGCCAGGTCGTGGCGCTCGGCGATCTCCTTGAGCTTGTCGGCGTTGCGGCCCACGAGGACCGGTTCCACCTTCAGCACGGTCCCGTCCTGCAACCGCACGCCCTCTTCGCGCAACGGCAGCAGGGACCGGACCAGGTGCTGGCGATAGCCCATCCGCCCCGTGACGCCGTTGACCGCCACTCCGATGGTCCGAACCGCCATCACACCTCCCTGGTAGCAGCGCTGGAAAGCGCTTTCCCGCCACGCTAATCGCGGTGCTTCGCGGACGTCAACCTCCTCGCGAGTTAGTCTCAGCGCTCACATGCGTGTTGACGGAGGTGGTCGTGTCCGCCCGACAGGTGACGCTCGCCGAGGTGGCGAGGCAGGCGGGTGTGTCGTTGGCGACCGCTTCTCGCGTGCTCAACGGCAGCACCCGGCAGGTGAGCGGGGACCTGAGCGAACGCGTCCTGCGCACCGCCGAGGAGCTCGGCTACGTGCCGAACGCGTCGGCCCAGGCGCTCGCCCGCAACTCCAGCTCGCTGGTGGGGCTGGTGGTCCACGACATCACCGACCCGTACTTCTCGTGCATCGCGGCGGGGGTGACGCGGGTGGCCGAGGAGGCAGGGCTCGTCGTCGTCCTCGGCACGACCGGGCGCCGTCCCGAACGTGAGGCGGAGCTGCTCTCCACCCTGCGCGCGCATCGGGCGCGTGCGGTGGTGCTGGCCGGTTCGCGCACCACGGACCGTGCGGCGCAGTCACGGCTCGCGGCCGAGATCGACGCGTTCACCGAGCAGGGCGGGCGTGTCGCGTGCGTGTCGCAGGCGAAGCTCGGCACCGACACGGTCGTGCCCGGCAATCGTGCGGGAGGGCGCGCGCTCGCCCGTGCGCTCGCGGAGCTCGGGCACAAGAAGTTCGCCGTATTGGGTGGTCCCTCCGAACTCGTGGTGGCCCGCGACCGGCTCGCCGGGTTCAAGGCGGGGCTGAACGACGCCGGCGTCGCGCCTCCCGTGGTGATCAACGGCGCCTTCACCCGCGACGGCGGGTACGCGGCCGCGATGGAGCTGCTGGGCTCGAAGTCCCGCGCCACCTGCGTGTTCGCCGTGACCGACGTCATGGCGATGGGCGCGATGGCCGCGCTGCGCGAACGTGGCGTGCGGGTGCCCGAGGACATGTCGATCGCCGGGTTCGACGACATCCCGACGCTGCGGGACACCGTGCCCGCTTTGTCCACTGTGCGACTTCCGTTGGAGGAGATGGGCGAGATCGCCGCAGGTCTCGTGCTCGACGGCGGAGGTGACGAGGCCCGCACCGTCCGTGTGGCGGGTGAGGTGGTGCTCAGGGCGTCGACTGCCCACAATTAGACTCGTCTGGCTATTCACGTACTTAGTCACGAGGAGTTGAGCCGTCCCCATGGGGTCTGGCCCTGACTGGCATATAAACCCGGTCCCACGTTCCTGCTGCTCAGGAGCACGTAGGTGACCGGAATCCTGTTGAGCGTGCTCGGTCTGGTCGCCGTCGTGGCGCTCACCGCGGGCACCTTCATCGCCGTGGCGGCGGAGTTCTCACTCACCGCGCTGGAACGGAGCACCGTCGAACGCCACGTCGCCGAAGTCGGTGACGCGAAGGCGAGAACCATCGACCGCGCCCATCGCACCCTCTCGTTCCAGCTCTCCGGCGCGCAGCTCGCCATCACGCTGACCACGCTGATCACCGGTTACATCGCGGAGCCCGCGATCGCGAACCTGATCGAGCCCGGTCTCACCGCGGTCGGCGTGTCCGAACCGGTGGCCGACTGGCTGTCGCTGGCGCTCGCGCTGGCGATCGCCACGGCGTTGTCGATGGTGTTCGGCGAGCTGGTGCCCAAGAACCTGGCGATCGCGAAGCCGCTGGAGACCGCGCGGGGCGTGGTCAGCCTGCAGGCCGGGTTCTCGACGGTCTTCCGCTGGCTGATCAACGCGATGAACAACTCGGCGAACTGGCTGGTCCGGCGCTTCGGCGTCGAACCGGTCGAGGAGCTGGCGTCCGCGCGGTCGCCGGAGGAGCTGGGCGCGCTGGTCCGCACGTCGGCCGAGCACGGCACCCTCGACGAGGGCACGGCCGCGCTGCTGGACCGGTCGCTGCGCTTCGGCGACCGGACGGCGGGCGAGCTGATGACGCCGCGCGTGCGGGTGGAGGCGCTCCGGGCGGACGCGACGGTGGCGGACCTCGTGCTGAAGGCCCGCGAGACGGGTTTCTCGCGGTTCCCGGTGCACAACGGGTCGTTGGACGAGGTCAGCGGCATCGTGCACGTCAAGCAGGCGTTCGCCGTGCCGTCCGCCCTGCGCGGGTCCACGCCGTTGTCGGCAGTGGAGCGGCCCGTGTACTCGGTGCCGGAGACGCTGGAGGGCGACGCGCTGCTCGACCGGCTGCGCGCGTCCGGGCTGCAGACCGCACTCGTCGTGGACGAGTACGGCGGCACTGCCGGGATGGTGACGCTGGAGGACGTGGTCGAGGAGATCGTCGGCGACGTGCGCGACGAGCACGACCGAGGTGAGGCCGCACCGGTGCGGTCGCTGGGCAAGGACAGCTGGATCGTGTCCGGGCTGCTGCGCGACGACGAGGTGGCCGACGCGACCGGGTTCCAGATGCCGGAGGGCGACTACGAGACGCTGGCCGGACTGGTGCTGGCGCGGCTCGGGCGGATCCCGGACGTCGGTGACGAGATCCGCGTCGACGGGTGGAGGGTGACCGTCATGAGGATGGACAAGCACCGCGTGGCCGAGCTGCGGGTGGTGTCCTCGTGAACTTCCTCGTCATCGCTTTGCTGCTGGCAGGCAACGCCTTCTTCGTCGGTGCCGAGTTCGCGGTGATCACCGCGCGCCGGGACCGGCTGGAAGCGTTGGCGGACAAGGGTTCCGCGCGGGCCCGCACCGCGATCAAGGCGTCGCAGGAGCTGCCGTTGCTGATCGCGGGCGCGCAGCTGGGCATCACGCTGTGCTCGCTGGGGCTCGGTGCGATCGCCGAACCCGCTCTGGCTTCCGTGCTGGAGGGGCCCCTCGGCGCCGTAGGGCTGCCGGTGGCCGTGGTGCACGGTGTGGCGTTCGCGGTGGCGTTGGTCATCGTTGTCGCGCTGCACACGATCCTCGGCGAGATGGTGCCGAAGAACCTCGCGATCGCCGGTCCCGAACGGGCCGCGGTGTGGCTCGTGCCCGTGCACTACGGGTTCTCGCGGATGATCGCGCCGGTGCTGGCGATGTTCACCGCCGTGGGCCGGTGGGTGCTGCGCCGGTTCGACGTCGAGCCGGTCGACGAGCTGGAGTCGGCCTACACGCCGGACGAGCTCGCGCTGCTGATCGGTCAGTCGCGGTCCGAGGGTCTGCTGGAGGACTCGGAGCACCGGCGGCTCGCGCAGACGTTGTCGTCGGCCGAGCGCACGGTGGCCGACGTCCTGGTGCCGCTGGAGAAGCTCACGACGGTGCCCGCGTTCCCGACCGTCGGGGACATGGAGGCCGCCATCGCCGCGACCGGGTTCTCGCGCTTCCCCGTGCTCGCCGACACCGGCCTGGTCGGGTATCTGCACGTCAAGGACGTGCTGGACTTGGAGGGTCAGACCACCTCGGTGCCGCGTGATCGTGTGCGCGGTCTGCCGGAGGTGCCGGTGGACGCCCGGCTGGACGAGGCGCTGGCCGCGTTGCGCCGGGCGCAGTCGCACCTGGCGCGCGCGGTGAACGCCGACGGCACCGTGCTCGGCGTGGTGGCTTTGGAGGACCTGCTGGAGGAGTACGTGGGCACCGTGCGCGACGGCACCCACGTGCGGCGCGGCTAAGGCGCGGTGCGGATCTCCAGCATCGTGCAGCCGTGGTCCGTCCGGTAGGGACCGTGGGGCATTCCGGGGCGGCGGCTCGTGAAGTCGCCGGCCCGGAACGTGCTTCCCAGGGTCAGGTCGGTGAGGTCGCCCTCCAGCAGGTAGACCTCCTCGTGGTAGTCGTGGCGGATCACGTCGTGGGTCACGAGGCCCGGTTCCCAGTGCGCGATCCTCGTGAGGGTCGACGTGTCCGGGTCGCGACTCAGGACCCGTTCGGTGACGCCCTGTCCCGCCGGGCGCCACTCGACCGAGGCTGCGGGGAAGAACTCGTGCTCCTCGCGCATCAGAGCCTCCGGTTCGCGAGCACGGGCAGCTTCGCGCGGACTTCCTCGACGAGGTCCACGTCCACATCGGACAGGATCGTGCCGGGGGCGCCTTCGAGGCGCTCGCGGACGGTGCCGATCGGGTCGACCACGGCGCTGCGGCCGATTCCCGTGGGGGCGGAGCCGTGGTCGGCGTCCGGGTCCGCCTGGCCGCAGGCGAGGACCCACGAGGTGGCGTCCAGGGCGCGGGCCTGGACCAGCAGGTCCCACTGGGCGGCCTTGCCGGGGCCCGCTCCCCAGGAGGCGCCGAGCAGGATGACCGGTGCGGTGGTGGCGAGGCCGCGGAAGAGTTCGGGGAACCTGACGTCGTAGCAGGTGGCGAGGCCGATCGTGGTGCCGTCGACGTCGAACGTCACCGGCTTCTCGCCGGGGGTCACGCCGTCGGACTCGCGGAAGCCGAACGCGTCGAACAGGTGGATCTTGTCGTAGCCGAGGTGCAGGCCGCCGCCCGTGACGAGCGTGGTGTTGGCGACCCTCTCCCCCTCGCCCGGGGTGAACATTCCGGCCACCACCACGACGTCGTGCTCGTCGGCGATCTCGCGGACCGCGGTCGCCCACGGGCCGTCGAGGGGTTCGGCGACCGGACCCAGTGGCACGCCGAAGCGGCACTGAGTGGCCTCCGGGAACTGCACGACGCGTGCACCTTGTTGTGCGGCGCTGGCCACGTGGGCGCGCACGGTGGCAAGGTTCTCCTGCGGATCAGCGGTGGAGCTGATCTGGCAAAGCGCGAAGCGCATGATCCTCCTCTGGTATACATGTTGTATGCAGGCTGCAGACTCGTTGTCCGGCAGGGAAAAGGCTTACGAGTTCCTCAAGGACACCATCCTCGCCGACCCCGAGATGCAGGGGCGGTTCATCAGCGAGCAGGACGTCGCCAACCAGATCGGCGTCTCCCGCACGCCGATCCGCGAGGCCCTGCTGCTGCTCGCCGCCGAGGACCTGGTGCAGCTCGTGCCGAAGAAGGGCGCGTACGTCGCGCCGTTGTCCTCGCGGCAGATCGGCGAGCTGATGGAGCTGCGCGGCATCGTCGAGCGGTACGCGGCCGAGCGCACGATGGCCGAGGGCACCGTGCCGTTGCGGAAGATGCAGGAGCTCGTCGAGCAGCAGCGGTTCCTGGTCGAGGACGCGCGGCAGTTCATCGACGTCGACCGCCAGTTCCACGCGTTGCTGGTCGCGGCGACGGGCAACGAGCTGCTGACGAAGACGTACGAGGGGTTGCGCGCCCGGCAGGTGCGCGCGGGTGTCGTCGCGTTGTACCGGGCGCACGGCAGGCAGCAGGCCGTGATCGACGAGCACAACGTGATCGTGGCCGCGCTCGAGTCCGGGGACGTCGAGGCGGCCACGGCGGCGATCACCGCTCACTTGGACACGACGTTGAAGGTGCTGCTCAACGGTTGATCGGGGAGCTCGGACCCGATCTCCTCCTCCGGCTGCGGATCGCGGCCGAGCCACAGGCCGACCAGGGTCACCACGCAGGCCACGGTCACGTAGAGGCCGACGACGACCCACGTGCCGAACCCGGCCAGCAGCGCCGTGAAGAGCAACGGGGCGATGGCGCCGCCGATCACGCCGGCGAGGGTGTAGGCGAGCGAGCTGCCGGTGTAGCGCAGGCGTTCGGTGAACTGCTCGGCGATGAACGCGGCCTGCGGCCCGTACATGAACGCGTGGAAGGCCAGGCCCACCACGACACCGAGCACGATCAGCGGCCACGACTTCGTGTCGATGAGCGGGAACAGCACGAACGGCCACACGGCGCCGAGCACCGCGGCGGTCGCGTACAGGCCGCGGCGGTTGACCTTGTCGGACAGCCAGCCGGCGAGCGGCATCAGGAACAGCTGGAAACCCGAGGCGATCAGCACGGCGAGGAGGCCGACGTTGCGCGGCAGCTTCAGCTGGGTCGTGAGGTAGGTCAGCACGAACACGGTGTGCAGCGCGTAGAGGACGTCCGGGCCGACGCGGCACAGCACGGCGGCGACCAGCGGACGGGTCTGCGTGCGGAACACCTCGCTGATCGGCGCGGACGGGCGGTCGCCGCGCGCCTCGATCGCCTTGAAGACCGGAGTCTCCTCCAGCTTCACGCGGATCCACAGGCCGAAGATCACGAGCACCGCGGACAGCAGGAACGCCACGCGCCAGCCCCACGACATGAACGCCGCGTCCGACAGCGCCACACCGAGCAGCGCGAGCACGCCGTTGGCCATCAGGTTGCCGGCGGGCGGCCCGATCTGGGCGGCTGAGGCCCAGAAGCCGCGCTGTTTCGGGTTGCCGTACTCGCTGGACAGCAGCACGGCGCCGCCCCACTCGCCGCCGAGGCCGACGCCCTGCGCGAACCGCAGCAGCACCAGCAGCACACCGGCCGCCGGGCCGATCGCGGCGTGCGTCGGCAGCAGGCCGATGAGCAGCGTCGCGATACCGGTGATCAGCAACGTCGTGACGAGCACGCGTTTGCGGCCGATCTTGTCGCCGAGCCGGCCGAACAGGAACCCGCCGAGCGGCCGGGACAGGTAGCCGACGGCGTAGGTCGAGAACGCGAGCAGCGTCGCGGTGAGCGGCTCTTCGCTCGGGAAGAACAGCGGGCCGAGCACAACGGCCGCGGCGACGTTGTAGATCGCGAAGTCGTACCACTCCAGGGCGGTACCGGAGAGCGAGGCGACGAACGCCCGTACGAGCGCGCTGCGGGGTACGTCCGGTGTGCCCGGCTGTGGCGTTGCTGTCGTTGCTGAGTCAGGCGGCATGCGGTAATACTGCCTGTATACAACTCGTATGCGCAAGGAGTACCGCATGTCTACCGCTCGTACACAGGCTGTGACCCACCTCGGCACGCTGGCTTTCGACCTGCCTGACGGCACTGTCGCCGAGGTCGCCGTGACGACCCTGCTCAACGGCGGCTACGCGGGGCGCAGCCAGGACGACGTGGCCGCTCACGTGCGCGAACTCGCCGAGCTGGGCGTGCCGGCGCCGTCCGTGACGCCGAGCCTCTACCCCGTCTCGCCGTACCTCGCGCAGCAGACTTCTTCGGTCCCCGCGCAGCACGGCCGGACCTCGGGCGAGGCCGAGTGGGCGTTGGTCGTCCCGAACGATTTCAAAGCAGGTTCAGATGTCCTTCTGACGGTCGCATGCGACCACACGGACCGCGCGCTGGAAGTCCACGGCGTGGCCTGGAGCAAGAACGCGGGGCCCGACGTGCTGGGGCGCAAGGCGTGGCGTCTCGCCGACGTGGCGGACCGGATCGACTCGATCGAGCTCACGGCGTGGGCGGACGGCGTGGAGATCCAGCGCGGCACGCTCGCCGAGCTGCTGACCCCGCAGTACTGGGTGGACCGGCTGAAGGAGCTGGACCTGCTCGCCCCCGGCACCGTGCTGCTGTCCGGCACGATCCCGATGCACCACGGCGTGGACCAGTTCGCGTCGAAGTGGCGCGTGGAACTGCGCGACCCGGCCACCGGTGACGTCATCGACTGCGAGTACGAGGTGGCGAAGCTGCCCGAGCCCATCGGCTGAACCCGTAATCGAGTCGAGGTCCGTCACGCACCTGCGCTACAAAGTCGGGCATGGAGCTCCGGAAGCTGAGTGAGGCCGACGGCGAGGAGCTGGTCCGGGCCGTCACGGAGTCGCTCGACCACTTGAAGCCGTGGTCACCGTGGGCGGCCAACGGCTACAGCTCGGAGATCGCCGCCGCGTTCCTCCGCAAGGCCGCTGAGGAGTGGGAGGGCGGAACTGCGTTCGCCCACGCCATCACCGTCGGCGGCGCGATCGTCGGTGTGGTGACGGCGATGCGCCGCGCGCGGGACCTCGTGGAGATCGGGTACTGGCTCCACGCCGGGCACACCGGACGTGGCCACGCCACCGCCGCGACCGCGGAGCTCGTCGAGTTCGCGTTCGCGCTGGACGGCGTGCGCAGGGTCCAGATCTGGCACGACGAGGCCAACGTGGCGAGCAGCGGTGTGCCGAGGCGGCTCGGGTTCACCGAGGTCGAACGCCGCACACCGGCGCGCGAGCCCGCGATCGGCAGGCGCGTCGGGGTGGACGTGGTGTGGGAGCTGCGGCGGGAGGACGCGCGCTCACGAGGCCAGTGAGGCCTTCACCGCGCGGGTGCGGTCGTCGGCGAGGACCTCGTCGTCGCCGTTCTCGACGGCCTGGAGCACCTGCTCGACGAGGTCCTCGGTGGTGATCTTGGGGCCGTCCTGGCCCGCCGCCATGTCGGTGTCGATGAAGCCGGAGTGCACCGCGACGACCCTGGTTCCCTGGTCCCGCAACGCTTCCCTGGTCGACTTCGTCAGCGACCACGCCGCCGCCTTGGTCGCCGCGTAGCCGCGCCAGGCCGGACGGCCGACGAACGACAGGATGCTCAGCACGTTGACGATCGTGCCGCCGCCGTTGGTCTTCAGGATCGGCGCGAACGCGTCCGTCGTGCGGACGATCCCGTAGAAGTTGACGTCGAACTCCGCCTTGATGCCGTCGACGCCGGCGTCGGGCACGAGCACGCCCGCGTTGTTCACGACGATCGTGACGTCACCGAGCTCCTTCGCCGCGGCGGCGACGTCCGCGTCGTCGGTCACGTCCAGCCGCACCGGGATCACGCCCTCGTCCACCACGGACGCCGTGTTCCGCGCGCCGCCGTAGACCTTCGCGCCGCGCTTCACGAACTCCTGCGCGAACGCCCTGCCGAGCCCGCGGTTGGCCCCGGTCACCAGCACCACAGCACCGTTGAATCCCATGACTACCTCCTGAGTTGGACTTCCCAACTCACGTTAGCGAGGTTAGTTGGATTTGCCAACTCACTGCTAGGATGGTCACATGGCACCCCGAAGCTGCTCCGTCGCGAACGCACTGGAGGTCGTGGGCGAGCGCTGGTCACTGCTGGCGTTGCGCGAGGTCTTCTTCGGCAACACGCGGTTCGACCAGATCGTGGCGAACACCGGCGCGTCCCGTGACGTGCTGACCGCGCGCCTGAAGAAGCTGGTCGCCGCCGGTCTGCTGGAGAAGCGCCAGTACTCCGAGCACCCGCCGCGGCACGAGTACCACCTGACCGACACTGGCCGGGCGCTGCACAACGTGTTCCTGATGCTCAAGGAGTGGGGCGACGACTACGTGACGCAGGGCCCCCTCCCGCTCGTGTACCGACACTCGTGCGGCCACGTGCTGGAGCCGCGCGTCGTGTGCGCGCACTGCGGCGAGGAGGCGACCGCCGAGTCGCTCAGCGGTGCGGGAGAGCCGGTCCACTAGGTTGGGCGGCATGAGTGACGACGACGAGGACGAGTTCGCCGAGGACGACGAGTTCGAGGACGAGGAAGACCCGGACGATCTCTTCGCCGTCACGCCCGAACCGCGCACGGTGTGCCACCTGTGCGGGGGCGCGAGCTACATCGCGGCACCGACGCTCGCGATCATCGGCGGCGCGCCGCGGACCGTCGACAACGGGCGGGAGTGCCCGCACTGCAACGGCGCGCGGACGTTCACCGGGCTCGTGCCGCCGCTTTAGCCCTGTTCTCGGCGTGCCAGTCGACGAACCGCGGCACCGACAGGCGCGCGACCTCGTCGGCGACGACGTCGAGGGCCAGGTCGGAGGACCGCTTGAAGCGCACGCAGGCCTTGCCCATGTCGAGCTTCTTGCCGGTCTCCGCCCACCTGGCCCTGAACGACTCCTCGAACTCCTCCATCACCGTGGTCAGGTAGAGGGAGTAGTAGCGCTTCTGGGCGGCGAGGGCGACGTAGAGCAGCGGCTTGCCGTTGTAGGTCGGGCCGCTCACCTCCAGCGGGACGCCGTAGGTGATCAGGCCCCAGTCCATCGCCTCGACGTAGCCGTCGGGGAGGTTGGCGAGGACCACGTCGCGCACGGCCTCGACCTCGGCACGCTGCTCATCAGGCAGTTCGGCGAGGTACTGGGCCACCGTGGAGGCGTTGCTCTTCACCATTCGCGTACGGTAATCGCCCGTGGAAGTCCTGACCCGAGCCCAATGGCACCAATCGCGCGATGCGCACGTCGCGCGCATGCGCCGGTTCACGGGTCCGCACCAGGAACGGAAGCTTCGCAAGGAGAAGCACCCGGTGATGGACTTCCTCTTCACGTACTACAGCCATCGGCCCGTGCGGCTCGAACGGTGGCATCCCGGGCCCGGTGTCGTTCTTGAGGACGCGGACGAGTACCTGGAGTTCCCGCACTACAAGCGGATCGATGAGGGCGTCACGCTCGACGTCGACAGCTTCCTCGGGCAGCGGGCCAAGACGCTGGAGTTCGTCCAGGCGCTGCTCACGGCGACGCTCAGCCGTCCCGCACGGCTCGGCTGCTTCGGGCTGCACGAGTGGGCCATGGTCTACCGGCAGCAGCCGGAGGAGGTCCGGCACAACGCGTGGCCGCTGCGGCTCGGCAGCGACGGCACCGACGAGGTGGTCGAGGCGAGCCGGATCCAGTGCGGGCACTTCGACGCGTTCCGCTTCTTCACTCCACCCGCTCGGCCGCGCAACGCTCTGCAGCCCACGCGTGACGACCAGTTGTCGAACGAACAGCCGGGTTGTTTGCACGCGAACATGGATTTGTTCAAGTGGGGCTATAAAATGGAACCCGCGACACCCTCCGAGTTGGTGGCCGACTGCTTCGAACTGGCCGCTGACGTGCGCGAACTCGACATGCGGGCATCGCCCTACGACCTGGAGCAGCTCGGGTACGGGCCGGTGCGGATCGAGACGCCGGAGGGACGCGCTGAGTACGTCCGGCGGCAGGCGGAGTTCGCCGATCGGGCGCGACCGTTGCGAGAACGGCTCATCTTCGTTTGCCAGTCGATACTTACAGTGACTTCACTCTGCTGAACGAGTTCACCTGTTAGCGTGATTGGCGGTCGTCGGGGGCCGCTGAGTAGTTGTGAGGGATCGATGTCTCGACACCGCGCTCTGCGGGCGAAGGTGAAGCGCGGAATCGCCAAGTGGCCCGTGCTCATCGTCGTGCTCGTGGTGCTGATTGGTCTCAGCTGGCTCGCGCTGTCCTGGGCCGGTGGGGTGCTCGACAAGCGCTCGCAGGCGCTGGCCCAGAACTGCAGCGAGGGCGACTCGGTGCTGCGGGTGGCCGTGACGCCCAGCGTCGCCGAGGCCGTGCGGGACGTCGCGCAGGCCTACAGCGCGACCCGGCCCGTCGTGTACGACCACTGCATCGCGATCGAAGTGACGTCCGCGGACTCCTCCGCGGTGCTCGAAGGCCTGACGACCACCTGGGACGAGGAGAAGCTCGGCAAGCGGCCCCACGCGTGGCTGCCCGACTCGACCCTCTGGGCCAACCGCCTCTCCGCGCTGAACGCGAAGCTGGTCGGCTCGGCACCCAAGTCCGTCGGCACCTCCCCGGTGCTGCTCGCCGCCCCCGAGGCCGCCGCGCCGGTGCTGAAGGACTTCCGCTGGTCGGACATGCCCGAGGTGACGGACTGGGAGAAGTACGGCCAGTCCTGGGGCCGGTTCAGCGTCGCGATGCCCGACCCGGCAGCGAACACCGCGTCCGCGCTCGCGATCCAGTCGGCGCTCGCCGGCGGCGCGGGCCCCGTGACGGCGGAGTCGCTCGGATCGGACGCCTCGAAGTCCGCGCTGTCCAAGCTCGCGGCCGCGGTGCCGCCGGAGGTTCCCCCGACGACGCGGGACGCGCTGCGGCGCCTGGGTGACAGCGCCACGGTCAACGCGGCGGGCTTCTCCGTCACGCCGGTGTCCGAAGTGGACCTGTTCCGACACAACACGGGCAAGGAGGCCCCGTCGAAGCCGCTGGTCGGCGTGCTGCCGGCCGGACCGGCTCCGGTGGCGGACTTCCCGTACGTCGCACTGGGCGGCACGGAGGTCGGCGAAGCGGAAGTCCGTGCGGCGCAGGCGTTCCGCGACTTCATGACCGAACCGTCGCAGCAGGCGATCCTCGCGAAGGGCGGGCTGCGCGTGGAGTCCACTCAGGACCGTCCGTCGCCGTCGCCGGGTGTCTCGTGGTCTCCCGTCACGGAGAACCTCGTCGCGGCCGACGCCACGACCACGCAGCAGATCTCGTCGGCCTGGCAGTCCGCCGACCGCGGCGGGCAGGTCGTCACGGTGCTCACGGACGTCTCGACGTCGATGAAAACCCGGCTGGACAAGGTGAAAGCCGCTCTGCGCGGCCAGGTCGACCGGTCGGTCTCCGGCTCGTTCGGCCTGTGGGAGTTCGCGCGCGACCTCGACGGGTCCAAGCCGTACAAGCAACTGGCCGCCACCGCCGCCGTCAGCGAGAAGCGCGACGCGTTGCGCAGGGCGGTCGACGCGCTCAAGACCGCCGAGGGCTCGCAGCTCTACAGCTCGCTGGCGGCCTGCTACGAGACCGCGCACGACGGGTTCGTGGCCGGGCGGGTCAACCGGGTCGTGGTGATCACCGACGGCAAGTCCGACGGCGGCATCGACCTGGAGAACCTCAAGTCGCAGCTGCACGGGACGGACCTGCCGGTCAGCTTCATCGCGATCGGCGGTGACGTGGACAAGGACGCGCTGACGGACATCGCGCAGACGACCGGCGGTTCGGTGTCGGTGGTGGAGAACGAGAACGGCGTGGAGGCCGCGCTCGGTCAGGTCCTGTCGACCAAGGCCTGACCGGGGCGCGGCTCAGCCCCCGTTGAAGCGGTCCGGGTCGGGGCCGGTGCGGGTGCCGTTGTCGAGCTCGGTGATCACCAGCATGTCGTCGGGTGCCAGTTCGAAGTCGAAGATGTCGATGTTCTCCTTGACCCGGTAGGGCGTGACGGACTTCGGGATCACGACGCTGCCGAGCTGGACGTGCCAGCGCAGCACGATCTGCGCCGGCGTCTTGCCGTACTTGTCGGCCAGGCCGACGAGGTCGGGCTCGCGCAGCAACCTGCCCTGGGCGAGCGGTGACCACGCCTCGGTGACGATGCGGTGCGTGACGTGCACCTTGCGCATCTCTTCCTGCTGCAGCAACGGATGCAGCTCGATCTGGTTCACCGCCGGAGTGGTCGGGAACTCGTCGAACAGGCGCTGCAGGTGCGGGGTGTGGAAGTTCGAGACGCCGATCGCGCGCACCCGGCCGTCGGCGTACAGCTGCTCCAACGCGCGCCAGCTCTCGGCGTAGAGGTCGCGCTTCGGGGTCGGCCAGTGGATGAGGTAGAGGTCGAGCACGTCGAGACGCAGGCGGCGCATGCTCTCGTCGAACGCCCGCAGCGCCGAGTCGTAGCCCTGGTCGGCGTTGCGCAGCTTGGTGGTGACGAACAGGCCGGGGACGCCGGCGATCGCGTCGCCGACACCGGACTCGTTGCCGTAGGCCGCGGCCGTGTCGATGCTGCGGTAACCGGCCTCGATCGCCGTCGTGACCGCACCGGCCACCTGGTCCTCCGGCACCTGGTAGACGCCGAAGCCGAGTTGAGGGATCCGTACTCCGTTGTTCAACGAGATCAGCGGAACCATGCGGGTAGCTTCGCACCGTTGTAGACGTCCTGCATCGCCTTGATGATGTCGGCCAGTTCACGCCGGAACTCGTTTGGTGCCAGGACTTCCACGTCCGCACCGAATTTGAGCAGGTCAGCCGTGGCGTGCCTGGTCGACTCGGTGGGGAAGCCGAACTCCTCACCGGGTTCGGGCGCCAGCTCCCGGATCACGCGTGCCTGGTAGCCGCTGAGCAGGTACTGGGTCTTGTCCAGCCCGGACCGCGTCATGCGCACGGTGACGCGTTCGCCGTACATGCGCGCCTCGAACCGCTCCGACCAGTCGGCCCAGAAGCGCGCGAGGTCGAAGTCCTCCGGACGGTCGAACGTCTCGGGCAGGGCCTGCAGCGTCAGCACGCGGGACACGCGGTAGGTGCGGCCGCTGCCGACGAAGTACCAGGTGCCCGCCTTCAGCACGAGCCCGTACGGGTCGACCTCGCGTTCGACGACCTCGTTGCCCCACCGCTGGTAGGTCATCCGCACGCGGCGCTGCTCCCAGACGGCGTCGGCGATCGTGGCGAGGTGCTCGGTGGGTTCGTCGCCGCGGAACCACGTCGGGGTGTCGAGGTGGAACCGCCTGCGGATCTGCTCGGCGCGGGAACGCAGTTCGGTCGGCAGCGCGGCGAGGAGCTTGAGCTGGGCGGCGGCCGCGAACTCCCCCAGCCCCAGTGCCTCCGCCGGTCCGGGGAGGCCCGCGAGGAACAGCGACCGCGCCTCGCCGGTGGTGAGGCCGGTGAGCCGGGTGCGGTAGCCGTCGACCAGCTGGTACCCGCCGGCCGGGCCGCGGTCGGCGTAGACGGGGACGCCGGACGCTGAGAGGGACTCGATGTCGCGGTAGATGGTGCGGGGCGAGACCTCCAGCTCCTCGGCCAGTTCGTCGGCCGTCATCCGGCCCCTGGACTGCAGGAGCAGGAGGACCTGGAGGAGCCTGCCGGATTTCATGGAGCAAACCTGACACGATCTGTCAGGAATTGCCAGCAGAGTGACGGTCATGAAGGCAACCGGAACCATCGAAGTGAAGAGCTGGGACGAGAAGACCTGGGACGGCCGGTCCTACAAGGAGGTCGAGGGGCGCAAGCTCACCGAGGCGCACGTCCAGTTCTCGTACACGGGTGACGTGAGCGGCGTCGGCAGCTGCCGGTACCTCATGTACTACGGCGACGACGTGGCGTGGACGACCGCGATCGAGGAGGTCGTGACCGACGAGGGCACGCTGGTACTGCGGCACGTCGGCGCCTACCGGTCCGCTGTGGAGGGTTCCACCGAGGTCGTCGACGGCACCGGCAGGTACCTGAACGCGCGAGGTGCGGTGACGATCGACTGGGCGGAGGATGGCAGCGGCACCTACACCCTGGAGTACGAGGTCTGACCATGACCAACGCCCCCATCTACGACGCGGCCAAGCAGCGGATCACCTCGCTCGTCGAGGGCCGTGACCCGCAGACGCCCGTGGCGGCGACGCCCGGCTGGTCGGTCAAGGACGTGGTGGCGCACCTCGCCGGCGGTCTGCGCGACTTCGTGGACCGCCGGTTCGACGGTGTCGAGTCCGGCGAGTGGGGCGAACGGCAGGTGCGCGACCGCCGCGACAACTCGCTGTCCGACGCCTTCGCCGAGTGGGACGCGAACCTGGACCTGGCCCGGCCGTTGTTCGACACGCCGATGGGGCCGGTGCTGGTGTCCGAGGTGGTGGCGCACGAGCACGATCTCCGTGCGGCACTGGGGGTTCCTGGTCACCGGGACGGCGTCGAAGTGCGGGCGGCGCTGGTGCGGCCGTTGCAGGAGCTCGACAAGCGCATGCGGGAGAACGACGTGCCTGCGCTGCGGATCACGCTGGAGCACGGCGACCGCGTGCTCGGCCACGGCGACCCGGCGGGGACGTTGCGGACGACGTCGTTCGAGCTGGTGCGGGCCATCGGCGGGCGGCGGTCCGCGGACCAGATCAAGGCGATGGACTGGGACGGGGATCCGGACGTGTGGATCTCCGCGCTGGCGTTGTTCGGACGGCACCGCCCGGAGCCGTTCGAGGAGTAGCTTTCCCGCGTGACCGAGTGGCTCGCCGACACCCGCGACTCCTACGACACCGTTGCCGCCAGCTATGCCGAACTCACTCGTGACCTGCTGGCCGGTCTGCCCCACCTGCGGGCGGCGCTGCGCTTGTTCGCCGAGGAGGTGAGCGGGCCGGTCCTCGACGTCGGTTGCGGGCCCGGTGACATCACCGCGCGGCTGAACGACCTCGGGGCCGACGCGTCCGGGATCGACCTCTCCCCCGCGATGATCGCGCTCGCCCGGCGCAACCACCCCGAGCTGCGGTTCGAGGTGGGGTCGATGACGGACCCGCTGCCCGGACCGGTCGGCGGGATCCTCGCCTGGTGGTCGCTGATCCACGTGCCGGACGAGCTCGTGCCCGTCGTGCTCGGGCACTTCCACGACGCGTTGCGGCCGGACGGGTTGCTGCAGCTGGGTTTCCACGTCGGTGACCGCACGAACCTCAAGACGCAGGGCTACGGCGGGCACCCGATGCAGGTGAACGTGCACCTGCGCCCTCCGGACCGGGTGGCGCAGTGGCTGCGGGACGCCGGGTTCACCGTCGAGGCGCGGTGGCTGCTCGGAGAGGACGGCGCGATCCTGTTCGCCCGGCGCGGGTGAGACGATCTGCACCGTGTCGGACGAACAGACGTGCCAGCGTTGTGGTGAGACGGTCGAGCTGGAGGCCGAGGACTTCGCGCTGTTCGAGCGGATGCACCCGGACTGCTTCCACTTCGCGTTCGAGCACGACCTGGCGAAGCCGGGCCTGAGCCCCGACGAGAACTGCGGCGACGACGCCTGTCCCGTCGGGGCCTGAAAGCCCTCGATCAGCTGCTGTACGCCTCAAGCGGCGGGCAGGAGCAGACCAGGTTGCGGTCGCCCTTCGCGCCGTCGATGCGGCGGACCGGCGGCCAGATCTTCGGGGTCGCGCTCTGGCCGGCGGGGAAGACGGCCTCCTCGCGGGTGTACGGGTGGTTCCACTCGCCGACGGTCACGCAGGCCGCGGTGTGCGGGGCGTTGCGCAGCGGGTTGTCCTCGACGGGCCACTCGCCGGCGCCGACGCGGTCGATCTCGTGCTTGATGGCGATCATGGCGTTGATGAACCTGTCGATCTCGCCCAGGTCCTCGGACTCGGTCGGCTCGACCATCAGCGTGCCGGCGACCGGAAACGACATGGTCGGGGCGTGCAGGCCGTAGTCGGCGAGGCGCTTCGCGACGTCGTCCACCGTCACGCCGGTGGCCTTGGTGATCGGGCGCAGGTCGAGGATGCACTCGTGGGCCACGAAGCCGCCCTCGCCGGTGTAGAGGACCGGGTAGTGCTCGTCCAGGCGCCGTGCCACGTAGTTCGCGGCGGCCACGGCCGTCAGGGTCGCGCGGCGCAGGCCGTCGCCGCCCATCATGCGCACGTACGCCCACGAGATCGGCAGGATCGACGCGGAACCCCACGGGGCCGCGGAGATCGGGCCGACGCCGGTGGCCGGGCCCGCGGTGGGCTGCAGCGGGTGGTTCGGCAGGAACGGCGCGAGGTGCTCGCGGACGCCGATCGGGCCGACGCCGGGGCCGCCGCCGCCGTGCGGGATGCAGAACGTCTTGTGCAGGTTCAGGTGCGAGACGTCCGAGCCGAACTTGCCGTACCTCGCCAACCCGATGAGGGCGTTGAGGTTCGCGCCGTCGACGTACACCTGGCCGCCCGCGTCGTGGACCAGGCCGCAGACCTCGCGGACGGTGTCCTCGTACACGCCGTGGGTCGACGGGTAGGTGATCATGATCGCGGCCAGGTCGTCGGCGTGCTCGGCGACCGTGGTGCGCAGGTGGCCCATGTCGATGTTGCCCTTGTCGTCGCACTTCACGACGACGACGCGCATGCCGGCCATGACGGCGGACGCGGCGTTGGTGCCGTGGGCGGACGACGGGATCAGGCAGACGTCGCGGGCGGCGTTGCCGTTGGCGCGGTGGTACGCGCGGATGGCGAGCAGACCGGCGAACTCACCCTGCGAACCGGCGTTGGGCTGCAGCGAGACGGCGTCGTAGCCGGTGACCTCGGCGAGCCAGGCCTCCAGGTCCGACACGATCTTCAGCATGCCGCGCGCGTCCTCGACGGGCGCGAACGGGTGCAGGCCCGAGAACTCCGGCCACGTGATGGACTCCATCTCCGCGGTGGCGTTCAGCTTCATCGTGCAGGAGCCGAGCGGGATCATGCTGCGGTCCAGGGCGACGTCCTTGTCGGACAACGCGCGCAGGTAGCGCAGCAGGGCCGTCTCGGAGCGGTGCGCGTGGAAGACCGGGTGGGTCAGGTAGTCCGAGGTGCGGCGCAGGTCGGCCGGGATGCCGTCGGCGGTGTCGGCGTCGATGGCGTCCACGTCGGCCTTGGTGACGCCGAACGCCTCCCACACGGCGATGATGTGCGCGCGCGTGGTCTTCTCGTCGCACGCGATGGCGACGACGTCGGCGTCGACGAGACGCAGGTTGATGCCGGCCGCGCGGGCCTTCTCGACGACGGCGGCGGCCTCACCGGGAACGCGGACCTCGACGGTGTCGAAGAACTCGCCGTGCACGACGTCCAGACCGGCCTCGCACAGGCCCGTGGCGAGCACGGTGGCCAGGCGGTGCACGCGGGTCGCGATGGCGCGCAGGCCCTCGGGGCCGTGGTAGACGGCGTACATGGACGCGATCACGGCCAGCAGCACCTGAGCGGTGCAGATGTTGGACGTGGCCTTCTCGCGGCGGATGTGCTGCTCGCGCGTCTGCAACGCGAGGCGGTAGGCCAGCGAGCCGTCCGCGTCGACGGAGACACCGACGAGACGGCCGGGCAGCTGACGCTCCAGACCGGACCGGACGGCCATGTACCCGGCGTGCGGGCCGCCGAAGCCGATCGGCACGCCGAAGCGCTGCGTGGTGCCGACGACGACGTCCGCGCCGATCTCACCCGGAGCGCGCAGCAGGGTCAGCGCGAGAAGGTCGGCGACGACCACGGCCTGCGCGCCCGCGGCGTGGATCTCCTCGATCAGACCGGCCTGGTCGCGCACCACACCGGACGCGCCGGGGTAGGACAGCAGCACGCCGTAGAAGTCGCCACCGAGGCCCAGGCCCTCGATGCCCTGCGACAGGTCGGCGACGACGATCTCGATGCCGAGCGGCTCGGCGCGCGTCTCGATCACGGCCAGCGTCTGCGGCAGCGTGTCGGCGTCGACGACGAACTTGTTCGACTTGGACTTGCCGGCGCGGCGCACGAGCGTCATCGCCTCGGCGGCGGCGGTCGACTCGTCCAGCATGGACGCGTTCGCGGTCGGCAGGCCCGTCAGGTCGCCCACCATCGTCTGGAAGTTCAGCAGCGCTTCGAGGCGGCCCTGCGAGATCTCCGGCTGGTACGGCGTGTAGGCCGTGTACCAGGCGGGGCTTTCGAGCACGTTGCGCAGGATCACGCCCGGCGTCACGGTGTCGTAGTAGCCGAGGCCGATCATCTGCGTCATCGGGCGGTTCTGCGACGCGAGCTCACGCAGCTCCGCGAGCGCCTCGGTCTCGGTGGCCGGCGCGGGCAGGTCCAGCACGAGGTCGCGTTCGTGGATGGACGACGGAACCGCGTGCTGCGCCAGTTCCTCCAGCGATCCGACGCCGATGACGTCGAGGATGCGCGCGAGTTCGGCGGGGCGCGGACCGACGTGGCGGTCGGCGAACGGGGTGCCGTGCTCGAGAGCGGCGAGCGGAATGCGGTCCTGCGTCATCTAACGCCTCCGGGGGTGGCTGCGGGCACACTGGTCCTGTGCCCTCCCCGCTCTGTCCGTACCCCGGCTGGGGCGCCTGAGAGGTTCACCCGTTGCGAGAACGGGCTTTCACCGTCGGCGGGATTCCCTTGCGGGAGTCCACTTTCCAGAGGCGTCTCGCTCTGGCGGTCCTGGATGCCTGAGAGGTTCCCGGGGAGGGACTTGCTCCTTCGGCGCCGGGCTCGTGACCCGGTCTCTCCCGCCTGAGTTCAGCGACTACCCGAGAAGAATACCCGCAGGCAGCCCGGGTAGTCGCTAGGGACGCGACCTACGTCTCAGTGGCGAGACCGGCGAGCGCTCCCGCGACGGGGTCCGCCGGGTCGTCGCGCACCGCCGCGAGCAGGTGCCGGGTGCTCACGATGGCGTCACCGCGCCGGGCCGCGACGAGCTTCGCGCGTTCCACCGCGCGGTCGACCGAACCGCCTTCCGGCAACGCCGCCGGGTCCACTCCGGCCTCGCGCAACGCCGCCGCGCCGTCCGACTCGAACTCCGGCTTGAGCCTGCGGCCCGCGACCTTCAGGTGGTGGTCGACCGTCAGCACCGCCTCCACGAGGTCGCGGGACGAGAAGTCGCGCTTCGCGGCCACGGCGAGGAGCTGGGCCTCGGCGCGCACGACGGTCAGCAGCGGGCCGCCCAGTCCCTGACCCTTCGCGACCAGGCGCATCAGCCAGCGCACGTACCCGCCGCCGGCGTCCCCTTCGAGCGCGCCCGCCTTGCGCAGCAACCGGACGGCCCTCGCCTCCTCGACCTCGGCGTGGGGTCGCGCGGCATCGGCTCGTACGGCGGCGGCCGTCGCCTCGACGTCCACTCCGCGCAGCAGGAACAGGTCGGCGGCACGTCCGGAACGCTGCTTCAGCAACGCGAGCGAGAGGTGGGTCGTGGTCAGCACGCCGTCGCCGGCCTGGGCGAACGCCGCGAGCAGGCACTCGTGCAGCGCACGGCTGACGGGCGGCACGGTCTCCAGGGCGAGGCGGTCGCAGGAGACGTTCAGCAACGCCGTGACGTCCGGATGAGCCTCGGGAACGACACCGCCGTCGTCGTCGGCCCAGGTCTCGGTCCCCCGCGCCATCGCCTGGGCCCGCAGCGACTTCACGCCGAGCTTGCGGCCGGGCCCGGTGGTGTCGATCAGCGAGATCAGCAGGTTCTCGGTGCCGACGAAGCCGAACTCCAGCCGCACCGCGCGCTGCGCCGCCGCTTCCAGCACCTTCACGACCTGATAGGAGGGGGTGTGCGTCATGCGGAGAACGCTAGGGGCGCAGCGGTTCCGCTCGCTTCTGCCGACCGGCCATCCCACGGCGCCAGTCGGCCACGGTCGTCGGGCCGGTCAGCCGGTGGCGCGCTCGCGACGGCGGCGGGTCAGCTCGTCCTCGGTCATCGGGGCGATCTCGACGCCGTCCGCTCGTTCGGCCGGGAACTCGTGGATCGTGCCGGAGATCTCGCGCATCGCACCGCTCACCGCGATGCCGAACACGCCCTGACCGCCCTGCAGCAGATCAACGACCTCTTCCGGTGAGGTGCACTCGTAGACGGTGGTGCCGTCGGAGAACAGGGTGATCTTCGCCAGGTCCTGCACGCCGCGTCGGCGCAGGTGGTCGACCGCCACCCTGATGTTCTGCAACGAGACACCGGTGTCCAGCAGCCGCTTCACGACCTTGAGGACCAGGATGTCCTTGAAGGAGTACAGCCTCTGGCTGCCGGAGCCGTGCGCCATCCGCACCGTCGGCGCGACCAGCCCGGTCCGTGCCCAGTAGTCGAGCTGCCGGTACGTGATGCCCGCGACCTGACACGCCGCGGGTCCTCGGTAACCGACGAGCTCGTCCGGCAGCGAGGAGTCCGGGAACAGTTCACCCTGCAGCCCGGATTCGGCCCTCAAGGGCGCTTCCTCGACCACGCCTGCCTCCCCTCGGAACGGCCACGAAACTCATGACCGTCAAGCCGCCGCGTCCGCTTTCACGGCGCGGCGACGTCCACTCGAGTTCGACGGTAGGACCGGTCCGAGGGCAGGTCAACGCGACGCGCGGGGAGTGTCGACCCTCAACCTCAGGTGGAGAGTCACACCGTCACCCGAACTAGCACGTTCAGGTGACGTTTAGTGATCGTTTAGCGGTCAAAACGACCGTAAGTAGTCCGATGGAGGGACGTCCAAACGAACTGCCTCGTGCCCTAACGAGACGCAGTGCGACACACCCGGAAACTCAGGTGTCCGCGCCCCTGAAGTCCTCGGGGGAGACCGAGTCGAGGAACTCGCGGAACTTCTCCACCTCGTCCTCCTGCTCGTCCGGGATGATCAGGCCGGCCTCGGCGAGCACGGCCTCCTCGGCGTGGATCGGCACGCCGACCCGCAACGCCAGCGCCACCGAGTCGGACGGCCGCGCGGACACCCGCACGTCGCCGTCGAACACGAGCTCCGCGAAGAACGTGCCCTCCTGCAGGTCGGTGATCCGCACCTGCTCCAGGTTGCGTCCCAGCGCCCCGATGACGTCCTTCAACAGGTCGTGGGTGAGCGGACGCGCGGGACGCACGCCCTGCTGCTCGAGCGCGATCGCCGTGGCCTCGACGGATCCGATCCAGATCGGCAGGTACCGCTCGCCCTCGGTTTCCCGCAGCAGGAGGATCGGCTGGTTCTGGGGCAGCTCCACCCGGACGCCCACGACGCGCATCTCACTCATCGGGTCTCGCCTCCCTCTGACTCGTTGGGGAGTACCCGGTTCGTCTCCGAGCATCCCCCGGCGTATGCGTTCGACGCTACCCGCCAAGCGGGCCGTGTGCTCAATCGTTGCGGGCAGAACGTGATCAAGATGATTGCCGCAACCCTGCTCTCACCAACAACGTGTGCAACGAGGTGAAGAGGTCAGCCAATTCCCGCACCGTCTCAGGATCTGAGAACGAGTTCAGCACGACGACCTCGTGATCCGCTGCCGCGCGGACCGCGCGCAGGTGTTCGCGCTCGACGCCGAGACCGGTCATCAGCCGGATCGTGCGGAGCGCTGTGATGTCGTCGGTGGTGAACCGGCCACCGGGGCCGGGACGCAGCAGACCGTCGCGCTCCAGCTGGGACAGCTGGTCGGCGCTGGTTCCGGTCTGGGTCAGCAGTTCGATCCGGGAGACCGACGCCGCGTCCTCCGGGACGGCGGCGAGCTGCTCGCGGATCACCTTGAGCGGTAAGTACCTGTCCCGTTGTGCGGACAGCACGAACCGCAACCTCTCGACGTCCGCCACGCTGAACTGGCGGTAGCCGGAGGCGGTGCGTGCCGGGCGGACCAGCCCCTCCGCTTCCAGGAAGCGGATCTTGGAGATGGTGACGTCGGGGAACTCGGGACGAAGCTGTGCGAGCACAGCTCCGATGCTCGAGTCCCCGCGTTGTGGCCGCCCGGCCGTCACGCGTCAGGCTCCCGCGGAGCCAGGACCCGTCAGGAAGACGAGGCGGAACTTGCCGATCTGGACCTCGTCACCGTTCGCGAGGACGGCCTGGTCGACCGGCTCGCGGTTGACGTAGGTGCCGTTGAGGCTGCCCACGTCGATGACGACGAACTCGCCGCTCTCCCGGCGGAACTCGGCGTGCCGGCGCGAGACCGTCACGTCGTCCAGGAAGATGTCGCTGTCGGGGTGGCGCCCGGCGCTCGTCGTGTCTCGGTCCAGCAGGAACCGGGAACCGGCGTTCGGACCGCGCTTGACCACGAGCAGCGCGGAACCGGCGGGAAGGGCGTCAACACCGGCAACGGCCGGCTCCTGTGCGGGCGCCTCGGCGCCGCCTTCCATCTCCTGGAGGAAGTCCGCCCGGAAGACGGAGGTCCGCTCCGGGGACTGCTCCGGCGGAACGCCTGGGCCGTCGTTCGTGCTCACCTGAGCTCTCCTCCTGCTGCTGGATCCGTCACTTCCGGTAAAACCTATCGCGTTGGGGTCACCGCCTTCAGCGCGGCTCCCCTTCCGGCCGAAGATCCGGCGAAAGATCGACGTCACTCCTTCTCCACCAACGCCTTGTACGCGTCCGCGTCCAGCAGGCCTTCCAGCGCCTCGGGGTCGTTCAGCCTGATCTCGACCATCCAGCCCTCGCCGTACGGGTCGGTGTTCACCGAGTCCGGGGCCTGGACCAACGCGTCGTTGATGGCGACGACCTCACCGTCGAGCGGCGAGTAGAGGTCGGAGACGCTCTTGGTCGACTCGACCTCGCCGAACGTGTCACCCGCCGCCACGGTGTGACCGACCTCGGGCAGCTGGACGAAGACGACGTCACCGAGCTGTTCCTGGGCGTAGTCGGTGATGCCGACGCGCACTGTGCTCTCGCCACTGCTGGCGATCCACTCGTGCTCCTCGGTGTAGCGAAGCTCCTCGGGAATCAACTGACTGCGCTCCTCGTGCTGAACCTGTATGGGGTGATCTTTTCACGCGACCGTGCGAGGTGTGGTCCTCAGGGCCAGGAAGAACTGGTAGACGTACAGCAGCGCCGACCACAGGTAGAGCGCCCCGCCCCAGGCCGTGAACGCGTAGGCGAACGGCAGGGCGACCTGCGCCCACCCGGAGTCGCCCTGCGCGAGGAGCAGCAGGGGGAAGGCGTACAGCAGGTTGAACGTCGCGGCCTTGCCCAGGTAGGTCACCTCGAAGGTGCCCCAGCCCCGTTGCCGCAGCACCAGCAGGCAGATGCCGACGACGACCTCTCGCCCCACGAGCACGAGGGCGACCCAGAGCGGCACGATGTCCCTGATGACGAACGCCAGCAGCGTGCAGAACACGTAGAGGCGGTCGGCGGCGGGATCGAGCAGCGCGCCGAGGTTGCTCATCTGGTTGAGCCAGCGCGCGAGCTTGCCGTCGAGCCAGTCGGAGAGCCCCGCGAAGACGAGGACGAGCAGCGCCCAGCCGTCCGCGCGGGGTCCGAGCAACAGGTACAGGAAGAGCGGAACACCGGCCAGCCGCAACACGCTGAGCAGGTTCGGAATCGTCAGCAGGCGATCAGCCGGATCACGCACACCCGCACTCTAAACGAGTGACTGCGCAGGGGCTGCCGGATGGCGTCACGGCACGCGGTGCGACTGGTTGCGGGTGTGGCGGTCGTTCTGCGTACTTCGTTCAGTTTGCGAGGTTCAGGCGGTGCGTGTGTGCGTCCAGCCCCGGCGCTGCATCTCGGCGCCGGTGATGGCGTGCGGGCGACCGCGGTCGTCACGACCGACCCAGCGGGCGCGGAAACCCTCGAGCACGTAGGCGTGGCCGCGGCTCCAGACCACGCTGCACGGCGTGGTCGGCAGTGCCGAGTCGCACTCCGCGTCCTGCTGCGGCTGGGTTTCCATGGCGGTTCTCATTTCTGTCCCTCCGTGACATCAGGGATGTCGCGTGCCGGGGGTCCGGCGTTATCCCTGCAAACGAATTCTGGCGGACTGTGGTTCAGAACACGTGACGTGTTCGGATCCAAAGCGTTAACTGGATCGATCGGCGCGCCGAGCTGTCCGGGCCCGAAGCGGAACGGATCTCCGGGTCCTTGCCTGCGCAACCGTTCGTCGTACGCCGATGACCGCACAACGCCCGCCTGACATCGGCCGGGGCTAACCTCCACGGGTGGACCAGGTGAAATTCGGTGCTGAGCTGCTCAACAGGTTGATGACCCACCTGTGCGAGCAGATGGACGGATGCCCCGGCGTGGGTCTGAGCGTCTGGCCGGGTGCCCAGCAGCTGCGGTCCGTGGGCGTCGCCGGGGAGCTGGACCAGGCCCAGCTCGACGCCGGGGAGGGGCCACTCGTCGTCGCCTCCCGCGACGAACGGCAGACGTCCGGGCCGATCGGTGACCTGCACGTGGTGGCGGTGCCGGGCAGCTGGGGCGACAGCGGTCCGGTGGTGCTGACCGTCTACCTGGACCACGCTCCGCAGCTCGCGGACTTCAAGGCGATCGAGGAGATGGAACCGCTCGTCGCGCACGCCGCGTCGGTCGTGGAGTTCTGCGCCGGCGAGACCCTGCGCGCGGACCAGATGGTCAAGATGGTCCAGCACCGCAGGTACATCGAACAGGCGAAGGGCCTGGTGATGGGGGCCAGGCCGAGCGCGCCCGGCGAGGCGTTCGAACTGCTGGTCCGCGCGAGCCAGCACGCCAACGTGAAGCTGCGCGACGTGGCCACGGCACTGGTCCTGACCGTGGGCGGGACGCTGGAGGACAGCGCCGAGGAGGTGGTCACTCCGCCGTCCGCCGCGCACGAGGTCGCGAAGCGGCTCTGGTCCGCCCTGAAGAGTTGAGATCGCGGTTTGAACCGACCATTGTCCGGGTACGGACAGCAGGACCTGTCCTGTTGTGCGGGCTCTCCCGTACGGTTGAGTCCGCAGCGGTTGAGCCAGCAGCCGCATCGGGGCCGCTGCGTGGCGGCTCCCTGTATGTGAGAGGGAGTACTTCGGTGACTGTGCAGGATCCACGTGCGGAGCAGATCGAGCTGAAGGTGCGGCAGCCGGCGCCCGGAGTCACCGTCCTCGCCGTGTCCGGTGAGGTCGACATGGTGTCGGCGCCCTCGTTGCGGGAAGCGCTCGTCAACGGGCTGGGCGACGGCGGCACCTTCGTGGTGGACATGACCGGTGTGACGTTCCTCGGCTCGGCCGGGCTCGCGGTGCTCGTCGAGGCCGCGAAGCTGGCTCAGCAGCAGGACGCCACCCTCAAGGTCGTGGCGACCGCTCGGGCCGTGACGCGCCCGCTGGAGGCCACCGGCCTCGGTGAGGTCTTCAACCTCCACCAGTCGGTCGACTCCGCCCTGAGCTAGAGCGTCCGCACGGTGAGCCGGTTACCGGCCGCCCTGAGCGCCTCAGCGACGTCGTGAAGAGCACGGTCCACACCGCTCTTCTCCACGCCGAGCCCGCTGAGGTCGACGGTCAGCGGCACGGTGCCTCCGCGGGCGGCCGTGGTCAGCGTGCGGCGCAACGACGGCCCCGCCTCGGCGGGCACGTCCCCGCACACGACCGCCACAACGCCGGAGGAGGTCTCGTGGACCTGCACGTCGCACTCGGGTGCGCCTCGGGTCACGGGCTGCACCGGCGTGCGCGCCCGGCGCAGGCTGACGGTCGTTCCGCTCGCCCTGCGGACGATGTCGACCTCGTCCACGCTCTCCCGCATGAGCAGAAGCCCTCGTCCGCGCATCGTCAGAGCCGGTGGCGGCACCCGCCACTGGCCGTGGTCGGTGACGTCGACCTGGGTGGCCCCGTCCGCACCGAAGTGGGCACGCACCTCGACGGTGCCGTGCGCGGGGCCGGGGTAGGCGTGCTCGACGGAGTTGTTGATCGCTTCGCTCACCGCGAGCACGAGGTCGTTCGCCTCGTCCTCGTCGAACCCGCCGGCCCGCAGCCACTCGCGGAGCCGGTGCCGCACAGGCCCGACCTCGTGCGGGTCAGCTGGGAAGCGGAGAGCCAGGTAGTCCTCGTGCACCAGCACAGCGCTCCCTTCCGATGGTTGCCTCTGCCAGGTGATTTCCCGGCGGGACCGGCCACTACACGTGCCAATGCGCGTGTGAAATGAGATCGATTCGGGTACGGCAGGACCTGCCGGCCTTCAGCAGAACGGACTACGAGGTGGCTGTGACTCAATTGTCAGGCGTCGAGCTCCGGATGGCGGCGGACCCCACGCAGCTGTCCATCGTGCGTGCGGTCGCCGCGGACATCGCGATGCGTCAGGACTTCGACCTCGACTCGATCGAGGACCTGAAGCTCGCCGTTGACGAGACGTGCTCGACGTTGATCACGCTGGCGGCACAGGACGCCGTGCTCAGCGCTCATTTCGCGGTGGACGACAGAGGTGCCGTCCACGTCTCGGCGAAGGTCTCCGCGAAGTCGGCGGCGGGCCCCGACGAGGCCAGCTTCGGCTGGCGCGTGCTCACCGCGCTCGTCGACTCGGTGCAGACCAGAGTCGAGGAGACCGAAGGGTTCGTGGTGCACATCGCCCTCGTGAAGTCCACGGCAGGGGCGGTGGATGCGTGACCGGGGCGGACGTGACCGGGGCCGAAGAGGTCACCAAGACCGAGGACGCCAAGGTCGACGAGGCCAAGCCGGAGGTCGCGACCAAGTCGCGTTCCGGTGACTACGACCACCTGGCTCCGCTGTTCGCCGAGCTCGCGGCCACGCCGGAGGGCCCCAAGCGCGAGACGCTGCGGGACAGGCTCGTGACGGAGCACCTCCCTGTCGCGCAGCACATCGCGCGCAGGTTCGGCCACCGCGGCGAACCGCACGAGGACCTGGTGCAGGTCGCGACGGTCGGACTGATCAACGCGGTCGACCGCTTCGACCCGGAGCGGGGCAGCGACTTCCTGTCGTTCGCGGTGCCGACGATCATGGGCGAGGTCCGGAAGTACTTCCGGGACTCCAGCTGGTCGGTGCGCATGCCGAGGCGGCTCAAGGAGCTGCACCTGGCGATCAACGCGGGCACGTCGCGCCTGTCGCAGTCACTGGGCCGCGCGCCCACGCCGTCGGAACTGGCCGAGCACCTGGGCCTGTCCCGCGAGGAGATCCACGAAGGACTCGCGGCGGGCAACGCGTACCAGAGCGCGTCGCTGGACGACATGCTGATGTCGGAGGACTCGTCGATCTCGCTCGGCTCGACCATCGGCGAGGAAGACCCCGAGATCGCCATGATCGAGCAACGCGAGGCGCTGCACCCGTTGCTGGAGAAGCTGCCGGAGCGCGAGCGCAAGATCGTGATCATGCGCTTCTTCGGCAACATGACCCAGACGCAAATCGCGCAGAAGGTCGGCATCTCCCAGATGCACGTCTCGCGTCTGCTCGCGAAGACGTTGCGTCAGCTGCGGGACGTGCTGGAGGAGTAGGCGCGGACACGGCGCCGGGCCGCGTTCACGATCTGGCGCCGTTCGTCCTCTCCCATGCCGCCCCACACGCCGTACGGCTCCTGAGCCTCCAGCGCGTGGGCGCGGCATTGCGCGAGAACCGGGCAGTGCCCGCAGATCGCCTTGGCCTTCTCCTCCCGAGCCGCCCGCGCGTACCCGCGCTCGTTGTCCGGGTGGAAGAACACCGCGCTGTTCTGGCCGCGGCACAGTCCGTCCATCTGCCAGTCCCACACGTCGGTGACCGGCCTGGGCAAACGAGTGGTGCAGGTCATCGCGACTCCCTGAGGGGCTGAGGGGAAAGAGTTGCGATCTCTGCGTACCTCTGCCTGACCAGGGATAAACCTGTTTACAGCCTTTCGGGTGCCCCGATGCCCAGCAGCGACAGTCCCAGCGTGAGCACGCGTGAGGTCAGCGTGAGCAGGTGCAGCCGCGAGTCCTGCAACTCCTGCGTCTCGGCCTTCGCGACCGGACAGTTGTCGTAGAACGTGGAGAACGCCGTCGCCGTCTCGAACAGGTAGTTCGTGAGCTTGTGCGGTGCGAGCTCGTCGATGGCCGCGTTGATGGCGGTGGGCAGCTGCAGCAGCTTCAACGCCAGAGCCTGCTCCGCCGGTTCCTGGAGCACGAGCGGCGCGTCCCCGGCGGGGACACGCCCGACCTTGCGTCCGATGGAGATGGTGCGCGCGTTCGCGTACTGGATGTAGACGGACGTGTCGCCGGTCTTGGCGAGCATCTTCTCCCAGGTGAAGACGTAGTCCTTCTCCCGGTCGCTGGAGAGGTCCGCGTACTTCACCGCGCCCAGTCCGAGCGTGCGGGCGAGCGCGTCCTTCTCCTCACCCTCCACTTCGGACGTGTCGGGCATGACCCCGTACGAGTTCTCGACGGCCTCGTTGAGGAGGTCGATCAGCTTGATCGTGCCGCCGGCCCGCGTCCGGATCGTCTTGCCGTCGGAACCGAGGATCGTGCCGAACCCGGTGTGCACGGCGGTGTGCGCGTCGTCCAGCCAGCCGGCCTGCTTCGACGTCGCGAAGATCATCTGGAAGTGCTGCGCCTGCGGCGTGCCGACGACGTAGATCAGCTCGTCGACCTTCCGGTCCCGCACCCAGTACCGCACGGTCGCGAAGTCGGTGGTGGCATAGCCGTAGCCGCCGTCGGACTTCCGCACGATCAGCGGCAGCCGGTCGCCCTCGCGGTTGGTGAACCCCGGCGGGAACACGCACAGCGCGCCGTCACTGGTCTCGATGAGACCCTTCTGCTGCAGCTCGGTGATCGTGTCCGCGAGATACGGGTTGTAGAAGCTCTCGCCGTAGTTGTCGCCGGCGGACAACCCGATCTCCAGCATCTCGTAGACCTGGTTGAAGTGCCGCTGCGACTCCCCCACCAGCTCGTGCCACAGCTTGAGCGTCGTCTCGTCGCCGCCCTGCAGCAGCACCACCCGCCGCCGCGCCCTGTCGGCGAACCCCGGCTCGTTGTCGAACTTCTGCCGGGCCTGCTGGTAGAACGCGTTGAGGTCGCTGATCTCGTGGTCGGTGCCGTGGCCCTCGTCCGTCATGTGCTCGATGAGCATGCCGAACGGCGTGCCCCAGTCACCGAGGTGGTTGTGCGGGATGACCTCGTGCCCGGCGAACGTCAGCAGCCGGCAGAACGCGTCACCGATGATCGTCGAGCGCAGGTGCCCGACGTGCATCTCCTTGGCCACGTTGGGGCTGCTGTAGTCGATGGCGATCCGGCGCGGCTCGTCCGTCGTCGGCACACCGAGCCGGTCGTCGCTCAGGAGCGCGGCGGTCTGCGCCTCCAGCCACTCCCTGCGCAGCTTCAGGTTGATGAAGCCGGGCCCGGCGATCTCCGCCGACTCGACCGCGTCCGCGGCGTCGAGGTGCTCGACGATCAGCGCGGCGACCTCGCGCGGGTTCTTCCCGATCTTCTTGGCCAGGCTCATCGCGACGTTGCACTGGTAGTCGGCACCGTCTCGGTTGGACGGTCGGATCAGCGCTTCCTCGGCGGTGATGTCCACGTCCAGGGCGACGCGCAACGCCCGCGCGACCCGCTGGCCCAGTTCAAGCCCGACATCCCCACGCAGCACTGAACCCACCTCTCACCCGCTGGCTTGTTCGCTCGAGTATTTCACCCGGACCAAACCGGATTCACCACCGGCCGAGCAACAGCGCCCCGCCACCCACCAGGGCGGCCAGGCTGACCACGCCGAAGAACGTCACCCACCCCAGCGCGGGCACCCCGGTGAGCCAGGCCAGCTGGTCGGCGTCGGACCGGGGCGCCTGCCGCCGCCACCGCTTGACCTGCAACTCCCACACGGGCCGGACCCCGCCGAGCAACAGGAACCAGGCGAACACGTACGCGGCCGCGTCCCGCACCTCCAGCGAGGCGTAGAAGGACACGAACAGGAACACCCCGCCGGTGACGATGATCGACAGGACGCCGAAGACGTTCCGGATCATCACGAGCATCGCGGCGAGGAACCCGATGCTGATCCACAGCATCAGCTGGATCTGCTCGTTGGTGATCAGCACCGCCGAGCCGAACCCGAGCAGCGAGGGCGCGACGTACCCGGCCAGCGCCGTCAGCACCATGCCGGGCCCGCGCGGCTTTCCCCGCGACACGGTGAGCCCGGACGTGTCCGAGTGCAGCTTGATCCCGCTCAGGCGGCGCCCGGTCAGCACGGCGAGCAGCGCGTGCCCGCCCTCGTGGGCGATGGTGATGACGTTGCGGGTGACCCGCCAGATCCCGTGCAGCGCGACGGCCAGGAACGCGGCGAGCGCGGTTCCCCACGTGATCAGCACTTCGCCGGTCAGCAACTCGGAAGGCATCGCGCCATGGAAACAGACGCCACGTCAGTCCTGCGTAGGGGCCCGGACACCGCAGGGCCCGGAAACGAGACAGATGCGCCGCGGGAGGCCCGAGGGCCTGACGCGACGCATCTGTGCCGGACAGGGGACGTCCGGGTGACCGGGGCAGGGGGACTGCCCTGGTGTCAGTGCTTGATCTTGTCCTTGCTCACCCGCTCCGTGTTCGGGTCGACCACCGCCTGTTCCTGGGTGATCGGCTCCCTGCGTGCCGCGGGAAGCGGCTCGGTGATCGGCGTGCCGTCCCGTTCGTCGCGGAACGCCTCCGAACGCGGCTCCGGCACGACGGGCTCCTCGTCCTCGACCAGCTTGCGGCGCGCGGGCATGACCGCGAGCAGCAGGCCGAAGACGGCGAGGCCGAGGTGCAGCCAGTTGTCGTTCGTGTTGACGGCCAGCGGGTTGCCGTACTCGTCCGCCGGGTTCTGGGCGAGGATCCCCGTGATCATGAGGTCCCAGACGAAGAGCGCGGCGAAACCGGCGAACAGCAGCCAGCCGTACAGCCGGGCGAGGCCCGAACCGAGGGCCATGAGCAGGCCGAGCACGCCGACGGCCACGAGCACCGTGTTGTGCAGCGGGTTCACCGAGAACCCGAGGACGTACGACTGGGCGGCCCAGTCGCCGACCCCGGTGCGGGTGAAGCCCACGACGCCGAACACGATGAACGCGATGCCGGCCAGTCCGGCCAGCAACTGCACCGGCTGCAGACCGGCGACCTTGATGCGGTGGGTCATGTCGCCCTCCAGGCTCCGTTTCTGTCGCTCGCCGGTTTACCCCGCCTTCACGTTTGTCAAACCGTTCACCGAAACGTCGGGCATGCCGTTGCGCGGTACGACGACGTTCCGCTTGGCCACGTGCACCACACGCGCGCGTGCGGGGTTCACCAGAACGGTGACCTCCGCGTTCAGTTCCGTGTACGCGCGAACTTCGAGCTGAGTGCCGCGCGCGGCCGCGTTGCGCAACGCGGCGGTGAGCGTGTCGAGGTTCCACGGCTTGACGAGGCGGAACTCGAACTCGTCGACGTGCAGCACGGCCCAGAGCTCGGTGTTGGTGGGTGGATCGGTCGGGTTCATCAAGACGTTCCCCCTCGGGGTGGTGGGCTCCGGGACGCCGCGCCCACCGCTCGGCGCCCCGGAATTCTGTTGCCGACGGCGGTGTCGCCGGTGGGTCGTCAGCACCGCGTCGCAGGTTTCTGTTGTTGCTCAAGGAAAACGCACGTGCACCGGCCGGCACATCCAGAGCAATACCTAGGTTTGGTCGCGGGCTATGCGCGCCGCCTCGGACCTGTTGCCCGCGCCGAGCTTGGCCAGCACGTGCGACACGTGCAGCCCCACGGTCCGGACGCTGAGCACCAGTTCGTGCGCGATCTCCTTGTTCGTGCGACCCCAGCCCAAGAGCTCCAGGACCTCGCGCTCACGCGGGGTCAACGTGCCTAGTTTCGGTGTGGCCTTGTGCAGCAACGGAATGCGCTGCCTGCGCGCCTGCCGTGAGACCATCGCGGCCAACGGCAGCGCGCCGAGCCGTTCGGCGGCGCGGTCGGCGTGACGCAGCGCTTCCGGTTCACCACAACGGGTTCGCGCGTACGCGGCCTGGTACGGCATCCTCAGCCGGTCCCACGCCGCCGCGATCCCGGCCCACGAGTCCTGGCCCGTCTCGGCCAGCGCGACCCGGCGCCACACCTCGTCCTCCGGTCCGCACGGCTCGGGCAGCCGGGCGAGCAGCTCCCGTTCCACGGCGGCGGGATCGTCGAGCTTGGTCACCCTGCCGCCCGCCGCCTGCAGGTCGCGCGCGGCACCGAGACCTTCGGCGCACAGCCGCAGCACCTCACCGCCGGTCAACGCGTCCGGCAGGTCCGCGACGGTCTCGCGGCACAGCTCCACGGCGACGCGGAACCGTCCGCGGGCCCGTGCGGCGACGGCTCTGGTGTACGCGCACTGGGCAGCGAACAACGCGTCCGGGCCGTCGATCGCCTTCTCCGCCTCCTCGATCAGGTCGTCGGGATCCTCGCCGCGCAGGGCGACCGCCTCCGCCTGGCAGAGCAGGATCCGCGCGGCCTTGTTGCCGGGGATGGCGTCCGGGACCTCCAGCTCGTCCAGCTCCCGCCACCGCCCGAGGGCCAGCAGGCTGGTCGACAGGTTGTAGCGGATGACGGCGCTGAACGTCGGCGCGAGGCCCTGAACCTCCAGCCGTGTCAACGCTTCCTTGCCGATGCGCGCGCTGCGCTCGTGCTGCCCGGAGCTGCCGAGCACGTACGTCAGGTTGCCGACGGCCCGGCAGAGTTCGCGGACGCTGCCGCTGCGGTGCGCGGCCGTCCGTGCTTCCTCCAGTGACGCCACACCCGCTTGTACGTCACCGAGGAACGCCTCGCACACACCCTGCACGCTCAACGCGTACGCACGAACAGTCTGGTCCTCGATCTCCAACGACGAGAGGAGCCGCACGGCGCGTGCGTGTTCCCCCTCGGACATGAGCCAGCTGGCCTCGGCGACGGCGACGCGCTGCACCATCGGCCCGCGCGCGAGTCCCTTGGCCTCCAGCAGGGTCTCGTGCGCCGCGGCCCGGTCGCCCAGCACGAACTGGCAGTCCCACAACAGGTAGAGCAGCTCACACCGGTCGTCCGCCGTCGTGAGCGCCTTGCGCAACTCCGCAGCGGCGTCCTGCGGCCGGCCAGCCGACCGCAACGCCTTCGCCCGCTCCAGCGCTTCCCGCACGTTGCCTTAGGAGGGGCCGGAAGGCCGTCAGATACTGCCCTTGCGGCCGATCCCCGCGTACGCGCCCGGCACGACGGCGGGCGCCTCGGTCTCCAGGCCTTCCATGAGCTGGTCGACCGGCGTCGAGTGCGACACCACGAGGAACCCTCCCGCGGGCAACGCGTGCCGATAGCGGCGCACGACCCGACCCGGTCCGATCGCGTCGTCGACGTACCTCAGGACGTCGACCATCAGCACCGCGTACGGCTCGCGCAGGTCGAAGTGGGACAGCACGCCGGGATGCCGCAGCACCTGGTCGGGGCGGCGCAGGTCCGCCTCGATCGCGCACGTCCGCGGCTCGCCGCGCAACAGTCCGCGTGAGAACGCGACCGTCACGGCGTCGGAGTCCACGTAGACCACGCGCGCGTCGGGCAGCGTCTGGTGCGTGGCACCGCACGTCGGGATGCCCGAGCCGAGGTCGAGGAACTGGCGCACGCCCGCCGCCCAGCAGTGGCGGACGGCGTCACGCAGGAACGTCCGCTGGGCCCGTGTCACGGCGGGCAGTTCCGGGTCGATCCGGACGGCCTGCTTGGCGAACGCGCGGTCGGCGGCGTAGTTGTGCGCGCCGCCGAGGTAGAAGTCATGGATGCGCGCGGCGTTCGGCCGACGAACGTCGACCTCGTATCGAGCGAAGGCGGGGACCGCAGCCATTCGCAGAGCGTAACTGGCGCCTAGACCATTCGGGCGAAGTTTTCGAAGATTCTTTGGGTCCGTCTGACATGGACACCTGTGCGGGAGGGCCCGGTCCACCCCACTGAGACCGGGCCACGCAGCGCGTACGGGGATCGAACCCGTGTTTCCGGATTGAGAGTCCAGCGTCCTGACCACTAGACGAACACGCCAAGGACGAGCATCGAAAAGAAAATGCTCGCAGAAATAGAAGAAAGTGAACTAGCAGGTCACAGCTTTGAGGGCGCTCCGGCCCATTCATCTGCTCGGATCATGGAACAATGATGACCGAAAGTGCGCACCGGCCGCAAAGCAATTAATCGAGCCACGTCAGCGCGAACCACAGCGAGGCACGCGCGTCGGCCGTTCCAAGATCACGATCGAGCAGCCGTTCGACGTGTGAGATTCGGTGCCGAACGCTGTTCCGGTGCACGCCGAGCACCGCCGCGGCCCGGTCCCAGCCGCCGTGCTGGGCGAGCCAGGCCCGCAGGGTGTCCACGAGCTCGGGGTGTCCGGCGAGCGGTGCGAGCTCGCGGCGGGCGAAGGCGCGGGCGGCCACGGGGTCCACGAGGGACGCCAGGCCGGAGGCGGGGAAGGCGGGCTCGCCGGTGGCCAGGGCGCGGGCGAGCAGGGCGGAGGCTTCGGCCGCGGCGGCGTCCACCGCGGACCTGGGGACAGAGGGTGCGGCGCCGGGACCATCGACTGCGGACGCTGCGGTTTCCGTTGCCGCGGCAACCGGCGACACCCCCACCGGCCCCGACACCTCCACCCCGGCCGCCACCAGCGCGAGAAACCCCTCCCCCTCCTTCGACACCAGCGGCCCGTACCGCGCGGCCAGCACGTCGTAGTCCGCCCGCGACTGTCCCGCCACCACCCGGTGGGGACCGTCCCCCAGCACCGCGGACACCCCGGACACCTGCTGCCTCAACAGCGCCGAGGCCGCCAGCCGCGCGATCTGGCCGCGTTCGCTCTCCAGGTCCCGCCGCAGCAGCCCGAGCAACGCCAGCGCCACCGCGACCACGGCGCGTTCGGCGGGAGACAGCGGTGCCGGCCGGCGCACCACGAGCACCGCGGACTCGACCGGGTCCAGCGTCACCTGGTCCTCACCCACCTGGGCGGAAGCCGAACGAGGTCCCCGACCGGACGACACCCGTCCGACGAGTGACACGACGTCGGGCGGTGCGGAGGCCTCGTCCACGAGGTCGGCACGGCAGTTCAGCACCACGGCGAGGGTCGTCAGCACCGACTCGACGGGACGGACGCGCGTCGCGGCGCGGGTCAGGGCGCGCTGGCTGTCGGCGAGCATCCGCTGCTCGCGCCCCGCGATCTCCGCGAGCAGCGCGCCGAGTGCCTGCGACACGGCGAGGAACGGCGTCGACGGCGGCACCTCCAGCAGCGGCATGCCCTGCGCCGCGCAGACGTCCACCAGCGACGACGGCACCGTCGGGAACTCCGGCTCGACGCCGAACCCGATCGCGGAGACGCCGGACGACACGAGCCCGGACACGTAGGCGGCCACGTCGGACGGGAACCGCACCCCGGCCGTGAGCAGCAGCTCCTCGCCGACCAGGTACGGCGTCGGGTCCTCCAGTTCGGACACGTGCGCCCAGCGGACCGGCCGGTCGAGCGTGCCGGCTCCACACAGGACGGTCAGTCCCAGGTCGACTCGCGCGACCAGGTCTCGCAGTGGGACGGTTTGTACAACCACAAGTCCAGGATTGTGCACAACGACCACTTACCGGCGCCAGCACGCGTTCCTACTGTGACCTGCAACCCAAGGAGGTCGGCAGTGGCTCTCGACTACGCGGTGATCGCCGCCTACGTGCTCGGCATGATCGGCATGGGCTGGTGGGGCATGCGCCGCGCCACCAGCAAGAGCGAGTACCTGGTCGCCGGGCGCCGGCTCGGTTTCGGCATGTACTCCGGCACCATGTCCGCCGTCGTGCTCGGGGGCGCGTCGACCATCGGCGGTGTCGGGCTCGGCTACAAGTTCGGGATCTCCGGCGCCTGGATGGTGTTCGCCATCGGGCTCGGCATCCTGTTGCTCAGCGCGTTGTTCGCGCGCCGGATCGTCCGGTTGAAGGTCTACACCGTCAGCCAGATGCTCGACCTCAGGTACGGCGGCAACTCGTCGCTCGTGTCGGGCGCGGTCATGTGGGCGTACACGTTGATGCTGACGGTCACGTCGACGATCGCGTACTCGACCATCTTCAACGTCCTCTTCGGACTCCCGAAGACCGTCGGTGTGATCATCGGCGGCAGCATCGTGGTGCTGTACAGCGTTCTCGGTGGCATGTGGTCGATCACGCTGACCGACATCGTCCAGTTCGTCGTCAAGACGATCGGCATCCTGTTCCTGCTGCTCCCGGTCAGCATCATCGCCGCGGGCGGGTTCGACGGCATGCGGCAGCGGCTCGACGACCCGGCGATGTTCGACATCGGCAACATCGGCATCAGCACGATCATCACGTTCCTGTTGATCTACGTGTTCGGCCTGCTGATCGGACAGGACATCTGGCAGCGCGTGTTCACCGCCAAGTCGCCGAAGGTCGCGACGTGGGGCGGCATCACGTCCGGGCTGTACTGCCTGGCCTACGCCGTCGCGGGCGCGTTGATCGGCACGGCCGGCAAGGCGCTGTACCCGGACATCGCCAACAAGGACGAGGCGTTCGCGGTGATGGTCGAGAACCTGCTGCCGACCGGGGTTCGCGGTCTGGTGCTGGCGGCGGCTCTCGCGGCGATGATGTCCACATCATCCGGTGCGTTGATCGCATGTTCGACCGTCGCCGCCAACGACATCTGGCGGCGCAAGACCGATGTCCACTCGAACCGGATGTTCACGCTGGTCCTGGGCGTGATCGCGATCGGCGTCGCGGTGGTGCTGAACGACGTCGTGGCCGCGTTGACGGTCGCCTACAACATCCTCGTCGGCGGTCTGCTGGTGGCGATCATCGGCGGGCTGGTGTGGAAGCGCGGCACGAGGATCGGCGCGATGGTGTCGATGGCCGTCGGCGCGCTCACGTCGATCACTTTCATGATCGTTGACGGTGTGCTCGCCGACTCGCCCGTCTACTACAGCCTCGGCGCGTCGTTCGTGACGTACGTGGCGGTCAGTCTGGCCACGCCCCCGACGGACCCGGCGGTGCTCGCGCGCTGGGAACGGCGGGTGGCGGGGCAGGCGGAGGAAGAGGAACTGGTGAACGCATGATCGGCCCCGTCGACTCCTCGCGGGTCCCGCGCTACGCGGGTCCCGCGACCTTCGCCCGGCTGCCGCGCCTCGACGAGGTGGCGCGCGCGGACGTCGCGGTGGTGGGAGTCCCGTTCGACACGGGCGTCTCGTACCGGCCGGGCGCGCGGTTCGCGCCCTCGGCCGTGCGGGAGGCGTCCCGGCTGCTGCGGCCCTACAACCCCGGGCTGGACGTGGCGCCGTTCGAACGCGTCCAGGTCGTGGACGGCGGGGACGTCGCGGTCAACCCGTTCCACATCGGCGAGGCGATCGAGACGATCGAGGGTGCCGCCACCGACCTGCAGCGTGACGGCACGAAACTGGTCACCATCGGCGGTGACCACACGATCGCGCTGCCGTTGCTGCGGGCCGTGTCGCTGATCCACGGGCCGGTGGCACTGCTGCACTTCGACGCGCACCTCGACACGTGGGACACCTACTTCGGCGAGCCCTACACGCACGGAACCCCGTTCCGGCGCGCGGTCGAGGACGGGATCCTCGACACCGAGGCGATCTCGCACGTCGGCACGCGGGGACCGCTGTACGGCAAGAAGGACCTGGAGGACGACCGGCGGCTCGGGTTCGGCATCGTGACCTCGGCGGACGTGATGCGGCGCGGTGTCGACGAGACCGTGGACGCGTTGCGGCAGCGGATCGGCTCGCGCCCGCTCTACGTGTCGGTCGACATCGACGTGCTGGACCCGGCGCACGCCCCCGGCACCGGAACGCCCGAGGCGGGCGGGATGACCTCGCGCGAACTGCTGGAGATCGTCCGCGGGCTGCGCGGGCTGAACCTGGTGGGCGCGGACGTCGTGGAGGTCGCACCTGCCTACGACCACGCGGACATCACCTCGGTGGCGGCTTCCCACGTGGCGTATGACTTGGTGAGTCTGCTGGCATTGAAGGAGGGCGTGTGACGCGCAACGGTGGCGATGTCGTGGTCGAGACGCTGGAGGCGCTCGGCGCGAGCACCGTCTTCGGCATCCCGGGCCAGCACGCGCTCGGGCTCTTCGACGCGCTGCGGCGCTCGGAGCTGCGGTACGTCGGTTCGCGCACGGAGGTCAACGCCGCGTTCGCCGCCGACGGGCACGCGCGGATCACCGGTTCGGTGACGCCGCTGCTGGTGTCGACCGGGCCCGGCGCGCTGCAGACACTGGCGGGACTGCAGGAGTCGGCCGCCGCGTCGGCACCCGTGCTGGGCATCTCGTCGCAGATACCGTCCGCAGGACTCGGGGGCGTGCGCGGCGGGTACCTGCACGAGCTGACCGACCAGCTGGCGTCGTTCCGGGACGTCGTGAAGCACGCGCGGGTCGTCCGGCACGCATCGCAGATCCCGTCGGCGCTGGCCGAGGCGTGGGAGATCGCGCTGACGGCGCCGTTCGGGCCGGTGTGGGTGGAGATCCCGCAGGACGTGCTGCTCGCGCCCGTCTCCGTGCCGCCGGTGACGTCCGTGTCGTGGTCACCGCGCGAACTGCACCCGCGGGCCGAGCTCGTCGAGGAGGCCGTGCGGTTGCTCGACGGCGCGCGACGGCCGGTGATCCTCGCGGGCGGAGGCGCGGTGCGGGCCTCCGCCGAACTGCTGGAGCTGGCGGAGAAGCTGCGGGCACCGGTCGTGACGACGTTCGGCGGCAAGGGCAACTTCGGGTGGGACCACCCGCTGTCCGCGCAGTCGTGGCTGGAGGACTGGCACACCACGGAGTTCCTGGCCGACGCGGACGTGCTGCTGGTCGTGGGCTCGGGGCTCGGTGAGCTGTCCAGCAACTACCGGACGTTCCGGCCGCGCGGCACCGTGGTCCAGATCGAGGCCGACCTCGGCAAGCTGGAGTCGAACTACCCCGCGCTCGGCATCCACGCCGACGCCCGCCACGCGTTGCGCGCCTTGGCTTCCGGGGTGCGGGAACGGGCGACCGACGGCGTTGCCGAGGAACGGGTGCTGGGGCTGCTGGCGAGCGTTCGGGAGCGGCTGACCGGCCAGGGCCTCGACCTGGAGTGGCAGGTGCTCGCAGCGCTGCGGGCGGCCGTTCCGGACGGCACGCCGACCTGCTGGGACATGACGATCCTCGCCTACTGGGCCTGGTCGGCGTGGGATCCCCGCGGTGGCGCGCAGTTCACGGCCCAGGGCTCCGGCGGACTCGGCTACGGCTTCCCCGCCGCGCTCGGCGTGGCGGCGGCGACGGGCGGGCCGGTGCTCGCGGTGTCCGGTGACGGCGGCGCGATGTACGGGATCTCCGAGCTCGCGACGTCCGCACAGCACGGGTCGCGGGTCGTGTGGCTGATCGTCGACGACGGCGGCTACGGCATCCTGCGCGAGTACATGACCGACGCGTTCGGCCAGGCCACCGGCACCGAACTGGCCCGCCCGGACTTCGTGGCGCTCGCCGGGGCGTTCGGCGTGGCCGCCACCCGCAGCACGCCCGAGTCGCTGGCCGACGACCTCGCCAAGGCGTTCGCCGGGGACGGACCGCACGTGGTGGTCCTGCCCGCGGTGTTGCGCATGTTCGCCCCCACGCACCTGGAGCACACGTGATCGTCGCGAACTTCGTCAACGGCACCTCCGCTGACGCCGAACTGACCTCTCCGCTCGTCGATCCGGCCACCGGCACCGAGTTCGGGCGTGCTGTCGTCTCACGCGAGGCCGAGGTCGACGCCGCCGTCCAGGCCGCCGCAAGCGCTTTCCCCGCCTGGTCGCGCACCACGCCCGGCGAACGTCAGCACGCGTTGCTGAAGCTCGCGGATCTCCTGGAGGCCAACGCTTCCGAGGTGGCCGACGCGGAGGTCCGCGAGACCGGCAAGGTCCGTTCCGTGCTGCTGGACGAGGAGATTCCCCAGTGCGTGGACCAGATCCGGTTCTTCGCCGGTGCCGCCCGCGCTCTGGGCACGGCCGCGGCGGGTGAGTACATCCCCGGCCACACCTCGTACCAGCGGCGCGAGGCCGTCGGCGTGATCGCGCAGATCACGCCGTGGAACTACCCGCTGATGATGGCCGTCTGGAAGATCGCACCCGCGCTCGCGGCCGGCAACACCGTGGTGCTCAAGCCCGCCGACACCACGCCGTCGTCCACGATCTTGCTGGCCGCGCTGGCCTCGGAAGTGTTGCCGCGGGGCGTGTTCAACGTCGTGCTCGGCGACCGCGACACCGGCCGTCTGCTGGTCGAGCACCCCGTGCCCGCGATGGTGTCGCTGACCGGGTCGACCCGCGCCGGGATCGAGGTGGCCCGCAGCGCCGCCGCGACCGTGAAGCGCACGCACCTCGAACTCGGGGGCAACGCGCCGGTCCTGGTGTTCGACGACGTGGACGTCACCGCGGCGGCGGAGGGCATCGTCGGCGCCGCCTTCTACAACGCGGGCCAGGACTGCACGGCCGCTTCTCGTGTGCTGGTCCATGCGGCCGTGCACGACGAGTTCGTCGCGGCACTGGTGAAGGCGGCCTCGGCCCAGGTGCCCGGCATCGACTTCGGGCCGTTGAACAGCCAGGCCCAGCTCGACCGCGTGCTCGGCCTGCTGTCCCGGTCGTCCGCCACCGTCCACTGTGGAGGAAAGCGGCACGGGGACGCCGGCTTCTTCCTGGAACCGACCGTCGTCTCCGGGCTGGGCCAGGACGACGAGCTGGTGCAGGAGGAGGCGTTCGCGCCGCTGATCACCGTGCAGTCGTTCGCGGACGACGACGAGGCGATCGCCCTGGCCAACGGGGTTCCGCAGGGACTCGCGTCCTCGATCTGGACCCGCGACACCGGCAGGGTCGCGTCACTGACGGGACGGCTCGACTTCGGCATCGTCTGGGTCAACACGCACGGCCTCGTCGCCGCCGAGATGCCGCACGGCGGTTTCGGCGCCTCGGGCTACGGCAAGGACCTGTCGCTGCACGGCCTGGAGGACTACACGCGCGTCAAACACGTGATGATCGCGCACTGACCATCGCCCGGTACGGCATCGGGTAGTGCAGCAGGCTGGCCGGGACGAACGCGGACACGAGCCGGATCACGCGGATCCACCGGCGCAGCCTGCGCGCGTCCCGGTCCGTCCACTCCAGACCGAGCTTGTCCCGCAACGCCTCCGGCAGCGTGCCGACGGAGAAGTCCGGCAGCACCCGCGCCGCCACGGGCCGCACCAACGGCCACAGCGCGCTCGGCAGGTGTTCGGAGCCGGGCGCCTTGCCCGTCCGCAGCTCGAACGCCTCCAGCAGGTCCTGCACCCCGTCGGTGTTCTTCAGCTGCGTGGCGACCACGTCGTCGAGGTACGCGCGCAGCTCGGTGAGATCGCCCGGCATCGACCTGATGCCGAGCGTCTCCCCCGTCTCCCGCCACTCGCGGTAGAGCCGTTCCTCGTGGATCGCGGGCATCCGGGGCCGCAGCAACCGGTACGCCGTGAGCAGCGAGTCGAAGCTGGTGGCGTGCACCCAGCGGAACAGCTCCTCGTCCGCGCCGGGAATCCGGGCGTGGGCCCGCAACAGCCGGTCCGCCTCCCGCTCGGCCAGCTCACCGCCGAACAACCGCACCTGCGACGAGGTGATGGTCTTCGTCAGCCGCGCGAACGGGTCCGCGCGGTAGCTGTCGCGCACGGCGGCGGCGATGACCGGGTGCGCGACCTGCATCAGCACCGCGCGCCCCAGCACCACCAGCTCGAACCGGGTGTACCAGCCCAGCCGCCACGTCACCGACTCAGGTCCCAGCGTCACACCATGATCAATACCCGCGCCAGGCGGTGCCGACGATGATCTTTACCCGATCGAGTGCACCCGGTCGCAGCGCATCGGCTGTTGACCTCGAGTTAGGTGGAGCTCCTAGCGTCGGCGGCATGTTCGCGATTCGGCAGTACGAGTTCGGCCCGGCGGAGAACCTGCGCTTCGAGGAGGTTCCCGACCCGGAGCCCGCCGCAGGGCAGGTCCGCGTCACCGTGGCGGCGGCCGGCGTCCACCTCGTCGACACCACGATCCGCAAGGGCGGGTTCGGGCCCGTCGACTTCCCGATGACGCCGGGACGTGAGGTCGCGGGTGTCGTCACGGCACTGGGCGAAGGTGTCTCCGCCGACTGGCTCGGGCGCAGGGTCGTCGCGCACCTCGGGCAGGTCAACGGCGGGTACGCCGAGCTCGCGGTGGCCGGCACGGCCGCGTTGCACGCGTTGCCCGACGACGTGTCGTTCGAGGCGGCCGTCGCGATGATCGGCACCGGGCGGACGGTCGTCGGGGTGCTGGACTCCGCGAGGCTCACGAAGGACGACGTGGTGCTGGTGACGTCGGCGGCCGGGGGCATGGGCTCGTTGTTCGTGCAGGAGGCGCGCAACGTCGGCGCGCAGGTGATCGGGCTCGCGAGCACCGAGAAGCTGGACCTCGTCATGGACAACGGCGCGGACGCCGCCATCGACTACACACGGCCCGGCTGGGCGGACGGGCTCAAGGACATGACCGTCGTGCTCGACGGTGTCGGTGGTGAGGCGGGGGCGCTGGCGTTGAAGACGCTGGGGCCGGGTGGGCGGCAGATCATCTACGGCTGGTCGTCCGGGGCGATGACGCAGATCAGCACGGAGGCGTTGTTCGCCAACAGCCTCACGGCGACCGTCGCGCTGGGACCCGGGCTGATGCGACGAGGTCTGCGCACCCTCGAAGACGAGTCGATGGCGGGGCTGGCGAGCGGGCGGTTCGTGCCGCTGGTCCACCCGCCGTTCGCGCTGAAGGACGCCCCGAAGGCGCACGAGGCGCTCGAATCCCGTGCCACGGCGGGAAAAGTGGTGCTCAAGCCGTGAGAAGAGGGGCCGCTCCCCGACTGCGGAAGCGGCCCCTCGTCCCCTCGGTCACGCCTGTACCGGCACCTCGACGAACTTCTGGCCGTCGAAGTTCTCGACCACCACGGACTTCACGTCCTTGGGGTCGACCAGCGCGGAACCGTCCAGGTTCGTGCCCTCGGCGGCGCCCTTCTTGGACACCACCCAGGAGCCCGCCTCCTGGCGGCTGCCGTCCTTCGCCACGACGAAGATCCGGCACTTCTGGCCTTCGGGAATGCCGTTGATCGCCATGTTCGTGCGGACCCATCCGGCGGCGGGGACGACCTTCACCGTCATCGACGCCTTGGTCACCGGGTCCGTGAACGTGGCCAGCCTGGTACCTGCCGGGTCCGGAGCCACCGTCGGAGTGGGAAGGGCCGTCACATCGGGTGACGTGGCCTTGCCGACGAAGACACCGGCGCCCAGGACCACCGCGGCCACCACGGCCGCCGCGGCACCAAGCGCGAACTGACGACGCCGTGCGACGCCGCCTCGTTCGGAACGCACCTGGCGCAAGGTGCGCTGCAACAACAGATCGCCGCCCTCGGGCGGCCCGTCCAGCATGGCCTCCGGCGGTACCTCACCGAGGAAGGCCTCCATGTCGCGGAGCTCGTCGAGTTCACGCGCGCAGTCAGGGCAGGACGCCAGGTGGTCGTCCATCTCACGCACCTCCTGCTCGTCCAGTGCTCCCAGAACGTAAGCACCGAGCAGTTGCGGGTCGTGCCGCGTGGTCATCCAGCCACCCCCTTCAGTGCGACCTTCTGACCTCCGAAGGTCTCCCTCAAGGCTCGCAACGCGTAATACGATCTCGACTTCACCGTGCCAGGTGGCACCCCTAGGGCCTCTGCCGCCTCCGTCACGCTCCGGCCGCGGAAGTAGATCTCCATCAGCACGTCGCGGTGGTCGGAGGACAGCCTGTCGAGCGCTTCGAGCACCACCACCGAGTCAACCACCTGGTCCGCGTGGTCGCGCTCGATGGGCGGCGTCGCCGGAGACTCCGCCACCTCCTGGGGACGCGCAGCCCTCGCGCGGACCCTGTCCGTGACGATGTTCCGCGCCACGGTGAGCAACCAGCCGCGCACCGATCCCTTGCCGTTCACGAGGGCGTCGGGATGGCGCCACGCTCGGACAAGGGTCTCCTGGACCACGTCCTCGGCAGCCGCCCGATCGCCGGTCAGCCGCGTCGCGTACGCCAGCAGAGCCCGACCGTGCTCCTCGTAGAGCGATCGGATCAGCGCCTCGTCGGCCGCGGTCTCCCGTTTGCGGGAGAACAAAGCCGCCATCCACCCACTCCTCCCCGCCCGCGAACACCTCTTGCGGGCGTCCTGTTCAAGACCTCAGCCGTCACACGAGCGGCGGAGAGCTTCGGTTCAACGGGTTTCAACTAAAAAGGAACGCCGGATGTTAGCGGGAGCGGTTGAGCTGCCCGACCAGCTCCGCCATCCGGGCGTCCGGCATGACGTTGATGTACATGCCGTGGTCGGTCGCCGGATCGCGCAGCTCCTCCTTGAAGCTGTCGATCGCGAACGGATGACCTGCGGGAACGTCGTACCCCACGGTGACGCGCAGCCGCGGGATCGGGAAGGTCTTCGCCGGGCACATGCCGCCGGCGAGCGGGAACACCACGTGCGAGCGGTGCGAGGCGCTGTCGGTGTTGTTGCCGTCCCAGCAGCTGCCGAAGTCGTAGCTGCGCAGGGTCGTCGCGGCGCCGCACAGCGGATACTTCACCGAGTAGCGGCCCGGCTGGTCCGAGCAGCCCCACCGGGCGCGCGTGTTCGGGCCGTAGTCGTTGGTGAACGCCGCCGGATCGCCGGTGATCAGCCGCAGGAACCGCGGCATCGGCAGCACCGGGCTCACCGGGCTGCCGTCGTAGCGGATCTCCACGCTCTTCGGCCTGAGCACCTCACCGGTGTTGCCGTGCAGGCCGCCGCCGTCCGCGTGCAGGTCGTGCCCGGTGCGGTCGGTCAGGCGCAGCACCGGCCAGTAGTACGTCGAACGGTCTTCGTCCTCGCACGTGGTGGGCGCGGCCGCCAGAGAGTCGTCGGTCGACTTGGCGTCGGCCGACTTGTTGCCGACGTACTCGTGCGTGTGGTGAGCGCCGAAGGGGATGCCCGGTGAGACGACCGGGTTGTCGGCGTTGAGGTGACGGTCCTCGTTCGCCCCGCACCGGATGACGACGCTCGCCGTCTCCGGCTCGGTGATCACCTGGTCGAGTTCGCTGACGTACTGCTCAGCGGATGGCGCGCCGTTCGACGTGCCGCGCAGCAGGACCGCCGAGCCCACGATGACGAGGAGCGCGACCACCGCGACCGCGAGGGTCGCCGGTTTGTTCCGGGCCACGGCTACAGCCTGCCGGTCCGTTCGGGCAAACCAAAGCGTTCTGTCTCAATTGGTTCGGTGAACGCCGCCGACGTGACGGCGCCCACCGGCGAGCCCCAGGTCGTTCCTGCTCATGCCTGCCGCGCGGTGACCAGCGGTGTGCGGTCGTGGTTCACCACGCTCACCCCGGCCACGTCCCCCGCCCGCACCATCGCGGACCCGGCCAGGGTCACCTCACCCTCGTGGGCCATCCACGAGCCCGCGGTGAAGGTGCGTCCGTCCTTCGTGTGGACGACGAGCCAGCAGGCTTCCCCGTCCTGCATCCCGTCGACCGTCGCGACCAGCTTCAGGCCGCCCTCGGTGTCCGTGACCTGCACGGCCATGTGCGCACCCGCCGACGAGGTCCCCTGCAAGACCACGTCTGCGGTGCCACCGACCCCCATTCCCTGGCCCAGCCAGACGCCGCCGGCCAGCACGCCGGCGACCACGAGGGTCGACGACAGGGCCATGACGCGGCCTCGGCGGCGCACGGCCTGATGTCTTTCCTCACGGACCGTGCCCAGCGTGCGCTGGAGCAGGTGGTCCAGATTCGGCGGAGGCCCGTCGAGCGCGGCCTCCGGTGGCAGTTCTTCCATCAGCATGTCGTTCTCGTTCAACTCGTTGGGAGACACGGTCACGCGGAACGATGCGCTCAAATCTCTCCTTCTCCAGTCCCGCGCACAGCGGTGACCAACACCCTCAGAACGAGCCTGCGAGGAAGTTGGTTCAACGCAGATACAAGGACGTTGTGCAGACCACACGAGAAGGTTGACCGGGCCTCTACCTGCTTCTACGCTCTCATATATGATGTATGACCGGATGGGAACACTTCCGGCGTCACGAACGGACTTCGTTCTGGAATCGATCAAAGAAGCGATTCTTTCCGGAAAACTGAAACCCGGTCAGGCCCTTGTCGAAACGGATCTCGCCGCGACGCTCACCGTCTCGAAGACGCCCGTGCGCGAGGCGCTCAAGACGCTCGCCGGGTCGGGGCTCGTCGTGATGAGCCCGTACAAGGGGGCCACGGTCCGCGCGGTCGACGCCGAGCTGGCCCGGTCCGTCTACGACGTGCGGCTGCTGCTGGAACCCGAGGCGCTGCGCCGGTCGGTCGAGCTAGGAGCCGGCTTCGCCGAGGCCAGGTCGGCGCTGGACGACACCGAGGACCTGGCCCGGCGCAGCCTCGCGAACCGGAGGTTCCACCGCGGGCTGTACGCGGGCTGCGGCAACCCGTTGATGATCCAGATCCTGGACGGGCTGCGCGACCAGACCGCGCTGATCACCGTGGCCGGCTGGGGCGTCAGCCCGACCTGGGAGGCCGAGGACGCCGAGCACAGGGCGATCCTCGTGGCCGCGGAGGAGGGCTTCGCCGACGAGGCCGCCGACCTGCTGCGCCGGCACGTCCGCACGTTCGCCGACCGAGTGGCCGAGGAGCTTCCCGATGTCGTTCGATGACCTCACCGAGCAGCTGGCGTCCGTCGTGGCGATCACCGTCACGCCGTTCGACGCGGACGGGGCGATCGACGAGAAGAGCTACGCCGCCGTGGTGGACCGGATGGTCGAAGGCGGCATCTCGGTCGTGACGCCGAACGGCAACACGAGCGAGTTCTACACGCTGTCCTCCGACGAGACCGAGCGCGCGCTGCGGATCACCGTGGACGCGGTCGCCGACCGGGCCGCCGTCGTCGCCGGGGTCGGGCACGACGTGGCCTCGGCCGTGGCGGCGGCGCGGTTCGCGGACCGGGCAGGCGCGCGCGGGATCATGATCCACCAGCCGGTGCACCCGTACGTCTCGCTCGACGGGTGGGTGGACTACCACCGGGCGATCGCGTCGGCGGTGCCCGAGCTGAGCGTCGTGCTGTACGTGCGGAACCCTCGGATCGGCGGCGCGCAGATCGCCGCCCTGGCCGACGCGTGCCCGAACGTCGTGGGCGTGAAGTACGCGGTGCCGGACCCGGTGCGGTTCGCCTCGGTCGCGCGCGACGCCGGGCTGGAGCGGCTGACGTGGGTCGCGGGCCTGGCCGAGCTGTCCGCGCCGGGGTACTTCGCCGTCGGGGCCTCGGGGTTCACGTCCGGGCTCGCGAACGTGGCACCGGAGCTGTCGGTGCAGATGTTCCGGTGCCTGCGGGCGGGTGAGTTCGGTGCGGCGATGGAGTTCTGGGAGTTCGTGCGCGGCTTCGAGGAGCTGCGGGCGGCGGGCGAGTCTGCGAACAACGTGTCCGTGGTGAAGGAAGCGTTGGCACAGCTCGGTTTGTGCCGCCGGGACGTGCGCCCGCCCGCCTCGGCGTTGTCCGAGGCGGGCCGTTCGGCGGTGGGCGTGCTGCTGAACTCGTGGAACCTGCTGTGAGGCTGAGGTCCGCCGAGTGGTTCGAGGGCGAGGGGCTCAGGGCGTTCTCGCACAACGCCCGCGCGCGCCAGCTCGGCCTGAACCCCGGCGAGCACCTGGGGAAGCCGGTCATCGCGATCCTGAACACGTGGAGCGGCATCAACCCGTGCCACATGCACCTGCGCGAACGGGCCCAGCAGGTGGAGCGCGGGGTGTGGCAGGCGGGCGGTTTTCCCTTGGAGTTCCCGGTTTCCACGTTGTCGGAGACCTACCAGAAGCCGACTCCGATGCTGTACCGGAACCTGCTGTCGATGGAGACGGAGGAGATCCTGCGCTCCTACCCCGTCGACGGGTGCGTGCTGATGGGCGGCTGCGACAAGACCACGCCCGCGTTGCTGATGGGCGCGGCCTCCGCCGGACTGCCCGCGATCTTCGTGCCGGCCGGGCCGATGCTGCGCGGGCACTGGCGCGGCGAGAACCTGGCCTCCGGCACGGACATGTGGCGGTTCTGGGACGAGAAGCGCGCGGGCACGATCTCGTCCGGCGACTGGGCGGAGATCCAGTCCGGCCTCGCCCGCTCCCCCGGCACGTGCATGACGATGGGCACGGCCTCGACCATGACGGCCGCGGCGGAGGCGTTGGGACTGACGCTGCCCGGCGCGTCGTCGATCCCGGCAGTCGACTCGGCGCACCACCGGATGGCGGCCGCGTCGGGCATGCGCGCGGTCGAGATGGTGCGCGAGGGCTTGACGATCGGCGACGTGCTGTCGGCGGAGGCGTACGAGGACGCGATCCGGACCGTGCTGGCGCTCGGCGGTTCGACGAACTCGTACATCCACCTGATCGCGATGGCAGGGCGGTCGCGGATCCCGTTGTCGCTGAACGACTTCGACCGGTTGTCGCGCGAGGTTCCCGTGCTGGCCTCTGTCCAGCCCGCCGGGTCGGGGTTGATGGAGGACTTCTACTACGCGGGCGGGCTGCGCGGGTTGCTGTCGCGGTTGCGGGAGTCGTTGCACCTCCAGCGGATCACGGTGACGGGGCGGACGTTCGGCGAGGACCTCGACGGCGCCGAGGTGCACGACCCGTCGGTGATCCGCCCGCTGGACGACCCGATCTCGGCCGAGGGCGGACTGGCCGTGCTGCGGGGCAATCTGGCCCCGGACGGTGCGGTGATCAAGTACGTGGCGGCCGATCCCGCGTTGTGGAAGCACACCGGGCCCGCCGTGGTCTTCCACGGCTACCAGGACCTTCAGGCACGGATCAACTCGCCGGAGCTGGACGTGACGAGGGATTCGGTGATCGTGCTGGCCGGTGGAGGCCCGAAGGGCGGGCCCGGCATGCCGGAGTACGGGATGCTGCCGATCCCGGACAAGCTGCTGCGCGAAGGCGTCCGGGACGTCGTGCGCGTCTCGGACGCGCGGATGAGCGGAACTTCTTATGGCGCCTGCGTTCTGCACGTGGCACCGGAAGCGCACGTCGGCGGCCCGCTCGCGTTGGTGCGGGACGGCGACCTCGTGACGCTGGACGTCGAGGCGCGGGTGTTGCGCGTGGAGATCTCCGACGAGGAGATGGCGCGCCGCAAAGCCGCGTGGGTCGCGCCGCCGCCGAAGTTCGAACGCGGGTACGGCGCCCTGTACTACGAGCACATCACGCAGGCCGACGAGGGCTGCGACTTCGAGTTCCTGTCACGGCCAGGGGTGAATCCCGAGCCGAACGCCCACTAGCTCTTGGACTCGACGCGGCCGTCAGTGATCTGGACTTCCTGCCAGTCGTTGGTGCCGAGCAGCTGGCTGCGCAGGTAGGCCGTGGTGAGACGCAGCACCGTCGCGACCCGTTCCGGGCTCTCGTCCGTGGTCTCGGCGACGTCGTACCCGGAGACGCCGCCGAACCCGTGCTCGGCGCCGAACAACGTGAGCAGGTCCTTCTGGCCGGGCGCCAGGTGGTACGGGTCGGCGTGCCAGTCCGGTCCGGCGGTGGTGAGGTGCTCGGAGGCGTCCGCGTCACCGGCGACGACGAGCGCGGGCGTGGACATCTCGCTGAAGTCCGTGGTCAGCATGAACGGGTAGTGCTCGCGGACGTAGTCGCTCACCGCGTCACCGCGACCGGTCGCCCCGAGCAGGACGCCCGCCCTGATCCGCTCGTCCTTCAGGCTCACGCCCTCGGTCCGCATGCCCAGCAGCAGGCTCGCGGTGTGGCCGCCCATCGAGTGGCCGACGACCGCGATCTTCGTGCGGTCCCAGCGGTTCTGGAGCTGCGGCACGGCCTTCTCGATCTCGTCGAGGCGGTCGAGGACGTGCGACACGTCCTCGGCGCGGGACCGCCAGAACAGCGGCGCGCCGGGGGTGTCCTCCGGCAGCTTCAGGCTGCGGCTGCTCAGGTGCGTGGGCTGCAGGACGACGAAGCCCTGCTCGGCCCAGTGGTTCGCGAGCGGCGCGTAGCCGTTCAGCGACGACAGGTGGTTCGAGTAGCCCTGCCCGTGCGAGAGCAGCAGGATCGGCAGGCCGGTGCCCTCGGTCGGCGCGGAGACCTTCAGCTGCAGGTCGACGGGCCGGCCGGGGACGTCGAGCACGACGGGGCTCACCGTGAAAACGGTCATTGCGGAATTCCCTTCGAGTGCGGTTCACTCAAGCGGAGCGACGTTCCGGAACGATACGGAGCACTGTTCCGCTTTGTCAACCGCACTCGTGGGAAGCCGCTACCCGGCCGTCAGCAGGAAGCGCGCCGCCCGCTCCGCTCCGTCCGCGCGGATCTCCCCCGCCACGGCCGCGGCACGAACCCGCGTCTCCGGGGCCAGCGCCGTCCTGAGCGCCGCGGACAGCGACTCGAACGTCGGCACCGGCCCGTCGTGCGCGGCGCCGATGCCCAGCTCGGCGACCCTGCGGGCCCAGAACGGCTGGTCCACGATCTGCGGCACCACCACCTGCGGTGCGCCGGCACGGGCAGCGGTCGTCGTCGTTCCCCCGCCGCCGTGGTGCACGACGGCGGCGACGCGGCGGAACAGCGCCTGCTGGTTGACCTCGCCGACGACGAGGCAGTCGTCGCTGTCGTCGACCTTCGCGAGGCCCGCCCAGCCGCTGGCCAGGAGCACGCGCCTGCCCTGCGCGCGGACCGCGTCGACCGCGATCTGGGCGACGTCCTTCGAGGCGTGCATGGCCATGCTGCCGAAGCCGACGTACACCGGCGGCTCACCGGCCTCCAGGAACGCCTCCACCTCGGTTGCGAGCGGGCGTTCGTCGGGCAGGATCCACGCCCCGGTCTGCTCGACGACGAGGTTCGTCAGCTCCGACTGCGGCCAGAGCAGCGGGTCGGCCGCCAGCAGCAGCGCGCCCGTGTAGACGTGGTCGCGGACGTTGCCGACCGGCGGCATGCCGAGCGCCGCGCGGTGGGTGTTCAACGCCGGGCCGTACATCGCGTTCACGTTCTCCGCGTCGATCCGCCACAGGACCTCGTTGTCGGTCTCGTCCGGCGGCAGCGGCTTGCCCGGCCGTTGCGACGGCCTGCGGTGCGGCGACGGCAGCGAGACGTCGTGGAACATCGCGAGCACGTACCGCAGGCCCAGGTGCTCGGCCACGGACCGCGCGCCCGCCGGCATCAGGCCGGTCGCCACCAATACGTCGGCACCGTCGGCCGCGGCGGCGACCGGGCCGAACCACTCGCCCACCAGTGCGGCCGCGACGGCGGGCGGGTCCGGCCGCGTGCTCGTCGCCAGCTCCCGGACGGACTGTCCGAACGGGACCAACGGCACGCCGAACTCGGCAAGCCTCGCAACGAACTCCTCGTCCGGCGGCACGCACACCCGCACGTCCGCGCCCTGTTCCCGCAACGCCACCGCCAGTGCGATCAGAGGTTCGACGTCTCCCCGCGACCCGAACCCCGCCAGCACAACACGCATCTTCGACGACTCCCCAGGTTGCCCGATTCCCCGTTACGGCGGGAGATTCTGCGCCGGGGACGGGGTCTTGCCGCAAGACCCCCTGTGCGCTATATGTTGAAGTGGGAAGACCCCCGGACGACGTGTCCGGGGGTCTTCCGTTTCCCGGGACGTTCCCGCTGGCCCTCACTTCACACCTGACCCGTCATGATTGGGTCGACCGCAGGCGAGGGTGAGGTACCAGTGGCAGTCACGATCCGCGACGTGGCACGCAGGGCGCATGTTTCCGTCGCCACCGTGTCGCGCGCGCTGACCTCACCCGAGCTGGTGCGGCCGGAGACGCGGTCCCGCGTGCTGGCCGCGGCGACGGAGCTCGGCTACCAGCCCAACCGGGCGGCGCGCGGGCTGATCACCGGCAAGACGGGCAACATCGGCATCGTCGTGCCGGACCTCGACAACCCGTTCTTCACGGGCGTGCTGAAAGCCGTGCAGGCGCGGGCGATGCAGGCCGACTACGCGGTGTTCGTGGCGGACAGCGACGAGGACCCCGTCGTCGAGGCGAAGCTCGTGCACGCCATGGCCAAGCAGGTCGACGGCGTCTTGCTGTGCGCGCCCGGCCTGGAGGACTCCCAGGTCCACGAGGCAGCGGCGGCGACGTCGCTGGTGCTGCTGAACCGGCGCCTGCCCGGTGTGCCCGCCGCGTTGATGGACTCGGCGGGCGGCATGCACGCCGTCGTCGACCACCTCGTCGCGTTGGGACACCGCCGGATCGCTTACCTGAACGGGCCTCGCACGTCGTGGTCCAACCAGGAGCGTCGCCGCGGGCTCATGAAGGCGGTGGCACGGCACGGGGTCGACCTGGTCGACCTCGGCCCGTTCGCGCCGCGCTACGAGGGCGGCCTGCAGGCGGCGGACCTGGCGGTGGCCGCGGACGTGTCGGCGATCGTGGCCTACAACGACATCATGGCGCTGGGCGTGCTGGCACGGCTGCGCGACCGCGGCATCTCGGTGCCGGACGACGTGTCGGTGACGGGGTTCGACGACCTGACGTACGCGTCGCTGTGCTCGCCTGCGCTCACGACGGTGGCGATGCCGGTGGCGCAGGCGGGGCGCACGGCCGTGAACCTGTTGCTCGACTGGCTCGACTCGGACCAGACCGACGTGCCGCAGGTGGTGGCGGAGACCCAGCTGATCGTGCGGGGAACGACGGCGCCGCCTCGAAGCTAAGTGAGGTAGACGCAAGGCGGCCCCGGCTGGGCGTCTGGGGGGAGTACGCCTTGAGCCGGGGCCGCGAAGCGGCTGGGCCCGAGGGGGGAGGGGGCCTGGCGCCGCTTGATGTCCCACTCTGCCCTGAGCGGAAGGAAACCGCCAGGGTGGATGTACCTGTTTTTGGATTTCTCGTACGTACGGGTTACTCGTAGAGCCCTTCGTACAACGCAGAGTGAACTCGGTGCACCACCGCCCTCTTGACCTTCAAGGTCGGGGTGAGCTCACCTTCCTCCTGGGACAGATCCCTGGTGAGCAGCACGAACTTCTTCACTTGGGAAACACTGGCGAAGTGCGAGTTCGCTTCGTCGACAACTTCCCGCACGAGCGTGCGCACATCCGGGTGACCCACCAATGATTCGACGTCGGACGGCAATCCGCGTGCCGTCGCCCACGGCACGATCTCGTCGGCGTCCAGTGTGAGCAGCGCCACGCAGTACGGTTTGCGGTCGCCGAACAGCACGGCGTGCGAGATCCAGCGGGACTGGCGCAGCACGTTCTCCACGTTCGCCGGCGCGATGTTCTTGCCGCCCGCGGTGATGATGATGTCCTTCTTGCGCCCCGTGATCGTCACGAAACCGTCCGCGTCGATCTCGCCGAGGTCGCCGGTGTGCAGCCAGCCGTCCCGCAACGTCTGCGCGGTGGCCTCCTCGTTGCGCCAGTAGCCCGCGAAGACGTGCGGGCCGCGCATCAGCAGTTCGCCGTCCTCGCCGACCTTCATCTCCAGGCCCGCCACTCCGGCCGCGCCGATCGAACCGAGCTTGAAGCGGTCCAGCGTGTTGATCGTGCCCACCGCCGTGGACTCGGTCATGCCGTAGCCCTCCAGCACCGGCACACCGGCCGCGTGGAAGAACCGCAGCACCTCCTGTGAGATCGGCGCGGCACCGGACAACGCCTGCACGAGCCGCCCGCCGAACGCCCCGCGCACGTTGGCGAACAGCGCGTCGACCTGGTCGAACGCGGCCGCCATCTCCGGCGGAACAGGTTCTCCCGCGGCACGCCTGCGCCGGACTTCTAGACCGAGCGCGACGGCCTGTGCGAGCTGGTCGGCGGGCACGTTCGAGGTGACGAAGGTGTAGATCTTCTCGAAGATGCGCGGCACGGACGGCAGGAACGTCGGCCGCACCTCGGCCAGTTCCGGCACGATCGCCTTCATGTCACCGCCGAAGTACGCCAGCGCGCCGCCGCGGTACATGGTGCCGAACATGATGATCTGCGCGAAGACGTGCGCCAGCGGCAGGAACAGGTAGACGACACCGGTCATCGCGTCGATGCGCGCCTCTTCCGCGACCCTGCACAGTGCGACCCAGTTCGCGTTCGTGAGGACGCATCCCTTGGGAGGGCCGGTGGTTCCCGAGGTGTAGATGATCAGGCTCGGGTCCTCCGGCCTGATCGCGGCCCTGCGGGCGTCCAGCACGTCGGCCAGCGGCGAGGTGCGGCCGGAGTCCTCCAGCTCGGCGACGCGCGGGCGGTCACCGGCCGGGTCGATCGAGAAGACCGCGTGCAGCTCGGGAAGTTCGGCGCGGACGGCCTCGACCTTGGCGCACTGCTCGTCGTTCTCCGCCACCACGATCGCCGCGCCGGAGTCGCCGACCACCCAGGCGATCTCCTCCGGCGTGCTCGACGGGTAGATCGGCACGACGATGCCGCCCGCCGCGAGCACCGCGAGCTCGACCGCCGTCCACTCCGGACGGGTGTTCGCGAGCACGCAGACCCGGTCGCCCGCCTTCAGTCCGGCGTGGACGAACCCGGACGCGAGGTCCAGCACCAGTTCCGACACCTCGGCATAGGTCCGCTCACGCCACTGCCCGTCCTGCTTGAACCGCCACGCCACCGCGTCGCCGTACGCCTGCTCCGCGAGGAACGGCAGGTCGGCTATGCGACGGACGGCTCGCACCGCGTTCGGGCTGGTGACTCCGGCGGTCATGGGAACTCCAATGCACCTCGGGGAGGACGGGTCAGGCGGGCACGACCCGCACTCGGGTGCCGTTCAGCACGGCGGTGCCCGAGAGCGGGTCGATGCGGAGGTCGTCGGTGAGGAGGTTGACGTTCACGCCGGCGTGCTCGCTGGCGACGGTGAGCCGCGTGCCCGGCTGGTCGTGGCCCCAGCCGTGCGGCAGGGAGACGACGCCCGGCGCGATGTCGGCGGTGACCTCGACCAGCACCTCGACCTCGCCCACGCGCGAGGTGACCTGGGCCGAGCCGCCGTCGCGCAGGCCGAGCCGTCCGGCGTCGCCGGGGTTGACGAGCAGCGTGCACAACGGCTTGCCCTTCACCAGCGCGGGCACGTTGTGCATCCAGGAGTTGTTGGTGCGCAGGTGCCTGCGGCCGACGAGGACCATCTCGGTCTCGGACGTCTCCAGCGCGGCCCGCACGCGCGGCAGGTCGTCCACGATCGGCCTCGGGGTGAGCTCGACCTTGCCGGACGGCGTGCGCAGGATCTCCGGCAGGCGCGGGGTGAGCGGGCCGAGGTCGATGCCGTGCGGGTGGTCGAGCACCTGCTTGAGCGACAGCCCGTACGCGCCGATGCGGAGTTTCAGGTCCAGCAGGCGTTCCTCGCGGGTCTCGCCCTCTGGTTCGAAGTCGGCGCCCGCCTTCTTCTTCAGGTCCGCGAGCTGGAACGCGGCGATGGCGTCCAGGTCGGCCGCGGGGCCGAGGCCGCTGAAGATCGTGGCGAGTCGGAAGAAGATGTCCGTCTCGTCGACCCTGCCCTCCTCCAACGGGATCACGGCGCGCGAGTACTTCACGTAGTTGCGCACCGAGTGGTTGAGGAACGCGATGTCGTAGTGGTCGCGGCGGGACGGCGGCGGCGTCGGCAGGATGACGTCGGCGTGCCGGGTGGTCTCGTTGAGGTACGGGTCGACGCTGACCATGAAGTCCAATGAGGACAGAGCGGCGTGCACGCGCGCCGAGTTCGGCAGCGACAGCGCGGGGTTGCCGCCGATCGTGAACAGCGCCCGCACCTGGCCCTCGCCGGGCGTCTCGATCTCGTCGACCATCGTGACGGCCGGGAACTCCCCCATGACCTCGGGGTGTCCCTTGACCCGGCTGTGCCAGCGGCCGACCTCGAAGCCCTTGCCGCTGCCCGATCCGCGCCGGTTGTGCGCGGGCAACGGCCACATCGCGCCGCCGGGCCTGTCCAGGTTGCCGGTGAGGACGTTGAGCGTGTCGACCGCCCAGGACGCGACCGTGCCGAACTCGACCGTGGTCGTTCCGATCCGCCCGTAGACCACCGCCCGTTCCGCTGCGGCCAGCTGTGCCGCCAGCGAACGGATCGTGCCCGCGTCGACGCCCGTGCGCTCCTCGACGGCCTCGGGGCCGAACGCCTCGACGTGCGAGCGGATCACCTCGTGGTCGGTGACGTGATCGGCGAGGTCGCGGAGGTTCACCAGGTCCTGCGCGAACAGCTCGTGGATCAGCGCCAGCAGCAGGAACACGTCCGTGCCGGGGCGGATCACGACGTGCTGGTCGGCGGCCGCGGCGGTCCGGCTGCGACGCGGGTCGACCACGACGAACCGGCCCCCGCGCTTCTGCAGGTCCCGGAACCGGCCCGGCGCGTCGGGGACCGTCCACAGGCTGCCGTTGGACGAGAACGGGTCCGCGCCGAGCACCAGCATGAAGTCGGTGCGGTCGATGTCAGGCACGGGGATCGAGAAGATGCTGCCGAACACGTGCCCGACCTGGACGTGCTTGGGCATCTGGTCGACGGTGCTGGCGGTGAAGAGGTTGCGGCTGCCCAGCGCCTTGCGCAGCGGCCCGGCGTAGAGGCCACCGGCGAGCGAGTGGGCGACCGGGTTGCCGAGGTACATCGCGACCGCGTTGCGATCGGGGAAGTCCTTGAGCCGTTCGTCGATGTGGCGGAAGGCCTCGTCCCAGGTGACCTCGTGGAACTCGCCGTCGCGCTTGACCATCGGCGCGCGCAGCCGGTCGGGGTCGGCGTCGAGCGTGCCGAGCGAGGCGCCCTTGGGGCAGAGGAAGCCCTTGCTGAACTCGTCCTCCCGGTCGCCGCGCACCTTGGTGATGCGGTCCCCCTCGACCGTCAGCTCCAGCCCGCACGTCGCTTCGCAGAGCGGGCAGGTCGTGAACACGGTCTTCATCGGGTCCCCTCACACAGCTTGTTACCAACGGGTACAGCCGCCTGCCGTCCAGCGCAACCACCCGGCCGAGGTCTGACCCGAACAGCCCAGCGCCCCGGTTGGGAGTGGCCGAGCATACCAGCCGGTATGTCGATTTGCACTGGTCAAAGCCCGGTCGACCTCCGCCATGCTTCGGAAACTGATCGTTACCTACCTACGGGGTGAGTCCAGGTGGGTACGCCGGGTCGCGAGGTCTGGTCATCACGTCCGCACGGGTGCAGCATGTTGCGGTGAACGCCGCATTCCGGACCGCCGCCACGATCGTCGCGGTCGCGCTCGCGTACTACGCGACCGCTCAGGTGGGCCTGGTCCTGGCTCTCGTCGAGGGTCAGGTCACCCCGCTGTGGCTGCCGACCGGGATCTCCGTGGCGGCGCTGCTGATGTCGGGGCGCGGGATCTGGCCGGGCATCACGCTCGGGGCGTTCGCCGCCAACATCAGCCTGGGCGCGCCGCTGTTCTCCGCCCTGATGATCACCGCAGGCAACACGGCGGCGCCCCTGCTCGCCCTGTACCTGCTGACCCGCTTCGGTTTCCGCACGGCGGTCGACCGGCTCAAGGACGCGCTGCTGCTCGTGTTCGCGGGCGCGCTGGGCGCGATGCTCGTCAGCGCGGTGGTCGGCACGGCGGCGTTGAAGATCGGCGGCGTGATCCCGTGGCGCGACGTGCCGGCCGTGGCGTCGGTGTGGTGGACCGGCGACGCGATGGGCGTCCTGGTGTTCACGCCGCTGCTGCTCACCCTGCCGCGTCAGTGGAACGTCGCACCGCGCCGCCTGGTCGAGGCGCTGGTGCTGCTGGTCGCCACGGGGATGCTCGCGTCGTTCGTGACGACGTCGGGATCGCGGTTGCTGTTCCTGGTGTTCCCCATGCTGATCTGGGCCGCGCTCCGCTTCCAGCACGCGATCGCCGCGCCCTGCGCCGCGATCATCTCCGTGGCGGCCGTGATGTCCGCGGCGGGCGGCCACTTCGCCGCCAAGGACCTGCTGACGACGATGATCGTGCTGCAGGCGTTCAACGGCTCGGTCGCGCTGACCGGGCTGATCCTCAGCGCCGTCACCAGCGAGCGCAACGAGGCCAAACAGGCCATCGAACGGGCCTGCGTGCAGCTGGCCGAGACCGTCGCGCGCTACCAGGAGGACGGTGCGCGCAAACGGCTCGGCCGCATCGTGCCGCCTGGCTAGAAGGGCTTCGTCTCCACGGCGATCTCACCCAGGATGTCGCTCAACGGCCGCGCGGACTGCGCACCGAGCGACGCCGCCGCACCCGGAGGCACCGTCTCCGCGATGTCCGTGCCGGCGCAGGTGACCCTGGACGCCGGCAGGATGCCCGACACCAGGTACTTGTTGACGATCGTGTCGACGCAGGCGTTGCGGCGCAACGCGTAGTGGCCGTGCTGGCCGTCGTTCGCCACGCTGATCAACGGCTGGGCGAGGTGCTCCGCCATGACCCTGCCGTTGGCGAGCGGGGTCTGGGTGTCGCCGTCGGAGTTCACGACCAGGCCAGCCGGGTACTTGCGGGTGATGGCCGGGATCTTCTCCGGGCGCTGGAAGGCGCGGAACGTGCAGTTGGTCGGCGCCATGTAGTCGACGGTGCCGCCGTACGGGTTGGTGTCGCGCCAGCGCTTCATGTCGTTGTAGTAGGTGTTGACGTCGGTGAACCAGTCCCACTCGCAGACGACGGCCTGGAACGTGCCGGGCGAGGTCGGTTCGATGTCGCCCTTCTTCAGCGCCGCGACGATCGCGGAGGCCTCGGCGGGGTCCGCCACGCCGGCCTTGATCGAGGCGATGTGGCGGGAGAACGCGGCCCAGGAGCGGCGGTAGCGGGTGGCGCCGACGGCGTAGTCGAACGAGGTCACGTCCGCGTAGCCGCCGTGCGGGCCGGTCTTCAGCTTCGCGGCGATCGCGTCCAGTTCGGCGCGGACGGCGGCGGGCGTGGTGCCGAGGCCGTAGGTGCCGTTGCGGGCGGCGGTCCACTCCGTCCACTTCTTCAGGTTGTCGGTGATGGCGTCCACCACGTCGACGTCCTGCTCGTGCCACGTCTTGAGCGGGTCCAGGGCCGAGTCGAGCACGCTGCGGTCGAGGAACTTCGGGAACAGCGAGCCGTAGACGGCGCCGAGCTGCGTGCCGTAGGAGTAGCCGACGTAGGAGATCTTCTTCTCCCCCATGGCGCCGCGGATGACGTCCATGTCGCGTGCGGTGTTCATGGTGGAGATGTGCCTGCGCATCTCACCGCCGCCGCGCTGGCAGTTCTCCTCGACCGCGCGGGCGTAGTCCGACCAGTTCGCGAGCTGCGCGTCCGTCGGGCGCGAGGGGAACTCGTCGTCGGTCGGCGTCGAGATGCAGCGGATGTTCGTCGACCGGCCGACACCGCGCGGGTCCATGCCGATGACGTCGTAGATCTTCAGCACGTCGGTCTGGGCGTTGAACCAGTGCACGGCGCCGAGGCCGGATCCACCGGGGCCGCCGGGGTTGGTCATCAGCACGCCTCTGCGGCGCGCCGGCTCTGTCGCCTTCTTGCGCGAGAGGGCGATCTCCAGGTTGCCGTTGCCGGGGTTCTTGTAGTCGAGCGGCACGATCGCCGTGGCGCACTCGACCCCCGTCGAGGGCGTGACCCAGCCGGCCGGGCACTCGGCCCACGCGATGGTCTGGGTGTAGTACTCGTCCAACGGTCCAGGCGCCGCCTGGGACGTTCCCACCAGGGACATGAACAGCGGGGCGACCAAAGCCGCCGCGCCCCAACGCTTCCTCACCGCGTACCCCTCCGTAGTCGGTCAGCGACCGAACGCTTCCGCAGTCGCCGGTCCGCCCGACACCCCCGAAGGTCGGGTGAAATTCACCGCGGTGGGGTAGGAAGAGACATGGATCCGGTCAGGGCGTTGAAGCAGGTGGCCTTCCAGCTCGAACGCGCGGGCGAGCCGACCTACCGCGTCCAGGCGTTCCGCAACGCGGCCGCGGTCCTCGCCGACCTCGACCCCTCCGACGTGGAGAAACGGGCGAGGCTCGGCACGCTCACCGACCTCAAGGGCGTCGGCAAGTCGACGGCCGGCGTCGTCGTGGACGCGCTCGCGAACCGTGAACCGTCTTATCTGGCAAAGCTCCGGCACGTCGACATCACCGGCGGCGAGGAGATGCGGGCGAAGCTCAAGGGCGACTGCCACGTCCACTCCGACTGGTCCGACGGCGGCAGCCCGATCCGCGACATGGCGGAGGCGGCCCGCGACCTCGGCCACAAGTTCATGGTGCTGACGGACCACTCCCCGCGCCTGACCGTCGCGAACGGACTGTCCCGCGACCGGCTGGAGAAGCAGCTGGAGGTCGTCGCCGCGCTGAACGCCGAGCTGGCGCCGTTCACGGTCCTCACCGGCATCGAGGTCGACATCCTCGACGACGGCTCGCTCGACCAGGACGAGGACCTGCTGGCACGGCTGGACGTCGTGGTCGCGAGCGTCCACTCGAAACTGAAGATGCCGCGCGCCGAGATGACCCGGCGGATGGTCAACGCGGTCAGGAACCCGCACGTCGACATCCTCGGCCACTGCACCGGCCGGCTCGTCGTCGGCAAGGGCCGCCCGGAGTCCCAGTTCGACGCGGTGAAGGTCTTCGAGGCCTGCGCCGAGCACGGCACCGCCGTCGAGATCAACTCACGGCCGGAACGCCTCGACCCTCCACGCAGGTTGCTCAGCCTGGCCGTCGACGCCGGGTGCTCGTTCTCGATCGACAGCGACGCGCACGCGCCCGGCCAGCTGGACTGGCTGAACTACGGCTGCGCGCGGGCGGAGGAGTGCGGTGTCACGCCGGACCAGGTGATCAACACGCGGAGCGCATCTCGGCTGCTGTCCGGATGAGGTGCTCGTACCAGGACACCAGCGGCCCGGTGTCGGCCAGCGCGCGGGTCAGCGCCACCCGGCACAGGTCCCGCACGGGTTCGGGGTCGTAGGAGGCCACCAGGTCGTCGAACGACCCCAGCGTGCCGAGCGCGTACTCCTCCAGGCCGGCGCAGATCGGCACGACCGTCCCGTCCGCCGTCACCACCAGCGGGTCCACCCGCACGAACGCCGCCGGATCGGCGCGCAGCAACGCGGCGGACGTGACGTCGAACTGCACCTCGACGGCGTCGTCCTCGGCGACCCTGCCCAGCTCCACGGCCGCGTAGACCAGGTCGACCCGGTCGACGCCGTGCGGTCTGACCCGCACCTTGCGGGCACCCTCCCCCACGGCCTCGGCCGCCAGACCGCGCAGCACGGACACGTTGTCCGGCACGAGGTCGATCAGCACCGTCACCCGGTGCCCGTCGGCGGCGTGCTCTCCCACCTCGTCCAGCGCGACCACGAGCTCGGCCTCCGGCACCGCCGTGAGCCAGCGAGGGTCGTGGACCTCGACTCCCATACCCCTACGGAGTGCTCGTCCGGCGCGGAAATACCTTCGGGCCGCAGCCACCCCTGAGGGGGATTTTCCGGCCGTTCACCCAGTAGCCGCCGAACGATCATCGTGCGCGACTCATTTGAGCCCTATCCTTCGCGACGGCCCATGTCCGCCCACCACCACGAGGACAGGCATGTCACGTCGCAGGGCTCCCCTAGCCGTGCTCTCCACGATCATCGTCACGGCGGCCACTCTCACCGCCTCCACCTCGGCGCACGCCGCCACCGCCACGTTCACCCCGACCGCCGACACCTACGTCGACAACGGGTCCACCGGCACGAACTACGGCACGTCCGGTCAGCTCGGCATCGACAACTCGCCGGTCAAGCGGACGTTCCTCAAGTTCACGGTCAGCGGTGTCAGCGGCGTCTCCAACGCCAAGCTGCGCCTGCACACCGACGACGTCTCCGGCTCGGAAAGCCCGAACGGCGGCACGTTCCGGGCGATGTCCAACGTCAGCTGGACCGAGACCGCGGTGACCTGGAACAACCAGCCCGCGATCGACGGCGCCACCCTCGGCTCCCTCGGTTCGGTCGTGCGCAACGCCTGGTACGAGGTCGACGTCACCAGCCTCGTCACGGGCAACGGCACGTACAGCATCGGCATCACGTCGAGCAGCACGGACGGCGCCGACTACGACTCGCGCGAGAGCGGGTCGACGGCGCCGCAGCTCGTCGTCACCGACGGCACGACGCCGCCTCCCGGCGACCCGGTCTGGGTCGGCGCGGGCGACATCGCCGACTCCGGTTCCGGTGACACGGCCACGGCGGCGTTGCTCGACAACATCCAGGGCACCGTCTGGACCACGGGCGACAACGTCTACCCGGACGGCACCGCGTCGCAGTTCAGCACCTACTACGAGCCCACCTGGGGCCGGCACAAGGCGCGCACGAAGCCGTCGCCCGGCAACCACGACTACAACACCAGTGGCGCCACCGGGTACTACAACTACTTCGGCGCGCAGGCCGGGCCGTCCGGTCTCGGCTACTACTCCTACGACGTCGGCAACTGGCACATCGTGTCGTTGAACTCGAACATCACGATGTCCGCGGGCAGCGCGCAGGAGCAGTGGCTGCGGCAGGACCTGGCGGCGAGCACGAAGCCGTGCACCGCGGCGTACTGGCACCACCCGCTGTTCACCAGCGGTGCCAACCACGCGCCCTCGGCGGCGACCAGGCCGTTGTTCCAGGCGCTGTACGACAACAACGCGGACCTCGTGGTCTTCGGGCACAACCACCAGTACGAGCGGTTCGCCCCGCAGAACCCCGGCGGTTCGCTGGACAACTCGCGCGGCATCCGGACGTTCGTCGCGGGCATGGGCGGCGCCGGGGCGTACGGGTTCGGCACGATCAGGCCGAACAGCGAGGCCCGCAACACCGGTACGCGTGGCGTCCTGAAGTTCACGTTGCACAGCAACAGCTTCGACTGGCAGTTCGTCCCCGAGGCGGGCAAGACCTACACCGACAGCGGCACGACCAACTGTCACTGACGGGCTGCTGGAGGCCGACGATGTACCTGTCCACTCTCGACAAACCCAGGACGACGAACTGGAAGGGGCTGAGCGGCAACGTCTTCGCGCTCGGCTCGGTCAGCCTCATCACCGACGTCTCGTCGGAGATGGTCGCAGCGATCCTCCCGTTGTACCTGGTCATCGGCCTCCAGCTCAGTCCGGCCGCGTACGGGCTGATCGACGGCGTCTACACCGGCGCCACCACCCTGCTCAGACTCGCCGGCGGCTACCTCGCCGACAGGACCAGCAGGCGCAAGACCGTGGCGGGCTTCGGCTACGGGCTGTCCGCCGTGGCCAAGCTCGGGCTCCTCGCCGCCGGGAACTCCCTGACGGCACTGGGCTTCGTGATCACCGCCGACCGGGCGGGCAAGGGTCTGCGGACCGCGCCCCGTGACGCGTTGATCACCCTCTCCACCCCCAGCGGTGACCTGGGCCGGGCGTTCGGCGTGCACCGGGCGATGGACGGCATCGGCGCGTTCGCCGGGCCGCTGGTCGCGATGGCCGTGCTCGCCGCGTCCGCCCAGTCGTTCGACGCGGTGTTCGTGGTGAGCTTCTGCATCGCCGCGTTCGGCGTGCTGGTCCTCGTGCTCTACGTGCGGGACCGGCCGGAGCCGTTGCAGCGCAACGAACCGCTCAAGCTCGCCCTGCTCAAGGACCCGGCCGTCCGGAAGATCGTGTTCGCCGCGTCGCTGCTCGGCCTGGTCACCATCGGCGACGGGTTCGTGTACCTGTTGCTGCAGAAGCGCGAGGGGCTGGCGTTCGGCTGGTTCCCGTTGCTCGCCGTGGGCACGAGCCTCGTCTACCTGCTGCTCGCCGCACCGCTGGGCGCGCTCGCCGACCGCGTCGGCCGGCTCAAGGTCATGCTGGCCGGGTACGGCGCGCTGACCGCCGTGTACCTGCTGCTCTTCGGGCCGTTGGGCGGCTGGCCGTTGCTCGTGCTGGTCGTGCTGCTGTACGGCGTCTTCTACGCCTGCACCGACGGCGTGCTGATGGCGCTCGCGGGCCCGGTCCTGCCGGAACGCCTGCGCACCACCGGCATCGCGCTGATCCAAAGTGGACAGGCGCTCGCCTACCTCGGTTCGTCCGTGCTCTTCGGCCTGGCCTGGCAGTTCTGGAGCCCCGAGGCCGCCACCCGGATCGCCGCCGTCGCGGTGGTCTGCGCCCTGGTCACCACCGCCGCACTGCTGGGACGACGCTCATGAACAAGCGCCTGCTGATCACGCTGACCGCCGCCGTCCTGCTCGGCGGCGTCGCCGTGGGCTACACGGCGCTGTCCGGTGCCGCGCCGGAGAACGCCGCGCGGTCCGTCGCGACCGGCGCCGGGCCGCGGTTGATGGTGCTGAGCAACGGAAAGCTCTCCACGGTGTCGCTCGCCGACCCGGCCGGTTCGCGGGAGGTCACCGCGCAGAGCTGCGACCGCGCGTACTCCGCCGCGGGCACCATCTCCTGCCTGCGCCCGGTCGGCGCGTTGAAGGCGGGCGAACTGGCCGTGCTCGACAGCGACCTGAAGGAGCTGAGGACCGTTCCGCTGACCGGTTTCCCGAACCGCACGCGGGTGTCCGCGAGCGGCCGGATGGTGGCGTGGACCCTCTTCGTCGACGGGCACTCCTACGCCGCCAACGGGTTCTCCACCAGCACCGGCATCCTGGACACGAAGACCGGCGCGCTGGTCACGTCGCTGGAGGAGTTCGAGGTCGAGGGCATGCCCCAGCGGCCGGTCGACACGAACTACTGGGGCGTCACGTTCACCGCCGACGACAACCGCTTCTACGCCACCATGTCCACGGGCGGCCACCGCTACCTGCTCGAAGGCGACTTCGCGGCCAGGAAGATCAAGCCGCTCACGGACACCGACAACGTCGAGTGCCCGTCGCTGTCCCCGGACGGCACCCGCATCGCCTACAAGAAGGCCGTCGGCGGCGACCCGCAGAAGGGCTGGCGCGTCTCGGTGCTCGACCTGGCCACGCGCCGGATCACCGAGCTCGCCGAGACCCGCAGCGTCGACGACCAGCCGGCGTGGGTCGACAACAACACCGTGGCGTACGGCATCCAGCGCGACGACGGCCTGAACGACGTGTGGTCCGTACCGGCGGACGGCACCGGAACGCCCGCGGTCCTGGTCCCGGAGGCCAACTCCCCCGCTCCGGTCAACTGAGAGGATCGGGCAAGAGCTCGGCAGCATCGATCTGCCGAACCCCCTGTTCCAGCTGATCTGATGAGTGCAGCGCCAGAACGGCGCCACCACGGAGAGGCAGGAACAGATGAGTGTCGGACACGGCTTCCACGCCACCCTGACCGCACGGCCGGGCAAGCGCGACGAGGTGATCGAGTTCCTGCTCGACGCGCCCTCGCTGACCAACGACGACTGCGTGGTGTTCCTGGTCGGCCGTTCGACCACGGACCCGGACGTCGTCTACGTGACCGAGGGCTGGACCACGGCCGAGGCGCACAGCGCGTTCTTCGCCGGCGAGGAGGCGCAGCGGCTCGTCGCGAAGCTCCAGACGCTGCTCGACGGCGAGTCCACGTACCTCGACGAGCTGCCCGTCGGCGGCAAGGCGGCGTTCTGATGCGCCGCCCCGAGATCGACCCCGAACTGCGCGCACTCCTCGCCGACATGCCGCTGTCGGCCGAACTGACCCCCGAGATGCTCCAGATGATCCGGCAGATGCCGTCGCCGCCGTTCAAGACCGACGCCGAACGGCACGACGTCACCCTCGACGAGATCACGCTGACCGTGTTCCGCCCCAGAGGACTCGACGGACCCGTGCCGTGCGTCTACTGGATCCACGGCGGCGGCATGGTGATGAGCGACCGCTTCTCGCAGATCGACATCCCGTTGCAGTGGCTGGAAGAACTCGGCGTCGTCGTGGTCACCGTCGAGCACCGGCTCGCCCCCGAGGCGACCGGGACCACCCTCGTCGAGGACTGCTACCGCGGCCTGCGGTGGACGGCCGAGCACGCCGCCGAACTCGGCATCGGCACCATCGTCGTGGCCGGCATCAGCGCGGGCGGCGGACTGGCCGCCGGAGTCACGCTGATGGCCCGCGACCTCGACGGCCCGCGGATCGCCGCGCAGGTGCTGATCTGCCCGATGCTGGACCACCGCAACGACTCCACGTCCAGCGGGCAGTACTCCGGCGAGCCCGGGGTCTGGACGCGCGAGATGAACGAGTTCGGCTGGCGATCCGTCCTCGGCGACGCGACGGACGTTTCCCCTTACGTGTCACCGGCTCTGGCCGAGGACCTAGCGGGACTGCCACCCACGTACGTCGACACCGGCACGGCCGAGGTGTTCCGGGACGAGGACGTCGCCTACGCGTCCCGCCTCTGGGCGGCCGGCGTGGACGCAGAACTGCACACGTGGGCGGGCGGGTTCCACGGCTTCGACGCGATCTTCCCCGACGCGGCGCTGTCCCGCCGGGCGCGGCGCACGCGCACGGAATGGCTTGCCCGCGAGCTAAGCCGGTAGCGGCCTCATCCGGTCGGGCATGTGGGCGCGCAACGTGTCGTGCAACGCGGACACCTCGTCGGCGTCCAGCAGAACGGACCCCGTCTCGCACGCCAGCACCGCCTCACCGGTGCGCTGGTCGGGCACGTACCGCAGTTCCACATCAGGCACGGTGCACGACTCCGACTGACGAATCGCGACGATCAGCTCCGAGATCCGTTCGTACCCCAGCCGCGCGCTCCAGCGTGACGCGGCCAGGGGACGGACGAATAACCGGAGACCTCCGGCGGATCGGCGAACCTCGACGCACGGCAACACCTTCACTACCTCCTACCCAGACTCAACCTTCGAGACTAGTCAGAGATGTCCGGTTTCACCGTCGAGTGTCACCCGTTCGGATCATTGATAGCAGGGCTTCTCGAACTTGAAGTCCTTGGCCGTGGAACCGGTGAAGAAGTCCTCCACCAGCGTGACTCCGGTCGGGGAGGCGTCGTCCGGCTTGTAGAGGGTGCTCTGGCGGAACAGGGCTTCCTGGGGCGAAGCGGAGAAATTACCTGCACCCGAAGGGAGCATGCCCTCGTAGTCCACGGACGTGAGTTGCTTCACAGCGGCGAGCACTCCGGCACGCGTCAGGTCCTTGTTCGCCGCAGCCTTCTCCAGAGCGGCCTTCAACGGGTACGCCCACACCCAGCCGGCGGTGTAGCCGTCGTTCGGCGTCACGCCGGGCAGCGCGGCGCGCAGTGCGGTGTGGCCGACGGACTCGGTGCTCCACGACTTCCACGGCGCCGACTGCATGTACAGCGCCTTGATCGCGGGAGCGGCGGGCGACTTCAGCAGACCGGGGTTCCAGGTCGGTGAGGTGCCGATGAACTTGCCCGTGAAGCCACGGGCGGCGGCCTGGCCGATGATCACGGCCGCGTCGGTCGGGCCGGTCGTCAGGATCACGAGGTCCGGCTTCTTCGACACCACCGCGTCGATCGCGCCGCCCTGGTTGTCCTGACCTGCCGTGGTGGTCACGTTCTCGAACGTGAGCCCGCGCTTCTCGGCCGCGATCTTCGCGCCGGCCGCCGCGTCGTCGCCGTAGTCACCGGCGTTGTGCACGGCCATCACGGACTTCACGCCCATCTTCTCGGCGCCGTGGTCGACCGCGTTCATGGACTCGACGCAGTAGTTCGCGCCGGACTCCAGCACGCCGTCCTCGAAGCCCCACAACGAGGTCCAGGACGCCGGCACCGCGACCATCTTCGTGTTCTTCATGTCCGGCAGGATCGCCGCGGTCGTGGGCGAGCCCAGGGTCTGGGTCAGCGCCAGGACGTTGCCCTTGATCTCCTGGTAGACCTGGTTGTGGATCTGCGGGTTGTACTTGTTGTCCTTGACGTACTTGGAGACGTCGACCTCGTAGCCGCCGATGCCGCCCTTGTCGTTGACGCGCTTCCAGAACGCCTTCTGCGCGTCCGTGATCGGCACGGCGAGCGTCTTGAACGGGCCCTCGGTGAGGTCCGAGATGGTGCCCAGGTAGATGCAGCCCTTGGACTTGTCCACGGCTTCGGGGCACGCCTCGGACGTGACGCCGGCGTCGACCTTGATGCCGCCCGCGCCCTCCTGCGGTGCGGCGGAGTCCCCACCGCGACAGGAGGCGAGGAGCAAGGCCCCGACGAATATCAACGCGATTCTCTTACCAGACATGGAGATTCTCTCCTCAGTACGAGAACGGCCAGGTGCGCCAGTAGTTGCGGACGCGGACCCAGATGCCGAACAACCCGCGTGGCTCGACGATGAGGAACACGATGATGAGCACGCCGTAGAGCACGGCCTCCACCTGGAAGACCGTGATGACTCCGGTCGCGTCACCACTGATGAACGGCAGCACCGCGGGCAGTTCCCTGGTGATGCGTGGCAGCAGAGTGATGAAGAGCGCGCCCATGATCGCTCCGGAGATGGTGCCCGCGCCGCCGATGAGCACCATCGCGATGTACTGCACTGACAACAGCAGGCTGAACGAGCCCGGATCGAAGAACCCGTTCACCACGAACAACAACGCGCCCGCGACCCCCGCGTAGAACGAGGACACCGCGAACGCCAGGACCTTGTACCTCGTCAGGTCGACGCCGATCACCGACGCGGCCAGGTCCCTGTCCCGCACCGCCGCGAACGCCCGCCCGACCCGCGAGCGGACGAGGTTGCGCGCCAGCACACCGAAGATCACGAGCAGCACGAACATCAGCAGGTAGAGCTGTTGTGCCGCCGTGAACACGGCGTTGTCCTGGTCCAGCCGCACCCCGAACAGCTCGGGCACGGCAGCGGGACGCCCGACGCCGGGCCCGCCGGTCAGCGACGTCCACTCCCGGAACACGTGCTCTCCCAGGAAGACCAGTCCGAGCGTCACGATCGCGAGGTAGAGCCCCCGCAACCGCACCGCCACCGGCGCCACCAGGACGCCGAAGAGCGCGGCCACCAGCCCCGAGGCCAGCAGCCAGACCGGCAGCGACGTGATACCGAAGCCGATCACCCGCCCGGTCTCGGGCCCGGACAGCGCCGCGGCCGTGTACGCGCCGATCGCCAGGAAGAACGCGTGGCCCAGCGACACCTGGCCCGCGTAGCCCGTGACGATGTTCAGCCCGATCGCCCCGATCGCCGCCACGAACCCGGTCGCGAGCAGCTGCAGCAGGTCGTCGGTGATCAGGAACGGCATCAGGAGCGCGAACACGACGAGCCCGCCCGACCACGCGCGTTTCGGACGCGTGTTCAGGAACGCCATGTCCTGCCCGTAGGAAGTGTAAAGATCAGGACGACCCTTCACAGCCGCTCCACCTCCCTCTTGCCGAACAGTCCGTACGGTCTGACGAGCAGGACGAGCAGCATCAACGCGTACGGCGCGACCAGCCCGAAGTTCGGGCCGAGCCACGGGGCGAAGTCGTTCTGGTAGGTGCCGAAGAGCGACTCCACCACCCCGACCGTGAGCCCGCCGACCACGGCGCCGCCCAGCGACTCCAGGCCGCCGATGATGATGGCGGGCAACGCTTTCAGCGCCACGATCCAGAGCTGCTGGTCGACGCCGGCACCCGTCGCGACGAACACGCCCGCCAGTGCGGCGAGTCCACCGGCCAGTGCCCACGACAGCGCGAACACCGACCCGACCGAGACTCCCTGCGCCAGTGCGACCTCCTGGTCGTAGGCCACCGCGCGCATGGCGAGCCCGATCCGCGAGTAGCGGAAGAACAGGAACAGCAACGCCGTCACGACCGCGGTGGTCGCGATCATGACCAGATACCGTTGCTGCACCTCGGCTCCGAGGAAGCTCACCGTGTTCAGGCCCCACGGGTCACCGACCTGCCGGACGTCGAGGCCGATGAACGCGTTCGTCACGACCCTGACCACGACGTCCACGCCGATGGTGATGATCGCGACCACGAACACCGGCTTGCCGACCATCGGCCGCAGCACGGTGCGTTCCACTCCCAGCGCCAGCACGGCGATCACCACGGCGGCCACGACGACCGCCCCGACGAACGACACGGCGGGCGAGAGGTACGAGACCAGCACAGCGCCCGCCAGCATGAACGCCGGCTGCGCGAAGCTGATCACCTGCGTCGACTTGTAGATGATCACGAAGCCGAGCGCGAGCAGCGAGTAGATCGACCCGGTGCCGAGGCCACGGATCAACGACTGCAGGAACTCATCCATACATGGACTCCACGAGGTCGTCGAACATCTTGCCCAGCGCGGATCTCTTGACCTTCTGCGTCGCGGTCAGCTCGCCGTCCTCGTGGTCGAGCTCCTTGGGGAACATCCGGAACTTCTTGATCTGCTCGACCTGGGCGAACTTCCCGTTCGCCTCGGTCACGATCTTCTGCACCAGTTCCAGGACCTCTGCCTTCTCCGACAGGTCCCGGTAGGTGGTGTAGGTGATCTTGCGCTGCTGCGCCCAGTGGCCGACCGTCTCGTACTCGATGCCGATCAGCGCCACGAGGTACGCCCGCTGGTCGCCGATCACCACGGCCTCCTTGATGTACGGGGAGGTCTTGAGCGCGTTCTCCAGCTCGGACGGCGCGATGTTCTTGCCGCCCGCGGTGATGATGATGTCCTTCATCCGGTCGGTGATCTTCACGTGCGTGCCGTCGACCCACTCGCCGACGTCACCGGTGTGCAGCCATCCGTCGCTCAGCACCCGTTCGGTGGACTCCGGGTCCTGCCAGTAGCCCGCGAACGTGCCGCCGTGCTTCGTGAGGACCTCGCCGGTCTCCTCGTCGATCCGGAGCTCGGTGCCGGGCTGCGGCTCGCCGACGGTGCCGAGCTTGACTCGTCCCGGCCGGTTTCCCGTTGCCACGGCGGTGTTCTCGGTCATGCCGTAGACCTCGTGCATCGGCACCCCGATGCCCATGAAGAACTTCAGCACGTCCGGCGCGATCGGCGCGGCACCGGACGCCGCGTACCGGACGTACCGCATGCCGATGCGGGCCTTCAGCGCGCGGAAGCAGAACAGCCAGCCCAGCGCGTAGAGCATCCGGCTCTGTCCCGTGTGCCTGCCGCCGGTCCTCACCAGCGTCTCGCCGATGGATTCGGCGCGCTTGAGCCAGAACTGGGTCGTGGTGCGCTTGATCCAGGACGCGCTGGAGACGCCGATCTTGACGCCCGCCAGCACCTTCTCCCAGATGCGGGGAACGCCGAACAGGATCGTCGGCTGCACCTCGCGCAGGTTCGCCTGCACCGTCTCGATCGACTCGGCGAAGTGGACCTGCACACCGCTGGCCGCGCTGAACCACGTCGTGAAGATCCGCTCGGCGACGTGGCACAACGGCAGGTAGGACAGCGTGACGTCGGCGGAGGACGGCGGTGGCGAAGTGAAACCGCCGCCCTCCACCAGCACGTGGACGGCGAACTCGACGTTCGCCACGGTGAGCATCGCGCCCTTGGGCGGCCCGGTGGTGCCGGACGTGTAGATCAACGTCATGACGTCACCGGACTCGGTGGCCGCCATGCGGTCCGCGAGCTCCGTCCCGAACTTGTCGCGGTGGGCCGCGCCCAGCGCCAGGAAGTCGTCCCAGGCCAGGAGTTTCGGGTTGTCGTACCGACCCTTGATCCCGCGTGGTTCGAGGTAGACGATCCACTCCAGGTCCGGCGTGTCCTCCAACACCAGCAACGCCTTGTCGACCTGCTCCTGGTCCTCGGCGATGAGGATCCGCGAGCCGGAGTGCGACAGGAGGTAGGCGACCTCGGACGCCGGGTTCGTGGGGTAGAGCCCGACCGTGATGCCCCTGGCGGCGACGATGCCGAGGTCGGCGTAGAGCCATTCGCGGCGGTTCTCGGCGTGGATCGCGACCCGTTCGCCCGGTTCGAGGCCCAGAGCCAGCAGCGCGTGCCCGACCAGTTCGACGTTCGACCAGTAGGACGCCCAGCTGACCTCCTGCCAGATGCCGAAGTCCTTGGCACGCAACGCGATCTGGTCGGGCGTGTTCTCGGCGCGGTCCTTCACGCGCGTGACGACGGTCGTCGTCATGGCGTCACGCTCTTGTGCTGCTCGCCGAGGTAGGCGCGGATGACGTCCGGATCCTGTTGCACCTCAGCGGGTGTGCCGGTGCGGATGGGGCGGCCGAAGTCCATGACCATCACCCGGTCGGCGAGGTCCATCACGAGGCCCATGTCGTGCTCCACCATGATCATCGGGATGTTCAGCTCCTCCCGGACGTCGAGGATGAACCGGGCCATGTCCTCGGTCTCCTCGACGTTCATGCCCGCGACCGGCTCGTCCAGCAGGAGCAGCTTCGGTTCCATCGCGAGCGCCCTGCCCAGCTCGACGCGCTTCTGCACGCCGTAGGGCAGCAGCCCGACCGGGAACCGCCGCCACTGCTCCAGTTCCAGGAAGTCGATGACGTCCTCGACCGCCGCCCGGTTCTTCAGCTCCTCGTTGCGGGCCCTGCCGAGCCAGAAGAACGCCGACAGCGCGCCGTACCGCATGTGGTTGTGGCGGCCGAGCATCAGGTTGTCGACCACCGTGAGGTGGGAGAACAGCTCGATGTTCTGGAACGTGCGGGCCATGCCCAGCGCGGCGATGCGGTGCGGCCGCATGCCGATCAGGTCCTGGTCGTGGAACCGGACTGTGCCCCGTTGCGGCCGGTAGACGCCGCTCAGGACGTTGAAGATGGACGTCTTGCCGGCGCCGTTCGGCCCGATGATGGCGAAGAGCTCGCCCTCCTCGACGCTGAACGACACGGTGTCGACGGCCACCACGCCGTCGAACGCGAGGCGGACCTCGGTGACCTCCAGAACGCTCATGACAGCCACCGCTTCCTGCGCTTGTAGTGCTTGACCGCACGGAACGAGGAGGTGCCGAGACCGAGGTAGAACTCGCGGATGTCTTCGTCGGCGAGCAGTGCCTCCGCCGGCTTGTCCATGACGACCTTGCCGGTCTCCAGCACGTAGCCGTGGTCGGCGATGGACAGCGCCATGCTGGCGTTCTGCTCGACCAGCAGGACCGTGGTGCCCTGTTCGTTGATCTTCACGACGAGGTCGCGGATCTGCTGCACGAGCAACGGCGCGAGGCCGAGGCTGGGTTCGTCCAGCAGGAGGTAGGACGGCTCGGACATCAGCGCCCGCCCGATCGAGAGCATCTGCTGCTCACCGCCGGACAGGTAGCCCGCGCTCTGCCTGCGCCTCTCCAGCAGCCGTGGAAACAGTTCGTAACATCGCTCCAGGTTCTGCCGGAGTCGTTTGGGTCTCGCGTGGCCACCGACCTTGAGGTTCTCCTCGACGGTCAGTTCGGCCAGGATCCGGCGGCCCTCCAGCGCCTGTTTGATCCCCCGCTCGGCGATCCGCGCCGGTGAGAGGCGGTGGATCGGTTCACCGTCGAGCGTGATCGAGCCCTTGGTGACCTTGCCGTCGTGCACGTCGAGCAGGCCGCTGAAGGCCCTCATCAACGTCGTTTTCCCAGCTCCGTTGGCTCCGAGCAGGGCAACGACCTTGCCCTGGGGCACCTGCAGGCTCACGCCCCGGAGCACCAGCATCACGTCGTCGTAGACAACCTCAAGGTTGTTCGCCTCGAGCACCAGCGCCTCCTAGGGGCCCCTGACATACCGAGCAGTATGCAGCTCCTGAGACGTGGATCACAGAGCAGTTTGACCACTGTGGGCGATTTCGTGATGCGCAGATCGCGAGTGGTTCAGCACTCTGCGTGACTGTCCTGAATGGACTCGTTGCCGATGTGTAACAGGGCGTGACACGGGTACTCACGTGCCAACACCAATCGAAGGAGGAGGTTTCGTGACCACCATTGAGAAGTCGGTGGACGTCCAGGTGCCTGTGAGCACGGCGTACAACCAGTGGACCCAGTTCGAATCCTTCCCGGCGTTCATGGACGGCGTCGAGAAGATCGACCAGCTGACGCCCACCATGACGCACTGGACCACGAAGATCGGTGGCGTCGTCCGCGAGTTCGACGCGGAGATCACCGAACAGCACCCCGACGAGCGGGTCGCGTGGACGACGGTCGAGGGACCGTCGCAGGCGGGCGTGGTCACCTTCCACCGGATCGACAACGAGACCACTCGTGTCCACCTCCAGATGGACTACGAGCCCGAGACCCTCACCGAGAAGGCGGGTGCCGCGCTCGGCGTCGTCGGCCACCGGATCGAGGGCGACCTCAAGCGGTTCAAGGAGTTCATCGAGAACCGCGGCACCGAGACCGGCGCGTGGCGCGGCGACGTGACGCCGCCGCCCCAGGTCTGATCGCGGTGCGCGTTGACGCCGGACCAGCACGCGGCGTTCGAGGAACTCGCCCGCACAGCCCGTGACTCGCCTCGCTACTACGTGATGCGAGACCGGCTGGTGCGCGAGTACCTCCCGCTCGCCAGGCACATCGCCCGTCGTTTCAGCGAGCGCGGTGAGCCCATGGAGGACCTCGCGCAGGTGGCCGCGGTAGGACTGATCAACGCCATCGACCGGTTCGACGTCGGCCGGCAGACGGACTTCCTGTCCTACGCCGTGCCGACGATCACCGGTGAGGTGCGGCGCCACTTCCGCGACCAGTGCTGGGCGGTGCGCGTACCCCGCAGGTTGAAAGAGCTGTGCGACGCCATCGACGGAGCCACCGCCGAGCTGTCGCACCGGACCGGGCGTTCTCCTACTCCCTCCGAGATCGCCCGGCACCTGGGGGTGTCGCTCACCGACGTCTACGAGGGCCTGCGCATCGAGAAGAACATCGCGTTCGCGCCTCTCGACTCGCTGGAGAGCTCCACCGTCGACGACCCCGCACTGGAGGGCGTCGAGATCCACGAGGCCCTGCAGCCGATGCTGCGGGGCCTCCCCCGCCGGGAGCGGACCATCGTGGTCCTGCGCTTCTTCGGCCGGCTCACCCAGACCGAGATCGCCCGGCGCGTGGGCATCTCGCAGATGCACGTGTCGCGGCTGCTCACCAAGTCCCTGGAGCAGTTGCGGCACGATTTGCTGGCAGAGGAGTGAAATGAACGAGCGGGAATGTCCGGTTCTGGCGATACTGGCCTCATGAACCGGTTGCGATGGCCCCAGAAGCTGGCGGTCGGCACCGGCGCCCTGCTCGTGATCTGGGGCGTCGGTGGCTTCTTCGTGACCGGTTTCTCGTCGTTCGCGGGCGAGTCGGAGACGTGGATCCTCTGGCTGCGGGTCAACCCGCTGCAGAACGTCATCCACCTGGTCTTCGGCGCCGCGCTCCTGCTGTCCGCTCCGCGTCTCAAGGCGTTGAGCGGAACGGCACTGCTGGTGGCGGTGCTGTTCCTGGTGATGTTCGGGCTGGGCCTCGCGCGCTACGACGACGAGGTCGTGAACTTCCTGAACGTCAACCCCGGCAGCAACGCGCTGCACTTCATCGCCGGCTTCGCCTCACTGGCGGCGGCGCAGGGTGCCGCGTGGTGCCGCCAGTGCGACCGGGCCGCGCTCAAGCTCGCCTGAGCAGCTTGCGCACGGCCCGTTCCGGGTCTCCTCCCCCGATGACCTCGCCCTGCTCGAACGCCTCGACCAGGCGCGGATCCACGTAGGACTTCCTCGTCACGGCGGCCGTGTTGCCGAGCTGCCCGGCGACGTCCTTCATCACCGCGCTCACCGCTCGCCCCGACGGCTTGCCGCGCTCCTCCATGGCCGCCGAGAACGCCTTCGCGGCGAACACCGTGGCGTGCCAGGTGCGCAGGTCCTTCACGCTGAACTCGTCGCCGACCAGTTCGCGGAACCGCTCGTTGACGTCGTCGGCGGTGATGTCGAAGACGCGGCAGTCCGGCGTCTTGTTCCTCAGCAGCGACTTCAGCGCCTTGGCCAGCTTCGGGTCGGTGACCTCCTCGTCGACCTCGACGCCGGACTTGGCCGGGAAGCAGAACCGGATCCTGTCCCCGCGCACGGCGAGGTGCTCGCACAGCAGGGTGGCGACGCCGTGGGTGCCGTTCTCCTCCACGTACTGCTCGTGGCCGACGCGGAAGACGCCGAGGTCGAGCATGCGCAGCGCGAGGGCGAGCAACCGCTTGCGGCCGCGCGACCTCATGTCCCGCTCGACCTGCTCGCGGAACCTGCCGAGCTTCGGCGCGAGCTTCAGCACCCGGTCGAACTTCTCCGCGTCCCGTTCGGTGCGCCACTGCTCGTGGTAGAGGTACTGACGTCGTCCGGCGTCGTCGTAGCCGACGGCCTGGATGTGGCCGGTGGGGTGCGGGGAGATCCACACCTCCTTCCACGCGGGCGGGATGACCAGGTCTTTCACCCGCGTGACGTCGTCGGCGGTGAGCGTCGCGCCCCGCGCGTCGACGTAGCGGAACCCCTTGCCGTGACGGCGGCGGGTCCAGCCGGGGCCCGCCGGGTCGCTGCGCCGCAGTCTCATGTGGCCACTCCGTGGTTGATCAGCACGAGAGGCGGGTACCCGCTCGCCGATGAACCACTACACGGTCGGTGTGGAACAGGAATTTCTCCTGGTGGACCCCGACACGCGACGGCCGGTGGCGCTGGCGCCCCGAGTCCACGAGATCTCCCGCGCTCCCGGTGACCTCGACGTCCAGGGTGAGCTGACCCCGTTCCAGATCGAGGTCGCCACCGGCGTCACCTCCTCCTTCGCCGAGCTCGACGAGCAGGTGCGGCGCGGGCGGCGGGTGCTGGTGGACGCCGCCGACGAGGCCGGGTGCCGGCTCGTGGCGACGGGCATGCCGCCGATCGGCGAGGCCGGTCCGCCTCCCGGCTCGGACGACCCCCGCTATCACCAGATCGAGTACTCCCACCGCAGGCTCGTCATCGGACAGGGCGCGTGCGGGCTGCACGTCCACGTCGGCGTGCCGGACAAGGCGGAGGCGCTGCGGGCGTCCAACAAGCTGCGGGTGTGGCTGCCGACGTTGCTGGCGCTGAGCGCGAACTCCCCCGTCTACGGAGGGGAGGACACCGGCTACGCCAGCTGGCGGTCGATGGTCTGGTCGCGCTGGCCGGTGAGCGGACCGCCGCCCGTGTGGGACGGACCGGAGCAGTACGACAGCACGGTCGACGCGCTCATCGCGACGCAGGCCTTGCTGGACAAGGCGATGGTCTACTGGGACGTCCGCCCGTCGGAGGATCATCCGACCGTTGAGGTGCGCGTCGCGGACATCCCCCAGCTGGCAACGGAAGTCGCGGTTCTCGCCGAGCTGATCGGCGCCCTCGTCGTGACGGAACCCTCCGAAGGACGGGTGGACGATTCCGTGCTGCGGGCGGCATATTGGCGGGCGTCGCGCGACGGGGTCGACGGACTGGCCGCCGATCCACACACCGGAAAACTCTCCCCCGCGTTCGACCGGGCAGTGTCGCTCGTTGAACACGTCGAGGTCGCCCTGCGCGATCGCGGCACGCTGTCTACTGTGGAGCAGCACCTCGACTGGTTGCGCCACAACGGCTGCGGTGCCGCTCGGCAACGACGCTTCCCGGACCCCGAGTCCCTTGTGGACATGCTGATCGCCCGAACGCGTGAGGAAACCTGATGCGCCTCCCCGCTCCCCGCGGCCACATGAGTTCCGCCCTGGTCGCAGCCCTGCGGCAGCCGCCTCTGCCGCGGCCCGCGCTGCTCGCCGGCGGCGGCACCAGGGACGCGTGGCTGGACGACGACCTCCAGCTGTCGCTGTGGATCTGCCACGAACTGCGCACGCGCGGGTTCGACGACGTCGCCGCCGGCTGGGAGGAACACCCGGTGCTGGCCCAGTTCCACGCGGCGCTGGAAGCCCGCTGGGAGGAGGCGCTGCGGTCCCTGACCGAGGTGACCACCCCCGCCGCGTTGTCCGAGGAGGGCCTCGCCGAACTGCGCAAGCACCACGCGTTCTGGCGGCCGCGCCGGGAGATGCGGTCGGTGCTGCGCGACATCCAGGGCGACGCGTACGGCACGCGGTCCGAGCGGACGCACTCGGTGCTGTTCACCGTGACGTTGCGCGACGTGGACACTTTTGTCGGCGTTGACGAAATGCCCGCACCCACTCTCGCACTGGCGAACGCGCTGTCGTTGTTCGGCTCGCACCGGCGGCTCGTCGGCGCGCTGGTCGGGTTCCTGACGGCGGTCGACACCATCGGCGGTGACCCGTTCGCGCAGCTGCTGCCCGTCCAGTGCCCGCCGGAGGACGTCCGACTGGGCTTCACCGCGTGCCACGAACTGCACGCCCGGCTGACCCGGCACGTCCACGCGTCGCTGCAGGCGGGCCGCGGTTCGCTGAGGGGCCGTTGGTCGCTCACCCAGGGGCGGGTTAACGTTGGCTGTTGATGCTTTGAAGGGAGACAGCGTGCCCGACCCCACCGCTCTGGCATCCGTGGTCGTCGACCGGATCGCATCCGACGTCGTCGTGCTGCACGTGTCCGGTGAACTCGACACCACCTCCAGCGGCGAGCTGACCGGCCCGTTGGAGACGCACGTCGTGCAGGGCCTGCGGGCGGTGCTGGTGGACCTCGGCGGCGTCCGGTTCCTCGGCTCGGCCGGCCTGGAGGCCCTGGTGCTGGGCCAGCAGCGCGCGTCCCGGTCCGGCGTGGAGTTCGTGGTGGTGGCGTCCAGCCGCGCGGCCCTGCGGCCGATCGAGGCGACCGGGCTCGACACCGTGTTCACGATCGAGGGATCTCTCGACGCGGCCGTGGCGCGCTACTCCGACTCGAAGTAGCCGCCGTCCCGCACGAGCCGCGCGACCGCGTTCTGCTCGGCGGCGTTGATCCGCACGTGCGGGAACGCCCTCGCGTACTGCTCGGTGACGACGGTGGCGGCGGCCTTGGTCAGCAGCTCGGAGTCGCTGACGTTCACCACGACCGGGGCGGCGGACCGTTCGAGTGCCGGCAGGTAGGTCTGCAGGACCTCGGCCAGGCCCGCGACCTTGGCCTCGAACGTCTCGGGCGCCAGTGCCGCTGTGTTGACCAGCACGTCGAGCGCCTGCGGGGCGTTCCGGTGCACGGTGTGGCCCGCCTGTTCGAGCAGGCGGGCGATCTCGGGGCTCTCGTCAGCGCCGGTGACCAGCACAGCAGCCATGCGTTTGACGTTAGTCCTGGCCGATGTCCTCGTACCAGAGCTGCGGGCTGTCGGCGATGAACGTCGTCATCAGGTCGATCAGCGCCGGGTCCTCGACGACGGTGATGCCGACGCCGTTCTCCGCCAGCCAGTCGTGGCCGCCGTGGAACGTGGTGGCCTCGCCGATCAGCACGTTCGAGATGCCGAACTGGCGGACCAGGCCGCTGCAGTACCAGCACGGCGACAGCGTCGTGACCATGGTCGTGCCGCGGTAGCTGCGCTGCCGCCCGGCGTTGCGGAAGGCCGACGTCTCCGCGTGCATGGAGGCGTCGTCGTCCTGCACGCGGCGGTTGTGGCCACGGCCCAGCAGACGGCCGTCGCCGTCGAAGAGCGCCGCGCCGATGGGGATCCCGCCCTCGGCGAGTCCCATCCGCGCCTCTTCGACGGCGACGGCCAGCATGTCTTCAGCGGTCATGCACTGGACGCTACTTCGTCTTGAACAACTTCACCGTCATCGACGTGCCGGACTGCCTCAGCACCTTCAGGCCCACACCGACTGCGGGCAGCTTCACGCCCGCGTTCGGCTGCTCGGCGAACCAGAACTGCTTGGTGTCGTCGAACGTCGGCTGGGCCGCCGCGCCCCGGACGTAGGACGCCTTGCCGTTGACGTGCAACGTGAAGGAGTCCGACTTCTGCAGGCCGAACGGCGCGTCGTAACCGCTGACGGACGTCGACCAGCGCTGGCCCTCCAGGTTGTAGAGCGGGGCCGGGTTGGCGTCGATCGGCAGGATCAGGCCCTCACCGGGGTGCTCGCTGACGTTGTTGTCGAGGAAGCTCGTGTTCCACAACGACACCAGCAGGCCGTCCTGGTAGGGGAAGTGCTCCACGAAGTCGGGCTTGTCCGGGAAGCTGTAGCGGTACGGGCCGGTCTTGTTGTACTTGCCGTACGACTCGTAGGTGCGGTTCGACGCGATGTAGAACTGGTCGAACGCCTTCGTCTCCTTGCCGCCGGTCGTGCGGAAGCCGCGCGTGGTCCACACGCCCGCCGTCTCGCCGCCGTCGGTCAGCACCGGGGCGCCGTCCGCGGTCACCGTGATCTGGTCGGCGAAGAAGCCCTGCGGCGCGAGGGCGCCGTCGGTGCGGTAGGCGAAGCGCAGCTTGGTGTTCTTGCCCGCGTACGCGTCGAGCGGCACGTTCACGTCGACCCACTGGCCGTTCGACGTGCTGCTGATCGCGGGCGAGTTCCCGGAGTCGCGGGCGAACGGCTGACCGCCGGCCGTGCCGTCGAGCTGCGTCCAGCTGCCGTCCTCATTGGACGCTTCGACGTAGAGGTAGTCGTAGTCGGGCTCGATGTCGAAACGCGCCTTCAGCGTGAGCGACGCGGTGGTCTTGCCGCGCAGGTCGAGCGGCGCGGTCATGGAGTGGTCGAGGTCGTTGCCCTTCTCGCTCCACCACATCTTGCTGCCCTCGAACGGCGCGCCGTAGTCGAAGTCCTTCGAGATGTCCGGCAGCACGACAACAAGTCCCTGGGCCTTGGCGCTGTTGTACTCGTGCGGGCCGAGGTCGAAGACGCGTTCCTGACCGGCGACCGCGACCTCGTAGTCGAGCCAGCCGAGCTGCAGCTTGTCCCACGCCGAGAACTCGTTGGCGCGCTCGCCGGGAGCCTCGCCGGGCGCGTTCACGCGGTTCTGGGCCATGATCGACCACCAGTTGACGCCGTTCGCGCCACCGTTGGTGTCGTAGTGGTCCGGCAGGCCGAGGTCGTGGCCGAACTCGTGCGCGAAGACGCTCACGCCGCCGTTCTCGGGCTGCACGGTGTAGTCGCCGACCCAGATGCCGGTGTCACCGATCTGCGCGCCGCCGAGCTTGTTGGTGCCGGGACCGGACGTGTAGTTCTTGAACGCGTAGCCGCGGTGGCTCCACAGCGCGTCCTCGCCCTGCAACGGGTCCCCGTCGGCCTGGTCACCGCCGGCGTGCACGATCTGGAAGTGGTCGACATACCCGTCGGGCTCGTTGAAGTCGCCGTCGGAGTCGTAGTCGTAGCGGTCCCACACGTCGTACTCGGCGAGCGACGCCTTGATCTGCGCGGTGGTCTTCCCGGCGGCCTGCTGGTCCGCGACCCACTGCGTGACGGCGTCCTTGATGAGCTCACGCGAGTTGTTGCAGATGTTGTCGTTGCACGGGAAGCCGTTGCTGCGGCCGTAGCGTGCCTCGTTGTACTTGACCTTCACCCAGTCCGAGACGAGGCCGTTGACCGTGTAGCGGCCGCTCGACTGCTTGTCGTAGAAGTTCGCGACGGAGTTGGCGTCCTTCTTGCGGCTGAAGTAGAGGTCCTGGAAGTACTGGCGGCTGAAGTCGCCGCGCCAGATGGTCGTGTTGTCCTTCGCCCGGTCCGGCTCGGGGATCTCGTTGTGCGCGGGCCCGTCGAACCGCTGCGGCCCAGGGGTTCCGGGGTTCGTGTCGCGGTCGGGGTAGTCGGGGTGCCGCTCGTTGCCGAACTCCGCGAGGATCACGAAGATCTTGTCGGTCTTCTCCCGCTTCAGTTCGACGTACTGGTCCCTGTCCTGCTTCTTGCCGACCTTCGCAACGGTGCTGGTCCCCCGCTTCTCGGTCGTGGCCTGACCGGTCAGCACGTCGGCGAGCGCCTGCTGCTTCAACGCGCGGCGCTTGACCTCCAGCTCGTGCGGCTGCTCGTCGGACTGCCGCACCTCCTGCTTCTCGGGCTGCGCGGGCGGCGTCGCCGTGGCCGGCGTGACCATGCCCGCCGTGACGAGCGCGAGCGCCGCTGCTCCCGCCAGAACTCTTCGCACTTTCGTGTCCCCTCCTAGGAATCCGGAGGGCACGCTACGTAGCGCGGTTGCCGCTCGACACGTCCGAAAGTCGGTTGTCCGCAAGAGGTGTTGACCGAGTGCCCGGTACGTCGGGAAAGTGGTGGATTCCGTTCCCCGACGTGTCGGGAGGTCGACTGTGTCGTCGATGCAAATCGGAGTGAGCAGGCCGCCGCTGGATGTCGCGGACCTGCCGGAACCGGAGAAGGTGTTCAAGGTCCGCAAGCTCGGACCTGTCCAGGTGGTCCAGTTCGTGATCGGCCCGAGCCTCATCGCGCTCGGCATCTCGATCGGCAGCGGCGAGTGGTTGCTCGGCCCGCAGGCGGTCGGGAAGTTCGGCTTCGTCGGCATCGGCTGGGTGATCACCGTGTCGGCGTTGCTGCAGACGTTCTACAACGTGGAGATCGCCCGCTACGTCGTGGCGACGGGCGAGACCCCGGTCGTCGGCTGGGGCCGGGTGCCGCCGGGCTGGAAGTTCTGGGTCCCGGCCTCCCTGGCGGTGTTCTACTTCGCGTTCATCTTCGGCGGCTGGGCGGCGGGCGCCGGGCAGGGGCTCTTCGCCCTGATCGCGGGCCGGGGCTACCGTCCCGACGAGATCGAGTACGTGCGGCTGCTCGCGATCGGACTGCTCGTCGTGGTCTTCCTGATCACCGCGAGCGCCCGCAAGGTCTCGCGTGCGCTGGAGTTGACGAACTGGGTGCTCGTCGGCGCGCTGCTGTTGATCCTGCTGGCGGTGACCCTGGCGATCGTGCCGTTCTCCGTGTGGTCGGAGGGAATCCGCGGTCTCGTGACCCCGGCCGCACCCCCCGAGGGCATCACCGCGACCCAGCTCGGCGGCCTGGCGGGGTTCACCGCGCTGGCGTCCGGCCTCAACTGGTACGCCATGAGCCACTACCGCGACAAGGGGTACGGCATGGGCCACCACGTCGGGTTCATCTCGGGCCTGCGCGGCGGCAAGCAGGAACTGCGCCCGGTCGGCGTGACCTTTGTGGACACTCCGGCGAACGCGTCGCTGTGGCGGCGCTGGTACCGGTTGCTGCTGATCGACCAGTGGGCCGTGTTCTTCGTCGGCGCGATGCTCGGCATGCTGCTCCCGACCGTGCTGATGGCGCACATCGTCGCGGTCTCCGGCCAGCAGCCGACGGCGGCGAACGTGCCGACGTTCTCCGCCGAACAGCTCGGGCTGCTCTACGGCCAGGGCATGTTCTACCTGATGCTCGTGGTCGGCGTGCTCGTCCTGTTCTCCACGCAGCTCGGCATCTTCGAGGCCCTGGTGCGCAACTTCACCGACGCGATGCACGCCGTCTCACCCCGGCTGCGCAAGCGGATCGAGGACGACCCGCGCCGGTTCTACTACCCGTTCATGCTGCTGGTGCTGGTGATCATCGCCGGCGCGCTGCACCTCGCGCTGCCCGTGGAACTGGTGCAGATCTCGGCGAACATGTCGAACCTGGGCGCGCTGATGTTCCCGTTCGCGTTGATGTACCTGAACTCGCGGCTGCCGCGGCCGGCCAGGCCCCGGTGGTGGCACCACGTGATCCTGGTGCTCAACGTGGTGTTCTTCGGGTTCTTCTTCGTGAACTTCGTCTACGAGTTCTTCACGGGAGGCCCGCTGGTCAGGTTCTGACCGGTCAACTCTCGAAGTGGCCGATGTCGCCCAGCGCGTCCTCGGCCCGGCCGCCGAGCTGCGGGTCGCCGAGAAGCGCCCGCAGCCTCGGCACCACCTCGGGCAGCACCACGCGGTCGATCCTGCCGACGTGGCCCAGGCACGTGACGGCGAGCTGGGCGAGCTGGCGGTCGGCGCCGTCGACGACACCGAGCAGGATGCGCTGCAGCTGCGCGCGTTCGGGGTCGTGCCGCACCAGGGCGAGCATGGCCTGGAACGCGGGGATGCCGCCCGCGCGGAGCTCACCGCGCCACCGCACCACGCATTCTTCGATCACGACACCGGCCGACCGCCCCAGCGACTCGTCGAGGTCCCCCGTCGCGGCAGCCCAGCCACCGCCCTCGACCCGCACGACCAGTTCGCCGTCCACCACACCGGCGAGCGGGTCACCGTCCCACTCGAACACCACGCCCCCGAGCGCCTCGGTCTCGGTGATGTCGCGCCACCCGTCCAGCGCCGCCCGCACCTCGTCCAGCCGGCTCACTTCGGCGGCAGCGCCTCGACGAACTCGCGGCACCGCGCGACCCAGTCCTCCAGCGCCTCGTCCTCCGCCACCGCCTCCCCGTCGACGACCACCCAGCCGTTCATCGGCCGTCCGGTGAAGTCGAAGACGCGGGCGCCCGGCTGCGCCAGCGCGTCGGCCTGCGCCTCAGGTCCGACCCGCGCGATCAGATCGTTGCCCAGGGCTCCCACCAGCATGTTTCCTCGCCACATGAACACGAGGCTGCCGAACATCTTCCTCGTGCTCAGGTCCGGGAGGTCGCCCAGCGACTCGCCCAGGCGGTGAGCCAGACCCTCGTCGTACGCCATGCGCTGAATACTGTCTCAGCGAGTTGACAGGCGCCTCTCAGATTCGTGTGGCTTCATGGACATACAGGACATAAGGAGGCCCGAGTTGTTCGGCTTGATCGGCTGGATCGTCGGCTGGGTGTTGACGCTGTTCATCCTCGTGATGATCGGCCGGATGATCGTGGACTGGGCGGTCACGCTGCAGGCGCGCGGCGAGTGGGTGTGGAAGGTGCGCCAGGTGACGCACAGCGTCACCGAGCCCGTGTTGTCGCCGGTGCGCCGCGTGCTGCCGCCCGTGCGGTTCGGCGGGTTCGGACTGGACCTGGCGTTCACGGTCGTGTTCATCGCGGCGCTGATCCTCAGGTCGATCGTGTGGTGAGGACGCCGGGGTTGAGCATGCCCTGAGGGTCCAGCGCGGCCTTGGCACCGGACAGGGCCGCGCCGAAGACTTCCGGGCGTTGGCGCGTGTACCACGGCATGTGGTCGCGGCCGACGGCGTGGTGGTGCGTGATCGTGCCGCCCGCGCCCAGCAACGCCTCCGACACCGCGGCCTTGATCTCGTCCCACTGCGCGGTGAGGCTGCCCCAGCGGCCCGGCGCGTAGACGCCGTAGTACGGCGCGGGACCGTCCGGGTAGACGTGGGTGAAGCGGCACGTGACGATGCCGATGCCGCACACCCGCTTCAGCGCCTCGGTCGCCGCCGCCGTGACGTTCGCGTGCAGTTCGGCGAAGCGGTCCCAGGTGCAGGCCGTCTCGAACGTCTCGGTGATCATCGCGTGCTGTGCCATCGCGTCACGCTGATAAGGCATGCGCAGGAACGACTTCCGCCACTGCTGCGCCGCGCCCTCGACGACCTCGCCGTCACCGCAGAGCTCCAGCGCACGGGCGAGCAGCGCGTCCACGGGGTGGTCGGCGGACTCGAACGCCAGCACCAGCACGGAACTCGGCGACCCGGCGTTGAGGAACGCCTCCGCCGGGTCCAGCAGCCGGCAGTTCGCGGGGTGCAGCCCGGACTGCGCGATCAGCCGCGTCGCCTCCACGGCCCGCTCCCACGACGCGAACCGAACCGACGCGCCCGCCCGGTGCGTCGGCGGTTCCTGCAGGCGCATCCACGCCTCGGTGATCACGCCCAACGTGCCCTCGGACCCCAGAAACAGCCGGTCCGGCGACGGCCCCGCCCCCGAGCCGGGCAGCCGCCGCGACTCGCTGATCCCTTGCGGCGTCACGACCCTGAGCGACTCCGTCAGGTCGTCGATGTGCGTGTAGAGCGTGGCGTAGTGGCCACCGGCACGCGTCGCGAGCCAGCCGCCGAGCGTCGAGAACTCGAACGACTGCGGGAAGTGCCGCAACGTCAGCCCGTGCGGCTTGAGCTGCGCCTCCAGCGACGGCCCCAGCACCCCGGCCTGGACGCGCGCGGCCCGGCTCGTCGGGTCGACCTCCAGCACCCGGTCCAGGTGGTGCAGGTCGAGCGTCACGACCCGGTCCAGGTCACGCGGCTCGACCCCGCCCACGACGGAAGTGCCGCCACCGAAGGGAATCACCGAGACGTCGTTGCTGGAACACCAGTCCAGCACGTCCACGACGTCCTGCTCGGTGCGCGGCCGGGCGACCGCGTCCGGCACCTGCCCGACGTCACCGGCGAGGTTGCGCGTGACGTCGCGGTAGGCCTGGCCGCGGGCGTGCGCGAGCCGGTCGACGGGATCGGTCGAGAACAGCGCGCTCGCCTCGATCCCCGACGCGGGCACGTCGAGCGCGGCGGGATCGGGCGGCTCGTGGAACGTCAGGTCCGCGTCCGGCAGCACCGCCCGGACCCGCTCGACCAGCGCACGGCGTTCCTCCGGGGTGACGGCGTCCTCGACGTTGCCCCAGCCCCACCACGACCTCGTTGTCATGGCGAGCAACCATAAGCGAAACGCACGAGTTCTGGAATGCCTGCGCCCGGATCGCACTAACGTCGAATCCATGAAGCCTGGGGGAATGGCGGCTTTGGTCGCGACCGTGCTCGTCGCCGGGGCGGTCGTGCACTTCGTGACACGGCCGGAGGGCAACGAGAACACCGACAGGAAGGCCAGGCAGGTCGCCGACCGCATCGGTTACCCGCGCGGCACCGACGGCAACGCCTACGCCCGCTCCGCCCTGGAGGGGAACCCCGACCAGAAGTACTTCGCGGTCCTGGAGATCACCGACAGCCCTACTGACGACCCGCGGAAGGTGCGCGCCAGTCTGCTCTTCCGCGTCCACGACCCCGGCACCTCCGAAGCCCCGCCGACCTTCCGGCTGTGGGAGGAGGACCCGGTGACCGCCTGCTACCGCGCCACGTTCAACTACTACGGCGTCACCGACGGCGGCCCCGACCGCGTCCGCTGCCCGGACGGCGCCAAACCGGTCGTCCCGCCGCCCGCCCAGCGCACGGGCGTGCCGGAGAACTACCTCGACGCCTTCAGGACGATCCTCGCCGCCCTCCCCGCCACCCCGGCGCAGGACGACGTGCTCGCGGCGTTGCGCGCGGGACTCCCGCCGGTGCCGGTCGACGAGCAGACCAAGCTGCCCTGGGTCGAACCCCGCCTCGACGCCTTCGTCAGGAACGGCGACGTCGGCGTCATCGCGGCGAGCGGCGGCCAGTGCCTCGCCGGTGTGCGGCCGGCCGGAGGCACGGCGGAGGCCTGGTACCCGCCGCGCGTGCAGACGCAGCCCGGCGAGTACGGCTGCAGCGGCCAGAGCGCGCTGGAGCTCTACCGGGTGCCGCCGCCGAAGTGACCGCTCCTGGCCGAGTCGAGGAACGCCTCCCAGGCCTGCCGCGACAACGGAACGTGCGCCACCGGAGCCTTGCTGTCCCGCACACCGATCCCCGCGCCGATCTCCACGCAGTTGTCGCCGTCCGGGCTGTAGCTGCTCTTGCGCCACACAGTGGCCTCCTCAGGAGACGATGTCGGTGATCAACCCCCTCGATTCTTCCGCATCCAGCGCCACCCCATCGAGGGACTTGAGGATGTCCGTGTAGAGCTCGACGGAGACCTCGTCCTCCATGAAGATCCCCGAGTTCATCGTGTCCGTGTAGACGACGGACGGGATCTTCTTGAACTTCATGAGCCTGAACTCGCCCATCGTTCCGGCGTGCGCGCCGATCCGCGTCGGGACGACCCGGATGGTGATGTTCGGCCGCACCGACATCCGCAGGAGGTGGTGCAACTGGTCCCGCCAGACCGCTTCACCGCCCACCGGCAGCATCAAAGCCTGCTCGTGCACGTAGAAGAAAAACTTGCGCCCGCTGTCCAGGATCCGCTGCCGGGCGACCCGCGCCTCGACCCGCAGATCGATGTCCTTGGCCTTGATCTTCGGCCACACCACGTACAGGGCCCGGATGTAGTCGGGGATCTGCACCAGGCCCGGCACCAGCGTCAGGTGCCAGCTGTGCACCTCGCTCATGACGGCCTCGTGCTCGATGAGCGTGCGCATCTTGACGGGCAGGACGCCCTTGTAGTGCTGCCACCACCCCTTCTCCCGCGACACCTTCAGCAACGACATGAGGTGGTCGAACTCCTCCTCGGTCACCCGGCACAACCCGAGCAACCGGGCGAAGTCGATCTCGCCGACCCCGCCCTTCCCGGTGAGCAGGTCCGAGAGCTTCTGCGGATCCCACCCCAACAACCCGGCTATGGCGCGGTGCGACATACCCGTCGAATCGACTACCGCGCGGAGTCCCGCCCCGAACTCGCGGCCGCGCACCGTGGAGGCTCTTGCTGGCATGGCAGGAAAACTAGGGCCGACTCGGCGCGGTCAAACACCGTTTGGGACCAAGTCCAACCGAAGTGATGGACGATGGAGCCCCTCCATCACCCTGCGCCGAAGCAGACGAACCCCACCGCCGCCGCGTAGGCGGCGTCGTCGGCGGCGGCCCGTTGCACGGCGGCCAAAGCCTCGGCCGGAGCCATCCCCGCGGCCAGTTTCTGGTGCAGCTCCACCATGACCGGGGCGGTGCCGTCCGTCGGCACCGGCACGACGGGTGCGATCAACGTGCGCGTGCCCAGCCCGAGAAGCGCTGCCGTGAACCCCATCAGCTCGTCACCGGGACGCACCGCGGACTGCCCGGTGTCGCAGGCCGACAGCACGACCCGAGTGGGCGGGCGGCGCAGGCGTTCGATGTCGTAGACGGTCAACGGCCCGTCGGCCAACTCCAAAGCCGAGAACAACGGGTTGTCGACGCGGAACGAGCCGTGCGCCGCCACATGCGCCAGCGCGGCACCGTCCATTGCGGACGCCACGGCGCTCACGGTCGCCTCCGAATCGACCAGGACGCGGCCCGGCACGTGGGCGCTGATCGCCTTGATCTCGGCGGGGGCGGCGGCCATCCGCGGGCCGGCGGCGAGCACGGCCTCACCCGAGGCATCGGGCACCGAGCACGCGCGCAGCCACACCGAGGCCGAAGGGGCGACGGTCACCTGGCGGTTCAGCACGGCCCACGGCAGGCCGTTCAACGCGCCGGTCGGCACGACCACGAGAGGGCGGCCGTCGATGCGCGAGGACAGAGGATCGAGCAGACGGCGGGCCAGCAACAACGCCGCGTGGGAAGCCGACGAGCGGGCCACGGCGAGGTTCGGCAGGTTCGGAGGCAGGGTCACCAGGCGGTTCAGGGCGAAGCGGAGCAGGCGGATCTCCCGCACCGCGCCCTCCGCGGGGCCCAGGGAGTGCAGGGAGGCGCGACCGCCGGCCAGGACCACGGCCATCAGCGTGCCGTCGTACTCCACGAACTCGATCAGCGCCGACGACCCCAGTGCCGAGCCGAGCGCCGGGACCGACGGCGGTTTGAAGACGGAGACCTCACCCGACGTCAGTCGCGTCAGGTCGCGGACCCGTTGCTCGGCGCGGACCAGCCTGGCCCGCAACGCACCCGCCGGCTTTCCCGCCAGCACGGCGGACTCCACGTCCGCGGAGACCGCGCGCAGGGACGCCAGCGCGTCCTCCAGACGGGGGTCGTCGGGAGGCGACACGGACTTCATCCGCAGCGCGCCGGCCCGCCAGCTCTCGGTCCACGACAGCACGCGCGCGGCGCTTCCCGACGCCACGGCGAGCTTCAGGCCCTCCAGCGCGAGGGCCTGGCCCTGCACCCCCGCGGAGGCCCGCAGCTCGGCGGCTCCCAGCGACACCCGGTACTCGTCCAGCAGGCCGATGCCCCGCCGCAACGCCGACGAGGTGCCGCGCACGTCGCCGGAGAGCTTGCGCCGCAACGCTTCCGCGTACCAGCCGCGCACGCGCAGACCGGCAGGGCCACGCGCTCGCGCACCGGCGGCCACCGAAAGCTCTGCCACAGCACGGGCCCGGTGGCCGAGATCGGCGGCGACCAGACCGGCGTCGATGCGCGCTTCCAGGGCGGGCAGCCGCCAGTCCATCGCGTCCAGTTCGGAGGCGACGCGGGACAGGGCGAGTCGCAGAGGACGGGTGCGGTCGCCGCGCAGCACGGCCGCGTGCAGTTCCAGGTACCGCGCACCGGCCGCCCACAGCAGGCGTTGCTCACGGCGGAACCGGCGACGCGCCTCGGCGGCGAAGGAGTTCGCCGCGTCGGGATCGTCGTCCAGCAACGCGATGCGGGCGCGGAAGTACAGGGCCTCCGAGACGCCCAGCGGGTTCTTCAACGCCTTCAGCTCGGTGATCGCGCGGTCGGCGGCGGCACGCGCCTCGTCCAGCAACGGCACCGAGACCAGCAGTTCGAGGCGGTTCACCAGCAGCACCGGGCGCATCACGTCGAGGCGGCGGTGGACCTCCTCTGCCCGGTCGAACAACGACAGCGCGGCCGGCACGTCACCGCCGCGGGTCGCCATGATGCCCGCGTTCCAGTTGACGTCCGCGACGCCCAGTTCCTGCCCGAGCTCGCCCAGCAGTGAGGCGGCCAGAGCGAAATCGGCCGACGCCTCACGCATGTTGCCCACGTACGCGCGCACGAGGCCGCGGTTGTTGAGAGCGCGCGCTTCCACCAGTTGGTCACCCACGCGACGGGCACCGGAAATGGCCGCGGTGTAGTCGCGTTGCGCGTCGTCGTACCGGGTCAGGTAGTGGAAGACGACGCCGCGCTGCATCAACGCGGCCACCGAGTCCGCGCCCGTCAGCGAGGGCATGGCGTCGTCCAGCAACGTCAGCGCGGCCTTCTGCTTGCCCGTGTAGGCGAGGACCCACGCCAGGCTCATCTGCGCCAGTGCGGACAGCCGGGGCAGCGAGGCCTCGGACGCGATCCTGATCGAGCGGCGGAGGTGGCGGGCCGCGCCGGGGAAGTCGTGCATCTCGCGCAACGCGAGGCCGATCGCGCGCTCGGCGATGGACCATTCCGCGCGATCTTCCGTCGTGCGGAGCACCGCGCGGGCCATCTCCACGGCCGCGCGCGGGTTGCGCTGCCTGGCCTCCAGCGCGTCCTCCGCGGAGAAATCGGTCACGGCGACACTTTATCCGCTGTGGTAGCTTGATCAAGCTCGGTCGGGGTGCCCGTCAACGCTGCTTTAGTGAGGCCGTGGTGTCGAAACCGTCAGAAAGCGCGGAGCTTTACCAAAGAGCTTTCCTGCAGCTCATCGCCGAGGACAAGAACATCAGCTTCCACGCCGAACGCGGGCGTGAATTCCTTTATCGGCCGGGGCAGTTGCTCGTCGGAGCCGAGGACCAACAACGCGTGGTCGAAAAGCTGCGGGAAAACAACATCGTCGCCCGGCCAGGCGAAGGATTCGCCGGTTTGGCGCGATTGACGTTGCCGAACAACGCGGAGGACATTCCCCGCATTGTTCGTCTCCTGCGGGACCAGCGGACGTGGCCGAACGAGCGCGTGCCGCTCGTGCAGCCGCACCACGTGATCGTCGGGCACGGCGGCCTCGTGATGGGCAACCCCGGCGACCGCCCGTACCCCACCGACCCGATCTCCGCGCCGAAGTCCGACGAGCGCCTCAAGAACGTCCGCGTCGGCATCATCGACACCGGCATCTCCGCCGACGCGAGCGGCGAGCACTCCGACTGGTTCGACGGCCGCTACGCCAAGGAGGCCGACGACGTCGACGCCGCCTACAGCAGCGGTGACAACTTCGCGCTGCAGGGCGGGCACGGCACGTTCGTCGCGGGCGTCATCCAGAACGCGGCCCCCGGCGTCTCGTTCGACCCGGAGGCGGGCCTCGACCCGAACGGCTTCGGTGACGAGGAGCGGATCTGCGCCAAGATCACCGAGCTGGGCAAGAAGAAGATCAACCTGCTGAACCTGTCGCTCGGCTGCTTCACCGAGGACGACGTGGCCTCGGAACCGTTGCGCCGCACCATCGAGGCGCTGCCGCGGGGCGTCGTCGTGGTCGCCTCGGCCGGCAACCAGGGCACGCAACGGCCGAGCTGGCCCGCCGCGCTGTGCGGGGTCACCGCCGTCGCCGCCGCCCAGCAGGAGCGCGACGGCTCGATCGGCCCGGCGTTCTACTCGAACTGGGGCCACTGGGTCGACGCGTGCGCGATCGGCAACCGCGCCTCGACCTACCTCAAGGGCGAGTGGCAGCTGCCCGGTGAGCCCGGCGCTACGCCGTTCGCGCTGTGGGCGTACTGGTACGGCACGTCGTTCGCCGCTCCCCTGGTCACCGGGCGGATCGCCGCCACGATGGTCGCGGACGGCATCGACGCAGGTCAGGCGCGCGACAAGCTGCTGAGCGGCCCGGAGTTCCACCCCGGCTACGGAGTTTTTGTCAAATAGTTGTATCTGGGGAGCAACCTCGGCCTCCGCCAGTTGTGACCGCAAGGAGTCGACGTGACCTCTGCATCCCCGATCGCCGCGCTCGTGAGCGCGGCGGCCGAGGGCGACCAGTCGGCGTGGAACGAGATCGTGGACCGTTACACGCCGCTGGTGGTGTCGGTGATCTACAAGCACCGGCTGCGCCCTTCGGATGCGGCCGACGTGAACCAGACGCTGTGGCTGCGGCTCGTGGAGCAGATCGGACGACTGCGCGAGCCGGAGGCGTTGCCGGGCTGGATCATGACGACCACCCGCAACGAGTGTCTGCGCGTGCTGCGCGTGCAGCAGCGCACGCACCTCTACGACCCGTTGTCCGAGTCCGACGCGCTGGAGTCGGAGCAGGTGGACGCGGACGTGGAGGCGGACCTGCTGGCGGTGGAACGGCGGCAGGCGCTGCGGGACGGCTTCGCGGAGCTAACGGAGCAGTGCAAGCGGTTGCTGACGAAGCTGATGACCGACCCGCCGCCGAGCTACCAGGTCGTGAGCGAAGAGCTCTCGATGCCGGTCGGCAGCATCGGCCCGACGCGGATACGTTGCCTGGAGAAGTTGCGGAAAACCCCTGCGGTCTCAGCGTTCCTGGGCTCGCCGGTCAAGAGAGGAGGTGTGCTGGGTGCGGCACGACTGGGACAGTGACGAAGACCTGCTCGACGCCTTGCGCGACGCGTTGAGCACACCTTCCGAGGAGGTTCCGCCGGAGTTCGTGGAGGCCGCGAAGGCCGCGTTCACCTGGCGGAACATCGACGAGGAACTGCTGCTCATCACGTCGTACGACTCGGTGCTGGACGACACGCTCTTCAGCCGTGCGCGGTCCACGGCGACAGCGCGGCAGCTGGTGTTCGACGCGGACGGCGTGATGCTCCAGGTCGAGGTGTCGGCGGCGGGGGTCACCGGCCAGCTGATGCCGGCGACGGAGTCGATCACCCTGGTGACGCCTCAAGGCGACCACGAAACAGCGGCGGTCGACGAACTGGGGACGTTCGTCATGGGGGCGGCGCCGCGCGGACCGGTGAAGTTCCGGTTCCCGAGTGGTTGCACCGATTGGTTCATCCTATAACTCACCATTCGTGTGACGGGCAATTCGCTCGTTCGGCCCACCTCCTCGGCCAGTAGGGTTGTCGACGCTCAGAATTCGCATCGCGAGAGGTGTGCTGCTGTGGTCGATCGAGTCAGCTGGGTGCCGGAAGGTGTCAACGTCGACGTCCCGAGTTCCGCCCGGATCTACGACTACCTGCTGGGCGGCGGACACAACTTCGAAGCGGACCGCGCTACTGCGGAAGAACTGATCAAGGTGCTTCCGGTGCGGGGCATGGCGCGGCTCAACCGCGCCTACCTGCGCCGTGCCGTGCTCGAACTGGCGGACCTGGGCATCCGGCAGTTCCTCGACCTGGGGTCGGGCATCCCGACGGTCGGCAACGTGCACGAGGTGGCGCACGAGGTCGCCCCGGACTCGAAGGTCGTGTACGTCGACTTCGAACCGGTCGCGATCACGCACGCGGAGCTGATGCTGGCGGACGAACCGAACGTGACGGCGCTGCTGGCCGATCTGCGCGAGCCGGAGACCGTCGTGGCGCAGGCTCAGCAACACCTCGACTTCTCCCAGCCCATCGGCCTTCTGGTCGTGGGCGTCCTGCAGTTCATCCCCGACTCGGACGACCCGTGGGGCGTGCTGGCCCGGTACGTCGAGTCGCTCGCTCCCGGCTCGTACCTGGCGCTGTCGCACTTCACCGCGGACAGCATGCCGGCGGCGATGGCGGCCGGTAAGGAGATCTTCGCGAAGACCGCGGAGCCGATCACCCCGCGCACCAGGGCTCAGGTCGCGGACATGCTGGCGGGAACGGAGATCGTCGAGCCCGGCATCGTCTTCACACCGGAGTGGCGGCCGGAGTCGCCGGAGGACGTCGGCGACGAACCGTCGAAGGCGAACCTCTACGCGGCGGTGGGTCGCAAGCCCTGATGACCGCCACGGCCCTCGCACAGCGCTGGGCGGCTGTTCTGATCGAGAGCGCGTACTCGCCGATGTCACGGCGGAAGCTGACGCAGCATCTTGAGGAACACGCCGCCCGGCTGCGTGCCGGGCAGGCGGCGGTGGCGATCGGCGAATGGCTGGTGCGCAAGCGCTTCACCGGTCCCGACTCGCTGCGGCGCACGCTGGAGGTGCTCGGACCGGAGTTCTCCCCCGAGGTGCTCGGCGCGCTCGCTTCCGGCTACGTGCGGGCGACGCGCGACCAGTTGTTCCACGAGCAGGAGAAGGTCAAGAACTCGCTGCTGAAGGCCGTCGAGGACGCGCAACGCGACCTGCACGACAGCGAGGCCCGGTTCGCCCAGGTCTTCGCGACGACGGCGGTGGGCATCGTGATCTTCGACCTGCACGGCACCGTCGTGGAGGCGAACGAGGCGCTGGCGGCGATCCTCGGCCACGAGGAGATGCCCAAGGAGCTGTTCACCGAACAGGACTCGGTCGCGCTGGCCGCGGCCTGCCGGCGGATGATCGAGTCCACTGTGGACACCGACAGGCGCGAGTGGGAACTGACCCGCGCCAACGGCGACACGGTGTGGGCCAACGTGGTGCTGTCCGTCCTGCGCGGATCGGACGGTGCGCCGAGGTTCCACGTCGCACTCGTCGAGGACGTGACCGAACAGCGGATGCTGCAGGAGTGGCTGCGGCACCAGTCGCTGACCGACCTGCTGACAGGCCTGCCGAACCGGGCGTCCTTCACGGACAAGCTGGAGTCCGCGCTCGCGACAGGCGAACCGCACACGCTGGGGTACCTGGACGTCGACAGCCTGACGATCGTCAACGACGGCCTGGGCTACGCGGCCGGTGACGCCGTGCTGGTCGAGGTGGCGCGGCGGTTGCGGTTCGTGCTGCCGGACGCGGTCGTGGCACGCGTGGGCGGCGACGAGTTCGTGGTGCTGATCCACGGCTCCCCCGACGTCGCGGCGCTGGCGGCGACGATCGACGAGGAGCTGTCCGAACCCGTGTACCTGGAGGGCGCGGGCGTCGCGGTGTCGACGTCGATCGGGTTCGTGCACACCTCGGGCCCCGGTGTGGACCCGACGGCCGTGCTGCGGCGCGCGCATTCGACGTTGCGCAGAGCCGAGACCGGCGGCAAGAGGCAGTGGGGCATCTACGACCACGAGGCCGACGCCGCCGACCGCATCCGGTTCGCGCGGATCGCGGCGATGCCCGGCGCGTTCGAGAACGGCGAGATCACCGTGGAGTACACGCCGGTGTCGTGGGCGTCGGGAGAGCTCGCCTTCGTTGAGGCGTCGCTGCACTGGGGCGTGAGCCGGCACGACGACGTGGTGGCGTACGCGGACGCTCTCGGCCTGGCGTCGAAGGCGGGGCAGCTGGTGTTGCAGGACGCCTGCTCGCGCGGCGAGCCGGTGCTGATCAGACTCTCGCGGGACCAGTCACGCGATCCCGACCTCGCGACGCACGTGCGGTCGACGTTGCGGGCGAACTCGTTCCCGGCGTCGTCGTTGTTCCTGGCGCTCGACGTGCGGGCCATGCCGGACGGCGAGGAGAACCTCGACGTGCTGCACGACATGGGCGTGCACGTGCTGCTGCACGAGTTCGGCGGCGGGTTCGCCGGACTGTCCACCGTGGACCGCAGTCCGGTGTGGGGTGTCCGGCTGGCACGCCCGCCCGCGGAACGGCTTGCGAGGCAAGGGCTTTCACTCATGGTGCCGCTGCTGCGCTCGGCAGGCGTGCACGTGATCGGCGGACCGGGCGACCCGGACGAGCTGCGGGCGCTCGGCGTGGACCTGGTGGTCGCGCCGTGAGTGGTTGTGGCCGTCAGGGAGGCCACAACCACTCAGCGGTCGCCTAGGCCGCGTCCTCGAACGTCGTCGCCTGAACCGTCGCGCTGCCGCCGAAGTTCCGGACGACCTCCGCCTTCTCGCGGGCGTTCGGGTTGGCGTTCGTGCACGACGTGCCGGCGCTGGCACCGGACATCAGGTCGGTGCACAGGCCCGTGCGGCGGTCCGGCAGACCCAGGATGTGGCCGAGCTCGTGCGCGGCGATCCGGGTCGTGTTGTGGCCTTCGTTGACCGCCTGGCGGCCCATCCAGACCCGGCCGTTGCCGAGGCTCGTCGTCTGGGCACGCGGCCAGCCGTTGTCCGCGACGATGGTGATGTTCACGGACCCGCTGTTCCGCTTCACCAGCTTCACGGTGTTGGGCAGCTGCGTGTTCCACACGTTCGCGCCGGCGTCGACGGCCGCCACGAACTCGGCCGCGCCGGCCGAGTTGTAGTAGAGCGTGCGGGGCGCTGCCTCGGCGGTGCCGATGAGACCGATCGACATGGCGGCGACACTGCCGGCCACGGCGATAGTTTTGCGCAGGGACACAGGAATCTCCTCGCAATGCAGGGTGATTGCACCCCGACTGTATCGCTGCGGCGTTGGCGCACAAGAAGAGTCAAGTGTGAAGCGGCGCTGCCACGGTCCAGTCCGTTCGTAGGTGATCATCGCGCGGCCGGTGCTGTTGTGCTGCGTGGCGAGCGGAAACGCGCCCTACGACCGGACCCCTCGCGCGGTTCCGCCGCGGACGGGGCGCCGCCGATCGGACGTATAACTCTTCACACGCGCTGGTGCTGATGGACCGGAAGGCGCAACGGTCAGGAGCGGCCGATCTCGGCGAGCAGCGACCGCACACGCGAACGGGGCCGGTGCCCGTGGCACCGGCCCCGTGTATTCCGCGGGAGCGGGTCTAGCGGTGTGTCCCTAGGCGAACGACGGCTGGCGCAGCGCGTGCTCCACCAGCGCGATCAGGATCTGCTTCGTCGACTGCCGGTTCCGTGCGTCACAAGGAATTATCGGCACCGACGACGGGATCGTCAGCGCGTCGCGGATCTCCTCGGCCCGGTGGTGCATGAGGCCGTCGAAGCAGTTCACCGCGATCACGTACGGCAGGTCGCGGTCCTCGAAGAAGTCGATGGGCGCGAACGCGTCGTCGATCCTGCGGGTGTCGACCATGACCACCGCACCGATGGCGCCGCGGACCAGGTCGTCCCACATGAACCAGAACCGGTGCTGACCGGGCGTGCCGAACAGGTAGAGGATCAGGTCCTTGTCCAGCGACACGCGGCCGAAGTCCATGGCCACCGTGGTGGTCACCTTGTCCGGCACGTGAGACAGGTCGTCGACTCCCACCGAGGCCTGCGTCATGACGGCCTCGGTGGTGAGCGGGGTGATCTCGGAGACCGACCCGACGAACGTCGTCTTGCCGACACCGAACCCACCGGCGACGACGATCTTCGACGACACCACGTTCAGGTCGGCGCCAGGTGACCCCGGACGACCCGGAGCACCGTTGCTCATGGGAACTTCCTTCTTCTCAGGCTCGCATGGAAACGTGCAGCTGGGCTCTGATCTCCGGCGTCAGCTGGAGACCGACCCGCTCCACCAGCCGGGTCATCGCGTAACCGATGAGACCGATGTCGCAGTTGGGCGCGGCGAGCACTGCGAGGCAGGACCCGTCGCTGATCGACATCAGGAAGAGATAGCCCCGCTCCATCTCGACGACGGTCTGCTTGACCTCACCGGCCTCGAAGCAGCGCGCCGCTCCGAGGTTCAGCGAGACCAGACCGGACGAGACGGCGGCGAGCTGCTCCGCGCGGTCGTGCGGCAGACGGTCAGACGATGCGAGCAGCAGGCCGTCGGCGGAGACGACGATGGCGTGCGCGACGCCGGCCACCCTGCTGACGAAGTCCTCGACCAGCCAGCTGAAGTTGTCCAGTTCCTCAGTCGCGGTGGTCACTGGCGTTCCCTTTCTGCGATCACGGGGATGCCACCGACGGCCGAGTCGAAGAGCGAGTCTCGGCCCATCTGGACACCCTTCTGGTACGTGGCGAACCGCTGGCGCAACCTGTCGGCCGACCGGGCGGGGATGGCGGCGGCGGTCGCCAGCTGGGGGGCAGGAGACGACGGCTTCGGCAGCGAACCGGGGACCAGGCGCGCCTTGGGCACGCGCTTGGGCAGACCGTTCTCCGTCGTCTGCGCGGCGGCGCCGTTGTCCAGCGCTCCCGCGGCCTTCCAGCCTTCGTCGGCCGCTCCCCAGTCGGAGTCGGCGTAGTCGGCGACCGCACGCGGCACCGCCGTTGGTGCCTCGATCTTCACGGTGTCCGCCGAACGCTGCCGCTTGGGCAGGCCGTTCACGGTGGCGGGCTCCGCGTCCTCGTCCTCGGCCTCGGCGTGGTCCGGCTCCGCTGCCGGAACAGCCTTCGCGGAGGGCGCGGCGGGTTCGGGCGCCGAGGGGGTCTGGAACCACCTCGACAGGTCGTCGTGCGAGATCAACGGCTCGTCGACGATCGCGGGGAAGATCTCCGTCGCGGGGTCGGCTGGACGATCCGCCGGCGGCTCGTAGGAGTACCCGTCCTCGGCCGCGTCCTCCGACGCCTCGATCCGCGCGGTGAACAGGCCGTCCGTGGACGTCTGCTCGATGCGGTGCCTGCCGGAGTTCTCCTCGGCGGTGGCGGGCGACGGCACGACGACCGGGTGCTCCGGAGTCCACTTCGGAACGCCGGACAGCACCTCGCCGGGGTTGGTGGTCTCCACCGCGGACTGCGCCGGTGCGGCAGGCAGGGGCAGCGCGGGCGCCGCTCCCTTGTGCAGCAACGAGACCGGCAGGATCACCTGCGCGGTGACGCCACCCTCTATGTCGTCGTTGTTCGCGAGCGTCACGCGGATCTCGTGGCGCTTCGCGAGCTGGCCGACCACGAACAGGCCCATCTCGCGGGCCACCGAGACGTCGACCTCCGGCGGCTCGGCGAGCTTCGCGTTGAACTCGGCGACCTCGTTCTCCTGGATGCCGACGCCGCGGTCGTGGATGCGGATGGCGACTTCACCCTTGCGGGTCTCTATCGTCCGCACCGTCACCTTGGTGGTGGGCTTGGAGAACGCCGTCGCGTTGTCGAGCAGCTCGGCCACGAGGTGCGCGAGGTCGTTGACCACGCGGCCCTGCACCATCAGCTCCGGCGTCGGCGCGATCTGGACGCGCGCGTACTTCTCCACCTCGGACACCGCCGCGCCGAGCACCTCGGCGATCGCGACGGGCCGGGTGACGCGGCGGTTGACCGTCGTGCCGGAGAGCACGAGCAGGTTCTCGCTGTTGCGGCGCATCTGCGTCGCGAGGTGGTCGAGCTCGAACAGCGACGCCAGGTGGTCGGGGTCCTGCTCGTCCTGCTCGAGCCGGTCGATCACGCTGATCTGCCGCTCCACCAACGCCTGCGAACGCCGCGACAGGTTGATGAACATGTCGTTGACGTTCGCGCGCAGTGCCACCTGCTCGACGGCGAGGCGGACGGCCTCGCGCTGCACGAGGTCGAACGCCCGCGCGACCTGCCCGACCTCTTCGGTCGTGTGGATCGGCACCGGGACGATCGCCTCTTCGGCGGCACGCTCCGGCTCGCGGTGCGAACGAATTCGCTGGATCGCCTCGGGCAGCTGGTTGCGGGCCACGTCGAGCGCGCTGCGGCGCAGCACGCGCAGCGGCCGCAGCATGGACTGCGCGACCATCGCCATGAGACCGAACGCGATCAGCAGCGAGACGGCGACCAGACCCGCGTCACGCCAGGCGTCCGACCGAGCGGTGTCGGCGAGACGGGTGGTCGTCGCGTCGGCCTGGCCCTCCAGGTCGGCCGCGACCTCGCGAACCAGGTTCGCGGTGTCCTGGCCGATCTTCAGGACCTCGGCGTCCGTGATGGACACCGGCTTGCGCTCGAAGTCCTGCGCGAGCGCGAGCCGCACGAGCCGGTTGCGACCGTCCACGGCCGCACCCGACACGACGTCCTGGAACCTCTGCCTGTTCTCCGGCGACGCGGCGTCGTTGAACTCGCCGAACGCCGCGTCCAGACGGGACTGCGCGGCGCGCAGCTCGTCAGCCGCACCGGGAGCGAAGCTCCGGCGCAGCGCGGTGGACGTCAGGATCGCGTTCTGCTGACCCAGCTGCTCCTGCGCGGTGTAGAGCGCCTGCGCGGCGGCGACCAGCGGCACGATCTGCGGCTCGCTGAGGCTGGAGATCGCCGCGCGGTGCACCTGCCCGAGCGAAGCGATGATCTGGTTGTACGCCGCGATCACCGCGATGTCGGGGTACTTGGTGGTCAGCAGGGTGACGCGCAAGCTGCCCAGTCCGTCGAGGGACTGCAGCGATTTGGTGAAAGACTCCTGCAAGGGCGCGCTCAGGGCCGAAGCCGTCGCGCCCGAATCCCGGTACTTGCCCAGTTCCACATCGGTGAGGCCCGTCCGGGCGGCGTGCTCGGGGCACGCGTTCTGCCTGCCGGCGGCCACACACTGCACTGCCCAGTCACGTTCGACCTGTAGAGCGTTTTCCACCTTCGCGGCCTGGTGGCTCACGGCGAGCTCGCGCTGGACGCTGCCGAAGAGTTCGACGTCGTCGAGCTGGGTGTTCAGCCTCAGGCCCGCGAGAGTCGCGGTGCTCAGGGCCGGAACTAGCAACACCACTGCGAGCTTGCTCCGCAACCGCCAGTTGCGTAGGCGGAACCGGTCGATGCCTCGCTGGTCCTCACGACCGCGCACCGTCAACACTCCCCGCCCCGTTTAATAGCAGCAAACCTGGTGGATCTTGGAGTAAAACGCGCTGTTCTCATACCGCCGTTCGGACGACAAAACAGTGGTTCGAGAATCAACAACTTTGCACTGCGCGGCTAAACGGCCTCCGCGCGATAATTCTTATGGCGGAAACGATCGCGCGGGTGACCGCGATCACGGCCTGATCACAGTCACCCGCGCGGTTCGTCAACTGCCGGAGGGCTGGATGAGCATCGGCTTGACGTCGAGCTCCTTGTCCATCATCTCGTAGCGCACCATCAGCTGGACGACGCGCTGCAGGCGCGTCGCGTCGAGCGTCGTCGGGAACGCGCCGAAGTGGACAAGACCTGCGGTTTCCTTGTCGACCTTGGCGTACTCGACGAGCAGCGGCTCGACCGTGGGGCGGTCGGTCGCGGCGGCCTGGCCCTTGGCCATCGCGCGCTGGAAGGCGGCGACGGTCTTGGGGTTCTCCTTGGCGAAGGCACCGCTGGTCGCGTAGCCCGCGATCGGGATGTTGTCCGTCGGGCCGGACGCGGCGTCGAGCACCTTGATCTGGCCGGCGGCCCGCTGCGCGCGGGTGATGAACGGCTCGACCATGAAGGCGGCGTCAACGGTCTTGTTCTGGACCGCCGCCTGCATGTCCGGGAACGGCATCTCCTTGAACTTGACGGTCTTCACGTCCACGTTCGCGGCCTCGAGCGTGGCCTTCGCGGTGAGCTCCGCGATGTTCTTGAACGTGTTGATCGCGATCGTCTTGCCGGCGAGGTCGGCAGGAGTCTTGATCGCCGAATCACCGTTCGCCAAGATCAGGAACATGTCGGGTTTCGCCTGGTAGCCGTCCGAGATCAGCTTGATCCCGTCGACCGACTTGGCAGCGTCCTTCGATTGGGCGGCGAAGAACGAGACCCAGTTGCCGAACGAGAAGTCCAGCTCCTTGTTGACCAGGCCGGGGATGGCCGCGGCGCCACCCTGGATGACCTTGAGCTCGACTTCGAGCCCCTCGGCCTTGAAGAAACCCTGCTTGATCGCCACGTGAACGGAAGCCACGTCGAGAATCGGCAGGACCCCGAGGGTGATCTTGCTCTTCTCGACCGGACCGCCACTGGCGTTCGCGTTCGACGAGCTGGGGGCCTGCTCTGTGCCGCCGAGCGCACCACAGCTCGCCACGGTGGCGAGCAGCGTGGCAAGGGCGATGCCACGGATGGCCATACGGCGGACTCTTCGAGTCATCGGGAGCACTCTCCTGTCGGAGCGGTGTCGTCGTTGCGGGGGGAAAGATCGCGACGGTCAACCACTCAGAGTAAGGATGCTGCTCCAAAAGACCCCAGTTGACCGACACGAGCAGGTTCAAGTCCACTACCTGCGGTGAGCATCTAAGCACAGCAGGTCTAGGGCTAGGAGAACCCCAGTTGAAGCGCGCTGTGACCGTTGTCGGCGCTGGGCCGGCCGGTCTGACCTTGGCAAACCTGATCCAGCAATCAGGTATCGACTGCATCGTGCTCGAAAAAGCTAGTCGATCCCATGTGGAAACCCGGCCACGGGCAGGAGTCCTGGAGCACCGCTCTGTAACCATGTTGGAGTCACTCGATCTGGCAGATCGTTTGCTGATGGAAGCAGACCGTCACGGAACGTGTGAATTCCGCGTGAGCGGCAGGGCCTTCCAGGTGTCCTACAGCGACCTCTACGGGGGCCGCGAGCACTTCGTCTACCCCCAGCAGGAAGTGGTCAAGGACCTCATCGGGGGATTTGTGGACAGAGGAGGTGACATCCGGTTCTCGGTCAGCGACGTGGAGTTGCGGGACCTCACGTCCTCGCAGCCGTCGGTGGCGTTCACCAGCGAAGACGGCGTCCGCGAAACCATCGAGAGCGACTTCGTGGCAGGGTGTGACGGATTCCACGGCGTGAGCCGGCCGTCCATTCCGGAAGGGGTGCTGACGGAGTTCACGCACCAGCACGGGATCGAGTGGCTGACCATTCTCGCAGAGGCCCCTCCGTCGACTAAAGCAACCATTTACGCGTTGCACGACGACGGATTCGCGGGACACATGTTGCGGTCGGCCACGGTATCCCGCTTCTATTTGCAGGTACCGGTCGGAACAAAGGCCTCGGATTGGTCCGACGAACAGGTCTGGGAAGCACTCCACAAACGCTTCGCACTGCACGACTCGTCATGGACGCTTTCCGAGGGAAAGATCATCGAGAAGCGCGTGCTCGACATGCGCAGCCATGTGGTCGAGCCGATGTCCTACGGCCGGCTGTACCTGTTGGGTGACGCAGCACACATCATCACCCCGGTCGGCGCCAAGGGCATGAACCTCGCGATGAACGACGCCGCAACCTTCGGACGTGCGCTTATCGACTTCTACACCACCGGATCCGAGACCGGTCTCAAGACCTACTCGGAGGACTGCCTGCGCCGCGTGTGGAGGGCGCAGGAATTCTCGCAGTGGATGGTGAACATGATCCACACGGACGTGAGTTCGCCGTTCTTCGGACGGTTGGCCCAGGCGAGGCTGGAGCACCTGGCGGAGTCCCCGGCGTACCGGGCGACCTTCGCGGAGAACTACGTCGGGCCGTGACACAAAAGTCCCACCCTCAAGGGTGAAATCCCCGCCCCCCTAACGGGTGACCCCCCTCCCCCTAGGGGTCTCGCTAAGTCACAATCTGGGGCCAACTCCCGATGCTGGGGGATGTCGTTCGTCCATACGGTTCAGCACGACATCCCCCGATCCAGCTACAGGAGCTTGAGTTTCATGAGCACCCAGCAGACGCTGCACGACTTCACCCTCGACCTCCTCGGCGACCTGGACGCCCGTCAGGCGTTCCAGCTCGACCCGGAGGGCACCCTCGAAGCCGCTGGTCTGGGTGACATCTCGCCGGTCGACGTCCACGAGATCCTGCCCCTGGTGCTCGACAGCGCGTCCGTCGTGAAGATCGACGCGGTCGACCAGGTCCTGGCCGGTGCGGGCGACCTGACCGCCGTCGACAGCCTCAAGCTCCTCACGGGCAGCGTCGACGGTGTCACGGGCATCGCGGGCATCGCCGCCCCCTCCTCCGTCACCGCGCTGGTCACCGACTTCGGCGGCCTCGGCGACGTGACCAAGACGCTCGACGTGGTCGACGCCGACAAGGTCGTCACGAGCGTCACCGGCATCGCGACCGACAACTCCGTCGTCTCCCAGGTCACCGACGTCGCGGACGTCCACGGCGTGGCCGGTGTGACCGACGTGCTGGTCAAGGACCTCGACGCGGACGTCCTCGTGAAGGACGTCGTGGACACCGACGTGCTGGTCAAGGACGTCGTCGGCGACGTGGACGTCAAGGACGCCGTGGACCTCGGCCACAACGTGGTGCAGGACGTCGCTCAGGTCGGCGACGTGCACGCCGACCTCGGCAAGGTCGTCGACGACGTGAAGATCGGTGACGTCGACCTGCTGCACGACGGCATCGCCAACGGCAACGACTTCGACCTCCACCTCTGAGTCACGGAGGCGCCTGGCCCTCGTCCAGGCGGCTTCCAGGGGACCTGTGACGGGCGCTGTGCGCTCTGCCCCCGAGCGCGGGCGTCCGTCTCCCCCGACAGTGCCGAAACCCTCCCGCAGGCACTGAGAACGCAGCTGAGCCCCGGACCGCGGTGGTCCGGGGCTCAGCTGTTCGGAACGACTGTCAGGACGAGACGGTCTCGCTGAGGGACTCCCGTTCCGCGGCGGCCCACTTGTCGACGTCGATCGACGGCTTGCCGACGTTCAGCAGCCGCGCCACCTTGGAGCGCAGCGCCACGAAGGCCTCGTCGGTCCGCGTCGTCACCTGGTCGCGCTCGGCGGGCAGCGGAACGTCGAGGTCCGCCACCAGCTTCGCGGGCGAGTTGGAGAGCACCAGGATGCGGTCACCCAGGTACACCGACTCGTCGATGTCGTGCGTGACAACAAGAACCGTCGTGTCGTGTTCACGGCGCACGCGCAGCAACAGGTCCTCCAGTTCGAAGCGGGTCTGGGCGTCCACCGAGGCGAACGGCTCGTCCATCAGCAACAGCGCCGGCCGGAACGCCAGAGCACGCGCGATCGCCACACGCTGTTGCATACCACCGGAAAGCTGCCACGGCCGCTTCTTCGCGGCCCCGGCCAGACCCACCCACTCCAGCGCCTCGGCGGCGCGAGCACGGCGCTCGGCGCGCGGCAGGGACCGCAGCGGGAACTCGACGTTGCCCTGCACGGTGAGCCAGGGGAACAACGAGCGCGAGTAGTCCTGGAACACCACCGCGAGGTGGGATCCCTTCAGGGACACGTCACCGCGGGAAGGCGCGATGAGCCCCGAGATCGTGCGCAGCAGTGTGGACTTGCCGCACCCGGAGGGTCCGACCACGCACACCAGCTCGCCGGCGCGGACGGTGAACGTGAGGCCACCGATGGCCTCGTAGTCGCCGTAGGTGTGGCCCAGGTCGGCCACCTCAAGCATGTTGCTCATCCCTGCTCCTCGGTTGCCAAGCCAAAGCCCTGCGTTCCACCGCCAGAAGCACGGTGTTGAGTCCGTAGCCGAGCACGCCCAACAGGACGATGCCCGCCCACATGCGCGTGTAGTCGAACTCGCGCTGTGCCGTCATGAGTTGCGAACCGATGCCGTTGTCCGTGCCCACGAGCTCGGAGATGACCATCAGCACCAGGGAGAGCGACAGCGACACCCGCAGTCCCGCGAAGATCTTCGGAGAGGCCGCGGGCAGCACGACTCCCAGAACCCACTGGTAGCGAGGGATCTGGAAGACCGCGGAAGTGTCCACTTTGGTCACGTCGACGGAACGGGCGCCGTCGACCGTGTTGAGCAGCACCGGCCAGATGACGCCGAAGACGATCGTGGCGAGCTGCATCGACGTGCCGCCCTTGAACAGCAGCAGGAACACCGGCACCAGCGCGGGCGGCGGGATCGACCGCAGGAACACCAGCAGCGGTCCCGCGTACTCCATCGCCCGGTCGGAGCGGCCCAGCAGCATGCCGAGCGCGATGCCGATGAGCGAGGCGATCGCCCAGCCCGACAGCAGCCGTCCGATCGACGGCAGGATGTGCTCGGTCACGTTCTCCGGTTCGAGGACCCACCACTCCCAGGCCGCCTCCACGATCTCGGAGGGCGGGGGGAAGAACGGGTCGTCGGCCAGCACGCCGAAGACCTGCCACACGACGATCAGACCGGCGAACACGGTCCACCGTTGAAGGAACTTGTTCACCAGGCCACCCAACGCCGGCGGATGCGCTCAAGACCGTTGTTCAGCAGGACGCCGAGCACGCCCGCGACCACGGTGCCGACGAGCACCTGGTCCATCCGGCCGGGCCCGCTGCGGGCCTCCATGATGAAGTAGCCCAAGCCGATCTGGCTGCCGGCCATGAGCTCCACGCTGACCATCACGATCAACGCCGTGGTGGCCGCGAGCCGGATTCCGGTGAGGACGAACGGCAACGCGCTCGGCAACGCCACGCGGAAGATCACGCCGACACGTCCGGTGCCGAAGACCCGGGACGTCTCGACGAGCAACGGGTCCAGTTCGTCGAGCGCGTAAATGGTGTTGAAGAGGATCGGCCACAGTGCCGCGTAGACCGCGAGCGTGATCTTCGTTTCCGGGCCGAAGCCCAGCATCACGAGCGCGAGCGGAATCAGTGCCACAGAAGGGATCGGGCGCAGGAACTCGATGACCGCGCGGGTCGCGTGGCGCACGGCCGGGACGCTGCCCAGCACGAGTCCACTCGGCACCGCGATGGCTATCGCTATGCCGATCGCGATCAGCACGGCCAGAACCGTTGCCACGACATGACTGATGAATTCGGGAGAGGTCAACTGCGTCACGAGCTCGCCGAACACGACAGATGGTGGCGGGAGCGCGTCTGCAGGTAGGAGGGGGGAGCGTCCTAAGAGCTCCCAGAGCGCGAGGAATCCGGCTATGCCGATGAGTCCCCGTGTGAACGCACGCACTCGGTCACCCTAGAGAGTGGATCTCCAGTTCACAATGCGTGCTTGCTCAACTCCGGCTTGTTCTCGCGCATCGCGTCGGTTCAGCAGACTTCGACGCGCTCCACTTCGCCGAAACTCTTCACCCATTCGGAGTCCGTGAGCCGTGCTCCGTCTTTTTCACACATCCTCTTGATGATGCTGCCGGTGTCGAGGTCGTACGGCAGCAGCTCCGGGTCCTGGCCCCCGCTGCGCACGAGGAAGTCCCGGTTCTGCGGCCGGTACACCGCGCGCGTCGAGGCGCCGTGCCCGACGACGTACGCGAGCCGGTCCGCCGAACGGTCGTTCGTGTAGAGCTGGTGCACCTCGAACACGTTGTCGCGCACCACGGCCACGCGGCCGTCGTCGGAGAACGTGACGCGCGCTCCTGCCCGCAACGCCGTGTCGAGCCGTGTGCGCAGCACGGGCGACTCGCTCGGCACGCGCTGCCACACCTCGACGACCGACTCCGGCGAGGAGTGCTCGACGGCGAGCCAGCGCCCGTCCCCGCTGTAGGTGATGCCGCGGACGTACACGTGCTGGGACAGCGGCGGCGCGGCGGGTTCGAAGGTGCCGCCGATGCTCCAGAACTCGATGGTCGTGGTGCCGGTGGCCGCGTCCCACGTGCCGGTGGCGAGCTCGCGGCCGTCCTGGCTCAGCGCGACGGTCTCCGGGTCGCGCACCGGCATCGGCAGCTTGCGCAGGGTGCGCGGGTCGCTCAGGTCGTAGATCTCCGCGTGCTCGGTCTCGTCCGGCGTCGGCAGACCGACCTCGACCGCGTCGCCGACCTTGCCGACGATCCGCGAGCCGTCCGGGCTGAGGTCGAGCGTGCGGAACCTGGCCGGCAGCGCCGTGAGGTACGTGATGTCGTTCGCGTCGTTGACGGCCCACAGGTGCTCTCGGCCGTTGTCGTCCTTCGTGACCGCACGGCGTTCGGCGAGCTTCACGACGCGGTGGCGGTCGGCGAACTTCCTGCCCGGCTCCGCCCTGTCCTCGTCGATGCTCCACATCCGGTCGGTGCCGTCCTGGTCGGTCACCGCCGCCATCTCGCCGCGCGGGGCGACAACGACGTCCGCGTCGTCCTTGGGCGTGCCGGTGAACGGGATGCCGCGCGTGACCGCGCTCGACAGCCGCAGCACCTTCTCGGCCTCCGCCGACGGACTGACCTCGTAGCCGACCAGCGCGTACCGGTCCGCGTACGGCCGCCGTTGCTCCAGCAGCGACTCGGACTGCGACAGCGCCTTGCCGCCCAGTTCGCGGTCGTACATCTCGGTGATCTTGCGTTCGTTCGAGAGGGCGTAGACGACCGTGCCGGGCACCAGCGCGATCAGCACCGCCATGACCGCGATCAACGCCGTCGAGCGCCGCGTCTCGCGTTTGGTGCTGATGTCGACGAACTGGCGTTCCTGCACCGTCAAGAACCCGCCGAGCTCCTTGGCCTTGCGCAGCCGCACGCCCCGGTAGAGCGCCAGCGGGTCGCGGTCGCTCGACTCCCACAGCTCGATCGCGGTGACGAGCTGCTGGTGCGTCCGCAGGGTGTCGCGTTCCTCGTCGATCCAGCCGGCGAGCCGGGGCCAGCCCAGCACGGCGTCGTGGGTGAGCTCGGCGCCGTCCTCGGTGAGCGTCACCAGCCTGGCCTTCACGAGCAGGTCCAGCAGAGCCGCGTCGACGTCGAGCCTGCGGGTGCGGCGTTGCACGATCCCGTTGCGCAGCAAGGAGACGAGCCTCAGGAAGAACTGCCTCGCCGCCCGCTGCTCGTCCTCGCCTAGCTGGGCGAAGAAGGCCTCGGCGCCCTGCGCGACGACGTGCCCGATCCCGCCGGACTCCTCGAAGCCCGCGAGCGACAGCGTCATGCCGCGCTTGCGCCGCCACGTCTCGACCAGCGCCTGCTGCACCAGCGGCAGGGCGTGCTGGTTCGCGGCGTCGGCGACCAGTCGCGCGATCACCGCGGTCTCGACGGTGGCGCCGATCTTCGCGGCGGGTTCGGTGATCGCGCGGCGCAGTTCGTCCGCGCTCATCGGCTCGACGGTGATCTCGGTGGCGGTGACGCCCGCGGCCTGCCAGCGCTGGTGGTGGTCGGCGCGCACGGAGAGCACGACGTGGGGGCAGCGGGTGACGGCGGTGACGAACCCGTCCGCGTCGAGCGCCTTCTCGGCGTCGTCGACGAGCAGCACGAGACCCGGCCGGTGCTGGCGGATCCGCAGCCGGACGTGGTCCGGGTCCTCGCGGAACTCCTCGGCCAGCTGGTCCGCGGTGGTGTTCTCGAAGACCTCGGCGAGGGCGACGGCCAGGTCGTGGATCGGGTCGTGCGCGGGCGTGACCACGACGGCATCGTCCAGGGCGGGCAGCAGCCCCGCGCGCAGCAGTGACGTCCGGCCGGACCCGGAAGGGCCGACGACGACGGTGACGGGCGTGGCCCTGACCGACTCGGTGACCTGCTCCACGAGGGACTCACGCCCGAAGAAGTGCTTCGCGTCGTGTTCGGTGAAGGGAGCGTTGCCGGGGTACGGCGCGTTCGGGAGCAACGGCTGCGCGTGCTCGACGGCGAGCTCCCGCCAGCGCTTGGTCCACGGCGCGGGGTCGGCCTCGCAGGCCCGCACGAACGCGAGCGTCAGGGCGAGCGACGGCAGCTTGCGCCCACCGGCCGCGTCGGACAACGCGGTCGGCGAGTAGTTCGCGCGCCTGGCCAGCTCGCGATAGCTCGGTTTGCCCGCCTGATCACGCAGTCTGCGCAGGTCACCGGCGAACCGCAGCAGCGCGGTGTCCTCCGGGCCCAGCGGACGTTCCCCTCTTGGCATGCCGCCTCCCGGCCGGATTGTCCACCAGAGGTTCGCACTCCGTCTAACGGCCCGCTAACCCTCCACCATCTTCCAGTGTGCTTCGTGATCGTTTCACCTGCCGCACGCTGCGACTTCAGTCACGACATGGAGGGGTGAACTCAAGACCGCCGAAGTACTGCTCCCACTCCTCGCGGCTCATCCGGGGAATGGCCTGCTCGCAGATCCGGACCGCGGGCTCGCGCGGGTCGGCGTTCCACAGCCGCACCGCCCTGTCCGCACCACCCGTCACGACCTCGTCGCCCTGGGGCGTCAGGCCGACCGCGGTGACCGGCCCCGCGTGCCCGCGCAGCAGCGCCTGCTCCACCGGTTCGCCGTCACCGAGCAGCCAGAGCCGCACCAGGCCGTCGTCGGTGGCGACCGCGACCCGGCCGCCGCCGAGCCAGGCCGACGTCACCTCGCCACCACCGGACGGGATCTCGGCGCGCAGGACCGGGTCGCGCGGGTCTGCGGTGTCCCAGAGGTGCACGGCCGTGCCCGCAGTGGTCAGCAGCGCGCCGTCGCCGGCGAACTGGGCGCTGCCGGCGAACTCCCTGGTCAGCGACAGGAGCTTGACGTCCCGCAGGTCGGTGACGTCGGCCAGGTGCACGGCGCGGCCCGTCGTGACGGCGGCGAGGACCTGGCCGTCCTGGCGGAACGACAGGCCCGCCAGCGGTCCCAGGCCGAGCTGGGCCGTGGTGAGGAGCCTCGGGCGGTCGCGGCGCAGGTCCGTCCAGAAGCTCAGGGCGCCGTCCGCGTCGGTGGTGACGAGAGTGGTGCCCTGCCAGGCGATCGCCACGGCACGCACGGGGAGCACGGTGAGTTCACGCGGCTTGCCGAGGGACACGTCGACGACGTGCACGGCGCCGTCCTCGCTCACGGACGCCACGAGGCCGCCGGTCGAGTCCATCGCGAGCGCGGTGACGGCACCGGAGTGCCGGGTGGCGTCGTAGGAGGTGCGCGGCGACGGCAGGTCGGTCAGCGAGGTGAGCACGACGGTGCCGTCGCGGTACCCGGTCGCGACCTGCTGCTGCGTCGGGCCGACGACGAGGGCGGTGACCTCGGACTGGGCTTCGCGCAGCACCTGCGAGGGCACGTCCTCCTGCCGCAGGCCGTTGCGCGCCTGGGGCAGCGGCACGAGCCGGTAGGCGGCGAGCGCGATCTGCTGGGCCAGCGAGGGGTTCGTGGAGCGCAGGGCGGCGGCCTCCCCCACGGCCCGCAGGACGGCGGCGTTGGCGCGTTGCTCGTCGGCGGTCCTGTTGGCCTGCAGGGCGAACGCGGTCGAGCTGGCGGCGACGACCACGAGCGCGGCGAGAGCGGCGAGCAGCTGGCGTTGACGGCGGGTGCGTCTTCGCGCGCTCAGCGACACCTCTTCTTCCGCGGCCCTGCTCGCGGCGAGGAAGGCGCGTTCCCCGGCGTTGAGGAACAGTCCTTCGGGGACGTTCGCCAGGCGGCGTCCCCGGAACAGCACCCCGGCGTCGCGGTCGAGCGACTCCCACGTCTGCGTGGCGTGCGTGAGTTCGCGCTGTGCCTTGATGTTCTCGCGTTCGTCCTCGACCCAGCGCTGGAGCGTGGGCCAGCCGCGGATCAACGCCTCGTGCGCCAGTTCGACGCCGTCGCGGTCGATCACGACGAGCCGCGCCGCCGCCAGCGCGAACAGCACCTCGTCGTCGGCTTCGAGCTCGGCCTGGTGCGCGCGCCGCTTCGTGTCCTCGGCCGTGACGAGCCGCAGCAGGATCCGCCTGGCCTGCTCCTGCCCCCGTGCGGACAGGCCGTCGAAGACCTCCTGCGCGGTGCGGGCGACGGCGTGGTCAAGACCGCCGACCTCCTCGTACCCGGCGAGCGTCAGCGTCATGCCGCGCCGGTGCTGCCAGGTCTGCGCGAGCGCGTGCGACAGCAACGGCAACACGGCCGCCTGCCCCACCGCGTCGGCCATGAGCCTCGCCAGCAACGCGGTCTCGACCTTGGCCCCGACGGCCGCAGCGGGTTCGGTGATGGCGAGCCGGAGCTCGTCCGGCGTCATGGGGCCGAGCAGGAGTTGAGCGCCTTCGAGCGCCTCGACGAGGTCGGGAAGCTGCGCGCAGTGACCGTAGTAGTCGGCGCGGACGCCGATGACGACCTTCTCGCACCCGATGAGCGCCGTGACGAGCCACTGGCGGAGCTCCTCGTTGCGGCACAACGTGAACAGCTCCTCGAACTGGTCCACGACCACGAGATGCCCGTGCCTGGCGCGCAGCTGCTCCGGGTCCTTGAGTTCGTCCGCGAGCGCCACCGCCTCCTCCCCGGTGAGCCGGGCGAGCGCGATCGCGCACTCCTCCACGGGGTTCGCGCCGGGCGTGAACAACAGCACCGGCCCGCGCGTGCGGGCGATGAGCCCGGCCCGCAGCAACGACGACTTCCCCACACCGGACGGTCCGAACAGGCCGGTGAACCGGTTCCTCGTGGAGAGCAGCTCGGCCGTCAATCGCTCGCGCCCGAAGAACTTCGGCGCGTCACCGGGCTGGAACATCGCCAGCCCCACGTAAGGACTGTCGTTGCTGCCATGGGGTTCCGACTCGGCCACGGCACGCCACCGCCGGGCCCACTCCTCCGGGTCACCGTCACAGGCCTTCGCATAGGCCTTCGTCACCGCGAGACTCGGCAACTTCCGCCCACCGGCGGCCTCCGACAAGGCAGCCGCCGAGTAGTGCGCCCGCCGGCTCAGCTCCCGGTAGGTAGGGCTGCCCGCGCGCTCCCGCAGCCGGCGCAGATCCGCCGCGAACCGCAGGAGACCGCTCTCGCCCTCGTCGAGAGGGCGTTCCCGTCTCGGCATCCCGTCATTGTTCAGAGAACTTTGTTCAGCGGCCAACACATGACCGTGAACAACCCGTTCGCCCTAACGTCTGTGGAGACGCAACTACACGGGGAAGACCCGGTGCTCGCGCCCCGAACCGGCGCCGGAGTGGCCGTGGGTGGCGACACGCGACGCCACCCACGGCTCACGGGGTTCTAGAGACCGACGAGCTTGTACAGCCCGCCGACCTCCTGGCGGTTCAGCACCCGCATCGAACCGGGGCGCTGGTTGCCTAGCGAGACGTCACCGATCGCCACGCGCACCAGCGACTGCACCGGGTAGCCGGCGGTCTCCAGCAGGCGGCGGACGATGTGCTTGCGGCCCTCGTGCAGCACGACCTCGACCAGCGCCTTGCCGGGCACGGCGCTGATGAGCTTGAAGGAGTCGACCTTGACCGGTCCGTCCTCCAGCTCGATGCCCGCCTTGAGCTTCTTGTTCAGGCCCTTCTCGACCGGGCCGGGAACCTCGGCGAGGTACGTCTTCTTGACGTTGTAGCTGGGGTGCATCAGCCGGTGCGCGAGCTCACCGTCGTTCGTGAGCAGCAGCAGGCCCTCGGTCTCGGCGTCGAGGCGCCCGACGTGGAACAGCCGCTCCTTGCGGTTGCGCACCAGGTCGCCGACGCACGGGCGGCCCAGGTCGTCCTCCATCGTGGAGAGCATCCCGTACGGCTTGTTCAGCACGAGCGTGACGACGTCCTCGCGGATCTGCACCCGCACGCCGTCGACGTGCACGATCGCCGTCTCGGGGTCGATCCGGCGCCCCTGCTCGCGCACGACCTGGCCGTCGACCTGGACCCGCCCCTGCTCGATCAGCTCTTCGGAAGCGCGGCGCGAGGCGATACCCGCCTGCGCGAGCACCTTCTGCAGGCGCACGCCCTCGTTCTCAGACATCGTCGATCGCATCCACTTCGGGCAGCAGCGGGGCGATCGGAGGCAGGTCGCTCAACGAGGACAGCCCCAACCGCTCCAGGAACAGTTCGGTCGTGCGGTACAGGATCCCACCCGTGTCGCTGTCGGTGCCCGTCTCCTCGATGAGCCCCCGTGCGACCAGGGTCCGGATCACACCGTCGACGTTGACGCCACGAACCGCCGCGATCCGCGCCCGCGTGACAGGCTGCCGGTAGGCGATCACCGCGAGCGTCTCCAGGGCCGCACGGGTGAGTTTCGCGCGCTGGCCGTCGAGCAGCAGCTTCTCCACGAACGGGGCGAACCGGTCCCGCGTGTAGAACCGCCAGCCGTCCCCCGCCCTGCGCAGGTCGATGCCACTGCCGGACTCGGTGTACCGGGTGGAGAGTCTACGGAGTGCCTGCTTGATTCGCTTAACCGGCTGCTCAAGGGCACTGCTGAGAGCGTCCTCGGCGATCGGGCTGTCCACGACCAGGAGCACGGACTCCAGCGCGGCCTCGAACGTCGCGTCGTCGGAGAGGTCCGGCAGGCCGGAGTCCTCGATCGCCTCCTCGGGGGCGGCGGCGAGGAGCTGGGCCTCCAGGGTGGCGGCGTCCTCGGTGTCGGCGGGGTCGGGCTCGTCCAGCACGACGGCGGCGGGAGCGGCGTCGTCGAGGGCGGCGTCAGGCTCCGCAGCGGAGTTGTCCACAGACTCGGCCTCTGACGTGCCGTTTTCGTCGGTGCCGCCCGATAGACTGGATTCCGGGGGCGGAGCCGTCTCGCCCGACCGCTTCGCCGCGGGCTCGGCGGCCTCCTCCAACTCCACGGCGGCCGGAGCGGCGTCGTCGAGAGCCGCGTCGGGCTCGGTCTCAGGCTCCGCGGTCTCCCCCGCCGCCCCGCCCCCGTCGAACGCCGGCCCCGGCTTCTCGACCTCCGCCGCGTCCGGCCCGACCAGTGGCTCGCTCATCCGCCGTAGTCCTCATCCTCGTCGCCGGCGTGCACCTGCGCCTGCGCGTCCTCCAACGTCCCGCCGACCCACGTCACCTGCAGCGGACCGAGCGGGTCCTCCTGCTCGAAGGCCAGCGACTTCTCCCGGTACAGCTCCAGCAGCGCCAGGAACCGCGCCACGACCTCCATGGTCTCGGTGCAGTCGGCGACGATCTCCGCGAACGACGCGGTGCCCTTCTCGATCAGCATCGCCCGCAGGACGTCCGCCGTCTCGCGGATCGACACGCGGTGCTGGTGGATGTGCGCGACCGACAGCGTGCGCTTCTGCTTCGGGCGGAAGGCCGCGGCCGCGATCAGGGCGAACCTGTCGGGTGTGACGCCGAGCATCACCTCGGGCAGCAGGCCCTCGAAGCGCGGTTCGAGCGACACCGAGCGCGGGTAGCGGCGGTAGGCGCCCTGCTCCAGCTCGGCGAACAGGGCCGCCACCTGCTTGTACGCGCGGTACTGCAGCAGCCTGGCGAACAGGAGGTCGCGGGCCTCCAGCAACGCGAGGTCGTCCTCGTCCTCGACGTCACCGGTGGGCAGCAGGCGGGCGGCCTTCAGGTCCAGCAGCGTGGCGGCGATGACCAGGAACTCGGTGGTCTCGTCGAGGTCCCACTTCTCGCCCATGCCGCGCAGGTGCGCGATGAAGTCGTCGGTGACCGTGTGCAGGGCCACCTCGGTCACGTCGAGCGTGTGCTGGGAGATCAGCTGCAGCAGCAGGTCGAACGGACCCTCGAAGTTCGTGAGCCGAACCTTGAACTTGCCGTCGTCGACCGGAGTCTCAGCAGGAGCTTCAGCGGGTGCTTCCTCTGTCACTGCTCGCGCAACCTGCGTACCAGCAACGACGCGTCACCGTGCGTCTCCAGGTCGTCGAGCACGATGGCGATCGCCTCGCGCACCACGCGGCCCCGGTCGACGCCCAGGCCGTAGGAGCCGCGCAACGCCAGCCGCGCCTGCTCCAGCGACAGCAGCTCCTCGTCGGACACGTAGACCGTGATCTTCGTGGTGTGCTTGGTGCGGCCGGAGCCACGGCGTTGCTGCGGGGCGTCCTCGGAGGAGGAGACCTCCGGCGCCGGGGCAGCGGTCAGCCGGAAGAGCTCCGCCGCCCCTGGCAGTGAAGGGCGACGGTTCACCGGGCGATCACCTCGCGGGCCAGCGCGCGGTAGGCGTTGGCACCGGACGAGCGCGGCGCCCAGCGGGTGATCGGCTCGCCGGCCACGGTGGTCTCCGGGAAGCGCACCGTGCGGTTGATGACGGCGTCGAACACGATCTCGCCGAACGCCTCCACGACGCGGGCCATGACCTCGCGCGAGTGCAGCGTGCGCGGGTCGTACATCGTGGCGAGGATGCCGGTGATGTTGAGCTTGGGGTTCAAGCGTTCCTTGACCTTCTCGATGGTGTCGATGAGCAGCGCCACCCCGCGCAGCGAGAAGAACTCGCACTCCAGCGGGATCAGCACACCGTCCGCGGCCGCGAGGGCGTTCACCGTGAGCAGGCCGAGCGAGGGCTGGCAGTCGACCAGCACGTAGTCGTAGTGGTCGATCACGGGACGGAGGGTGCGCACGAGCGTGTGCTCGCGCCCCACCTCCGACACGAGCTGGATCTCGGCCGCCGACAGGTCGATGTTGCTCGGCAACAGGTCCATGTCGTCGACCATCGTCTTGCGGATCACGTCGGGAACGGCGGTGTCGTTCTCCATGATCACGTTGTAGATCGTGGTTTCCAGCTGGTGCGGGTGCACGCCGAGGCCGACCGACAGCGCGCCCTGCGGGTCGAAGTCGACCAGCAGCACGCGGCGCCCGTACTCGGCCAGCGCCGCGCCCAGGTTGATGGTCGTCGTCGTCTTGCCGACGCCACCCTTCTGGTTGCAGACGGCCAGGATCTTCGCCGGGCCGTGGTGCAGGAGCGGCGGTGGGTCCGGGATGTGGCGACGCGGTCTGCCCGTCGGGCCGATGCCGTCGACCTGCTCGGTCGCGACGTCGTCGACCGGCGCGGCGTGCGGGGCCAGGTTCAGGTCGGCACGGGGCGCGAAGGCGTGCTCCGGTGTCGACATGGCTGGCGTTCCCTCACTGGTCGTAGTCGTCTCTCCGGGCGCAGCGTAGGCCGCACCCGTGCGAGCGGCAACGCGCCTCGCCGAGGTTTGTCAAGACTTGGTCAGACAGCGACATCCGTTCGTGTTCGCCGGTCGGCGGCTGTGAGGACCACGTCGAGCAGGCCCGGGAAGAGGAAATCCAGGTCATCGCGGCGCAGTGACACCCAGCGCTGGTTGCCGCGGCATCGTGTCCGTGTGAGGCCGGCTTCGCGCAACACGCGCAGGTGCTGGGAGAGAGTCGACTTCGCTACGTCAACCTCGAAGGCCCCGCACAGGCGTTCGCCGCTCAACTGGATCTGGCGCACGACCGCGAGCCTTGTCGGGTCACTCAGCGCGTGCAGCACAGCGGCAAGATCAATGGCCTGTGGGGACGGCTCGTCCAAGTTCGGCACCCGCCCACCGTACCCGTGGAAGCCTCATGTTCCAGAGGCCCGAGGGTGCGCAGTTGCGTAGACCTCCCTCAAAGTCGTAACGGTTACCAGTGTGTACACCTGAGTGGTCGTAACGGATGCGTGCCCTAGGAGTTCTTGCACCACCCGAACGTCAGCACCCCCTTCGAGCAGATGGGTGGCGAACGAATGCCGCAACGTGTGGGGAGACACCGCAGCGGTGATTCCCGCGTCCTCCGCGGCGGTCTTCAGAACCGTCCACGCGCTCTGCCGAGAGAGCCTTCCGCCCCGTGCGTTCAAGAACAACGCGGGCGTGCCACGCCCCTTCGCCGCGAGCGCGGGCCGTGCCCGAACCAGGTACGCGTCCACCGCGGCCAACGCCGGCCGCCCGACCGGAACCAGCCGCTGCTTGCCTCCCTTCCCGTCCAGCAACACCGTCCGCTCCGTGGCGTCGATGTCGTCCACGTCGAGCCCGACCACCTCGGAGATCCGCGCTCCCGTCGAGTACAGCAGCTCCAGCAGTGCCTTGTCCCTGAGGTTTCCCACAGTTTCCAGGAGGGTGAGAACCTCATTGATCGGTAAAGCCTTGGGCAAGCGCTTCGGCGGCGACGGCGGATGCACGGCACGTGCGACGTCATGTGGCACAACACCTTCACGGTGTGCGAAGCGGTGCAACCCGCGCACGGCAACCAACGTCCGTGCGGCAGATGACGCCGCAAGCCCGCTCTCGCGCAACACGGCGAGGAACTCACTCACCTGCGACTCCGTCACGGCCCCGAGTTCCGTGACACCCAACGTGTCCAGGTGCTCGGTGTAGCGGCGCAGGTCGCGCGTGTAGGAGTCGAGCGTGTTGCGGGCGGTGCCCCGCTCCACGGCGAGGTGGTCGAGATACGTCGCCACCAGCTCAGAAATCACGCCAGACCTTCCAAGACGATTTCCCCGTCACGCGCGTTGACACCCTCGGCCAGAGCGGGATCGTCCGCCACGGCACGCTCAAAACCCTTGTCCGCCAACGCGATGACGTACGGCAGCGTCACGTTCGTGAGCGCGTACGTCGACGTGTTCGGCACGGCACCGGGCATGTTCGCGACGCAGTAGAACACGGAGTCGTGCACGCGGTAGGTAGGTGCGTCGTGCGTCGTGGGCCGCGTGTCCTCGAAACACCCGCCCTGGTCGACCGCGATGTCCACGAGCACGCTGCCCGGCCGCATCCGCGACACCAGCTCGTTGCTGACGAGCTTGGGCGCCTTCGCACCGGGCACCAGCACGGCGCCGACCACGAGATCCGCCCAGCGGCAGGCCTTCTCGACCTCGTAGGCGTTCGACGCGATCGTCTGCAGGTGCCCGCGGTAGGTGAAGTCGATCTGCCGCAACCGGTTCACGTTGGTGTCCAGCACGACGACCTCGGCCTGCATGCCGACGGCCATGGTCGCCGCGTTCATCCCGGCGACTCCCGCGCCGATCACCGCGACCTTGCCCGCCGCGACACCGGGGGCACCACCGAGCAACACCCCGCGTCCGCCTTGGGCGCGTTCCAGGCAATGTGCGCCGACCTGCGCGGCCATCCGCCCGGCGATCTCGCTCATCGGCGCCAGCAACGGCAACGACCCGTCAGCGAGCTGCACGGTCTCGTACGCGATGGCGGTGATCCCGGACTCCACCACCGCGCGGGTGCACGACGGCGACGCCGCCAGGTGCAGGTAGGTGAACAGCACCTGCCCGCGCCGCATGCGGTGGTACTCGGGCTCGATCGGCTCCTTGACCTTCAGCACCAGGTCCGCGGCACCCCACACCTCGTCGGCGGTGGGAGCGATCCGCGCGCCCGCCGCCGCGTACTCCTGGTCGGGGAACGACGAGCCCGCGCCGGCGTCCTGCTCGACCACGACCGAGTGCCCGCGGCGCACCAGTTCGACCACTCCTGCGGGTGTGATGGCCACGCGGTACTCGTGGTTCTTGATCTCCTTTGGGACACCGACCAGCATCGTCGCAGCGTATTCCCGATGTCGATCTGCTGCATCGGATACCGTGCTGAGCCGTGTCAGAAGATTTCGGCCCGGAGCAGCAGCGCATCGGCAACCAGCAGCGCGAAGAGGCGATCACCGCCCTGAACGACCACTTCGCGATGGCGCGGCTCGACATCGGCGAGTACCAGGAACGCGTGAACCGCGCGTCCGGCGCGCAGAGCTACTTCGAGCTCGCGGAACTGTTCCGCGACCTCCCGCAGCCGCACCCGCCGTTCCTCGCGCCGCCGTCGGTGCCGTTCGCCGTGCCGCCGCCCCAGCCCACGCAGCCGTACTACCCGCCGCCCACGGGCCCGCAGCCGCAGTACGCGGTGCCGCCGCCCCCGCCCGGCATGGTCCCGCCCCCCGGCATGCTCCCGCCGGGCTACGGCAGCCCCGGCGCCCCGTTCGGGTTCGACCCGATCACCGGCGTTCCGCTGTCGGACAAGTCGAAGATCGCCGCGGGCGTGCTGCAGCTGTTCCTGGGCAACCTGGGCATCGGCCGGTTCTACACGGGCCACACGGGCATCGCGGTCGCCCAGCTGCTGACCTGCGGCGGCTGCGGCATCTGGTCGTTGATCGACGGGATCATCATCCTGGTCAACGGCGGCACGGACGCCCAGGGCCGCAAGCTCAGGGACTAGACGCCCGCGAGGTTGCGCCCCACGCCCCACAGCGCGGCCACGACGAGAACGGCGACACCGACTGACTTCGGCACGGATCGCCGTTCCCCGGTCCAGCGGTCGCGCGTCCACCGCGTGAACAGCCACACGGCCAGAGGAACGCCCAACGCGAGCATCACGGCGTTGAAGTGGAACGCGCTGACGACATCTCCGTGCAGCAGCGCGTGCACCATGCGCGTCACCCCGCACGCGGGGCAGTTCAGCCCCGTCAGCCAGTTGAACGGGCACTTCGGCAGCAGGTTGCCCGGCTTGGTCGGGTCGACGAACAGCAGCAGCACCACGCCCGCGCCACCGAGCGCGAGAACGCCGAAGGGCGCCTTCAACCGTCCGAAGGCGCCCTTCACCGTCTGCATGGGTCCAACCTACTTCTTGCGCGCCGCGAACCGGGTCGGCTTGTCGCGGAACGGTGCGTCGGCAGGACGCGGTTCGGCGCGGCCCTCCAGCACCTCGCGGGCCGCGAGCAGCCCGGCGACCGCCGACGAGTTCACGACCTCGCCCGACAGCACCATGCGCACGGCCTCGTCGATCGGGAAGCGGTGGATCTCCAGGTCCGCCTCCTCCTCGCCCTGCACGTCGCGTTCCACCTCGGTCAGCTCGCGCGCCAGGAACACGCGCACGACCTCGTCGGTGAACCCGGGAGACGCCGCCGTGTCGACCAGCGTGTCCCAGCGCAAGGCGTCGAGCCCGACCTCCTCGGCCAGCTCGCGGCGGGCACCGACGACCGGCTCCTCGCCGTCGTGGTCGAGCAGCCCGGCCGGCAGCTCCCAGAGGTGCCTGCCCAGCGCGTGCCGGTACTGGTGGATCAGCACGACCTGGCCGGCGTCGTCCACGGCCACGACCGCGACGGCGCCCATGTGCTCGACGATCTCGCGCTTGGCCGTGCCGCCGCCGGGCATCTCGACCTCGTCGATCCGCAGCGCGACGACCCGTCCGACGTGCAGGTCCTCGCTGGAGACCGTGCGGAAGTCGTGGCGGGTCACTTCGACGCGCCTGCGGTCAAAGGGAGGCGGTCGGCCACCCGGTAGTCGATCGCGGCCTTCACGAACGCCGCGAACAGCGGGTGCGGCTTCGTGGGACGCGACTTGAGCTCGGGGTGCGCCTGCGTGCCCGCGTAGAACGGGTGCACGTCGGCGGGCAGCTCGACGAACTCGACCAGGCGGCCGTCCGGCGACGTGCCCGAGAACACCAGGCCCGCGTCGGCGAGCTTGCCCCGGTACGCGTTGTTGACCTCGTAGCGGTGGCGGTGCCGCTCGGACACCTCGGTGGCGCCGTACGCGGACGCGACGACCGAACCGGGCGTGAGCTTCGCGATGTACGCGCCGAGGCGCATCGTGCCGCCCATGTCGCGCTGACCGGAGACGACGTCCTGCTGGTCGGCCATCGTGGAGATGACCGGCGTGCCGCCCTCTTCGAACTCGCTGGAGTTCGCGTCCTCGATGCCCGCGAGGTTCCGCGCGGCCTCGATCACCATGCACTGCAGGCCGAGGCACAGGCCCAACGTCGGCACACCGCGCGTGCGGGTGTACTTCAGCGCGCCGAGCTTGCCCTCGATGCCGCGCACGCCGAAACCGCCGGGGATCAGCACGGCGTCCATGCCGGACAACGCGCGTGCGGCGCCCTCGGGCGTCTGGCACTCGTCCGACGCCACCCACTTGATCTCGACCTTGGCGTGGTGCGCGAAACCGCCCGCGCGCAGCGCCTCGGTGACCGAGAGGTACGCGTCCGGCAGGTCGACGTACTTGCCGACGAGCGCGATCTTCACCGTCTCGGACGGGTTGTGCACCCGCTCCAGCAGGTCGCCCCACACCGTCCAGTCGACGTCGCGGAACGGCAGGTCGAGGCGGCGCACGACGTAGGCGTCGAGGCCCTCGGCGTGCAGCACCTTCGGGATGTCGTAGATCGACGGCGCGTCGACGGCCGCGACGACGGCGTCGGTGTCGACGTCGCACATCAGGCCGATCTTGCGCTTGAGCGCGTCCGGGATCTCCCGGTCGGCGCGGCACACGATCGCGTCGGGCTGGATGCCGATGTTGCGCAACGCCGCGACGGAGTGCTGCGTCGGCTTGGTCTTCAGCTCGCCGGACGGCGCCAGGTACGGAATCAGGCTGACGTGCAGGAAGAAGACGTTGTCGCGGCCGACGTCGTGGCGGACCTGGCGGGCCGCCTCCAGGAACGGCAGCGACTCGATGTCACCGACCGTGCCGCCGACCTCGGTGATGACGACGTCCGGCGTCACACCGTCGGCGTCCGGCTCCGCCATCATCCGGATGCGGCGCTTGATCTCGTCGGTGATGTGCGGGATCACCTGGACCGTGTCGCCCAGGTACTCGCCGCGCCGCTCCTTGGCGATCACCTCGGAGTACACCTGGCCGGTGGTGACGTTCGCTTCGCCGCTCAGGTCCCGCGCGAGGAACCGCTCGTAGTGGCCGATGTCGAGGTCCGTCTCCGCGCCGTCGTCGGTCACGAAGACCTCGCCGTGCTGGAACGGGTTCATCGTGCCGGGGTCCACGTTGAGGTACGGGTCGAGCTTCTGCATCGTTACCCGCAGGCCGCGCGAGGTGAGCAACTGGCCGAGGCTGGAGGCGGTGAGCCCCTTGCCCAGGGAGGAGGCGACGCCTCCGGTGACGAAGACGTGCTTGGTCGTACGTGCCTGCTGCACCAACGGGGCTCCCGTGAAAATCGTGGGGGCCGAATCCCCCTATCCACGGGCCATAACGCTAACACGCCGCCGGTCACTCAGCGCACCACGACCCGGCAGATCACATCACCCGATCGGCGCAGCGAGGGGTTTTGCCGAACTTCCCCCGGCACGGCCCGACATCAGGAAAAGTTGTCACGTGACCTTCGACGTGGCAGGGGCAGCCGCCAAAGTCGTGCGCGACCGCTCGGCGGCGTGGCGGTTCATCGAGGGTTTCGCGGCCGCGTGGGCCGAGCCGATCGAGGCCTCGGACGGCTGGAACCACGCCGACCTGAACGCCGCCGAGGACCGTCTCGGCGTGCGGCTGCCGGACGCGGTGCGCGACGCCTACGCGTTGTTCGGCAAGCGGCCCGACCTCACGAGCAACCAGGACTGGCTGCTCACCCCGAGCGAGCTGCGGCTGGACGGCGAGGTCGTCGTCTTCCGCAGGGAGATCCACGCGGTCACGTCGTGGGGCGCGGCCCTCGACAGCCCGGACCCGGCCGTCGTGCACGAGACGGAACGCGGCTGGGAGCCGTGGCTGCCGCACTTCTCCGCCGCCTGCGTGGAACTGGTGCTGTCCGAGGCCCTGTTCCGCGACGGGGCCGTGACAGCGGACAGGGAGACGTCCGCGGCGGACGCCTCCCTGTTCGAGGAGCACTTCGCACTGCTGCCGCTGCACAGTCCCGGCACCCGCTGGTTCGTCAGCGACGACCTGATCGTGCGCGAGGACGACGGCGAGTGGCTGTGGGCCCGTGCCCGCACACCGGAGGCGCTGGACCTGCTGACCCGGCGACTCCCCGGCGAGTGGACGACCGACTAGCCCTGAGTTCCCGGCGAGGACGCCTCCGCGTTGCCCGCCACGCCGTAGCGGCCGGACCGGCCCTCCAGCTGTTCGCGCAACGCCATCACCACGACGACCTGGCCCGCCGGGGTGTCGGAGTTGTCCACGGTGGACAGGATCGACGTCGACGCGGTGTCCGCGCGGACCACGCCGATCGCCCCCGTGCCGTTCGCGGAGCCGTTCGCACCGGCCAGCACGACGCCCGCACCGGTCCGGTCGAGCTGGGTGGCGAACCGCGCGACCGTCGAGGCCCTGTCCGCGGCCGAGTCCCCGATCGCGGCACCACCGGTCAGCACGATCGCGAGCTGCGCCGGCTTCACGCCCGAGGTCGCCTTCACGAACCCCGCGTTGGTGAGGCCGGACAGCGCGGACGCCATCTCGTCGGCCGTGGCCTGCGGCTCGTTGTTGGAGGGGTTGAGCAGCAGCAACGTCCCGAAGAGACCACCGGCGCGGGTGCCGGGGTCCACGGCGGTGGGAAGCTGCGACCCGGCGGGCTGCAGCCGTGCCACGAGGTCGCGCAGCTGGTCACCGCGCGCGGGGTCGGAGAACGCGTCGGTCAGCTGGACCTCGCCGGTGACGGTGGCGCTCGCCGCCTTCAGCAGGCCGGTGAGAGCGTCCCGATCGGACGGACGGGCGTCGGCGGTGGTCACGATGACGACCGTGCGGTCGGTGAGCCGGTCCTTGACGGCCAGCGGGCCGACGGACGTCGCGAACTTGTCGGCCTCGCTCAGCTTGGCGTTCAAGGCGTTGCGGTCGTTCTGCAGGTCGTTCACCTGCTGTGCCAACGAGTTCTTCTCGTCGCTCAGCCCCGACAGCAACCGTCCGCTGATCGCGGTCGACCCCAGCACGACACCGACCGCCAGCGCGAGGAACACCGCGGTGATCGAAACTATGTGGTAGCGCAACGTGATCACGTGAACAACCCCTTGAACCAGTTGACGACGGAGTGCCAGCCGTCGACCACGATGTCGACGTAGACGTGACCGACGCCGGACACCGCCAGCGCCGCCGCCATGGCGACGATCGCGGCGGTCACCAGCAGGACGATCACGCCCAGCGAGACCCGGCTGCGGTGCAACGTCGCGACGGCCTCCCCGTCGACGAGCTTGCTGCCGAGCTTCAACCGGGTGAGGAACGTGGAGGGGTTCGAACCGGAGTGCCCGCGGTCGAGGAACTCGCGCAGCGTCGCGCGCAGTCCCACCGTGACGACCAGGGACGCCCCGTGTGCTTCGGCGAGCAGCAACGCGAGGTCCTCCGCGTTGCCCGACGCGGGGAACGTCACCGCGCCGATGCCGAGGTCCTGGATCCGCTGCAGGCCGGGCGCGTGGCCGTCGGTCTGCGCGGGGACGACGACCTCGGCGGCCGCGCGCAGTGACGCGGTGCCGATGCCGTCGGGGTCGCCGACGATGATGTCCGGCTTGAGCCCGGCGTCGATCAGCGTGTCGGCGCCCGTGTCGACACCGATCAGCACCGGCCGGTACTCGCGGATGTACTTGCGGAGCTTGCGCAGCTCCTCGGCGTGCGAGGGGCCGCCGGCGACGACGAGCACCTGCCGGTCGCGCATCGGCACGTACACCTCGGGGACGCCGACGCCGTCGAGCACCAGCGCGCGTTCGCGGCGGAGGAACTCGATGGTGTTGGCGGAGAAGGCTTCCAGCTGCGCCGACATGCCGGCCTTCGCCTCGATCATCGCGTCGGCGATGCTTTCGGCGTTCTGCTCGACCCCCTGGGCGAGCTCACGTTCCCCGGCGTACACGACTCCTTCGTGCAGCCGGATCTTCGTGCCTTCTTTGATCTCCCGCAACGCGACGGCACCGACGCCGTCGATGAGCGGAATGCCGGCCTCGATCAGCAGTTCCGGCCCGAGGTTCGGAAAACGCCCGGAAATGGACGGCGACGCGTTCACGACACCGACGACCTCGGCCGCGACGAGCGCCTCCGCGGTGCGCCGGTCGAGGTCGACGAGGTCCATGACAGCGACGTCACCGGCACTCACGCGCCGAACCAGGTCGCTCGCGCGCCGATCAACCCGCGCGACGCCCGTGACACCGGGAAGTTCGTGGTTGGTGCGGCTCAGCAGCCCGGAAAGCTTCATGGGCCGATAGTGACCCACGGTGCGCACGCGACAGGTGAGGCACGCCGGGCGATTCCAGGTGGTCAGTCGTCGGGGTGAAGCACTACGGCTCCAAACGCGAGAACCACTGCACTTATGAGCACCCAAATACCGTTGCCGAACCCGGCTTCCAGCGCCGGATCGATCGCGATGTTGCCCTCCTGGTGAAAGCTGATCGCGTTCAGCAAATACACGAACAACATTCCGGTGACGCCCGCGAGCGCGGCGGCTCCGGCGTACGCGACCTTCCGCCACCGCATCCCGGCCAGCACGGCGGCGGCCGCCAGCACGACGGGGATGCCGAACAACGGCCCGTGCTCGTCCTTGGTGCCACCGAACTGCGTGCTCCACCCCGTGGTGACGTACGCGGTCTGCGGCTGTCCGGGAGCGAGCCGGATCAGCAACTCGGAGAACGGCAGGAACGTCGCCCCGACCGCGGCGGCGGCCGCGAGCCCGAGCAGCACCAGCCCGAGAACCTTCCTCACGCCGCCTCCCTCTGCGCCGCAACGGCCCCCGCCAGCGCGACCAGCGTCCCGACCACGAGGAACACCAGCCCGAACCCGACCGCGAAGTCCCCTTGCTGCTCAACGGCGTGCCCGCGCTCCGACACGACGAGCGCCCCGATCACACCGACGGCCCCGAGCTGCCCGGCCGCCCCGGCCAGTGCCGCACGACTGACCCACACCCCGAGCACGAGCAGCACCACCGTCACCACGACGGGCACCCCGTACCAGGGCGAGAGCTCACCGGCGGGCCAGTCGCCGGGCTTGTTGAGGATCTCCGTCCCCCACGCCCGAACGATGACCTCGACCCCGCCCGCATAGCCCGTCGAGTACCACGGCAACACCATCGCCGTGGCAGTGAGCACCACTCCGACCGCGATCAACGCGACCGCCGTAGCTCTACCGATCACCGAGTCTCCTGCTGTCCGTCCGGCGGAATGGCGATCCCGAAGGGCGGCGTGTCGTCGTCCCCGCCGACCTGGTGCACGACCACCTCCGCTGTCTCCTCCACGGGCGCGACAACGCGCCGCTGCGCGAGCCCGGCTCCGACGAGCCCGATGATCGCCGCAAGCCCCAGCAGGTAGATACCGCCGTGGTAGTGCAGTTCCTCCTGGGGCCCGGAAGCATCCGCGGTCAAGCGCCCCTCCAGCGACCGCACCTGGAGCACGTAGAAGAGCACCACCCCGGCCAGCAACCCGGCCCCACCCATGGCGAGCGCCTGCCCGACGAACGCGGACCGCTCCCGCGACATCACCACGACAGCGACGACCATGACCAGCGAGGAGATCACCACAGGCAGCCCGGCGGCGAAGAACGCGGGCTGCTCAGGCGGCCCGTTCACCGGCACCGACCTGGTGACCCACAACGTCGTGGTGATCGTCAGCCCGGACCCGAACCCCGAGTACACGGTGCTGAACACACGCTGAAAGGACGCGACAACGGCCAGCGCCGCCCCCAGCACCACCAGCACCAGGGCAACCCGCCGCCGGTCAATCACTCTTGGGCTCCACGATCACCGGATACCCGTACGGAGGCGTGTCCGTGTCATCAGCCTCGTCGATCTGGTGGATCACCACCCCGTCACCACCACCGTCGTCCACCTTCTCCGCCCGAGGCAACTCCTGGTGCAACACGGCAGAGACCACAGCCACCCCCGCAGCCACGATGAGCAGGGTGACCCCGTCCCCCTGCTCCACCTCGATGGGCACACGCGACTCGATCGCACCGAGCTGCGTCACCACCTCCTGCACGTGCGCGACAGCGGACCAAGCCGCCCCGACCAGCACCCCGGCCCCGAGCAACGACCCAACCCGGAACGCGGGCATCCGAAACGCCAGCACAGCCGCCAACGCCATGACCAGCGCCGCCCCCACGGCAGGCTCCCCGAACTTCAAGGGCTGCAACAACAGGATGTCCTGGAAGTCGTTGCGCCCGACCACCCACGTCGTGGACTCGTACCGCAACGTACGGGAGGTGGTCACGACCTGCACCGAGTAGGCGGACAGGAACGTGGCCGCCACACCCAGCCCGGCGGAGACGAACACCAGCACCGCCCCGAACACCCGGCGCGTGGCAAAAGATCCGGTCACACCCCCATCATGCCGAACAACGAGGCAGACAGCGGGAGGGACGCGACCGGCACAGGCACGCAGGGCGGGGCACGAGGGGCGGGGCACGAGGGACGGGGCACGAGGGACGGGGCACGAGGGACGGGGGCAGGCCGAAGGCAGGGCGGCAGAGCGGCAGGGCGAGGCGCGCAGGGCGAGGCGGGCAAGCGGGGCAGGGCGAGGCAAGCGGGGTGGGGTGGGGCGGGCAAGCGGCATCGTGCCGCAGGCCGACAGCGCGAGCCAGGGCCAGGGCCAGGGCCGAGGGGGCATGGCCAACGCCTGATCACCCGCGATGCCGCAGGCGAGCCGTCCTTACCAAGAGGCCTGGGTGGGGTGGCTTCGTCACGAGTCGTGCCACTGCACTTGCTGCATGCACGAGGGGGTGTCAACTCGACACGCTCTTCGTCGAGTTGACACCCCCTCGTGCATGCGGCCCGCTCTGGCACGACTCGTGACGAAGCCACCCCACGAACGCAACCAACCAAAGCAGCGCGCAGCCGCCAAAAGCAACAGGCGTGCCATCAACCCGCGATCGGCGCCGGCCCCGGCTTTTGATCAGATTGGCGGGGTCTGGGGCGGAGCCCCAGGGTTCGAGCAACTAGACGCCAACAACCCAACCACCAACAAAATCAGCTCTTCTTCTTCCGACGCCGAACCACAGGCGCAGCAGACTTGTCAGCCTTGGCCGCAGCCAGCAACTCCTCAGCATGCGCCCGACCGGTGTCGGTCGAGTCCATCCCGGCCAGCATCCGGGCCAACTCCACAACCCGCTGAGTCTCGTCCAACTTCCGAACAGCGGACCGAGTGAAGGTCCCATCAGCGGACTTGTCCACCACAAGATGCCGATCAGCAAAGGCAGCAACCTGCGGCAAGTGGGTCACCACGATCACCTGGTGCGACCGCGCAAGCCGAGCCAACCGCCGCCCGACCTCGACAGCGGCCCGCCCACCAACCCCGGCGTCGACCTCGTCAAAAACGAGGGTGGGCACCGGATCCGAGTGCGACAGCACCACTTCCAGCGCCAGCATCACGCGGGAGAGCTCACCACCGGACGCACCCTTGTGCACCGGCAGAGCGGGCGCGCCGGGGTGGGAGATCAGCCGAAGCTCGACATCGTCCACACCGGACGCACCGGCGTGCAGAACCGACCGTCCGACCGGCAAAGCCTGGGCATCCCCGGCCTCGGCGTGCCGGGGCCGGACCGCGAGCTCCACCGAGGCGTGCGGCATGGCGAGCCCGTCCAGCTCCTCGGTGACGGCCTTGCCCAGCTCCAGCGCGGCCTCGACCCGTGCGGCCGTCACCTGAGCGGCGAGCGAAGCCAGTTCCACGGCCAGCTCGTCACGCCGGGTGGCCAGGCCGCTCAGCGCCTCTTCGGACGTGTCGAGCCCGCCCAGACGAGTCCGCGCGTCCTCGGCCCACGCGATCACACCGTCGACGTCGGCCGCGTACTTGCGGGTCAGCGCCTTCAGCTCGGCCTGCCGCTGCAGCACGGCCTCCAGCCGGCCGGGGTCTGCCTCCAGCTGGTCGAGGTACCCGGAGATCTCGGCACCGACGTCGGCCAGCAGCGTCGCGGCCTCGACGAGGCGCGGTTCCATCTCACGCAGCTTCGGGTCCTCCGACGCGGAGAGCCTGCGGGCCGCCTCGGAGATCAGGCCCAGGGCGCCGGGGTTCTCGGGGTCGCCCTCCAGCGAGCCGGACACTGCGAACTGCGCGCCCTGGGCGGCCTCGCGGAGCTGGTCGGCATCGGCAAGGCGGCGGGCCTCGTCGTGGAGCTCGCCGTCCTCGCCCAGCTTCGGGTCGACCGCGTCGATCTCGGTCAGGCCGTGCCGGAGCAGGTCGGCCTCGCGGGCCAGTTCGCGGGAACGCTCGGTGCGTTCCTTGAGCTCCGACGACACGCGGAGCCACTCCTCGCGGACGGCCTGGTAGGCGCGCAACGGGCCGCCCACGTCGTCGCCGGCGAAGCGGTCCAGGACGCCGCGCTGCTCGGTCGGCCGCATGAGCCGCAGCTGGTCGTTCTGCCCGTGGACGGCGATCAGCTGCTCCGCCAGTTCGGACAGGACGCCGACCGGCACGGAGCGGCCGCCGACGTGGGCCCGCGAACGGCCGTCGGAGCCGACGGTGCGGATCGCGATCAGCGACCCGTCCTCGTCCGCGTCGCCGCCGACCTCCTCCGCCACCTTCGCGGCAGGGCTGCCCGCCGGGGCCTGGAAGCGGCCTTCCACCACCGCTTTGTCGGCTCCGGTGCGCACACGGGACGCCTCCGCCCGGCCTCCGCCGAGCAGGTGCAACCCGGTCACGACCATGGTCTTGCCCGCGCCCGTCTCACCAGTCACTACGGTGAACCCGGGGTCCAGTTCAAGGGTGGCCTCGTCGATCACGCCAAGGCCATTGATGCGCATCTCGGCCAGCACAGGGCGAACCTTACTTGTCGAGTCCGACATTTCCTCGCGGGCACCATAACGAGCGAGTGCCGACGCACCGAGCGGCGCGGTCAGCCTGCCGATGGTCCCCGCCATCCCTTCACCGGCAGGTCGAACTTCTCGACCAGCCGGTCCGTGAACGGAGCCTGGCGCAGCCGCACGACCTTGAGCGGTATCGCGCCCTCCACGATCTCGATCCGCGCACCCGCGGGCAGCTCGAACGTGCGCCGCCCGTCCGCGGACAGCGCCGCCGGATGCCCGGTCGCCTCGATCTCGAACGCCACGTGCGACTTCGGCGAGACGACCAGCGGCCGGGCGAACAGCGCGTGCGCGTTGCTCGGCACCACCAGGATCGCCTGCACGTCCGGCCACACGACCGGTCCGCCCGCCGAGAACGCGTAGGCGGTCGAGCCCGTCGGCGTCGCGCACAGCACGCCGTCGCAGCCGAACGCCGACACCGGCCGTCCGTCGACCTCGACGACGACTTCGAGGATGCGTTCGCGGATCAGCTTCTCGACGCTGATCTCGTTGAGCGCCCAGGTCTTCACGACGACCTCGCCGTTGACCGTGGCGATCAGGTCGAGCGTCATGCGCTCTTCCACGAAGTAGTCGCGTTCCAGCACGTGCCCGACGGCCTCGTGCAACGCGTCCGAGTCGGCCTCCGCGAGGAACCCGACCCGGCCGAGGTTGACGCCCAGCACCGGCACCCGCGCCGGGCGGGCGAGCTCGGCGCCGCGCAGCAGCGTGCCGTCACCACCCAGTACGAGCACCAGCTCGGTGCCCTCGGCGGCGTGGTCGTCGGCGGGCACGACCTTGGTGCAGCACGACGGGCCGAGGTCACGAGCCTCGTCGTCGAGCACCCTCGTCGTGACGCCCCCGACCGCGAGGCGGCCGGCCACCTGGCGGGCGAGATCGATGTTGCTCTGGTGGCCGGTGTGGACGACCAGCAGGACTTCCCTCATTGGGGCCCTTCTTCGACGGCGGTGCGCACCATCTCCGCGGGGTCGACCGGGTCGCCCTTGCGAAGCCAGAGGAAGTACTCGACGTTGCCGGACGGGCCGGGCAGCGGGCTCGCGACGACCCCGTGCACGGCCAGACCCAGTTCGGCCGCCGCCCTGGTCACGTCGAGCACGGCCTCGGCACGCAGCTCCGGGTCGCGCACGACACCGCCGGAGCCAAGGCGTTCCTTGCCCACCTCGAACTGCGGCTTGACCATGGGCAGCAGATCGCCCTCCTCGTCGAGGCACGCGGCCAGTGCGGGAAGCACAAGCCTCAACGAGATAAACGAAAGATCGGCCACCACGAGTTCAACTTTGCCGCCGATGTCCTCGGGCGTGAGGGTGCGGACGTTGGTCTTGTCCTTCACCACGACCCGGTCGTCGGTCTGCAGCTTCCAGTCGAGCAGACCCCTGCCGACGTCGGCCGCGACCACCTGACGCGCGCCTTTGCGCAGCAGCACGTCGGTGAAACCGCCAGTGGATGCTCCGGCGTCGAGACAACGCCTGCCGGTGGGGTCGATCTTGAAGCCGTCGAGCGCGCCGATGAGCTTGTGCGCGCCGCGGGAGGCCCAGTTGGGGTCGTTGGCGCTGTCCTTGACGACGACCGCGTCGGAGGTCTCCACGGCGGTCGCGGGTTTCGTCGCGACGGTACCGCGCACCTTCACGCGTCCGTCCGCGACGAGTTGGCTGGCGTGCTCACGGGACCTGGCGAGCCCCCTGCGCACGAGTTCGGCGTCGAGCCGCACCCTGCGAGGCACTGTGCATCACACCTTGTCGATGCTCGACAGCGCGTCGGTGAGCGTCGAGTGCACGGCGTCGAACCGAGCGACGTGCTCGTCGAGGGGAACGTTCTCGAGCCCGTCGAGCCGCTCCAGCGCGCCGTCGATGGCGTCGGCCGGGTTGGGCGGCGGTCCGGGCAGGGGGTAGCTCACGGTCTTACGGTAGCCGATGCAGTACCGACAGGTCCGCGCCGACATACGTGGGCCTTTGCTCAACCGGAAGCGCTTGCGCCTCTTGCTCCGTCGACACACCCGTGAGCACGAGCAGCGAGTCCATCCCGGCGTTGACCGCGCCCAGGACGTCCGTGTCAAGACGGTCGCCGACCACCAGCGGGCGGTGCGCGCCGAGGTCCTTCGCCGCCTGCTGCAGCAGCGGGGTGGCGGGCTTGCCGGCGACGAGCGGCTCCTGGTCGGTGGCCGCCCTGAGCGCCGCGACGAGCGAGCCGTTGCCGGGCAGCAGCCCGCGTTCGGTGGGCAGGGTGGCGTCGACGTTGCACGCCACCCACAGCGCGCCGTTGCGGATGGCCACGGTGGCCTCGGCCAGCTGACGCCAGCCGAGGTCCATGCTGAGGCCCTGCAGGACCGCCACCGCGCCTTCTGCGGTGTCGGTCGGGATGAGTCCGCGCTTGAACACCTCGGCCTCCAGGGCCTTGGTGCCGAGCACGAGCACGGTGGAGCGCTTCGGCAGGCGTTCGGCCAGCATGGCCGCGCCCGCCTGCGAGGAGGTGCTCACCTCGTCGACCGTCGTCTCGAACCCGAGCTCGACGAGGTGATCGGCCACCGCCTGCGGTGAGCGGGAGGCGTTGTTGGTGACGTAGCGGATGCCGACGCCCTTGCTCCTGGCCTCAGCGATCGCTTCGGCCGCACCGGGCACAGCTTCGTTTCCGCGGTAGACGGTGCCGTCGAGATCGATCAGCAACGCGTCGTACCTGTCGACCAACGTCTCGCTCACTGCTGCGGGGTCTCCTCCTGGGTCAGCTCGAACGCGCGCTCGGCGGCGTCCGTCTCCCCTTCGTCGTCAGCCTCGGCGGCGTTGAGGAACCACTTGACGGCTTCCTCGATGCGACCGGCCGCGGCCAGGTTGTCGGCGTAAGCGTAGAAGAGCCGCGCGGAGTAGGGGTTGCGCTGTCCGGGGTCGAGGTCCGGCCCCTGCAACGCGACGACCGCCGCGTCGAGCTGACCCATGTCCCGGCGAGCACCGGCCGCGACGATCCGCAGCTCGATCTCGTCCTCCTGGCTGAGGTCCTTGGCAGCCGGGTCCTTGGCGAGGTCGATGGCCCGCTCCGGCCGGCCAAGGGCCCGCTCGCAGTCGGCCATGATCGCCAGGTGGCCCGGTCCGGGCATCATCCGGCGGGCGGCCCGCAGCTCGCTGAGAGCCTCGGCCCACTCGTCCGCGAAGTAGGCGGTCAACCCGGCCGCCTCGCGCACGACACCGACCCGCGCCGCCTTGCTCCGCGCGTACCGGGCGTGCTCCAGGGCCAGTTCGGGGTCCTCGTCGATCAGCAGCCCGGCCGCGGCCAGGTGCTTGCCGATGATCTCCGCGAGCCCCTTGGGCAGGCTGCGCAGCTCGAGCTTGATCTCGGGGTCGAGCAGCGACAGGTCGGCCTCGTCCGGCAGCGGAGGCTTTCCGCCACGGGGGGCGGGCGCCTCGTCGCGCTGCTCGGCCTCGTCCGCGCCGGTGGCCACGCTGTCGTCCGTGCTCTCCGCACGCTCGTCGCCGGCCTCGTCCGCGTCCGCCTCGGCGGCGACGACAGACTCGACCTTCGTCTCGACCTCGGTCTCCGACTCGCTGTCCTCGGCTGCGGCGTTGTCCGCGGCCGGCTCGCGGCCTGCCGCGGCACGGGTGGCCGCGGCGCCGTCGCCCAGGCGGTACCCGGTGCGCTCGGCACCCTGGCTCACCTCGGCGGCCGCGTCCTGGCCCGTGGCCTCTGCAGCGCCGGTGCCTGCGGTCTCCTGCTCGGCGACACGCTCCTGGAACCGCGCCGCACGCTCACGGCTCCGCTCGTCACGACGGTCGTCGCGCTGCGGCGCGGACCGCTCGTCGTTGCGGTCGTCGCGGCGGTAGCCACCACGGTCGTTCGAGTCGTTCTTGCGGTAACCGCCGCGGTCGTCGTTCTTGCGGAACCCACCGCGGTCACCCGAGCGTCCACCCCGGTCACCGGAGTCGCTCTTGCGGTAGCCACCGCGGTCGCCCGACGAGTCGTCACGACGGAAGCCACCACGGTCACCCGAACGCTCGCCGCGGAAGCCGCCACGATCACCGGACTCACTCTTGCGGTAACCACCGCGGTCACCAGAACCCTGGCCCCGGTAACCTCCGCGATCACCGGAGTCGTCCTTGCGGTAGCCGGGACGGTCACCCGAACCCTGCCCGCGGTAACCACCGCGGTCGCCGGACTCGCTCTTGCGGTAACCACCGCGATCGCCCGAGTCGCTCTTGCGGTAGCCGCCACGGTCGCCCGACGAATCGTCACGGCGGAAACCGCCACGGTCGCTCGAACCCTGGCCGCGATACCCACCGCGGTCGCCGGAGTCGTCCCTGCGGAAGCCCCCGCGCTCACCCGAACGCTCGCCGCGGTAACCACCGCGGTCGCCCGAGTCGTCACGACGGAACCCGCCGCGCTCGCCGGAGCCCTGGCCCCGGCTGCCGCCGCGGTCGTCGTTCCTGCGGAACCCGCCACGGTCGCCCGAGTCGCTCTTGCGGTAACCACCGCGGTCGCCCGACGAGTCGTCACGGCGGAAGCCGCCGCGGTCGTTCGAACGGTCACCGCGGTACCCACCGCGATCACCGGAGTCGTCCTTGCGGTAGCCGGGACGGTCACCCGAACCCTGCCCGCGGTACCCACCGCGGTCGCCGGACTCGCTCTTGCGGTAGCCGCCACGATCGCCGGAGTCGTCCTTGCGGAACCCGCCGCGGTCGCTCGAACGGTCGCCCCGGTACCCACCGCGATCACCGGAGTCGTCCTTGCGGTAGCCGGGACGGTCGCCGCGGTAACCACCGCCGCTGCGCTCACCGGAACCCTGCCCGCGGTAGCCGCCACGGTCACCCGAGTCGCTCTTGCGGTAGCCGCCACGATCGCCGGAGCCACCGCGGTCGCTCGAACGGTCACCTCGGTAACCACCGCGATCACCGGAGTCGTCCCTGCGGAACCCGCCGCGCTCACCGGAGCGCTCGCCCCGGTAGCCGCCACGGTCACCGGACTCGCTCTTGCGGTAACCACCGCGATCGTTCGAGTCGCTCTTGCGGTAACCACCGCGGTCGCCCGAGCCGGCGCGGTTGTCTCGACGGTCACCGCTGGCGGAGCGGTCGCCGGAGCCTTCACCGCGCTGGGAGTTGTTGCTGCTGCTGAACTTGCGGTCGCCTGATGGACGGCCACCGTCGGAATGGCGCGGTCGGTCTCCCTGGCCACGCTGACGGTCGCCGGGACGATCCCCGAACCTGGACACCAAATCCTCCTACTATGGACACGCTGAAAGGGGCCTGTGAGCGATGCACTGTAATTGTGCCCCGCGATCACAAGCCCCTTCAGGGAAGTAAAGTTCGGCGGCGACCTACTCTCCCACACCGTAACCAGTGCAGTACCATCGGCGCAGAAGGGCTTAACTACCGGGTTCGGAATGGGACCGGGTG
>NZ_JBHXLF010000004.1:0-503053 GCF_042721515.1 Lentzea sp. NPDC058436
GTGTCAAACCGCCACGCTCTTCGGCGGTTTGACACCCCTCCTCTGATGTGGCCCGCTCTTGGCTCGGCTCGTGACGAAGCCACCCCACCACCGCAACCAACCAACGCAACGCGCAGCCGCCCAAACCAACAGGCGTGCCATCAACCCGCGATCGGCGCTGGCCCCGGCTTTTGATCAGATTGGCGGGGTCTGGGGCGGAGCCCCAGGAAAAAACCGCCGCCTACTCACTCAACCCGACCACCTACGCACCGGAGACACGAGCCGAAGGCGCCCCAGTACTCCCCCGAACCACCAACTCGGGCAACACGTCCTCAACATCGGAAGGCGAAGCCCCACCGATCACCGCCACCAAGGCCCGAGCCGCCCGCCCCCCAAACGCAAACGTGTCCCGAGCCAACGCCGTCAACCGCCCGTGCTGACACAAAACCGAGTCGTCCCAAGCAACAAGCGACAACTCACCAGGCACGGCAACCCCAAGCGAGGCAGCGACCTCAGCCCCGGCCACAGCCATAACATCGTTGTCGTAAACGATCGCAGTAGGCGGCTCAGCCGAAGACAGCAACGCCCGAGTGGCAACAGCACCAGACTCAGCCGTGTAGTCCCCGGCAACCACCACACCGTCCACAACGGACGAAGCAAAAGCCGCATCCCGCCGAACCGTGTGCAACAAGGAAGACAACCCGGCCACCCGAGCGATCCGCCGATGCCCCAACGACTTCAGGTACTCCACCACCGAGGTCATGGCCGCGTAGTCATCAGCCCAGACAGACGCCAGCGAACCGTGGTGCCCGGCTCCACCCACCACAACAGCCGGCAACCCCAACGAGGACATCAGCGCAACCCGCGGATCGGACACCAGCAGGTCCACCAGGAACACCCCGTCGACCCGGTGCTCGGCCCACCACCGCTGGTAGAGCGCGATCTCCTCCTCACGGGACGACACGACCTGCAGCAACAGGGCGCACGACATCTCGGACTGCATCCCGGCGATCAGCTGGAAGAAGAACGCCTCGTCCCCCAACGCGCGAGGCGGGCGCACCAGCACCAGCCCCACCGCGTCGGCAGAGGCGGACGACAGGGCGCGGGCGGTGACCGAAGGCCGGTACCCCAACCCCGACGCGACCTCCAGCACGCGCGCACGGGTCGACTCCGACACGCCGGAGCGGCCGTTCAACGCCAACGAGACGGCACCTTTGGAGACCCCGGCCGCCGCCGCGATGTCCTTGATCGTTGGCCTCTTCACACGCGCACCCTGTCCGGAACAAGACAACAAGACGTTCGGAGGCTAGCCGGAGATAAACCGGTTTAGCTAGGGTCCGCGACCAAGGAGGTGGGTGTCAATGAAGAGGCGCACGTTCCTCGCGGGCCTGGCGGCGGTGCCCGTGGCGGGCTGTGGACTGTCCGGCACGTCCAACACGTCATCATCCGCAACGGGCCAGGTCACGGGTGAGATCACGTTCCAGACCTGGTCCCTCAAGCCCAAGTACACCGACTACGTCAACGGTGTCGTCGACGCTTTCCAGAAGCAGCACCAGGGCACCACGGTGAAGTGGGTCGACCAGCCCGCGGACGGGTACCTGGCCAAGGTCATGGCGGACGCGAGCGCGGGCAGCCTGCCCGACGTCATCAACGTGCCGCCGGACCTGAGCTTCCCGCTCGCCAAGGCCGGCCAGCTCGTCAACCTCGACGAGAGCCTGAAGGACGCCAAGCCCGAGTACCTCGACAACGCCTGGCAGGCGTTCGAGATCCCCGGCAAGGGCGGCTGCTACGGCTTCCCCTGGTACCTCAACACCGGCCCGATCTTCTACAACAAGGCCCTGTTCCAGCAGGCGGGTCTCGACCCCAACAAGCCACCGACGAACTTCAAAGAGCTGGAAGCCCAAGCACTCAAGCTCGCCGAGAAGAAGGTCGCCATCCTCGGCCAGACGCCGAGCATCGCCGACTTCGGCCTGTACGGCGTCACCCTCCTCAGCAACGACAAGTTCACGTTCAACGAGCCCAAGGGCGTCGAGTTCGTCGAGACCTACAAGCGGATGTACGACGCGGGCGCGCTCATCCCCGAGGCGCTCACGCAGAACTACACCGGCGCCGGCGCGAAGTTCATGGCGCAGCAGACGGCGCTCAACCCCGGCAGCGCGTACGACCTCGGCAAGTTCAAGACCGACGCGCCCAGCCTCTACGCCAACATCGGCATCACGACGCCCATCACGAACACGGGCAGCGCCAACATGTTCCTGCACGGCGTGAGCGTGCCGAAGAGCAGCAAGAACCAGGCGACGGCGCTCGCGTTCGGCCGTTTCCTCACCAACGCCGAGAACCAGGTGAAGTTCGCCAAGCTCGCCTCGATCTTCCCCAGCACCAGCAAGGGTGGCGACGACCCGTACTTCACGACGGAGGACGGGACGGACGAGGCACGCGTCAGGGTGGCCGCGGCCAAGCAGCTGAAGACCGCGGTGAACTACACGCCCGTGCAGTTCAGCGACCAGATGCGCGAAGCTCTTCTGCAGCAACTGGCCGACGCGATGCTCGGCAAGAAGTCGCCGAAGCAGGCACTGGACGACGCCGTCAACGAGTGCAACCGGCTGCTGAAGTGACCCACCGCCCGTACACGCCGTGGCTGTTCCTGGCTCCAGGACTGGCCATCTGCCTCGTGTTCACGATCTTCCCGTTCCTGAACATGATCGTGCTCGCGTTCACCGACGCGAGCGCGCTGGGCGGCGGTCAGTTCACCGGCGTGGACAACTTCGTGCGGATGTTCCAGGACCCCAAGTTCTGGGCCTCGGCGCGCAACAGCCTGCTCTACATGGTGGGCGTCGTCCCGCCGCTGGTGCTGTTGCCGCTGCTGATCGCGATGCTCGCGCAGAAGATCGTGCCGGGCATCGGGATCTTCCGGACGGCGTTCTTCACGCCGGTGATCGCGTCCACGGTCGTGGTCGGGCTCATCTGGACGTGGCTGCTCGACAGCCGCGGCCTGGTGAACAACGTGGTGGAGGCGTTGGGCGGCACCAGGATCGGGTTCCTGACCGACTCGACGCTGCTGCTGATCAGCTCGATGGTGGTGACGGTCTGGCGCGGCCTGGGCTACTACATGGTGATCTACCTGGCCGCGCTGGCGAACGTGCCGAAGGACCTGCACGAGGCCGCGATGGTCGACGGCGCGGGACCGGTCCGCCGCTTCTTCTCGGTCACGGCGCCCGCGCTGCGGCCGACGATGGTGCTGGTCGCGGCGCTGAGCGCGGTCAACGGGTTCCGCGTGTTCTCCGAGATCTACCTGCTGTCGGGCGGCACCGGCGGGCCGGGCGGGGCGAGCACCACGCTGGTGATGCTCATCCAGTCGGTCGGCCGCGGCCTCACCGGCGAGGTCGGGTACGCGTCGGCGCTGAGCATGGTCCTGTTCGTCGTCCTGCTGGGCCTGCTGCTGGTCACCCTCAAGCTCAACCGCAGGGAGGACCAGCTGTGACGCGCGCCCACGCCTACCTGGCACTGCGCTACCTCGGGCTGCTCGCCATCCTCGCGATCAGCATCGGGCCGTTCCTGTGGCAGTTCGTCACGAGCGTCAAGGGACCGAACGAGGACGTCTTCGTCCCCGACTTCATCCCCGACGACCCGACGTTCGGCAACTACGCGGCCGTGGCCGACGTCGTGCCGGTCTGGTCGTTCGCGCTCAACTCGCTCGGCGTGGCGAGCGTCAACGTCGTCACGAACTGCCTCGGCGCGGCCATGGCCGGCTACGCGTTGGCACGGCTCAGGTTCCGGGGACGCAGGTTCGCCGCCGTGATCTTCGCGAGCAGCATCCTGGTGCCGTTCGAGGCGATCATGATCTCGCTGTTCCTGGTGATGCGCGGGTTCGGCCTCACCAACACGCTCACCGCGGTCGTGCTGCCCGGCGCGATCGCCGCGCTCAACGTCCTGTTGCTGCGCAACGCCTTCCTCGCACTCCCCGCCGAAGTCGAGGAAGCCGCGGTCATCGACGGCGCCAACGCGTGGCAGCGCTTCACCCGCCTCGCGCTGCCGTCGGTCAAGGGCACGCTGGTCGTGGTGGCGCTGTTCTCGTTCATGTTCAGCTGGGACGACTTCCTCTGGCCGCTCATCGTCCTGAGCGATCAGGAGAAGTACACGCTCACCATCGGCCTGGCGTACCTCCAGGGCACGTTCGTGCAGAACCAGCGGCTGGTGGCGGCGGGCACGATCATCGCCGTCGTCCCGCTGATCCTGCTGTTCCTGTTGCTGCAGAAGCACTTCTTCCGCGGAGTGGGAGAAGGCGCGATCAAGGGATGATCCATTGCGTTTCGGCGTGAACTACACCCCTTCCCACGGCTGGTTCCACCACTGGCTCGACTTCTCCCTCGACGACGTCAAGCGCGACTTCGAGTCCATCGCGGGTCTTGGCCTCGACCACGTGCGGGTGTTCCCGTTGTGGCCGGTCTTCCAGCCCAACAGAGGGCTCGTCCGTCCGCAGGCCGTCGAGCAGCTCGCGCAGATGCTCGACGCGGCTCACGAGACAGGGCTCGACGTCCAGGTCGACGTCCTGCAGGGACACCTGTCGAGCTTCGACTTCTACCCGTCGTGGGTGCAGACCTGGCACCGCCGCAACATCTTCACCGACCCCGACGTGATCGACGGGCAGCGGTTCTACGTCCGCACCCTCGCCGAGGCGTTGCGGGACAAGCCGAACTTCCTCGGCTTCACCCTGGGCAACGAGGTCAACCTGCTCACCGAGTCGAACCCGTGCGTGCCCGAGCAGGCCGGTGAGTGGATCGACGCGCTGCTCGACGAGTGCGAGAAGGCAGCGCCGGGCCACCCGCACGTCCACTCCGAGTACGACGCCGTCTGGTATGAGAGCGAGCACGCGTTCCTGCCGGAGCACGCGGCCAACAAGGGCGCGATGACGACCGTGCACTCGTGGGTCTTCAACGGCACCGCGCAGCGCTACGGACCCCTGTCCGTGGAGAGCGTCCACCACGCCGAGTACCTGGTCGAGCTGGCGAAGGCGCACGCCAGGGACCCGCAACGGCCCGTGTGGCTGCAAGAAGTCGGCGCCGCCCAGCCCGAGATCAGCGCCGAGCAGGCACCGGAGTTCGCCGAGCAAACGCTTGCGAACGTGCTGACCTGCTCCAACCTGTGGGGCGTCACGTGGTGGTGCTCGCACGACGTCGACCGTGCGTTGGTGGACTTCCCCGAACGCGAGTACGAGTTGGGGTTGTTGACGACGGAACGCGAGGTCAAGCCGCTCGGCGCGGCGATCGCCCGGATCGTGCGCGAGGCAGTGCACGAGCCGGTTGGGCGCACGCCGATCAAGCTGCACGGCGACCGGCCCACGTGGGGTCCGGGCGGCGCTTTCTTCGACGAGTGGATGAGCCTCGCGCGGCAGGGCGTGCGGGCTTCGATCGAGCTGGGGTGAACACGTGCACGACGAACGCGCGCTGCTGGAAGAACGACTCAACCGCACGCTGAAGGAACGCATCCGCCCGGCCGTCTACGGCGAGACCGCGCCGCTGGAGCTCGCCGTCTGGACGGTGCCGGACGAGCCCGTCCCGGTCGACGAGGCGCTGAACGCCACCTACGCACCGGCGAGCGTCGGCGACGCCTGGGGTGCGCCGTGGAGCACGAGCTGGTTCCGGCTGACCGGCACCGTGCCGGAGTCGTGGAAGGGCAGGCAGGTCGAGGTCGTGCTGGACCTCGGCTTCACCCACCCCGGCCCCGGCTTCCAGTCGGAGGGCCTCGCGTACACGGCGGACGGCCTGCCCATCAAGGGCATCGAGCCGCGCAACACCTACCTGCCCGTGGACGGCTCCGAGGTGCTGTTCTACCTCGAAGCCGCCGGCAACCCGACGATCCTCGACTTCCACCCGTTCCTGCCGACCCAGCTCGGTGACAAGGACACAGCGGGCACCGAACCGCTGTACAAGATCCTCAAGGCCGAGCTCGCGGTGTTCCAGCCGCAGGTGTGGCACCTGATGCTCGACATCGAGGTGCTCCAGGGCCTGATGAAGGAACTGCCGGACCATGACCCGCGCCGTCACAAGGTCCTGCACGCCCTGGACCGGGCGATGGACGCGCTCGACCTGAACGAGGTCGCCGCGACCGCCGACCTGGCCCGCGAGGAGCTGGCCGGCGTGCTGGCGCTGCCAGCCAACGCCTCCGCGCACAAGGTCTCCGCGATCGGCCACGCGCACATCGACTCCGCCTGGCTGTGGCCGCTGCGCGAGACCGTCCGCAAGTGCGCGCGCACGTTCTCGAACGTCACCAAGCTGATGGACGAGTACCCGGACTTCTACTTCGCGTGCTCGCAGGCCCAGCAGTACGCGTGGATGAAGGACCACCACCCGCACGTCTGGGACCGCGTCCGCGAGAAGGTCCGGAGTGGACAGTTCGTGCCGGTCGGCGGCATGTGGGTCGAGTCGGACACGAACATGCCCGGCGGCGAGGCGATGGCACGCCAACTCGTGCACGGCAAGCGCTTCTTCCTCGACAACTTCGGCGTCGAGACCGAGGAGGTGTGGCTGCCCGACTCGTTCGGCTACAGCGCCGCTCTCCCCCAGCTGATCAAGCTGAGCGGTTCGCGCTGGTTCCTCACCCAGAAGCTGTCGTGGAACCAGATCAACAAGTTCCCGCACCACACGTTCTGGTGGGAGGGCATCGACGGCACGCGGATCTTCACGCACTTCCCGCCCGTCGACACCTACAACTCGTCGCTGTCGGGCCAGGAACTGGCCCGCGCCTCACGCCAGTTCGCCGAGCACGCCAAGGCCTCGCGCTCGCTCGTCCCGTTCGGCTACGGCGACGGCGGTGGCGGCCCCACCCGCGAGATGATGGAGACCGCGCACCGCGTCGCGAACCTCGAAGGCTCGCCGACCGTGCGCGTCGAACCGCCGCGCGACTTCTTCCAGGCCGCGCAGGACGAATACCCGGACGCGCCGGTGTGGGCGGGCGAGCTGTACCTGGAGAAGCACCGCGCCACCTACACCACCCAGGCCAAGACCAAGCAGGGCAACCGCCGCAGCGAACACCTGCTGCGTGAGGCCGAGCACTGGTCCACGGCGGCCGCCCTTGCCGGTCACGACTACCCGTACGACGAGCTCGACCGGCTGTGGAAGACCGTGCTGCTGCACCAGTTCCACGACATCCTGCCCGGCAGCTCGATCGCCTGGGTGCACCGCGAGGCCGAGGCGACCTACGCGCGCGTGGCGTCCGAACTAAAGGACCTGACAGCAATCGCGATCGACGCTCTCAAGGGCGACGGCGACGACGAGCTGACGTTCGACGTGCTCGGCGGGGAGGCGCCTCGCGCGTTCGTCGCACCGGTGGACGGCGTCCTCGACAACGGCAGGCTGCGCGTCACGATCGACGCCGAGGGCATCGTCACCTCGATCCTCGACCTCGAAGAGGACCGCGAAGTCCTGCCACCGCACGGCTTCGCGGGCATGCCCCAGCTGCACCGCGACAACCCGAACCAGTGGGACGCCTGGGACATCGACCCGTTCTACCGCAACTGGAAAGCCGACCTGATCCCGTCCGAACGCGTGGACACCTCCGACGGTGTCGTGGTGCGCGCGAAGTTCGGCGACTCCGTCCTCACCCAGACCATCCGGCTCCGCGAAGGCGCCAGGCAGGTCGACTTCGACACCGAGGTCGACTGGCAGGAACGGGAGAAGCTGCTCAAGATCGCGTTCCCGCTCGACCTGCGCGCCGAGGTCTCCACGGCCGAGACCCAGTTCGGCCACCTGCACCGCCCGGTGCACACCAACACCTCGTGGGAGGCGGCGAAGTTCGAGATCTGCGCCCACCGCTTCCTGCACGTCGGCGAACCCGGCTACGGCGTCGCGGTGGTCAACGACTCGACCTACGGCCACGAGGTCACCCGCACCACCCGTGACGACGGCGGAACCACCACGACCGTGCGCCTGTCCCTGCTGCGCGCGCCGAGGTTCCCCGACCCCGAGACCGACCAGGGCGAGCACCGCTTCCGCTACGCCCTCGTGATCGGGGACCTGCCGGCCGCCATCGACGCCGGCTACCGCATCAACCTGCCGCCGCAGACCGTCCGGGGTTCGAACGCGCTGGAACCGTTGGTGCGCACGGACAACCCGGCGGTGAGGGTCGAGGCCGTGAAGCTGGCCGACGACCGGTCGGGCGACGTCGTCGTCCGGCTCTACGAGGCGCACGGCGGCCGTGCCCGCGCCTCGATCAGCACCTCCTTCGCCCACACCCGGATCCAGGAGACCGACCTGCTCGAACGGCCCCTGGCCGACGCGTCGGCAGAGGTGGTGCTGCGCCCGTTCCAAGTGATCACCCTGCGGATTACGAGGTAGCGCATGAAGAAGCTGTTCCTCGCCCTGCTGCTGGTGGCGCTCGCCGCGCCACCGGCCCAGGCGGCCGCCCAGAAGCGAACCGTCGTCTACTACCAGACCCAGTACAGCAACGGCGCGACCGGAACGTACGTCTCGCCCAAGCCCCTGCTCGACCGGGGCACCGGCGTCACGGACGTCCTCGTCGCCGCCATCCACCTCAACGACAACAGGATCGTCCACCTCAACGACCACCCGCCGTCGCACTCGCGGTACACCCAGATGTGGCAGGACCTCGCCGCGATGCAGGCCCGCGGCGTCAACGTGATCGGCATGGTCGGCGGCGCCGCACAGGGCTCGTTCCAACGGCTCGACACCCAGTTCGACACCTACTACCCGTTGCTGCGCGACACGATCCGCACCTACAAGCTCAACGGCGTCGACCTCGACGTCGAGGAGCGGATGTCGATCGCGGGCATCCGGCGTGTGATCGACCAGCTCAAGACCGACTTCGGCGCGAACTTCCTCGTCACGCTCTCCCCGGTGGCGAGCGCGCTCTGGGGCGGCGGCAACCTGTCCGGCTTCAACTACGAGGACCTGTACCGCAGCCACGGCTCGAAGATCGCGTGGTTCAACGGCCAGTTCTACAACGGCTGGGGCAACGCGGGCAGCACCTCGAACTACGACCAGATCGTCAACCGCCGGGTGATCCCGGCGAACAAGGTCGTGCTCGGCACCCTCACCAGCACGGCCAACGGCGGGTCGGGCTACGTGAACATGACGACCCTGAAGAACACCGTGACCAGTCTGAAGACCAAGTACACCGACTTCGGTGGTGTGGCGGGCTGGGAGTACTTCAACTCGCTGCCCGGTGGCACCGCGGAGCCGTGGCGGTGGGCGGCTGACGTGACGGCCATGCAGAAGTAGGCCGTTCGGAGCAACTTCGGGTGGGGTGTGCAACGAACACCCCACCCGTCGCGATTAAGGCGCCGGGGAACCTCCGGCCGCTGGGGACTGGAGGTCTGGGGACTTTGGGGGAGCTTTCGCATGCCTTCTTGGAGATCGATCGCGGTGGTCGCCGCGGTCGCGCTGGGGATGGTCACACCCGGTGTCGCGCACGCGGCACCACCCGCCAACGACGACTTCGACTCGGCCACCGTCATCGGGGCCCTGCCGTACTCGGTCGCGCAGGACACGACCGAGTCGACCAAGTCCGTGGACGACCCCGCCGGCTGCCGCGGCTACTCGGTCGCGGGGTCCGCCTGGTTCCGCTACACCGCGACCGAGGACGGCCTGCTGCGACTGAAGACCGAGGGCAGCGACCGCGATCTGAACCTCACGACGTTCACCGGTGAGCGCGGCGACCTGGTGCAGCTCTGGAACGCCTACTACGACGGCTGCACCACCGAGCGGGCCACGCCGCTCACGTTCCCGGTGCGGGCGGGCACGACCTACCACTTCATGGTGAGCAGCGGCCAGGCGAAGCTCGCGCTGGACAGGATCTCCCGCCTGCCCAACGACGACCTCGCGGGTGCCGAGCAGGTGGCGACGCTGCCGTTCAGCGCGCCGCAGCCCGACTACACCCGAGCGTCCCGCGAAGCGGACGAGCCGAGCACGAACCAGTGCTCCGGCTCAGGTGCGCCGTCGGTCTGGTACGCCTACACGCCCACGCGGAACCACTCGGTGGTCCTGCACGTCGAGGGCTGGGGCTCCGGTCCCACCGCGTCCGTCTACGAGGGCACCTCGATCGACGACCTGACCTTCCTCGGCTGTGAGGGCTCGCAGCACTACAACGGCAAGTCCGTCGCGGTGACCGCCGGCAAGACGTACTACTTCCAGTGGTCCGGCGGCGGTTACTACAGCTATCCCTCGACGCTCGAACTGACCGAGGCGGAGCCGCTGCGGACGAGCGTCTACACCGGATACGACCACGACCGGTCGCTCTTCGAGACCATCGGCTTCTCCCTCGACCACACGAACGACTACAACGACCCCGTCACGACCGAGTGGGACTTCGGGGACGGCACGACCGCTCCGGCGAGCACGGAGGACCACCAGTCGCACCGCTATGCCGCGGACGGCGTCTACACGGTGACCGTGCGCTCGAAGACCGGAGACGGCCGCACGGCGACGGACACGACGACGGTCACGGTGAAGACGCACGACGTCGGCATCTCGAAGTTCTCCGCGCCGGCCAGCGCGCGGGCCGGTGACCAGAAGCCGATCACCGTCCAGGTGTCGAACACGCGCTACCTGGAGAAGGTGAAGACCACCGTCTACCGCGACAACGGCAACGGCAACGGCTGGCAGGAGGTCGGGACGCTCACGATCGACGTGCCGGCGCACCCGACCCGCAAGGTGAAGTTCCCCTTCGCCTACACCTTCACCCCGCAGGACGCGGTGACCGGCAAGGTCTCGTTCCGCGCGGTCGTCGAACCGCAGCTGGAGTACCCGGTGCGGGACGCGATCCCGTCCGACAACGAGGTCATCACCATCGCCACGACCGTCCGGCCGGCGCTTCAGTCCGCCGCCGCCGTCGCGAACTGATCCGGGGGAGATCATGAGACTGTCCAGGAGAATTCTCGTGTCCGCGTTCGCCGCGGCGGTGCTCGCGACGTGCGCGCCCGCGGTGGCGCTGGCCGCCGCGCCCGGCGACGACTTCGACACCGCGGTCGACGTCATGGCACTGCCGTTCCAGCAGACGGTCGACACGACCGGTGCCACCAAGGCCACCGACGACCCGAGCGCCTGCAACCACTGGGGTGAGAGCTCGGTCTGGCTGCGCTACACCGCCCCGGCCGACGCCATCGTCCGGCTGAAGACGGAGTCCACGCGTTTCGGGCCGTTCTTCGGCGTGTTCACCGGAGAACGCGGCGCGCTCACGCCGGTGCCGGGTGCCTGCGACTCCAACAGCCCGCACGACGACACCTTCCGCGTCCAGGCGGGCGTGACGTACCACGTCATGGTCGTCGAGTACTACTCGTGGTACGCCGGGCCGGTCAGCGTGAGCATCTCCCCGGTCCCCGCGTCGCCGAACGACGACCGCGCGGCCGCGGCTGCGGCGGAGCTCTCCGAGCGGTACGACGGCGACCTGCGGCGCGCGTCCGCGGAGGCGGGCGAACCGGTGGCGAGCTGTGACGCCCGTGCGACGCAGTCGGTCTGGTACCGCTACACGCCGGCCAAGGCGAAGTTCGTGCAGGTGCTGTCCGACCGGACTGCGGTGAGCGTGTACCGCGCCTCCGATCTGTCCGAAGTGGACTGCGAGCCGTCCGGCGAGAGCAACTACCAGCACAACGTTTTCTCGGCGACGCCCGGCGAGTCCTACCTGATCCGGGTGGCGGACTCGGTGGAGGACGCGGGGCCGTTCTTCGTCGAGCTCGTCGAGGCCGCCCCGCTGAGCCCGTCCGTCAACGCCTACCCCAACAACCCCACGGTCTTCACGGACGTGACGATCGCGCCGTACACGGGTGAGCAGCGGCCGTTCGTCAGCGGCACGGTGCAGTTCGGTGACGGCGGCTCGGCGCAGATCGTGCCCGGCGAGACGATCAAGCACCGGTACGCGGCCGACGGCGACTACACGATCACGGTGACCGGCGCGACGAAGGACGGCCGCACCGGTACCGGTTCGGAGGTGCTGAAGGTCGACACGCACGACGTGTCGGTCACCGCGTTCACCGTCGCGGCATCGGCACGGGCGGGCCAGACCAAGCAGTTCAAGGCGACCGTCGCCAACACCCGGCACGACGAGAACGTCCGCGTGACGCTCTACAAGGTCGGCGCGGCCGGTGGCGGCTACGACCTGGAGATCGGCCACACCACGCAGTGGGTCCCGGCGTCCGGAACCCGCCGGACGGACTTCCCGTTCGCCTACACCTACTCGGCGGAGGACGCCGCGAAGGGCACGGTGGAGTTCCGGGTGGAGGCCACGATGCCCGACCGCGGCTGGGGATCGGATGCCAAGCCCGACGACAACCAGGCGCGCGCCACGACCACGAGCGTGCGCAAGGCGGCCGCGGCGAACGCCGTGATCGACTAGTCGAAGCGGAAGGTGGCTGTCTCGAGGTTGTCGAGCATCCACTGACGTCGCACGACCGGTGCGCCGGTTTCCCTGCGCAGCAAGGGAAGCCGGCGCACCATCTCCTCCAGCAGCACACGTTTCTCCAGCCGTGCGAGGCCGGCGCCCAGGCAGTGGTGCGGCCCGTGCCCGAACGTCATGATCCGCGTCCTGCGCCGGATGTCGAACGTGTCCGGGTCGGCGTAGCGTGCGGGATCGCGGTTGGCCGCGCCGAGCCACCCGCTGACCCACTGCCCCGCCTCCATCCGCTGCCCGCCGATCGTGACGTCGCGCGTCACCTGCCGGCGCGGGCCGGGGAAGACCGGGTACCAGCGCATGGTCTCCTCGATCGCGCCCGGGATCAGCGACGGGTCCGCGCCCAACTCCTCCCAGCAGCCGAACTCGGTGAGGAACAGCACGGCGTTCGGGATCGTCGCGGCCGTCGTGTCCACGCCGGCGCCGAGCAGCATCGCGCAGTAGCCGACGAGGTCCCAGTCCGACATCGGCCTGCCGTCGACGAGGTAACCCGCGGCCTGCACGGCCAGCAGCTCGGCGATCAGCCCGTCCCCCGGTTCGGCGCGCTGGCGCTCGATCTCGGCGGCGAAGAACTCCGCCATCTCGGCCTGCCGCGGCACGGTGTTCGTCGTGACGGCCTCCTGGTACCACTGCTCCAGCCACTCGGTCATCCGCGTCTCGGCGCTGAGGCCGAGGCCGAGCAGGTGGCAGACCACCCTGGTGGGAAGCGGTTTGCCGAGAGCGGTCACGACGTCGAAGCCGCCGGGGTCGAGGCCGTCGACCAGTTCGGTCGCGATCGCACGGATCCGGTCTTCCAGCAGTGACATCACCCGCGGGCTGAACGGGTCGGCGACGGCGGCCCTCAGGTCGCGGTGACGTTGCCCGTCCGCGGCCCACATACCGCTCAGCACGGGGTTGGCGAGCGGCCTGGTCTCGTCGGTGAGGCCGTAGCTCGACGAGAAGCACTCGACGTCGGACAGAACGCGCTGGACGTCGGCGAGGGAGAAGACGTGCCAGGAGCCGAGCTCCGGATCGAAGTGCACCTCGGTGGCGGGATCGAAGAACTTCGCAGGCCGGGCGGGCAGGTGGGCGGCGGTCATGCCCTCGATCGTGGCCCCTTACCCGTACCGCCGGGATCCGCTGATCCGGCTACCGCAGTGCTGCGTAAGGGGTCTCACCAGGCGACCTTAGGTGATCGTCCGATGTAGGAGCCCACCCCTCAGGAGCAATCTCATCGTCATCAGGAAGACGAACTGAGGAGTGAGTGAGATGGAATGGACGCCCGAGGCGATCAAGGCGGAGATGGACTACCGGCAGGAGGCCCTGCGGGAGGACGCCCGCCGCGTCCAGGAGTACTACCGCAACGGCGGGAAGCCGCGGTCGTGGTGGCACCGGATGACGCACCGCCACGAGCCTGAGGTGCCCGCCGGTCCCCAGGCCGCGTGATGTCACAAGAGCAGCGGGGTGTGGTTCCTCTCGTCCAGGAACCACACCCCGCTGCTGTGCTCAGGCTCTGACTAGGCCTTGGGGAGCCACGCCTTGACCTTGTCGGCGTTGGCGTCCGCCCACTTCTTGGCGGCGTCCTCGGGCTTCATCTTGTCCTCGGCGATGTACTTCGCCACGGTGTTCTGGTCCTCGTTGGTCCACTTGAAGTTCTTGACCAGCTGGGCCGCGGGGCCGTTGGCGTCGGCGAACTTCTTCGACACGATCTTGTCGAGGTCGTAGTCGGGGTAGTCGCAGGCGATCTTCTCGGCGTCGGCGTCACAGCCCGCCGCGTACGCGGGCAGCTTCACCTTCTCCAGCTTGATCTCGTTGAGCAGCCACTGCGGCGAGTAGAAGTAGCCGATGACCCACTTCTTGTCCTTCTCCGCCTGGCGGAAGGCCTGGATCAGCGCGGTCTCGCTGCCGCCGTAGACGACCTTGTAGTTGAGGTTCAGGTTCTTCACCAGAGCCTCGTCGTTGGTCACGAACGACGGGTCGCCGTCGAGCAGCTGGCCCTTGTCGCCGGACTCCGAGGTCTTGAACTGGTCGGCGTACTTGTTGAGGTTGTTCCAGTCCAGGATGTCGGGGTGCTCCTTGGCGAGCCACGGCGGCACGTACCAGCCGATCTGCCCCTTCACGCCCGTGGAACCCGCGCTGACGGCCGTCTTCTGCTCGTCGATGTACTTCTTGCGCAGGTCGTCGTGGCCCCAGTTCTCGACCACGGCGTCGACCTCACCGGTGCCGAAGCCCTGCCAGGCGACCTCTTCCTTGAGCTCCTTCTTCGTGACCTTGCACTTGAGCTCCTTCTCGGCCACGTGGGCGAGGACGGCCGCGTTCGCCTCGTAACCGACCCAGGGGTTGATCGCGAGGTTGAACGTGCCGCAGTCACCGGTCGCACCCGAGGAGGTGTCACCGACCTTGGCGCCACCGCAACCAGCCAAAGCGAGCGCTCCGACGAGCACCGCTCCCAGCACGCTGTGCCTTGCCACTGTCCAGACCTCCTAGTTGGTCCACCGCTTGGCGGCCGCCTGGGTGAGGCGGTCGAGCATGACGCCGAGCACGACGATCGCGACACCGGCCGCGAGCCCCTTGCCGTACAACTGGCCCTGCGAGAACCCGGCCACCACGTCGTAACCGAGCGCGCCGGCGCCGACGAGACCGCCGACGACGACCATCGAGAGCACGTAGATCAGGCCCTGGTTCGCGGCGAGGGTCAGCGCCCCGCGCGCCATGGGCAGCTGCACCTTCACGATCGTCTGCCACGAGCTCGACCCGAGCGCCGTGGACGCCTCGACCGTGGCGGGCGAGACCGCGCGGATGCCGTCCGCGATGATCTTGATGGCCACCGGCGCCGCGAACACCACGGCGGCGATGATCGCCGTGAAGCGCGATGCGGAGAACAGCGCCAGGAACGGCACCAGGTAGACGAACGCGGGCATGACCTGCGCCGCGTCGAGGACCGGCCGGATGACCCTGTCGGCCCGCCTGCTGCGTCCCATCCAGACACCGACGACGATCCCCAGCGCCATCACCAGGATCGTGGCGACCAGCGTGGACGCCAGCGTGATCATCGAGTCCTGCCACAGGCCGGTGGCGATCAGCAGGGCCACGCACACGGCCGAGACGATCGCGGACCGGACACCGCCGATCAGGAACGACAGCGCGACGATCACCAGCGCCACCAGGAACCACGGCGACTCGGCCAGCAACGCCTGCAGCGGGTTGATCAGCGCGAACGTGACGAAGTCCTTGAAACCGTTGGTGAGCACCGGAAGCGAGTCCTGCGCCCACTCCGTCACGGCCGTCGCGCCCTTGTTGATCGAGCTGCCGATCTCCACGTCCGACTGGAACTCCGCCGCCCACAGGTAGGTGTAGGAGAGGTAGACGCAGACGGCCGTCACGCCGGCACCGCCGAACAACGCCCAGCGCGGAAGCTCACGGCGTTCGCTCGCGGCGGCGGTCGTGACGCGGTCCAGCACGATGGCCAGCACCACGATCGCGAGGCCCGCGTTGAACGCCGTGCCGACGTCGAGGGTCTGCAACGCCTTCACGACGGTCTTGCCGAGACCGGGCGCGTCGATCAGCGCGGCGATCGTGACCATGGCCAGTGCCGCCATGATCGTCTGGTTGATGCCGAGCACGATCGTCTTGCGTGCGGACGGCAGCAGCACCTTCACGAGCGTCTGGTTCCGCGTCGCGCCCAGGGACTCGCTCGCCTCGACGGTGTTGCGCGGCACCGAGCGGATGGCGTGCGCGGTGATCCGGATCGCCGGCGGCGCCGCGTAGATCAGCGTCGCGATGGTGGCCGACGCCGGGCCGATCAGGAAGAACAACGTCAGCGGTGCCAGGTAGACGAACGTCGGCATCGTCTGCATGAAGTCGAGCACCGGGGTGAGAACGCGGTGGGCCCGGTCGGACAGCCCCGCCCAGATCCCCAGTGGAATGCCGATGAGCAACGAGATCACGACCGCCGCGAGGGTCAGCGAGAGCGTGTCCATGCTCTCCTGCCACAAACCTTGCAGTCCGAGGAACACGAAGCCCGCGACGGCGAGCAGCGCGATCCGCCAGCCGGCGACCGCGAGACTGACGAAGCCGGCGATCGCGACCACGCCGAGCCAGCCGATCACCGGCACGGGCCTGCCGAACGACGGCTGCGCGATCAGGGCCTGGACGAAGGTCACGAACTCGTCGATGACGAGCCGGATCTCGTTGAAGAAGTACAGGAACAGCGGGTTCGAGTTCCTGGACGCGCCGACGGCGTCGTTGATCTCGTTGATCCAGCGGTGCAACGGGGTCAGGTCGGCGGCGCCGAGCGCCAGCGTCCCGACGTTGCGGAAGACCAGCCACAGCACGAGCCAGGCCAGCACGATCCCGCCGAAGATCAGCGCCTTGCGGTGCTGGAGCAGCCGAGGTTGCTGTTGTTGAGGGGCGGCGACGGCGACCATGTCACGCCTCCCCGGCCACGACCCCGAGGATCTCCTCGTCCGCGACCACACCGAGCAGTTCGCCGTCCCGCACGACCTTGACCGGCTTGTGGGCGGTCAGCACGCTGCGCACCGCTTCCCGCACAACGGTTTCCGGCGCCAGTTCGGGCCCGTCGAGGTCGTCGTCGGGACGCGGCGGCCGCATGATCCACTTCAACGTCAGCACGTTCGAGCGCGACACGTCCTTCACGAAGTCGCGCACGTAGTCGTCCGCGGGCGCGCCGACCAGCTCGTCACCGGTGCCGACCTGCACGACCTTGCCGTCGCGCATGATCAGGATGCGGTCGCCCAGCTTGAGCGCCTCGCTCAGGTCGTGGGTGATGAAGACCATCGTCTTGCCGACCTCGCGGTGCAGCCTGATGACCTCGGACTGCATGTCGCGCCGGATCAGCGGGTCGAGCGCGGAGAACGGCTCGTCGAAGAACAGGACGTCGGGGTCGCCCGCCAGTGCGCGCGCGAGGCCGACGCGTTGTTGCATACCGCCGGAGAGTTGGTCCGGATAGGACTTCTCATAGCCGGTCAGACCTACTAGATCGATCACTTCCTGGGAACGCTCCCCGCGTTTCGCGCGTGGTACCCCGCGGATTTCCAGTCCGTAACCGACGTTGTCGGCAACGGTCCTGTGAGGAAGCAGACCGAAGTGCTGGAACACCATGGAGAACTTGTTCCTGCGCAGGTCGCGCAGGCGTTTCGCGTCCGCCTCGAGAATGTTCTCGCCCTCGAACAGGATCGTGCCCGCGGTCGGTTCCACGAGTCTCGTGAGACAACGGACCAGTGTGGACTTGCCCGAACCGGACAATCCCATGACCACGAACATCTCACCGGGAGCGACGTCGAAGTCGACCCCGCGCACAGCGGCGACAGCACCGGTGCTGTCCATCAACTCCTGTCGTGACAACGCTTTGAGCTCGTCCGATGCCGCCACACGAGCCGCGTTGGAGCCGAACACCTTCCACAGGTCCCTGACCGAAATCACGGGATCCACGCCAAATCACTCCGACCTGTTGCGGACTGCGCACACCGTTTCTCGATGCGCGACAGCATTGACCTTCGCACGAGTACGGTCAAGGGCTGATACAAATCTGCTCCTTTGTGGACAACCGGTCATCCCATGACTTGACTCGATCTGAGCGATGGGGAAAAGCTGAACTGAGCGGTCCCCTGCACCGCTCTTCCCTCCCGATGAGGAGCTGTTGTTCGTGCAAGCGCCCAGAATCGCTCTGGCAATGACGCTCGTGTTGACGATTGCCGGTTGTGGCGGTGGTTCAACGGCATCACCGCGCTCCAGTTCGGCAGCCCCCACCGAGCCCTGTGACTCCATCACCATCGCGGTGAACCCGTGGGTCGGCTACGAGGCGAACGCCGCCGTGGTCGCCTACCTCGCCGAGAAAAGGCTCGGCTGCAAGGTGACGAAGAAGGAGGTCGACGAACAGACTGCCTGGCAGGGCCTCGACTCCGGCGAGATCGACGTGATCCTCGAGAACTGGGGACACGAGGACCTGAAGCAGAAGTACATCGACGAGAAGCGCTCCGCCGTGCGGGTCGGCCCGTCCGGCAACAAGGGCGCGATCGGCTGGTACGTGCCTCCGTGGATGAAGAAGGAGTTCCCGGACATCACGAACTGGCAGAACCTCAACAAGTACGCCGAGAAGTTCAAGACCGCGCAGTCCGACGGCAAGGGCCAGGTGCTCGACGGCGACCCGTCGTTCGTGACCAACGACGAGGCTCTGGTCAAGAACCTGAACCTCAACTACAAGGTCGTCTACGCGGGCAGCGAGGAAGCGCTGATCAAGGCGTTCCGCCAGGCCCAGGAGAAGAAGACGCCGCTGATCGGCTACTTCTTCGAGCCGCAGTGGCTGCACCTCGACATCGAGCTGGTCAAGGTCGACCTGCCCGAGTACCAGGCGGGATGCGACGCGGACGCGGCCAAGGTCGCCTGCGACTACCCGCGCTACGAGCTCGACAAGATCGCGTCCAAGAAGTTCGTGGACAAGGGCGGCCCCGCCGCCCGGCTCGTCCAGAACTTCCAGTGGAGCAACGACGAGCAGGACACGGTCGCGTCCTTCATCGCGAAGTACAAGATGTCGCCCGACGAGGCGGCGAAGCGGTGGGTCGAGGCGAACCCGGACCGGGTCGAGGACTGGCTCACGAAGGCCAAGCCGTAACTTCCGTCCTCAGTTCCTGCCCCGCGACCACCACTTCTCGTCCGGCCCGGAGATGTCCTCGACGCTGAGCCTCCGGACCGATCCCGCCCGCTTGAGCCGGGCGACCAGCTGGTCCTGTCGTTGCGCGAGCCGGCGGTAGATCTCCACGGCGGAGGTCTCCTGCCGGCTCTGCTGGTTCTGATCCTGGGCACGCCTTTCGACAGTTCTCCAGTTGCCGAGGAACTCCAGCGTGAGATCCGCCACTGCCTGTCCTGCGTGCGCGGTGAGCGTGTCGGCCGGCGAGGCGAACCGTCCCGCGTGGAACGCCAGGTTCCTGGTGACGTAGAGCCACTCCAGCAGTGCGGCGGCGGTGTCCTCCTGCTCCCGCAACCAGGCCGCGAGGACCTTCGAGTCCGCGAGCCTGCCGCGCCACACTTCAACGAGGTCCTGGACGAGACCTCCCTCGCTCCCGGCCAGCGCGGTGATGGCCTTCTGCGCGGCGTCGACCTGCGCGTTCGGACGGTTGTGCGGGATCAGCACCTCCAGCCACGCGTCCACGGACCTCAGGTGGTGCTTCACACCGGTGGTCGGCACCTGCGCGTCGAGCGGCCCGCGCAACTCGGTGTCGTGGTTGGTGACCACGACGTGCAGGCTGACGAGGTGCTGCCGCAGCATCTGCAGCGCACAGCCCTTGGCCAGCCACGCGATCTTGCTCGGGTCCAGCCCCGTCGCCTCCAGCGCGCTCCACGCCAGCCCGGCGCTGGCCATCGGCGCGTCGACCTGCCGCGCCAGGTTCGCCACCCGCATCGCACTGCGCAGCTCCTCAGGCCAGTACGCGGTGAGCGGGTAGGCGTTGCTGACGGTCCGCTGGTGCTCGGTGCCCCGCGTGACCCGCCCACCCGGCCCGCTGACCTGCCAGAGCGGCGCGACGCGCAACTCGGTGAGCCGCTCCCCCGCCGCGTACTGGTCGAGCACCTCGCTCAGCACCCTGCGACCCTTGAGCGCCGCCGTGTGCGCGTCCGCGGCCTCGACCGGCAGCCGCACCAGCACCGACGACCCGTCGACAGCGCCCTTCAGGAAGTCGTCCTTCGGCAACCTGTTGCGGTGCAACGGCTCCTGCCGCGCCTCGGGCAACAGCTCGTCCAGGTGCCTGAGCACGCGTGCACCCCGCACCACGAGCGCCACGACGTGCCGTTGCTCCCGCGGCCACAGCACGTCGCCCAGATCGCCGGACTTCTTGAGCCACCGCAACAGGTCCGTGCGCAGGTGCCTGCCATCGCGCCCGCGCATCGCCACGACCACGGCGACCTCGGCGATCATCCTGGCGCGCAACGGAAGCGCGACCCCGTTCCACAGTGAAGTGATCCACCCCCGGACGGCCCGCGCGAGCACCTCCGGGTCGAGCTTCGCGGCGGCAGCGGCCGTCACCTGCGGATCGAGCTTCTGCCCGTCCTTGGCGATGGCCGCGTCAACGCTCTTGAGGACCTTGCGCGCCGCGGCGAGCTCATCAGTCCCACCGTGCACGAACGCAGGCCTGGCCGCGTCCACGCACGCCAGCGAGGTCGTGACGATGCGGCGCAACAGGTTCCACCGCGGCTGGTCCTCCGCAGCGTGACTCTCCAACGCCGTCCGCGCACGAGTGACCGCGAGCACAGCACTGTTGAGCCCCGCGACGTGCTCACCGAGGTGCGCGTCGGGGTCCAGCGCCCGCAACACGCCCTGCAACAACGCCCGTTGCCCGCGATCGAGCCCGGCGGCGTCGAACGCCTGCCGCAACCGGCCGTCGAGGTACTGGTACCGCACGTGACGCACCATAGAGGTCATGGACAACCGGAAAGCGGTCTTCGAGGGCGCCCACGGCCAGGCACTGGCGGGCCGGCTGGAACTGCCCGCAGGGGACGTGGTCGCCACAGCCGTGTTCGCGCACTGCTTCACCTGCGGCAAGGACTCGGTGGCGGCCAGCCGCATCGCCCGAAGGCTCGCCGAACGAGGCGTGGCGGTGCTGCGGTTCGACTTCACCGGACTCGGCCAGTCCGACGGGGACTTCGCCAACACCACCTTCACCTCGAACGTAGACGACCTGGTCTGTGCCGCAGGTCACCTGCGCGACACCATCGGCGCCCCCAGCGTCCTCATCGGACACTCACTGGGCGGCGCGGCCGTCCTCTCCGCCGCACACCAGATCCCGGAGGTGCGCGCGGTGGTCACGATCGGCGCCCCGTTCGACACCTCGCACGTCGAGCACCTACTCGGACCGTCCAGATCGCGGATCGAGGCCGACGGCGTGGCCGAGGTGCTGCTGGCCGGCCGCCCGTTCCGGATCAGCAACGACTTCCTGCTCGACATCAACCAGCAGAACCAGACGGCGTGCATCTCGGGCCTCGGCCGCGCGCTGCTCGTCATGCACTCGCCGCAGGACGACACGGTGGGCATCGACAACGCGCGGCTCGTCTACGACTCGGCCCGGCACCCCAAGTCGTTCATCTCTCTGGACGGCGCCGACCACCTGCTGACCGACCGCGCGGACGCCGCGTACGTGGCGGAGGTGCTCGCGGCGTGGGCGAGCCGCTACCTGGTCTAGATCGTCACCCGATCGACCAGACCCAGCCGCGGCCCCCGTCCTTCGCCGGCGCCGACCAGGCGGACGCGACGGAGACCGCGGACTCGGGCACGTCGACCTCCACCGTTCCCGCGTACTTCGAGTTGGGCAGGATCGTGCTGGAGAGGCTGCTCTTGTTGTCCGCGCACAAGCCCGGCTGCGCGTCGTGCACGAACCCGTCCGCGCTGAGGCCCTTGAGGGAGAACGGGTTGAAGATGGTCGGCGCCCCGAGCTGCCCGTCGGGACTGAGGTTCCCCGTCGTCAGCGACACGTGCAGCAGCAGAGTCTTGCGCCCCGAAGCGGCTGGCGTTCCGTACTGGTAGCACTTCGGATTCACATCGATCTTGTCGACGGTGAACTTGATCGCGCACGTGTCGATGGAGGTCGTGCACTCCGTCCCGCTCAGCTCACCGACCTTCTTCGGCAGGAAGCCCTGCGCCGTCAGGTTCCTCGTCGTCGCAGGAGCAGTGGTCGCCGCGGACGCGCTGCTGCTCGGCGTCGGGCTGGGCGCCGGGCTGCTGGTCTCGGCGGACGGACCCGTGCACGAAACGAGCAGGACGACCAGGGGCAGGGCGGCGCCGGCGACTTTCGGCAGCATGGCGGACTCCTCGGCAGCGTGGTGTTACCAGTCCTCATCGGAGGCAGCCGAGGGGCATTACGCGAGGTCACTCCTTCGAGTGACGCCAGCCGAGGTCGAGGTCACCGGAGAAGCCGAAAGCCCTCGACGACGCAGGTCATCGAGGGCTTTCGTCAACCGATCGGGGCGACAGGATTTGAACCTGCGACCCCCCGCTCCCAAAGCGGGTGCGCTACCAAGCTGCGCCACGCCCCGGTTGCAACCAGCTTACCGCCACCCGCTAAGGTAATGACCGCAGCCCCTCAGGGGGACGCAGCGCGGGCGTAGCTCAATGGTAGAGCCCTAGTCTTCCAAACTAGCTACGCGGGTTCGATTCCCGTCGCCCGCTCGTGACCGAGGCCGACTCGTGTCTGCGGAATGCGCAGACCTGGTCGGCCTCTTGCATTTCTTTCTGGGGGCCGAGCCCCCCAGACCCCCACGCTGGGGGCCCGCCCCCGGACCCCCATCACCGCGGTCAGGCCACGGGCAGGCGTGCCCGTCGTGAGGTCGACCGAGCCGATGCCGCGGTCGGGCGTGCCTGTCGTGAGGTCGACCGAGCCGATGCCGCGGTCGGGCGTGCCTGTCGTGACAGGTCTACCAAACCGATGTGACGGTCAGGCGTGCCCGTCGTGAGGTCGGTCAGGCCGAGGCCACGCCCACCTGGGTGTGGCGGTGGGTGGGGTGGTCGATCTCGTCCGCCACGGCCAGGGCGAAGTCCTCGTAGGTCAGGGTGTCGGACGGGTCGGCCTCGCTGAGGCGGTAGCGGCCGGTGGGGGTGCCGCCGAAGTTGCCCGCCGGGCTCATCACCAGCCAGTCCACGCCGGACTCCGCCAGCACCTCGACGCCTGCCGCGTGGCCCAGGCAGAACGGCCTGAACTCCGCCGGGAAGTCCGGGGCGTCGACCACGCGCACGCCCGGCGCGGTCTCCAGGAGGGTGTAGATGCCGACCACGACGATGCGGCCGGCGCCGGACGCCACTAGTGCGCGGGAGACCTCCGGGTAGAACTCCGCCGGGTCGCGAGCCAGGTCCACCACGGCGCTCACCGCCACGTCGTGGCCCGCTGCCAGATCCGGGCGGACGCCGGGGTCGCGGCCGACCCTGGTCACCTCGTGGCCGCGGGCCTCCGCAGCGGTGACGATCTGGCTGCCTGCTCTGCCGGACGCTCCGAAAACAACGATCTTCGCCATGAGCGCGAAGGTAGGGTGCGGACAGCCGGTTTCCGCAACGATATCGGGGGTGAGCAGGTGGAATGCACGCACGACCTGCCGTACCGCATCGGTGACAAGTGGACCGCGCACGTGTTGCGGGCGTTGCAGGACGGGCGGCGGCGGTTCACGCAGTTACGTGCCGAGATGCCGTGGGTGACGCCCAAGGTGCTCGCCGAGACGTTGCGGGCGATGGAGCGCGACGGGACTGTTTCGCGCGAGGCGTTCGTGGAGAACCCGCCGCGGGTCGAGTACGAGCTGACGGCCCACGGGCGCAAGGTGCTCGGACTGCTCGACCTCTGTTGTGACTGGGCCCGAGAGAACCTGGTGGAGACGTGAGGCTGGAACAGATCGTCATCGACAGCAACGACCCTGGCAGGCTCGTCCGGTTCTGGGCTGAGCTGCTCGGCGGTGAGCCGGTGAACCGCGAGCTCGGGTGGGCGCACGTCGAACCGCCCGGTGGCGTGCGGATGTCGTTCCAGCCCGTGCCGGAGCGCAAGGACGTGAAGAACCGGTTCCACCTCGACTTCGAGGTCGACGACATCGAGGCCGCCGTGGTGAAGGCGGTCAGCCTGGGCGCCACCCGCGACGGTGTCGTGCACACCGACGAGAAGGGCAGCTTCCAGGTCATGCGCGACCCGGAGGGCAACGAGTTCTGCTTCGTGCGCTGAACGATCAGAGGACTAGTGGAAAGCGCGCCAGAGCGCCTCACCGAAGCGGATCGCGAGGACCACGAGCAGCACGCCGATCGCGAAACTGATGAGGCACCGCACGATCACCAGCAGTTTGGTGCCTTTCACGCGGCCATGATTCACGGTCGGCGGGCATGAACGACAGGGCCCATCGGTACCAATACGATGCGGGCGTGACCGACTGCCTGTTCTGCCGCATCGTCGCGGGCGAGATCCCGGCGACCGTCGTGACGGAGACCGACACGACGCTCGCGTTCCGCGACATCGACCCCAAGGCGCCCACGCACGTCCTGGTGATCCCCAAGGAGCACCACACGGCGATCGGCGACGTCGACGCGGTGCTCGCGGGGCAGATCCTCGCCACCGCGCACCAGGTCGCGAAGGCCGAGGGGATCGACGAGTCCGGCTACCGGCTCGTCTTCAACACCGGCAGGGACGGCGGCCAGACCGTCTTCCACGTGCACTGCCACGTCCTCGGCGGGCGCGGCCTCACCTGGCCTCCGGGATAGCCATCCCCCGCACGAACGCGGCGTCGACCGGGTCCCCGTGGCCCGGCACGACGACGCGCGGGTCGAGCTCCAGCAGCCGGTCGAGGACGTGCCGCCAGTTGGACGGCGTGGCGTCCGGGCCCGCCTGAGCGGGAGCGCCCTGCTCCACCAGGTCACCGGCGAACACCACACCGCAGTCCGGCACGTGCACGACGACGTCGTGCGAGGTGTGCGCTGGACCGAAGTGGCGCAGGTCGACCCGGCGGCCGCCGACGTCCAGCGTGACCGAGTCGCGGAACGTGTGCGTGGGCGCGACGAGCCTGCCCTCGAACGGTTCGTCGTAGTGCTTCGCGCGGTCGTCGAGCAGGCTGGAGTCGACGACGCAGTCCTCGTGCGCCCACACCTCGCACGGCAGGAACGCCTCGGTCGCCAGCACGTGGTCGAAGTGGTTGTGCGTCAACACGATCCGCGACGGACGGACGTCGCGCGCGAACGCCGGATCCATGCCCGAGTCCACGAGCAGCGCGTCTCCGGATCCCACGACGAGGCCGAGCGTCAGGTCCAGCTCGGCGTGCCGGCGGACGAACACGCCCGGAGCGATCTCGATCACCGCAGCACCCCGTCCACCAGCACGGGAACGGCGGTGCTGACGTTGATCCGCACGGCGAGGTCGACGTCCGCGGCGTGACCGTTCTCGACCAGTTCCCGGCCCGACCCGCACTCCCTCACGGCGGCCGGGACATCGGTGGTCCGGAACGCGGTGGCCGCCAGCCGAGCCTCCGGCGACGCCTTGCCCTCCAGCGCGGCCAGCACCGCCCCGGCACCCAGGTAGTCCTCGACGCACGGCCGCAACGGCCCGAACTCCCGCGGCCCCGACTTGAGGATGTCGAGCCCCCACCGCTCACCACCGGGGATCACGCCGATGGTCGTCCCCAGCCGCTGCGCCCACTTGGCCACCGCCGCGGCGTTGCGCAGGCACGCCGCGAGCACGTGGGCACCCGTCTCACCCGCGAGCGTGCAGAGGTTCGAACCGTTCGGCGACGGCAACTCGACCAGTCCCGCCGCGTCGACGAGTGACGCCGGCCGCAGCGTCCGGCCGGAGGCGGGCGCCCACCGGGACGGCCGCACCTGCCCGCCGTTGCCGACCACCAGGTCGACGGACGTCGTGAACGACAGCACGTCGACCACCACCAGCACGTCGCAGTCCCTCAGAGCCTCAACACCCTCGGGCCCCCATTCCAGCCGCAGCTGGTACCCCTCTTGGCTGAACACATCCCCCAGCGTGTCAGACTCCTTGACGTGCGCGTTTATCTGGCAGCAGACCACGCTGGCTTCGAGCTGAAGTCCCACCTGTCCAAGGCTCTCACCGAGCAGGGCTACGAGGTCGTCGACGTCGGCGCCCACGAGTACGACGCCCAGGACGACTACGTGTCGTTCTGCGTCGACGCCGCCGAGCAGGTCGTCGCCGACCCCGGCAGCCTGGGTGTCGTGATCGGCGGCTCCGGCAACGGCGAGCAGATCGCCGCGAACAAGGTGAAGGGCGCCCGCGCCGCGCTGGCGTGGAACGTCGACACCGCGCAGCTCGCCCGCCAGCACAACGACGCCCTGCTGGTCGGCATCGGCGCCCGCCAGCACACGACCGAGGAGGCGACCGAGATCGTGTCGGCGTTCCTCAAGACCCCGTTCTCGGGCGAGCCGCGCCACCAGCGCCGCATCGACCAGGTGAGCGCGTACGAGACCAAGGCCTGATGCCCGAGGGCCACACGCTGCACCGCCTCGCGCGGCTGCACCAGCGCCGGTACGCGGGCAAGCCCGTCACCGTCACCAGTCCGCAGGGACGCTTCGCGGCGTCCCTGGTGGACGGGCGGAAGCTCGTCCGCGCCGAGGCGCACGGCAAGCACCTGTTCCACGTGTACGGCCCGGACGCGATCGTGCACGTCCACCTCGGCCTGTACGGCACGTTCACCGAGTCGCCGCTGCCGGTCCTGCTGCCCGTGGGTCAGGTCCGCATGCGGATGGCCGGCGAGACGCACTGGACCGACCTGCGCGGCCCGACGGCGTGCGAGGTGCTGAACAAGGCCGAGGTCAAGGCGATCCGCGACCGGCTCGGGCCCGACCCGTTGCGCCGCGACGCCGACTCCGACCGCGCCTACGAGCGGATCATCCGGTCGAAGCAGTCGCTGGCCGTGCTGCTGATGGACCAGAGCGTCCTCGCGGGCGTCGGCAACGTCTACCGCGCCGAGGTGCTGTTCCGGCACAACGTGAACCCGCTGCTGGTCGGCAACAAGGTCAGCCGCGAGCTGTGGGACGCGATCTGGGCCGACCTCGTCGTGCTGATGAAGGACGGCGTGAAGGTCGGGCAGATCAACACCGTGCGCCGCGAGCACATGCCCCGTGCCATGGGCCGCGCGCCACGCGTGGATCGGCACGGCGGTGAGGTGTACGTCTACCGCCGTGCCGGGGAGCCGTGCCTGGTCTGCGGCACCGAGGTCCTGACCACCGAACTGGCGGCGCGGAACCTCTTCTGGTGCCCGGTCTGCCAGCCCTGAAGATCAACTGGAAAAAGGGTCGGGTAGTTCGGGTGGGGTGCGGCTGGAAAGTGCTCAGTTCGTGAGCACTTTCCAGGGCTAGAAGTCGAAGCCGCCGCCCATGTCGCCGAAGTCGAAGCCGCCGGTGTCGCCCATGTCGGCGGCGCCCACGTCACCCATGTCGCCCATGCCGGCGTCACCCATGCCCATGTCGCCCATGCCGTAGTCGCCGACGCCGTGCATGCCGGAGAACATGGCGTCCATCAGCAGGAACGTGCCCACGCCCCATGCGCCGGCCACGAGCGCGGGCTTCCACCACGGCTCGGAGTACCAGCCACGCGGCACCGGGCGGCCGGCGACCATGCCACCGGGGTAGTAGTAGGGCGTGCCCTGACCGGAGTTGGGCGACGCGGCGTACTGGTGGCCCTCGACGCTGACCTGACGGTCCTCGCTGACGGCGCCCGCCTGCTTCTGACCGGCGCTCTCGGGCAGCGCGGGACCGGGGTCCATGTCCATGGCCTGCCGTGCCGCGCGCACGTAGTGCAGGCCTTCCATCGCGGTCTCGGTGACCAGCTTGGCCTGCGGGATCGTGCGGGCCTGCTCCATCTGGGAACCGGCGGCCGTGAAGCGCTCGGACGCGTCGGCCATCGCCTGCGTCGCCGCGGCGTTGCTGCCGGTGAGGCTCATCACCTGCCCGCCGAGCCGCTCGACCCAGCGGCGTGCCTCCGCCTTGGCGTCGTCGAGCTCCCGCGCCTTGCGCGCGTTGCTCTGACTGACCAGGTAGAACACACCAGCGACCAGCAGTACCAGCACTACGACCCACACGACGGTGCCCACGGCTTTACCTCCCACAGCAGGTAATCGGTCAACGAGCGACCACGGCCGTGAGTTCCGTCAGAACACCTCGGGGCAATGTGGCTCACGTGTGCCGAGGAACGCCATCGTCAGCGTGTCCACGTGTCCGGCCGTGTGCTCGACCACGCGGTGTGCGCGCTTGAGCACGGAAAGCCGTGGCCCGCCGAGGAAAACACTGCCGAGCGCGGCGATGTCCAGCGACACGTCCGCCGGGTCCTCGGTGCGCGTGACCGTCGCCTCACCGTTCTTCACCGTGAAGCGCCAACGACCGGAGTTCCAGGGGCAGAACGGGTCCTCGACCTCCAGCACACTGTCCACATCGGACGAGTACGTGCGCAGCGGCAGTGCGCGGTCGATGTCGACGATCCTGATCCACAGCGCGTCGCTCGCCTCGCGGCGGACCTTCCTCGGGTTGTCGACCATGTGCAGGATCGGGTCGTCCCAGGCGGTGTAGAAGGAGATCTCCGACGCCAGGTCCATGTCGAGCAGGAACCGGTAGAGGTCGGCGTAGGCCTGTTCGGTCGTGCAGACCAGCTCGCGCACGTGCAGTTCGTCCTGCGGCCCGCTCGCATCGCCCTTCCCCTTGACCCGGAACACCACGTAACCCTCGGGGTGCAGGGCGTAGCGGTACGAGGTGAGCCCGCCGCGGTCGACCTCGCGGTCCGCGAGCTGCACGTCCCACGTGTGCTCGACGCGGCTCAGCCAGCCGACACGCGTGCGCCACACGCGTTCGTAGAACTCGCGCATGACCGGCAGCGCTTCCTCTCGCAGCACCTGTCGGATCCGTGCGTCGCTCACGTGAACGTTGCGATGGAACGGCATACGCGTCGGCATCTTCAGCATGGCGATGCTCGTCGAGTACTCGCCGTACCCGTACCTGCGGTAGATCCCGCCCTCGGACGCCCACAGCATCGCGAGCGCCTCACCGTTCTCGTGCAGGCCGTGCAGCTGCGTCCTCATCAGCAACGACGCGACGCCACGGCGCCTGTGGCCGGGCTTCACGGACACCACCGTCACCGCACCGGCCGGTACTTGACGGTCACCGGGAACGGTGATCTGCCGGCTCAGGATCCCGGCGGTGCCGATCATCTCGTCGCCGTCGAACACCGCGTGCGCCCGGTCCGGTTCGAGGACCTTGAGCCACTTGCTGTCCTCTCCCGTCGGGTCGCCGAGGAACGCCCAGGCCATCACCTCCTGGAACGCCGGGAGGTCGGCTTCGGTGAGGGTCCGGATGCTCAGCGCCGAGTCAGCCATGCCCGCAGTGATACGCGGGTGTGGCGTGGCTCGCAGCTCATTTACCGCTGGACCGACTTGACCTCGCAGAACTCGTCCAGCCCGAACCGCCCGAACTCACGGCCGTTGCCCGACTGCCGGTACCCGCCGAAGGGCGCGCTCGTGTTGAACGCGGCGGCGTTGATGTCGACCTGCCCGGTGCGGAGTTTCCTCGCGATCCGCAGGGCGCGGTCGGTGTCCGCGGAGAACACGGCACCCGCCAGGCCGTAGATGGTGGAGTTCGCGATCCGCACCGCGTCGTCCTCGTCGGTGTACGGCATGACCGACAGCACGGGCCCGAAGATCTCCTCCTGGGCGATCGTCATCTCCGGCGTCACACCACCGAACACCGTCGGCGTGACGTAGAAACCCTGCGGCAACGGGGCTTCCGGCCCACCGGCGGCGAGCGTCGCGCCCTCCTCGACACCCTTGCGGATGTACCCGACGACCCGGTCGCGCTGCGCCTTCGACACCGCAGGCCCGATGCGGGTCGTCGGCTCCGCGGGGTCGGCCGAGGTGTACTTCTTCGCCGCCTGAGCAGCGAGTTCGACGGCTTCGTCGTGACGTTCGGCGGGCACCAGCAGCCGGGTCCACGCGCTGCACGCCTGGCCGTTGTTCATGAACGAGTTCGCGACCGCGATCTTCACCGCCCGCCCGAGGTCGGCGTCGTCGAGCACGACGCAGGCGGACTTGCCGCCCAGTTCGAGCGCGACCCGCTTGACCGTCTCGGCGGCCACGGCGGACACCCGCCTGCCGGCCTTCGTCGAGCCGGTGAACGACACCATGTCGACGTCCGCGTGCGCGGCCAGCGCCTCGCCCACCACGGGGCCGGTGCCGTGGACGAGCTGGAACACGTTCTCCGGAGTGGCCTGGGTGATGATCTCGGCGAGCAGGTCGGCCGTCTTCGGCGCGAGCTCGCTCGGCTTGAGCACCACGGTGTTGCCCGCGGCGAGCGCCGGGACGACCTTCGCGACCATCTGCTGCAGCGGGAAGTTCCACGGCGTGATGGCCGCGACAACCCCGACCGGCTCGCGGAAGACCAGCGAGTTGGCGATCTCCTCCGGCTCGAAGTAGCCGGCCTCCAGCACCTTCGCGACGCCCTCCGCGATGGAGATGGGGTTCGCGACCTGCACCTTCTGGCTGAACGTGAGGGGTGTGCCCATCTCGCGGGTCATGGTGCTCGCGAGTTCGTCCGCGCGTTCCTTGAGGCCGTCGATGATCGCGTGGACGGCTTTGGTGCGCTCGTTCGCCGAGGTCTGCGACCACGCCGGGAAGGCCTGGACGGCCTTGGCCACGGCCGCGTCTACGTCGGCCGGGGTGCCTTCGGCGAGCGTGCCGATGACTTCCTCGGTGGCGGGGTTGACGACCTCGATCACGAGAGCCCTCCAGGTGGATGTGACACCGCTGCGCTTGTTGTGGGCCAGCCTGTCACATGGGTGGCGGTGGTCATGTCGGAGTGTGTGGGCGTGGGGAGGGAGGAGAGGCGGGTGGGCGGGAGCGGTGATCGGGGGCGGTACGGCAGGGACGGTGGTCGGCGGGTGGATGGGAGCGGCGGTGTGGCGGGGCAGTGGTCGGTGGCGGGCGGGCAGCGGTGGCGGGCGGGCAGCGGCGGCAGGCAGGCAGCGGCAGGCAGGCAGGCAGTGGCAGCAGGCAGTGGTGCGCGTGCCGGTCGGCGCGGGTCAGTGGTGCGCGGGCCCGCCCCAGCGCGGCTCAGTGCGGCACCGGCTGGGCCGGCTCACCTGCCAGTCGGCGCTCCCTCAGCACCCGCAGGTGCACCGAGGCCCAGGTCCGGTACGGCCGCCAAGCCTCCGACACCTCGGCCAGCGGTCTGCCGTACCGCTCCGCCACCTCGTCGGTGAGCCGGGACTCGTTGTGCGGCACGGCGTCCGGCGCGTTCGCACCGCGCAGCACCACCAGCTCGGCCGCGAACGGGCCCAGGCCCTTGACCTGCTGCACCGCCAGCACGGCGGCCGCGGGTTTCATGGCGCGCAGGGTCGCGGCGTCGAGGAGGCCGTCCAACGCCGCCTCGGCCACGGCGCGCAGGTACTCGGGCTTGCGGCCGGGTAAGGGCAGGTCCAGGGCCAGCAGCTCGGTGGGTGCCGGGAACACGCCGTCGCGGAGCAGGGACGCCTTCAGCGACGCCGCCTGGGACATGCGGATCCGTTGTGCCAGCACCGACCACGCCGCTGCCTCGTACGGCGAGTAGAAGCCGCACGGGCGCAGGCCTGGCAGCGCGGACTGGGCCTCGCCGATGACCGGATCGCGTGCGCCGACGTCCTGCCACGCGCGTCCATCGACGTCCAGCGACAGGAAGCGGCACACCTGCGCTGCCGCCCGGTCGAGGTCACCGGCGCCGGACAGGGCCAGGACGGCAGTGGCGCCGTGCTGGGTCACGGAGACCGAAGCACGACGCCACTCACCCTCTACGAGGAACGTCGCCTCCAGCGCCTCGTCCGCGCGCTTCGGGAGCGCGGACGGGGTGAAGCCCTCCCAGAAGGCGCGGGAGGTGGACAGGGACCAGGGGCCCTGGACTGCGACTTCGACGCGGTGATCTGCCATGTCAGGAGACGCTAGCGAGCACCCCTGACAGAAAACTCAGCTCAGCTGAAGTCCAGGTCACCCGTCCGGGTGCGCTTGAGCTCGAAGAAGTACGGGTAGCTCGCGAGCAGCTGGGCGCCGTCGTAGATCTTGCCCGCCTCCTCGCCCTTCGGGATCTTCGTCAGCACCGGGCCGAAGAACGCGACGCCGTCGATGTGGATGGTCGGCGTGCCGACGTCCATGCCGACCGGGTCCATGCCGCGGTGGTGCGACGCCCGCAGCGCCTCGTCGTACTCGGTCGAGGTGGCGGCCTCCGCCAGCTCGGCCGGGAGGTCGGCGTCGGCCAGCGAGAGCTTGATGATCTCGTCGAAGTCCTTGTTGCCCTCGTTGTGGATGCGCGTGCCCATCGCGGTGTACAGCTTCGGCAGCACCTCGTTGCCGAACTTCTGCTCGGCGGCGATGGCGACGCGCACAGGGCCCCAGCCCTTGGTCATGAGCTCCTTGTACTGGTCGGGCAGGTCACGGCCCTCGTTCAGCACGGACAGGCTCATGACGTGGAAGCTCAGGTCGATGTCGCGGACCTTCTCGACCTCGAGGATCCAGCGGGAGGAGATCCAGGCGAACGGGCAGAGAGGGTCGAAGTAGAAGTCGACCTTCGCCTTGTCGGTCATGCGAGCCCCTTAGGTGACGGTAGGTGGCGTTATCGCCCCATCAGCCCAACCAGATCACCCTGTCATCTCTTCCCGTACGCCGGTTCCGTGATTGGATGCGGGAGTCATAACCATTCCCGACGACGTCAGCGCGTAACCAAACGCGTGGCAGACGAGGTGACCAGTGGCCGCGCCCAACCTCACCCGCGACCAGGCTCAGGACCGTGCTGAGCTGCTGGAAGTGGAGTCCTACCGGATCGAGCTGGACCTGACCGACGGCGGCGGAAAGCCGGGTTCGGACACGTTCCGCTCCACCACCACCGTGGTGTTCCGCAGCCGGACTCCGGGTGCTTCCTCGTGGATCGACATCGTGGCGGCGACCGTGCACCGCGCTGTGCTCAACGGTAGCGAGATCGACGTCTCCGAGTACCGCGAGGAGGACGGCGTCAGGCTGCCGGACCTCGCGGAGACCAACGAGCTCACGATCGAGGCCGACTGCCGGTACATGAACACCGGCGAGGGCCTGCACCGGTTCGTCGACCCGGTCGACGGCGGCGTGTACCTGTACTCGCAGTTCGAGACCGCGGACGCCAAGCGCATGTTCGCGTGCTTCGACCAGCCCGACCTCAAGTCCGTCTACTCCATGAAGGTGACGGCACCGCACGACTGGAAGGTCATCTCGAACGGCGAGATCACCGCCACCGAGCCCGGCGAGGGCGGCGCGGACGTGCACACGTTCGCCACCACCAAGCCGATGTCGACCTACATCGTGGCTCTCGTCGCCGGCCCGTACGCGGAGTGGCGCGACGAGTTCGTCGAGGGCGACTTCACGATCCCGCTGGGCATCTACTGCCGCGCCTCGCTCGCTCCCCACATGGACCACGAGCGGCTGTTCACCGAGACCAAGCAGGGCTTCGGGTTCTTCCACAAGGCGTTCGGGGTGCAGTACCCGTTCGGCAAGTACGACCAGTGCTTCGTGCCGGAGTTCAACGCGGGTGCGATGGAGAACGCGGGCTGCGTCACGTTCCTGGAGGACTACGTCTTCCGCAGCCGCGTCACGCGCTACCTCTACGAGCGCCGCGCCGAGACCGTGCTGCACGAGATGGCGCACATGTGGTTCGGCGACCTGGTCACCATGCGCTGGTGGGACGACCTGTGGCTGAACGAGTCGTTCGCCACCTGGGCGTCCGTGCTCGCGCAGGCCGAGGCCACCGAGTACCGCCAGGCTTGGACGACGTTCGCGAAGATCGAGAAGTCGTGGGCCTACCGGCAAGACCAGCTGCCGTCCACGCACCCGGTCGCCGCGGACATCTCCGACGTGCAGGCTGTCGAGGTCAACTTCGACGGCATCACGTACGCCAAGGGCGCCTCGGTGCTCAAGCAGCTCGTCGCGTACGTCGGGCTGGAGAACTTCCTGGCGGGCCTGCGGGTCTACTTCGCCAAGCACGCCTGGGGCAACGCGACGCTCGCGGACCTGCTGGGCGCGCTGGAGGAGGCGTCGGGCCGCGACCTGTCGTGGTGGAGCGCGCAGTGGCTGGAGACGACGGGCCTGAACCTGTTGCGCCCCAAGTTCACCGTGGACGCCGACGGGAAGTTCACCGAGTTCGCCGTGCTGCAGGGCGGCGCGCGTCCGGGCGCCGGTGAGCTGCGCACGCACCGCATCGCGATCGGCGTCTACGACGACGACGGCTCCGGCAAGCTCGTCCGCACGCACCGCCACGAGCTGGACGTGACGGGCGACCGCACCGAGGTCCCCGAACTGGTCGGCGTGCACCGCGGCAAGATCGTGCTGGTCAACGACGACGACCTCACGTACTGCACGATGCGCCTCGACCCCGACTCGCTGGCCGGGCTGATCGACCACATCTCGGACATCGCCGAACCGCTGCCGCGCACGCTGTGCTGGTCGGCCGCGTGGGAGATGACGCGGGAGGCCGAGCTGAAGGCCCGCGACTTCGTGAACCTGGTCCTCGGCGGCCTGGGTTCCGAGTCCGAGGTCGGTGTGGTGCAACGACTTCTGCTGCAGGCGCAGACCTCGCTGTCGTCCTACGCGGACGACTCGTGGCGCGCCGAGGGCTGGCGCCGGTTCGTGGCGAAGGCCCTCGGGCTCGCGCAGGCGGCCGAGCCGGGCTCCGACCACCAGCTGGCGTTCGTGAACGCGCTGGCCTCGTCGGTGCTCGACGACGCCACCGCGGACGTCCTGCGCGGCTGGTACGACGGTTCGGCGGGCCTCGACGGCCTGGACGTCGACACCGACCTGCGCTGGCGCCTGCTGCAGGCGCTCGTCGCCCACGGCAAGGCGGACCTGCCGGAGATCAACGCCGAGGAGGAGCGCGACCCGACCTCCACCGGCCACCGCCGTGCGCAGTCGACCCGCGCCCTGCGCCCGACCACCGCGGCGAAGGACGAGGCCTGGGACCGCGCCGTGAACGACGACGACCTGCCCAACGCGGTCAGCGAGGCGATCATCGCGGGCATCTCGCACCCCGGTCAGAAGGAACTGCTCGCGCCGTACGTCGAGCGCTACTTCGCCGACGTCAAGGGCGTGTGGGACCGTCGTTCGTCCGAGCGCGCGCAGTCGATGGTCGTGGGCATGTTCCCGGCGTGGTCGATCGCGAGGTCCACTGTGGAGGCAGCCGACGCGTGGCTGGCCGACGAGCACCCGCCGGCCCTGCGCCGCCTGGTGTCCGAGGGCAGGGCGGGCATCGTGCGCGCCCTCGCCGCGCAGGAGTTCGACCGCTCCTGACGAGCTGAAGTGGAAGCCCCGCAACACGTTCGCGTGTCGCGGGGCTTTCGCATAACGTCACGAGACATGATCGGTGAACTGGTGGAGCGCTGGCACCGCGGCTGGATCGCCGCCGACGGGCTGACGTCCGAACGCCGCGACGGCTACCTGGTCGTCCACGTGGACCGGCCGCACCGGCGGTACGAGTGGATCGCGACGGACGACGCGGAGACCGCCGAGATGGCGCGAATCGTGGCGGCGTCGGCGGAACCGAACTGGCTGAGCGTCCCCACGCTCGCACCGCGGAAGGTGATCGCGGAACTGGAGGCGGCCGGTCTGGTCGTGGCGCGTCCGGACGAGACGTTCATGCGGCGCGCGCTGGCGGGCCACCCCGCGCCGGAACCGCCCGCAGGCTACGCCGTGGAGGTGACCGAGGGCCCGGTGATCGGCGTGCGGGTGCTCGCGGACGGCGAGGTGGCGGCCAGTGGGTTCATGGCGGTCGTCGGCCGCGACGCCGTCGCCCACCGCATCGAGACCTCGGAGGCGCACCGGCGGCGGGGTCTCGGCAGTGTCGTGATGGGTGCGCTGGTCGGGGAGGCCGTGCGGGCAGGGGCGGAGACCGGACTGCTGTTCGCGTCCACCGACGGCGTGCACCTCTACGTCAGGCTGGGCTGGGAGAAGATCTCCGACCTCGTCGTCGCCCAGAACACCGTCAGTCCCTAGACGCGCGAACGCCCCCGGCACGGTGCCGGGGGCGTTCGGAGAAGCAGGATCAGGAACGCGGCGCGTTGCCGGCCTGGTCGGTCAGCATGCGCAGACCGGAGATGAGGCCGCCCGCGAGGTCGCCCTCCTTGAAGGACGCGACCATGCTCATCACCGCGAGCTTGGCGCCCCGGTCGGCGAGACGGCGGTGGGACTCGTCGCCCGTCACGACCTCGACGACGCGCTCACCCGGCGACACGGCCACGAGGACGTGGTGCGACGGGCGCTCGGTGGAGCCGTGCAGCTCCTGCGCGCGCTCGTGGGCGTTCGAGCCGAGCTCGCCCAGGTACACGCTGAAGTCGAGGCCCGTGGTGCGGCTGGACAGCGTCAGCGCCTCGTCCAGCTGCGCGAGCTGGGCCGGCGTGAACGGCAGCTCCGGGACGTGCGGCTCGTACATCTTCGCCGCGGACACCCGGCCGCTGTTCGTCACGACGGCACCGAGCGGCAGCGACGCCGGGTCGACGGCCTCGATCGCCTTACCAGTTGCCACGTGCGCCTCCCTTGGCGGTCGAGTCCGCGGTACCGGACTCGGCGGCACTGTGGTGGTCCGCGCTCAACCCGGCCGGGTTCGCGCTCCACCACACCGGGGCGTAGCCCCACTCCTGGCCGGGCCTGTACCGGGGAATCCGGGTGGCCTTTGGCCTCACCGTCAGCAGCGTGATCACGCCGTAGATCGCCAGCGGGATCAGCGCGAAGACGAGAACGGTCTCCACGATGGTCACGGCGGGTACGGTAGCCGAACTCAGCCGCGCACGAGCGGCCGGGCCAGCAAGATCACGGTGATTCCCACGATCGAGCCCGCCACGACGTAGACGGTGCCCAGCGACGTTGCCTGCGCGAGCGGTCCCGCGAGGCCCGCGCCCAGTGGCGAGAGTCCCCACGCGAGCACCCGGTATGCGCTGGTCACGCGCCCCATCATCGGGCCGGGCGTGAGCCGTTGGCGCCGGGTCGCGGACAGCACGTTCCACCCCGCGGACGCCAGCCCGAACAGCACGCAGGCGCCCACCGCCACCACCAGCCACGCGGTGAGGCCGAACAACGCGAACGCGGCGCCGAGCAACCCCAGCGACCCGACCATGACCCGTCCCGCTCCCCACCGCCGCGCGAGCCGCGGCGACAGCCAGGCGCCTAGCAGAGCACCGGCCGCCATGGCCACGACGAGAGCGGGAACCACCGGTTCGGCGAGGCCGAGTACCTGGATGGAGTAGAGCGCCAGCATGGCGTTGATCGCGGCCGCGCAGAAAGCTGTGATTGCAACGGCAACTACCAGTGACCGCAGCCCCGGAGTCCGCACCAGGAACCGCGCCCCCTCCGCCAGTCGCCCCCGAAGATCACCCCCGGACCGTTCCGCGGCGACGTCCGGCACGCGGGAGACGAGCACCGCGGCGGCGACGAACGAGAGCGCGTCGAGCGCGAAGCAGGCCGCCGGAGCCCACCAGAACAGCGCCGCGGCGGCCAGTGGACCGGCGAGGTCCATGCCGATGGTCTCGACCGCGACGAACCTGCCGTTCGCCGCCTCCAGGTCTCCCGGGCCCGCCAGTTCGACCAGCAGCACCTGGGACGCCGAGTCCGCGAAGGTCTCCGCGGACGTCAGCACGAAAGCCGTGGCGCACAAGACGACGACCGTCGCGTGTCCGGTGTGGACCGCCAGCGCGAGCACTCCGGTCACCCCGGCGCGCATCGAATGCGCCACCACGACAACGGTTCTCGGTCTCCAGCGGTCCACGAGCGCGCCGGCGGGCAGCGCGACGAGCAACCAGGGCAGCGTGAGCGCGACGGCCACAGCGGACACGGCGAGCGGACTGCGGGTGCTCGCGGCGGCGAACAAGGGCAGCGCGACAACGCGCACGCCGTCGCCCACGAGCGACACCGCCCAAGCTCCGGTGAGCGCTCGGAAACCCCGTTCATGCACGCCTTTTGCCCTATGACGCACATCACTTTCCATCGGATTGGACACTACAGAGCGTGTCCATACCGGCCAGTAAGGCCAACGAGTGCTCTCGTGCGGCGCAGCGGTTACACCCGGTCAGGCCTCACCCGGTCGGAGGCGAACGGGTGCCGGTTTGGGGTCTTGTTCCCGGATCACCCACCTCTTAGCTTTTCACCTATACGGGTCTTGCGCACCCGCCCTGAACGAGTTGGAGGACACAAAATGTTCACGATGACCCCCGCCCAGGCCGTGACCTTCACTCTTCCGAGCTACAAGGACGATTCAGTGCGTATCACCGCGAGTGACTCCGTCCGGATCACCAGGGACGACTCCGTTCGGATCACCGCGTCCGATTCGGTCCGCATCACGGCGAGCGATTCCGTCCGCATCACCATGAGCGACTCCGTGCGCATCACGGCGAGCGATTCGGTCAGGATCACGTGCGCCGACTCGGTGCGCATCACGGCCCTCGACGACTCCGTGCGGATCACCGCCCAGAGCGATTCGGTCAGGATCACGGCTCACGACGACTCGGTGCGCATCACCATGGACGACTCCGTGCGCATCACCGCGCACGACGATTCCGTCCGCATCACGGCACATGACGACTCGGTGCGCATCACGGCGCACGACGACTCGGTCCGGATCACGGCGCGGCAGGACTCCGTGCGCATCACGATGGACGACTCGGTCCGCATCACCGCGCACGACGACTCCGTGCGCATCACGGCACGCCGGGACGACTTCTCCCTCGCGGCCTGACCCCGCCCGAACGCGGCAGATCAGGCCGCGGGTTCACCCAGGTACGGCAACCACTGCGGATCAGCCTCGGCCACCCCGGCGAGCAACCGCCAGTGCGGGCCGCGCGGCGCCGCCGGAACGACGCGCAGCCGCCAGCCCAGCTCGGACAGCAGCTTGTCCGCCTTGCGGTGGTTGCACTTCGCACAGCAGGCGACGCAGTTGGTCCAGGTGTGAGGTCCGCCACGCGAACGCGGCACGACGTGGTCGATCGTCTCGGCCCGCCCGCCGCAGTAGGCGCAGCGATAACGGTCGCGGTGCATGAGCCCGGCACGGGTCATCGGCACGCGGCCGCGATAAGGAACGCGCACGTAGGAGCTCAGCCGGATCACGGACGGCACGAGCACCTCGGACTTCGACGAGTGCAGCACCAGCCCGGAGGCGTCTCCGTGCACGACTTCGGCTTTCCCGCAGACCACGAGGACGACCGCGCGGCGCAGTGACAACGCCGTGAGCGGCTCGAACGTGGCGTTCAGCAGCAGGACCTTGCGTCTTCCCCAGGGGAAAACCGCCGGCGTCGGACCGGGACCTCCCCCATCTCGATCCCCATCCGGCACGACCCGCAGCTCGGGCTGATTTCGGCATGGGGGGACCGTCGGCGCCATCTCGCCTGGTAGCGAGCCGCCGATAGGGGTCGGTTGTCGGTCTGGCACGCGACCACCTCCACCGGTTCAGCCATAGGAGACCACACTTACCAGGAAAAAATCACGTGTGATAAGTGACGCGTCACGGATGCGTGATCGAACCTGAGGTGAACCCGCTCCCTATCGAAGATGGTTTTCAAGAGACCGCTACCCTTGACAAGGTGACTGAGGTCCCTTCCACTCCACTGCCTGCGACGATCACGTACCCGATCGCCGAGCGGCTAAACATCGCCGAGCAGATCCACGGGCGCACCGTCGCCGATCCCTACCGCTGGCTCGAGGACACGGCGGACCCCCGCACCGCGGAGTGGTCGCAGGCGCAGGACGTGCTCGCACGCTCCTGGCTGGACGCGATGCCCGGCCGCGCACGCCTCGACGCGAGGCTCCGGGAGCTGATGCGCACGGGTTCGGTGTCCACTCCGGTCTGGCGCGCGGGCAGGGCGTTCTTCACCCGCCGCGGCCCCGAGCAGGACCACCCCGTCGTCCTGGTGCGCGAGATCGACGGCACCGAACGCGTGCTGCTCGACGTGAGCGCGCTCGACCCGTCCGGCAGCACCACCCTGGACGGCTGGTCCCCCAGCCTCGAAGGCACCCGCCTCGCCTACCAGGTGTCCGTGGGCGGCAACGAGCACTCGCTGCTGCACGTGATCGACGTCGGGACGGGCGAACTCGTCGAGGGTCCCGTCGACCGGTGCCGCTACTCCGCGATCGGCTGGCTGCCCGGCGGCGAGGAGTTCTACTACGTGCGCCAGCTCGACCCGGCGCTGCTGCCCGAGGACGAGAAGCTGTTCCACCGCCGCGTGTGGCGTCACCGCGTCGGCACGGACCCGGAGACCGACCTCAACGTGCACGGCGACGGCCAGGCGCACACCTTCTACTACTCGCTCAACGTCTCGCACGACGGCCGGTGGCTGGTCGTGAGCGGTGCGCCCAGCACGTTGAAGCACGACTCCGTGTGGATCGCCGACCTGCACGGCGACGGCGCGCTCAAGCCCGTGATCCTCAGCGAGGCGGGCGTCCAGTGCTCGGCGTCCGTCGCCAGGGACGGCAGGCTCTACCTGCACACGAACCACGGCGCGCCCCGGCAGCGCCTCTGCGTCGCCGACCCCGCGAACCCCACCGAGTGGACGGAGCTGATCGGCGAGGAACCCGACTCGGTGCTCGACGGCGTGCGCTGGCTCGACGGCGACCTGGTCGTCCTGCGCACCCGGCACGCGGTGTCCGAACTGCACCTGCACGACGCCGCGACCGGTGCTCACAAGCGGGAGATCCCGCTGCCCGGCACGGGTTCGCTGCACGGCCTGTCCGTTGTGGACTCCCAGACGCCCCACGACCAGGACGCGGTGTGGTTCGGGTGGACGGACTTCGTGACGCCGGCCTCGGTGTTCCGGTACTCCAGGGCCACCGGCGAGACGGTGCTGCACGAGGCCGCACCGGGTCGCGTCGAGCTGCCGGCCGTGACGACGCAGCAGATCGCGTACGAGTCCAAGGACGGCACGACGGTCCGGATGTTCGTCGTGAGCGGCGAGCAGAAGCCCGACCTGCCCCGTCCCGCGCTGCTCACCGGCTACGGCGGCTTCGCGATCGGCCGCGGCCCCGGCTACAGCGCGACCACGCTCGCGTGGGTCGAGGCGGGCGGCGTGTGGGTGCACGTGTCGTTGCGCGGCGGCGACGAGGAGGGCGAGGACTGGCACGTCGCCGGCATGCGCGCCAACAAGCAGAACGTGTTCGACGACTTCCACTCCGCGGCGGAGCGCCTGATCCGCGACGGGTGGACCACGCCGCAGCAGCTGTCGATCATGGGAGGCTCCAACGGAGGCCTCCTCGTGGGTGCCGCGCTCACCCAGCGGCCCGAGCTCTACGCGGCCGTGGTGTGCTCAGCGCCACTGCTCGACATGGTGCGCTACGAGAAGTTCCTGCTCGGACGGCTGTGGGCCGACGAGTACGGCAGCGCAAGCGTTTCCGAGGAGCTGGGCTGGTTGCTCTCCTACTCGCCTTATCACCAAGTGGTAACGGACGTTGAGTACCCTTCTGTGTTGTTCACGGTGTTCGAGTCGGATTCTCGTGTGGACCCCAACCACGCCAGGAAGATGTGCGCCGCGCTGCAGCACGCTTCGTCAAGTGATCCGACCAAGCACCCCGTGCTGATCCGCCGCGAGACCGAGGTCGGTCACGCGGGCCGGTCGGTCAGCCGGACGGTGTCTCTCGCCGTGGACCAGCTGACGTTTCTCGCGAATGCCACCGGCATGGAGTTGTAGGAGGGCACGACCACGTGACCAGTCCCGTGGACGACATCTCGAACAGGACCGCGCAGGCGGTCGGCTTCTTCGAGAAGTACGGCCCGATGATCCTGGCGGGCGCGATCAAGATCGTCGTGATCCTGATCGCCGCCTTCATCCTGAGGGCCCTGCTCCGCAAGGTCATCGACCGGATCACCATCCCCGGCAAGGAAGGCAAGAAGCCGGGGCTGCTCAAGCCGTTGCGGGAACGCGCTCCGCAGGCGCTCGGAAACCTGATCTCCGAGCGCCGTGAGCAGCGCGCCCGCACGATCGGCTCGGTGCTGAAGTCGATCGTCACGATCCTGATCTTCGGAATCGCGTTCCTGGAGATCATGATCGTGGTCGGGCTCGACATCACGCCCGTCCTGACCTCGGCGGGCATCCTGGGCGTCGCGATCGGCTTCGGCGCCCAGAACCTGGTGAAGGACTTCCTGTCCGGCATGTTCATGCTGCTGGAGGACCAGTACGGCGTGGGCGACGTCGTGGACCTGGGCCCGTCGATCAGCGGCACCGTCGAGGCGGTCGCGCTGCGCACCACCACGATCCGCGACACCGGCGGCACCGTCTGGTACGTCCGCAACGGCGAGATCCTGCGCGTCGGCAACTCGTCGCAGGGCTTCGCGGTCGCGGTCGTCGACCTGCCGCTGAGCTACGGCGCGAACCTCGCCGAAGCCACCGCCGTGCTGGAGCGCAAGGCCGCCGAGGTGGCCGAGAAGGAACCGCTCAAGACCGACATCACGGCCAAGCCCGACGTGCTCGGCGTGGAGAAGTTCACCGTCGACGGCATCACCCTGCGGGTCACCGTGAAGACGCGCCCCGGCCGTCAGTGGGCGGTCCAGCGCAACCTGCGCGCGCAGCTCATGCCCGCGCTGGAAGAGGCCGGCTTCACCGCCAAGTGACCGCGAAACTCGGACGCCGGGTGAGTTAGAACACCCATTCGAGACGATGATCACTCGGCGTCCTGCCAGTTCACACCCCTATGGCACGACCAACACCCGGGGCGGCCTGCGCCCGGTGGCCCGCGTGAGTCAGGATGGGTGTGTGGGAAACCCCGTGAGCTTCTTCGAACAGGTCGGTGGCGAGGAGACGTTCCACCGCATCGTCGCGCGCTTCTACAAAGAGGTGAAGTCCGACGACGTCCTCCTCCCCCTGTACCCGGAAGAGGATCTCGGACCTGCGGAGGAGCGGCTGCGGCTGTTCCTGATGCAGTACTGGGGCGGTCCCCACACCTACTCGGACAACCGGGGCCACCCGAGGCTGCGGATGCGCCACGTACCGTTCAAGATCGGACCGGTCGAGCGGGACGCGTGGCTGCGCTGCATGAGGATCGCCGTCGACGAAGCCGGCCTGGACGAGGCTCACCGCAAGCAGCTCTGGGACTACATGGAGATGGCCGCGAACAGCTTGATGAACAGCTTCTCGTAGCCGACCATCACCCGTTCGGGTCCTTTAGCAGCGAGACGAATGGCAGGATGACCCCCCGTGCGACGATCCTCCGACCTCAGCCCCGAGATCGCCGAAGAGGCTGCCTGGTGGCGTGACGCCGTCTTCTACCAGGTGTACGTGCGCTCCTTCGCCGACTCCAACGGCGACGGCGTCGGCGACCTCGACGGCATCAGGTCCCGCCTCGGCTACCTGGAGCTGCTCGGGGTGGACGCCCTGTGGCTCACCCCGTTCTACCGCTCGCCGATGGCCGACCACGGCTACGACGTGGCCGACCCGCGCGACGTGGACCCGCTGTTCGGCGACCTGGCCGCGTTCGACCGGCTGGTGGCGGACGCGCACGAGCACAACATCCGGGTGACGGTCGACCTGGTCCCGAACCACACGAGCGACCTGCACGAGTGGTTCCAGGAGGCGCTGCACGCGGGCCCCGGCAGCATGGAGCGCGCCCGCTACATCTTCCGCGAGGGCCGCGGCTTCGACGGCTCGCAGCCGCCGAACAACTGGACGTCGGTCTTCGGCGGCCCGGCCTGGACGCGCGTGCCCGACGGCCAGTGGTACCTGCACCTGTTCGCGCCGGAGCAGCCCGACCTCAACTGGGAGCACCCGGAGGTCCGCGCCGACCTGGAGCAGACCCTGCGGTTCTGGCTCGACCGCGGCGTCGACGGCTTCCGCATCGACGTGGCGCACGGCATGGCCAAGCCCGAGGGCCTGCCGGACATGGAGATCCGTCCCCAGGCGCCCGGCGTGCTGTCCGACGACGCGCACGACCCGCGCTTCGACAACGACGGCGTGCACGAGATCCACCGCATGATCCGCAAGGTCATGGACGGCTACCCCGGCACGATGGCCGTCGGCGAGATCTGGGTGAAGGACGACGAGCGCTTCGCCGCCTACGTCCGCCCCGACGAGCTGCACCTGGGCTTCAACTTCCGCCTGGTCGAGGCCGGTTTCGACGCCGACGCGGTCCGTTCGGCGATCGAGCACTCGCTGGCGGCGGTCGCCCTCACCGGCACCCCCGCCGCGTGGACGCTCTCCAACCACGACGTCGTCCGCCACGTGACCCGCTACGGCGGCGGCACGGCGGGCGAGCAGCGGGCCCGCGCGATGACCCTGGTCGAGCTGGCGCTGCCGGGCGTCATCTACCTCTACAACGGCGAAGAGCTCGGCCTGCCGAACGTGGAGCTGCCGGACTGGGCCCTGCAGGACCCGACCTGGGAGCGGTCGGGGCACACCGAGCGCGGCCGTGACGGCTGCCGCGTGCCGATCCCGTGGGAGGGCACCAGCCCGCCGTTCGGGTTCTCGACGGCCGTGAGCACCTGGCTGCCGCAGCCGAACGAGTGGGACCACCTCACGGCCGAGGCGCAGCTGGAGGACCCGGGTTCGATGCTCTCGCTGTACCGCGAGGCGCTGGAGCACCGGAAGTCCAACGGGTCGTTCGCCGGCGAGGAGCTGGAGTGGTACGGCGCCCCTGCCGGCTGCTTCGCGTTCCGGCGCAAGGGCGGCGGCCTGATCTGCGCCCTGAACACGTCGGGCGCGTCCGTGCCGTTGCCGCCCGGTCAGGTGCTGCTGTCGTCCGGTCCGATGGACGGCGACCAGCTGCCTCCGGACACCGCGGTCTGGCTCGTCTGAGTTCCGCACGTGACAGCGCCCCCGGGACCGAGGTTCCGGGGGCGCTGCTCGTTCGTGCCGGGGTCAGACGATCAGCGGCAGCATGGAGTGGCGGCGCCGGACGACCGCGCCGAAACGGGCGTCGATCCGCACCCACGAGTCGGTCGCGGTGACCCGGACGTCACCGTCCTCGCCGAGGAAACCCATGCCGGACAACGCGAACAGGACCCGCAGCGGGATCTTGACGTCCAGTCCGGACCCGCTGACCGTCAGCACCGTCTGATCCAGCAACGAGGCTGGCGGCGTGCCCTGCGGACCGGTGTTCTCCCGCGCCACCTCAACGCCCTCGTCGGCGATCTTCGCGACCACCTCGACGGGCAGCCGGTCGACCACGAGCCAGCCCTCGGCGGGCGGCAGGGCCGAGCGCCACATCAGGTCCTTGGCCGGTCCGGGGTCGATGCGGTCGTCGCGCATGACCGCGAGCCCCGTCAGCAGCTCCGAGCCGGACACCGTCACGTCGGCCGGATTCGCCTGTCCCGCAACGGTTCGCGTGGCCAGGGCGTCGAACGGCGTGGCCACCCACGCGTCGAGCAGCTCGTCGTTGCGGTTGCGCAGCCGCACCACGCCCTGCGCGTCGAGCCGCACCGCCCGCGCGGCGAACGCGCCGAGGTCGTCTCTCTCGGCCGCGTCGGCCAACACCAGCTCAGGCACCGTTTCCCCCTGCCCGCCACCCGGCGAGAAAGTCGCGCTCGGCCTCAGTCAGGCGGCGCGGTCGTGCTGTCGTCACGTTGAAGGGCGCCATCAGCGTCTCCGCCTTGACCACCACCGGGCTGTTCGCGTCACGGCTGCCGCGCACCACGTAGTCGAGGGTCAGCGAGGCGGACTTCAGCTCCCGCACCGACATCTCCACCACGATGTCCTCGCCGGTGAACACGATCGGCGCGAGGTACTCGACCACGAGCTTCGCCACGACCATGCCCTCGGCCAGTTCCTTGACCCCGTGGCGGGCGGCCTCGGTGAACAGCAGCTCGATCCGGGCCTCTTCGAGCAACGTCACCGTTTTCGCGTGGTTGACGTGGCCGAACGCATCCATGTCCGACCATCGCGGCCGCACACCAGTGACGAAGACACCCATGAAGGGACCCTACCGCCCACTACCGCGTGAACCTTCACAGGACCTCCACACCAACCGATTGAAAATCGATAGGCACCGCTCGATACTCGATTCATGACCCGCGCACTGGTGTTCTTCCTGCAGGCCCTGCTCGCCGTCGCGTTCCTCGCCGGGCTGTTCGCCCAGGTCGCGGTGATCCCGGCGACCGCGGCGAACGAGGTCGACCTCTTCCCGCCGTACGAGTCCGTGCGGGTGCCGTTGGTGGTGTTCGCGATCGTTTTCGTGGCCTGCCTGCAGGTCCTGGCGATCGCGCTGGGAGCGATGCTGCAGCGGGCGGGTGACGACACCGTGTTCGAGTCCGGTTCGGTCACGTGGACCAACATCGCGATCGGCGCCATCACCGCGGGGGCCGTGGTCATGGCGGCCCTGTTCGTCTACGTGACGTTCGCGGACATCCCCTCCCCCGCCGACGGCATGGAGGTCCTGGGGCTGTGGATGGGATCCGCCGCCGGCACGGTCGCGGCGGTCGGTGTGGCGCTGCTGGTCGTCGTCGGGCGCAAGTGGCTCGGCCGGGCGATCGCGCAGCGCGCGGAACTTGAGCAGGTCGTCTGACGTTCTCACAGCACGGGGCGCCGCGGAGGGGATTCCGCGGCGCCCCGTTTTCGCTGCGTGCTACCTGACCATGCTCCGCACCTGACGTGCGGCCACGGACAGCGTCGCGAGGTCCAGCTGGTGCACCCGGTTGATCTCCTCCAGCGCACCGCGCGAGCGGGCCAGGCGGGAGGCGTTGGCCTGCTCCCACTTGGCGATCTTCTCGCTCGCCGTGTCGTCCTCGTCGCTCGCCCTCAGCACGTCGACCGAGATGGCCCGCAGCGACGAGTAGAAGTCGTCGCGGAGAGCCAGCCGGGCCAGTGCGTGCCAGCGGTTGCCGCGCTCCAGGCTCGTCACCGAGTCCAGCATGTGGTCGATGTCGAGGTGGTCGGACAGCGCGAAGTACAGCTCGGCCGTCTCGCGGTGCGTGCGCTCCGGACCCGCGCCGCCGGTCGGGCCGAACTCGCGTTCGGCCAGCTCGGCGATCTCGGTGACGTCGAGCAGGCCGTACATGTAGAGCAGCGCCGCGACCTTGCGGGCGAGCTCCGCCGGGACACCCTGTTCGACGTAGCGGTCGGCCTTGCCCGCGACCACGTCCAGTTCCTTGCCCTGCAACAGGTCGAAGGCGAACGGGCTGAGCTCCTCGACCACGCTCCGGAAGCGGTTGATCGTCGAGCCCACCGCGAGCGGCTGCGGGCGGTTGGACAGCAGCCAGCGGGACGCGCGGTCGAGCAGGCGGCGGGTCTCCAGGACCATGCTGTCCTGGACGTCCGTCGGCACCACCGTGTCGAGCGCCTCGATCTCACGCCAGATCGACGGCAGGTCGAAGACCTGGGTGACGACGGCGTACGCGCGGACCGCGTCCGTCGCCGACGCGCTCATCTCCTCGGCCAGGCGGAAGGCGAAGGAGATGCCACCGCCGTCCACGACCTCGTTGACGACGACCGTGGTGATGATCTGCCGCGCCAGCGGGTGGTTCGGGATCTCGGCGCCGAAACGCTCACGCAGCAGGCTCGGGAAGTAGTCCGGGAGCTTGCGGGTGAACGTGTCGATCGTCGGGATGTCGCTCGCGAGCAGCTCTTCCTTCAGCGTGAGCTTCGTGAACGCGAGCAGCGTGGCGAGCTCCGGTGAGGTGAGGCCCTCACCGGCCTTCTCCAGCGCCTTGAACTCCGCGACGCTCGGCATCGCCTCCAGCTTGCGGTTGAGCGCACCGCGCGCCTCCAGGTCGGCCGTGAGGCGCGCGTGCACCGACAGCATCGGGGCCGCGTGCGCCCGGCTGACACCGAGCACGCTGTTCTGCGAGTAGTTGTCCGCCAGCACGAGCTCGCCGACCTCGTCGGTCATCTCGGCGAGGACCTCGTTGCGCTGCTGCTGCTCCACCGAGCCCTCGCGGACCAGGTGGTCCAGCAGGATCTTGATGTTGACCTCGTGGTCGGAGCAGTCGACGCCGGCGGAGTTGTCGAGCGCGTCGGTGTTGACCTTGCCGCCGTTGCGGGCGAACTCGATGCGGCCGCGCTGGGTCAGGCCCAGGTTGCCGCCCTCACCGATGACCTTGACGCGCAGCTCGTCGCCGTTGACGCGGATCGAGTCGTTGGCCTTGTCGCCGACGTCGGCGTGCGACTCGGTCGACGCCTTGACGTACGTGCCGATACCGCCGTTCCACAGCAGGTCGACCGGCGAGAGCAGGATCGCCTTCTTGAGCTCCGGCGGGGACAGCTTCACGACGCCCTCGTCGAGGCCCAGCGCGACGCGAACCTGCTCGGAGATCGGGATCGACTTCGCCGTGAGCGGGTAGACGCCGCCGCCCTCGCTGATCAGCGAGCGGTCGTAGTCGTCCCACGACGAGCGCGGGACGGTGAACAACCGCACGCGCTCGGCGAACGACGAGTCCGCGACCGGGTTCGGGTCGAGGAAGACGTGCCGGTGGTCGAACGCGGCCACGAGCCGGATGTGCTCGGACAGCATCATGCCGTTGCCGAACACGTCACCGGACATGTCGCCGATGCCGACGACCGTGAACTCCTCGGTCTGCGTGTCCACGCCGAGCTCGCGGAACGAGCGCTTCACGCTCTCCCACGCGCCCTTGGCCGTGATGCCCATGGCCTTGTGGTCGTAGCCGATCGAGCCACCCGAGGCGAACGCGTCGCCCAGCCAGAAGCCGTAGCTCTGGCTCACGCCGTTCGCGATGTCGGAGAACGTCGCGGTGCCCTTGTCCGCGGCCACGACCAGGTACGTGTCGTCGCCGTCGTAGCGCACGACCTGCGGCGCGGGCACGACCTCGTTGTTGATCAGGTTGTCGGTGAGGTCGAGCAGGCCCGAGATGAACATCTTGTAGCAGGCGATGCCCTCGGACATGAAGTTCTCGCGGTCGATGCCGGGGTCACCCGTGGGCGGGATCGGCTTCTTCACCACGAAGCCGCCCTTCGCGCCGACCGGCACGATCACGGCGTTCTTCACGGCCTGCGCCTTGACGAGGCCCAGCACCTCCGTGCGGAAGTCCTCGCGGCGGTCGGACCAGCGCAGACCACCGCGCGCGACGCTGCCGAAGCGCAGGTGCACGCCCTCGACGCGCGGCGAGTACACGAAGATCTCGAACTTCGGCCGCGGCTGCGGCAGGTCCGGGATCGCCTGCGGGTCGAGCTTGACCGACAGGTACGGCCGCGCGTTGCCGTCGGCGTCGCGGAAGAAGTAGTTCGTCCGCAGCGTGGCGTTGATGAGGCTGAGCAGGCTGCGCAGGATGCGGTCCGCGTCGAGGCTCGTCACGTCGTCGATCAGCTTGCCGATCTCGGTGACCATGGTCTCGGTGTGCGCGGCCCTGTTCGCGTCGCTCAGCGCCGGGTTGAACCGGGCCTCGTACAACGCGACGAGCGCGATCGCCACGCTCGTGTGGCCGAGCACGGCGTCCTCGATGTAGTCCTGCGAGTACGGCGTGCCCGCCTGGCGCAGGTACTTCGCGTACGCGCGCAGCATCGCGGCCTGCTGCCAGGTGAGCCCTGCCTGCAGCACCAGCGAGTTGAACCTGTCGACCTCGGCCTCACCGCGCCAGACCGCGGCGAACGCGTCCTGGAACCGCACGCGCACACCGTCGAGGTCGGCCTCGGAGAGCTGCGCGAGCGCGGCCTTGTCGATGCGCAGGCCGAAGTCGTAGATCCAGCACTGCACGCCGTCTTCGCGCGCGATCTCGTACGGCCGTTCGTCGACGACGATGACGCCCATGCGCTGCAGCATCGGCAGCACGTCCGAGAGGGTGATGCCCTCACCGGTCACGAACAGCTTGAAGCGCCGCTCGCCCGGCTCGGCGCCCTCGGGCACGTAGAAGACCATGTCGAGGTCGCCCTCGACGAGCTTCTCGATGCGCCGGTAGTCCTCCAGGCCCGTGGAGGCCGGGAAGTCCTCCTTGTAGGCCTCAGGGAACACCGAGGCGAAGCGCTGGCCCTGCTCCGTGGCCGACTCGGCGCCGAGGTCGTCGCCTCCGACGGCCTCGACCATGCGGTCGTCCCAGCTGCGGATGGCCTCGGCGAGGTTCGCCTGGATCGCCAGGACGTCCGGCTCCAGCGTGCGCGCCGGGTCCGTGTGGACCATGAAGTGCACGCGTGCCAGCGCGGACTCGCCGATGCGCGCGCTGTACTCGAGGTTCAGGCCGCCGAGCTCGGCGAGCAGCACCTCCTGCATCGCGAGACGGCTCGTCGTCGTGTAGCGGTCGCGCGGCAGGTAGACCAGGCAGCTGAAGAAGCGGCCGAACGGGTCGCGGCGCAGGAACAGCCGCAGCCGGCGGCGTTCCGCGAGCGCGATGACGCCCGTCACCGTCTGGTAGAGCGTGTCCGCGTCGACCGAGAACAGCTCGGTGCGCGGGTAGTTCTGGATGACCTCCAGCATCCGCTGGCCGGAGTACGACTGCAGCGGGAAGCCGGCGCGGTGGATCACCTCGCGCACGCGGCGCTCGACCACGGGGATGTCGAGGACGTTCTCGTGCAGCGCGGTGGTGCTGAAGATGCCCAGGAAGCGGTGCTCGCCGGTGACGTTGCCCTCGGCGTCGAACGTCTTCACGCCCACGTAGTACGGGTAGATGCTGCGGTGCACGCTGCTCTGCGCGCTCGCCTGCGTCAGCACCAGCAGTTCGGGGCTCAGCGCCTGCGCGCCGTTGTCCGGCCCGGCGGTCAGGCTGCGCGCGGCGAGGCTGTCCTGGCGCAGCACGCCCAGACCGCTCGCGAGCACGGCCCGCAGCGCCGGTTCGCCGTCCTCGCGCACCAGCTCGTACTGCCGGTAGCCCATGAACGTGAAGTGCCCGTCCGCGAGCCACTTGAGCAGGTTCGAGCCGTCCGCGGTGGCCTCGGACGAGTCCTTCTCCAGCTCGTCGGCCAGCTGCAGCGCCGTGGTGACCATGCGGTCGGTGTCCTCGACGACCTCGCGGACGTCGGTCAGCACCGTCAGCAGGCGCGTCTCGAGCTCGCGGGCACGATCGGGGTCGGTGATGAGGTCGACCTCGATGTTCATCCACGACTCGGCCAGCGCGTCCACTGGCGGATCGGCCGGATCGGCGGTCGGCAGCACCTCGGTGCGCTCGCCCGTGACCGGGTCACGCCGCACGACGACGATCGGGTGCACGACGCGCTGCACCTGCAGACCACCGCGCGTGAGCTCGGACGCGACCGAGTCGACGAGGTAGGGCATGTCGTCCGTGACGACCTGGACCACCGTGACGGGGCACTGCCACCCGTCGGCGCCGCGCGTCGGGTTGAGGATGCGCACCGCGGCGCGTCCGGGGACGCGGCTCTCGGCGAGCTGGTAGTTCGACCGCACCGCTCCGACCAGGTCCACCGGGTCGTCGTCGTTGACTTCCTCGGCGGGCACGTGGCGGTAGAAGAGGCGGATCAGATCAGCGAGTTCAGGGGCATTGGCGGCGGCCCGTTCGATCAACTCGTCACGGACCTGCTCAGGACTGGCCGTTCGACTGCCATCACCCGCGGCGGGGGCCGCGGAGACGTCGTCGGTTCGGGTCGGGGCTCCAGTCGAGGTCATGTTCAGGCGACTCCACGCTATCCGGCACCTCTGTGTGCCGGGTCCGGCCCCACCATAGATGGGGTGGCGGCCGTCACCGGCAACAGGAGGGGCACTGACTGACCACTGAATCGTGGGCTGAATCGAGTCACATCATCAGTGGGGACAAGGCTTTCCACATCCGCGGACACGACGGGACGCCGGCTGTCACCGCCGGCCCCGACACCCCGTCGCTCCACACGTTCATCCGATCATGGGCCCCACGACGGCATGACCACCGTGGAACCGTCGAAACCTCACCGGCCTGTACGCCAATGGTCATCGCCAGGCCGCTCGCGCGATCTCCGACCCGCCCCAGTTGGGCAAGGCTTGAGGTGTGGCGCTGACCACCCTCACATGCTCGGCAGCGTCCAACCGGGAGGCCCGCCCGCCCGGAAAGGACGAATCGGACCGGTCGTCTCGGTGTCCGACGCCACCGGGGTGATCGGCCCGGTCTTCTCCTGCTCCGACTCCGGCCGGCCGGTTCCGAACAACGCCTCCGAAGGGTTCCCCGCCGCCGGGTCCTGCCGGGTGTTCCCCGGCCCCCCGAACAGCGCGTCCGAGGACGACGCGGAGTCCTGGTGCGTCCCGAAGGGCAGCCCTGACCGGAACAACGCCTCCGACCCCGGCGCGGCCTCCTGCGAAGGCAGCGCCTCCGACGAGGACGTGACCCCGGCGGGCCTGTTCAGCTGGACGATGTAGGAGGCACCCGACCCGAACATCTCCTCGGCGGAGGTGTCGGGATTCTCCGACCAGTCGTTCGGGGGCCGGCTGGTCCGGAACAACGCGTCCGAGCTGAACGCCGTCCCCGCCGCCGGATCCACCCCCGTCTGCCGCTCCGCGCCCGCGCCGAACGACTCGCCCGGCCGGAACACCGGGTCCGCGTCGACCGGCGCGGCCTCGGCGGCAAGTTCCGACTGGCCCGCCGCAGCGGCCTCGGTGGCACGTTCCGACAGGCCCGCCGAAGTGGCCTCGGGTTCGGCCGCCGACCAGTCCGAGGCGGCCAGGTCGGAGGCGTCGAGCTGTTCCTCGTCGGAACGGCGGCCCGTCTCGTAGGCGACCAGTGCTTCGGCCAGCAGGTCGGCGAGGCTCATCTCGCTCGGTCTGCGGCGACTGCTCGGGCGGCCCGCCGGGTCTTCGGGATCGGGCCGGCTGATCTTCTCGGTGGCCGGGTCTCCGCCTTCCGGCTTGGTGGCGAAGAAGTCGTACGACGCGGCCGAGTCGGTCTGCGTGGTCGTCGACGCGGACTCCGGCGAGTCCTGCCCGCTCGGCTCGGTGGGGTCTGTGGGAGAGGCGGAGCCGGGTGATGCGGGCTGACCGGGCTTCGCGTCGAGGCCGAAGTCCGTGCCGTTGCTGGGCGCGGTGTCGAACGCGGCGGCCCCGAACCCGTAGCCGGGCTGTTCACCGGCACCCGGCTGCTCACCGAAGCCCGGCTGCGTGCCGAACGTCGGGCTGCCACCGAACGTCTGCGTGCCGAAGCTCGACTGCGTGCCGAAGGAGGTCTGCGCGCCGAAGCCGCTCTGGCCGCCGAACGCGGGCTGGGCGTGCTCGGCCTGCGGTTGTGCGCGCGTCGGCGTCGTGGGGACGTCCGACGGGTCGTCGTCGACGTCCGCCGAGCTGAGGAAGCTGGTCGACACCAGGTCCGGTTCGGGGGCCTGCGGGATCTCGTCCGGGACCGGCACGGCCGGGACAGGGTCCGGGAGCGGCTTCTTCTCCGGCTCCGCGGGGTCCGGGCGTTCCTCGGGCGGTGAGGCCGGGACGGATTCGGTGGGCTTCGACTTCGAGGTGGTGAAGTCGAGGCCGCCGAAGTCCAGTCCGCTGAAGTCGAGGTTCGGGAGCCTGCGCTCGTCCGGGTCGGCCGCGGCCGCCGGGAAACCCTCGGCCGGGGTGTGCAGCGGGTAGGCGGGCTCGTCGAGGTGAGGACCGAAGTCCGGAGCCTCCGGCGGACGCGAGAACGCCGCGGCCAGACCGGACCGCGCCCCGCCGTCCGCGATGCCCTGGTCTGCCAGGCGCTCGGAGCGGGAACGCGTGCTGGAGTCGCCGAAGTAGTTCGGCGACGGGTCCGCCGCCTGGTCGTCGCGGCGCGAGTTCGACGGGGGTTCGACGCGCCACGACGGGGTGTCGGACTGCGACTCGGCGTCGCGCGCCCGGCGGCGACCGCCTGCCCGCAGGCCCTGGGCCTTGAGCATGTCCAGCACGCTCTCCTGCTGCGATTCCGGCGCGTCATCGCGTGCGGCGGCCTGCGCGCGGGCAGCTTCCTCGCGTTCCACGGCCAGGCGGGCGACTTCCTGGTGCGCCGCCTCCTGTCGGGCGACGTCCCTGCGCACCGCTTCCTGACGCGCGGCCTCGCGGCGGGCCTCCTCCTGGCGCCCGGACTCCAGGCGAGCCGCCTCCTGGCGCGCGACGTCCTGCCACGCGGACTCGTGCCGCGCCGCCTCTTCACGGACCGCGTCCAGACGGGCCGCTTCCTGGCGCGCCGCCTCCTCGCGAGCCGCTTCCTGACGCGCGGCCTCCTGCCGGGCGGCCTCTTCACGAGCGGCAGCCTGACGCGCCGCCTCCTCGCGCGCGGCCTCCTGACGGACGGCCTCTTCTCGCGCGGCTTCCAGACGAGCAGCCTCCTGGCGGGCGGCCGCTTCTCGCGCCGCGTCCTGGCGGGCGGCCTCTTGCCGTGCGGCCTCCTGCGTGGCCGCCTCTTCGCGGGCCGCTTCCTGACGCGCGGCTTCCTGACGGGCCGCTTCCTGACGGGCGGCCTCCTCGCGCGCGGCTTCCTCGGCGGCCTGGGCCTCGCGTTCGGCCTGGGCGCGTTGTTCGGCGCGGACCTGGCGTTCCGCCTCGATCTGGCGGCGGGCCTCGCGCTGCAGCTCCATGAGCTGCTGCTCGACCTTGCGCTTGCGTTCCTGCTCGACGGTCAGCTGCGGCTCTGGCGCCGGCTGGGCCTCGGGCTCGGGAGCCGCTGGTGTGATGGGGATTTCGGCGATGGTGGTGGGCCGGTCGTCGATCTCACCGGCGGCCACGCGGGCGGCGCGACGCCGGCCGCTCACCATGGCACCCGCGGAGGCGATCAGGCCCGAGGCGGGAACCGTGCGTTCGGAGGGGGAAGGGGAGGAAGAAGGCAGGGGTGCGGGTGGCGGTTCCACGGCTTCCGGGGTGTTGTCGTCGGGCTCGCCGAACGGCTGGACCATGCGCCACCGGTCGGCGGCGTGTTGTCGTGCCGCGGACAAACCTTCCACGGTCATGTCTTCGGCAGCGCGGCGGGCGCGCTTGACGTTCAGCCCGTCGCCCTTGCGGACGTGGACCGGACGCCACTGCCGGAGTTGTTGCTTCAGAGCGGCGGACAACACGCCGTCGGTGACCACCTGCATGCCCTCGACCGGCCGGAGCACGCTCGCGAGTTGCTGGTGCAGGTCTGCCGGCTGGCGGTGCACACCGGAGAACTCCGCGGCGAGCCGGGCGCGCACCGCGTAGACGGCGCGGGCACGGCGGCGTTCGGCGGCGTGGGCTGAGCGCAGGTTCGTCAGCGCGTCGGCCAGGTCGCCGGACACCTCGTGCACGTGGGCGAGCGCGAGCAGGCTTTCCGCCAGCAACGTGTCGAGCTGATGGCGTTCGGCACTCGCCGCGGCTTCCTGCAGCATTTCGCGGGCCAGTCCGACCCTGCCGGCGGGCAGGTGCACCCGCGTGGCGAGGGCCAGGCGCAGCCAGCCGATGGTGGACGCGGAAGGCGCGCGCACGGGGCGGTCGAGCAGCGGGGCACCGACGTCGCTCGCGTCGAGCAGGCGGTTCGCGTCCATCAGCGCGAGCGCCAGTTCCAGCGTGAGCCGGCCGACGCCCTGGCCGCTGTCGGCACACGGATCGGAGAACCGGCTCAGCAGGTCGAGGCCCTCGCGGGCGGCACCGATGGAGGCGGCGAGGTCGCCCCACCGCCGGTGCTGGGCGGCCTGCACCGCGCGGATGTGACCGCGCAGCAACAGACGCGTGTCCTCGTCGAGCGTCGTGTCGGCGACGTAGAGCTGATCGGCCTCGGCGAGCGCCCGTGCGGGTTCGTCGCCGCGGCCGACGGTGACGAGGCATTCGCTGGCCTGCACCAGAGCCGAGGCCCGCAGTTCCGCGGGCACGTCCGGCGCTTCCAGCACCGGCGTGACCGCCGCGAACCCCGTCAGAGGTGCTCCGACGGACCGGGCGCACGCCGCGAGTTCGACCCGCAGCAGCCACCCCGTCTCGTGCTCTCCGGCGGCCTGCGCCGCCTTCAGGGCGTCGAGCGCCCTGTCGGCGATGCGGACCTCGCGGCCCACGCGGTTGCCCGCGAAGACCACGAGCGACTCCGCTCTCAGGCGGTCGGCCTCGTCGCGGCGGGTCGAGGCGAGCGCGACAGCGCGCTCACCCAGCACCAGAGCGAGCTCCGGTGCGCGCCAACGCAGCATCCAGGCGGGCACGACCAGCGTGCTCACCTCGACGTTCGCCTGCGTCTCGCCCCTCGCCGCCACGACGTCGCCGTTGCCCTCTCAGTCCCGTGTCAGCTTGCGGTACGTGACACGGTGCGGCCTCGCGGCGTCGGCACCCAGGCGCTCGAGCTTGTTCTTCTCGTAGCCCTCGAAGTTGCCCTCGAACCAGTACCACTTCGACGGGTCCTCGTCCGTGCCCTCCCACGCGAGGATGTGCGTGGCGACGCGGTCGAGGAACCACCGGTCGTGGGAGATGACCACGGCGCAGCCGGGGAACTGCTCAAGAGCGTTCTCCAGCGAACCGAGGGTCTCGACGTCCAGGTCGTTCGTCGGCTCGTCCAGCAGGATCAGGTTGCCGCCGATCTTGAGCGTCAGCGCCAGGTTCAGGCGGTTGCGCTCACCACCGGACAGCACACCGGCGGGCTTCTGCTGGTCCGGGCCCTTGAAGCCGAACGCGCTGACGTACGCGCGGGACGGCATCTCGACGTTGCCGACGTGGATGTAGTCGAGTCCGCCGGACACGACCTCCCACACGTTCTTCTTGGGGTCGATGCCGCCGCGGTTCTGGTCGACGTAGGACAGCAGGACCGTCTCGCCGACCTTCACGCCGCCGGCGTCGGGCTGCTCGAGACCGACGATGGTCTTGAACAGCGTCGTCTTGCCGACACCGTTCGGACCGATGACGCCGACGATGCCGTTGCGCGGCAACGTGAACGACAGGCCGTCGATCAGGACCCGCTCGCCGAAGCCCTTCTTCAGCTTGTCGACCTCGACCACGACGCTGCCCAGACGCGGGCCCGGCGGGACCTGGATCTCCTCGAAGTCGAGCTTGCGGGTCTTCTCCGCCTCGGCCGCCATCTCCTCGTAGCGGTCGAGACGCGCCTTGGACTTGGCCTGGCGGGCCTTGGCGCCGGAGCGCACCCAGTCCAGCTCGTCCTTGAGGCGCTTCTGCAGCTTCTGGTCCTTCTTGCCCTGGACAGCGAGGCGCTCGGCCTTCTTCTCCAGGTACGTCGAGTAGTTGCCCTCGTACGCGTGGGTGCGGCCGCGCTCGATCTCGAGGATCCACTCGGCCAGGTTGTCCAGGAAGTACCGGTCGTGGGTCACGGCGAGCACGGCGCCGGCGTACTGCGCGAGGTGCTGCTCCAGCCAGAGGACGCTCTCCGCGTCCAGGTGGTTGGTGGGCTCGTCGAGCAGCAGCAGGTCGGGCTTGCTCAGCAGCAGCTTGCACAGCGCGACACGGCGGCGCTCACCACCGGAGAGCTTGGTGACCTCGGCGTCCGCCGGCGGGCAGCGCAGGGCGTCCATCGCCTGCTCCAGCTGGGAGTCGAGGTCCCACGCGTCGGCGTGGTCGAGTTCCTCCTGGAGCTTGCCCATCTCCTCCATCAGCTCGTCGGAGTAGTCGGTCGCCATCAGCTCGGCGATCTCGTTGAAGCGGTCCAGCTTCACCTTGATCTCGCCCAGGCCCTCCTGGACGTTGCCGAGGACGGTCTTCTCCTCGTTGAGCGGCGGTTCCTGCTGCAGGATCCCGACGGTGTAACCGGGCGACAGGTACGCCTCGCCGTTGTTCGGCTGGTCCAACCCCGCCATGATCTTGAGCACGCTCGACTTGCCGGCGCCGTTGGGACCGACCACACCGATCTTCGCGCCGGGGTAGAACATGATCGTGACGTCATCGAGGATGACCTTGTCACCGTGCGCCTTGCGCACCTTTTTCATGGTGTAGATGAACTCGGCCATGGCGGCGATCGTAGAGCGGTGCCCGGAGGCTCCTGACCTCGGTCGCCGACAAGCGAGCGCTCACCCCTGGATCGAGCGTCACGTGGGTCGGTGACCTGCTCGTTCCGTTCGAACGTGAACGACTCTCGGCGATCGGTCCTCGGCGGCCCCGATCTACGAGCTTCCCTCCTTCTCGTGGTTCGCAGTAGGTACATCTTCTCCGGCGCGCGCTACCCGATCGGGTGGGTTCCCGAAGTCCGGCACACGGTTGCCCCGAACAGCTCAGAACGGAACGGGTTCCTCCGAGAGATCTTCGGCGGCCCGAGGCTCAACGAGCGTCGCGGCGCCCAGTGACTGCACGCGGCTCAAGTCCAACCCGACGTGCATGGCGTCCACGTGAACGGCGAGCTTCTTCCCGTCGTCCTTCTCGTAGTAGCGCATGCGCAACTTGCCCTGGACGATCACCGGATCGCCCTTGGACAGCGTGGTCTTCACGCTGTCTGCGAGCTTCCGCCAGCACGAGACGTTCATCCACAACGTCTCGCCGTCCTCCCAGTCGGCGGCCCCCGTGTTGTACCGGCGCTCCGTCGAGCTCATGCGGAAGAACGCGTACGTCTTGCCGTCTTCACCGTGCTTGTAGGTGATCTCGCTGACGACAGTGCCAACGCAGGTGATCAGCGTGGAATTCCAGGACATCGGGCTCGCCTCCAGGTCGCGGGGTCGTGGTCCAGGTTGCTCCGGGAGCAGGCGGGCCGGACGGGGTGGCGGCGGATCTGTGGACAACTCGCGAGCTGTGGACAAGTCGAGATCTTCAGGTGCCCCGAACCGCGGAATTGTCAGGGGTACGTGCTAGGGCGACACTGGAGCCGAGCAAGTGAGTGAGCGCCCACTCATTGACATGAGTGAGTGCTCACTCATACAGTGGCGAACGTGTCAGAGGAACCACGCCGCCGCCGCGCCCCCGCTATGAGCCCGGAAGACCGCCGCGAGGCGATCGTCCAGGCCACGCTGCCGCTCGTCGTCAAGGCCGGCGCGAACGTCACCACCAGCCAGATCGCCGCCGCGGCCGGTATCGCGGAAGGCACGGTGTTCCGCGTCTTCAAGGACAAGGCGGAACTGCTCGACGCGTGCGTCGAGCGCGCGCTGCGCTCGGACGAAGAGGTCGCACGCCTCGATGCGATCCCTTCGGACGTACCGCTTGAGGAACGCCTCACGGCGGGAGTCGCCGCGTTCAGCGGCTATCTCGACCGCATGTGGGGCCTGATCGGCACGCTCCGCGAGTCCGGCTACCACCCGCACGACGACGACCACAAGAAGCACAAGGGACCGCCGATCGGCATGCAGCAGCTGTCCGACGCCGTCGGCCGCCTGTTCACCGGCGCCGACCTGCGGGTGAGCCCTGACCTGGCCGGACGGATGCTGCTCGGCACCGTCTTCACGAACCGCATGGGCTCGGGCTTCGGCCAGACCGCCGCCGAACCCGCCGCCATCGTCGAGCTTTTCCTGCACGGCGCGCTCAAGGGGGAGAAAAAATGAGTGAGCTCATGATCGAAGCGCATGAGGTGAGCAAGAGGTTCGGTGACGTGAACGCGCTCGACGGCGTGAGCGTCACCGCGAAGAAGGGCTCCGTTCTCGGCCTCCTCGGCCACAACGGCGCCGGCAAGACAACGCTGGTCAACCTCCTCACCACGATGCTGCCGCCGTCGTCCGGCAGCGCGAAGGTCGCGGGGTTCGACGTCGTGAAGCAGAGCCACGAGGTCCGCAGCCGCATCGGCCTGACCGGTCAGTTCGCCGCCGTCGACGAGCAGCTCAGCGGCCACGACAACCTCGTGCTGATCGCCCGCCTGCTCGGCGCGAGCCGCGGGCAGGCCCACCAGCGCGCGAACGACCTGCTGGAGCAGTTCGACCTGACCGACGCCGCCAAGCGCAACGCCAAGACCTACTCCGGCGGCATGCGGCGGCGCCTCGACCTGGCCGCCTCCCTGGTCGGCAACCCCGAGGTGCTGTTCCTGGACGAGCCGACCACCGGCCTCGACCCGGCCAGCCGCCTCGCGATGTGGGAGATCGTCGAGAAGCTCGTCGCGGACGGCACGACCGTCCTGCTCACCACCCAGTACCTCGACGAGGCCGACCGGCTCGCCGACCAGATCACCGTGCTGTCCCACGGGAAGGTCGTCGCGTCCGGCACGAGCGCCGAGCTCAAGGCCCAGGTCGGCCAGCGCACGGTCACCGTCACACTCGACTCGGTGTCCGAAGTGGACCTCGCGTTGAAGGCCGTCAACTCCGTGGGGCTCCACCCCGTCGCCGAGGGCCTCACGCTCACGACCCCCGTCAGCGCGTCACGCGACCTTGCGACGGTCGTGCGCGCATTGGACGACAACGGCTTGGAGGCGCACGAAATCGGCCTAAAGGAGCCCACTTTGGACGACGTCTACCTCACTCTCGCCGCGAACTAGGGGGAAATCATGGCGACCTTGACCTGGCACGGCAGCAGCTACCCGACGCAAGTCCTCGTGCTGACCGGACGTTCACTGCGCGCACTGCTGCGCACGCCCGCACTCGTCTTCTTCAGCATCCTGCAGCCGTTGATCATGCTGACGCTGTTCAGCCAGATCTTCGGCAGCATCACGTCGACGGCGAACTTCCCGGCGGGCATGAGTTACATCAACTACCTGCTGCCCGCGATCCTCGTGAACACCGCGATGCAGTCCTCTCTCGCGTCCGGCATCGGGCTCGTGCAGGACATGTCGAACGGTGTGCTCGCACGGTTCCGTTCACTTCCCATCCGCCCGAGCACGGTCCTGTTGGCCCGCAACCTGTCCGACGCGGTCCGCACCGCGTTCCAGCTGGTGCTGATGATCGCGTTCGGCGTCCTGGTGTTCGGCTTCCGCCCCGACGGCGGCATGCTCGGCACCCTCGCCGCACTGGGCCTCGCCCTGGTCGTCGGATGGGCGCTGAGCTGGGTGTTCATCGCGATCGCGGCCTGGGTCCGCAAGGCAGAGCTCATGCAGACCGTCGGCTTCCTGGCGATGTTCCCGCTGATGTTCGCGTCCAGCGCGTTCGTGCCGATCAACGGCCTACCTGGCTGGCTGCAGGCGATCGCGAAGGTCAACCCGCTGACCTACGCGGTCGACGCCGCCCGCAGCCTGGCACTCGCCCACCCCGTCACGGGAGTGGCCGGCGCGCTGGTCACGAGCGGCGTGATCGCGGCGGTCGGCGCGTTCTTCGCGGTCCGCGGCTTCCGCCGTCCGCTGTCGGTCTAACCCTTCTCGGAGATCTTCCGCAGCATCGCGTTGTAGGCCTCGAGGTCGGCGTCCCCATCGGCGTCGGCCTTGCGGTCGTACCGCTTCGCGTCTCGGCCGTCCTGCCGCGCCCACTGCGTGAGCAGCGCGACCATGACCACCAGCAACGGGATCTCCCCCGCCGCCCACGCGATGCCGCCGCCGAGCCGCTGGTCCTCCAGCAGGCTCTGCACCCACGGCAGCGAGAGGCCGCGGTAGAACTGCTCGCCGATGACGGTCGCGGAGCTCATCAGGATGACGCCGAAGAACGCGTGGAACGGGATCGACGCGAACAGCAGTCCCAGCCTGCCGAGCGGCGGCAGCTTGTTCGGTGCGGGGTCCACGCCGATCACGGGCCAGTAGAAGACGTAGCCGGCGAGGATGAAGTGCGCGTTCATCGCGAGGTGCGCCCAGTGGAACGGCAGCGCGGCCTCGAAGAGTCCCGAGAAGTACAGGGCGTAGAAGGAACCGACGAACAACGCCAGCGCCACGAAGGGGTTCGTCAGCAGCCGTGCGACCGGTGACTGCACGAAGGCCAGCACCCACTCCCGCGGTCCCGGCACCTCCTTGTTGACCGGCAACGCGCGCAAGGCCAGCGTGACCGGTCCACCCAGGACGAACAGGATCGGCGTCAGCATGGACAGCACCATGTGCGCTTCCATGTGCACGCTGAACATCGCCGGCGAGTACCGGCCCATGCCCGACGACGTCGCGAACAGCAGCGAGAAGCAGCCGCACAGCCACGCGACGGTGCGACCGACCGGCCACTTGTCACCGCGCCGGGTCAGCCTGCGCACGCCCAGCACGTACAGCGCGGCGAGGACCAGCGCGGCAGTGCCGAAGATCAGGTCGAAGCGCCAGTCGAACAGGATGGCGGCGAGCGTCGGCGGGCCGTCGAGGTCGTAGCCGATCGCGATCTCCGTACGGCTGGGCAGCTCGGTGCTGCCGCCGGGAGGGGGCGTGCGGGCGAGCGCCACGGCCAGGCCGATGGTGAACATCATCAGCAGGATCTCGAGGCCGGCGAGCTTGAGCAGGGCGTGCGGCCTGCCGTCGACCACGCCCTTCACGCCGCGTTCGCGCTGGAAGTAGCCGAAGACGCCGAGCACCAGCAGGCACGCGAGCTTGCCGAGCGTCAGCCAGCCGTAGGTGGACGTCACGAGATCGGCCGGTGTGATGCGCACGAGCGCGTTCACCACGCCCGAGACGGCCATGACGATCCAGCAGACCAGCGCGATCTTCGAGAACCTCGTCGCGGCGAGCGGGAGGTGCGCGCCGCCACGCCTGCCGTGCGCGAGCAACGCGATCAGACCGCCCACCCACAGCACGGCGGCGACGAGGTGGAACAGCAAGCTGTTCGTCGCCATGTCGTGCGAGCCGCCGGACGACGAGTGGCCCGTGACGGCGACAGGCACCAACGCGAAGATGGCGCCGAACAGCAGGACCGTCGTCCATCCCCACGTGAGCACCAGACGGCAGCCCAGCGCGAGCAACGCCACGAGGATCGCCGTCAGCAGCCACGCCTTCGACTGCTCCAGCAGCATCGCCGTCGCGACCATCTGACTGAAGGTGAACGAGCTCACCGGCCGGTCGATCGCGGCCGCCGTGGTGAACGGCACGGACAGCAGAGCGCCGACGAGCCACACCAGTGCGAAGCCCCCAGCGGTGCGCATCGCCGCGTAGCCGTCCGCTGCGAGAGTGCCGGACTTCTGCGGTGGCACGAGGAACGCCGCCAGGAGCAACGAGCCGATGGTCACCACCGCACCCGTCTCGGTCAGCACCCGCACGATCTGCACCCCGACCGGGGGGTTGCTCTCGAACGAGCTGAGCGCGACGGCGGCGAGGGCCGCCACCGCGAAGCCGATGACGACGAGGGGCACCAAACCCGTTCTGGTGGAGCGTTCGATTGGCACGACCCGGAGCCTACGACCCTCTAGTGTTGCCCCGTGTGAGACGTTCTCTCCTCCTGCTGTCCGCGCTGGTCCCGCTGACCGGCTGCGCGTACTCGGTCCAGGGCGAACCCGTCGCGGAGCCACTGCCGCCGCTCGCCATCGCGACCCCGCGCAAGACCGCCGGCGTCGACCCGTGCTCCCTGGTGACGGAGAAGGACCTCAAGCCGCTCGGCACGCTCAAGTTCAAGCCCGTCCCGCGCACCGAGCTGGCGAACTCGTGCCTGTTCACGCTCAACGAGGGCCCGTACGTGATGGTGGCGGTGCCCTACCGGTCGTTCGACGAGTCGAAGAAGTCCCAGAAGGACGGCCGCGAGGTCGAGACCTCGAAGCACGCCACGTGGCTGAGCTGCTCCCGGCCGTCCTCCGACAAGGACATGGTGTGCACGGCCACCATCGCCGTGACGCGCGACGAGTCGTTGCTGGTCGCGATCGGCATGGGCGGTGACGCCACCGAGAGCCAGGCGAGCAGGGCGCTGGAGCCGATCCGTCAGGAAGCGCTCAAACGGATGCCGTCCGCCTAGCCGCACGCCTGGCCAGCAGGGTCGTCGGGATGATCAGCGCCGTGACGAGCGCCACGAACCCGAGGGACAGCACGAGAGAGCTGACGTGGGCCAGGCCGCCCACGATCGGCGGACCCGCGAGGAACCCGCTGTAGGCGATGGTCGTGACCAGCCCGAGCTGACGCTCACCGCCGCTGCCGTCCTCGCGTTTGCCGGTCTCGCTGGCCAGGTCCATGACCACGGGGAACGAGAACGCGAGGCCCAGCCCGGCCAGTCCGAACCCGACGTACCCAGCCGCCGGCCACGGGACCAGCACCGCGAGCGCCAGCCCCGTCGCGGCGAGGCCACCACCCGTCGCGAGCAGGCGGTGCGGGCCGAGACGGCGTTGGATCGGTTCGCCGAACCACCGTGCGAGCGCCATCGCGACCGAGAAGCCCGCATAGGCGTACGCACCTGCCGCGTCGCCCATGCCACGTTCACGCACCATGAACAGCGCCGACCAGTCCGCCGCCGCTCCTTCCGCGATGGCACTGCACAGCGCGACGCCCGCCAACAGCCAGAGGACCGGGCTCTTGAGCACGTTCGCGCGTTCGGCGACTTCTTCCCTATGGCGCTCCCCTACTCCTCCGGGGATCTTCTTCGCGATGAGAACGGCCACCAGTGCACCGACGAGCGCCGCCAGGAGGAAGTGCTTCATGGGCGTCCATTGCGCCTGAGCGGCGGCGGCGCTGCCCAACGACCCGAAGAGACCACCGACGCTGAACCCGGCGTGGAACTGCGGCATCAACGGCCGTTGAAGACTGCGGACGACGACGACCGCGGCGATGTTCATCGACACGTCCATCGCGGCGATGCTCGCGCCCAGGGCGACAAGCGTCAGTCCGAACTGCAGCGGTGACTGCGACAACGCGAGCACGGGCAGAAGCAGCGGACTGAGGAGGCTGCTCCCTATCAGGACCCAACGCGACCCGTAGAGCGCACACACCCGTGCCGCCAACGGCGCCGTGAACGCCAGTCCGGCACTCGCCCCGAGCAACGCCAGGCCGAGGCTGCCCACCTCCGCACCGATCTGCTCGGCGAGCGCGGGCACGCGGGAGGCCCAAGTGCCGAAGACGGCGCCGTTCAACAGGAAGACGACGAACGTGGCCAGGCGTGGGGACATGCGCCCAGCATGACTGAAGCGCTTCAGCAACGCCAGCGGTTGAGGTGCGATCTCTCGCATACGATGCGTCCGTGGACTCCGACCGCCGACGCAGGCCGACGCTGGACACCGTCGCCGCGGCCGTCGGGGTCTCCAGGGCAACGGTGTCGAACGCGTACAACAGGCCGGACCAGCTGTCGTCGTCGTTGCGCGAACGCATCCTCGAAACGGCGCGCACCCTCGGCTACGCGGGCCCGGACCCGGTGGCCCGCTCCCTCGCGACCCGCACGTCCGCGGCCGTGGGTTTCATGCTGCCGGAGGGCCTGTCCGGCGCGTTCTCGGACCCGGCGCTGTCGATCGTGCTCGACGGCCTCGCCCAGACCGTCGACGGCCACGACCACAGCCTCGTCCTGATGCCGGGCGACTCGACGGGCGGCCCACGCCCGTCCATCGTGTCGCGCACGCAGGCGGACGTGATGGTCGCCTACTCGCTGCCGGACCACGCGCCGGCCCTGGACGCCGTGGCGGCCCGCGGCCTGCCGCTCGTGGTGATCGACCAGCCGATCCTGCCGGGCTCCGCACGAGTCGAGGTGCAGGACTACACCGGCACGTCCGCGGCAGCCGCGCACCTGCTGGAACTGGGCCACACGCGGTTCGGCGTCCTGACCTTCGCGCTGCACCCGGACGGAGCAGAGGGACCGGTCTCGCACGAGCGCCGTTCGGCCGTGCCGTTCCGCGTGAGCCGGGACCGCCTGGGCGGCTACCTCGACACTTTGGAAAAAGCAGGGGTGAAACCGGACAATGTTCCGGTGTGGGAGGCGCGCGGCAGTGATCGCGAGCTCGGACGTCTAGGCGCGCGGTGGTTGCTCACCCGCACGCCGCGCCCGAGCGCCTTGCTGTGCGCGTCGGACCAACTGGCCTTCGGCGCCCTCCAAGCGGCCCGCGACCTGAACCTGACCGTCCCGGGAGACATTTCGGTCGTCGGCTTCGACGACGTCCCCGAAGCGGCCTACAGCGACCCACCGCTGACTACTGTGCGTCAACCCCTGGCCGACAAGGGCCGCCGAGCCGGCGAACTGGCCCTGAAATTACTGGCCGGCGGCAGACCACCACGGCCGACGAGACTCGACGTTTCCCTCGTGAAAAGAGCCTCAACGGCCCCACGAACGTGATCTGAGTCACGTTTAGACTGTTTTCATCACCCGTTTGGACGTAGGGCGGAAACAGTCGATCGACTCCGGACGATGTGTCCGGTGGGGGCACCGGTGGCCACGCGTCGTGGTCACTTTCGCACCCCTCCAGCCTCTGTAGCTCAGTGGAGAGAGCGAGGGACTTCTAATCCCGAGGTCGCAGGTTCGAATCCTGCCAGGGGCGCTGGAACGAAGTAAGGCCGCTGACCTGCTAGAACAGGTCAGCGGCCTTCGTCAGGATCGACCTCTGAGCCGATCATCGAAGCTGTCACCACCAGAAACGCCGAACATGCCGAGACGGCGTACTCGTCGCTCACCCACCGGCGACCGAACGCGCCAGACAGCGCGACCATGAACGAACGTGACAGCAGACCGCGCACCCATCAGCAAGCAAGACCAAACATGCGGCGTCCGACCACTTCAAGATAAGCCGCATCCGAGCCGCCTGCGCTGACGTTGATCATCCTGATGGTCCAGTCCAATATTGACCACCTTGGACAACCCAGCAACCGGCCACGAAGCGCGGAATGCACATCAGATTCACCCATTCGCAGCAACCGTAACACCTGGCCATCGACGATCGACAATGGAAATGTCTTTCATGCATCGTGTGGCAAAGCGCGCCCCGACTCAACGATCATCTCGGATGGGCCTACTCTAGCCACGGGGAAGCTAGTGCCAGAGGGGGCAAAATGGCTGGACTTCAAGTCGGCGACTTCGTCATGCGTCACGGCACAGACGACATTGGTCGCGTTGGAGCGATCGCCGACAAAGTAAGGATTGACTACTTCGAGTCCATCTCCCAGCCTATCGCCCAATCGCTTGACGAGACCGTCCGGAACCTTCAATCTGTACTGCTTCCCGGCGGCGCGCGCGTGTTCTGGCTGAACCCGGACACCGCGGAATGGTCGGCCGGACGCGTGCTGACGAAGTTTCCGGGCGCCGTCTACGCCGTACAGTTTCCCTTCGCGCGCGAAGGGCTTCGTGTACACGGTCGCGATCTCCGGGTCAGGTGGAATCGCCCTGTCTCAAACCCCCTTCACGTTCTGACGGCCGGCGGGTGCGAATCTCCATACTTCTACGGCGCCAGAATCCCGATGTTGAAGAGCCTGATTCGCCAGCGTGCCTCCACCGCTAGCACGTCTGCTCTCGTGTCGTCTGCCGCAGAGATCTACCCCCACCAGGTACGCGCCGCTCTCACGGTGCTGTCCGACCCTGTTCAGCGGTACCTGCTCGCCGATGAGGTAGGACTGGGCAAGACAGTCGAAGCAGGCTATGTCATCCGCCAAACGCTGATCGACAGCCCAACCTCCAGGGTTGCGATCCTGGTGCCAGATTCACTGCGCAGGCAGTGGGTGCGTGAACTGAGCGAGAAGTTCTTCACCGACGACTTCCCCAGGGCTCGAATCAAGGTCCTCGCGCACGAGCGCCCAGACACTTGGAGCAACTACACGGACAACGAACTCGTGGTTGTCGATGAAGCTCATCTCCTAGTAGACGCGGATGCTCCGCACAGCGACCAGTACCAGCGACTCGCTCAACTCGCGCACTCCACGAAGCGGTTGCTCCTGCTGTCTGCAACGCCTGTGACCTCAAACCTGACCACACACCTCGGTCTGCTCCACCTCCTGGATGCTGATCTGTACAGGTGGGATGAGGCAGAGGCGTTCGCGAAACGATATGCGCTACGCGCGGAACTTGCTGACGTCGCCTACGCGCTCGATCCGTCATGGGACACGTCGTTGCTGCCGATCAACATCGACCGCATCCGACACATGCTTCCCGATGACGGACGATTGACTGAACTGTCGGAACGAGTGCTAGCCCTGCTGGATGACGAGGGAGACCTTCTCGACGAAGCGGACGAGGCTGAACTCGTTTTGCGTGTTGAGGAACTCCGTGGCCACGTCAGCGAGACCTATCGACTGCATCGACGGACCATTCGCCACCGCCGGGCGCACGTGCTCCAGGAAGACACGGACGGCGACTTCCTCCCCTACGAGGTTCGCGGCCGTCATCGACCGACCGTGCTGACCGTGCGATCTGAGGCGCAGGACGAAGCCGAAGACCTTCTCCAGGAGTGGAGGAGCGTCGTGCGAGACACGCTGATGGATGCCGGCCGCGCCGTGGAAGATCGTGCGTACGCTGCCGTCTTCGCGGTGCTGATAGGGCGCGCGGGTGGTGGAGTGAATGACCTCGCCGATGCGATGAACTGGCGTGTTCAGCGCATCGGCGGAGACACGAGCAGGCTCACCGACCGAGAGCGCACGCTTCTCACCGAGCCTCCGGTGTTGCCCCACGAGGCAAGTGTTCTGCAGCGACTCCTCAATCTCTCCACCGACGCCGGCACGTCGTGGGCGCCTGAGATCCACCGCGAGTTGGTCAGAGTCGTCCAGAAGCACGCGAGAACCGTCGTGTTCTGCGGTCCTGGTGCCCTGGCAGACGACCTCACCACGACGTTGCGCGCGCAGCATCCCAACGCTGCGATCCACAAGCACACGTTCAGCGTCCCCGCCGAAGCCCAGGAGCAAGCCCTGCAAGCCTGGAATTCAGGAACCCCCAGGCGTCCGTCGCTGCTGGTGGTCGACGATTCGGCACAGGACGGGCTGAACTTGCAGACCGCAGACGCACTGGTACATCTACGTTTGCCGTGGTCACCCAACCAACTGGAGCAACGTCTGGGACGTGTCGACAGGTTTCCCGGTACCAGCGCACAAGCTCAGCGAACTCCTGCCGACCAGTACGTCATCCTGCCGTCGACTGGGGAGGTGTCCACTCTCAAGACATGGCTCGATCTTCTCCTTGATGGTTACCGGATCTTCGACACGTCCCTCTCCACCCTTCAGGACGCGATTGCGGCCAACCTCTTTGACGTGTGGGCAGCGGCGCTGGCAAACGGGCCAGATGGCTTCAGTTCTGTGCAGGATGCGGTCGGCAAGAACCTGAGCGAAGCCCGTGTCGAGATCGACAAGATGGACATGCTGGAGTCCGTCCACGAGAAGACCGGCCAAGTGTTCGACGTGCCGAAAGCGATCGGTGAACTGGAGACCGACTGGAAGCAGATCGCTACGTCCGTGCTGCGCTACACGGACAAGGACCACGGCGGCATCAACATCCTCCGCAAGGAGGAACCCATGCGGACTGACAAGGAAGTAACCTTCCTCGTCTCGAAGTCTCGACCTCTGGTAGACCCACGTTTGCTCCGCGTGGAGCAAGGGGCCTACGGGGAACTTTCCGCCAAAGGCGTGTTCAACCGCGCTGTGGCGCAGCAACGGCCAGGTTCTCGCATCTTCCGGGTAGGTAACCCCATCATGGAGATGCTCGCCAACGTCGTTGACGGAGACGATCGTGGTCAAGCTGTCGCGCTCTGGCGGTACGACCCCCACCACACAGGATCGCCCGTGCTGTACTTCGGCTTCGACTTCATCGTAGAGGCGGATCTGACCCATGCGTTGGGACTCGTCCCCGATGCTCGCGCTGAGGTCAAGGCTCTTCGGCGGCAAGCAGATCGTCTGTTCCCACCCTTCATGATGAAGAGTTGGGTGAGCACGATCGGCTACGAGCCCGTGACAGACCCAGGGCAAGCAGCCTGGCTTGACCGCGAGTACGACGGCCAACGAGACCGAAGCGTGCACATCAACGGCTTCAGCGAGTTCATCGCAACCGTCGGCGGCCTTGCCAACTTCCAGAGCGCCGGCGAGGAAGCGGAAGCAGTCGCCCGCGAAAACCTGGAACAAGGCAGTGAACTTGTGAGCAGGTGCCGGACAGCCACTGAGGTCGCCGGACAAACCCTTCGTGTGCACCGAGCACAAGCCAAGGCCAGAGCCGCTGCAGGACGGTTGGTCAACGGCAGTGAAAGCATGCTGCTGAACAGCACGATCACTCAAGCTCTCATCGACGGAATCAGTGAGCCTGTCGTGCGAGTGGCCGCCACGACCTGCCTGGGACGGAGGGGCATCCACAATGGCTGATAGCTGGACGGGCGCGCAGACCCTCTTCAACGCCTGGCCAGATGTTCAACACAGTTGGGGAACCGGCCCTGCGCGAAGGCTGTCGGATGCCCTTCACGGTCTACAGAACGGCACCGCAGCACGCAGGGACGTCGCCGTACTCACTCGCCAGGTTCTTCTCGAAGCGGCGGCCAGAGGCAATCTCAGCGGACTGGTAGTTCCGAGGTCAGACCTGCTGCCCGCTGAATCGGACTGGTCGGCTGTCGACTGCACGATCATCCCTGCCGGGCAACAGGATCGCATCCTCGTACATCCTTGGCATCCGCCCTCGCCCTCACCGGTCGCTGCGGAGCAAGACATGGAAACGTTGGCCTTGGGGCTTGACGCGAAGTTCCCTCGACCTACGTATCCGGCTGACCCGTTCTGGCTCAGAGCGTTGCACTTCGAGCAGTACCAGTCGCTTGGACAGCGCCAAGCAGCTCGGTCAGTCGCTCTCGCGCCGCCGGGGTCCACAGTGATCATCTGTCTGCCCACGGGCCATGGGAAAACGGCAGTCATCCAGGCTCCAGGGCTGGTGGACCGAACTCAGGCTGGCCTCACTCTTGTGGTTGTTCCCACTGTCGTGCTCGCGCTCGACATGGAGCGCCGAGCACGAACCCTCATGTCCAAACACGGCATAGGCTCCGTAACAGATCGATACGCGTACGTCGGCGGCTTGAGCGACGACGACAAGCGAGCGATCCGAGACGCGGTCAGATCTGGGCGACAAAGACTGCTGTTCACGTCGCCTGAGGCGCTGGTGAGCGGCTTGAAGTACTCGGTGGCAGAAGCTGCGGCAGCCGGGACGCTCCGCTATTTCGTGATCGACGAAGCACACCTGGTTGCTCAATGGGGGACGCGGTTCCGCCAGTCCTTCCAACTCATGGCCAAACACCAGAAGAGTTGGCTTGCAGTCGCGCCTCCTGGACGAGCGCCAACAACAGTCGCTATGAGCGCTACGTTGACCGCCGATCAGATCGCGGTCCTCAGGAACCTGTTCGGTTCGCCGACGTCCACCCGTGTCATCTCCGCGGCCGAGCTTCGTCACGAACCCAGCTACTACATCACGACGTTCGACGACAACACCGAGCGCGACGCTGCCGTACTTGCAGCAGTGAGCCGCTTGCCGAGGCCGCTTGTGCTGTACGTCAGCAAGGTCGCTGACGTACCGAAGTGGGTGCACCTCCTGCGATCAAACGGATTCCGGCGCGTAACCGGAGTGTCCGGAGACTCAACTGATGAGCAGCGTCGCGAAGCTGTTCAATCGTGGGGAGGTCAGGACGCTTCGGGGCGCGCGGTGACGAAGTACGACGTCGTCGTCGGCACTTCGGCATTCGGCCTTGGCGTCGATGTGCCGGACGTGCGAACCGTGATCCACGCTTGTCTGCCGGAGTCGCTTGACCGCTACTACCAGGAGGTCGGTCGCGGCGGACGAGATGGCTCACCGTCCACCGCGGTCCTGATGACCGCGGCCGGTGACGAGCGCACAGCCCTGGCACTGGCCGATGAAAAGATCATCGGACCTGCAAGGGCGCTAGAACACTGGAAAGCGATGATCGACAGCGCGAAAGAACTAGGTCCTGGCCGCCACCGTCTCGATCTCAACAGCTACCACTCCAGGTTTGACGAGCCGACAAAGACATATCGAGACTGGAACGTTCACGTACTAAATCTGATGGAGCAGGCCGGAATCCTCCAAATGTCGCTTCCAGAGCCCCCGAAGCGCACCCCTGAGCAAAACATCGACCAGTGGTACGAGCAGCTCAACGAGTTTGAAAGAACATCAAGCGAATACATCGACATATCCTTGCTCAACAATCCCGGCAGCGATGACGAGTTCGCGAAGAGAGTCGGCCGCGTACGCGATGTGATCAAACGCGGTCAACGCAAAGCGATTGACGGAATGACCAGAGTTCTTGACGGCGATCGATGCATTGGCGAAACACTCGCGAACTACTACCGAAGCTCCGATGTAAACGTTGCCATCAACTGTCGAGGGTGCCCATGGTGTCGCACCCACAGAAGCCTTGGCGCGGAAGGATTTTACCGCCTCTCGGAAGAGCCCGGTCCAGTGGTGCCGCACACGGGAGAAGGTGAAGCCCTACCACTGGCCCGCCTTCGGTCGAGCAATTCATGGCTCAGCATTTGGTGGCGAGACGACCGAGAGTTCAGCACGTTCATACCGAGATTGCTGACACGCCTCGTCCGCAACGGGATTGCCGTACTGAGCGGACCAGGTGCTTCGGCGCCACTCTGCTCAGCCATCCAACAAGACTCATCACTGACCGCCGTGATCAGAGATGAGGACGAGGACTTGCTTCGCTCCTATGCCGGACCCGTGTTGTGGATCGGCACCCCCGAGACCGTTTCACTGCCGGATGACCTCGTGTCTCGTTTGACATCGACCGACATCACTTATGTGGTGCACCCTGCTCACTCAGAGCTCCCAGATAAGCCGGGCACTCCGCTGAACCAGCTCCACAGCTCGACAATTTCCGCTCACGCCGCATGGGAGATGCTCTGATGGCGATCCTGAACGTCGACAACGCACTCCCTTCGCAGTTGTGGACCGCGATCCGGCTATTCTCAGGAAATAACGGTATCGATGCCGAACAGGCTCACGAACTCCTCAGCCCGAATTCGCTATCCGGATCATCGCATTTTCAGCGAACGTTGAGAACTCTGGAAAAGCTTGAAATCGTCACGAAGGATGAGCAAGGCAAACTGCACTTGAAGTACCAACCGGACTCAACAGCCGAGCTTGCTCGGCTACTCCGAACAGTGTTGCTCGACGCCGACAGAAACAGCGATCTGGCCGCACATCCAAACCGTGACAGCAGAGACCTCACGATCATCTTGTGCTTCTTTCTCTCCTCTGACCCACTAGGTCCTCCCGTCACGGCAAGCACAGCAAATGATTTCATGAGCAACTCATTCTCTGTTGAAGAGACCAATGCAAATCCGAACGACACCAGGTGGAATTCCTTCGGGCGTTGGGCACACGCATTGGGATTGGGTACTCCGCCACTCTTTCCTTCAGCAGGCGCGAGGCCAATGGTGGCTGATTGCACCTCAGCGGTCCGCGACGTCCTCCGTCATGCCCCGAGTCTCGGATCCGCAGTCGACACCGTGCGGTTGCTGCGCGAGCAGATCCCGGTTTTGCCAGGCGGCAAGTTCGCGTCTGAGCTCCACATCGGACATCCAGGAGAGTCGGTTGTCGACGCCGCGCTTTCGTACGCATTGCTCCGCGGAGAAAGCGAGAACTGGCTGACCTTGGGCCGATTCGCAGATGCTTCTCGGACCGTAACTCTTGCGGATCCTGATGAACCCGGCCGACGGGTAAGCGATATCGCGTACAGGAAGGAATCAGATGAGTAATAAATTCACCACGTACGCGTGCTGGGATCTTGAGGACGCCACCAACACGATCAACACCGAAGCCGTCAGCCCTCCAAAGTCTATCTTCCTGGCCACACATGCCCCGCTGCGAATTCGCCGTTCAAAGCTGAATGGCGGAACCCGAGATGATGCCAAGTCACTCGTTCAGGAGAACACGACGGTTGACGAGAAAACCGTGCTCAAAGACTTTACTGAACACGTGTCAGACACAGGTGCACTACTTGTGCCTGTGGTCGGCGATTCCGGCTCAGGAAAGTCACATCTGGTGCGATGGATCTACGAAAAAATTCCCAAGGCGGAAAACCGGAAGATCATCTACCTGGAAAAGGGCAAGACGAGCCTGAAAGCAGTCATCCGGGAACTTCTTGTCGACCTCGACACTGACCGCGGCGCAGAGCTGCGCGCGGGCATCGAGCGATTCACTGAGAGCCGCGACACTCCAGCCCTTGCGCGCGAGCTGCTGAACAGCCTCGAAGAGGAACTAGCTGCTACATCCTCACAAGGACTTTCTGGCGCCGCACGAACTTTGCGAGGCCCAAAAGGTCTCGCAGTCATTCTGCAGGACCCACACGTCCGCGAGTACATGCTCCAGCCGGCGCGATTCATACCCCAGATGGCAGACCGCCTCCTCCACGATCGCAACGGCGGTGATGATCGGCCTGAACGCTTCACGACAAGCGATCTTCCGATCAACTTCGGCGAAGTCAAGAAGACTGCGGAAATCACTCGACAGAAACTTGCCATGCTGTCGGCAATGCCGGAGCTGCAAAGCGCTGCTGTCGACCTTCTGAACGAGCTCCTCGAAAACGCGGTGAAGAAGTCGTTCAACCTCGGCGCCGGCAGCCTCATTGAGGCAATGAACGAGGTACGGAAAGAGTATTCTGCGAAAAACAAGGAAATTGTTCTCCTCATCGAGGACTTCGCGTTGATTCAAGGAATGCAACGCGAGCTGCTCGACGCCATGATCGAACCCGCTAAAAGAGGCGGCGTAGAGGTGCTGGCACGTATTCGCACGATGATGGCGGTAACAACCGGCTATTTTCGCGACCTCCCAGAGACTGTCCTCACACGACTTCACGCTACCCTGGGTTACGTATACGACCTGGATGCCCCCTTCAGCGAAAACGACGAGGGAGACGACTACATCGCCTCGTTCGCGGCCCGCTACCTGAATGCCGCAAGAGTGGGCGCACAGGCATTTGAGGGAAGCCCCGATGAAACCCCGAACAAGTGTAACGACTGCGCATTCAAGAGCGCGTGCCACTCTGCGTTCGGAGCGTCATCCGAAGGCTACGGACTTTACCCCTTCAACCGCTCCGCTTTGCGTCGTGCAGTACATTCAACCGCCCCCATCGAAAATCAGTACAAGTTCGTCCCACGCGCAGTATTGGGCGGCGTGATCAAACCAGCACTTATCGATTATCGACACGACATCGTAAATGGTGATTTTCCACCTCCTCGCTTCCGCGATGACTTCAAACTGGCCAAGATCGACCAGGCGGTCCCCAACTCCACACTTGCAAGAATCGATCAGCAGCGGCCAGAAGATGTAGTTCGCCACACGTTGTTTGCGGAATTCTGGGGCGATGCACAGGATGTCATCCCCACTGAGTCGGCGATGCGCACCGCCTTTGCTATTCCTGAACTCAGCGGCTCTCCGACGACACAAACCAAAAACACGCCAACGCCAGTCGCGTCCACAAACCCGATTCATACTTCCACTGACAGGCAGCAAATATCACCCGCTCTCGCCACGAAACTGCAAAACATTGACAACTGGGGCAAGCGCGGAGAACCACTGGAACAGGACACGGCCCGCGATATTCGCACCATCATCGCAGAGGCTGTCGCATATCGTTATTCCTGGATCAACCCGCTCATGAGAGAACGCAGCAAGGGAGCCTGGGAAAAGGTCTGGGACAACAAGGGTGGCACCGTGTACATCGAGAAAGCGAAGGGACAACTCAACGCAAGCGCCGAGAATGCCCCCATCAAGTTCAGGAGAACCTCCAGGAACAGTCTATTTTTTCAATCCATCCTACGAGCAAAAGTCAATTTGACGCACACCGCGGCCGACATGCGCAGGCTCGCTACCATCGCGGAGAAGAAGGCGGACGCGTTCACCGCTGTTTTGCAGACCGCGTGGGCCATCACAGATCAAGACCTGGTACTCGGCCTTCGCGCATCACTCATCGGAGCCGCTCTCGCTGGCCGGGCTTGGCCTGGAATGAGCACCTCACAGCTACTTGACGCGAGCCTGCACGATGGAAAGGGCTGGAACCGAGGCGACCTGGACAGCCGGGTTCCAGCCTGGGAGCAGAACCTGCAGGGACACCTCGTCCACCGTCCTGATCTGGTGAATCAGATCAGAGATGCTGTCGGAGTTGCCCAGGGCACTGGTGCAACAAAGATGATTGACGCAACCCGACTCCTGCCCCTGCTGGAGATGGCAGCGAGCTCGTGGGAGTGGTTGCCGCCTTCTCAAGATGCTGTTCCCTCGTGGGTGAAGCCCGCTGTCAAGGGGTTCTCGCTGCTGCAGAGAGACGTGGACCAGCAGCTGGAGGTTCTGAAAGACGCACTTATCGGCCTCAGAGCCCGTGTAACAAGAGGAAGTAACGGTTCGGTCGTGATCGCGGCGGTGCGCGATGCCATGAACAAGGCCCGGCCTGCCGGCATTGATCTGCCAAGCGCGACCGAAAAGTCTATTGACGCAACCGGGCATGAAGCCAGCACTCGCAATTGGGGAGCGATAACCGAATTGGAGGACGAATTGCATCGGTTGTTGTCCGCCAATGAGGCCAAGAGCCCAGGCCTGAAGTTGGCATTGGCAGCCAAAGATCGCGGCGATGACCTCACGGCGATTTCACGGTTCCTCTCCGAAAGCGAAAACTGGTTGGACAACGCGCTCCGCAACGCGGCGCTACGGACCGGTAACCACGACGACTCAAGCTCGCAGAGCATCAAGAGTGTGATCGCCGAGTGGGAAGACATCATCAAGGTTGAAGAGGTCGACCATGGCTGACACGGTCCTGGACAAGGCCAACCGGCTCAAAGGTGAGGCTCGAAGACTCGCCGATGGCGCTGAAGGCATGCGGCAGGCCACACGCATCAGTGAGCGGGTGACGAAGCTCCGAGACTCGCTGCAGAGCCTGGCAAGACAGGTCACCTTGGCCAAGTCGGTGAACAGCGCGATCGGCGCACCCCTGGTAGATCTCTCCGGGCTCAGCGCGGGGCTGGAGGACTTCAAAAAGAAGGCCGAAGCCTCCCCCAACCCGCTCGATCCGGTGTTCAAGGCTGCGCGTACAAAAGTCGAGACACTGACCAATCGGCTGCGTGATCGGACGCTCGAGGTGTGGCAGAGGTGGGCAACCGCGCGAGTCCAGGACTTGCCCTATGGGAAGCTGCCGATGCTCAACGTGGATCAGCAACCTGCAGCCCGCTCGAAGAAGCAGGACCTCGACCGGATGATCACGAAGTCGGACCTGAACTCGAGCGATGTACGCGTGTTCAGGACGACCTTGGAGACTCTTGGCGAGCTGCTCGGGACTGCAAAGGACGTTCCTGCCGAACTCGCCGCCGTGCTCGATCGCCTGGCGCGGACGCCGAGCCCAAGACTGGCTGACGTGTCGGACGACGAGATCCGGTTGCTGCGATCGGCGGGGCTGGACACCGAGATCGCTATGAAGAGGACTGGTGGATGACAGGCTGGAAAGACGTCTTTGTCAACGACGTGTTGTCAGCGCTTGAAGACTTGGAACTTCCGCTGCTGTCGTGGGGTGTGACAGGCGGTGTCATCTCGCAGGACGAGGTGGACGCAGTCGTCGAGCTGCTGCTGCGTGAGCACGAAGACGCGCCCGTGAGCGCTTCAGTTACAGACGTCCGGGCTCACCTCATCAGCAAGGCTTTGATATATCCCGCCGAAAGTGACGTCTCATCTGCCTACCGCACACGCCTTGGCGAGGCCTTGCGGCTGACGACGAGTCTGCGACAACTCTTCAAACCGAGTTGGTCCCGCGCGGACGAACCTCAATGGTGGCTTGAGGGGAGACGCCTGGTCGCTGACTACAGGTTGCACGTAGCTCCACGACGTTATCCGGAGCGGAACGTGACCTTGACCGAAGCCTTGAAAGAGCTTCGATCCGCTCCTGGCTGGGACGACGCCCAGGACGATGTAGCAAAAGCTCTCATCGGCAGCAACGACCTGGCTGGATTCCAGGTTCGTGCGACGCGGACCGTCTTCTCAAGGCTCTCCGGTAGCCGATCGAGCGGCGTGATCGTCGGCGCCGGCACCGGCAGCGGCAAGACCATCGCCTTCTACCTGCCTGCCTTCGCCGCGATGACCACGCCCACGCGGAAGCGCGTGCACACGCTCGCTCTGTACCCGCGGATCGAGCTTCTGCGTGACCAGCTCGGCGAAGCTTTGCGCACCGCCGAACGTCTCACCCCTGCTTTGTCACCCCGCAGGCGTCCTCTTCGTATTGGCGTGTTGTTCGGCGCAACCCCTACCGCACCAAACACAGTCGGTAAAGGAAAGGCTGCGTGGCGAAGCACTACAGCGGGTTTTGTCTGTCCATACGTCGACTGCCCGCGTTGCGGTACGGGCGAACTGATCTGGGCGAACACCGACCGGATGGCAAACCCGCCGAAGGAAGTACTTCGGTGCGTGAAGTGCGCCTACCGGTCGGAGCCAGGCCAGGTGGCGCTCACTCGCAGGAGCATGCAGGCGAACTACCCGGACTTGTTGTTCACCACTACTGAGATGCTGAGTCGCACGAGTGCCGATCCAGACATGGGCGCCCTTCTCGGGTGGCAACCAGGATCTGCTCCCGACGTGGTGCTGCTTGACGAGGTGCACACGTACGTCGGCATGCACGGAGCCCAGGTGGCGCTCATGCTCCGACGTTGGCGCCACGCGAATCCCCGCAAACCGATCACGTTCGTGGGCCTGTCGGCGACATTGCGCGACAGTGAGCGGTTCTTCGTTTCCCTCACAGGGCTCGACCCTGCCGATGTCGAATCTGTCGAGCCGGCGCCCAACGAACTGAAACGAGAAGGGCGGGAGTACTCGATCGCCCTACGCGGCGATCCCGTGTCGGGCGTGAGCCTTCTCTCGACGTCAATCCAGACCGCGATGTTGTTCGGCCGGCTACTCGACGCCGAGCAGTATCTCTTCGGAACAACCGGTTTCGTGTTCACCGACGACCTCGATGTGACGAACAGGTTCTACGACGACCTGCGAGACGCCGAGGCCGGACAGACTCGCGCAATGCGACCTACTCCGGGCAAGCCGGTCCTGGCGGCCTTGCGTAGCAGAGAAGCACCGCAGAAGCTCGAACGAGATCGGGACGGTCAAGACTGGGGCATCACGCAGAAAATCGGGCGTCCGCTGTCCAAAGACCTCCACCAACGCCCGCTGCGGATCGGACGGACGTCGTCTCAAGACGCGGGAATAGCGCATGACGCCGACCTGACCGTGGCGTCGCCGTCACTGGAAGTCGGAGTCAACGATCCCCGGGTCGGCCTTGTCATACAGCACAAGGCACCGCGGAACTCCGCCGCGTTCATCCAGCGCCGGGGACGAGCCGGTCGACGCCGGAACACTCGCCCTGTCACCGTGGTGACGTTGTCGGACTACGGGCGCGACCGCCTGGCTTACCAAGCGTACGAAAGCCTCTTCGCTCCCGAGGTCACAGCTCCACGGCTGCCTGTCAAAAACCGGTTCATTCTCAAAATCCAGGCAACGCACGCACTCATCGACTGGCTCGGTGTACAACTGAGAAGGCGCCGTGTGACCGCAGATCCACGGCGGACGATGCGCGCACCGTCACCTGAGACGGCCACGAACGAAATCGTGGCCAAGTACCTCGTCGACTTCCTCAAAGCCGTTCTCGAGGAGGACACGGCCCGGGACTCCTTGACGAAGCATCTCCAGAACGCCTTGAGCCTCAGTACGAGTGACTTGGAGGCCGTGATGTGGGAGCCACCTCGTTCATTGATGCTATCCGTTATTCCGACAGCTTTGCGACGGCTGGAGAGCGGTTGGCAGGCCCTCCGCGAAGATCCCGGTGCGTATCCCGGGTCCTTGCTCCCGGAGTTCGTCACCACGGCGCTCTTCGATCAGCTCAACCTGCCCGAGGTGACCTTGTCACTGCCTTTCGGTCAGGCGGATGAACCGGAGAAGCTGGGTATCGGGCACGCCCTGCGCGAGGCCGTTCCCGGCCGGGTGAGCAAGCGCTACGGGGTGAAGAAGGACGATGATCGCACGTGGGTAGCGCCACCAGTGGACACGAACCTCCTGGAACTTGAGACGTTCGTCAGAAACGGCTTCCGCCGAGGTACGTGGCAGCCAGTCGGTGGCAACGAAGTGGATGTCGTGCGCCCGCTGGAGCTCAGGCTCACCAAGCCAGATCCCAAGGTGCAAACCCGATCGCACGGTGCCCCGGTGTGGGGAACCGAGATCGTCGTGCCACACACCACAGCGCCACACCCCGGCGACATCCCATCGCCGTCTCGCTGGCACAGCCGTGTGAAGGCCATCGCCTTCTCGTCCCACTCAGCTGGTAATCCGATCGAGGTTCGACGGATGTCGCTCGGTGCTGACATATCGGTCGCCTACGACGGAGGTCGTGAAGATCAACGCCAGATCAGCTACGTTCTGAACGGACGACCGGCCGCGCTCGGTTTCGACCTGGAAGCGGACGGAATTCAGTTCACCTTCGCCCCGTTGGACGTTAGCGCCGACGCCGTACAGGCCCACCTCAAGTCTCCACAGTGGAGGTCGTTCGCGTTCTTCCACACTCTGGTCGATGATCAGGTGCTGTGTGAGGTTTCGAACCGATTCAAGCGAGAGTGGCTCGCACACATCTATCTCACGGCGTTCGCACTGGCGGGAGCGAACGGCAAACCACCTGCCGATGTACTGCGGGACCTCTCTCGCGGCAAGTGGTTGGCTGACCTCCGAGAGATCTTGACCGTCATGTACCGCGGCTCGGCCGACAACGGATCGGAACACACGACCACCGACCGGCTCGTACGGGGCATGATCGAGCTCACCGCTGATCAGGTCGTGGTCGACGCTGTCGAGCGTGTGGCCGAGTTGCTCATCACGGAAGACATCGCCGCGCGCACCGCGGAACTGGCACACCGCGCGTACAGGGAGACGCTCGCTGCTGCGATTCTCTCCGCTTCGATCCGGGCATGCCCTGACGCGCAGGACAACGACCTCGCAGTCGACATTTTTCCTTCTGCCGGCGTCGACGGTGCTGACGTCGTCTGGTTGACGGAGACAGCTCCGGGCGGCCTCGGTGTCGTGGAGTACCTGATCCGCTACTACAGCGAGGATCCCCGTCGCTTCTGGACCTTGGTCGACTCGATCCTCGGGCCCAGCGTGCACGAGTACGTCGACGGAGCAGTCGTACGTCTGCTGCGGAACGTCACGACTGAACCTTCAGGAGAGGCGGCTCAGGCGATGCGGCGACTGCGGCAAGCCGGGTCTGCGCATGAAGCCGACTCTGCACTCGCCGATTTCAGAGCCGCGTGGACGAACCTGGACGGCCCCCCTCGCCGTGCCGCTGTCGGCGTCGCGTCCACTCGCCTGTTGCGTCCTGGTTCGGACGGCGGGAGCGACACCGCAGCGATGGAGTTGATCGACGATTGGGACCGCCTGGAGACAGCGCTGGGCATTGAGGTGGACGCCAGGGTCATCGCCTACATCGCTGGAAAGAGGTCTGACGCGCGCAGCACCACACGAAGCCTCAACGCGGACCAGGCATTCAGCTTGCTCTGGCTTCGCGGCCAACTGGCGCGCAACCAGCACTTGCACTACTTCCAGCCATTTGCGCCAGAGGCGATCATCGACCGTCTGCTGGTTGCCGCAGCGCACACCGATCGCGTTCAGAAGGTCTCACTGTCCGCTCACGACTGGATGGAGAGGTATCGCGAGGTGCTGGCTCAGGACGCGGAAGTTGACCTCGTGTCTGCAGGGGACGACAGCGGTCGCGTGGCAGCGGAAGCCCTGTATCAAATACCGGCGATCGCGATCGACCGCGATGTACTGCGACTTTACGGCGAGGTCCGCAGCGTCACCCGGCACGCCGGCGAGATGGTCATCCGCGTGGAGATCCGGGAGGCCATCCAGTGAACACGACGCCACGGACGATCCGTATCGGCGATGGCACAGGTATCCGCATTCGGCCACTACTCCGGTCTGTGCTGCTTGCGGAACTTCTTGCCCCGAGTCCTCAGTTGTGGCTGGTTTCTCCTTGGATCACCGACGTCGACGTCATCGACAACAACTCAGGAGAGTTCGATGCCGCCTTCGGTGATGACTCGGTCACCGTATGCCGGTTGTCCGACGCCTTGGGAAGGATCTGTACCAGTGGCGCAGATCTGCACGTCGTGGCACGTCCAGACCAGCACAACGATCGGTTCATCGATCGATTGACCACCCAGGCACCAAACGACCGCTTGACGATCAGCCTCGCACCTGAAATTCATGAGAAGACCTTCTGTGGCAAAGACTGGATGCTCACCGGCTCGATGAACTTCACCGTGCGTGGCATGGTGTTCAACGACGAAGCTGTGACGTACAGCGTCGGCGGCGCTCAGCCAGGACAAGCACGGCTCGATCTGGAACGCCGATGGGGTGCCGCCACGTGAACTCGCGCACGATTGAGCCGGCACGAACGTCGGCGAGTCTGCAAAACTTGCTCCGCGAGTTCTTCTCGGCATCGCACAACGACGCGTGGCCCGACATGGCGGCGGGCGGCTGGGAAGCTCGCGTCAAGCCGTTCGTGGACCAGGCTTCCAGCGGCGCAAACGCGCTCATCGTGTTGCCATGGTTGCGAAAAGCCACCGACGAGTTCGTGATGTACGTGATCGCGCCGGCAAGAGCCGATGTCGTGAAGACCTCCCTGCTGATCACCGCGTTCGCAGGCCACTCGTACATCAGGGACGACTCTGACTCCCGTCCGGCAGTGATGGATCCCGACAATCCAGTTGAGCGCGCCGTACTCGAGTTTTGCGGTCCTGGCGTCACGTTCAAGCTTCGAACCCAAGACACTCGCATCGATCGCAGCCGGCTCACCGACTCGCTCATGCGGATGCAGAGCACCGCTGCGAGTCGCCCGCCGCGGTATTGGCGAGTGGTCAAGCCCACCGGCAGGTTGCTGGCGGAATTCGACAGCGCGCTGGCAGCGGGTGGGGAGCAAGCGTCCGCAGATCTGCTTGGTCAACTCCAGGCCAAGGGTGGACTTGACGCGACAAACCTGGCGTTCCTCAACATCAAGCGCCTGAACAGGCTAGGGCGAGACGCTGACATCCTCTCGTTGCCGCGTTTGGAGGACGTTGTCCGCCAGTCTCCTCCAGCTCCGGTCCGAGACGCCATTCTGGAAGCGATCTACTGCACAGTCATCGCCGAGCACCTCGACGCAGGCGAGTTCGACGCCGCGTTGACTGCACTTCGCTGGCATAACAGCGACGTGCGCGGCTTGTTCGACGGCGAACCTCGGCACCGTTCCGCTGAATCGTCGGCAGTCGACGTGATGGTTTGCATCCTTCGCGCTGATACCGAGCGGCTCGCTCGGCTGAGGGCATTCGCGGTTGAAGACGGACACATCGCCCAACTGCCAGGTGCTCTCACCAACGAGATGGCAACCCTCCTCCCATCGGCTGCCTCCGCTCAGCAGTCGATCGCGGACGCAGCAAGTGAGGTGCTCGCACCAGAGTCCTGGCTAGACCTGGTGCAAGCGGCGTCCACAGATCCCTCCAGCTTCAAGACCGCACTAGAACAAGAGACGTGGATCAAGTGGAGTTCTCCTGCCGCAGCTGATGATCAGATCGCAGCCGTGCTCGACGACCTCACGCGCACCGCGGCAGATCGAGTCTGGGATGCGGCCGGAGCGTTCATCAACGCGCTGGGAGCAGACGGAACCGCACCTGCCTCCGCGACCTCGTTCATCGGTAACGCTCTTTTCTGTGACAGGTTCGGTCCAGGTGACCTGCTGGCTCTCCACGCGCTGGTAAACGTCGTGTTGCGGGCAGGGCCGAAGTCAGATCGGTACCAGCAACTGCTGGAGGACATCGGCGCAGAGTGTGATCGTTGGGTGGCTGTCGATCGCGCGCTGATCATTCTTGACATGGTGGACTCGCTGATCGTCGCGGCTTGTCCCAACGAGGCAGCACGCTCGGCTTTCGCTTACCGAGTTCTTGGGCCGCTCGCCATCCACGGGTCCAGGCTGGACGATCACACCCTTGGCTTCGCTCGACAACTGACGACCGAACTGAACCTGGGTCTGCAATGGACCTTGGCGGACGAACCGTCTCTTCGCGCTACGCCAGACGCGGAGAACTGGCGGTCTTCGCAAGCGTCATTGTTGTTGTACTCGTTGGACGAGAAGGTGCTCGCACGAGCAAGCGAACGACTGCAGTTCGAAGCCCCGAACGTGAGGCTCGTCCTTCGGTCAGATCACGTGGGCGGGCCACAACTCCGCCAACACGTGCGAAACGCCGACGCGGTGGTGATGGTGACCCGGTGCGCGACTCACGCGGCCACCGGTTTCATCAGTCAGCACATCGCGCAAGACCGAATCGCCTACGTGGAAGGAGCAGGTTCGGCCTCCGTGCTGCAGACCGCGATCGCCCAGATCAAGAAACTCACGGAGAACGTGCTCTAGCGCGCCGAGTAGCCAGTGGGTTCAGCACCTGCCCACGAAGTTCGGCCGGCAATCACCGGCATCACGGCCTCTTCGGGGCAGGCGCGAGCAGGCCTTCCCCGAAGAGGCCGTCCACTTCGACGCGGGTGAGTCGACTCACGTGCTCGCATCCGACGGCAGGTACGCCGCGTGGCGTCCGTTTCACGTTCCGTACAAGGCGGTTACATCAACCGCAGAGCCGCCTCGCCTCGTCTGTGCTGCGTCGCCGAACTGCGACGCAGGTCAGCAGGATTTTTCCCCGACACGTCTCGAACTCCCCAAGATCATCAGCTCCCGCGCTACAGTTTCCAGGACAGTCGATGCCCGAAAACTACATGCGACCAATCAACTCCAGGCGCCGCGCTTGCGCCTAAATTGCACTGCTACGATCTTGAGACCGTCACAGTTTTGGCGATCCACCTGATCACGAAGGCGGATCCGATCTTGGAGGAAACGGTGGACCAACCCCGCAGGGCTGTTGTGCTGCTCAGCGGAGGCCTGGACTCGGCAACGGTCTTGGCCATCGCGAACGCAGAGGGCTACGAGACGTATGCGCTGAGCTTCAGCTATGGACAGCGGCACACCGTGGAGTTGGACGCTGCGCATCGCGTTGCCAAGCAACTTGGCGCTGCACGACACATCGTGTTCGACCTCGGCATGCGGGCCATCGGCGGTTCAGCTTTGACCGCCGACATCGACGTTCCCCATCACGACAGCGTTGACGACCTCGACTCGAGTTCGGCGCCAATCACGTACGTACCGGCACGAAACCTGATCTTTTTGTCCGTTGCGGCTGGCTGGGCCGAGACCGTTGGCGCATCTGACATCTTCATCGGCGCCAACGCACTGGACTACAGCGGCTACCCGGATTGCCGGCGCCCGTTCCTCGACGCGTTCGAAGAGGCTGCGACGCTCGGTACAGTTGCCGGGGCAGACGGAGGCGTGAGGTTCCGCGTGCAGGCTCCGCTCGTCGATCTCACAAAAGCGCAAACGATTCAGCGTGGGCTGGACCTCGGTGTCGACTACTCGATCACCCACTCCTGCTACGACCCCAGCCCTGCCGGGCAGGCATGCGCGACGTGCGACTCCTGTTTGCTCCGCAAGCGCGGCTTCGAGGAACTTGACCTCACAGATCCAGCTCTGTCCGGGTCGGTGTCGAGGTGACCTATCAGGTCAAGGAAATCTTCTACACCCTTCAGGGTGAAGGCTCACATGCGGGCCGACCTGCTGTGTTCTGCCGCTTTGCTGGATGCAATCTGTGGAACGGCAGGGAGTCTGGCCGCGCCAAGGCTATCTGCCAGTTCTGCGACACTGACTTCGTCGGCACGAACGGCCCTGGCGGCGGCATGTTCCGCACAGCGGAGGAACTGTCTGAGGCCATCAGCCGTGCATGGTCTGGCCAAGCACATCCCCGCGCGAAACGGTTCGTCGTCTGCACCGGCGGCGAACCGCTCATGCAGTTGAACGCTGAATTGGTCGACGCCCTGCACGACGCCGGCTTTGAGATCGCGGTGGAAACCAACGGAACTCAGTCGGCTCCCGCCGGCCTGGACTGGGTCTGCGTCAGCCCCAAGGCCGGGGCAGACCTGATCCTCACGTCCGGCGATGAGCTCAAGCTGGTCTTCCCGCAGGAAGCGGCGCCACCTGAGATGTTCGAAAATCTCGACTTCGCATACTTCAGACTTCAGCCGATGGACGGCCCTGAGGTCGAAGCCAACACGAAGTCCGCTGTCGAGTACTGCCTGCAGAATCCACAGTGGAGTCTCAGCTTGCAGACGCACAAGTACCTAGGAATTGCGTGATGGAGATCTTCCGCGAGTTCACCTTCGAAGCAGCCCACCGACTGCCGAACGTGCCGGATGGCCACAAATGTGCTCGGTTGCATGGTCACTCGTACCGGGTGGAGGTCCACGTCACCGGTGATGTGGACCCCGTCGCGGGCTGGATCATGGACTTCGGCGATGTGAAGAGGGCGTTCGAGCCGGTTGATGCCCAACTCGATCACCACTACCTGAATGAAGTGCCTGGCTTGGAGAACCCGACCAGCGAGAACTTGGCGCGGTGGATCTGGGACCGGCTCTCCGCCGACCTTCCGCTGTCAAAGATCGTGGTTCGCGAGACTTGCACCTCAGGCTGCGTCTATCGAGGAGAAGCAGCATGACGCTGGAAGACGTCCAGAGCCGACCGGACCTCCGCGGCGTCGCGCTCGACGAGGTTGGCATATCCGGCCTGAGGTACCCCGTACTGATCTCCGATGGCCCCGGCGCCAAGCAAGAAAGCATCGGCGAGTTCGCGTTCGCCGTTGCGCTGCCCTCTGAGGTCAAGGGCACCCACATGAGTCGTTTTGTAGAGATCTTGCACGAGTGCGCGTCCGAGATCAGCGCCACCGGCGTGCAGGCCGTGCACCGCGAAGTGCTTCGCAGACTGACTACGCCCTGGGCGAAAGTGGCCGTTGACACTGAATTCTTCCGCGAGCGACTGGCTCCTGTAAGCGGTGCTCGTGCACTGCTTGGTCATCGCGTTCGATGGAGCGTCGTAGGTGGAGATCATGACAGCGCGGTCCGCATTCAAGTGACCGTACCGGTGACGAGTGTGTGCCCCTGCAGCAAAGCGATCAGCGACTACGGTGCCCACAATCAGCGTGGACAAATCATCATCGGCGTACTGCTCGCCGAGCAGGCAGACAACTCCGAGCAGTTGACCTTGATCAATTTGTTCGACCTCGCGGAGTCTGCGGCATCAGCTCCCGTCTACCCACTGCTGAAGCGACCCGATGAACGCTTCGTCACGATGCAGGCGTATGACAACCCTGTGTTCGTCGAGGACATGGCGCGAACTGTTGCCGAGCAACTGCGTACCGACGACCGTGTACTCGCGTTCCGAGTGCACGCCGCCAACGAGGAGAGCATTCACGACCACGCGGCCTACGCGGTAACCGAATGGCCTCACCGTGGCGCGTACACGCTCGAGACGACGTGATGGGCGCGTCTCGCACTCACATCGTCGTCACCTGCACAAATCGCAAGCAACGCGTTGTCCCCGAGGAACTACAGGTACGCAGCCTGACTCAGTTGGGCACTGCCGGGCGCTTCGACGCGTGGATCAAACGCTTGAGCACGTCCGACGTTCCCGAGGTTCCCGCTGAGCAACTCTACGCGGGCGATCAGTGGCAGATCGCACGGAAGCTGCACGCCAAGATCGACAACGCCACCACGTGGATCTGTTCAGCGGGCTACGGTTTGGTGCCGTTGGAAGCGGAACTCCGGCCCTACGCAGCCACCTTCGCCACAGATCAGGCTGACAGCGTGGGCAAGACCACCGCCAAGATCCAACAATGGTGGCAGTATCTGGCCACCTGGAGGATCCCAGGCACGAGCACTCCACGCTCACTGGCTGCTCTCGCACACAGCGACCCCGAGTCCACGTTCATCGTCGTACTGTCCAGCAGCTATCTGCGAGCAGTCGGGCCAGACATCGCCGCCGCCGCGAACCACCTTCACGACTCGGCACGGCTCTCGATCATCTCAGCAGGTGCCACAACCGCCGGCGACTGGGATCGGTATCTCCTGCCGACTGACGCACGATTGCAGAACAGCCTCGGTGGTAGCCTCGGCTCGCTGAACGTGCGCATCGCCGCGGCACTACTGGACAACGGCGACTTGACCAGGCCAGCTCTCACCGAACATCTGGCACGGCTGCGTTCAAGCAGTGCACCGCGCCGCAAGTTCGAGCGCGTGCCGATGAACGACGCTGAGGTACTGGGCTTCATCGCGCAACGGCTGACTCCGAGGAGCACACACACATCCATGCTGCGTGAGCTTCGAGACGCCGGGTTCGCCTGCGAACAGAGCCGGTTCAGGCAACTGTTCCTGAGCTCGATGGAGGGAGCCTGATGGCAAACCCGTCATCGCTCATCATCAGCAGACGCGCACTCCAGATCGCGCAGAGCGTTCAGCGACCGCTGTACCTCTTCACCCTGACAGCAGCCGAAATCCTTCAGGTCGCCGAGATCTCCCGGGTGAACCGTGACGGCGCCGGGGATCTGATCGGCTACCAACGTGCCCCGGTGCGCGCCCACATCCAGGAGATAGTCGAGTACCTGGATGGCGACAACGTGTTGTTTCCAAACCCGATCATCCTGGCGTTGTCGTCTGACGTCCACTTCACCGGCAGTCGGGGGCCGAAGACCAACGATGGTGTCGCGACTGCCGGCACGATCGACATCCCGCTCGTGCCACCGGACCGGCCGAAACCAGGCTGGATAGTGGACGGCCAGCAGCGCGCACTCGCGCTCGCGCAAGCCGGGAACAAGAACTTCCCCGTTCCAGTCACCGCGTTCATCGCTGATGAGGTGTCGGTCCAGCGAGACCAGTTCATCCGGGTCAACAACACCAAGCCGCTGCCTCGCAGCCTGGTGACCGAACTGCTGCCCGAGGTCACCACAGAACTTCCCCGCAGGCTCACTCTCAAGCAGCTGGCGTCGCAGCTGTGCAACATGCTGAACCAGGATGAGAAATCTCCGTTCCACGGGCTCATCAGCCGCTCCTCCACGGACACCAAGGCACGGAAGACAACAGTGATCACCGACACCAGCATCATCAAGATGCTGGAGGAGTCACTCAAAGACACCGGATGCCTGTTCCAGTACCGCAACATGAGCAGCGGCAACACCGACGTAGACGGCGTGTGGCGTGCCTTGATGGTGTTCTGGACGGCGGTCAAGGACACGTTCCCCGACGCGTGGGGCAAGCCCTCGACCAAGAGTCGGCTGAGCCACGGTGCGGGGATCCGGGCGATGGGCAGGTTGATGGATCGAGTGCTCGTCGCAGTAGATCCTTTGCGTGACGATGCGCCGGAACTCGTTCGCCGCGAGCTTGCGAAGATCGCACCCGAGTGCCGGTGGACCAGCGGCACGTGGGAAGAGCTCGGCATGAAGTGGAACGCCATCGAGAATCTCCCCAAGCACATCCAAGAGTTGTCCAACTTCCTCATTCGCACCTACGTCACGAGCGGCAGGACGCCAACGTCATGAAGTTCTTCTTCCCTGACTCGCAGGATCAGATCGATCCTGCGTTCGACTTCATCACCGAAGAGAAGAAGGCGTTCCGCATCCGTCAGCGCGACGACCTGTACGCCCACGAAGCGTTGGAGGAGCCGCCTTTCGACGGTCTGCTCGTCTCGAAGGCGATCGTGGACGGGACGATGAGCGGTACCGGAAAGTACACGGTCGCTCAGCGCCACAGGCTCTACCGTGAAGGCGCTGAACAGTTCTTCCGGCTCTCCGGCCAGAGCAGAGACCTGCAGATCATGGGTGACTGCGGTGCCTTCAACTACGTCGCCGAGGAGTACCCGCCCTACACGCCTGACGAAGTCATCGACTTCTACCAGGAAACGGGGCTGCACATCGGCATCTCCGTCGACCACGTGATCTTCGGCTTCAAGCCGGTCACCCCCGCCGACGAGCCGAAGCTGCCGGAGTGGACACGACGTCAAGAGATCACCCTTGACTTGGCTGCGGAGTTCTGGAAGCTGTGCAGGCTGCGCAAGGTTGATTTCACCCCTATGGGTGTGGCGCAGGGATGGGACCCCGACTCGTACGCTCACTCGGTGGCAGTGCTCCAGAAGATCGGCTTCAAGCGCATCGCGCTGGGTGGCATGGTGCCGCTGAAGACGGCAGACATCCTGTTGAGCTTGCGTCGAATCGCCGATGACCGCGCTTCGAAGACAGAGTTGCACCTTCTGGGCATCAGCCGGTGCGAGCAGGTCCTGGAGTTCGAGCGATACGGGGTGACGAGCTTCGACTCCACCTCTGCGTTCCGACAGGCGTTCAAGGACGACAAAGACAACTACTACGCGCTTGACAGGAACTACGTTGCGGTCCGAATTCCTCAGGTGGACGGTAGCCCTCGCCTGCGGAAGGAGATCAGCGCAGGCCGGATCGAGCAGGACCTCGCGTTCGAACACGAGCAGAAATGCCTTCATTTGGTGCGTTCCTACGCCGACGGCAACGCTGACTTGGACGAAGTCGTCGATGCGTTGTGCGCGTACGAGAAGTTGTACGACCCCAAGAAGGACCATCGCGCCGCGTACCGCGAGACGCTTGGCGATCGCCCTTGGGAGAAGTGTCCGTGCGCGATTTGCAAGCGGATCGGTGTTGAGGTGATCCTCTTCCGTGGCTCCGAGCGCAACAAGAGCCGTGGGTTCCACAATCTGTACGTATTCAGCAAGAAACTCGACCGAGAACTGGTAGCAGGGAGTATCGCGTGACCGCGACCGACAGCCTCATAGAGACCGAGCAGACGCTGCGGATCCCCGCTATCGAGGTCAAGCAGGGGCCTAACAGAACGCTCTACACGTTCGCGATCGACGGCAAGCAGTTGCCGAAGGTCGCCACGATCGCCCGAATCCGCCGTGACGAGGACTCACAACTGCAGGGATACCAACGTACTGCGGTGACGTCCCACATCAACGCGATCAAGCGCTACATCGAGTCCGCTGACGCGATGCTGCCGAACGCACTTGTAGTGGCGTTCGACAAGCGAGTCTCTTTCGAGGCGGCGAAGGGTGCGCCAGCTGACGGTCACAGCCGTGCAGGGACGCTGGTGATCCCTGTTGACGAGGAGTGGAGCGAGTCGGACAAGCCTGGGTGGATCGTCGACGGTCAGCAACGTAGCTCCGCCATCCGCCAGGCCCGCGTTGAGAGCTTTCCCGTGTGTGTCACGGCGTTCATCACAGACGATGCCGCCGAGCAACGGTCTCAGTTCATCTTGGTCAACAACACCAAGCCTCTACCGAAGGGCTTGATCCACGAACTGTTGCCGACAGCTTCGGGCCAACTCCCGCTGCCGCTCCAGCTCCGTCAGTTTCCAGCGTTGCTCCTGGAGCGGCTCAACTACGACGAGGACTCACCGCTCAAGCACCGCATCCACACGACGACGATGCCGGACGGCTTCGTGAAGGACAACTCCATCCTTCGCATGCTTGAGAACAGCCTCGACAACGGCGCGCTCCACGAGTACCGCAACGCCGGCGCCGGCGACGGAGATGTGGCCTCGATGCTGCGCGTGTTGAAGACCTACTGGAGGGCTGTCTCGAAAGTTTTCAGCTTGCCTTGGGACCTGAAGCCGACAAAGTCTCGCCTCACACACGGTGTCGGAATCATCAGCCTCGGCTTCGTCATGGACGAGATCGTCAAGGTCAAGTCCAGCGATCAAGAGCTCACGGTTGAAGATTTCGAGGTCGAGTTGAAGGCGCTCGCACCGATCTGCAGGTGGACTCAAGGGAACTGGGAGTTCAAGGACGGATCTGCCCGCCGCTGGAACGAACTCCAGAACACCTCAAAAGACATCCAACTGCTGACCAACCACCTGCTCGACAGCTACCGCAAGCACGCGAAGAGCAAGAGAAAGCGACCTTCTTCCCGATGACACGGCTCATCCTTCTGCTCACGGTCGCCGCGTACGTCGGGACTGTCCTGCTGGCAAACATCGTCACCAGCCAGTTCGGCTTGATCGCCGCAGGATTCGGCCTCTTGGTTCCTGCCGGCACCTACACCGCAGCACTCGCTCTCAGCCTGCGTGACGCCGTACAGGAGTTCGCCGGACGGTCGTGGGTCTGGGTTGGCATTGCAACCGGGACGATCCTGTCTGTTCTCGTTGCTGACGGTCGCATCGCCCTGGCATCCGGCGCCGCGTTCGCGCTTTCGGAGTTCCTGGACATGGTGGTCTACACGCGCTTGCGGGAGCGCAGTTGGCGTCTCGCGCTCGTATCGTCCAACGCGGTGGGTTCTGTCGCAGACACCGTGCTCTTCCTATGGTTGTCCGGCTTCGGCCTCACAGTCACTGCTGTCGCAGGACAGGTCCTCGTCAAGGCTGTGTGGGTGACAGGAGTGTGCCTGCTGCTTGGCGAACTGATGCGTCGGATCGCAGTCACTTACCGAAAGAACACGCTTCCGGCGACGTAACTCACTCCTGAGACTCACAGCCCGTTGAACATCGTTGATGTTCAACGGGCTGTCTGCGCTACTCGGCAGAAACGGGATAATCGGCCCGTGGACAAGACGCGGTTGGGCATCGGGCTGGTCATCGGTGTGCTCGTGGTGCAAACGGTGGCAAGTCTGCTGTGGAATCCCGACGGGACGCTCACCGGCATCGCCCTCGCCTTCAACGCCGTGGCCGCGGTGTCGACGTTCCTCTTCGTCCGGCGCGGCGGGCGGGCGGCGTGGGTCGTCGGCGCGTGGTGCGCCGGGTTCTTCGGGTGGCACGTGCTCGGGCTCGGGGAGCTGGCCGGCTGGTGGACGACCGGGCTGGACGCCGCGTTCCTCGTTGGTGGCGGGTACCAGGCCTCGGTCGCCTACCAGGCGGTGATGGCGACGGCGGCTGGCTTTGCCGTGCACCTGTTGTTGCCTCGTCAGCGCCAGGTTTCGGAGACGTAGGCGTCGAAGCTCTTGGCCTGGCGACCGAGCAGGCGGGGGATGTCTTCTGACGGGGTGGCCAGGTGGCCGGCTCGCATGCCTTCGAACATGCCGTTGAGTTCGGTGGCGACCTCTTCGGGGGCGCCCAGTGCTAGCAGGGCCTCGCGGTATTCGGTTGGGGTGAGCTTGACCAGGTCGATGGTGCGGCCGGTGGCTTGGGCGATCTTGGCCACGGCCTCGGTGAAGGTGACGCCTTCCGGGCCGCTCAGGTCGTAGGTCTGGCCGTGGTGGTCGTCGGTGGTGAGGGTCAGGGCGGCCACCTCGGCGATGTCCTGCACGTCCACGAACGGTTCCGGGGTGTCGTCGGCGGGCAGGGAGAGGCGGCCTGCCTCGATCTCGGGCTGCCAGACCTGTTCGGAGAAGTTCTGGTTGAAGTTGTTGGCTCGCAGGATGGTCCAGGGGACGGCGCCTTCACGGACCGCCTTTTCGGCCGTGTGCATGCCCTGGAAGACGGTGGGCGGGGTCTTGTCAAGGCCTCGGCCCGAGAGCAGGACCAGGCGGCGCAGGCCTGCGGTCGCCGCCTGCTCCACGAACGGGGCTGCGGCGGACGGGTCTTCCGGGGCGATGACGTATGCGGCGGTGGCGCCGTGCAGGAACGGCTTCCAGGTCGACTGGTCGTTCCAGTCGAAGCCGGTCGCGCGGGAGGCCTTGCGCGGCACCGCGCCGGCGGCTTCGAGGGTGGTGACCATCCGGCGGCCCGTCTTGCCGGTGGCGCCCAGGACGAGGATCTCTTCGCTCATGGCCTCAGCCAAGCCGCGAACGCCCGCCGGGGACATGGGTCAGAGTTCATCGATGATGTTCGATCGTTCGGGCCGTATGTTGGTGGGCATGGAGCCGTTCGACGAGCTGTTGCGCGGGATGCGGGCCGATGGTGCCGGGGTGCGCCGTACCGAGGTGTCGGGGTCGGAGGTGTTCGGCGGACTCACGTTGTGCGCGGTGACGGCCGGGGAGGTCCGGGCCGTGGACGAGGTGGCGCGGGCGGGAGACGTGCTGGTGGTGCAGGGATCTATCGCTGTGCGGGGGCACGCAAGGATCATCAGCGGCACGTACGACGTCTTGGGGTCGGTGGCGCGGAAGCTCACCGAAGTCCTGCCCGCAGCGCTCGTGGTGCCTGGTGAGGACGGGTGCGCGGAGTTCTACGACTCCATCGGCACGGACGGACCGGCTGTGGTGGCAGACCGGTTGCTGGACTGGCTGATGGTCTGCTCGCTCAAGGAGTGGTTCGACCGCGAGCACGGTGACGGGTGGCTGGGGGCTCAGGCGGACTCGGTGGTCGGGCCGGTGCTGCGGGCGATGCACGCCCATCCCGAACGGCCCTGGACGCTCGCCTTGCTGGCGCAGGAGGCCGGGGTGGCGCGGACGACGTTGGCGAGCCGGTTCGCGCGGCTGGTCGGGGTACCGCCGCTGACGTACCTCACGGAGTGGCGGATGGCCGTGGCGGCCGATCTGCTCGCCGAGTCGCCTGCGACGGTGGCCTCGGTGGCGCGCAAGGTCGGGTACGCGGACGCGTTCGGGTTCAGCGCCGCGTTCAAGCGCGTGCACGGGTTCAGCCCGAGCGCCTGTCGCAGCCGGTGCGCCGTGAGCGCGTGACGTCCACGCAGCAGCGGACGAAGTCGGTGACGGCCTCGCCGGCGTCGGGCAGCCACGCCACGGCCACCTCGCTGGGGCTCACGCCTGTCACGGGCACGTAGACGACGTCCGGCCGTGCGTAGAAGTGAGAGGTGGACGCGGGGACCAGTGCGATGCCGTGGCCACTGGCGATTGCGCTGAGGAACTCGTCGGGCTGTTCTGTGACGGCACCGACGCGGACCTCGCGACCGTCCCTTTCGGACAACGCCAGCCAGTGCTCGCGCCAGATGCCCTTCAACGCGGGCGCGACGATGACCGGCTCGTCCCACAACTCGGGGAACGCGACCGACGCGCGGCAGGCCAGCGGATGGACGGAAGGCAGTGCCACGCAACGAGGTTCGCTGAACAACGTGCGAACGCCGAACGACTCCTCGCCGGGGAAAGGCAGTCGCAGCAACGTGACCGGCACCTCCGCCGACGCGAGACCCGCCGTCGGGTCCGACCACGGTGCCTGGCGCAGGTCGACCCGCCAGCCCGGACGGAGTCCGCCGAACGCCGCGACGATGTCCTGCGTGGCGTCGTTCGCCGCGCTGGCAAGGAAACCGACGCGCAGCACGCGGGCGGTGCTCCGGGTCTCGCTCACGGCCGCGTCCCAGCCCGCGAGCACCGGCGGCACGCGCGCGGCGAGGGCGTGACCGGCCTCGGTCAGCGTCATTCCGGTGTTGGACCGCGTGAACAGCCGCACGCCCAGCTGCGACTCCAGGTGCTTGAGCTGCTTGGTCAGCGATGGTTGCGACACGAACAGCCGGTGCGCCGCGCGCGTGAGGTTGCCCTCCTCGGCGATGGCGGCGAAGTACCTAAGCAGCCTCGTGTCCACGTCCATGCCGCCAGGTTAGGAAGCCGGACATCAACCACGAGTGAGCAACTCACGGGTACGGCCACCCGTTGGGCGTGCACACCTTCCCGTCCTGCGGGATGAACGCGCCCTGGGGCACGCCGTTGGTGATGCGGACGATCTCGTCGTTGGCCACGCCGAACGTCTGCTGCATCATCACCGGCGCCGGACCGCCCGCCACGGCGCACGGCGCGTGCCCCTGCCCGAACGCGTGCCCGACCTCGTGGTTGACCATGTACGTCCGGTAGGTGTTCAGATCCGGCAGGAACGCCACGGCGCCGCGGATCCACCGTGCGGCGCTCAGGAACACGAAGTTGCCGTCGCGGCACGAGACGTCGACCGGGATCTCGAACCCGCAGACCGCACGCGCCGTCTGCTGGGACGTGAGCCGGACGCGCACCGACGCGGCGCCGGACACTCGTTGCACCGAACGCGCGCCCCGCGCCGTCCAGCCGCGCGGATCGGCCAGGGTGGCGTCCACGAACGCCGAAAAGGCCTGCTCGTCGACGGTGATGCCGTCCTCGACCTCCACGGCGTACGTGCGCAACGGGCCGGTGCCCACGACCGGTCCCGAGCCCGGCACGACGTGGAACGTGCCCGCGCCGGCCGCCGGGAACTCCGGGCCGTCGGGCAGGTCCGAGCTCGACGCGTAGACGCGCGGCGGTGGTGGCGGCGGTGGCGGCGGTGCCGGTGAGGACGGCACCTCGACAACGGTCACGGACGGCGCGGCCGCAGGGGAGGTCTCGCCCGCCAACTGGGTCGTCGTGAGCAGCAGCGCCGTCAGGCCGACGGCCGCCAGGGCCAGGTGCACCTTCATGACGGCAACGCTCGCCGGAACTGATGAAGAACCTGTTTGCGTTCCGCTTGACTGTCGTGAAGGGCTGCATACTTCGCACTGTGTGTGCCCACATCCTCGTCGCCGAGGACAACGTTCACCAGGCTGAACTCGTCCGCCGGTACCTAGAGCACGACGGGCACTCGGTGGTGGTCGTCCACGACGGGCGGGCGGCGATCGACGAGACGCGGCGCCGCAACCCCGACCTGCTCGTCCTCGACGTGATGATGCCGCTGGTCGACGGGATCGACGTGATGCGCGCGGTCCGGACCGAGTCGGACGTGCCGATCGTGCTGCTCACCGCGCGGTCCACTGAGGACGACGTGCTGCTCGGGTTCGACCTCGGCGCCGACGACTACATCACCAAGCCGTTCCGGCCACGGCAGATGGTCGCGCGGGTGCGGACGATCCTGCGGCGCACCGGCCGTGCGCGCGAGACGAACGCCACGGTGCTCAAGGTCGGCGATCTGACCGTCGACCCGATCCGCCACGAGGTGCGCATCAAGGACGAACTGGTGAGCCTGACGCCCGCCGAGTTCCGCCTGCTGGCCAAGATGGCCGCGCAGCCGCAACGCGTGTTCACGCGCGAACAGCTGCTGGAGGACGGGTTCATCACCGCGCGCACGGTCGACGTGCACATGATGAAGCTGCGCCGCAAGATCGAGCAGGACTCGCGCCGGCCGGAACGCCTCCTCACCGTCTACGGCATCGGATACAAGCTCGTATGAAAAGCCTCCTCGTCCGGTTCTTCCTGTTCTCCCTGGTGATCGCGGCCTGTTCGATCGCCGTCACGGCCTGGCTCGCGAGCCAGGCGACGACCGGCGCGATCCGGCAGGAGCAGGGCGACGCGCTCGCGACGGACGCGCAGATCCTGGACGAGCTGGTGCACTACGCCGCCACGCACGAGGGTTGGAGTGGCTCCAAGTCCGATGTGGACGCTGTCGCGCGGAAGTACGACCGCCGCATCGCGCTGACCGACGGCAACGGCAAGAAGCTGGTGGACACCGGAGACGAGAACGCGCCGCCGCTGCCGATCACCCCCAAGGCCCTGGTCGACCCGTTGAACGTCAACGGCAAGATCGACCCGAGGGCGGTCGGGCCGTTCAAGCTCACCGACGACGAGTACCGGAAGCTGCACTCCTACGCGGACGAGCTCCTCGGCTGCACCGACAAGATCAGGCTGGTCGACGCTCCCAACGGCCGGCCTCGGCTCACGAGCCTGAGGCCCGGCGAGCTCTCGGTGTGGGACACGTGCACGGCCGGCGACCGGCTCTACACGCTGACGCAGACCGAGCTCTCCGCGTACCAGGAACTGTTCGAGCTGTTCGAGAAGTGCGTCACGGTGCTGCCTGACGAGCAGCGCTACCCGAACAAGGCTCCCGGGCCGAGGACGTTCGACTGGGAGATCACCTCCGTCTACGGGGCGTCGCCGGAGGTGGTGGAGTGCATGGACGGCGCGCGCCGCGAGCAGCTCAGGCCGCACGTCGCCGCACCCGTGCAGCTGTTCCTCACCTCGACGACCGGCGACGGGCCCCAGTCGATCGACCTGTCGACGACCGGCGCCACGCGGATCACGTTGGTGGCGCTGGGGATCCTCGCGATCGCCGGCTTCGCGTCGTGGGTCACCGCGACGCAGCTGGTGCGGCCGATCCGCGCGCTCACCGCGGCGACGAAGCGCACAGCGGAAGGCGACCGGACGGCGCGGGTCGACGGTGGCGCGGGTGAGATCGGCGAGCTGGCCAAGTCGTTCAACGCTATGTCGGAGAAGCTCGCCGAGACCGAACGGCAGCGGCAGGCGATGGTCAGCGACGTGGCGCACGAGCTGCGCACACCGCTGGGCAACATCACCGGCTGGCTGGAGGCGACGCAGGACGGGCTGGCGGAGCCGGACCCGCACCTGATCGACATGCTGCTGGAGGAGTCCCTTCTGCTGCAACGGCTCGTGGACGACCTGCACGACCTCGCCCAGGCCGACGCGGGCACGCTGCGGCTGCACCCCGAGCCGATCGCGCTCGACGACGTCGTCGAGCAGGTCGTCAACGCGCAGCAGAACCGCGAGATCCTGCTGCGCGCCGAGACCACGCCGGTGCACGTCAACGCGGACCCGGTGCGGTTGCGGCAGGCGCTGGGCAACCTCGTCGCGAACGCCGTCCGCTACACCCCGCCCGGAGGCGAGGTCGTCGTGAGGCTGTTCCAGCAGCAGGGCGACGCGATCCTGGAGGTGGCGGACACCGGAACCGGCATCGCGCCCGAGGACCTGCCGCACGTCTTCGACAGGTTCTGGCGGGCGGACAAGTCCCGCAGCCGTCGCACGGGCGGCAGCGGGCTCGGGCTCGCGATCACGCGGCACCTCGTGGAGGCGCACGGCGGTTCGGTGTCGGTGACCAGCACGCCCGGCGAGGGCTCCACGTTCCGGATCAGCCTGCCGGCATGAGTCCCAGCAGGTCCATGTTGATCATTCCGGCCGCCTGGGCACCCTGCGCGGCGGCGACGATGACGATGGCCGAGGGGTCCGTGACGTTGCCCGCCGCGTAGACGCCGGGAACGCTCGTGCGGCCCTTCGCGTCCGTGCGCACGAACGGACCGACCATGGTCTCCTCGGTTTCGGCACCCAACGCCAGCAGGAACTCGTCGCGCGGCTTGACCTCCGCGGAGTACACGAGGGCATCGGCCGGCACCCGCACGCCGCCGGAGATCACCGCGACCAGCCTGTCGTCCTCGACCTCGATCGCGTCGACCGAGGGAACGTGCGTGACGTCGTCCGACCACTGCCGGACCAGCGCCACCTTCATCTCCTCGCCGAACACCACGAGCTTCTGGTCGCGGACCTCGTAGCCGTGGCAGTAGGGGCAGCTGAAGACGTCACGGCCCCAGCGGCCGCGCAGGACCTCCGGCACCTCGTCGACCAGGCCGGTCGCGAACAGCAGGCGCTGGGCGGTGACGGTGCGCCCGCTCAGTTCGACGGCGAACCCGTCCTCGGTCTTCGTCACGCCGCGCACGTCGTCGTTGACGATCTCTCCGCCGTAGCCCTCGACCTCTGCCCGTCCGTGCTTGAGCAGCTCCAACGGCGAGAGGCCGTCGCGAGAGAGGTAGTTGTGCATGTGCGCGGCCGGCGCGTTGCGCGGCTCGGCACCGTCGACCACGAGCACGCTGCGGCGCGCCCTGGTCAGCATTAGAGCGGCGCTCAGCCCGGCCGCTCCCCCACCAATGATCACCACTTCGTAGTTCATGGTCCCAGAGTGCGGTCGACAGCCCAGTTTTGGCAAAGTATGTTGCCGTTATGGCAACAACCGTGGGGCAACGGCTGGCCGCGCTGCGGGCGGAGCACGATCTGACGCTGGCGACGCTGTCCGAGATGACGGGCATCTCCAAGTCGACGCTGTCGCGCCTGGAGACCGACCAGCGCAAGCCGACGCTGGAACTGCTGCTGCCGTTGTCGCGGACGTACCAGGTGTCGCTGGACGACCTGGTCGGCGCGCCCGAGGTGGGTGATCCCCGCGTCGTGATGAAGCCGCGCGAGCTCGGCCACGGCCGCGTCGGCGTCCCGCTGACCAGGTCGATCGGGCCGCTGCAGGCGTGGAAGATGATCATCACGGACCCCGACCTGCACGAACCGAGGGTGCACGAGGGTTACGAGTGGTTCTACGTGCTGAGCGGGCGGATCCGGCTGCGGCTCGGCGAGCAGGAGGTCGTGCTGCGGGCGGGTGAGGTGGCGGAGTTCGACTGCCGGCAGCCGCACAGCTTCAGCAGCGCCGACGGGCGGCCCGCGGAGATCCTCAGCCTGTTCGGCAAGCAGGGCGAACGCATCCACACCCGCGCGGCGCCGCGCGACAGGTCATAGTGGAGGCATGTGCCGAAACATCCGGGTGCTCCACAACTTCGAACCGCCCGCCACGTCCGACGAGGTGCAGGCCGCGGCGCTGCAGTACGTGCGCAAGGTGGGCGGGTCGACCAAACCGTCCGCGGTGAACCAGGCCGCGTTCGACAAGGCGGTCGCGGCCGTGGCGGCGGCGACGCAGGAACTGCTCGACGCGCTGGTGACGGCGGCGCCGCCGAAGGACCGCGAGGTGGAGGCGGCGAAGGCGAAGGCGCGTTCGGCGGAGCGTTACGGCCGTTAGTGGCGCACGCGGGTGTCGAGGTACATGCAGATCAGCTTGGCCGCGACGCCCGCGGAGCCGACGATGAACGCCTGGTCGGGGCCGAGAGTCACGGCGATGGCCCACAGCAGCAGTGCGATCAGCACGAGGATGACGGTCACCTGGGCCGCGTGCGGCCAGGTGCTGGGGTGGGCCGGCCATCTCACCGGCTGCGGAACCTCCACGTCACCCGCTCTATCGGGTGAACGCTCCGCCTTGACCGACATCGTGCTCCCTTGCGCTGACTCGTCCTGACGAACTCCATTCTCCTGAGTTGATCTTCTACGGAGTGTTACTCCCGCTGGTCTTGCGGTGAGCGTTCGGTGAGCGTCGGCGAACGGCAGACGAACGGTCATGCCCGTGATCGGTTGCCGGTTCGTCACGGTCCGTTCACCGATTGCGATCGAGATCGCAACTCTACGTGTCACCTAATCGAGTGATTGTTCAACATTGCGTGACGGTTGCGCCGTTCGGAGCAGCCCCGTTTTTGTCAGACCCCTCGGATAACGTCAGGTGAAGCTCGCGGTACGAGGGGAGAAAGCGTTGCCGGACAACAACGTCAGCGTCACCGCACTGTCGTTCACCGAGTACGTCATGAGCGGCCAGCGTGGACGCATCAACATCGTGTCGGAACAGCGGGGGATGTACCTGGCCTCGGACACCAGGGTGTGCGGGTTCTACAACCCGATCCGTGACGCCATGCGACGAGCGGTCAACTCGACCGAGCCCGAGATCGAGCTCAAGAAGGCGGTCATGAATGCCAACCGCACGGGCCAGCCGCGGGCGTTCGAGGAGATCGCCGACGGCTTCCTGCCCTGGCTGACGGCGTTCAAGGCGACCGGCGTGCCGGTGGAGGGAGCCACCTACCGCGCCGGGGAGCTCACGTTGAAGGTGCGGCCGCACCTGGGGCTGCGCAAGAAGGACGGCACGGCGTACGCGGTGCTCGTGCACACCAAGGAGGTGCCGCTGACCAGGGAGGCGGCCAACGTCGGCCTGCGGATCCTGCAGCACACGGTCGCGGACACGCTGCCCGGCGCGGTGCCGATGGTGCTCGACGCGCGGCGCGGCAAGGCGTACCAGATGCCGGCGCGCACGAACCTCGGCAAGCTCGACGTGCTGATCGCGGCCGAGGCGATGGGGTACGTGACGCACTGGAAGTTGTCCGGCCTGTTCGAGTCCGTTCAGGTCGGGTAGGGGGAAGGCGCCTGGCCTGTCGGGGGACGGGTCGGGCTGGAAGAAGCGCTCGGCTTGTCGGGGACGGGAGGAACCGGCCTGCTGAGCGCCGGTCGGGCAAGGGGGAACAGCGATGCGGCCCGCCTGGGGGGTCGGGCCGTGTCGCGCAACCCGCACCACGAGGGAGAAGAGTTGTCAGGGAGCGCGGACCTGCTCAGGTTGCTCGGGCAGGAGCCGAAGGGCGTGCCCGACGAGCTGTGGGCGGAGGCCGAGGAGCACCTGGGGCTCGTGTTCCCCGGCGACTACAAGGAGCTGATGTCCGCGCTGGGCAACGGCGTCTTCGACCACGTCGTCGAGGTGATGTCGCCGATCGCGGACGACGAGTCGCTCGACGACTACCTCAGCGACCTGCACGAGGCGCCGGACGGTCTCGTCCCGTGGGGTACGGCGGACCGCGGTGTCACCTTCTTCTGGCGCACCGGCGGTGAGCCGGACCGGTGGACGATCACCTTGTGCGACGCCGGGTTCTCCACCTGGGAGGACCACGACGGGCCGGTGAGCGCGTTCCTCCACGACCTGCTGACCGGCGGGTTCCGCAGCGGGCTCCTCGACTTCACGCCCACCCGGAATCCAGGGTTCTGGCCTCGTTAACAGGTCTTGAGCAACGTGGCCAGCGCGTCGTGCTCGGCCTGGTCGACGGTCAGCTTGTAGGTGATCTTCACGGCGATCCAGTGCTGCGCGTACGTGCACCCGTACGCCGCGACCGGCGGCTTCCACTTCGCCGGGTCCTGGTCGCCCTTGGAGCGGTTGGACTTCGCGGTCACCGCGAGCAGCTGGATGCCGCCGAGGTCGTTGGCGAACGCCTTGCGCTCGTCGTCGGTCCACTTGTCGGCGCCGGAGCGCCAGGCCTCGGCGAGCGGCACGGTGTGGTCGATGTCGACCTCGCCGGCCTCCTTGATCACCACGCCGTCGTAGACGCTGTTCCAGGTGCCGGAGACCGCCTTGCAGTCCTTGTCGGTCTTGACGTCGGCGCCCTGCTTCTGCAGCACGATCTCCCTGGTGTCACAGGAGTTCCCCTGCGAGGCCCAGTGCGGGAAGCGGTCGCGGCTGTAGCCGGCCATCTTGCCCTCGGGCGCGATAGTCAACGCGCCCAGATCGGACGAACCGGCGGGAGCGGACCCGGTCGGCACGGGGTTGGCCGGCGGATTCTCCTGGGACGACTGGAGATTCGTGAGATACCAACCCAACACCACGAGCAGCACGAAGACCACCAGTGACGTCACCGCCGCGCGATTCATGCGCCAATGATCGACCATGCCGATCACGGACCGGTCACCCGGCCCGCGATCAGCGTGTCGAACCTACGGGCGGGAGGTCAGGTAACCGCCCATGTGCTTGAAGTACTCGTGCGCCTTGAGCTCGGTGCCATCGGCGGTACGAACCTTCTTGACCAGCAACGCCTTGCTCGTGCCGCGCCGCGCCTCGGTGCCCGCGACGATCGTCACGCCGTCGCCCTCGCGGTAGAAGATGCGGCCGGGAGTTCCGCCGTAGACCTCGGCGGAGACGTCCGCCTCGATGATCTCCAGGCGCTGGCCGCGGTGGAAGCAGTACGCGCTCGGGTACGGCGCGCACTGCGCGCGCACGAGCCGGTCCAGCTCCTCGGCGGTCCAGGTGAAGTCGATGCGCAGGTCTTCCTCTGCCCGCTTGTGGAAGAACGAGGCCTGCGAACGGTCCTGCTTCTGGAAGTCCGTGCGGCCGGACGCGATCTCGGCGAGGCCGTCGACCGTGATCGGGCCGAAGAGTTCCAGCGTCTTCTCGAACAGCACGGCGGTGGTGTCGCGCGGGCCGACCGGGACCGAGCGCTGCAGCACGATGTCGCCGGCGTCGAGCGTGTCGTCCATCATGTGCGCCGTCACGCCGACTTCCTTCTCGTCGTTGAGAAGCGCCCAGATCAACGGCGAGAAGCCCGCGTACTTCGGCAGCAGCGAGTCGTGCACGTTCAACGTGCCGTGCTTCGGCAGCGCGAAGACCTGCGGCGGGATCCAGGTGCGCCAGTTGCAGGCGACGATCACGTCGGGCTCGGCGGCCTTGAGCGCGTCGAGCAGCTCCTGGTCCTCCGGGCGTTCGCGGACGAGGACGTCCACGCCGTTCTCCCTGGCCAGCTCTTCGACCGAATCGCTCCAGACCTTCTCGTACGCACCCTCACCCTTGGGGTGGGTGACCACCAGGACGACCTCGTGCTCGGACGCCAAAAGTGCCTGCAGGGTGCGATGACCCCAGGTCTGGAACCCGAACATGACGACCCTCATGGGGGTGCCCTCCTTCACCTCGGTGCGATACGGTCAGGCTAACCTAACTGACGGCTTGCGAAGAGAGCTTAGGCTTCCCTAAGTTCAATGCTCATGCATCCGATCTACGACATCGTCGGCATCGGGTTCGGACCCTCGAACCTGGCGCTCGCCATCGCTCTGACCGAGCACAACGAGCAGGCCGAAACCCCTGTCACCGCGGTGTTCCTGGAACGCCAGCACGCCTTCGGCTGGCATCGGGGCATGCTCCTGGACGACGCCACCATGCAGGTGTCGTTCCTCAAGGACCTCGTCACCATGAGGAACCCGACCAGCCGTTTCTCGTTCCTGTGCTACCTCCAGGACCGCGGCCGGCTGGTCGACTTCGTCAACCACAAGAACCTGTTCCCGCTGCGCGTCGAGTTCCACGACTACTTCGAGTGGGCCGCCGCGCAGGTCGACGACGTGGTCGCGTACGGCACCGAAGTCGTTGGCGTGGAAGCGATCCAGGACGACCTGTTCGAGGTGACGTCGGCCACTGGTGACGTGTACCACGCCCGCAACGTCGTCTTCGCCACCGGACTGCGGCCGACCGTTCCCGACGGCGTCGCGCTGTCGGACCGCGTGTGGCACAACAGCGAGTTCCTGCACCGCGTGGGCGAGCTGAAGAACCCGCGGCGCTGCGTCGTCGTCGGTGCCGGGCAGAGCGCCGCGGAGGCCGTGGCGTACCTGCACCGCGAGTTCCCCGGCGCCGAGGTGTGCTCGGTGTTCTCCCGCTACGGCTACTCCCCCGCGGACGACAGCTCGTTCGCGAACAGGATCTTCGACCCCGAGGCCGTCGACCACTACTACGACGCCCCGGTCGCGGTGAAGCAGCGGTTGATGGACTACCACCGCAACACCAACTACTCCGTGGTCGACGTCGACCTCATCGCGCAGCTCTACCGCACCCAGTACCAGGAGAAGGTGCTCGGCACCGAGCGCCTGCGGATGATGAAGATGACCCGGCTCGTCGCGGTCGAGGAGTCCGCGGACGGCGCCCGCGCGGTGATCCAGTCGCTCGTCACCGGTGAGCAGGAGTTCGTCGACACCGACCTCGTGCTGCTCGCGACCGGCTACGACGAGGCCGCGCCGGTGCTCGGGTCGCTGGAGGCGAGCTGCCAGCGCGACGAACGCGGCCGTCTGGTCGTGGATCGCGACTACCGCCTGCGGACGTCGTTGCGCGGCGGCCTCTACCTGCAGGGCGGCACCGAGCACTCGCACGGCATCACGTCGTCGCTGCTGTCCAACGTCGCGGTGCGCTCGGGTGAGATCCTGGCGTCCGTGCTGACGAACACTCCCGTGCCGGTCCTCGCGACCGCGTGAAACTCGATCTCAAGCTGACGGGCTGCCGGGCCATCACGATGGACCCGGCACGCCCCGCCGCGCACACGATCGGCATCTGGCAGGGCCGCATCGCCGGGCTGGACGAGCAGGTCGCGGACCTGCCCGCCGCCGAGACCGTCGACCTGGGCGGCGCCGTGGTGCTGCCCGGTTTCATCGACGCCCACACGCACCTCGCGTGGAACGGCCGCCGCACGACCGACATCACCGGTCTGACGTCGGTGCCGCAGGTCCTCGACCGGCTCGCCGGCGCTCCCGGCACGGGCTGGATCGAGGCGTCCGGCTACGACCCGCGGATCATGGACCGCCCGCTCACCGCCGCCGACCTCGACGCGGTCAGCGGTGGCAGGCCGGTCTACGTGGCCGACCTGTCCGGGCACGCGTGCGTCGTGAACTCCGCGGTGCTGAAACAACTTCCGGCGATCACGAGCGACGGCTGGCTGACCGAGAACGAGCAGCTGGCGGCACGCACGTTGCGACTGCCGTACTCGCTCGACGAGATCGTCGCCGAACTGCGGACGAGCGCCGAGCAGGTGCTGGCCGAGGGCGTCACGACGTGCGCGGAGGCGGGCATCGGCGCGGGCCTGATCGCCAGCAGCCCTCTCGAAGCGGCCGCGTACCAACGCGCGGAGCTGCCGATCCGCGTGCAGCTCATGGTGTCCGCGCACGTCCTGCACGACGTCGCCGCCGATCCGGCGGACGGGATCGCGCGGGCGATCGACCTGGGCCTGCACACGGGCTTCGGCGGCGACATGCTGTCGTTGGGCGCCATGAAGCTGTGGACCGACGGCGGCATGATCGCGCGCACGGCCGCGTTGACCGAGCCGTACGAGGGCACGGACAACGCGGGGCAGCTCGCCGAGCCCGAGGAGTTCATGCGGGCGGCGATCCTCGACGGGCACCACGCCGGCTGGCAGCTCGCGATCCACGCGATCGGCGACCGGGCGATCGACTTCACGCTGGACGCGGTGGCCGAGGCCCAGCGGCAACGCCCGCGCGCCGACGCACGGCACCGCGTCGAGCACTGCGGCCTGGTGCGCCCCGACCAGCTCGGCCGGATCGCGGAGCTCGGCATGGTCCCCGTGATCCAGCCGGCTTTCCTGCACGCCTACGGCGACGACTACAGCGAGATCATGGGCTCCCGGCGGGCGCCGTGGATGTACCGCGGGCGCTCGTTCCTCGACCACGGCATCACGGTCGCGGGCAGCTCGGACCGGCCCGTCGCGGACGGCGCTCCGTTGCGCGCCATCGAGTTCATGGTGCGGCGGCGGTCGTCCGGCGGCCGGTCGGTGGGTCCGGACGAGGCGGTCACCGTCGAGGAGGCGATCCGCGCGTACACGCTCGGCGGTGCCTACGCGTGCCGCAAGGAGGACGTGCTGGGCAGCCTCACGCCGGGCAAGCTCGCGGACCTCGTCGTGCTCGGCGACGACCCGCGCACGAGTGACGCGATCGCGGAGATCCCGGTGCTGGCGACGATGGTCGGCGGGAAGCTCATGCCTCAGCGATCTTCTTGAGCGCCGCCAGCCGCCGGTCCCACTGGGAGGCGAGCGAGGCCATCCACGTGGCCGTGGCGTCGAGCGCGCCGGACCGGACGGAGAAGTTGTTCTCCCGGCCGGCGCGTTCGGACGCCACCAGTTCTGCCTTCTCCAGCACGGCGAGGTGCTTCACGATGGCCTGCCTGCTCACCGGCAGCTCCCCGGCGAGCGTCGACGCCGACACGGGCCCTCTGGCCGCCACCAGGTCGAGCACCCGGCGGCGCATCGGATCCGCGAGCGCGCCCAGCACGTCGTCGACCTGACTCACCCGCACATCCCTCCTGCAACCCGTCGGTTGCAGAACAGGCTACTGCAGGTGGAAGGTCGCGGCCAACGTCGTGAGGCGGTCGGTGATGTCGGCGTGCACGTTCGTGCGGCGCACCCAGTTCTGGCTGCCCGACGACGCGGACGGCGGCGTGCCGAGCGGCGAGACCGCGTCCGTCACCCCGTACTCCAGCCGGTACGCGAGCACGGCGATCGCCGACTCCAGCCAGAACGACGGGTCCGGCGTGGGGATCTCGCCGAGGCCGACGCGGAACCACACGGGCATGCGCGCGTACTGGCCGAGCGCGTCGGAGATGCGCCGCTCGGCCGCGTCCTTGATCTCGCCGCGGGCCTTGTCGCCCGCGAGCACGGCCTCGGTGCGCCACTCCTCGCCCGTGGCGTCCTCGTCGGCCTCCAGCCGTTCGGCAGCCCGCACGGCACTGGCCTCGTTCGCGTTGATCAGCCACTCCATCTGCCGCACCTCGTGCGACAGCGCGTCCCGCTCGAACCGCGGCACCCGCCCACCGTCCAACTTGGACCGAGCGTCGTCGCGGCGGGCCTTGAGCCCGTCGAACTCGAGCACCTCCTGCCTGAGCTCGACGCGCGCGGGGCCGGAGAGGATCTCCTGCTCGGCGTCCCACCCCTTGCGCAGCGCCTCGACCAGCGGCTCGATGTCGGCGGCGACCGCGTCGAGGTCCACGAGCGGCCCGTCACCGGCACCGGAGAGGCGCCGCTCCAGCACTGTCAGCCGGGCCGTGACGCGTTCGAGCTCGGCAGAGAGCTGACCGACGTGGCTGATCAGGGTGGCGATCTGCGGCTCGACCACGTCGAGCCGTTCCTTCTCCGTGGGCACGCGACCAGCGAACCGGACACCGAGGACCCGGAAAAGCGGGTACCCGGCCATTACACGCATTAGAGGCGTGGTTCCGCCCGCCCGTGGACACACCCTCACGCACCGTCACGACACTGGGTCAACCCGGACAAAACGAGGTATGAATAGAAAATGGCGACCTCCGTTACTGAGACCGAACGCAAGTACGAGGCACCATCGGACGCGAGTCTGCCGGACCTCACCGAGATCACCGGCGTGGCGACCGGCCCGGAGGAGTTCGACCTCGAAGCCACGTACTTCGACACCGACGACTACCGGCTGGCACGCGCCGGCGTGACGCTGCGCAGGCGGACGGGCGGCTCGGACGAGGGCTGGCACCTCAAGCTCCCGGCAGGTGAGGACTCCCGCCAGGAACTCCGCGTTCCCCTGGGCCGCACGGTGAAGAAGCCCCCGAAGGACCTCTCCTCGTTGGTGCGCGCCCACACCCGCGGCCAGACCCTCGCCCCTGTGGCGGAGATCCGCACGAACCGCCGCCGCTGGCAGCTCTCCAACGGCAAGGGCGACATGCTCGCCGAGGTCGTCGACGACGTGGTGACCGCCCAGACCATGGGCTCCTCCACCACGACCACCTCGTGGCGCGAGATCGAGGTGGAGCTGGGCGAGGGCGGCGACCGCAAGCTCCTCGACACCGTGGAACGCCACCTGGGCGACGCGGGCATCGTCCCGTCGTCGTCGAAGTCGAAGCTCTCCCAGGTCATCGGCGTGAAGCGGGACGTGGGCCCCTCCCTCGGCAAGAAGCCGACGGCCGGCGACGTGGTCCTCGCGTACCTCTACGAGCAGCGGGCCGCGCTCCAGAACGAGGACCCCAGGGTCCGCCGCAACGAGGACGACGCCGTGCACCAGATGCGCGTGGCCACCCGCCGCATGCGTTCGGCGCTGCAGGCCTACGGCAAGATCATCGACCGCGAGGAGACCCGAGCGCTCACCGACGAGCTGAAGTGGCTCGCCTCGGTCCTGGGCACCTCGCGCGACCTGGAAGTCCTCCGCATGCGGTTCGAGGACGGTCTCCACGCCCTCCCGCCGGAACTGGCGCTGGGTGACGTGGCCGCCCGCATGACGCGGTACTTCGCACCGCTGGAAGCCAAGGCGCACAAGGACTCCGTCGCCGCCCTGGACAGCGAGCGCTACTTCACCCTGCTGAACTCGATCGACACGCTGCTCGCCGCGCCTCCGTTCACCTCCAAGGCTGCGGGCAAGGCGAAGGACGTCCTGCCCGGGCTGGTGGAGAAGGCCCGCCACCGCCTGGACGTCCGCGTGGAGGCCGCGCTGGCCGTGAACGACAGCGACGAACCCCTGCACGAGGCCCGCAAGGCCGCCAAGCGCCTCCGCTACTCGGCCGAGGTGGCGGAGCCAGCCCTGGGCAAGCACGCGAAGGCCCTGCGCAAGCGCGCCAAGGACGTCCAGACGTTGCTGGGCGACCACCAGGACTCGGTCGTCGCACGGCCGGTGCTGCTGGAGCTGGGCAGGGGTGACGAGAACGGCTTCACGTTCGGCCTGCTGTACGGCAAGGAGGTGGAGCTGGCGCACACGACCGAGGCGGCACTCCCCGCCCTGTGGCAGAAGCTGAGCAAGGAACACCTCTGACGCACAGCGAAAAATTGGTCTGAACCTTGACACCGAAACCCGGCCCCTGAAACGGTGATCGAACGCCGCCACCAGCAGCGGTGGTGATCGCCGGATCAGGAGTGCTGGTGACCGAGACAGCTGACGCAGCCACGACGAACCGCCTGCAGGAGTTGCTCCCCCACCCGGTCGGGGTGGAGCCCAGGCCGGACGTCACGTTCACCCTGACCCCGTCCACGACGATCCGGGCGACGACCCCGGACGCCGTCGCGCCGGCCGAACTGCTGGCCTCGATCCTGCGCCCCTCCACGGGCTTCGCGCTGCCGATCGAGGACTCCGGCTCGGACGACGGCATCGTCCTGACGGACGGCGCGGACCCGGAGACCGGCCGGGAGGGTTACCAGCTAGACGTGACCGAGAGCCGCGTGGTGATCCGGGCCAACTCCGCGGCGGGTCACTTCAACGGCGTCCAGACCCTGCGCCAGCTCCTCCCGCCCGAGGTGGAAGCCGGTACGGCACAACAGGTTCCGTGGCAGATCCCGGGAGCGAGCGTCCTGGACCACCCCCGGTACCACCACCGCGGCGCGATGCTGGACGTCGCCCGGCACTTCTTCACGCCGGACCAGGTCAAGCGCTACATCGACCAGGTGGCCGCGTTCAAGATCAACCACTTCCACCTCCACCTCACCGACGACCAGGGCTGGCGCCTGGAGATCAAGAGCTGGCCGGAGCTCACGAACACCGGCGGCGGCACGGAGATCGGCGGCCGCACGGGCAGGCTCTTCTACACCCAGGACGAGTACCGGGACCTGGTCGCGCACGCCGCGTCCAGGGGCATCACGGTGATCCCGGAGTTCGACATGCCCGGCCACACCAACGCGGCCCAGGCGAGCTACGCGGAGCTGAACGAGGACGGCGAGAAGCGCCCTGCCTACAGCGGTATCGAGGTGGGCTTCAGCTCACTGGCGATCCACGACGACACGACGTACCGGTTCGTCGAGGACGTGATCCGCGAGATCGCCGCGATCACCCCCGGCCCGTACCTCCACATCGGCGGCGACGAGGCCCTCACGACGTCCGACGAGGACTACGCGACGTTCATGAGCCGCGTGCTGCCCCTGGTGGAGAAGTACGGCAAGACGACCGTGGGCTGGCACGAGTTCGTCAAGACCAGCGAGAACCCCGAGGCGATCCCGCAGTTCTGGGCCACCACCACGAAGGACGACAACGTGGCGGCGGCGGTGAAGCGCGGCCACAAGGTCATCATGTCGCCGGGGAACCGCGTCTACCTCGACATGAAGTACGACGAGGACACCGAGCTCGGCCTCAAGTGGGCGGGCCTCGTCGAGGTGAAGGACTCCTACGGCTGGAACCCCGGCGCGTACCTCGAAGGCGTCACCGAGGAGGACGTCCTCGGCGTCGAAGCTCCACTGTGGACGGAGACCGTCAGCACGTCCGCCGACGTCGAGCACCTGGCGTTCCCCAGGCTTCCGGTGACCGCGGAGCTCGGCTGGGCACCGGCGGCCGTCCACGACTGGGACAAGTTCGCCCCGAGGCTCGGCGCCCAGGCCCCGCGCTGGAGGGTCCAGGGCATCAACTTCTACGCGAGCCCGCAGGTGCCCTGGAAGGACTAGAAATAGCCCTGCCCGCGGTCGGAGTAGCTGACCACGAGGTGCTTCACGCGGCGGTAGTCGGCGAGCACGGCGGTGTTCGCCGGGTACGCGTAGTAGTTGTTGACCCACACGCGTTCGGCGCGCAGGTCGTGGCCGACGTTGTGCGCCAGCGCGAGGTCGCGGGACCAGATGCCGGCGCCGAGCTGGGCCGTGGCCTCGTTGGCGATCTTCAGCGCGTCGTCGCGGTCGTCGAACCTCGTCACCGACACGACGGGGCCGAGGACGTCGTCGGCGAACACGGCCGAGCGGTGGTCGCCCTCGAAGATCGTCGGCTGGACGTAGTGGCCTGAGGCCTCGCCACCGGTCACGAGGCGCGCGCCCTCGGCCTTGCCGCGTTCCACGTACGCGAGAACACGGTCGCGCTGCGCCAGGCTCACGACCGCGCCGACCATGGTGTCCGTGTCGAGCGGGTCACCGACGCGCAACGCCTGCGCGCGCACGGTCGCGAGGTGCAGGAACTCCTCGTAGATGGCCGTCTGGATCAACGCGCGCGACGGGGCCGTGGCGATCTCGCCCTGGTTGGCCGCGAACATCGCGAACCCCTCCAGGGCCTTGTCCAGGAAGCTGTCGCGTCGCGCGGTGACGTCGGCGAAGAAGATGTTCGGGCAGCGGCCGACGACGACGGGGTGGTCGTCGGAGCCGGTGACGACGTTGACGACGCCGGGCGGCAGCAGGTCGGTGATCACGTTCATCAGGACGTGGATCGAGGCCGGCGTCTGCAGGGCGGGCTCCAGCACCACGGCGTTGCCGGCGGCCAACGCCGGCGCGAGCACTCGGCAGGCGTTGAGCAGCGGGAACGTCCAGGAGAGGCGCTCGTGCACCACGCCGAGCGGCTGGTGCGAGCGGTACTCGCAGGTGGCGCGGCCGAGCTGTTCGACCTCGCCGTTCTCGGCGCGGACGACGGCGGCGAACTGGCGGAACAGCTCGATCACCATGGGCACGTCGGCGACCAGGGCCTCGCGGACCGGCTTGCCGTTGTCCCACGTCTCGGCGACGGCGAGCTCGGTCGCGTGCTCCTCGATGCGGTCGGCGACCTCGCACAGCACGGTGGCGCGCTCTCGGGGCGTGGTGTTGCCCCACGCGAGCGCGGCGCCACTGGCCGCGTGCAGCGCACGGGCCCGGTCGGCGTCGGTGCCGCGGGCGACCTCGGTGAACACCTCACCGGTGACCGGCGTGACGTTCTCGACGTACTCGCCGCTCACGGGCGCCACGTGGTCGCCGCCGATGAAGTGGTCGTACCTCGCCCGGTACGCGACCACGCTCCCGGGCTGCCCCGGTGCCGCGTACTGCGTCATTCTCGACTCCCTGCCAGAGACCGGCCCACCGCACGCACGGAGTGGGCAAAATGAGAAAGTAGGCAGCAGAACGTTGCATGCTCGTTGCAAGCCGTGGATGGATCAGTGGCCCACGAACCCGGGCAACACGCACTGTTGCTGAGTCGAGTCAGAGATGCCGTGTTGAGTGGTACTCGCACGGTTGATTTGCCACGCTCAGTGATTTCCGCGTCGTGGCAGCGGTCACTCGCCGCCAACGTCGACCCCGACCTGCACACGGCGCCGACCGTCTTCGCCGCCGACGAGCTCTCCGACCTGCGCGAGCGGCACCCGCTGCACCCGATGCTGCCGTTGCTGCGCGAGACGCTGCTGGGCTTCGCGGAGGAGGCAGGGCACATCATGATCGTCGCGGACGCCCAGGGCCACATCCTGTGGTGCGAGGGCTCCAAGGGCACCCGCGGCCACGCCGAGGACGTCGGCCTGGCGGAGGGAACGCTCTGGTCGGAGGACGCGGCGGGGACGAACGGGATGGGCACCGCGCTGGCGCTGAACTCCCCCGTCACGGTCCACTCGGCCGAGCACCTCGTGCGGACCTACCACCACTGGACCTGCGCGGCGAGCCCGATCCGCGACCCCGACACGGGCACCACGATCGGGGTCGTCGACCTCAGTGGCCCGATCGAGACCGTCCATCCCTCGATGGTGGCGCTGGTGTCGGCGTCGGCCCGCCTCGCCGAGCTGGACATGCTCACGCGGATGCACGCGCAGGACGAGGAGCTGCGGTCGCGCAACATGCGGCACCTGATCGCGTTGCGCGGTGAGCCCGGCGCGTTGCTGAGCCAGACGGGCAGGGTCGTCGCCGTCGAGCCGTACGGGCTGCTGTCCTCGCGGGTCGACGTGTCCGCGGACCGCGTCGAGCTGCCGGACGGCCGCGAGGCGGTGCTGGAACCGCTCTCCGACGGCTACCTGCTGCGCATCCCCCGGCAGCGGCTCGTGCGGCGCAGCGTGCTGTCGCTGTCGTTCCTGCTCCCGGAGCCGAAGGTCGTGCTGGACGGCCGCGAGGTGCCCATCTCGTTGCGGCACGCGGAGATCCTGTGCGCGCTGACGTTGCAGGGCAGGCTCACCGCCGACCAGCTCGCGCTGCGCCTCTACGGCGAACGCGGCAACCCGACGACCGTGCGCTCCGAGCTGCACCGGCTGCGCGCCCAGCTGGGTCCGGACGTGCTCGCGACCAGGCCGTACCGGCTCACCGCGGACGTCGAGGCCGACTTCCTCGCGGTCAGGGCCGCGCTCAAGGCCGCCGACCTGCCGCTGGCGGCGAGCAGGTACCGGGGCTCGCTGCTGCGCCGCTCCGAGGCGCCCGTGGTGCTGGCCGAACGGGACGACCTGGCGACCAGCGTGCGCAAGGCGCTCCTGCAACGCGGCGACGGCAACGCGCTGTGGACGTTCACGCAGACCGACTCGGGCGAACACGACGTCGAGGCCCTGGAACAGCTGGTCAAGCTGCTGGCGCCGGACGACGTCCGGCTCGCGCTCGCCACCGCGCGCCTCCGGAGGCTCGGTCAGGACGATTGACAAGACTCTCAACAACTGAATATCTTCCTCACTAAGATACTTAGTGGAGGGGGTTGTCATGCGCGTACTCATCATCGGAGCGGGGACCGGCGGGTTGTGCCTGGCGCACGGTCTGAAGAAGGCCGGTGTCGACGTCGCGGTCTTCGAACGCGACCGCACACCGCGCAGCATGCTGATCGGCTACCGCGTCGGGATCAGCCCGGACGGCAGCAAGGCGCTGCACAGCTGCCTGCCGCCGGAGGTGTTCGCCGAGTTCGTCCGCACCACCGCCCGGCCGCCGCGGAAGATCGTCATGCGCACCGAGAAGTACGGGGAACTGCTGGTCGGCGACATCCCGACGGACCGCGAGGACAGCCGCAGCGAGAAGTCGGTCAGCCGGATCGCGATGCGCACGGCCCTGCTCGGCGGCCTCGACGACGTCGTGCGGTTCGACAGGACGTTCACGCACTTCCGGCAGAACGACGACGGCACGGTCACCGCGTTCTTCGACGACGGCACGGCCGAGACCGGTGACGTGCTGGTGGGCGCGGACGGCGCGCAGTCGAAGGTGCGCCGGCAGTACCTGCCGCACGCGAGGGTGATCGACACCGGCATCACGTCGGTCGCGGGCAAGCTGCCGCTGACCGAGGAGAACGCGAAGCTGCTCCCGCCCCTGGCCGACGGCGGCATCACGCTGCTGTTCGGTCCGAACGGCGAGTTCGTGATCATCCATGTGATGCGCTTCGACGGCACCGGTGTCGAGGACGACTACATCATGTGGGGCTACGCGGCCTCGCACGACAAGTTCCCGGACATGAACGGCATGAGCCAGGCCGAGCTCAAGCAGGTCGTGCTCAACCTGACCCCGAGGTTCCACCCGGACCTGCGCAGGCTCTTCGCGCTGGCCACACCGGAGACCGTGTTCCAGATCAGGGTCCGCACGTCCGAGCGGCTCAAGCCGTGGCAGCCGAGCAACGTCACGATGATCGGCGACTCGGTGCACCTCATGACACCCGGCCGCGGCATCGGCGCGAACACGGCGCTGCGGGACGCGGAGCTGTTGTCCCGCAAGCTCACCGAGGCCGCCGTGGGCAAGGACGTCGTGCAGGCGATCTCCGAGTACGAGCAGGAGATGATCGAGTACGGCTTCGCGGCCGTGGAGGCGTCACGCGAGATGATGGACGGCGGCAGTCTCGTCCACAAGCCCGTGATCGGACGGGTCGTGGCGGCGTTCTCGCGGACGTTCCTGCGCGTGACCAACGCCGTGCCGCCGCTCAAGCGGAAGATGATGGCCGAGGACGCGGCCGAGCGTGATCACGTAAGTTCCACGCATGAGGTTGTTCGCGCCGGGTGAGGTCGTGGTGCGGCGCGAGGTGCTGCACGGCAAGGTGTGGTCGGAGATGCCGACCAGGGTGGTCGTCGACGAGCCGGGGCTGCTCGCGGTGTTCGTGGAACCGGGCACCAGACTCACGTATCCCGACCACCACCACCCGCACCCGTGGGACAAGCCCGACCGCGGCTTCTGGCGCGGCCACGGCAAGCTCATGCTGCACCGCCCTCAGGACGCCTACTCCGTCGACCTGTTCTGGAAGGGCGACGAACGGACGTTCGGCAACTACTACCTGAACCTCCAGGCGCCCTACCGCCGCGTCGGGGACGGGTTCGAGACCCTCGACCACGCCCTGGACTACACGGTCGCGCCGGACGGTTCGTGGCAGCAGCGCGACCTCGACGAGTTCGAGGAGCAGGTCGCGTCCGGCAAGTACTCGGCCGCAGAAGCCGAGTCGATCAGGGCAGAGGCCGCGAAGATCGAGAAGATGCTGGCGTCCGGCGAGACCTGGTGGGACACGGCCTGGGCGGACTGGCAGCCGTGAAGGTCAGGCCACTCACGTTCGACACGCTCGTCGCCGAGATCGTCGACCAGGTGTCGAAGTCGGGCGGGCGGGTGCGCGTGCTGATCGACGGCGCACCCGCCGCCGAGCCCGGCAGGCTCGCGGACGCCGTCGTGGAACCGTTGCGCTCCTTGGGACGGGCGGTGCAGCGAGTGTCCCTTGAGGACTTCCTGCGTCCCGCGTCGGTGCGGCTGGAACACGGCCGCACCGACTCGTACTCGTACCGGCACGACTGGTTCGACTACAAGGGCCTGCAACGCGAGGTGCTCGACCCCGCGCTGGACGGCAGGGTGCTGCCGTCGCTGTGGAACGCGGCCACCGACCGGGCCAGCCGCGCCGAGTACGTCGACCTGCCCGAGAACGGCGTCGTGCTCGTCGACGGCACGCTCATGCTCGACCGCTGGCTGCCGGCCGAGCTCACGGTCCACCTCTGGCTCTCCCCCGCCGCTTTGAAGCGCAAGACGGAAGAGGAGTGGACGCTGCCGGCGTTCGACGACTACGACCCGGCGGCCGACCTCTTCGTGCGCTACGACCACCCCGGACGGCCGGGCCTGGTCGAGTCGTGAACCGAACCTCCCTCTGCGGACATGGACGGGGCAGAGAGGAGGGTCCGTGACCGACGAAGAACTCTGGGGACAGGTCCGGGCCGGGGTGAGCGAGGCGTTCGGGCAGCTGTTCGAACGCCACGCCCAAGCCGTGTTCGCCTACTGCCTGCGCCGCACCGGTACGTGGGCGGTCGCCGAGGACCTGGTGTCGGTGGTGTTCATGGAGACCTGGCGCAAACGCACGTCCGTGACGGTCGAGGGGTCCCTGCTGCCGTGGCTGTACACCGTCGCCCTTGGTGCCACCCGCAACCACCACCGTGCCCGCACGCGGTACAAGGCCGCACTTGGCAAGGTTCCGCCGCACGGTTCGGACGACGACCACGCCGATGACGTCGCACGGCGCGTGGACGCGGAGGCGAGGACACGGGCGGTGATCGCGGAGCTGGAGAAGCTGCCCGCCGGGGACCGGGAGGTGCTGGAGATGTCCGCCTGGTCGGACCTGTCGCAGGCGCAGATCGCCCAGGTGCTCGGCATCCCGGTCGGCACGGTGAAGTCCCGGCTCGCTCGTGCGCAACGCACCGTGCGTGGCGCGTTGTCCTTCATCGGACACCGTGAGGAGGCACTGTGAACATCACCCCCGACGTCCCGCAGATGGACCCGACGCGCCTGCAGGCCCGCAAGCACGCGCTGCTGAACGAGATCGACTCGAAGCCGTCCCGCCGCTGGTGGCGCTTCGCGGTGCCCGCGACGGCGCTCGTGGCCGCCGTCTCCGTGACGCTGGTGCTGTGGACCCCGACGAACCAGGACGCCTCCGCGGCGTGGACCGCGGAACCGAGGGCGCCCGGTGACCTGGCACCCGTGTTCGCGGACTGCGCGAAGACGCTGGACCGGCACGACGCGCAGCGCGGGACGAACGGGCCGGACTGGCCGGCGCCCCGCGACGTGGCCGTCGTCGACCAGCGCGGGGACATGACGATGGTGCAGTACGTCGGCCCGCAGTCCGAGATGCTGTGCCTGTGGACGCCGAAAGGCGTCGGCATGAACGGGAGCGGGAACCTCCAGGGCCAGGAGCCGCTCGGCGACAGGCTGTTCGCCGACTTCCTCCCGTCGGTGGGCATCCACGACGGGGGCAGCCGCAACGCCATGACCGTCCTGACCGGCCGGGTGAGTCGCGCGGTCGGCAAGGTGGTCATCCGCACCGAGGACGGGCTGGAGGTGACCGCGACCATCGGCAACGGCCGGGTCGTGGCCTGGTGGCCGAGCCTGGGCAAGCCGAAGGACGTGAAGCTCTATGACGAGGCGAACGTTGTTCTGCAGACCGCACCGATCCCCGTCAAGCACAGGTAGTCTGCAAGGCATGTGGCGACCGGAGACCAGGCAGCGGGCGATGCTCGTGCTCGCGGTCTTCCTGCCCGCCCTCTACGCCTTCACGCTGTTCTCGTCTCCGACCGAGGTCGTCGCGGCCGTGACCGCGCTCGCCCTCGCGTTGATCGTGGTCGTCGCGCTGGTGCCGCTGTCGGTGGCGCCGGCGCGGTCGCTCTCGATCCGCGAACGAGCCCAGCGCACGGCACAGCTGCGCCTGCGAAACCCCGACGCCGCAGGCAGGGCCCGTCCCCGAGCACCGGGATGCCGGACGTTCTGACACGTCCCTTCCCAACTCAAGACGGAGAAACCTCCCTTGTTCGCTGACCTGGGCGCCGCCCTGGCGAGCTTCGGCATGCCCGCGCTCGCCATCGTTCTGTTCACGATCGTAGTGCGGCTCGCGCTGCACCCCTTCTACCGCGCGGCCGTGCGCGGCGAGAAGGCCAAGGCCAAGCTCGCGCCGGAGATCCAGAAGCTGCAGAAGAAGTACGGCAAGGACCTGATGCGGTTCTCCGAGGAGTCGCAGAAGGTGTACAAGAAGAACGGTGTCTCGATGTTCGCCGGCATGCTGCCGATGCTCGCGACCATCCCGTTCTTCATGGTCATCTACCAGGTGGTCACGACGCCGAACCCGTTGCTGGACGGCACGTTGTTCGGCGTCTCGCTCGGCTCGCACTTCACGACCGGCTTCGCGTGGGTGTTCTTCGTGCTGTTCGGGCTGCTCGCCGCGGTCGCCTACCTGACCGTGAAGTGGCAGCAGTCGCGGATGACCACCACGCCTCAGCCGGGGTTCATGACCGGGCTGATCAAGGTGCTGCCGTTCGGGACGATCCTGGTGGCGGCCTACCTGCCGCTCGCCGCCGGGTTGTACCTGCTCACGACCACGACGTGGACGATCGCGGAACGGGCGCTGCTCTACCGCATCCTGAGCTGAAGCTGGGCGATCAACCGGACGAGCGGGTCGTCGAGGTCGAGGTCGATCCGCTTGAGGCGGTACCTCAACGTGTTCGGGTGTACGTGCAGCCGGTCCGCCGCCGCGCGCACGTCGCCCAACGCGTCGAGGTAGGCCAACAGCGACTTCGCGAGCTCCGGGTCGAGCGCGTCGATCCTGGGATCGCGGATCCTCGGATTGTCCTGGAGCAGAGCCAGGATCTCGCTCACGAGCACCTGCGAGCGGACGTCGGCGAGCGTGGCCACCTCGGCGTCGAGGTCGCGGGCCATGGCGTCCAGCACGCGTTCGGCCTCCTGCCGGGAGATCTGCGCGTCGTCCAGTGTGGACACCGTCGAGCCGACCGCCGCCTGGACAGCCGTGTGCAGGTGACGGCGTGCGGTGGTGACGATTTCTCTCGTCAGGCTCAGGAGCTGGGCGTTCGGCGCGAGGTCCGGGAGCAGGACGTACGTGCGGCCACCGGACTCGCTGACCAGCGCGCTGCGCCGGTACGCCGCCGCGTGCACGGAGATCAGGCCGGTCATCTCGGCACGCCGGAGCTCGTGCTCGCTGCGGTCGCCCTCGGCGCTGCGCACCGCGAACACCACGACGGCGGCGGGCTTCTTCGGGTCGGCGCCGATCTGGCCCGCGACGGTGGCGGCGTCCATGCGGCCGGTCAGCAACGCCGCGAGGAGGTTCTCGCGGAACCTCGACGTGGGCTGGTTGCGCTGCTGGATGAGGTGCGGGGCGGTGACGCGGGCGGCGCCGAGCAGGGCTCGTTCGGCCTGCTCTGTCAGCGGCTGGTCGCCCTCCTGCACCCAGATCGTGCCGAGCGGCTGCTGGCCCGCGTGGATGCCGACGGCGATGCGGCGGCGGATGCCCAGCTCGGGGCGTTCGTCGATGCGGACGACCTCCTCGCCGGAGCGCAGGAGGTTGTAGACACCCCACTCGCGCAGCATCTTCAGGTACGGCTCGGGGCCCTGGCGGCCGAGGATCGAGAGCCGGCGCAGCTCGTCGACCTCGTCGGACGAGCGGGAGTAGGCCAGCACGCGGCTCGCGGTGTCCTCGATGCTGACGATCCCGCCGGTCAGGGTGGCAATCGTTTGCGCGAGCGCGAACAGGTCGCCGAGGACCTCGCCGTCGTCGGTGGTCGTGGTCAGCACGCCCTTGGCCAGCGACTCCAGGTGCCCCCAGCGGACCTCGGGCCTGACCTCCAGCAACGCGACGCCCGCGTCCGTGGCGGCCTGGTCGAGCGCCGGTGACGACTCCTTCACCGCGACGGCTGCGGCCTTCGCCCGTCCGGCAGCCCTGATCAGCGGCAACGCGGCCCGGCCCCGTGCCCCGATGAGCAGGGCGAGATCGCCCTGAGCCACGTCCGGCGGGTCGTCCGGATCCATGATCACCACATCGCGCACGTCTACCTCCAGGCCCTGCGGGGCAACCTGCAGTTCGACGAGCGGATCGCCGAGCGCGATGAGAACGTGGCGGAGACTCGACACTGTTCGATCGTACATCTGACCTGGTGAATCTTGGCGGTTCGGACAACCGAGGCCAGGTCGCGCGGACTTACGGTTTGCGTACCGAACAAGCCCTGAAGGAGTTGCGAGTGGACGCGGTCACCCAGGTTCCCGCCCCGGTCAACGAGCCGGTCCTGCAGTACGCCCCCGGTACCCCGGAGCGCGCCGAACTGCAGGCCAAGCTGGTCGAGCTCCAGAAGGAGCCCCTCGACCTGACGCTGACCATCGGTGGCGAGCAGCGCATGGGTGGCGGGGAGCGTTTCGACGTCGTCCAGCCGCACAACCACCGCTCGGTCCTCGGCACGCTGGCCGGCGCGACCCAGCAGGACACGACCGACGCCCTGCGCGCGGCCCGCGAGGCCGCTCCTGCGTGGCGCGCGCTGTCGTTCGACGACCGCGCGGCGATCATCCTGCGCGCCGCCGACCTGCTGGCCGGCCCGTGGCGCCAGACGCTGAACGCCGCGACGATGCTCGGCCAGTCGAAGACCGCGATCCAGGCGGAGATCGACTCGGCGTGCGAGCTGATCGACTTCTGGCGCTTCAACGTGCAGTTCGCCCGCAACCTGCTGGCCGAGCAGCCGATCTCCTCCCCCGGTGTGTGGAACCGCACGGACCACCGTCCGCTCGAAGGTTTCGTCTACGCCATCACGCCGTTCAACTTCACCGCCATCGCCGGCAACCTGCCGACCGCGCCCGCGCTGATGGGCAACGTGGTGCTGTGGAAGCCGTCGCCCACCCAGTCGTTCGCCGCGCACCTCACCATGCGGCTGCTGGAAGAGGCGGGCATGCCGCCCGGCGTCATCAACCTGCTGCCCGGTGACGGTCTCGCGGTGTCCGAGGTGGCGCTGTCCTCCCCCGACCTCGCTGGCATCCACTTCACCGGCTCCACCGCGACGTTCCAGAAGCTGTGGGCGCAGGTCGGGTCGAACATCGCGAACTACCGCTCGTACCCGCGCATCGTCGGCGAGACCGGTGGCAAGGACTTCATCCTCGCGCACCCGTCGGCCGACCCGGACGTGCTGCGCGTCGCCCTGATCCGCGGTGCCTTCGAGTACCAGGGCCAGAAGTGCTCCGCCGCGTCGCGCGCCTACGTGCCGCGCTCGGTGTGGAACAAGATCAAGGACCAGTTCCTGGCCGAGGTCGACGCCCTGACCTACGGCGACGTCACCGACTTCTCGAACTTCGGTGGCGCGGTGATCGACCGCCGCTCGTTCGACAAGCTGTCGGGCGTGCTGCAGGCCGCTCGCGCCGACTCCTCGCTGGAGATCGCCGCCGGTGGCACCGCGGACGACTCGGACGGCTTCTTCGTCCGGCCGACCGTGCTCGTCGGCTCCGACCCCTCGAACTCCGTGTTCACCACCGAGTTCTTCGGCCCGGTGCTCGCGATCCACGTCTTCGAGGACGCCGACTACCTGACCGTGTTGAAGCAGATGGAGAGCGCGGCGCCGTACGGCCTGACCGGCTCGATCATCTCGCGTGACCGCGCCGCCGTGGCGCACGCGCAGGAGGAACTGCGGTTCGCCGCCGGCAACTTCTACGTCAACGACAAGCCCACCGGTGCCGTCGTGGGCCAGCAGCCGTTCGGCGGCGGCCGCGCGTCCGGCACGAACGACAAGGCGGGGTCGGTCCACAACCTGCTCCGCTGGGTCAGCCCGCGCTCCATCAAGGAGACCTTCGCGGCCCCCACCTCCCACCTCCACCCGCACCAGGGCTGATACCCAAGCCCTCCTGAAGTGAGGGGAACGTCGTTGAGCCACAAGCACTTCGACGTTCCCCTCACCTCTCACACCCCGAGGACGTGAACCATGTTGCGCTCCAGCCTCCTCTTCGCGGCCCGCAACGCGAGCGCCCGCAAGCTCGTCGAGTCGACGCCGCTGACCCGGCCCGTCGTCGACCGGTTCATCGCCGGTGCCGACGTGTCGTCCGCGATCCGGGCGACCGCCGAGGTGCTCGGTGACGGCCGTCTGGTGACCCTCGACCACCTCGGTGAGGACACGTTCGAGGAGTCGCAGGCGAACGACACCGTCGAGGCGTACCTGACGTTGTTGTCGCGGCTGGAGTCTCACGGGCTGACCGAGGGCGCCGAGGTGTCGGTGAAGCTGTCGGCCGTCGGTCAGTCGCTGGCCGTGGACGGCGAGAAGATCGCGCTGGAGAACGCCCGTCGCATCTGTGCCGCCGCCGCTGTCGTCGGCACGACCGTGACGCTGGACATGGAGGACCACACCACCACGGACTCCACGCTGGGCATCCTGCGCGAGCTGCGGGTGGACTTCCCGTGGGTGGGCGCGGTGCTGCAGGCGTACCTGCACCGGACCGAGCAGGACTGCCGCGACCTGGCGCACTCCGGTTCGCGCGTGCGGCTGTGCAAGGGCGCGTACCAGGAGCCCGCTTCTGTTGCGTACCAGGACAAGCACGACGTCGACCTGTCGTACGTGCGGTGTCTGAAGGTCCTGATGGAGGGCCAGGGCTACCCGATGGTGGCCTCGCACGACCCGCGCCTGATCGCGATCGCCGCCGACCTGGCGTCCGCGCGTTCCAAGGACACCTACGAGTTCCAGATGCTGTACGGCATCCGGCCCGAGGAGCAGAAGCGCATCGCCGGTGAGGGCAACCGCATGCGCGTGTACCTGCCGTACGGCGACGAGTGGTACGGCTACTTCATGCGCCGTCTCGCCGAGCGTCCGGCCAACGTCGCGTTCTTCGCCCGGTCGCTGCTCACCAGGAGCTGAGCTCCTCGGCCGTCTCCAGGGCGAACTGCGCCTTCACCGGCTCACCCGCAGCGCGGAAGACCTCGACCGCGCGGTGGGTGAGCCGGAGTGCTTTCTCCGTCTCGTACCTCGTCTCCGCGCACAGCCGGCCGTAGATCACCACCGCGTCGGCGTAGTCGGCGTTGCGGTCGAGGTCGATCCCGGCCAGGTGCCACAGCAAGACGGCCGTGTGCGCGGTGTTGCGCGCCTCCTCCTTGCGTTCCGCGGCACGGAGCCGACACACGTGCCGTTGCAGGGCGTCGAGGTAGACGGTGGGCGCCGTGTTGGGCCTGATCGCCTCGCAGACGCCGACCGTGAACCCGGACATGCCCAGCGCGCGGACGTGGTGGTCCGAATCGGACAGTGCGCGAGCCGTGTTCTGCAGCGGTGGCACCAGTTTCGCGCCGAAGAACTCGACGAGCTGCGACGGCAGCCGGTGGCAGAGGTCGAGGCACTCGTCGGCGGTCTGCAGCGCGTCGCCGTCCTGGCCGTGCAGGAGCTGCTGCCGTACGAGGATCGCGAGCGCGATCACCAGCCCGGCCTGGTTCCAGACCAGGTCCCTGCCCACCAGTTCCCGGTACACCTCAACGGCTTCCTCGGCCGCGCCGACGTCGCCGACGACCTGGGCGACGTTGAGCAGGGCGGCACCCAGTCCCTTCAGGTCTCCCGTCTCGCGCCAGAGCATCACGGCCTCGCGGGCGGTGAGCGCGGCGTCGACGTCGTCGGCCAGCTCCACCAACGCCTTGCTGCGGTGCGTCAGCGCCTCGGCGAGCTCGGGGCCGAAGGTGGCGGGGTTGACGACGGCGAGGCGGCGGAAGAGGTCGACGGCCTCCTTCAGCGTCTCGCTCGCGGCCTCGGCCCTGCCCAGGTCGGTGAGCATGGTGCCGGCGGCGACCAGGTTGCGCGCGAGCTCCGGCTCGAAGCGCGGGTCCTCCTGGGCGAGCACCCGCCAGTTCGCGATGGCGAGCTGCATCGAGTCGGCGGCGTGCTGCCGGTTGCCCTCGACGTGGAAGCGGCGGGCCATCGCGGCGGCGACCCTGGCGAAGTCCGCGCGGAAGAGCGCCGGGTGGTTCTTCGCGAGCTCCTGGAAGAGCAGGGTGGCGCGGCTGATGGCGGTCATCGCGTCCTCGTCGCGGCCGAGCGCCTGGTAGCGGTAGCTGATCTGCTCCAGGGCGGAGGCGAGCTGCGGGACGGTCTCCGGGTCGTCCTCCGCGATCTCGCGCCAGAGGTCGATCGCCTCCTCGGAGACGGCGAGCACCTCGTCGTTGCGCTGCGCGTTGATCAGCCTGAGCCCGAGGTCTCCCAGCGCGTCGGCGAGCAGCGGCCGGTTCTCGCGGTCCTGCTCGACCAGTTCGCGGTAGCAGCCGACCTCGGCCTGCGACGCCTCGACGGACTCCTGGCGCAGGCCGCAGAGCATCGTGCGGGCGCTGAGCATCCCGTACATCTCGGCGCGGTCGAGGACGTCGTCGGCGCGGTCGATCAGGCGGCGGGTGAGGATCGACGGGATGGCGTCGGTGGCGAACCGCTCGTCGCGGAAGATCTGGCGCGCGATCGCCTCCAGGGTGGCGGCGGACCCGATCTCGGCGGCGATGCGCAGGCTGTCGCGGGCCATGTCGCGCACGACCTCAGGGGTGGCCGTGATCAGCTCGTCGAGCCTGGGCAGCAGGGTCGGCCAGCGCTGGGCGGCGCGGGCGAGGAGGTCCGGGTCCGGGGTGCCGGGGGTCGCGGCGGCGAGGTAGTCCTCGGCGATGCGGCCGGTCTTGCGCCCGTCGTCGCGCTTGAGGAGCTGCCGGACGAGCTGGGTGCGGTTCACGTCGCAGGGGTCGCCGTGCACCACGGTCAGCGCCGCCATGTGCAGGTCGAGGACGGTCTCCTGGGCGATGTTGGGCGGTGGCTCGTCCGGGGCGGTGACGGTGAGGTGCTTGGCGAAGTGCTGGCAGGCGAGGGTGAACGACTCCGCCCTGTCGTCGAGCGTCGGCGCCAGTTCGACGGCGGTGACCTCGTGGTCGAAGTCGGCGATGCGCTGACGGGTGGAGGACCACCACCAGCCCGTGGTCCTGGCCGCCAGCAGCACCCGCGTGCGCGCCGGGCCGTGGCGGAGCGTGTCCTGCAGCCTCAGGAAGACGTCCTGCCACGGGAGGCGGTCGGCGTCGTCCACCACCAGCAGCCTGCCGTGCTCGGCGTCGTCCCAGTGCTCGTCCTGGAAGTGCTGGAGCAGCCTGGTCTTGCCCGCGCCCGCCGGAGCGTGCAGCAGCAGGGACGCCTGGGGCGTCGGGCTGTCGCGCCAGAGCGCGAGCGTGTGCAGCTCGGATTCTCTGCCGTGAAAGGGGACCACCTGATGGGTGGGATCCAGCAAAGCGGCGACGCTGAGTGCTCGGTCCACCACTTCATAGTCGGTCGCGGGTCAGGTCAGGGGTAGCAAGACCACACCATCGTGGCCATTTCCCGTTTTTCCTTCACCCCAACGTCTACTGGCTTGGGGAACCTCCAACAGCTACGTGGTTTTCAGCCTGAACTGAAATTGTCAGACCTCGCGGGCAGAATCGCGGGTGTGCTGGTCGCTCTGGTCGTCGACGCCGACGGTGCCGGGCGGTGGCAGAAGCTGCACGACGACGGGACCCCGTCCGGTCCCGTGATGACGGCTTCGTCGCTGCCCTCCGCCGTCGCGTCGCTGGAGCGCGCCCATCGGCCGCGCTGGGTGTGGTCCGACACGTCCGAGGTCTACCCGGTGCTGCTCGCGGCGGGGGTGCGGGTCGAGCGGTGCTGGGACCTGCACCTGACCGAGACGTTGCTGCTCGGCGTCGAGGGCCGGCACCGGGAGCCGAAGGAGCTGGCCGGGGCGCTGGCGCGGGTGCTGGGGCTGCCCGCACCGCCCGACGTCGGACCGCCCAGGAAGGACGACGCGCTGACGTTGTTCGGCCCGGAACCGGTGACGCTGCCGGACGACACGGATCCTCTGGTCGCGGTGTCGCTGGTCTTCCAGGCCCAGCAACGGAATCCGGCGATCGGGCTGCTGATCGCGGCCGAGTCGGCGTCGGCGCTGGTGGCCGCGGAGATGACGTTCCACGGGCTGCCGTGGCGCGCGGACGTGCACAACCGGTTGCTGGAGGAGGTGCTCGGGCCCCGTCCGGCTGCCGGTCAGCGGCCGAAGTTGTTGCAGGCGCTGGCGGAGCAGATCCAGGAGGCGTTCGACGGCAGGGAGATCAACCCGGACGCGCCGGCGAGCATCGTGCGGGCGTTCGCACGGGCGGGCATCGAGGTGCCTTCGGCGCGGCGGTGGGTGCTGAAGACGGTCGATCATCCTGCCGTGGCACCACTTCTGGACTACAAGGAGCGCGCACGGCTGTGGGTGGCGCACGGCTGGACGTGGCTCGACGCCTGGGTGTCCGACGGGCGGTTCCGGCCCGACTACGTCGTCGGCGGCGTGGTCACGGGACGGTGGGCGTCGCGCGGCGGTGCGGCGTTGCAGATCCCCCGGTTGATGCGGCAGGCCGTGATCGCGGACGACGGCTGGTGTCTCGTGGCCGCGGACGCCTCCCAGCTCGAACCGCGGATTCTCGCCGCGTTGTCCGGGGACGCGCGGTTGATCGAGGTGTGCGGGGACGAGGACCTCTACGCGGCGCTGGCGGCGGACTCGTTCAAGGGGGAACGGCCGCGCGCGAAGATCGCGATGTTGTCGGCGATGTACGGCGGCACCTCGGGTGAGGCCGGGCCGTTGCTCGCCGTGCTGCGCAGGCGGTTCCCGATCGCCGTCGGGTACGTGGAGGCCGCCGCGCAGGCCGGTGAGCAGGGCCGGATGGTGCGCACGAGGCTGGGCCGCACCTCCCCCACGCCGTCGGCGGCCTGGCAGGAGCTGACCGGCGGCGCGGACGACTCGGGCAACGTGTCGAGCTCGTCGCGGCAGGCCGCGCGGAACTGGGGGCGGTTCACCCGCAACTTCGTCGTGCAGGGCAGCGCGGCGGACTGGACGGCGGCGTTGCTGGCCGTGCTGCGGGGCCGTCTGCCCACCGAGGCGCAGCTGGTGTTCTTCCAGCACGACGAGGTGCTCGTGCACTGCCCGCGCTCCGACGCCGACGCGGTGATCGAGGCGATCGCCGTCGCGGGGCGCGAGGCGACACGCCTGCTGTTCGGTGAGACATCGGTGCGCTTCCCGATGAACGCCGTGCCCGTGACCTGCTACGCCGACGCGAAGTAAGTCCAAACGAGACAGTGCCGTTCGGCGGCGTTCGTCCGAACGGGCGCTTGTTCTTGCACCGTGAGAGCGCTCTCATAAATGGACTGCACCCGTGACAAGGAGGTCACTCGCGCATGAAGCAACGCCGCCGCGTGCTCGCGGCCACGACAGCGCTCATCGCCGCGGTACCCCTGGCGATCGCCGCCATGTCCGCCAACGCTGCCATCCCACCCCCTGCAACGGGTTGGACGCAGGTGTGGGGTGACGACTTCAACGGTTCGAACGGATCGCTGCCGTCGAGCGCCAACTGGATCGTCGACACCGGCCACGGCTATCCCGGCGGCCCCGCCAACTGGGGCACCGGCGAGATCCAGAACTACACGAACAGCACCAGCAACCTGAAGCTCGACGGCAACGGCAACCTGCGCATCACCGCGCTGAAGGACGGCGCGGGCAACTGGACGTCGGGCCGCATCGAGACCCAGCGCTCCAACTTCAAGCCCCCGGCCGGCGGCAAGCTCGCCATCGAGGGCCGCATCCAGATGCCGAACGTCAGCGGCGAGGCCGCCCTGGGCTACTGGCCCGCGTTCTGGACCCTGGGTTCGCCGTACCGCGGCAACTACTGGAACTGGCCGGGCATCGGCGAGTTCGACATCATGGAGAACGTCAACGGCATCAACTCCGTCTGGGGCGTCCTGCACTGCGACGTCGCACCCGGCGGCGCCTGCGGCGAGTTCACCGGCATCGGCAACTCGCGGGCGTGCCCCGGCTCGTCCTGCCAGAGCGCCTTCCACACGTACCGCTTCGAGTGGGACGACGCCGCGAAGACGTTCACCTGGTTCGTCGACGGCCAGTCGTTCCACCAGGTCACGCAGGCACGTGTCGGCGTGAACGTGTGGAACGCGATGACGTCGCACGCGGGCCACTTCATCCTGCTCAACCTCGCGATGGGCGGCGCGTTCCCGAACGCGCTGAACAACAACCAGCCGACCCCTGTCGCGGCCACCCAGTCCGGCCACTCCATGGTCGTGGACTACGTGGCCGTCTACTCGACTGGTGGCGGGACCACCACTCCCCCGACGACCACGACCACGACGTCGAACCCCGGCGGTGGGGGTTCCGCGTACAGCGACCTGCAGGCGGAGAACGCCTCAGAGCGCTCCGGCGGGTCCGTGGGATCGGGTGACGGCGGTTCCGGCGTGAACCAGATCGCGAACGGCGGGTACCTGAAGTTCTCCGGCGTGAACTTCGGCACCGGCCCTGCCCGGCAGTTCTACGCACGGGTCGCCTCGGGAGCGGGCGGCGGGGTGAGCGGCCTGATCGAGGTGCGGCTCGGCTCGCGCACGGCCACGCCCGTCGGTTCGATCGCGGTCGGCAACACCGGAGGCTGGGACGCGTGGAGAACGATCCCCGCGAACATCTCGAACATCTCCGGCACGCACGACGTGTACATCACCTTCACGAGCGGGCAGCCTTCGCCGTACGTGAGCGTGAACTGGGTGAAGTTCGGAACCTGACCCCTGGGTTCGGTGTTCCGTTGGACCGTCCGCTAAGATGTCATCCGTACGACCACGGATGATTAGCTCAGCGGGAGAGCACTACCTTGACACGGTAGGGGTCACTGGTTCAATCCCAGTATCGTCCACTTGAAATGGCGCCGCGTCCTTCGGGATGCGGCGCCATTTGCTTTGATGGGCTCGTGTACGCGGAACTTCCCGCTCCCGCCGGCCTGGCCTGCCTCTGGACGCGCACGGTGTCGTCGCCCACCGTGCAGCGCGTGGTGCCGGACGGCTGCACGGACCTGATGTGGACACCCGCGTCCGGCGCGCTGTTCGTGGCCGGTCCGGACACCTCCGCGCAACTCGCTTCCGTCGCTCCCGGCACGTTGTACGGGGTGCGGCTGCCGCCCGGCGCGTTTCCCTCGGTGTTCGGGGTGCCCGCTCATGCCGTGCGGGACCTGCGAGTGCCGTTGTCCGATCTGGTGCCTTCGGCGCGGCTGACGTCGTTCTCCTCGATGGTGGAGTTCTGCGCTTCGCGGGTCGTGGTCGATCCGGCGCTGACCGCCACCGCGTCGTTGCTGCGTTCCGGTGACGTCGAGTCCGCGGCGTGGGAGATCGGGCTGAGCTCACGGCAGCTGCGGCGGCGGTGCCTGGACGCGTTCGGCTATCCGCCCAAGGTGCTGCAACGGGTGCTGCGGTTCGACTCGGCGCTGAAGCTGGCGTGGGCGGGCAAGCCGTTCGCCTCCGTCGCTTTCGAAGCCGGCTACGCGGACCAGGCGCACCTGGCCCGCGAGGTGAGGACGTTGGCGGGCGTGCCCCTGGGTCAGCTGATCCGGCCGTAGCGACGCAGCGTCAGCAGCGCCTCGACCGTGGCGATGGACCGCCACTCGAAGTCGACGACGGGGGTGAACGCGGGAAAGCCGAAGTTCCAGCCGCCGTCCTCCTGCTGCCCGTTCTGAAGTTTTTCGAGGTCTTTGGTCAGTTCTTCGTCGGTGAACCAGCTGCGAGCCAGACTCGTGGGCGTCTGCGCGAACTCGTGCGGATCCAGCCCTTCACCCTCCGCGTACCCCTCGGTGCTCGGCGTGAGGTGCCGGAGCTTCTCGCCGGCCAGTTCGGCACGCGCCCGGTCCGGCACCGCGTCGAGGAACATGGCCGCACCCCGCAGCTCGTACGGGTGGGTCTGTTCGAGCTTCTCGATCTCACGCCAGCAGTAGTCGGTGGCCTTGTCGAGCCACGGACCGGTGGCTCCGAGCGCATGCAGCGCGGCCGCGATCTGCGAGGTCAGCAGGAGCCCACCCTGGTCGTCGGCAGCAACCCACAGCGCCTTGGGGTGGTCCTTGGAGGTCGACAGCCCGAACGGCACGGAGCCGTCAGGACAGGTGTTCTCCAGCCAGGTCAGGACCGATTCGGCCTGCTCAGGGGCACCGATCTCACCGAAGACCTGGAGCGCGCGCAGGGCGTGCAACGGCTGACTGGTGGGCCCGCGGTGATCGGGTTCGAGCCCGAACCCGTACCCGCCGTCGTCGTTGCGGTAGGCCAGCACCGCCCTGACCACCGCTTCCGCGCTCCCGCCGTCGAAGGCGTGCTCGAACAGGCGTTGTTCCAGCGTGCGCGCGTTGAGCCAGAGGAAGGTCCTCGCTTCTTGGATCATGCGTCGAACCTAGGCCGGTCGGGGTCCGGGGTCTTGAACGAATCGGCCATGTGACCTGATCTGCTGATTCGTTCGCCTCCTCCGGGAACCGGTCCTATGCGAAAATCCTCCAACAGGGGTGTGGAGTTCTGAGGGGAGCTGGCTGAGATGCTGATGTTCGACGCACTCGTACCCGTGAAGACCGCCGGGGCTGTCGGCGCAGGCGTCGGTGCGGCGCTCGGCGCGGCCGCCGGTTCGGCGGCAGGCGCTGGTGGCGGTGGTGTGGCGAAGTTCAGCGTCGACCCGGACCAGGCGCAGAAGATGATCGACGGCCTGAAGCAGGCGCTGGAGAAGCTGCTGGTGCTGGAGGACAAGAGCGCCGAGATCCACTACCACGGTGCGCCTGGACCCGACCCTTACAGCGGCTACGCGACGCTCGGCCAGCGCAAGACGGCCGGCGGTGAGCCGGGCGGCTACCTCTGGGCGAATCGGGAAGCGCGGAAAGCGCTCGAGCAGACGATCAAGAACATCGAAAAGGCTCTTGCCGAGTACCGAGCCACCGACGACGCGGCGAAGTCCGCGATGAAGGGCTGACCGACCTTGAAGCGCATGACCGCCCTGCTGACCGCCGTGCTCGCCATCGGCGCGCTGGCGGGATGCACCAGCTCGCAGACCGGGGGAAATCCCACCCCCGCGCCCACGACCGGGGGCGAGCAGACGAGCAGCCAGCCCACCAATGACGGGTCCGACTCGGGACTCAGCATCACCAAGTACACGAGCGCCCCCTGCACGATCCTCAAGGCTGACCAGGTCACGACGCTCGGTTCCGTGCGCGAGGCCGCTCCCGGGACGGGGCTTCTCGGTCCCAACTGCGTGTGGTCGGGCAAAGACCCGATCAAGAATTCGCGTTACACCGTGCACGTGACCGCGGGCCAGGACTTCGAGAAGCAGGTCAACGAGGTGAAGGGCGACGCGGTCTTCAACGACAAGAAGATCGACGGCGTGCGGGTGATCTCCACTGACCGGCTCGACGGCCTGGTGACCTGCCTGGCTTCCGTGCAGATCTCCAAGACCGACTCGGTCACGATCCAGGTCAACGTCGCCTCGGACGAGCAGGCGACCAAGAAAGCATGTGCTGAGGGCGAGCGGGTGGCCCAGTTGATCATCGGCAACCTGAAGGGGTAGCGAGATGGCTGGGGATGAGCCGAACATCGGCGGTTTCGCGTTGCTGCCGTTCGCAGGTGGCGAAACGATCTACAAGTGGTTCGAGAACGGCAAGGGGCCAGGTCAGAGCACCACGCCCACCGCGCAGGCTTGGCGTGACCTCTCGACCGGCCACGGAGACGTGGCTCAGCTGATCGAGAAGGCCGTGCGCGACTCCGGCGCGTCGTGGGAAGGCGCTGCCGGCGACTCGGCTCGTGGCGCGACGTCGCCGCTCGCGACGTGGGCGACGGTCACCGGGGAGTCGGCCACTCAGGCCGGCAACAGCGCGGACAGCGTCGGCGACGCGTACGTCGACGCCAAGAACTCGATGTCCATGCCGCCGTCTGTGCCGGACAAGCCCTTCCTGAACGACTGGGCGCCCTGGGACACCGACTACGACGACGCGCTCGAGAAGAACCAGCAGGTCAGCGAGCAGAACATCCGGGCGTTCAACCAGTACGCGGGCGCCGTCAACGCGAGCATGAACATCCAGCCGACGTTCATCGCGCCGACGGCCGGTGACGGCACCGTCCAAGAGGGACCGTCCGACGACAAGCGCGGCATCGACGAGGTCGGCTCCAACGGCAAGAACACGCCGCCGAGCGTCGGCAACCCCGGTGGTGGCGACCGCAGTGGAGGATCCGACACCGGTCTCTCCCAGTGGACCCCGCCCGGCACCGGCGGCAACAACGGCGGGAACGACGGCACCAACACGGCCGGCGTGGACGACCCCAAGTTCACCCCGCCGCCCACCGACGACGGCGGGCGGCGGCCGGCGCCCAACATCGGCAACCCGACAGACCCGCCCGGCGGTGTGTTCAACCCGAACGACCCGCGGCGGCCCGGTGGTCCGCTCGACCCCAACAACCCGCGCAACCGTCCCGGCGGGCCCGGTAACCCCAGCACCGCTGGTGGCCGCGGTCTCGGCGGGCCCGGTGGTGGCGGTGGTGGTGCCGGCGGCGGACGTGGCGGCGGTGGGCTGGGCGGTCCCGGTGGCGGTGGCCTTGGTGGGGCCGCGGCTGCTCGGGGCATGGGTGGTCCCGGTGGCATGGGCAGCAACTTCGGTGGCGCGGCCGGTGTCGCCGGCAGCGGTGCCGGTGGTGCCGGCGGCTTCGGGCCTTCCGGTGGTGCGGCGGGTGCCGCTGGTCGCGGTGGTGCCGCGGGCATGGGTGCCGGTGGCATGGGCGCGGGTGGCGCGCGTGGTGACGGCGCGGAAGACTCCGAGCACAAGTCGGCGTCCTACCTGCAGGAGACCGAGGACATCTTCGGCGACGGAACGATGGTTGCTCCGCCGGTCATCGGCGGATAAGGGGGAAACGTGCTGCGGAGCAGGGTCGCAATCCCTGTCACGGCGCTTTATCAGGCCTGGCAGGCCGCGGGCCTGCCGACGATGCACCGTGCGCTGCTCGCTCAGGTCGACTTCGACGAGGCACTCCTCGAGTCGGGTGACGTGAGCGAGCTCGAACGGTTGCAGAGGTCGGCGTGGGCGCAGCTCGAGCAGTACGGGCTCGCGCGCGGCAACCAGGTCCACCCGGACCTGGCGAACGCGCTGCGGCTCGTGGTCGAGGCCGGCGTGGAGTACTGGGCGTTCTTCAGTCTGAAGGACGGCCCTCAGCAGAGCGTGCTGGTCGTGTCGAACGGCCAGGACGCGCTGCGGATCGCGCTCACGCCGGACCAGCAGTTCGTGCTCGAACCGGTCAGGGCCGAGGAGGCGCCGCAGGCGTTGATCGGTGCGTTGCCGCCTACCCCGGCGGGCAGGGGCAACCCGATCACGCTGCCCGAGGACGCGCTGAAGCAGAAGCGGCAACCGTCCTACGAGGACACCGGTTCGTTCATGCAGCAGAGCAGGCCGACGAGCACGCCGAACGACCAGCTCGTCGCGCAGCTCAAGGAGATCATGAACCAGCCGCGCACCGGCGGCGGTCAGCTGTTCTCGGCCAAGCGCGACCATCTGGGCCGCAAGCAGCGCTGCATCAACCCGCTGACGTACATCGACACGCCGAGCGGGCGGTACCTCGCGGCCAAGAGCGAGGGCTGGCTGCGGGTGCAGCCAGCCGACTTCGGCACTCTCGCTCACATGACCGCGACTATGCCCTAGAACGTCAGGAGAACCGCAGCGCGTCCGGCCCCAGGTCGGCCGGGCTGCGGTGCCCGGACAGCCCGAGGGTCAGGTCGAAGTCCGCGAGCAGGCTCCGCAGCACGTGCTTCACGCCGACCTGCCCGCCGTGCGCCAGCCCGTACGCGAACGGCCGCCCGACCATCACGGCCTTGGCACCCAGCGCCAGCGCCTTCACGATGTCCGCGCCGGTGCGGATCCCGGAGTCGAACAGCACGTCGACCTGCTCCCCCACCGCCTCGACGATCGACGGCAACGCGTCCAGCGAGCCCACAGCACCGTCGACCTGACGCCCGCCGTGGTTCGAGACGACGACACCGTCCATTCCGTACTCGACGGCCTTGCGCGCGTCGTCCGCGTGCTGGATTCCTTTGAGGACGATCGGCCCGTCCCAGTGCTCGCGCAGGAACGACAGCTGGTCCCACGACTTGTCGGTGCCGGTGAACAGCTGCACCCACCGCAGGATCGCCATCGGCAGGTCCTCTTCGGGCGACTTCTGCAGTCCGGCGCGGAAAACCGGGTCGCTGAACGGGATCGCCGTCCCGATCCCCCGCAGGAACGGCAGGTAGGCCTGGTCCAGGTCGTGCGGCCGCCACGCCAGCGTCCACGTGTCCAACGTGACAACCAGCGCCGTGTACCCGGCCTTCTTGGCCCGCTCCAGCAGCGATGCGCACACGTCGGGGTCGTTCGGCCAGTAGAGCTGGTACCAGCGCGGCCCGTCACCGGAGGCCTCGGCGACCTCCTCGATGGTGTGCGAGGACGCCGTCGACAACACCATCGGCACCCCGAGCTCCGCGGCCGCCCGTGCGGTCGCCAGCTCACCCTCCGGGTGCAGGATCGCCTGCACGCCAACGGGTGCGAGCATCACCGGCGCCGGCAGCTCGGTGCCCAGCACGGTGACGCTGAGGTGTCGCTCGGTCGCGTTGGTCAGCATCCGCGGCACGATCTGCACGCGCTCGAAGGCCGCACGGTTCGCCCGCACCGTGGCGCCGGAGCCCGCACCTCCCGCCACGTACCAGAACGGACCCGGTCCCAGCCGATCTCGCGCGGACTGCTCCAGCGCGTTGGGATCGGTGGTGAACGGCGGCACGGTGCCACCGAGCCCCTGGAGGTAGATCTCGTTCTGGTACGAGGCGAAGGAGGTCATGACGCCCACTCTGCTACGAACGGGCGGCGCGAGCTAGGGCCGCGCGGCTGCCGGGCGCTTCTTCGTCAACGCCGCCTGGCGCGGCCAGCGCGACTCCAGCCAGATCGCGATCGGCGCGGCGGTGACCACTGTGGACACCGTGCCCGCCACGAGGCCGATCAGCAGCGCGACGGCGAAGTCCGCCAGCGAGCCGTCGCCCAGCACCAGCAGTGCGGACAGGACGAAGAGCACGCCGATGCCCGTGTTCACCGTGCGCGGCACGGTTTGCACGACCGCGTCCGACACCACGTCCGGATACGGGGCCTTGAAACGGGAGCCGCGGAGCTCGCGCAGGCGGTCGAAGACGACCACCGAGTCGTTGACCGAGTAACCGATCACGGTGAGCAGGGCCGCGAGGAACACGCCGTCCGCGGTCTTGCCCATCCACGCGAACAGGCCGATCAGCACCAGGACGTCGCTGATCAGCGCGGCGACCGTGGCGAGACCGAGGCGCCAGTCGAAGCGGATGGCCAGGTAGACCAGCTGGGCGGCGACGGCGATGGCGAGGCCGATGACGGCGTTGCGGCGCAGTTCGGACGAGAGCGACGGGCCGATCAGCTCGTTGCTCGCCTGGCGGGCGCCTCCGTCGACGGCCGAGGAGACGACCTGGCCGATGCGGGACGACGTCGCGTCGTCGATCGGGCCCGTGCGCAGCGAGACCTCGTTGCCGGACGACGACACGACCACGTCCGGGAAGCCCGCGTCGGACAACGCTTCGCGGACACGACCCGCGTCGATCGAACCGCCCGCGGTGAAGTCGAGCATGCGGCCGCCGGTGAACTCCACGCCGAGGTTGAGGCCGCGGACGAACAGGCCGGCGAACGCCACGAGCACCAGCACGCCGGCGCTGATCAGCCACCGCGACGGACGGCGGTACAGGACGACGGACAGGCGCTGGCGGACGTAGCCCAGCGTGTGCAGGCCGCTCAACTTGGGACGACGAGCCACGAAACGACTGCCCACGACCCACACCACCAGCACGCGCGACAGCACCAGGGCGCTGAACATCGACGCCAGCACACCGATGGTCAGCGTGACGCCGAAGCCGCGCACCGGGCCCGTGGCCAGCCAGAACAGCAACCCGGCTGCCAGCAACGTCGTCACGTTCGAGTCGGCGATCGCGCTCAACGCGCCGCGGAAGCCGCTCTCCGAGGCGCGCCGGAGGTTGGGTTTGCGCGCGTACTCCTCGCGGGCTCGTTCGAAGATCAGGACGTTCGCGTCGACCGCCATGCCGATCGCCAGCACGAAGCCGGCCAGGCCCGGCAAGGTCAGCGTCGCCCCCACCGCCAGGAGTCCGGCATAGGCGACGCCCGCGTAGCCGACCAGCGCGACCACGGCCAGGAAGCCGGCGAGGCGGTAGGCGAACATCAGGAACAACGACGTCAGGGCGATGCCGATGATCGCGGCCTTGGCACTGGCCTCGATGGCGTCGGCGCCCAGGGTCGCGCCGACGGTGCGCTGTTCGATCACCTCGACCGGCACGGGCAGCGCGCCGGAGCGGATGACGAGGGCGAGTTCCTTGGCCTCCGGCTGGGCGAAGCGGCCGGTGATCGTGGTCGCGCCACCGGCCTGACCGGCGCCGCAGGGCGTGTCGAGGCTGACCTCGGGGGACGAGATCGGCTTGCCGTCCAGCACGAACGCGATCTGGCGGCCGGGCGTTCCGGACGGCTCGCAGGCCGCCTCGCCGGTGACCTTCTGCCAGGTCTTCGAGCCCTCGCCCTGGAACTGGATGTTGACCACGAAGCCCGCGCCCTGCGGGTTGCGGGTGGACTGGGCGTCGGAGATGCCCTCGCCGGTCATGACGGTCTGACCGTTGCGCTGCACGGTGAGCTGCGCGGTCTGGCCGAGGACCTTCACGGCCTCTTCGGGGTCCTGGACGCCGGGCAGTTCGACGACGATGCGGTTCTCGCCGGAGCGGGCGATCACCGGTTCGGCCACGCCCAGCGCGTCGACGCGGCGGCGCAGCACCTCCAGTGAACGGTCGGCGGCATCGGCGTCGCCCTTGGCTTCGAGGACGATCTGGGTTCCCCCGCGCAGGTCGAGGCCCAGGCGGGGTTCGGAGGTGAGCAGCAGGAATGCGGATGCGACGAGGACCCCGAGCGCTGCCAGTGCACGCACGAGAAGACCCCGGCGCGCGTTGTCGCGCGACATGGGTGGTGAGCCTTCCGGAAGATGGTTGCTGGTGAAGGAGATTCAGCGACCGGAAGGCGGTGAACGAGCGGGCTGCGGCGTCCAGCGGATGCCCTCGGGCGTGCGGTGCACGCGCCGGGCGAAGGAGACGACGAACCGCATGGGCAGCGCGGGCTTCGCGACCGGCGGCACGTCGGACGGCACCTGGGTCTGCGGGACCTGGGCGGCGTTCGGGTTGTGCGGCTTGGGTGCGGTGACCGGCAGGTTCGCGAAGTCGTGGCCGTGACGGACCACGGAACCGGAGACGACGGGCTCGGCGGGCGCGGCGACGATGAACAGCTGTCCGAGGAACAGCAGGAACGCGAGCGCGACCGCGTTGCGACGCATCACCGCTTCCTGCCTCCACCGACGTAGACGAGCGCTCCCCCGACGACAGCGCACAACCAGGAAAGCACAAGTGGCTGCATCGTCGTAGCCCCGAAGGTCAGTGCGACGGTCCAGCCGAGCAGGATCAGCGCCGACACGGCGAGCAGGGACACCGTCACGGCGAGCTTGCGCAGGCTGAAGAGCAGCTTGAACGGACGCAGCCGGAGCGCCACGACCAGGCAGCACAGCACCAGGGCGCCGGTGAAGAACGACAGGTAGGGCGTGGGCCGGGGCATGCCGGCGATGAGGGCGAGTAAACCGCCGCCGACCAGCAGCAACGAGAGCGTGCGCAGCGAGCGCCACACCTGCACCTTGTTCAGCTGCAGGGGCGCGGGCCTGGCCGAACGCCGCCGCTGCACGGTCGCGAGGTTCGCCTTCGAGTCCGCGTCGGACGGGTCGAGCTTGATCGCCGTGCGGTACGCGTGCTCGGCCGTGCCCCAGTCGCGCATCCGCAGCGCCGCGTCGCCCAGCACCTGGAACGCCCGCGCCTCGGTCGGGGCGAGCTGCGAGGCGTGCAGCGCCGAGTCGAACGCCTCGACGGCGCCGTCCGGGGCGTCGGCCAGCACCTCGGCGAGCACGACGTAGCCGCGCCAGTCACCGGGTTTGCGCCGCACGGACTCCCGCGCCGCGACCGCCGCCTCCTGGTGCCGGCCGAGGTCGCTCAGCGCCAGGGCGGCGAGCCGCTGGGGCCAGGCCGGCTCCCCGTCGAGGATCATCGCGCGCTTGGCGGAGTCGAGCGCCTGGTCCGCCTCACCGAGGTCGAGGTGGGCGGCGGCGAGGCGGCACCACGCCTCGGCGTGCCGAGGGTTCGCCGCCACGAGGGGCCGCAACAGGTCGATGGCCTGCCGCGGCTTCCCCGAGGCGGTGAGTTCCGCGGCACGCAGGAGCACCGCTGTCATCGGCTCGGACACGCGGAACAGTGTGACAAAGCACCTCCGGCCCCCGAACGGGTGACCTCAGTCGGGGGTGCTCAGCGGGCGTCCCCGAACCAGCGCGCCAGCTCTCCCTCCAGCGACGCCTGGTCCTCTCCGGCCCACGCGACGTGCCCGTCCGGCCGGATCAGCACGGCGGGAGCACCGAGGTCCTCGCTGACGTCGACGAGGTGGTCGACCCGGTCCGCCCAGCCGTCGGCGGACAACGTCCCCGCCTGGTCGAGCAGGATCCCGCGCCCGGCGTGCATCTGGTCGTAGAGCCCGCCGCGCTTGAGCGCGAGGTCCCCGATCCGCTTCCCGACCAGGTCGTCCTCGGAACCGAGGTCGTACCGGACCGAGACCGCGATGATCTTCTCGGTCAGGTACCGGTTGACCTCCTCGAACCGCACGAGCTCGGTCAGCAGCCGCCGCACCGACTGCGGGCCGGGCTCGACCTTCATCAGCTCGATCTGCGCGCGGGTGTTGTTCAGCACCTCCTCGGCGACCGGGTGCCGTTCGGCCTCGTAGGTGTCGAGCAGCCCGGAGGGAGCCCACCCGTGCACGGCCGCGGCGAGCTTCCAGCCCAGGTTGAACGCGTCCTGCACGCCGAGGTTGAGCCCCTGGCCGCCGGTCGGCGGGTGGATGTGCGCCGCGTCGCCCGCGAGGAACACGCGACCGGACCGGTAGCGCTCGGCCTGCCGGGTGGCGTCGCCGAAGCGGGACATCCACCGCGGCGAGTGCACGCCGAAGTCGGTGCCCGCGATCCTGACCAGCTGCTCCTTGAAGTCGTCGAGCGCGGGCATGACCGAGCGGTCCTCGTTCACGCCCTCCGCGGGCACGACGACGCGGTACGTCGCGGAGCCGCCGATCGGGCCGACGCCGAAGCGCTTCTGCGTCTCGCGGACCTTCAGCATCAACGGCATCGCCTCCTCCCACGGGATGCCGATCTCCATCTCGCCGAGCAGCGTCTCCACCCGCGTGGGCTCGCCGGGGAAGTCGATGCCGGCCAGCTTGCGCACCGTGCTGCGGCCGCCGTCGCAGCCGACCAGGTACCGGGCGCGCAACGACGTGCCGTCCGACAGCTCGACGGTCACCCCCTCGTCGTCCTGCGAGAACGCGACGACCGTGCTGCCGCGCCGGATGTCGGCACCGGCCTCGATGGCGTGCTCGGTGAGCAGCCGCTCGATCTGCGGCTGCGGCAGGCCGAGGACCACCGGGTACTTCGTGTCCAGCCGCTCGGGCGCGGGCCTGTCGATGCCCGCGAAGAACCCGGCGAGCGGGTGCGTCGTGCCCGCGTCCAGGAACCTGCCGGCGATGCCGCGCTGGTCCATCACCTCGATGCTGCGCGCGTGCAGCCCGAGCGCCCGGACGACCTTCGTCGGCTCCGGGTCCCTTTCCAGCAGAACCACGTTCACACCGTGCAACCGCAACTCGCCGGCCAGCATCATGCCGGTCGGTCCACCGCCGGCGATGATGACGTCGATCATGGAGTCTTCCCCATTTCCCCAGGTGGATGACGTTGGCCGGGAAATGATGAAGCACACCCGGGGTCTTGTGGCAAGGCCCCGGGTGCGCTATATGTTGAAGTGGGAGAAGAGCGGCGCTCTTCTCCATTCGTGTTTTCAGGGGTCAGCGAAGAAGGCCCTCTGAGCTCAGGTGGGCGAAGATGATCCGGTCGACCGGCGAGATCCGGTCCGCGTCGGCGGTGGTCAGCCAGGCGAGCTCCTCGATCTCGGCCGACGCCACCGGTTCCCCGTCGAACGACGCGGTGTAACAGGTCATCCGCACGGTCACCCCCGACGTGTGACCGTGTGCCTGCGCTTCGAACGTCCCCAGGTGCCTCGCCGACGCCCCGTCGATCTCGACGGACAGCTCCTCGCGGATCTCGCGCACGAGCGTCTCGACGTCGGACTCCCCCGGCTCGCGCTTGCCGCCGGGCAGGTAGTACGTGTCCTTGCCCCTGGACCGGGTGCCGAGCACCTGGCCGTCCCTCAGGTGGATCCAAGCAACCTTGTCGATCACAAGGCCGAACCCTAGTGCGGTGGCCACGAACCCTTGCCGGGTTGTGCACGGTCCAGGGCGTCCACCTGGGCCGCGCAGAACACGGTGAGGATTGTGGTCACCGCACTAGGCGCTGGCGAGTTCCTTCACCACGCGGTGCGCGTCGGCCAGCGACTCGACGGCGAGCTCGCGGAACTGGTGCATCTGCGGCACCACGTCCGCCAGGGTCAGCTCGGCGTGCACGAACTCCAGGCTCTGGTCGAGGCCGACCATCGACAGCACGGCGCGCAGGTACGGCTCCTGGAAGTCGAAGCCCTCGCGCGGCGTGCCCGGCTTGTACGAACCGCCACGGGCCGTCACGACGACAACGCGCTTGCCGCCCCACGCGAACGTGCCGTCCTCACGGGCGAAGTGCTCGGAGGTCGCGACCTGGTCGATCCACGCCTTGAGGGTCGACGGGATCGAGAAGTTGTACATGGGCGCGCCGATCAGGATCACGTCGGCGGCGTCGATCTCGGCGATCAGGTCTGCGGAAACGCCCTGTTCGGTGCCGTCCTTGTGCGGGATCGGCGACGCGTGCAGGTCCCGGTAGGTGTAGCCGGAGCCGGGGTTCGCGGCACGCCAGCTCTCGGCGAACGCACCGGAGACCTCGCGGGTCACGGACCCCTCGTACCGAATGCTCGTGTCGAGGTGCAGCAGATTGGTCATACTCGGAACATACGAGCGAAGAACTTCCGAGTCAAGATGTTCCGAGCCGAGAACATCTCTTCCGGGATGTAGGATGGGACACATGGAGGAGCCGGATCTCGTCGAAGCCTGCGTGGAGAAGTGGGACTTCAACTGGCTGCTGCACCGCGCCACCCAGCGCGTGGGCGCCGCGTTCGCCGAGGAGATCGCGAAGTTCGGGATCTCGCTGCGCGGTCAGCTCGTGCTGCAGGCGCTCGCCAACGAGGAGATCCAGCGCACGCAGCTCAAGCTCGGCGCGATGCTCGGCCTCGACAAGACCACGCTGACGAGCGAGCTCGACAAGCTGGAGCGGGCCGGCCTGGTCCAGCGCGTGCCCGACCCCAACGACCGGCGCGTGCGCACACCGGTGATCACCGATCAGGGCCGTGAGCTGCAGAAGAAGGCGGGCGACGCGCTCGCAGAGGTCGACAGGGCCTTCCAGTCGCGCTTCACCCACCAGGAGATGCTGGTCATCCGCAAGGCCCTGCAGGACCTCTCCCGCGGGGAAGGCCCGATGCACGGCTCCTGCATCTAGTGGCGCGTCACAGAACGTTGGCGAGGTAATCCACGCCCAGCAGGGCGCCTCGCGGCACCGCCCCCACGCCCCCGTACAACCAGTACGAGGACGTGGGGGCGGCACCCCGAGACACCCGTCTGACCGCGAATTCCCCCGGCAACGTTCTGCGCCACACCACTAGACCAACGAGCCGAGGTCAGCCTCTCGCAGCTGTTCCGGCGTCACGGTCGCCTGCGCGTCCACCAGCGCCTTCAACGCCGTGCCGTGGTCCCAGACGTTGACGTTCATCGCCGCGCGCAGCCGTCCGTCGCGCAGCCAGAACGCGACGAACTCCCGCGCGGCCACGTCACCGCGCACGACGAGCTCGTCGTCCTGACCGGCGAGGCCGCGGTACTCCATGCCCAGGTCGTACTGGTCGGTGAAGAAGTACGGCGACTTCACGTACGACTCGTCCAGCCCGATCAACGACCCCGCGACGTGCGTGCCCTGGTCCTTCGCGTTCGCCCAGTGCTCGACGCGCACCCTGCCGCCGTAGCGCGGGTGGTCCTGCGCCGCGATGTCGCCGGCCGCGAACACGTCCGGCGCGGAGGTGCGCAGCACGGCGTCGACCGCCACACCGCCCTCAGCCAGTTCCAGACCCGCTGCCTCGGCCAGTTCGAGGCGGGGTGTCGCGCCCACGGCCAGCACCGTCACGTCCGGCAGCAGCTCGGTGCCGTCGTCGAGGCGCACGCCGGACGGCGAGAAGCTCTCGACCCCCGTGCCCAGCTTGAACTCCACGCCGTGTTCGGTGTGCAGGCCGCGGAACATCGCGCCCATCTCGGTTCCCAGCACGCGCACCAGCGGTTCGGCCAGCGGGTCGACGACCGTGACGCGGCAGCCGTGCGCGCGGGCGGCGGACGCCACCTCGCAGCCGATCCAGCCCGCGCCGATGACGACGACGTGCCTTCCTTCGCGCAACGCGGACTTCAACGCGAGCGAGTCGTCGAGCGTGCGCAGCACATGTCCTTGTGCCCCAGGCAGAACGCGCGGACGTGATCCGGTCGCGAGCAACAGCCGGTCGTAGGACCGCACTGCTCCGTCCGAGTCGACGACGGCGTGATCGTCGGGCCGCAGCTCCAGCACGGACACGCCGAGCTGGAGGTCGATCTCGTTGTCGGAGTAGAAGCCCGGCTCGTGCACCCACGCCGGTTCGCCGGCCTTGCCCAGCAGAAGGTCCTTGGACAGCGCGGGAAGTTCGTACGGGCGGTGGCGTTCGGAGCCGAACATGACGATCTTGCCGCCGTAGCCGCGGTCTCGGAGCGCGCCTGCCGCGGAGGCACCGGCGAGGCCGGTTCCCACGATCACGATGCGTTGCGGTTCCGCCATTTTCACCCCTCCAGGTGACCTGAACTCGTCCCACGTGCGACGCTATCCGCAGCTCGGCGCAGTCGCTCGACGGAGAACGGAAAACCTTCGTCATGACTTCCGGTGACGAACGTCTCTTGGACGTGAGCACCGGGTACACCGAGCCGGTGCGCCGAGTGAGCTGGAGGAAGAACCCCGTGGGAGCCAAAGAGGAGTGGCAGGTGAGCTGCCGCGACATCGCTTCGCGCCGACGGGACATGACGGTGTTCGTCAGCCAGGGGCACATCGTGATCACCGTGCCGCCGGGAGAGGCCGCCGTTCTGACGCCACTGGAGGTAGGCCGGCTGCGGGCAGCCCTGCGCGACGCCGTCGTGAGCGCGTCCAACACCGATATGTGACCGCCGTCACACCGTTACCTACTCGCTAGTAGGTAGATGGCAGAGTGGCTCACATGGTGACCCGCGTGCTGCTGACCCTGGTCAAAGCCGGAGTGATCCGGCCGCTGGGCCCGCGAGGGCTCGCCGGCACCGTGCGCGGATACCTGCACTGGGACATCACGCTGGCCTGGGGCTACCAGACGGGAGCCGGTCGGCACCCGGACCGCGCCGCGATCATCGACGACGACGGCGTGCTCACGTACGCGCAAGTGAACGAGCGCACCAGCCGGCTCGCGCACGCCTTCCGCCCCAAGGAACGCGTGGGGCTGCTCTGCCGCAACGGCCGCGCGTTCATCGAGACGATGACCGCGTGCACGAAGGTCGGCGCCGACGCGATCCTGCTCAACACCGGTCTGAGCCAAGGACAACTGACGCAGGTCGCGCAGGACCAGAAGATCGACAGGATCGTCGCCGACCGCGAGTTCGCCGGCGTGCTGCCCGATCTCCCGGTGTTCTTCACCGACGAGCTCGAGTCGCTGATCGCCAACGGACCGACTGCCTCGCTGCCCCGCAGACCTCCGCGCGGCAGGTTGATCATCCTCACGTCCGGCACCACCGGCACGCCGAAGGGCGCCCGCAGGCCGGAACCCGCGAGCCTCGCCCCCGCCGCCGCGCTGCTGTCGCGGATCCCGCTGAGGCACGGCGACGTCATCTCCATCACCTCCCCGCTCTTCCACGCCTGGGGGCTCGCCGCGTTCCAGCTCGGGCTCGTGCTCGGCGCGACCCTGGTGCTGCGCCGCCGGTTCGACCCGGCGCAGGCGTTGCGGGACGCCGACAGGTGCACGGCGATGTTCGTCGTTCCCGTGATGCTGCAACGCATGCTGGAGAACGAGCACCGGCCGAAGCTGCGGATCATCGCGTCCAGCGGCTCGGCGCTGCCGCCGCGCGTCGCCGCCCGCACGCTCGACGAGTTCGGCCCGGTGCTCTACAACCTCTACGGCTCAACGGAAGTGAGCTGGGCGAGCATCGCCACGCCCGAGGAGATGCTGCGCGAGCCCGGCACGGCGGGAAAACCGCCGCTCGGCACCCGTCTGGCCATTGTGGACGATCAGGGCGAAGCAGTCGCCGAGGGTGAGACCGGACGGATCTTCGTCGGCAACGAGATGCTGTTCGACGGCTACACCAACGGCACCAGCAAGGAGTCGCTGGACGGCCTGATGTCGACCGGTGACCTCGGCTACCGCAAGAACGGCCTTCTGTTCGTGGCCGGCCGCGACGACGAGATGATCGTCTCAGGTGGCGAGAACGTCTACCCGCACGACGTCGAGGACCTGCTCTCGACGCTGGACGGCGTCACGGAGGTCGCCGTGCTCGGCGTGCCGGACGACGAGTGGGGCCAGCGGCTCGCCGCGTTCGTTGTCGGCGCAAAAACCCTGACAGCCGAACGAATCCGTGACCACGTGAAGGCGAACCTGGCGCGGTACTCCGTTCCCCGCGACGTTCACTTCGTCGACGAGCTGCCGCGCAACGCGGCCGGAAAAGTGTTGAAACGTCAATTGCGCGACCAAGGCTAGAGTCAGCCCCGAGTTGAGGGGGCTTGACCATGACGGTTCCCGGCAGGACCGCGGATCCGCGATCCAACGCCGTGCACAACCTGCGCGAGGCGAGGATCGCACTGGACGAAGGCAGACCAGGCGAGGCGCTGGAGCACGCGGAGAAGGCCGTGGCGGCGTTCTCCTGGCTGGACGACGCGGAGGGCGTCGCGGAAGGGGTGCTGGCGCAGTCGGTGGCGCTGGGCAAGCGGGGACTGTGGCCCAGCGCGCTCGACACGATCGACAAGGTGCAGGCGATCGCGGCGGCGAACCGCCACATCGGACTCCAGGCGCGGTGCAGCTTCTCCCGCGCGGTGGTCGAGTTGCGTCTCGATTCGCGGGAGCGGAGCTTCAACTCCTTCGCCCGCGCGCTGGGACTGGCGGAGCTCACCGGTGACAACGAGCTGATCGGCTCGGTGCTGTTCGAACAGGCAAGGGTGCTGCGCACGCAGTTCCACGAGCACTGCATGATCCGCACCGAGGAGAGCCGGTGCAGCCTCGACGGGGAGCCGTGCGTGCGCAAGCTCCGCCGCGCGGAGGCGTTGTGCGCCCAGGTGCGCGACCACTGGAAATCGCTCGGCGATCCCGTGCGGATGGCGATGGTCAACGTCCTGCTGACACACGTCCGCATCGATCTGGGTGAACTTGACCGCGCCCACCGCAGCTGGCAGCGCGCTGACCAGTTGCTTGCCGGAAGGAACCGCCCGGTGGCGCGGGCGGAGGCGCTGATGGCACGGGCGCGGCTGAGCGGCGCCAGGGAGCGCCACCCCGAGCAGATCACCCAGCTCACCCAGGCCGCCGAGCTCGCGATGAGCTGTCTCGCACGGGAAGTCGCGGTGCACGCGCACCAGCAGCTGAGCGAGGCGCACGAACGGTCCGGCGACTTCGAGCTCGCGCTGCGGCACGCGCGGATGCAGCTGGAGCAGTACCGGTTGTGGGAACTGCAGGAGGGCCGCGACCTCCTGCGGATGCGCGAGCACGACCTGTCGTCACGACTCGTGGAACAGTTGGCGCACAAGCGTTTCGAGCCCAAGCGGGAGGACGCGGTGGTGCGCGTCCCGCACTCCGGTGAGCTCCACGAGACCGGCACGGCGGAGCACACGAACACCCGCATCGCCCGCGCGTTGCGGGCAGGGCTCACGAAACGCGGCATCGAGGTGCTGCGGCTCGTGGCCGCCGGGGCGAGCACGGCGATGATCGCGGAGTCGCTCGGCCTGTCCCCCAAGACCGTGCAGAACCACCTCCAGCGCATCTACACGACACTGGATGTCAACGGCCGCGCCGGCGCCATCGTCTGGTGGATGAACCTGACGGCGACGTAGTCAAGTGCTGTCAAAAACGCTGACAGGTAGGCCGAGCGGGCGAAGTCGACCATCGCCCGTTCGGACGCTTGCCGATCACCGGGAACTGCCGGTTACCGGGTGATTTACCCAAGTGCGCGCGGTGTAATTGGGTGATGTGACGGAGAACCGGTCTGTGTCATGCTCCGTTAACAAGGTGTCCGGTTCAGGAGCGAGGGGCGGTCATGACGAGGCAACGCCGCCCGGCACCACGAGCTCTAGTGCTTGCGGAGCGCGATGCGTGCCACGTCCCGCCACAGCAGAGGGTCGACGACCTCGGGGTTGATGTGCTCCAGCAACGCGGCGAGCGCGTCCCGCGCCGCACCTCCGTCGGTGTCGGCCTCGTCGGCCGCGCGCACGAGCAGGAGGTGGCACCGCAGCTGCTGTTCGGCGTTGAGGCGCCCGGTCGCGAGCGCGGCCTCCGCGAGCTCGCGCGCCCGGCCCACCTCACCGTCGCGCAACGCGAGCTCCGCCCGCAGCGCGCGGGCGTGCGCGAGGAGGTTCTGGTGCCGGCGCAGCGCCGCGACCGTCGTCTCGACCTCGTCCAGCGACGCGGCCACGTCGTCGAGGTTCGCCTCCGGTGTGCGCAGGGCGATGGCGGCGCCGGCGAGGCGGACGCGGCACCGGTACTCGGGATCACCGTCGAAGTCGTCGAGCAGCAGGAGTGCCTCGCGGATGCAGTGCGCGGCCTCCATCCGGTCCCCCAGGCGGTCCGCCACCTTGGCGCGCACCCACCACGTGGAGATCGCGAGCCGGTCGCCGCCGAGTTCGGGCAGCCGCGCGGAGAGCTGGTCCACGACCTGCTCCGCGTCGGCGAGGCGTCCCGCCGCGGTGAGCTCCGCGCACAACGCGATGAGCGCGCGGGTGTGGACGCGACGCACCCGTTCGCCGTCACCCGCGGCCAGCTCCACTGCCTCACTCGCGGCCTTCACGGATTCGGCCGTCCGGCCGAGGCGCCGCAACGAGGATGCGCGCAGGATCTCCACGAGCGCGTCCACAGCGGGACCGGGAGACCACGACTTGCGCAGCTTCGCCGCCGCCAGCAGCAGACCCTCGTGGTCGCGCTGCCGGGCGAGCACGCCCAGGCGCGTCCAGCGCACGCACCAGCCGAACATCTCCTCGTCGGAGCGCTTTCCCACCGCCTCCAGCAGGTCGACGGCCAGCACCAGGTCGCCGTCGTGGTAGGCCAGCACCGCCTCGCACCACGTCAGCGCCTCGTCCTGCATCGCGGTGCCGTCCTCGTCGACCACGAGCTCGGACGGGTCGACGCCGAGCACCTCGGCGAGCCTGCGGACGACGGCGGGCGACGGCACCCGTTCGCCGGACTCGAGGCGCGACACGTAGCTCATGGAGACACCGGGGCAGGCGAGGTCCTTTTGCGACAGACCGCGTTGCAGCCGGACCGCCCGCAACCGCGCACCGAACCTCGTCAACGACTTCCTGCCCTCATCCACGGCCGCCACCTAACGAAGGAGCCCCTTCATGAAGTTGAACACTATCGCCCGCACCGTCGCAGCCGTGATCCTCGGTTTGGGCGCACTGCTGGGGTTGTCCGGCGTCGCGTCGGCTGACGACCCCGGCGCAATCTTCACTCCCCCGTACGCGGCCCGTCCCTGACCGGATCGCGTGAGCCGCGGTGGTCCTGCCTCCCTCGCAAGCAGGACCACCGCGGTCACCGACACACCAATTGACACACCTGTCCACACCGGCGGCGGCAGGTGAGGCACCCTTGAGGGGTGACTCCGCAACTGCGCACGCCTCGTCACCAGGTGAGCCCGAAGTCCGTCCTGCTGTGGACGATGCAGGCCGCCGTGTTCTGGCTCGTGCTGTTCGTGCCCCAGCTGGTCGTGTACCTGCTGGTGAACAACCCGCCGACGTGGGAGTTCGTGCTCATGATCGCCACGGCGGTCGTCGGCGTCGTGCACACCGCCGTCGAACCGAGCTGGCGCTACCGCGTCCACCGCTGGGAGACCACGCCGGACGCCGTGTACACGCTCTCCGGCTGGCTGAACCAGGAGTGGCGGGTCGCGCCGGTGTCGCGCATCCAGACGATCGACACGAAGCGCGGGCCGTTCCAGCAGTTGCTCGGCCTGTCGACCGTCACGGTGACGACGGCGTCGGCCGCCGGTCCGGTGGAGATCGAGGGCCTGGAGCACGGGATCGCGCAGAGGCTCGTGGTGGAGCTGACGAACACCACGCAGGCCACGCCGGGTGATGCCACGTGACCACCCCGGCGGAGGTTCCGTCCGGTCTGCCCGCCGCGCCGGAGTTCACCGAGCCGTTGCAGGAGTGGCACCGCCTGCACGTGCGGATGCTGGTCGTGCGGCCGCTCAACGAGGGCATCGCGATGCTGGTGCCGATCCTCGTGCTGCTGTTCACCGGCAACGGCGAGAAGTGGCGGCTCATCGCGAGCGGCGTGACGGTCGCGGCGATCCTGTCGTTCAGCTACCTCATCTGGCGCACCACGAAGTACCGCATCACCGGCGAGCAGGTCGAGCTGCACACGGGTCTGTTGACGCGCAAGCAGCTCGCGGTACCGCGTGATCGCATCAGGACGGTCGACCTCACCTCCAAGCCTGGTCACCGGATCTTCGGACTCTCGGCGGTGCGGATCGGCACGGGCCAGCAGGACGTGCCGGGCACCGACGGCCTGACGCTCGACGCGGTGACGCAGCAGGAGGCCGAACGGCTGCGGTTGTTGTTGCTGCAGAAGGGTGTCGCACCCAAGGACGCCTCACCGGACGAGCCCGGCGCGGAACCGGCGCCGCTGCCCGAGTCCGAGGTGATCTCGCAGCTCGACCTGAAGTGGCTGAAGTTCGCGCCGCTGTCGCTGTCCGGGCTCGTCGCGATCGGCGCCGTGTTCGGCGTGCTGTCCAACTACGCCGACGACCTCGGTCTGCACCCGGTGCAGGACCTGTGGGAGTGGCTGTTCGAGAACCCGAGCTTCGCGCTCTTCGCCGGGTTCCTGGTCGTGGTGGCCGTCGTCGGGCTCGTGTTGTCGATCCCGCTCTACATCTTGCAGTTCTGGAACTACCGGCTGACCCGCGAACCGGACGGAACCCTGCGCGTGCAACGGGGTCTGCTCACCACCCGCTCGGTCTCGGTGGAGGAGCAACGGCTGCGCGGCGTCGACATCCAGGAACCGCTGCTGGTGCGCGCGGGCAAGGGCGCGAAGCTCGCCGCGGTGACGACGGGCCTCGGGTCGAAGGGCGAGAGCAACCTGCTGCTGCCACCCGCGCCGCTGTCCGTGGCGCACCAGGTGTCGCGGGACGTGCTGAAGGTCGGCAGCGACCCGACGACGCTGCGGCTGCGCAGGCACCCGTTCGCCGCGTTGCGCCGCAGCGTCTTCCGGCACGTGCTGCCGTGGGTCGTGATCACCGCGGGCCTCGCGATCTGGGCGCCGTCGTGGGCGTGGCCGATCCCGGCCGCGATCATCCCGCTCGCCGCGCTGGTCGGCTGGGACAACTACCGCTCGCTCGGCAACGCGATGGACGAGCGTTATCTGGTGACGCGCAACAACTCCCTCGTGCGCAGCACCGTCGCGTTGCAGCGCACCGGCATCATCGGCTGGCGCATCCAGCGGTCGTTTTTCCAGCGCCGCAGCGGGTTGATGACGATCGGCGCGACCACGGCGGCCGGCGCGGGCATCTACCACGTGACGGACGTCGGCGAGGCGCACGGACTCGCGCTGGCAGACGAGGCCGTGCCGGACCTGCTGCGCCCGTTCCTTGTCGAGTCCGATGTAGACGGTCAGGCCGAGCGGAACGTCTGACGGTAGGCGCTCGGCGAGACCCCGATCGAAGCGGCCAGCTGCTGTCGCAGAGCCGCGCCGGTGCCGAAGCCGGCGTGGCTCGCGACCTGGTCGATCGGCAGGTCGGTGGACTCCAGCAGGTGCCGGGCCCTGTCGACGCGCTGCTGCGTCAGCCACTGGCCCGGTGACATGCCGGTCTCCGCGCGGAACCGGCGGGTGAACGTGCGCACGCTCATCCGCACCTGCCCGGCCATCGCGGCGAGGTCGAGCGGTTCTTGGAGCCGCTCCAAGGCCCACTCGCGGGCGAGCGCCGTCGAGGTGTCCGGGTAGCTCGGCACCGGCCTGTCGACGAACTGGGACTGGCCGCCCTGCCGCCACGCGGGCACGACGCAGTAGCGGGCGATCCAGTTCGCCACCTCGCTGCCGTGGTCGGACCGGATGACGTGCAGGCACAGGTCGATGCCCGCCGCGACGCCCGCCGAGGTCAGCACGTCGCCGTCGTCGACGAACAGCACGTCCGGGTTGAGCCGCACCTTCGGGTACAGCGCGCGGAACTGGTCGGTGGTGTTCCAGTGCGTGGTGGCGGGTCTGCCGTCGAGCAGCCCTGCCGCGGCGAGCACGAACGCGCCCGTGCAGATCGACATGATCCGCGACGCGTTCGTCGTCGTGAGCGCTTCCAGGACCGCCGGTTCGAGCCAACCCTCCCGTGCGGGCTGGTAGTGGGTGCCCGGTACGAGCACCGTGTCCGCGTCTTGGAGCACCTCCAAGCCGTGGTCGGGCGCGATGGTGAAGCCGCCGGTCGTGGGGATCGGGCGGCGGTCCGGCGAGCAGACGACGACCTCGTAGCGGTCGGCGAGCCGGGCGAACATGTGCGTCGAGCTGCCGAGGTCGAACGCCACCGACTGCTCCAAAGCGAGAACGGCGATCCGGTGCATGGCCCGATTCTTTCACATGTTGGCCATCGGGCCACTGGTTGGAGCGTCGGCCGTCGCCGAACCTTGTCGGCGTGAGACTGCATTGGGCCTGGGTTGTCGCAGGTGTGTCCTTCATCGCCCTCGTGGGCGCGGCGTCGTTCCGCGCGGCACCGGGCGCGTTGATCGAGCCGTTGCGGGCGGAGTTCGGCTGGAGCACCGGCACGATCTCGCTCGCCATCTCGATCAACCTGTTGCTGTACGGGCTGACCGCGCCGTTCGCGGCCGCGCTGATGGACAGGTTCGGCGTGCGGGTCGTGGTGACCTGGGCGTTGACCATGGTCGCGATCGGCAGCGGGCTGACCGTGTTCATGACCGCGTCCTGGCAGCTGATCCTGCTGTGGGGCGTCGTGGTCGGGCTCGGCACCGGTTCGATGGCGCTGGCGTTCGTCGCGACGATCACCGGACGCTGGTTCGTGAAGCACCGCGGCCTGGTCACGGGCGTGCTGACGGCGGGTGGCGCAGCCGGGCAGCTGGTGTTCCTGCCGCTCGTGGCGTGGCTGTCCGAGAGCTACGGCTGGCGGCCCGCGTCACTGGTGATCTGCATCGCCGCGTTCGCCGTCGTGCCGCTGGCCGCGTTCTTCCTGCGCGAGTACTCGCGGGACGTGGGGCTGCTGCCGTTGGGCGCCACCGAGGACACTCCCCCGCCGCCGTCCGGTGGCGCGGCCCGACGCGCTCTGGGCGCGTTGACATCGGCCGCTCGCACCCGGCCGTTCTGGCTGCTGGCCGGCGGGTTCGCGATCTGCGGAGCGTCCACGAACGGCCTGGTGGGCACGCACTTCATCCCCGCCGCGCACGACCACGGCATGCCGACGACGACCGCGGCGGGCCTGCTGGCGCTGGTGGGCGTGTTCGACATCGTGGGCACGATCGCGTCCGGCTGGCTGACCGACAAGGTCGACTCGCGGATGCTGCTGGCGGGCTACTACGCGTTGCGCGGCCTGTCACTGATGATCCTGCCGCAGCTGTTCGGCGCGTCGGCGCACCCGTCGATGCTGGTGTTCATCATCTTCTACGGCCTCGACTGGGTCGCGACCGTGCCGCCGACCGTGGCGTTGTGCCGCCAGTACTTCGGCCTGTCCGGGCCCGTCGTGTTCGGCTGGGTGTTCGCGTCGCACCAGCTCGGCGCGGCACTCGCGGCGTCCGCCGCCGGCCTCACCCGCGACCACCTGGGCAGCTACGACCTGGCCTGGTACGTCGCGGGCGGGCTCTGCATCGGCGCGGCGCTGCTGTCAGCGTCGCTTGCGCGAGGTCCCGAAGAGGCCCCGCGTGATCTCGCGGGCCAGAGCGCTGCCCGCTGACCGCAGGAACGACTTGACGGCGCTGTTGCCCAGCACCTTCTCGACCATCCCCGGTTCCTCCTTCTCCTGCCGCCGAGGAGGAGCTTCCGGGGCCTGTTCCTCCTGCGGGGGCGCGACTTTCGCCATCAGCCGCTCGTAGGCAGACTCGCGGTCGACCGTCTCCGCGTACTTGCCGTGCAGGTCGCTTTGGCCCGCTGCCTGCCTGATCGCGTCGTTGCCGATGGTGTCCATCAACGAACGCGGCGCGCGGAGGCGAGTCCACGCGACCGGCGTCGGCGCGCCCTTCTCGCTCAGCACGGTGATGATCGCCTCGCCGATGCCGAGCGACGTGAGAGCCTTCTCCAGGTCGTAGTGCGGCGTCGTCGGGTACGTCTTCACCGTGCGCGCCAACGCCTTCTGGTCGTCGGGCGTGAACGCGCGCAGTGCGTGCTGGACGCGCGCGCCGAGCTGCGACAGCACGTCGTTCGGAATGTCGGTCGGCAGCTGCGTGCAGAAGAAGACGCCGATCCCCTTGGACCGGATGAGCTTCACGGTCTGGGTGATCTGGTCGAGGAACGCCTTGGAAGCGCCTGAGAACAGCAGGTGCGCCTCGTCGAAGAAGAAGACGAGCTTGGGCTTCTCGACGTCACCCTCCTCCGGCAGCGTCTCGAAGAGCTCGGCCAGCAGCCACATCAGGAACGTGGAGAACAGCGCGGGGTTGCCCTGCAGCTCGGCCAGTTCCAGCAGGCTCACGACGCCCTTGCCGTCGCGCTGCCGCATCAGGTCCGCCGGGTCGAGCTCCGGTTCGCCGAAGAACCTGTCGCCGCCCTGCGCCTCCAGGTTGACCAGCGCCCGCAGGATCACGCCCGCCGTGGAGCTGGAGACACCGCCGATGCCCTTGAGGTCGGCCTTGCCCTCGTCGCTCGTGAGGTGCTGGATGACGCTGCGCAGGTCCTTGGTGTCGAGCAGCGGCAGACCCTTCGAGTCCGCCCAGTGGAAGATCAGGCCGAGCGTCGACTCCTGCGTGTCGTTGAGGCCCAGCACCTTCGACAGCAGGATCGGCCCGAAGCTCGTGACCGTCGCCCGCAACGGCACGCCGATGCCGCCCGTGCCGATCGAGAGGAACTGCACGGGGAACGCCGTCGCCGCCCAGTCGTCGCCGGTGTCAGCTGCCCTGGTCTTCGTGCGGTCGCTCTCGGCGCCCTGCTGCGACAGACCGGACAGGTCGCCCTTCACGTCCGCCATCAGCACCGGGACGCCGTTGTTCGACAGCTGCTCTGCGAGCAGCTGGAGGGTCTTCGTCTTGCCGGTTCCCGTTGCGCCTGCGACAAGTCCGTGGCGGTTGACCATGGACAACGGGATGCGGACGTGCGCGGCCGGCTCGACGGTCCCGTCGACCAGCACGGCGCCGAGTTCGATGGCCGCGCTCTCGGACGCGTACCCCGCGGCGATCTCAGCTTGAGCCGTCATGCACGGGGAGCGTAACCAGGTTGCTGCACGCCGCCACTCGAAGTTGACGCTCCGCGCAGTAATGTTCAGGCCGTGATGGATCGTCTGGTGTGGATCGACTGCGAGATGACCGGACTCGACCTGGGCAAGGACGCCCTGATCGAGATCGCGGCACTGGTCACGGACGCCGAGCTCAACGTGCTCGGCGACGGCGTGGACATCGTGATCCACGCTTCCGACGAAGTGCTCGACTCGATGCCGGAAGTCGTCATGCAGATGCACGCCAAATCGGGTCTGACCGAGGAGGTGCGCGCCTCCGCGGTGACCTTGGAAGAGGCCGAGGCCGCCGTGCTGGCCTACATCAAGGAGTGGGTGCCGGACCCCCGGACCGCTCCCCTGGCCGGCAACTCCATCGCCACCGACCGCGGCTTCATCGCCCGCGACATGCCGGCGCTGGACGCCCACCTGCACTACCGCATGGTCGACGTGTCGTCGATCAAGGAGCTGTGCCGGCGCTGGTACCCGCGCATCTACTACGCGCAGCCGGGCAAGGGCCTCGCGCACCGGGCGCTCGCCGACATCGTCGAGTCGATCCGGGAGCTCGCGTACTACCGGCGCACGGCGTTCGTGCCGCAGCCGGGGCCGACGACCGAGCAGGCGCAGGCGGTCGCCGCTGACCTGCTCAAGGACGTCAAGTAGACCCCGATTTCAATATCGGTGGCTGCCGTTGCTATGCTTTCCTCGCCGGTCACAGACCGGTGATGGTGGGTGTAGCTCAGTCGGTAGAGCACTGGGTTGTGATCCCAGGTGTCGCGGGTTCAAGTCCCGTCACTCACCCTTTGTCGAAAGGCCTCCGCTTTTGCGGGGGCCTTTCTTCACGTTTACGGGAGCCTTCATGACCACGCTCGTCGCCAAGGACCTCGCCGCCGGTCACGGTGATCGCGTCCTGTTCTCCGGACTCGACCTCGTCGTCGCACCCGGCGACGTGATCGGCCTCGTCGGGGTGAACGGCGCGGGCAAGTCGACGCTGCTGAAGACCCTCGCCGGGCTCATCCCCGCCGAGTCGGGCCGCGTCACGCTGAACCCGCCCTCCGCCAACGTCGGCCACCTCGCGCAGGAGCCGGAACGCTTCGAGGGCGAGACCGTCCGCGACTTCCTGGCCCGCCGGACCGGTGTCGCCGACGCGCAACGTGCCCTGGACGTGGCCACCGAGGCGTTGACCGCGGGCAACGACGAGGGCTACTCCGACGCGCTGGACCAGTGGCTCGCCCTGGGCGGCGCGGACCTGGAGGAACGGTCGCTGGAGGTCGTGGCCGACCTCGGACTCGCCGTGGGCCTCGACGCGTTGATGACCTCGCTGTCCGGTGGTCAGGCCGCACGCGCGGGTATGGCGTCGTTGCTGCTGAGCCGCTACGACGTGTTCCTGCTCGACGAGCCGACCAACGACCTGGACCTCGAAGGCCTGGAGCGGCTGGAGAAGTTCGTGACGGGCCTGCGCGCCGCCACCGTGCTGGTGTCGCACGACCGCGAGTTCCTGGCCCGCACGGTCACCAGCGTGCTGGAGCTCGACCTGCACCAGAACGCCGTGCACCTCTACGGCGGCGGCTACGAGTCGTACCTCGAAGAGCGCGCACGGGCCCGTCAGCACGCCCGTGACGACTACGAGGAGTACGCGGACACCAAGTCCTCGTTGGAGGCCCGCGCGCGCATGCAGCGCTCGTGGATGGAGAAAGGTGTGAAGAACGCACGGCGCAAGGCGGGCGACAACGACAAGAACGCCCGCAAGTTCCGTGCCGACGCCACCGAGAAGCAGGCCTCGAAGGCCCGGCAGACCGACCGCATGATCGAACGGCTGGACGTCGTCGAGGAGCCCCGCAAGGAGTGGGAGCTGCGGATGGAGATCGCCTCCGCACCCCGTTCCGGCGCGGTCGTGGCATCGCTGCGGGCAGCCGTCGTGTCGCGGGGCTCGTTCACTCTCGGCCCGGTGGACCTGCAGATCGACTGGGCGGACCGGGTCGCGATCACCGGCGCGAACGGCGCGGGCAAGTCGACGCTGCTCGCCGCACTGCTGGGTCGTGCCGAGCTGTCCTCGGGCTACGCGACGCTGGGCTCCGGCGTCGTGGTCGGCGAGGTGGACCAGGCGCGCGGCCTGTTCCTGGGCGACCTGCCGCTGGTCGACGCGTTCCAGGAGGCCGTGCCGGAGATGAACCCGGCCGACGTGCGCACGCTGCTGGCGAAGTTCGGGCTGAAAGCGGCCCACGTCATGCGGTCCGCGGCCTCGCTCTCACCGGGCGAGCGCACGAGGGCGGCGCTCGCGCTGCTGCAGGGCCGCGGGGTGAACCTGCTGGTGCTGGACGAGCCGACGAACCACCTGGACCTGGCCGCGATCGAGCAGCTGGAGTCGGCGCTGGAGAGCTACACCGGCACGTTGCTGCTGGTAACGCACGACCGGCGGATGCTGGAGGCCGTGCAGGTCAACCGTCACCTGACCGTGGCGGCCGGCCAGGTGACGGTCTCCTAGTGCTTTAGCGGTTGCCCTGGACCCACGTGGACCACGGGACCTGCCAGTCGCCGAACCCGTCCCACGACTCCAGGACGGGGCCACCGGAGTTGGTGACGATCACGATGTCGCCCTGCTTGCTGTTGTCGAACACCCACTTGGCGTTCTCGGGCGAGAGGTTCAGGCAGCCGTGGCTCACGTTGCGGTGGCCCTGGTCGCCGACCGACCACGGTGCGCCGTGGAAGAAGATGCCGCTGTTGGACATGCGGAACGCCCAGTCGACCGGCGTCTTGTAGCCGCCGTTCTCCAGCGCGAGGCCGTACGTGGTCGAGTCCATGATCATGTGGTTGTACTTCTCCATCAGCACGTACGTGCCGGTGGGGGTCGCGTCGGCCGGCTTGCCCATCGACGTGGGCATGGTGCGCACGACCTGGCCGTTGACCTTGGTGATCACCTGGTGCGTCTGGCCGTCGGCCTCGTGGATGACCTCGTCGCCGACCGTCGTGGTGATCGTGCGGTCTTCCTGGCCGTAGATGCCGTCACCGATGTGCTTGCCGTAGACCTTGATGTTCATCGTGATCTTGGTGCCCGACTTCCAGAACTTCTCCGGACGCCAGTGCACCTCCTTCTTGTTGAACCAGTAGAAGGCGCCCTCGACCTTGGGCTCGGTGGTGATCTCCAGCATCTTCTCGGCCGCGACCTTGTCGGCCACCGGCTCGTCGAAGTAGAAGGCCAGCGGCTGCCCCACGCCGATGGTGGTGCCGTCCTGGGGGTTCGTCGACACGTACGTGAGCGTGCGCGGCTTCACCGTGGTGAAGGACGACTCCTTGGTCTCCGTCTTGCCGTCCTCACCGGTCGCCGTGGCGACGAGCTTGTACGTCTTGGAGTACCCGAGCGGCTCGGTGTTCGTCCACTGCGTCGACTCGGGGTTCATCTTCCCCTCGACGACCTTGCCCTCGGGGTTGGTCAGCTTGACGTCGGTCAGCTTCCCGTCGGCCGCCGTGGCGATGACCGGCAGGCCGGGCGACACGTCGGCCGCGCCGTTGTTCAGCGCCAGCGTCAACGTCACGGGCTTCGGCGGCGGAGGAGGAGGCGCGCTCGACTCACCACCGCCACCCCCGCTCCCGGTGTCGGCCCCACCTGAACAGCCTGCGATCAGGATCACAGCGATTCCCGCCATGACCACCCCACGACCGCGCCTGCTCCACATCCCCATCGGCGTACTTCCGATCTGCTTGTCGCCACTCCCGAGACTGCCTGCACGTAAGGCGTTTTGGCGTCCCCCGACTAGGTGACGACAGGAGGTGGCCCGAAGTTGCGCGAGTGGCCGGATCGTTACGTGGCCGATGCGTCGGCAAACCGGTGTTGACCAGCCGATTGGGAGCGCGCGGAGGCGCTGTGCTAACGTTCTTCACGTCGGAAACGAGCAAGCCTCCGGCACACAAACAAGCGCCGCTAGCTCAGTTGGTTAGAGCAGCTGACTCTTAATCAGCGGGTCCGGGGTTCGAGTCCCTGGCGGCGTACTCCAGAGAAGCAGGTCGAGATTCATCTCGACCTGCTTCTCTGCATTTAGCGGTATGTCCGCTTTCCTCACCGGACGATCTTCAGAATGTCCTCGACGGCACCGGTGACGACGTCCGGCCGTTCGGTCACGATCCCCTCGTGCGAGGTGTTCTCGGCGAGCACGTGCTTCCGGTTCGGCCTGGCCTGGGCGAAGCGCTCCTGGGCCGCCCGCCACAGCCCCGCCGCCTCGGGTGAGTCGGTGAAGGGCGTCTGGGACGCGACGATCGCGGTCACCGGCACGTCCTTCGGCCAGGCCCGGCGGTGGAACACGCGGTGGACCGGGGCGTAGTCGGCCATCACGGCCAGCAGCTGGCGGTTCTTCTTCGTCGAGGGCTGGGCCAGCAGGTCGGCCTTCTGCTTCTCCACGACCGGCGCGAACGCCGTCAGCATCTCGTCGGTGAAGAAGTCGGGAACGTTCGCGTCCACGAGGACGGCGCCGGACACCCGGCCGGGGTGCTCGTTCACGAAGGTGGTGGCGACCTCACCGGCGATCGAGTGCGAGACCAGCACCACGTCGTCCGTCACCCCCAGTTCCCTCAGTCCGGCTTCCAGGTCCGAGACCGCGTTCTCCACCCGCCACGGCCCGGACACCTCGTCGCTCTCGCCCTCACCGGCGCGGTCGTAGGTGATGACCTTCGACCCGGTGGCCTTCGCCAGCCTGGGCGCCAGGTCCTTCCAGTACGACGAGCTGAGCCCGCCTCCCGCGTCCAGGACCAGAGCCGGCGATTTCCCCTCCAGCACGTGGAAGACGAGTTCGTGTTCGGCGTTCGTCACCCTGCGGGTCGTGGACGCGGGCTCACCCGCGGCGTCCGGCGTCGAGCACGCCGTGAGCGAGATGACGGCCACGATCGCGGCAACGAACTTGTTGCGGTGCAAGGGATTCATGTGGTTGACCATGACGAGAACCCTAGGAACTCCACGCCCGTTCCTCGATCCGGCCGGCCACCGTTCTGCGTGGGTGCCAGGTCCACTGCGGACGCGGTGGTGCTGTCCGGAGGCCGAGGTGGAGGAAACTCCACTGTGCGAAACGCGGTCGTCCGGCGATGATCGTGGCGCTCGACGACCCCGCGACGATGGTGGAGCGTGATGACGGAGTCCGGACCACCCCTCTGGCGCGCGGGGTTGCTCCTGCGGCTGAACCAGGTGGCCTGGTCGCTGGTGATGCTCCTCGGAGCGGCCGCGGGGGCGGCGCTGGCCACGGTCTGGATCACGTCGGTCCCGCTCGTCGTGCTCGGGGCGGGCATCCCGCTCACCCTGCTGACGACGGTCGTGGTGCGCTGGTTCGCCGACCTGCACCGCGGGTGGGCCGCCGATCGGCTCGGCGAACCGGTGGCCCACTCCTACCCGGTCGCGCCCGCCGGGTGGACGGCGCGGCTGCGGATGGTCCTGCGCGACCCGGTGAGCTGGCGGGACTGGGCGTGGCTGGTGGTCAACTCGGTCACCATCTGGTTCACCTGCGGCCTGTCGCTCGTGCTCTTCCTGCTCGGCGTGGCCGCCCTGATCTACCCGGTCCTCTACGAGCTGACGCCGCCCCACGTGTTGCGCACGCCGTTGGGCGAAGGCTTCCGCCTGGACAACGTCGGGAAGTCGTTCGCACTGGTCCCGATCGGCGCGGCGCTCCTGCTGCTCTGGTACGCCACGTCCGCGCCGCTGACGAGGCTGCACGCCCTGGTGGTCCGCTCCCTGCTCGGCCCCACCGAACAGGCGCGGCTGCGAGCCCGCGTCGCGCACCTGGCGGCCACCCGAGCCGAGAACGTCGACGCGCAGGCCGGTGAGCTGCGCCGGATCGAACGGGACCTGCACGACGGCGCGCAGGCCCGTCTGGTGTCGCTGGGGATGAGTCTGGGCCTGGCGAAACAGCTGCTGGACGACGACCCGCAGGCCGTGCGGCGGATGCTGTCCGACGCCCAGACCGTGACGGCCGACGCCCTGACCGAACTGCGCGACCTGGTGCGGGGCATCCACCCCCCGGTGCTGGCCGACCGCGGCCTGGACGGCGCGCTGAAGGCCCTGGCGCTGGCCAACCCCGTCGAGACCACCGTGGTGACCCGCCTGCCGGGACGACTGCCGGCGCCGGTGGAGTCCGCGGCCTACTTCGCCGTCAGCGAAGCCCTGTCGAACGCCATCAAGCACGCCGGAGCCGGCCACATCCGGATCGAGGTGGAGTACTCGGACGACGCGGCAGAACTGGTGATGCTGGTGTCCGACGACGGGCGCGGTGGCGCGAACGCCGACGCGGGCACCGGCCTGCGCGGCGTGGCCCGGCGCCTGGCGGCCTTCGACGGCACCCTGACCGTCCACAGCCCGCGCGGCGGGCCCACCGAGGTGAGGATGTCGTTGCCGTGCGCATCGTCCTAGCCGAAGATCTCGCCCTGCTCCGCGAGGGACTGGTCAGGATCTTCGAGGCCAACGGGTGCGAGGTCGTCGAAGCCGTCGACAACGGCCCCGCCCTGCTCCGGGCGCTGACCGCGCACCGGCCCGACATCGCCGTGGTCGACGTGCGCCTGCCACCGACCTTCACCGACGAGGGCCTGCGCACCGCGGTCGAAGCGCGCGGGGAGATCCCCGGACTGCCGGTCATGGTGTTGTCGCAGTACGTCGAGCAGTTCTACGCGAGGGAACTCCTGGCCGACCGCGGTGGCGCGGTGGGATACCTGCTCAAGGACCGGGTCATGGTCGTCGACCAGTTCGTCGCCGACGTCCGCAAGGTCGCCGCGGGCGGAACGGTCATGGACCCCGACGTGGTCACCGCTCTGGTGACCCGCCGGTCGGCCGACCTCAGGACTCTCTCCCCGCGGGAGCGGGAGGTGCTGTCGCTGATGGCCCAGGGGCGTTCCAACGCCGCGATCGCGTCCAGGATGTTCGTCACCGAGAAGACGGTCAGCAAGCACACCTACAGCATCTTCACGAAGCTCCGCCTCGACCCGTCCGACGACGACAACCGTCGCGTCCTCGCCGTGCTCGCCTACCTGGAGGGCTGACAGGTCACGGCTTCCTGAGCCGCCTGCGGTTGACCGCCAGGACCTCGTCGGACAGCGCCGGATCCGCGTCGGCGACCGCCCTGGACAGCATCAGCGCCCCGACCATCTGGCTGAACAGCGCCACCGCCCGTTCGCGCGCTTCGGCAGGCGTGATCTCCTCGCCCGACTGGCGGGCCCGGTCGAGCAGCATCTCGGTGATGGCGGCGAAGTAGCCGTCGAGCCCGCGCCGGTACTCGGCCTGGGCGTCGGCGCCGTGGCGTCCGACGTCGGAGACGAGGGCGGCCGAGGGGCAGCCGATCTCCGGGTGATCGCGGTGGTGGGCGTTGAGGTAGCCGTCGACCAGGTCCTGCAGGGCCGCCCGCGCCGACCGGGGGTGGGACCCGCGGATGGCGTCCAGGGTCCCCAGCGAGTCGGTGAACCCCTGGTGCAGGACGGCGAGGGCCAGGTCGTCCTTCGACGCGAAGTGGTTGTAGAAGCCGCCGTGCGTCATGCCGGCGGACTTCATCAGCTCCTCGATGCCGATGCCGTCGATGCCGCGCTGCCGGAACCCCTCGCCGGCCGCGGTGACGATCTTCTCGCGGTTGAGCCGCTTCTGCTCCTGCGTGATGCGGGGCATTCCGGACCTCCCTGTGATGTTCCACATCATCAAAACGGACCACGCCGCGCCTTGACAAGGCAACGATGTCGGGCATCATCATAGTTATTGATGTCATACGTCATCATTAACTGAGGAGGTTCGCCGTGCGGTTCGGAACCATCGGTGCCGGGGCGGTCGCGCAGGCCATCGCCCGTCACCTCGTCAGCGCCGGCCACGAGGTGACGCTCAGCAACAGCCGCGGCCCGGACACCCTGCTCGACGTCGTGGCCGGACTGGGCCCGTCGGCGCGCGCGGGCACGGTCGAGGAGGCCGCCGCGGCCGACGTGGTGTTCCTCGCCGTGCCGTGGCCGCTGGTCGGCGACGCGCTGGCCGGTCTGTCCTCGTGGGACGGCCGGATCCTGGTCGACACCACCAACTCCGGGTTCGCGCCGCCCGCGGTGGAGGACCTCGGGGTGCGGACTTCCAGCGAGTACGTGGCGCGGCTGGCGCCGGGCGCGCGGGTGGTCAAGGCCTTCAACACCCTGTACGCGCAGTACATCGCGGCCGAGCCGCGGCACGCGGAAGGCAGGCAGCTGCTGTTCTACGCGGGCGACGACACCACCGCCAAGACCGCTTTCCACGAGGTCTTCGACGGCATCGGGTTCGCGGCGGTCGACGCGGGCGGGTTGCGCGAAGGCGGGCTGCTGATGCAGGTGGGCAGCGTGCTCTCGGCGCTGCACGCCCTGAAGCTGGACGGGGACCGGTCGTGAAGGCACTCGCCTACGAGAAGGCGCATCCGCTCGACGAGTTCGCCGTCGAGCTGACCGACGTCGACGAACCTCGGCCGCGCGACGCCGACCTGCTGGTCGAGGTCGCCGCGATCGGCGTCAACCCCGGCGAGGCGGCGATCCGGGCGGCGCGCGGTGCCGAACCCGGCGGACGGGTCGTGCTCGGCTGGGAGTTCGCCGGCGTGGTCACCGCCATCGGCCCCGAGGCCACCGGCTTCGCGGTCGGCGACCGCGTCATGGGCACCGGTGACTTCACCCGTGACGGCTGCTGGGCCGAGCGGGTCGCGGTGGACCACCGGGTCGTCGCGAAGATCCCGGACGAGCTCGCGTTCGCCGACGCCGCCTCCCTGCCGATCGGCGTCCTCACGGCGTGGGAGGCGCTGTTCCGCGACCAGGACTCCCTGCCCGCAGGGGTGAACCGCGTGCTGGTCATCGGCGCGGCGGGCGGCGTCGGGTCGATGGCGACCCAGCTGCTGAAGACGAGGACGTCCGCGTTTGTGATCGGCACGGCGTCGCGGCCCGAGTCGGCGCGCTGGGTCACGGAGATGGGCGCCGACCTGGTCGTCGGCCACGACGACCTGGCCGCCCAGCAGGCCGTCGACATGGTGCTGTCCACCGCCAGGACCGGCGAGCACCTCGACGCCATCACCGAGGTGCTCCGTCCGTTCGGGCACCTCTCCGTCATCGACTCCGCCGGTCCCCTCGACCTCGGCGCGTTCACGGGCAGGTCCCTGTCGCTGCACACCGAGATGGTGTTCAGCAGGATCATCGCGGGACACGACGCCGGCGCCCAGGGACGGATCCTCACCCGTGCGGCGCGGGACGTCGTCGAAGGTCGCCTGCGCCCGATCGGCACGACCACGCTGCACGGGCTGACGGCGGACACGATGAGGTCGGCGCACGCGCTCGTCGAGAGCGGCCGAACGATCGGGAAGACCGTGATCGTGGTCTAGCGAGGGGCCCTTCGAACGTGGTCCGATCGGCTTCGTCGTGGGCTAGTTGGTCTCGGTCCTGCTCGGCACGTCGAGATTCACCGTGTCGTCGAGCAACGTCGTCATCGGAACCTCGTGGAAACCGTTGCCGTCGTTGAGTTCCGTCGCTTCGGTCCTCGGCTTGGTCTCCAGAACGGTGTCCGCCGGCGTCCTGCTGGACCGGCGGCTGCCCAGCGCGGTCGGGCCGACAGGGAGGTCGGCCTGTCCGGTCGAAGCCAGCATCGTCGCGATCCCGCTCAGCTTGCGCGCCAGGTAGGCCGCCGGTCCCTCGTCGGTCCGCGAGCCGCGGCGGGCGGGCTCCGGTGAGATCAGGTCGTGCACGAGGTCGTTCACCTCAGCGGGAACGTCGGGCAGCAGGTCCTTCAGATCCGTGCGGACGAGGGTGCCGGCGACGATCTCCTTGGCGAGGTCCCTGGCACTCCCGTGGCTGTCGGCGGTCAGGTAGGGCGGCCGGCCGGTCAGCAGGAAGTACCAGGTGGCACCGATCGAGTAGAGGTCGGCGAGCTCAGCGTCGAAATCACGGTTCAGCAGCACCTCCGGAGCCGTGTAGTGCGGCGTCCCGCCGAGTGCCTCCTCCTGCTCCGCCTTCGTGAGCACGCGGGCGAAACCCCAGTCGACCAGCACCAGGCGAGGTCCCTCGAGCACCGCGTTGGTGGGCTTGATGTCGCCGTGCGTGACGTTCATGCCGTGGGCGTAGGCAAGCGCTTCAGTGAGTTGCCCGATGTGGTGGACGGAGAGCTGGAGCGTGTAGTCCCTGGCACCCTCGTTCGTGTCCTCGATCCACCGGACGAGGCTGCCCGGCCGGTACTGCGGTGACGCGGTCCAGAGATACCCGGCGTCGGCGCCCGAACTGATGATCTTGCCGATGTTCTTGTGGTGCAACCGGCCGGCGGCTTCCACCTCGCTCTGCCACATGCGGTGCAACGGGCTGCGGGACAGCTTGCGGCGGTCGCCTCCCATGTCGCGCACCGCCTTGATCACCACCTTCTTGTCGGTGTCGAGGTCGTGAGCCACGAGCATGCGGCCGAACGCGCCGCGATCCGCGCCCTCCAACGGTTCCAGAGCGCGGAACCGGCCGCCGAAGGTCTGGTCGAGGAGTTCCATGTCCTCGCTGGTCCAGTTCTTCGGGACCACCTTGTCCTCGCGGATCGCGGGTTCGGTGAACGGCTCGGCGAGATCCGGCTCGGTACCGATCTTCTCCAGTTCGGCCTCGACCCAGTGCTTCTGGCGCTCGGCCTCGACCTTCGTCCTGGCCTCCGCGCGCAACCGGGCGAGGTCGACATCGAGGCTCTCCTCGATGCGTTCACGGGCGAGCACCCGGTCCAGTCTTTCCTGGTGACGGGTCGCCGCGTTCTCCGCTTCACGCACGTGACGCTTGCGGCTGGACACCACGGTGATGTCGTACTGGGTGCGCCCGCGCCAGATCTTCAGCAGCAACGGGATCAGGTCCAGCAGCACACCCACGACGATGATCGCCAGGTGGATGACACCACCGGCGAGGTTCTGCCTGGTGAAGTCGAACATCGCGCGCAGCTTCGCCGGGATGCCGTCGCTGAGCTTCGCCGCGCTCTGCGCGAGTCCGACATCACCCTTGATCTGCTCGTCCAGCTCGTCGATCCGTCTGTTGAGCCGGTCGCGGTTGCCGTTCCACGCCTCGCGTGCCCGCCCGAGCGCCGCCTCCGCCTCGGCCTTCTCCCGGTCGCGGACCACGGTCTTGTCCCCGTCACCGCCGGCACCGGTGACCTTGCCCGCTCTGATCAGGTCCTCGCAGCCCTTCGGATCACGCTCGCAGGCCGCGATCCGTTGCGCTTCGAACGCCTTGGTCTCCGCGGTCTGCAGTTCGGTCTCAAGCGTGGTCCTCTCACCACGCAGGCGGTTCAGCTCCTCCTGGCGCGCCGTCGGGTTGTCGCTCGAACCGGTCACCAACTCGGTCGACTGGTTCACCTGCGTGGAGATCGTGTCGCGCATGGTGCGTTCGATGTCGTCCCGGAAGATGGCCAGTGCTCCGGCCTGGGCCACCAGGAAACCGAGGAGCACGGCGCAAAACCCTCGCACGAGGAAGCCTGTGAGGGTCTTGCCCCTGCTCTCCTCCGGGTCGACCGGCTTGGCCGCGATCGCCCGGTCGAACGCCGCGACGAACAAGCCCCACGGCACCGTGTATGGCAGGGCGTCGGCGAAGTCCTCCGTCACGCCGAGACCGACCGCGGCCAGTGCCAGCGTGCCCCACGCGATGAACCCGTTGAGGAGCACGAAGAACCCGGAGAGCTGATACGACGAACGGTCGTGTCTGCTGCTGATGCCGCGCCACGACGCACCACCCAGCCAAGCGAAACCGTTGCCCAGCCACCACAGCGGCACCAACGGCCACCTCGGCTTCGCCGTTTGGAGCACGTCCTCCGAGAACGTCACAGGTCATACCTCGCTGAGATCGGTGAAAATGAGGCCGGCGCCGCGCAGCGCCGAAGGCGGTGGGACGACCTGCGGGCGTGCCGAACCCCCGCGTCCGAGGTCAGTCATCGAGCTCCAGTCGCAGCCGCACCTGCCTGCCGAGCCCGAGGATGTCGCCGTGGTGCAGCACCCCGAGCTCCGTGGTGCGCGAGTTGATCGTGACGCCGTTCGCGCTGTCCAGGTCCTCCACCGTGAAGCCGGCCTCCCTCGGGCGGATCCGGGCGTGCCTTCGGGAGACGGTCGGCGCGTCGACCACGATCTGGCACACCGCCGCGTCCCTGCCTATGACGCCGCCTCCGGAAGGCACTGGGAGGACAGGACCCGGCAGTCCGATCCGCACGAACCGCCCCCTGCGAGCCGGGAGCGGAACGGCGCGCTCCTCCCCGCCGTTGAACAGGTAGGTCGCCGGCATCGGTTCGTGGTCGTCGGCGAGTGCCACCCGCGCACGGCCGAGCCAGACCTCGGGATCGGTCGTGTATTCGCGGATTCGCACCCTTTCGACGCCCATCTCGGCCAGCTGGATGTTGAGCGCGCGTTCTTCCAGGATCAGGTCGCGTCCGAAGATGTGGTGGTCTGCGGGGTTCAAGCTCACGACGACGAACCTGGTCTCGTCCCCGAGCTGGTCCGGAAGTTCGGCAACGGCGCGCGCCATTCGATAGGTCAATGCCTGACGCCTGTTTCGGAACTCCCCGTCCATCTCGGACACGGCCGGCTTCGCCACCGACGTCCAGGCACGCTCCACCGCAGCTCGCAGGGGTCCTAAGGCTGCCCACAAGGTGCATCACCCTTTCTCGGAGCAGCACCGGATTTCGGCAGCCCAAAGAGGCCTTGCTCAGTGGTGAGAAGAAGTCGTTCGCTCGGCATGTGACGGTTGATCCGATGGGACGAAAGTCGTATCGAGACTTGTCCCGGATTCGTTAGCACCGTCGAAAGTGTCTATCCGAAATGGAATAGCGAGCTCGAACTCCGATGAGGACGCGGCAGGTTCGGCGATGGCCGGGTGTTGCTGAGAGCCGGGCCGAGTTGCACCTCGGCCCGCCTGTCATGTTTGCGAACTCAGTTCGACTTCCCCTGCTCGGCGACCAGCCAGCACAGGCAGAAGGGGTGGCCGGCCGGGTCCGCGTACACCTGGAAGTCGTCCCCGCTGGTCGCCCCGCGCAACGGCTTCAGCACCACGGCACCGAGCGCCATGACCTGCTCGTGCGCCTCGGCGAAGTCCTCCACCCACAGGTCCAGGTGGATCTGCTGCTTCGTCGGCCCGTCCGGCCACTCCGGCGGTGTGTGGTCGGGCGCGAGCTGCACGCCGACGCGGGGTTCGCCGTCGACCATCACCATGTGCCAGTCGTCGTCCTCCGCCACCTCGCCGCCGAGCACGCCGGCCCAGAAGCGGCTCTCCGCGGCGAGGTCGGCCGCGTCGAAGGTGATGACCTGGAATTTGATCCGCATCACCTCATCCTGCCAAGGAATCGCTACGTTCGAAGGACATCGAGCTGCTGGGGGCGGCATGGACCTGTACGACGACATCGGCACCGGTTACTCGTCGGGGCGGCGGACCGATCCGCGCTGGATGACCGAGGTGCTCGCCGCGCTCGGCACCGCCCGTTCCGTCGCGGACGTCGGCGCGGGCACCGGTTCCTACGAACCGCGGGACCGGGCGGTGGTGGCGTTCGAGCCGTCCGCCGGGATGATCCGCCAACGGCCTCCCGGCGCGGGGCCGGCCGTGCGGGCTGTCGCCGAGGCGTTGCCGTTGCGGGACAACGCCGTCGAGGCCGCGCTGGCCGTGCTCACGGTGCACCACTGGACCGACTGGCGCGCGGGGCTGGCCGAGCTGCGCCGGATCGCGCCGCTGCGCGTCGTCCTCGCCTACGACACGCGCCGGCACACCGAGTTCTGGTTCGTCCGCGAGTACGTGCCGGAGATCGCCGCGCTCGAACTCGGCCGGCCGTCCGCGGAGGACATCGCGCACGAACTGGGCGCCGACGCCGTCATCACCCTGCCCGTGCCGTGGGACTTCACCGACGGCGTGTTCCCCGCCCACTGGCGCCGTCCCGCCGCCTACCTCGACCCCGGCGTCCGCCACGCCTGTTCCGCGCTCGCCCAGACCGAGCCCTCGGCCGTCGAACGCGGCGTCGGCCGGTTGCGCGCGGACCTGGACAGCGGCCGGTGGCACGAACGGCACCGGGACCTGCTCGCCCTCGACGAGTGGGACGCCGGGTTCCGGCTCGTCGTGTCGCGCGGCTGATCTCAGGCCCAGCCGGGCGAGCGCCCCAGCGCGGTGAGGATCCGGGACAGCGGGTCGGCGTTCCCCGTCTCCAGCGCGGGACCGAACGCCGCTCCCGGCACCAGCCTGGTGTCGCCGCCGGGCACCGCCAAAGCGATCCGCAACGCGGGCTCGGCCAGTTCCGGTGCCAGGTCGTAGCCGAGGCCCAAGGACCGCGCGACGTCCCAGCCGTGCACCACGTAGTCGATCAGGTGGAAGCTCACGGCCTGCGCGGCCGGGAAGCTCGCGCGGAACTCCGGCAGGTCGAACTCCCGTTGTGGCACTTCGGGTTCCGCGAACGCTGCGAGGACGTCCCCGGCGGCCTCGGCGTAGCCGTCGGCGGTGGGTGGACCGACCTCCCACGCCGACAGGTCCGCTCCCCTGCCTCGAGCCGCGGCGGCGAAGCCGTGGTGCTGGGCGGTCATGTGGGCGAGCAGGTCTCCGAGTGTCCACTCGGCACAGGGCGTGCGCCTGTCCAGGTCGTCCGGCGTCACGCGGGCCACGATCTCGACGCTCGTCCGCACCGCGGTGTGGTGGAGGTCGAGCAAGTGATTGATGTGCATGTGCCTACGATAAGCACATGCACATCACTGGAGCAAGGTCGCTATCATTCGGCACGTGGACGGCCGGCGACGTGACCTCGCGGCGATGATCGCGCCGCTGCAACGCGCGCTGGTCGCCGCCGAGCAGCCGGTGCTGCGCGCCCACGGGCTGAGCATGTGGGGCTACGTCGTGCTCGACGCCCTCGAAGGCCAGCCGGTGCGCACCCAGGCCGCGCTCGCCGAGTTCATCGGCGCGGACAAGAGCCGCATCATCGGCGTGCTCGACGAGCTGGAGAACGACGGCCTGCTGGAACGCCCCCGCGACCCGGCTGACCGGCGCGCGCGGCTCGTCACCATCACCAGCGAGGGTCGCCGCCGGCACCGCGCGGTCCAGGCCGAGGTCCAGAAGGGCGAGGAACGCCTGCTCGGCCTGCTCGCGCCCGCCGATCGCGAGGCGCTGCTGCGGTCGCTCGCCCTGCTCGTCGACGAACTGCCGAAGCTCGACCGGAACTGAGGAGACACGGTGCCCGACCTGCACGCGCTCTACCGCGACCTGCACCAGCACCCGGAGCTGTCGCTGCAGGAGTTCCGCACGGCCGGCGTGCTGGCGGACGCGTTGCGGCCGTTGGGGTACGAGGTCACCACGGGGGTCGGTGGCACCGGTGTGGTGGGTGTGCTGCGCAACGGCGACGGACCGACCGTCCTGCTCAGGGCGGACATCGACGCGTTGCCCGTGGAGGAGGCGACCGGACTGCCTTACGCGTCAACGGTTCGCGCCACCACCGCGGACGGCGAGGACGTGCCGGTGGCGCACGCGTGCGGGCACGACATGCACGCCACGTGCCTGATCGGGGCGGCCGACGAGCTCGCGCGGACCCGTGAGGAGTGGGCGGGAACGCTGCTCGTCGTGTTCCAGCCCGCGGAGGAACTGGGCCGTGGCGCGCGGAACATGGTCGACGACGGGCTGTTCGAGCGGTTCGGCAAGCCGGAAGTCGTGCTGGCGCAACACGTCGGTCCGTTGCCCGCCGGGATGATCGCGTACGGCACCGGTCCGGTGCTGGCGGCGTCCGACTCGGTGCGCGTGACGTTGTTCGGGCGCGGCGGCCACGGTTCGGCGCCGGAGAGCGCGGTCGACCCGGTGCTAATGGCCGCGCACACCGTCGTGCGGCTGCAGGGCATCGTCGCGCGCGAGATCGCGCCGTCCGAGAGGGCGGTCGTCACGGTGGGCCGGTTGCAGGCCGGCACCAAGGAGAACGTCATCCCGGAGACGGCCGAGATCGGCGTCAACATCCGGTCGTTCAACGAGCACGTCCGCGGCATCGTGCGCGCCGCGGTCGAACGGATCGTGCGCGCGGAGGCCGCCGCGTCCGGCGCCCCGCGCGAGCCCGAGTTCGACTGGTACGACGGCACTCCCGTGCTCGTGTCCGATCCGGACGCGACCACGACGACGATGGCCGCGTTCGCCGAGCGGTTCGGCAAGCACAACCTGATCCCCGGCGCGGTGGTCAACGCCAGCGAGGACGTCGGTGTTCTCGGTGCCGCCGCGGGGAGTCCGACCGTCTTCTGGTTCCTCGGCGGCACCGACTTCAGCACCCGTGAACCCGGTCGTCCCGTCGCGATGAACCACTCCCCCGAGTACGCGCCGGACATCGAGCCCACGCTCTCCACCGGCGTCGCCGCGCTGATCGTCGCCGCACGAACCTGGTTGCGGTGAACGGTTTCCCGGTTTCCTGACGAGCGCGGACTACGGCGCACCTCCTCCATCGTCTGATGTGTCGCAGGCGTTTCACATAGCGCACAAATAGGTTGTGACCTGCGTGTTCTCCCGCTTAGATGGCGGCGTCGGACACGACAGATTTCTTTGGGGGAAGTCGAATCATGCGTTTGAAGCGTGCAATCACGGCTGTGGTCGGCCTTGCGGCCATGATCACCGTCATCAGCGCGGCGCCGAGCTCCGCGCAGGGGGAAGTTCCGTCTTTCAACGGTGTCGAGCGCGAGCGGGGTCCGAAGCCGCTCACGACCGACGGCCAGTCGTTCCTGGAGATCAACGGCGCCGGTGAGCTCGTGCACTGGCAGCGGGCCGGCGAGAGCTACGCCAAGCAGGTCCGCGGCTGGGGCTGGCAGGGCACCCGCGCCATCACCACCCTCGACAACCAGACGTTCCTGGAGCTCAAGGGTGACGGTCGCCTGTCCAAGTGGACGTGGAACGGCGGCGCCTACAACGAGGCCGTCGTCGGCTGGGGCTGGAACAACGCCCGCCTCGTGACGGGCATCGCGAGCAACCAGTTCATCGAGATCAACAACCAGGGCGAGCTCGCCTACTGGACGTTCGACGGCTCGAACAACCTCTCCAAGGTCGTCCGCGGCTGGGGCTGGGGCGGCACGAAGAGCATCACGGGTCTCGACCCGTTCCTCTTCATCGAGATCAAGGGCGACGCTCTCAACTCGCTCTCGTGGTGGGTCAACGAGCAGAGCGGCCTGACGGAGTACGCCGAGCCGGGTGGCTTCGACAACCGCTGGATGCGTCTGATCGCCGGTGGCGACGCAGACCACTTCACGGTCATCGCGACCGACGGCACGCTCATCGAGTACGCCTGGAACACCAGCGCCGAGCAGTGGCAGCCGACGGCCCGCGGCTGGGGCTGGAACAGCACCCGCCTGATCGGCTGATCCGGCGAGCAGCACCCGCGTGACGAAGGCCCCGACCGGTTCCGGTCGGGGCCTTCCGCGTTTCCGCTACCGGGCCGCGATGCCGTCGTACATCACGCGCCGCAGCGCTTCGCTTTGTGCCGCTTGGGCTTCCGGCGTGCGCAGCGACGAGATCGCGGTGCCGAGGATCATGCCGTTGATCGCCCTGGCCGTGTTGCCGACGTCGAGGTCCGCGCGCAGGTAGCCGAGTTCGACGCCGTGCGACAGGTACGCGGACGTCAGCGCGGCGGCGAGGTCGAACAGGTCGAGGATCCGTTCCGCCATGGCGCGGTCGATTCCGGGCGCCTCGAACAACAACAGGCGCGGCACGCGGGGGTCCTCGCCGAAGATGCGGCCCAGCGCCTCGCCGATGCGCGCGGACTGCTCGCGGTACTCGTCGAGCGTCGACACCGCGTCCGGCGCGTTCTCGGCCGTCAGCGCGCCCGTGATGCGCGCGGCCAGGCCGTCCACCACGTGGTCGACGATGTCCCGCTTGTTCTGGAAGTAGCGGTAGAACGTGCCGTGCCCGATGCCGAGCCGCGCGGCGACGTCCGCGATCCCCGTGGCGTGGTAGCCGCGTTCGGCGAAGCAGTCGAAGGCCGCGTCGATGATCTCGCGGCGCAGCTCCTGCTTCTTGCGCTCGGCGCGGCTGACGGGCTCGGCACTGGACGTCATGCGCCCAAGTCTATGACCTGCGGAAGCTTGCGATCACCTCGGAACTGACATACGGTTCCGAAACTGACACACGATTCCGTTTGTGACGGGAGGCCGGGATGACCAGGCGGTACGACGCGGTCGTGGTCGGGGCGGGCTTCGGCGGCATGGGCGCGGCGATCGAGCTCAAGCGGCTCGGGCTGCACGACCTGCTGATCCTGGAGCGCGAGGACGACCTCGGCGGCACCTGGCACGTGAACCGCTATCCGGGCCTGGCCGTGGACATCCCGTCCTCGACCTACTCGTACTCGTTCGAACCGAATCCGCACTGGTCACGGCTGTTCGCACCGGGCGAGGAGCTCAAGCGCTACGCCGGGCACGTGGCCGTGAAGTACGGGCTGCGGCCGCTGATGCGCTTCGGCGTGACCGTGACGGGCGCCCGCTGGACCGGCGAGGACTGGGAGGTCACGGCGGGCGGCGAGACCTTCACCGCGCGGTACCTCGTGACCGCCACGGGCTTCCTGTCGATGCCGAGGACGCCGGACATCGCGGGCATCGAGTCGTTCCGGGGCAAGGTGGTCCACACCGCCGCGTGGGAACCGTGCGACCTCGCCGGCAAGCGGGTCGCGATCATCGGTACCGGCGCCACGGCTGTGCAACTGATCCCCGAACTCGCACGGGAAGCGGCCAACCTGACCGTGTTCCAGCGCACACCGATCTGGGTGAGCCCCAAGCCCGACTACGCCGTCTCACCACCGGTGCGGAAGTTGTTCGCACGGCTGCCGTTCGTCCAACGGGCCGTGCGGTGGCTCGGCAGCTCGATCCTCGAACTGATGATGATCTCGGGAGTGGTGCGCTACAAACAGCTCCGCGTGGCGAACCGCCTGGCAGAGCGCTGGTGCCGCGCTCACCTGCACCGCCAGGTCCGCGATCCCGCGCTGCGCCGCAAGCTCACGCCGGACTACTCGTTCGGCTGCAAGCGCCCCACGTTCTCCAACGACTACTTCCGCACGTTCACCCGGCCGCACGTCCGGCTGGAGACGTCCACGATCGACCGGGTCGACGAGAGCGGGATCGTCACGGCGGACGGGCGCACCGAGATCGACGTTCTGGTGCTGGCAACGGGATTCGACCTCTGGGACACCAACTTCCCCGCGTTCGAGGTGACCGGCCGCGACGGCGTGGACCTCGGCACGTGGTGGCGGCAGAACCGCTTCCAGGCCTACGAGGGCGTGACCGTGCCGGGGTTCCCGAACTACCTGTCGCTCAACAGCCCGTACTCCTACAGCGGATTGTCGTACTTCACGACGATCGAGTGCCAGATGGCGCACATGCGGCGGCTGTTCACGGCGATGCGCTCCCGCGGTTCGTCGGTCTTCGAGATCACCCGGCGCGCCAACGACGAGTTCCTAGACCGCATGCGCACGAAGGTCACGCAGAACACGGTGTTCTCACTCGGCCAGTGCGCCACCGCGCACAGCTACTACTTCAACCAGCACGGCGAAGCCACGCTGCTCCGGCCGACCTCGACCACGAGCGCACACCGCGCGGCCCGCAGCTTCCCGGTGTCGCACTACGACTTCGCGCCACTAGCCTGAACACCTCAATGACGAGGGGTGCTCCGTGAAGAAGCAGGCGTACGCGATCGCCGCGGCCGTGGACTCGATCGCGGCGGCCGTGCGCGGCACCGAAACCGTGCGCAAAGTCACGAAGACCTCCCTCATGCCGGCCCTGGCCATCGCCTCACCACCGAACGACCCCGCGATGGCCGTCGGTCTCGCCGGCTCGTGGGCGGGCGACGTGGCACTGCTGGGCGACTCGGACAAGGCGTTCCGAACAGGACTCTTCAGCTTCCTGCTGGCGCACATCGGTTACACGACAGCACTGGCCCGCCGCTCGGCACCGGGCTCGCGCAAGGCCGTGGTCCCCATCCTCGGCGCGTCGGCGGCGGGCGCGGCAGTCTTCGCCCGAGCGGCAGGCCCACTGGGCAAACCGGTCGCGCTCTACGTCCTCACCCTCGGCACGATGGTCGCCGCCGCCTCCACGGCCCGAGGCAGTGGCGCACGACGGGTTCTCGGCGGCGCCGTCCTGTTCGCGACCTCGGACGCCCTGCTCGGCGCGAGCCGGTTCGTCCTGAAGGGACGCGCGGCGCGAGTGGCGTCGGCCGGGGTCATGCCGACCTACACAGCAGCTCAGTGGCTCCTGCACACCGGCTGCTCGCAACGTGGGTGACCCCGCGCGAAAACCCGTTGGATGCCCTGTGCTAACGTTCTTCACGTCGGAACGAGCAAGGCTCCGGCACATGATCAAGCGCCGCTAGCTCAGTTGGTTAGAGCAGCTGACTCTTAATCAGCGGGTCCGGGGTTCGAGTCCCTGGCGGCGTACACCGGAGAAGCGGGTAGAGATTCGTCTCTACCCGCTTCTCCGTTTTTCCGCCCACCGCCGATTTCCTCCACAGTGGACTCGTCGCGGTCGGCCGCCGTTGGCGTGGCCGGCGACAGCGCAGGTCAGGGCGAGATCACCACTTTCTGCGTTTCGAGATGCAACGTTCTCCCGGTGTCCGGCCACTTCCCGGCAACAGCTGACTTGGGGGCCCGAACCGTGCACGGACAGATGACCGGAGTTCTCGTCAACGCCGTCCCGTTGGGGACGACGTGGGGTGTGGCGGACTGGCTGTCGGAGAAGCCGGACGAGGGTCAGGCGTCTTTCGTGTCGTGGCGCGGGAAGGTCGCGAAATGAGGGCACTGCTGCTGGCCGTGTTGTTCGTGTTGACCTGCACGCCGTTCGCGCACGCGGACCACGGCGCGCTCGTCACGGTGTTCTGGGACCGCGACACGAACGGGGTCCGCGACGAGGGCGAGCCCGGCTACCGCGGGGCGGAGATCGCGATCCGGGACGAGTCGGGCTACTCCGCCGTCGTGAAGGCACAGGAGGACGGGACGTACCGGCTGCCTCGCGCCGGACGGTGGAAGGTCAGCCACGAGGAGGAGAAGTTCGTCACGACCACACCGACCTCGGTCGAGTCGGACGGTGACATCGCGTTCGGCGTGCGCGGAGCCGAGGTGTGCGGCACGGTGTGGCTCGACGCCGACTTCAACGGCAGGTTCGACGAGTCCGAGGCTCGCGTCGAGGGGCACCGGATCTCGGTGGTCGGCACGCCGGAGCACAGCACGACGACGGCGGCGGACGGCACCTACTGCCTGCACGACCTGCCGGCCGGCAGGATCCGGCTGCAGTCTGAGGACCGGGCCGCCCTCGACGGGACGGCGTGGTCCTACACCGACTTCTCCAGGCCCGACGCCGAGTTCTCCTCGGAGTTCGACCGGTTGACCGGTCAGACGCGGTTCCTCGACATCGACCGCCCCGGCTCCGCGGTCACCGGCTACGACTCGGGATTCGCCGAGCCGCGCGGCATGAGCACCAGCGCGGGCCCGATCACGATCGACAGGATCGACTACGACGGCGTCCGGGTCGGCGACACGCTGATCGTGCGGTGCGCGTACACGAGCGGCGGCAACGTGGCTGACACGCAGGCGGCCACCCTCACGCTGCCGGAAGGGCTGAAGGTCACGAAGGCCTTCGGCGAACGCGACCACCGGGCCGGCGTCGAGGACGAAGTGGTGGTGGACGGCCAGAAGGTCACCGCGCGGTCGAAGGGACGCGTCGCGCGGGACAAGCCGTCGGAACTGGTCGTGCACGTGGAGGTCCAGCGCGCGTTCGCCGCTCAGGCGATGACCTGCCAGGCCCATCCGAGCATCTACGACGAGCGGCCGGACGACCCGACGTCGTTCGAGATCGCGGCGGCGAACGAGGACGGGTCGGGACCGGAGACGGCCAGTGCGGCACCGGTGTGGCGGATCGTCCTCGCCGTGGCGCTGGTGAGCGCGGTGGTCCTCGTCGTCGTGTGGCGGCGGAGGACGCGAAACTGAGGCCGGGCCCCGGATTCACCGGGGCCCGGCCTCGACATCAGTCCGATCAGGAGGGCATCAGGACCGAGTCGATGAGGTAGACGGTCGCGTTGGCGGTGTGCACGCCGCCGCAGATCACGTTGGCGTCGTTGACCTTCAGCGCGTCCTTGGTGCCGGACACCTTCACCGTGCCGGTCTGCACGGTCTTCTGGTCACCGACGATCTTGTCGGGCGTGATCTGGCCGGGGACGACGTGGTAGGTCAGGATCTTGGTCAGCAGCGCGTCGTCGGTCTTGAGCGTCTCGATCGTCGCGGCGTCGATCTTCGCGAACGCCGAGTCGACCGGCGCGAACACCGTGAACTCGGCGCCGTTGAGCGTCGAGACCAGGTTCACCTTCGGGTTCAGCTTGCCGGACACCGCGCTGACCAGCGTCGTGAGCAGCGGGTTGTTGGACGCGGCCACGGCGACCGGGTCGGCGGCCATGCCGCTGACCGAACCGGCGCCGGACGGGACCTGCTTGGCGTAGTCGGCACAACCGGGGCCGACGAGGTCCTTGGCCGGGTCCGCCATCGCGGCCGACGACGACGCGGCCGTCGAGGTCGGGGCAGCGCTGGACGAGCTGCCGCTGCTCGCCATGTCGCCCGAACCGCACGCCGCGCCGAACAGGGCGAGCGAGGCGGCGCCGAGGGCCAGGACGGTGTTGCGGACGGTCTTGTTCATGACGGGACATCTCCAAGGGTGATCGAGCGGTTGCTGCTCGTGATTCGGCACCCCCTGGAGAACGGATGGGTTCGGTTACCGATCCGTTACCCAACGCCACCGTCCACAGTCGACGGTTCAGCCGGTTTTCCCAGTACAGCGACCTGATTCCACCCCAATGGATGTGACGACGCATTCACCACCGATCCACAAACGCTCCTGGTGCGAATACCAGACGGACAACGCTCTAGGAGAGGACCCGGGATGCCTGAGCGTGAGCGGGCGCTGCAAAGCCTGCAGAGCACCCCTCGTGACGTCGGCCCGACCGCCGACGACCTGCTCGCGCTGGTCGCACGGGGTGACGAGGCCGCGTTCGAACGGCTCTACGACGTCGTGTCGGGTTCGGTCTTCGGGCTGATCAGACGTGTCGTGCGCGACCAGGCGCAGTCGGAGGAGGTGTTCCAGGAGGTGATGCTCGAGGTGTGGCGGACGGCGACCAGGTTCGATCCCGAGCGAGGCAGTGCCACCACGTGGATCCTCACGCTGACGCACCGCCGCGCCGTCGACCGCGTCCGGTCCGCGCAGGCGGCGACCCATCGCGAGGACCGCGCGGCCCGCCTCGACCCCGCCAGGCCGTTCGACGAGGTCAGCGAACAGGTCAACGGCAAGCTGGAACAACGCCAGGTGCGGCGCTGCCTGAGCTTCCTGACCGAACTGCAGCGCGAGTCCGTGCTGCTCGCCTACTACCAGGGCTACTCCTATCCGGAGGTCGCGAGCCTGCTGGGCATTCCGCTCGGCACGGTCAAGACCAGGATGCGGGACGGCCTGATCCGACTGCGGGACTGCATGGGGGTGACCGGATGAGGACCACATCCGCCGATCTGCACACGCTCACCGGCGCCTACGCCGTGAACGCGTTGTCCGACTTCGAGAGAACGGCCTTCGAGGCGCACCTGCCCCGCTGCGAGAGCTGCGGCCTCGAAGTCGCCGAGCTCACGGCGACGGCGTCGCGGCTGGGTGTGGCGGTGGAGTTCGCGCCGCCACCGCAGCTGCGGGCCCGCGTGCTCGCCGCCGCGGCCGAGACGCGGCAGGTTCCTCCGCGCACGGCCCGCGTGCCGAACCCACGCCGGGTGCGCTGGGCGGGAGGGCTGCTCGCGGCCGCGTGCCTCGTCGCCGCGGTCTTCGTGACGGTGCAGTACACGGAGTCCAGCCAGGAACGGCAGCTGGCGCAGCTCTCCAGCGAGTACAGCCGGTTCTCTGACTTCCTGTCCACACCGGACGCGAAGCTCGTCAACGGCACCGCGCCGAACGGGGCGAGCGGCACGGCGGTCGTGTCGGCGAGCCGCGACGAGGCGTTGTTCCTGGCCAAGGGCCTGCCCGATCCGGGTGACGGCAAGGCCTACCAGGTGTGGCGGATCGGTGCCGACAACGATCCGCATTCGGCAGGGATGCTCGACTCGCGGGCAGCGCCCGTCGTGATCAGCGGCCTGTCCGGCGTGCAGAAGGTCGCTCTCACGGTCGAGCCGCAGGGAGGCTCGGAGAAGCCGACCGGTGAGACCGTGATGGCGATGGAGGTCGCGTAGGAACCAGGGCGGCCGTTGTCCTCAACGGGTGTCACGATGCCGCGCATGATCGGACGTTGGCACGGCCTGGTGATCGACTGCCCGCAACCGCGGGCGCTGGCGGAGTTCTACGAGACGCTGCTCGGGATGGTCCGGGTGCAGGACGACGACGGGTTCGTCGTCATCGGTGACGCCCCGGATCGTCCCGGCGTGGCGTTCGCACGGGTCGAGGGGTGGCTACCACCGCAATGGCCCGAGCAAACCGCGCAGATGCATTTCGACGTGCGCGTGGACGATCTTTCGTCGGCGGGCGAGCAGGTGCTCGCCCTCGGCGCGCGCAGGCTCGAAGGGGGTGGCGAGCGGTTCCACGTCTACGCGGATCCCGCCGGCCACCCCTTCTGCCTGGTCAGCTGGTGATCAGCCGGGCGCGCATGACGTGCGCGTCCAATGGCAGCGTGTGCGTCTCGACCAGCTCGAAGCCCGCTTCGCCGAGCAACGCGCGGTAGTGCGACTCGGTGCGTTCGCGGCCGCCCGTGTTGCACAGCATGTGGATGTCCCACGGGATCGCGAGCGAGTCCGTCTCACCCGCCTCGGGCAGCAGCCGTTCGATCACCAGCAGTTCGGCGTGCGCGGGCATGTTCCGCGCGCACGTGGCCAGGATCGTGCGGCACTGCTCGTCGTCCCAGTCGTGCAGCACGCGGGACAGCAGGTAGACGTCGCCGGTCTCGGGGATCGCGCGGGTGAAGTCACCGGGTACGAGGGTGACGCGGTCCGCGAGGTCGGCGAGACGTGGTCCGGCGGCGGCCAGGGCGTTCGGGAGGTCGAGCAGAACGCCCTGCAGCGCCGGGTTGGCGTGCAGCACCCGCGAAAGCAGCTCGCCGTTGCCGCCGGCCACGTCCACGACCGTGCGGGCGGCGGAGAAGTCGACGACCTTGGTGACACCGGTGAACATCGCGTTGCTCGCGGCCATGGACCCGTGGAAGAGCTCCGCCAGCGCCGGATCCGTTGCCATGTGGGCGAAGTGGTGCGCGCCGAACGCCTTCGCGTACGACTCCTCACCGCTGCGGACGGCCTCGGTCAGCTCGGCGAACGACCGGTAGAACGGGCCGCCGTACATCAGCGCGAGCGGGCGCATCGACCCCGCCAGGTCCGACCGCAGCAGCTCGCCGAGGTCGGTGAGGCTGTGCTCCTCCCCCGCCAGGTGGACGACGCCGAGCGACGTGAGGTAGCGCAACAGCCTGGCGAGGCTCTGCGGTTCGGTGCGGGTCGCCGCGGCCAGTGAGAGCAGGTCAGGGATCGTCACGAGGTGGTCGAGCAGCCGGAGTTCGGCCGCGGTCGCGATGGCCTGCGTCGCCCACGCCCCGGTCAGCAGCCGCAGCAGTTCCGTACCGGCGCACGACTCGCGCTGGTGCGTGGCCTGCAGCTGCGGGAACCTGCCCGTGGCGATCAGCTCCAGGCGGCGGAACGCGGGGTCGGCGCAGCGCGCGTCGCGGAAGTAGAGGACCGAGGTGTTCTCGTAGCCGTTGTAGCCGCCGCCGTCCGGGCGCATGACGCCGGTGATCATCGTGCGCAACCCGCGCAGCAGCACCGGATCCGGCCTGCGGACGGCGAGCGCGACGTGGTTCTCGCGTTCGTGGCGGCGTTCGTCCTCGGCGATGTGCGCCAGTTCCGGCGGGGTCACCATCACGAAGATCTCCAGCTCGCACGGCCAGCCGTTGCGGTCGGAGACGGGGGCGCGCAGGATGCCGACCCTGAGGTCCGCGACCGGCACCGAGTACCGGGCGCTCAGCCGTTCGCGGACGACGACGCTCGGGGTCATCGTGCCGACCTCGATGCCGTGGTGCGCGAGCTCGTCCGCAAGTCCCGCAAGGGTTTCCGGGAAGATGAGCAACGCGGCGTGGTCGAGGGTGGCGTGCCGCGTCACGGCAGCGCGCTGGTCAGCGGGCAGCGACGGCACGGCGGCGGCGAGGGCCGAATGCGTGTCGTGCGCGCCGATGAGGGCGACCGCGGCGGTCAGGCGGTCGAGGTCGGCCGCGGCGATGACGGGTGTGCTGGTCGAGATCATGGTGGCGTTCCTGAGGCTCAGATGCCGACGTAGTGCTCGGCGAAGAAGTTCTGGTGGGCGCGGGAGTCGCGCAGGCCGTGCAGCCGGGCGCGGCGCAGCGCGCGGTGGAAGTCGTCGTCCCGGGTGTGGAGGAGGTCGATCATCCAGCGGGAGAACTCCTGCGCCCGCCAGACGCGGGGCAGGCAGGTGCGCGAGTACGCGGCCAGCGGCCGTTCGTCGTCGTGCAGGAGAGCGGAGACGATGGCGGTGGCCAGCACCTCGGCCTCCATGATCGCCAGGTTGGCGCCCTTGGCGGCGGAAGGGCTGATCAGGCTCGCCGCGTCACCGGCGAGGAACAGCCTGTCGTGCTGGATCGGATCGGCGACGTCGGACCGCAGCCGCACGATCCGCCGTTCGACGACCGGGCCCTGCTTGAGCTGCCCGAACTCGGCGGTGCGCATCCGGGTGTCCAGTGCGGCCCAGATCCGTTCGTCGGTCCAGGCCTCGGGGTCGTCACCGGAAGGGACCTGGAGGTAGTACCGCGTCACCTCGGGGCTGCGCGCCATGTGACCCGCGAAGCCGTCGTCGTGGATCGCGTAGGTGACCGCCGCCATGCTCTGCGGCGCCTCGGCCAGCAGCGCGAGCCAGCTGACGCCGTGGTCCTGGGTGAGACGCCTGCCCGGCACGGCCCGTCTCGTCGCCCCGTTGCTGCCGTCGCAGCCCGCCAGGAACCGCCCTGTCGCAACGCCTTCACCGCGTTCGTCGCGGTAGCGGAGCGTGGCGGTGCCCGCGTCGACGTCCGTGACGGTGGCACCGAACCGGATCTCGCCGCCGCGGTCCAGGTACTCGGCGAGCAGGTCGGTGACGAGGTCCTGCTGGGGGTAGACGGTGTGCACCTCACCCTGGCCCAGCCGGGAGTAGTCGAGCTCGAACTCCCCGTCCTCAAACCGGAAGGCGCACACGCCGTGCGTCCGTCCTTTGTGGATCATCCCGGACGCGAGGCCGTGCTCGGTGAGGATCCTGGCGCTGTTCGGACCCAAGAATCCCGCCCTGGCACGGGTCTGCACCTGCTCCCTGCCGGACCGCTCGACGACGAGGGTGCGGATCCCTTGCGCCTGCAACAAGTTGCCTAACACGAGCCCCGCCGGCCCCGCGCCCGCGATGAGCACGGTGGTGTGGTCGACCACGCCTGCCGATCCTCTCTGCCGATCCGATTTTCGGCAGCACTGGACCTCAACGGCACGGGCGGATGCGCGCGGCTCGCCGGAGATGAAGATCATGATCACTCCATCGTGTCGATGCGAGACCGGGCAGTACCGCAGAAGGGCCGACCGCGGCGGTTTGTAACGACTTCACCGGCCGTATATGACTTCGTCGCCGCGATCCGGCATTCTGCGCGAATGGTGCTTCGGCAGGCGAGTGACTTCGCCCAGTTGTCCGCCCTGGTCAAGCAGGCCGGGCTGCTCGAACGACGGCGCGGGTACTACTACGCCCGGATCGCCGTGAACCTCGCGGTCTACGCGGCGACCTGGGTGGCGTTCGCGCTGATCGGCGACTCGTGGTGGCAGCTCGCGGTGGCGGTCGTGCTGGCGGCGATGAGCACGCAGCTCGCGTTCATCGGGCACGACGCCGGGCACAAGCAGATCTTCACCTCGCGGAAGTGGAACGAGGTCGTCGGCTACGTCCACAGCGGACTGGTCGGCGTCAGCTACGACTGGTGGGTCGGCAAGCACAGCCGGCACCACGCCAACCCGAACCACGAGGACGAGGACCCGGACGTCGACATCTCGGTGCTGGCGTTCACGCAGCGGCAGGGCCTCGCCAAGCGCGGCCCGCTGAGGTGGATCGCCTCGCACCAGGCCGTGCTGTTCTTCCCGTTGCTGCTCCTCGAAGGCTTCGCGCTGCACTGGCACTCGATCCGGCACTCCGGGCGCGAGCGGGCCGTGATGATCGCGAACGTCGTGGTGTACCTCGCCGTCGTGTTCTGGGTGCTCTCCCCCGTGTACGCCGTCGCGTTCGTCCTGGTGCACCAGGCGTTGTGGGGCTTCTACATGGGGTGTTCGTTCGCCCCCAACCACAAGGGCATGCCGGTGCTGTCGGCGGGGCACTCGCTCGACTTCCTCCGCAAGCAGGTGCTGACCTCGCGCAACATCCGCGGCGGCTGGTTCACCGACATCCTGCTCGGCGGCCTGAACTACCAGATCGAGCACCACCTGTTCCCGAGCATGCCCCGGCCGGCGCTGCGCAAGGCCCAGGTGATCGTGCACAACTTCTGCGAGCAGCGCGGGATCTCCTACGCGCAGTGCGGCCTGTTCCGCTCGTACGGCTACGTGCTGGAGCACCTGCACGAGGTCGCGGCGCCGTTGCGGGCCAAGCCCCTCGTCTCCGGCGCGAACTGACGGTCCGATTCCCGCCAGACCCGCCGCCGCGGTTGCAGCAGGCTGAACGGCATGGGATCACTTGCGGGGAAAGCAGCTCTCGTCACCGGCGGGAGCAGGGGAATCGGTGCCGCGGTCGCCGAGAAGCTCACGGCTCTCGGCGCCCGCGTCGCCGTCACCTACCAGAACACCAAGCCGGACAACGGTTTCGCGATCCGTGCGGACAGCGCCGACCCGGACGCCGTCGTGGCCGCGGTCGAGGAGACCGCGGTCCACTTCGGACGGCTCGACGTGCTCGTGAACAACGCCGGTGTCTTCCGGGTCGGCCCGCTGGAGGAGCTGGGCCGGGAGGAGTTCGACCACACCATGGCCGTGAACGTGCGCGCGCCGTTCCTCGCGGCGCGGGCGGCGGCCAGGCACATGCGTGAAGGTGGCCGGATCATCAGCATCGGCAGCAACGTCGCGGTGCACGCGCCGTTCCCCGGCTTCGCCCTCTACTCGGCCAGCAAGACCGCGCTGATCGGGATGACGAAGGGACTCGCCCGCGAACTGGGCCCGCTGGGCATCACGGCGAACGTCGTCAACCCCGGTCCCACCGACACGGACATGAACCCGGCGGACGGGCCGATGTCGGACACGATTCGCGGACTGACCGCGCTGGGACGCTACGGAACACCCGCGGAGATCGCGGAGGTGGTGGCGGCGCTGGCGGGTGAGGCCGGTGCGTACGTCACCGGCTCCAGCATCAACGCCGACGGTGGGTTCACCGTCTGACGGCTACGCCCAGGTGACCGGCAGGGCGTGCACGCCGTAGATGTTCATGTCGGTCCTGAGCTTCACTTCCCGTGTCGGCACGGCGAGTTCCAGCGAGGGGAAGCGGCGCAGCAGTCCCTCGAACCCGGCGCGCATCTCGATGCGGGCCAGCTGCTGGCCGAGGCACTGGTGCACGCCGTGCCCGAACGCCAGGTGGCCGCGGGCGTTGCGGTGCACGTCGAGCGTGTCGGCGTGCTCGTAGCGCTCGGGGTCGTGGTTGCCCGCGAGCAACGACAGCACGACCATCGAGCCCTCGCGGATGGTCTCCCCGAAGAACTCGACGTCCTCGGCCGCGTAGCGGAAGAAGATGTCGCCGACGGCGAGGTACCGCAGCAGTTCTTCGACGGCGTCGGGGATCAGCTCCGGGTTCGCGCGCAACGCGTCCAGCTGGTCCGGGTGCTCCAGCAACGCGAAGGTGCCCAGCGCCAGCATGTTCGCGGTCGTCTCGTGACCCGCGAGCAGCAGCAGGAACGCCATCCCCGTCAGCTCTTCGAGGCTCAGGTCCTCGTCCTGCGCCAGGTCCGACAACAGGTCGTCGCCCGGTTCGGCGCGCTTCGCCGCGCACAGCTCGTACAGGTAGGTGTTCATCGCCATGTACGCGGCCATCTTGTCCTCCAGGTTCACCTGCCTCTCCATGAACTTCGAGGAGTTGTGCTGGAACGAGTCCCTGTCGGCGTACGGCACGCCGAGGATCTCGCAGATCACCAGTGAGGGCACGGGAAGCGCGAACTCCGCGACGAGGTCGACCGGAGGGGTGAGCGCCGCCAGCGCGTCCAGCTGCCGTTCGGTGATCTCGACGATGCCCTCTTCCAGCGCCTTCATCCGCCGGACGGTGAACGCCCCGGTCAGCTTGCGCCGCAACCGGGTGTGGTCCGGCGGGTCCATGCTGATGAACAGGCCGGGCGTCTGCGGCACCGGTTCGGTCATCTCCGGCATGCCGGGCGTCGGGAACGGAACGTGGATGATGCCCAGGTCCTGCCGGCTGCTGAACCTGGTGTCCGCCAAGGCCTGCCGGACGGCTTCGTAGCCGCTGATCAACCAGCCCTCGTGGCCGTCGGGGAAGAGCATCGGGCTGACCGGACGGGTCCCGCGCACCTTCGTGATGGCGCTCGGCGGGTCGAACGGCGTGACGTCGCGCTCCATGGGTAAGCCGTGCAACATGATGCGTCTTCTCCTTCAGCGGGTGGATTCGCGGTTGAAGAGCTTCTTGGACCAGAGGTAGCCGCCGATCCCGATGACGGCGCACCAGGCGAAGGCGATGTAGCCGCTGTTGCCGATCGGCGTGCCCATCAGCAGGCCGCGCAACGCGTCGATGAACGGGGTGAACGGCTGGTACTCGGCGAACCAGCGCAGCACGGTCGGCATCGAGTCGGTGGGCACGAAACCGTTGCCGAAGAACGGGAGCAGGATCAGCGGCAGGCCGACGTTGCTCGACGACTCGACGGACTTGCTCACGAGGCCGAGCGCCGCGGAGAACCAGATCATCGCGAACGACATGGCGACGAGCAGGCCGGTCAGCGCGAGCCAGTCGAGCGGGCCGGCCTGGGGCCGGAAGCCGATCGCGACGGCGACCCCGAAGACGACCGACATCGCGAGGACGGTCTGCACCAGGCTGCCGACGACGTGTCCGGTGAGGACGGACACCCGTGCGATCTTCATGGTGCGGAACCGGTCCACGATGCCCTCGGTCATGTCCATCGCGATCGAGATGGACGTGCCCTGCACCGCGGCGGTGATCGACATCAGGATGATCGTCGGGGTCACGTAGTTGAGGTACTCGGCCCTGCCGCCGGACGGCCCGCCGAGCCCGGCGCCGAGCGTGCCGCCGAAGACGTAGACGAACAGCAGCAGGAAGACGACCGGCATGATCAGGAGCTGGAACGTCAGCGACGGGTAGCGGATCATCCGCTTGAGGTTGCGGCGCACCATCGTCGCCGAGTCCTGGAGCACGTAGGTCATGGCCGGGCCACCTTGTCCGGAGTGCCGGTGAGGGCGAGGAAGACGTCGTCGAGGTCGGGCGTGTGCGTGCTCAGCGAGTCGACGGCGACCGCGTTCTCGTCGAGCCGGTCGAGCAACGCCTTGAGCGAACGGACGCTGCCGTCGCTCGGCACCCGCAGCGCGAGCGCGTCACCGTCGCGCGAGGCCTGGCCGATGACCCGCGCGGCGGACTCCAGCTCCCGCAGTGCGCTGAACTGCAGCAGGACGTGGCCACCGGGGATGCGGCGCTTGAGCTCGTCCGCGGTGCCCTCGGCGACGATCGTCCCGTGGTCCAGCACCGCGATCCGGTCCGCGAGCTCGTCGGCCTCCTCCAGGTACTGGGTGGTGAGGAAGATCGTGATGCCGCCGGCGACCAGGTCCCGCACGATCTGCCACATGGTGCGGCGGCTGCGCGGGTCGAGCCCGGTGGTCGGTTCGTCCAGGAAGATCACCTGCGGCGACCCGACCAGCGTCATCGCGAGGTCGAGCCGTCGCCGCATGCCGCCGGAGTACGTGGACGCGGACTTGTCGGCCGCGTCGACCAGGTCGAACTGCTCCAGCAGCTGCTCGGCCCTGCGGCGGCCGTCGACCTTGCCCAGGTGGTGCAGGTCGGCCATCAGCTTCAGGTTCTCCCTGCCCGTCATCAGGTTGTCGACGGCGGAGAACTGGCCGGTCACCCCGATCGCGGCGCGAACGCCGTCGGGGTCGCCCGCGACGTCGTGACCGGCGACGGACGCGCTGCCGCCGTGCGCCGCGATCAGCGTGGAGAGGATCTTGACGGTGGTGGTCTTGCCGGCGCCGTTCGCACCGAGCAACGAGAAGACGGTGCCGCGCCGGACGTTCAGGTCGACGCCCTTGAGCACCTCGTTGTCGCCGTAGGAACGGCGCAGGCCTCTTGCCTCGATCGCGTTCATGGGGTTCCCCTCAGGCGCGGCGGACGGAGATGTCGCCGAAGGACGTGTGGGCGGTGACCTTGACGGTCTGCGCGGCATTGCCGGGTCCGTCACTGCCGTCGAGCGAGTTGGAGACGCGGCCGAACGAGGTCTTGGCGTCGATCCACGCGGCGGTGCCCCGGGCGATCCCGAGCTCGATGCCGCCCATCGCGGTGTTCAGCGTGACGGTGTCGCGGACGACCTCGGCGACCTCGATGGACCCCATCGCGGTCCTGGCCTCGACCAGCGCCCCCGCGCGTTCGACGTTGATGTCGCCGTTGGCCGAACGGGCCCGCAGCTCGCCCTCGACCGTGCCGACGTCGATGTGGCCGTTGGAGTTCTTGACGACCAGCGAGCCGTCCACCCTGCCGACGCGGATGTGGCCGCTGCCGGTCTTGACCTCGGCGTCGCCCGTGACGGCACCGATCTTGACCTGCCCTGCGCCCGTGTCGGCCTTCAGCGGGCCGGTGCGGTCGAGGTGGATGTTGCCCGCGGACAGGTCGACCTCGGTCGTGCCCAGCACACCGGTGGTGCGGGCGCTGCCGGCGGTCAGGTCGATGTCCACTTTGGACCCAGTCGGGAGCTCGATCACGACGTCGACCGAGCGGGTCTTGCGGGAGAAGTCGAACGTCCGCTTCGGCCCGCGCACCATCAGCGTGCCGTTGGCGAAGTCGACCGTGATCTTCCTGGCCGCCTCGACGTCCGAGGAGTCGTGCGTGTCGGAGGGCCGGACGTCGACCGCCGTGGTGGCGCGGTCGGACGCGACGACCTGGACGTGGCCGGCGTAGACGTCGAGCAGTACGGAAATCGGTTCCGGCGTGTCGTAAGAAGGCATGGCTGTCCCCTCAGAAGGTGTGGGTGGTGCATCCCCGCAGGTCGGGGCGATGTGCTGACGAGCTGGAGCTAGCGCACCCAGCCGACGAAACGCTGCGAGCCGGTGATGTCGCCCAGCACCGCCTCGGCGATGGTCTGCTCGCGCTTCGGGTTCAGCTGGGCGGACGCGGCGCGCACGAGCCACGCGTTGGCCGAGCGGCCCTCCTTGGCCGCCGCCTCGTCGATCGCGGCCTTGAGCGGTTCGGGCAGGCGGACGTTGATGCGCACGGTGGTGCCGTCCTCGTACCCGGCCGCCACGTCCTCGGCGGGCGGCGCGGGGGCGGGCTCCGGCGTGGCCGCGGCCGGCTCAGGCGCCCGGCGCGTCACGACGAACTTCGGGTCACGGCCCCGCAGCAGCACCTGCACCGAGTCCGGTGCCAGGTCCGCGGTGATCTCGTCGGCGGCGGCGGACAGCGCTTCGAGCAGTGCCAGCCGGATCGCCGACTCCATCGTCACGGTCAACCGCTCGACCAGCGCGTTCGCTTCGTCACCGCCGGTTTCGACGGCGGTCAGCAGCTCGCGACCGAGGGAAGCCACATACGGGGTCAGATCCATGGCACCACTATGGCACACGGTGGCACCACCCACAAGCGATTCTGGCTCAGATTGGCATCAATCTGGCTCAATGCAGGTCAGGGGTGGTGCCATCGTGGCTCAGGCGAGGGCGTCAGCGAACGCCCGGAAGATCGGCGTGCCCTTCTGCCGGTCGAGCACCGCGAAGACGACGTGCTCGAAGTACCGGTTGTCGCGCAGGGCGAGCGCGAAGATCCGGGCGACGGTGGCGGGGTCGTTGCCGAAGACGCCACAACCCCAGGCACCCAGCACGAGCCGGCGGTGACCGTGCGACGCGGCGACGTGCAGGACGCGGATGGTCCGCCGCAGCAGCGCGAGCGGGATGCCGTCGGCGCGCTCCGGCTGGTTGCGCAGGATGGCCGACCGGTTCGGCGCGGCGGCCGTGAGGAACGAGACCTCGTACGGCTCCGGTAGCACGGCACCCTTGTCGTCCTTGAACACCGGCACGCGCGGCGAGTAGATCACGCGGTCGGTGTAGGTGAGGTCCTCGTGCGCGCGGTGGTAGGCGTAGAAGTCGCCGGCGGCGCGCAGGCAGGGGTAGATCGCCGAACCGCGGGCGATGCTCTCCTCCTGGGCCTGCGCGCCGTTGAGGAACCCGCCTCCGGCATTGCGCGCGGAGGCGAAGTTCAGTGCCGCGACGTCACCGCCGAGGCGGCGGGTCGCGTCCAAAGTGGACTCGTTGGTGACGTCGATCCGCGCGGCGCCGGTCTCCGGGGGCAGTGACAGCACCTCGTCCGGCAGGTGCAGCCGGGTCCCCTCGACGGCGGGGGTGACGGCGATGGTCACCTCACCCGCCGGGGTGGAGTAGGAACCGCGCTCCGAGATGGCGACGGTGTCGTGGGCGATCGCTCGCAACCTTGCGCTCATGGTGCCCACGAGTCTGGCTGGCGTTCCCGTGCCCGCCAACCGGTTAAATCCGCGCGTAGACCTCGGCGACGGCACCGAACGCGGCCTTGGGCTCCCAGTGGCCGTCCTCGTGGACCTTCACGATGCCGGGACCGGCCATGTCGAGGTCACGGCCCGGGTCGTCCGGCCGGTGGGTGTAGTTGGCGAGCGCGAACATGTACACGAACGCGCTGTCGACGCCCTCGGCCTCGAAGGTCTCCAGCACCTCGCGCAGGTACGTGGCCTGCTCCTCCTCGTCGCGGACGTAGCCCTCCTTCACCCGGACCGGCAGCCCCGCCTCATCGTGCTCGACGATCTCCATGCTGCGCGGCGCGACGGCTCCCGACCCGTGCCACGCCGCCGTGCCGAAGCCCGTGATGGCGACCGGTTTCCCCTGCGCCACCACGTTCCTGATGCTCTCGGCGTAGACACCGGCCACCTCGGCGGACCGGATCAGCTCGAACGACTTGAAGTCGAACAGGTCCCAGTCGGGGTTCTCGAACGGGATGCAGGCGTAGGTGAGCTTGCCGTGGAAGTGTTCCCGCACAACGCCGACGGCCTCGGCGAGGAACGCGTTGAGCTTCTCCCCCGCCTCGCGCATCCGTTCGGGCCGCCCCAGCAACTGACCGACGCGCTGCAGGACGTCGTCGCCGGGCATGAAGCCCGAGTTCATGATGCTGAGCTCGACGCCCGTCACGAACACGACCTCCGCGTGCGCCCGGATCCGCTCGGCCCTGCGCGCGCAGTCGGCGAACAACTCCAGGATCTCCGACGGCGTGAGGTCCAGCGGGTAGGGCGAGAACCAGATCTCCAGCCCCAGTCCGGCGGCGATCTCCGCGGCCCGTTCGAGCCGTTCCGGATCACCTCCGACGAGGTGGACGGCGTTGCAGCGCAGGTCGTCCCTGATCGCGGTCAGGTCGCGCCTGACGTCGTCCAGGTCGAACTTCTCCAGCGAAATGTCCCCGTGGCGCACGAAACCGGTGTCGTACGCGATGCCTTTGGCTCGCATGGCCCCAGGCTATGCGAGAAAAGTGCGTGCGCGCAAGTTTGCGCTCAGGCAGTTATGTCGGCCAGGCCAGGAGCACCGGGCAGGTGGCGTGGTCGACGACGAACCGGGTCGCCGGGCCGAGGCTGCGCGGACCGGCGTGACTGACGTCGCCGTCACGGCAGAGGACCAGCAGTGACGCTTCCTGTGCCGCAGCAACGACTTCGTGCTCGACCCTGCCAACGCGCGCCTCCTTCGCGCACGGACGCCCGAGGCGTTCGGCGGCCGCGTCCAGCAGGTGCGTGGCGTGGTCGGCGGCGAGGTCGTCGAGGCGGGTGCCGGGATCGAGCGAGGAGTGCCTGCCGAACAGCCCGGCGAACGCGCCGTGCGCCGCCCCTGCCACGTCGCTGACGTGCAGCAGCAGGAAGTCCCCGTCGTAGGCACTGGCCGCGTCGACGCAGTCCTGCCAGGTGTCGTCGGCGATCCACACGACCACCGTCATGGTCATCCTCCGATCAGCTGCAGGGACGCCCACAGTGCCACGACGGCGCCGATCAGGGTGGCAGGCACGGCGAGCAGGCCGAGCTTCGTGAACTCCGGCAGGTGCACCTCGGTGTCGTGGTCGTGCACGATCCGCCGCCACAGCAACGTGGCGAGCGACCCGGCGTAGGTGAGGTTCGGGCCGAGGTTCACGCCCAGCAGCACCGCCAGCACCACGCCCGGCCCCATCGGCGCCACCAGCGGCAGGAGCACGAGCACCGCGGGCAGGTTGTTGATCACATTGGCGAGCACGGCGGCGACCGCGGCCACCCCGAGCAGCGCCAGCAGGCCGTTGCCGCCGGGGATCGCGAGCTTCAGCACGTCGTCCAGGCCGTTGTCGACCACCGCGCGCACCACGATCCCGAGGCCGAGCACGAACGCGAGGAACGGCAGCGACGCGGCCCGCACCACTTTGACGACGGTCGTGCGCTTCTTCGCAAGCGCCCGCGCCGCCATGACGAGCGCACCCGCGCAGGCCGCCCACGCCGGGTCGACACCGGTGGCCGACGCGACCACGAACCCGACCAGCGTCAGCCCGACCACGGTCAGCGCGAACACCGGCAGTTCGGCCGCGGGTCGTTCGGCGGGGGCGTGCACGGGCGCGTCGAGGTCGGTGCGGAAGAACCGCCGGAACACCACGTACTCGATGACGATCGCCACGCCCCATGGCAACGCCATCAGCGCCGCGAACCGCGTGAAGCTCAGCCCGCTCGACGCGAACGCGAGCAGGTTCGTCAGGTTCGACACCGGCAGCAGCAGTGACGCGCTGTTGGACAGGTGCGTGCACGCGTAGACGTGCGGCTTCGGCCTGACGCCGAGCTGTGCGGCCGTTGCGAACACCACCGGCGTGAGGAGCACGACCGTCGCGTCCAGGCTCAGCACCGCCGTGGTGACCGAGGCCGTGACGAACACACCGCCCAGCAACGTTCTCGGCCGGCCGCCGGACGCGCGCGCCATCCACGTGCCGCAGGCGTGGAAGAGCCCCTCGTCGTCGCAGAGCTGCGCGAGCACGAGGATGGCGGCCAGGAACCCGATCACGGGTCCCAGCCGCACCGCCTCGTCCACGACGTGGTCCAGGGGCAACGCTCCGACGAGCACGACCAGGACGGCGGCCGGCACCGCGACCGTCGCCTCGGGCAGGCCCCACGGTCTGACGACCGCGCAGACGAGCACGGCGACCAGCAGCAACACGGACAGCGCCAGCACGGGTTCCTCCTGCGCCGGCGGGCCCCGGCTACCTCACATCTTGGCCGCCGCCGACTTTATGGCCTGCCGGATGCGGAAGTACGTACCGCACCGGCACACGTTCGCGATCCGGTCGATGTCCTCGTCCGTTATCTCCTTCTTCGTCCGGAGCAACGCCGCCGCGGCCATGATCTGGCCGGGCTGGCAGTAGCCGCACTGCGCGACGTCCTGCTCCAGCCAGGCCTCCTGGACCGGGTGCAGGTCGTCACCGGACGCCAGTCCCTCGATCGTGGTCACCTCCTGCCCCGAGCACTCCGCGACGGGCGTGACGCACGGCTGGATCTCGGCGCCGTTGAGGTGGGACGTGCAGGCGCGGCAGACGCCGATGCCGCAGCCGAACTTCGGGCCGCGCACGCCGAGCTTGTCGCGCAGCACCCAGAGCAGTGCCATGTCGGCGGGAGCCTCGACGGTGACGGGCTTCCCGTTGACGATCATGGTGTAGGCAGGCACAGGGGAACGCTCCTTCAGCGCGGGAACGGCTCGAAGTCGACCGGGAAGATGATCGGGAAGCTGCGCGGCACGACTCCGGTGGCGCGCGCGTAGGCGTTGGCGATGGCACCGACCGCGGCCGGCACACCCAGTTCGCCCGCGCCGCCCGGTTCGCCGGTCGCCGGCATGACGTGGATCTTCACGTCGAGCGGCGCGTCCTTCTGCCGTGCGTAGTGGAACTGCGAGTACGAGCCCTCCAGCGGCAGGCCCCTGTCGATGTGCAGCCCGGCGCGCAGCGTGGTGGAGATGGCGTCGGTCAGGCCGCCGAGCATCTGCGCCTCAAGACCTCGGGGGTTGATCGGGCGGCCGACGTCGACCGCGATCGTCGCCCTGACCACGCGCGGGTTCTTCGGGTCGCGGGCGTCGATCTCGACCAGGCAGGCCGTGCACGACTTGTACTCGTCGTGGAAGGCGATGCCCTGCGCGAAGCCCTGCGGCATCGCCTTGCCCCACTGCCCCTCGGCGACGACCTTGTCCAGCACGGCGCGCTGACGGGCGGTCTTGAGGAACTCGCGGCGGAACGCGACGGGGTCCTTGCCCATCTTCTTCGCGAGCTGGTCGACGAGGATCTCCTCCGCGCCACGGGTGTTCGCGGAGTAGACCGACCGCCACGAGCCGGTGTGCATGCGCAGCGGCACCTCGTTGAGCAGCGAGGTCACGACGCCGAAGTTGTACGGCACCTTGCACGTCGTGAGGAACACCGTCTGCGCGAACGACAGGTTGCCCGCCACCGGCAGCTTCGCGGCGGTGGCGGTGAGGATCTCGCCGAGGCCGTGCCGGAAGTCGGTCTCGACCGACGCGACGCGGTGCTCGAACGTCAGCACGTTGCCGAGCCCGAACGTCGCCCGCAGCTTGTGGTGGCTGGCGGCACGCGCCCGGCCGTGCCGCATGTCGTCCTTGCGGTCCCACATGAGCTTCACCGGGCGCCGCAACGTCTTCGAGATCTGCGCGGCCTCCAGCGCGGCGTCGAAGAAGAGCCTGCGGCCGAACGAGCCGCCGCCCTGCATCACGTGCACCTTGACGGCGGACTCGGGCAGTCCGATGGCGGCAGCGATGGTCTGCTGCGCCACGATCGGCGACTTCAGGCCCGCCCAGATCTCGGCGCGGTCGTCGCGGACGTCCGCGATCGCCGAGTTCGTCTCCATCGGCGCGTGGCTGACGAACGCGAAGTCGAAGTCCAGGTCGAGGTGCTGGGTCAGCAGCGGCGGCACCACGAACGGCAACGTGGCCGCCTGCAGCTTCGCGCGGATCTCCTTGTCCGACAACGCGTCGATCGTGCCGGCGTTCCAGGTGACCTTCAGCGCGTCCCGTGCCGCCAGCGCCTGGCCGAACGTCTCGGCGACCACCGCGACACCGGTCGGCACGACCCCGATCGCCAGCACGCCCGGCATGGCCTTCGCGGCCGCGGAGTCGACCGACTTCACCGAGCCGTTGATCGTCGGCGGCCTGCGCACGACCGTCGGCATCGCGCCCGGCACGTCCTGGTCGAGCGTGTACCGGAACTGACCGGTGACCATCGCGCGGGCGTCGATGCGCGACTGCGGGGTGCCGACGAGCCGGTGTTCGCTCGCCGGTTTCGGTTGCGCGGCAAAGGCTCCGGTGAGCTGTGCCGCCGCCGAGGTCAGCAGCCCGTACACGATCGGACGGCCGTCGGGCAGGATGACCGCGCCGTCCCGTGTGGACAGTCGCGCGACCGGGACGTTCTCCTGCTTCGCCGCCGCCGCGAGCAGTCTGGCCCGTGCGGCCGCCGCCGCCTGACGGACCGGCCCGTACACCGACCGCATCGTGTTCGAACCGCCCGTGAGCTGGTTCATCAGCAGCTCGGGCCGCGCGTCGGCGAGCGTGACGCGCACCTTGCCCAGAGGCAGGTCGAGCTCCTCCGCGACGAGCATCGCGCACGCCGTCGTGATGCCCTGACCGACCTCGGCGCGAGGCAGTTCGAGGGTGACGACGCCGTCCTCGCCGACGCTGAGCACGGCGAGCGCTCCGGCGGTGGGCGTGCCGGCCAGGATGAGAACGTCGCCGAGATCGAGGATGTCGGCCGGTTGCGGCAGTGTCGGGATGACGGCCTCGGCGGTACCGGGAACCGCGACGGTGAGCACCGGCGCGGCGACCAGGAACGCGAGGAACTGCCGACGACGCACCGGAGCCCGGACCTCGGGGACCGGGACTTCGTTGTCACAGGTCATGTACTCGTCAACGACATCTGGCGGACACGGGTACGACCGTCAGCCGAATGGGTGCACGACCGAACAGCGCATCACCGTAACTGCGGATCTACGGGGAACGATCCGCCGTACATGAGACGATTAGCAGTACTGCTGCTGACACTTGTCCTGGTCTCTCCCACTCCCGCGCTCGCCGCGGACTCCCCGATGGCGATGATCTTCTCGCCCACCGAGCAGGCCTCCGTCCCGCTGAACGAGCCGCTGCTCGTGATCGGCGGCGCCGTCAACGGCGAGTCCGGCGGCATCACCGAGGTCGACTTCTCCACCGACGACGGCACCAACTGGACCACTGTGGACGCGACCGGCGAACGGTGGTCGGTGGTGCTCTGGCCGTCCGTCCCCGGCCCGCTGACGATCAAGGCCCGCGCCCGCACCGCGTCCACGACCGGTCCCGTCACCGTCTCGCGCACCGTCCACGTCGGCGGCACGACGACCCCGCCGTTCTCCGACGACACCCTGCTCATCCTGAACGACACGCACAGCCCGACGATCAACGATCCCGACACCGAGGCCGTCGAGCTCGGCCTGCGCTTCCAGGTCGACCGCGCGGGCTCGATCCCGGCCGTGATCATCAAGCGCGGCGACTACACCGGCCCCGTCACGGCACGGGTCTGGGCCGGCGGCACCCTGCTGGCCGAGCAGGCCGCTCCCGGCGCCGCGTACAGCCAGCGGATCACGTTCGGCACACCGGTTCCCGTGGCTCCGGGAACCGAGTACGTCATCTCGTACTACACGCCCGCCGGCGGCTACAAGGCCACGCAGGACTACTTCATCGGCAACCTCGCGCAGACGCCGTTCAAGGTGCCGGTGAACGCCGGCGTGTACAGCTACGGCGGCGGGTTCCCGACCGACACCTGGAACGCGAGCAACTACTGGATCGAGCCGATCTTCAGGCCGTAGACGCCCGTTCGCCTGCCTCGAACCATTCTGAGCTCCGCTCCCCGCCACCGCTGGCGGAAGAGCCGGTCGTGCGACGCCACGACCACCGCGCCCGGATAGCCCGCGAGCGCGGCTTCCAGCTCTTCCACCAGCGCGAGCGAAAGGTGGTTCGTCGGTTCGTCCAGCAGCAGCACGTCGGACTCCTGGTTCAGCAACCGGGCCAGCGCGAGCCGGCGCCGTTGCCCGACCGACAACGCGCCCACCGGCGTCCGGAAGTCCTTCGTGCGGAACAACCCCAGAGCTTCGAGCTTGCGCTCGTCTCCCGCGAACGCCTGCAGGACCGTCTTCTCCGGTTCGCGCACAACGGTTTCCTGCGGCAGGTGCCCGATTCTCCCGTTGCTCACCGCGCTGCCACCGGCCAGCGCGGTGAGCAACGTCGACTTGCCGGCGCCGTTCGGTCCCGTCACCAGCAACCGTTGTCCCGCCTCGATTTTCAGCCCACCGAACTCCAGGACCGTGCCCTCGCGCACCGCCGCGTCGAGCGGAGCGTTGAGGCGCAACGGTTCCGGCGGCTTCGGCACCGGATCGGCACGCAGCCGCTCCAGCCGTTCGGACGCGCTGCGGACCCGCGTCTTGATGGACGCCTGCACACGCCGCCCGTCGCCGTTGTACTTGCACTTGTTGTGGTCCGGGATCGGCCGCCCCGGCGCGACCCGGTGTGCCGTCGTGCCGCGCCACCCGGTCCAGTGCGCGATCTCGCCGGCCCACTCCGCGTGGGCCTGCTCCCACCGCTGCCGCGCCGCCCGCTTCTCGGCGACGTAACCCGCGTAACCGTTGCCGTAGCGGGTGATCGTCCGGTTCTCGACCTCCACGATCGCCGTCGTCACCCGCTCCAGCAGCAGCCGGTCGTGCGTCACCACGACCACCGTGCCGCGATGCCCGCGGAGCCTGTCCTCCAGGTAGGACAGCGCCTGGTCGTCGAGGTGGTTGGTGGGTTCGTCGAGCAGCAGCAACTCGGGCTCGGCCGACAACACCCCCGCCAGTGCCAGCCGGGCCCGTTCGCCGCCGGACAACGTCCCGAGCGTCCGCTCACGGCCGACGTCACCGACGCCCAGAGCGGACATGGCGGCCTCGACCCGCGCGTCGGCCGAGTAGCCGTCCCGCAGTTCGAACGCCGTGAGGAGGTCACCGAGCTCGTCGAGCCTCTCCTGCTCCGCCGCCTGCCGGATCCGCCGTTCCAGCGTGCGGATCTCGACGAGGGCGGCATCGACCGCGTCGCCGACCGTGGCGTCGTCCGGCAGGTCGAGCACCTGCCCGAGATAGCCGACGCCTTGTGCCACAACGGTGATCTCGCCGTCGTCCGGCACGTCCTGCCCGGCCACGAGCCGCAACAACGTGGACTTGCCGGACCCGTTCTCCCCGACCACGCCGAGCCTCTCGCCCGGCCGGACCGTCAGGGACACGTCGTCCAGTACGCGCTCGTACGCGTAACTCCTGCTGATCTTCTTGATCGTCAACTGAGCTGACATGAGTGGACCCCCACCGCCGAGGAAATCGGACACGGACGCGCAGTGCGCTGAAGGCGGGGTCAGTAGATCACCTAACTGATGTTGCCATACACCGTACGGGACTGCAATCGCGATATGCTTACAAGGCATCTACCTGGGGGTTCGAGTGCAGCGGAACGTTCGAACGATCGACGACGTCATGCGGTTGCTGGACGGCCTGGTCGCTCAGAAGGCCGACTGGTGGGACCGCTTCTACGCGGACCGCTCACGCGAGGTGCCGTTCTTCGTGGCCAAGCCGGACGAGAACCTGGCCGCCTACGTACGACGCGGCCTGATCAAGCCCGGCCGCGCCCTCGACGTCGGCTGCGGGCCGGGCCGCAACGCGATCTTCCTGGCCCGCAACGGGTTCGCGGTCGACGCCGTGGACATCTCCGCCACCGCCATCAGGTGGGCGGAGGAACGCTCGGAAGGCCTGGACGTGCGCTGGAGGCACGGCGACGCGCTCGCGGCGGAAGGCCCGTACGACCTGATCTACGACTCCGGCTGCTTCCACCACCTGCCACCGCACCGCCGCGTCGGCTATCTCGCGCTGCTCGACCGGGCGCTGGTCCCCGGCGGCCACTTCGCGCTCACCTGCTTCACCGCCGAGGAGGGCACGGCCGCGGCGGACGTCGACCTGTACCGGCAGGGCGGGTTGTCCGGCGGCGTCGGCTACACCCCGGACGACCTGCGCTGGATCTTCCAGGACCTCACCGAGGTCGAGCTGCGCCGGATGACGGAGGAGCCTCAGGACTCCCCGGCGTTCGGGAAGGACTTCCTGTGGACGGCGCTGTTCCGAAGGGGATGACCCGCCACCACGTCACGCACCGCCAGGCCCACTCCGCCGGCCCGTACCGGAACCGCCGCGTCCAGAGGTGGCTCAGCACCGCCTGCACCACGACGATCCCCAGTCCGCAGAGGACCAGCGACGCGTACCCGGTCACCAGCCCGCCCACCGCCAGGATCAGCAGGGTGGCGAGCAGGTAGTTGGTCAGCGCCATCCGCCCCATCGGCTCGAAGAACCGCCACGGGCGCAACAGGAACAGCATCGCGAACAACGGCGCGAACACCAGTCCCGTGAGCTGGGCCCTGCTCACCCCGGCGAGCCCCGCGCCGCCGTGGAACTGCCAGATCCCGGCGGGCACCGCGAGCACGAGCAACGCCAGCACGACGGCGGGCCGGTTCATCCGTCCCAGCAGGTCGTACCGCACCGCGGCCATGCCCAGCAGCAGCAACCCGGGAATGGGGAACGGGCCGAGCAGGAAGACGTTGAGGGACGCGAGCACCACCGGCACCACCAGCGCGACCACGCCCAGCGACAGCACCCACCGCCGTGCCAGGAACGACGCCGGCACCAGGAACAACAGCCCGAACACGCCGTAGAACCGCAGCACCTCCCCCGGTTGCAGCAGGGCGTGAGCGAGGCCGAGCACCGTCAACGTCACCAGCCGTCGCACGAGCAGCACGCGCGGCCGCGGGTGCGAGGCCGCCGACCCGTTCAGGAACAGCGCGAAGCTCATGCCGAACAGCACCGCGAACGTCGGCGCGAACCGCTGGTCGAACGCGAGCTGGAACAGGAACGAGTCGAGGTGGTCGGCGTTGCGCCCCTCCGGCTGCGGCATTCCGGTCATCTGCAGGACGTTCATGAACGTGATCCCGGCCAGCGCGAAACCGCGCACCGCGTCGAGTTCGTGGATTCGTTTCACCCCACAAGTGCAGCGAACGAACACACGTGTCCGGCAGGCGGAAAAGTCGGGTGTCGCCACCTGCGAAAGTAGGGTTGATCCCCTGCTCCAGTAGGTGATCCAAGGCACAAAACCGGCAGTATCGTCACCCGCGTGACACGGGCCGTCGATCTGGCGCTGGTGCTGCTCGTGGCAGCGCTGGGGCTGTGGCGCGAGTTCGCGCTGCCCGCTCCGTCACGGCTCGTCGTCGCGTCACTGGCGTTCTACGTGGCGGTTCACCTGGTCTCGGCCGTCGCACTGTGGTGGCGGCGCACGCATCCCGTCGCCTCCAGCCTGGCGATCGCGTTCCTGGCGCTGCTCACCCCGACGTACGCCTCGATGGTGTCCGCGTACTCCGTCGCCGCGCACGCCCCGCGGCACCGCTGGCTCGTGGTCGTCCACCCCGTGACGTGGGCGATCGGAGCCGGCGTGTGGGCGATGCCGAACGCCGACGACGGCTTCACCGGCCCCGGGATCATCGTGATCGCCGGGCTCGCGGGCCTCTACCTCGGCGCGCGGCGCAGGCTCGTGCAGGCCCTGGTCGAGCGCGCCGAACGTGCCGAGCGGGAGCGTGAGCTGCTGGCCGAACAGGCCCGTGCCGACGAACGCACCAGGCTCGCCGGGGAGATGCACGACGTCGTGACGCACCGGCTGAACCTGATGGTGCTGCACGCCGGCGCGTTGCGGGTGGCCGCGAAGGACGACGGCGTGCGCAGGGCCGCGGAGGAACTGCGCACCGCGGGCTGCCAGGCGCTGGCCGAACTGCGCGATCTCGTCGGTGTGCTGCGCTCGGGCCGTGCCGCGCGCATCCCGGACGTGCTGCCCGACCGGCTCTCCCGGCTGGTCGCGGACTCGGCCGCCACGGGCCTTGAGGTCACGCTGACCGAGCACGGCGACGCCGACACGATCTCCCCCGCCGTCCGCCGCACGATGTACAGGGTCGTCCAGGAGTCGCTCACGAACGTGCACAAGCACGCCCCCGGTGCCCACACGGAGATCACCATCCACTGTGGACCGAGCAGCGTCCGCGCCGTCATCCGCAACACCAGGCCGTCCGCGGCACCGGACCTCGCGCTGCCCGGTTCCGGCAGCGGCCTGCTCGGCCTGCGCGGCCGGGTGGAGATGGTCGGCGGCACCCTCACCGCCGGCCCGACCGACGACGGCGGCTTCGAGGTGGACGCCGTCCTGCCCGCGTTCGTGCCGACATGACGTCGGTGCTGCTCGTCGACGACGAACGCATGGTGTGCGCGTACCTCCGCACGATCCTGAGCGCGGCACCCGACCTCACCGTGGTCGGCGAGGCCTACGACGGCGCCGAAGCCGTGGAAGCCGTGCTGCGCCTACGACCTGACGTCGTGCTGCTGGACCTGCGCATGCCCGAGGTCGACGGCCTGGCCGCACTGGACCGCATCGCCCGCCTCGACGCGCCGCCGAAGGTCGTGGCGCTCACGACGTTCGACGTCGACGCCTACGTGCTGCGCGCCATGAGGGCGGGCGCCGCCGGGTTCCTGCTGAAGTCCACCGCCCCGGAGGACCTGGTGAAGCTCGTGCGGGTCGCGGCGGGAGGCCACACCGTCCTGTCCCCCGAGGCGACGCGCCGCCTGGTCGCGGCGTCGAGCGACGGCCACTCCGCACGCGAACGCATCTCCGGCCTCACCCCGCGCGAGACCGAGGTCCTCGCCTGCCTCGGCGGCGGCCTGAGCAACGCCGAGATCAGCGCCCGCCTGCACCTCACCGAGGCCACTGTGAAGGGCTACGTGTCGAACGTGCTCACCAAACTGGACTGCGACAACCGCACCCGTGCCGGCTTGCTGGCCCACGAGGCGGGCCTGCGCTGACGTCAGGCCGCCTTCATCTCGCGGTTGGTGGCACGGCGCGTGCGCATCCTCAACAGGTCCAGCCGCCCAGCGCACACATACAGCGCGAACGCGACCACAAGAGAGTTCACACCCGACTGTCCGAACGGCACGAACTCGCCTATCACCGCCGAGGCGGGCCAGATCACCACCGTGGCCGGCACCCACGACGGCGCCGACCGCGGCACGTGCGGACGCGTCGAGATGATCTCGTTGCGCCACCGCCGCACCACGTAGTACTCGGCGAGCATGATCCCGGCCACCGGCGGGAAGACCACGCCCAGCAACACCAGGAAGTGGCTGAACTGGTGCACGATCCCGGCGGCCGCGAGAACGCTGCCCGCGCACCCGATCACCACGGTCATCTGCGCCCGGCTGATCCTGAGCGCGAACACGGCGTCGAAGAAGTTCACGAGCCCGAGCGAGGCCGAGTAGAGGTTCCAGTCGTTGATCTTCAGCACCGCCGTGACCACGATCAGCGCGCCGATCCAGCCACCGGAGGAGCTGATGACGCCCATGACGTCCGTCGTCCCGAGCCCGTGCGCGAGGACCACCCCGGCCAGCCCGATGACCCACTCCCCTGCCGTGATCCCCAGAACCGTCTGCTTGACGACGTCCCACCCGTTGCGGTGGAAGCGCGTCATGTCCGGCGCGACCGCCGCCCCCACCACGAAACTGCCGATGACCAGCGTGATCGCCGTGACCATCCCTATCGCGGGCCCCGGCGCCGGACTGCCGAAGACGCCGACATCGTTGACATTCTTGATGACGAGCCACACCAGCAACGCCAGAAACGCAGGCACCGTCACGTAGGACGTCCACGCCATCCACCGCACACCGCAGGCCGCGACGACCGTGACGACGACCCCGAACAGCAACGACCACACCGGCACCGGCAACACCCCGGCGGTGGCGGCGAGCGTCGCCCCGGCCAGCCCCGTCTGCACCCCGAACCACCCGGTGCACGACAACGCGATGACCAGCCCGAGCACTGCGGACCCCGCGTGCCCGAACCCGGTCCACCGGCTCAGGATGGCCGTGGAAAGCCCTTCCCGCTGCCCGATGACACCCACGGCGATCGCCACGGCACTCAGCAGCACGGCCCCGATCGTGAGCGCGAGGAACGCGTCCCAGAACCGCATGCCGAACCCCAGCGTCGCGCCCAGCAACAACTGGCTCAGCGCCGTCGTCTGCCCGAACCGCTGCGCCGCGACAGACCACCACGAGTGCCGCTCCACAGCGGGCACACGACTGAGGGCCTGATCATCACCCCCGGCGACCATCCCTCCGACCACACCCGGACAGTAATGGCAACCCCACGATCGAGCTACAGACACACCGCACGCCTGTGTGAAGAACCCGGAACTAACTCATCGCCAGCGCAATCCGCCGCCGCGCAACGAGCCTCGTCTGGTGCACGTCCATGCTCACCCCAAGTCCAGGCCGCCGCTCGAACCGGTCATAACTGCGGCTCAACAGCCAATGAGCGGCCACAGGCGTGATCGACTCCAGCCGCATCTCGTCCCGCAACCCGTCCAACGCCTCCCCGACCGCCCGCGTGAGAAACGCGTGCCGCGTCAGACTCCCGCTGATCTCGTCGATCATGAAAACCATGGCGTGCGGCACCTCCCCGTACGAATAGCTGCACAGCAGCGCCAAGTACCCGGCGTCGATGGACCGGTCCCCGATCCAGCACTCGCCGAACGTCAGCGCCCCGAGATCCCACCGAGGCCGCGCCTGATGCCGCGCGGCTTCCTTCGCCCACACCCCGGGCCGTCCGGGAAGCAGGTGCGCCAGCGCCGTCAGCAGCGCCGCACTACGCCGGCTCGGCACCTCGTCCAGGTGCCGCAGGACGACCTCCCACAGCTCCTCGTTGTCGGCGAACGGCCCGGCGACAGCGCTGACCTGGAGCTCGACCTCCAGCGGATCGGTGAGCTGCGGCAAGGGGCGTCCGGCGTCCACCACCGCCTGCTGCATGGGGGTCAGCCTCGTCCGCATGGGCCGGAGACTAGGCCGATCGGACCAACGTGACCTGTTCGGCGATCAACGCCACCACGCGGATCACCCCATCGTGATCACCGCTCGGACAGCACACGCACCGGCTTCAGCCAAAGAACTGCCGATAGACCCAACCGACCTGGAATGCATTCAAGAATTGAATGCCGCTGAACGAGTTGCCCGGCAACCCGTTCAGCCCATGGCAGCCTTTGATCAAAACAGCCACATTCGCCCGCTTGAGTTAATTACATCCAGGCAATTTGCAACATTGGAGTGACCATGCAATCTACATCGTTTATTGCTTGACTGCGCGCTTTAGCGGAAGGAATCTCAAAAGGTCATCGACTTCACTCGGGGAGGCACGGTGGGGAGACCGGCGCGACGCAGATCTCCCCAGGACGTCGACGAGTTCGCCGCGGCGGTGTCCGAGTACGGGTCAGCACTCCTGCACCGGATGCGGGGAGACGGCCGGAACGAGGATCGCCTCCGCTTGCCGGTGAACAAGCTGCTGGAACGCCTCGGTTCGGTGGTGGGACTGCAGGTTCACGTGCACGACGAGGTCACGATCACCTCCCTGCGATCGCGCCCGGACATCGCCGTCGACGTACCGAGCGGCCGCGTCGGCTACATCGAGCTCAAGGCGCCGGGCAAAGGAACACCGGAGACAGCCGCGTGGCGCCCCGACAAACACGACCGCCAGCAGTGGGAAAAGCTGAAGGCCCTGCCCAACCTGATCTACACCGATGGCAGCTCGTTCGCTCGCTACGAGAAAGGAAAGCTGGTCGGCAGCGTCGCCGTGCTCGACGGAGACATTTCCCGGGCCGGAAGCCGCCTCTCCGCTCCTGACGCGTTCGAACGTCTGATGAGAGATTTCCTCTTCTGGCCGCCGCCGGAGCCGAGAAGTCTTCGCGCGATCGTCGCCGAGGTCGCACCTCTGTGCAGGCTGCTCCGGGACCAGGTGCTGGAAACGCTGCAGAAGGAGCGCACCACGCCAGGGCGCAAGCCGTTCACCGGTCTGGCGAACGAGTGGAAGGACATCCTCTTCCCGAACCCGGACGGACGGGACGACGAGACCAACTTCGCCGACTCCTACGCCCAGGCCGTCACGTTCGCGCTGCTCCTGGCGCGAGTCGACGGAATCACCTTCGAGGGCCGGACGCCGTGGGCGATCGCGGAGCAGCTCGCCAAGAAGCACTCCTTGCTCGGTGCGGCACTGGCCATGCTCGCGAACCCCAAGTGGGTCGGCCACCTCAACGTGGTGGACTCCCTGGTGCGAGTCATCGGCAACGTCGACTGGGCGCACATCCAACTCGGCGACGCGGACACCTACGCCCGGCTCTACGAGACCTTCCTGGAGGACTACGACCCTGCGTTGCGCCGGCAGAGCGGCACCTACTACACACCTGCGCCCGTGGCGAGGTCGATGGTCGCCTTCGTCGACCAGATGCTGAAGAAGCGCCTCAAGAAGAAGCACGGATTCGCCGCGGACGACGTGACGGTCCTGGACCCGGCGATGGGTGCGGGCACGTTCCTGGCCGAGGTGCTGGAGAGTGCGGCGGACACCCTCCGCCGAGTTCGGGGCAGTGACGCCGTACCGGCGGTGCACCTGCGCTCGCTGTTCGCCAACCGCCTGGTCGGCTTCGAACTGCAAGCGGCGCCGTTCGCCGTCGCCGAACTCCGGTTGCACGCCGCGCTCAAGGGCCGTTACCGGGTGGAACTCCCGAAGGAAGAGCCGCGATTCCTCACCAACGCCCTGGACGACCCGTATTCGCAGCCTTTCGGGTTCGGGCAGCTGTACGAGGTGCTCATGGAGTCCCGGGAGAACGCGAACCACCACAAGCGGAACAAGCCGGTGATGGTGGTGATCGGCAATCCGCCGTGGCGCGAGAACGCCCGTGGTGCCGCTCCCTGGCTGGAGCGACGGCGCGATCCGAAGAAGCTGGTCGACACGTCGAACCGGCCGTCGCTCGACGAGTTCCGCGTTCCGGGAGCGGGCCGGCACGAGTTCAACCTCAGCAACATGTGGACCTACTTCTGGCGGTGGTCCACGTGGAAGGCCTTCGAAGCGAACGACCCGGCCGGCGTCGTCGCCCTGATCACCCCGAGCGCGTACCTCACGTCCAAGTCGTACGCGGGTATGCGCAGCTATCTGCGCCGGACCGCCGATGAAGGCTGGATCATCGACCTGTCGCCGGAGCAGCACCGCGCGGGCACCAACACCAGGATCTTCCCCATCACCCAGCACAGGATCTGCATCGGCGTCTTCCTGCGGACCGGAGACCCGCGACCGGAGACCCCGGCGACCGTGCACTACCGGGCACTGTCCGGAACCCAGGCGGAGAAGTTCGCCGAGCTGGAGAACCTCGACCTCGACACCGGCTGGTCGGACTGCTCTCCCGACTGGCAGGCGGCGTTCCGGCCGAACGACGACACCTGGGAGACCTACCCGCTGCTCGGCGACCTCTTCCCCTGGCACCAGCCCGGCGTGAAGCCGAACCGGAACTGGGTCTGCGCGCCTGACACCGAAACGCTCGTGCGTCGATGGGAACGTCTGGTCCACGCCGACAAACGCGAGAAGGCCGCGCTGTTCAAGGAGACACGTGACCGCACCACGACCGATCACGTTCGCCCCCAGCCAGGTGTCCCGGCGGGGACGGCGTCCGTGGAGAACGAGGCGGCCCCCACACCCCGGGTCGCGCGCCTCGCGTTCCGCAGCTTCGACAGACAGGTGGTGATCCACGACCGCCGGATGATCGACTTTCCACGGCCTGAGCTGTGGCAGGTGAGCGGGGTGCACCAGGTCTACATGACCGAACAACACGCGGACGTGCTCAGCGAAGGCATCGCGTTGCACTTCACGGCGCACGTTCCCGACAACCACTGCTTCAACGGCCGGGGCGGGCGGGTGCTGCCCCTGTACCGGGACGAACAAGGCATCGCACCGAACGTGGCCCCTCAGCTGTTGAGGGTTCTGCGCAGGTTCACGGGAACGAAAGTCGACGTCCGAGACCTGGTGGCCTACGTCGCCGCCATCACGGCTCATCCCGGTTACACCCGGCGCTTCCGCGAGCAGTTGAAGACGCCGGGCATCCGCATACCGATCACGCTGGACACGGCACTGTGGCGACGTGGGGTCGAGCTCGGCCGCCGGGTCGTCTGGCTGCACACGTTCGGCGAACGAATGGCCGATCCGAAGGCGGGAAGGCCTCACGGGATTCCCGACGAGACCAAACCTCGCCCGATCTCGCCGGTACCGGCCGGTGACGGCGAGATCCCGAGCTCGGCCCGGTTCGACGAGGCGAACGAGACGTTGATCCTCGGCGAGGACACGCTGTTCGGCACGGCCGGGCAGATCCACCCGGTCAGCCGTGCGGTGTGGAACTACTCGGCGGGCGGTATGGCAGTCGTCCGCAAGTGGCTCAGCTACCGGCGGAGCGACCCCAGGCACAGGAGGCGAACGTCCGAACTCGACAACATCAATCCCGAACGCTGGACCGTGCAGTTCGACGAAGAACTCTTGGAGTTGCTGGCCGTCCTCGACATGTGCGTGCGCCTCGAACCCGACCAGGAGGCGCTGCTGAACGACGTGGTCGACGGACCGCTGGTGACCGTCGCGGATCTCGAAGGCGAGGGAGTTCTTCCCGCACCGCCCGCCTACCGCAAACCGCCCAGACCAGGTGACGCGTCGTTGCTCTGACCGGAGCGGCCGGTAGCGGCATTCGTCACGCGGATCCACCGCCCGCCCTGTCCCCCGAAAGCCCTGCGGCGACAAGCTACGGTGGCACAGGTGACGACGTTTCCACCGGTGCCCGCGGACCTGTTCCGCTTCACCGCGACCGACCAGGCGGAGCTGCACACAGCGGTGCTGCGCGTGTTCGGGGTGGCGAACGAGCGCCTGCAGACCGTCCTCACCACCGATGACGTGCAGCAACGACTGCGCGGCGTCGGCTGGTCGGAACAGCTGACCGACGACGAGCTCCAAACGTCGCTCAACGCGCTGAGGGGTTGGGGCCTGGTGGACGCGCAGCAGCACCAGTACGGGCTCACGAAACTGGGCGAGGCCGCGTACGCCGGCGTTCAGCACGCGACACACACACTCGCCGCGCACGGCGCGTTGCAGACCGCTGTGCTCGACGCGATCGCCGCGCACCTCGACGCACTCGCCCAGCCGCTGGACGACCACAGGACGTTCACCACGCTGATCGAGCTCGAAGGTCACCTCGAAGTCTTCGCGACGAACACGACCCGGTTCAACGCCGACCTGCAGCGGATCCTCAGGGACGAGCAGGCCGACCTGGCCACGTTCCAGGACGTCAAGCGCACCACGGTCACCTACCTGCGCGACTTCATCGCGGACCTGGACGCGCGCAAGCACGGCATCCGCGAGGCGATCGACCGGATCGATCCGCAACAGCTGCACGAACGCGCGCGCAACGGTGCCGGGCTCGTCGCCGAGCAGTGGTCGCAGCAGCGGAAGGCGAACTGGAGCAGCCTCAAGAGCTGGTTCCACGACAACCCGCCGCGCGTCGAGGAGTTGCAGGACGTGTCGCGCAAGGCGATCGTGCAGCTGCTCAGGGTGCTGGACCGGATCAGCGAGCAGCGCAAGAAGCCCACGAACACCGCGGCCGACTTCAGGGCGTTGGCCAAGTGGTTCGCCAGGACCGAGACCGAGGACGAGGCGCACGAGTTGTTCAACGCCGCCTTCGGGCTCTACTCCGCGCGGCACGCCCACCTCGCGCACGCCGACGGCGAGCTGTTGCCGAGTGGTGAGGCGTGGGAGAACACGCCTCCCGTGCCCGTGTCGCCGCAGCTGCGCGCCACCGGCAAGCAGGAGCACATCGGGGCCACGGGCAAGGTCCGCAACGTCGACGAGGTGCGCCGCAACCGTCGTGAGCAGGCGCAGCGGGAACGCGAGGAGCTCGAGTACGCGTGGTCGCAGATCCAGACTGACGGCGCGATCCGGATCTCCACGCTCACGAACCTCGACCACGACACCTTCCACCGGCTGATCGACCTCGTCGGCAGGGCGCTGGGCAGCGATCCGGACAGCACCGGCACGCGCTCGGCCGGCACGAGTGACGGGCGGATGCAGATCAACCTGCGCAACGCCCGCGGCTGGGCGACCATGACCACCCAGAAGGGCACGCTGAGCGGGCCCGACTACGTGATCGACGTGCAGAGCCGATGAGCCGCACGGGGAACCAGCTCGCACGGCTGGAGAGCGAAGAGGTGGCGCGGGGCGTCCGCCTGCTGCTCGCGCGTCCGTTGCTGACCGGTGGTCAGGATCCCGACGGGTTCGACCTCGTCAGAAGGCGCCGCGAACCGATCACCAAGTGGTTCGACTACTACTGCGGCTGGCGGGTAGTTGTCGAGCCGCGTGCCGGGTACGCGCGGCTGTTCAAGACCACGCAACGGCCCGACCGCTCGCGTCCGGCGTTCGACCGGCGCCGGTACGTCCTGCTGTGCCTGGTCGCCGCCGAGCTGCTGACCACGCCGGTGATGACGCTCGACGAGCTGACGTCGAACCTCAAACAGGCCGAGGACATCGAGTTCGACCCCAGCCGACGCAGTGACCGCAACGTGTTCCACGACGTGCTGACGTTCCTTGAGGACCACGGTGCGATAGCGACCGACGAGCAGATCCGCGCGGACCCGACGCTCATCACGCGCCTGCTGTCCGCGCCGGTTCCGCCGTCCACGGTGGACACGATCGAGGACCTCACCCACGAGACCCGGTACGAGAATGCGCACCGCAGCCTGTGGCAACGGCACTCGGTGATGCGCAGGCTCATCGACGATCCCGTGGTCTACAAGGAGGATCTGACGGCGACCCAGCTCGCGTTCCTCGGCTCCCCCGCCGGCCGCAAGGTCGTCCAGACCGGCATCACGCTCGCAGGCTGCACGCTGGAGGAGCGCAAGGAGGGCTACGTCGTGGTCGACGCCGACGCGATCGCCACGGACACGAGGTTCCCGGACGACGACAACAACGCGAAGGTCGCCGCGTTGTTGTTGCTCGACCGGTTGGCATCGGGCCCTGCCACGACGGAGGATCTGGCCGAGGAGGCACGCGAGGTGCTCACCAGGTTCCGGAACTGGGCGAAGGCCTACCAGTCGGACGGCGGTGCGGTCAGACTCGCGGCGGACGGGCTCGAACTGCTCGAAGCGTTCGGGCTCGCGCGCACGGAGAACGGCACCGTTCACAGGCTGCCCGCCGCAGCCAGGTACGCGGTCGAGGAGCTGCATGACTGACCGGTGGCAACCGAGCCGCGCCGGCATCATCAACGTCTGGCGCTACTACGACGAGATCTTCTCGTTCTACCAGGGCAGACTGCTGCTCAGAGGCCCCAACGGCACGGGCAAGTCGAAGGCGCTCGAACTGCTGCTGCCGTACCTGTTCGACGCGAACCTGCGTCCGCACCGCCTGTCGACGTTCGGCAGCGCGGACCGCACGATGCACTGGAACCTCATGGGCGAGGGCAACCAGGGCAGCACGCGCGTCGGGTACGTGTGGCTGGAGTTCCAGCACGGCGAAGAGTGGTTCACGTGCGGTGCGCGCCTTCAGGCCACCACGAACACGGCCAACGTCGGCGCCACGTACTTCACGACGTCCCAGCGGGTCGGCGACCTGACGCTGGTGAACGAGTCCGGGCGCCCGTTGACCACCACCGACCTCACAGCGGCCATCGGCGAACACGGTGTCGTGCACACCTCACCGGCCGAATACCGGCACACGGTGCGGACGACGTTGTTCCCCGGCGTGACCGAGCAACGGTACGACTCGCTGATCACCGCTCTGCTGCAGCTGCGCACGCCGAAGCTGTCCGAACGGCTCGACCCGAGCGTGCTGTCCTCGTTGCTGTCCAAGGCACTCCCGCCGCTGGACCAGTCGGATCTCACCGAGATCGCCGAGGGCTTCGAACGGCTCGACCGCCAGCGCGAGGGGCTGCGGCGGCTCGACGAGGAGATCACCACCGCCGGACGGCTCGCGGACGTGCAGCGCGTCTACGCCCAGCGCGTGCTCGGCGTGGCCTCGTGGGCGTTGGAGACCTCGACCGAACAGCTCGAGGAGCTGACCAGGGCCGCGCGGATGAGCGACCGTCGCTACGAGCGTCAGATCACGCTCACCGACGAGGCGTTCGACCAGCTCGCGGCGCTGGGACGCGAGGCAGGCGCGGTCGACGCGGAGATCGCCGGCATCTCCGACCTGCCCGCGTACCAGGAGGGCAAGCAGCTCGACCTGTTGCGGCAGCAGCTCTCCGCCGCGTCCCTGCGCGCATCGGAGGCGGCCGCGCACGCCGCGAAGCTCCGCGCACGGGCCGTCGCCGACGAGGAACTGGCCGGGCAGGCCAAGTCCGACGCGGCCGCACGGGCCGATGAACTGCGACGGTCCGTCGTACTCGCACGGGAGGCCGCCGAGCAGGCGGGCATGCCGTCGGTGCTCGGGGAGATCGAGTCCGGCGCCGACGTGAAGGCGGGGCGTCAGCTGCTCACGACCGCCGTCGAGTCCCGTTCCGCCGAGATCACCTCTCTCCTGCGCACTGTCGCCGCCCACGAGAGAGCGGTCGACGCACGGACCGCGGCCCGCCAACGGCTTGAGGAAACGCGCGACGAGCTCGAACTCGCCACGGAGGCGGAGACCGCGGCGCAGCAGGCGTTCGAGCAAGCGTTTGCGAAGTTCTGCACGGACGTCGACACGTGGGCGCGCGGCTGTTCCGAGCTGAACGTGTCCGAGCACCACGAGGTCGTCGAGGCAGCCGCTCTCGCGCGCGAGGAGTTCAGCCGCATCGAGGCACGCCTGGACGAGACGCGCACGGCGTTGAACGGCCAGCTCTCGCAGTACAGGTCCATTCGCGAGAAGCTCGCCAACCAGGTCGACGTGCCGCCGCCCGCGCCGTACACGCGCGACGGCGAGTACCGCTTCTCCGCGGTCGGGGCGCCGCTGTGGCGCCTGGTCGAGTTCCGCCCCGGCACGCCGCCGTCGGTCTGCAGCGCGGTCGAGGCGGCGCTGGAGGCGTCGGGCCTGCTCGACGCGTGGCTCACCCCGAACGCCTCGTTCGACCTGTCCGAACGGGACCGCTTCGCCGAACCGCTGCTGTCCGGCCCGGCTCCCGGCACGACGCTGCTGGAGGTGCTCGTCACCGAGGACGAGCGCTGCCACCAGTTCCTCGGCAGCATCGCGTTCGGGGAGACCGCGTCCGGCCACACGACCGCGATCGGCGCGGACGGGTCGTGGCGTCTGGGCAACGCCCACGGCCGCTGGGCCAAGCCCGCGCACACCTACATCGGCTCCGACGCCCGCCGGCGTGCCCGCGCGGGCAGGATCGCCGAGCTCACCGGGCTGATCGAGCAGCTCGCGACGGACCTGTCCGGTGTGGACGCGGCGCGCAACCAGATCGCCGTCCGCCGCGCGACCCTCGCCGGTGAGATGGCCCGCAAGCCCTCGACCGACCCGATGGACGTCGCCGAGGAGCAGCGCACGAAGGCCCAGTTGCGCTGTGCGGCGCGCAAGGACGCCGTCGCCGCCGCCCTGCGCCAGGTGTCCGAGACCGAGGTCGTGGTGGCCCAGTTCGGCCAGAGCCCCGAGGCGCCCGACCCGGACGAGCTGACGGCGTTCGGCACGGCGGCGCACCGCTGGCTGGACGACCGCCGTGACGCCCTGTCCGCGGAGGCGCTGTCCGTCGAGGCCGTCAGCCGCGCGTCGGTGAGCAGCACGCTGGCCGACGAGGCCGAGGAGACGGCGTCGGCACGTCAGCAGGAGGCCGCCGACCTCACCGTCACGCTGGAGACCGTCGAACGTGCCGCGGGCGCCGAGTTCCACGCCCTCGACCAGCGGCTCATCGCGTTGCGCGCCAAGGCCCTCGACTTGGCCGAGCGGCGCGAACTCCTGCTGGACAAGCAAACGGGCCTGGCGCGCACACTCGGCACGTTGGAGGAGAAGCGCAGGACCGACACCTCACGCGCCGCGGAAGCCACCGTCGTGCACGAGGCCGCCGACACGCGCTACCGCCACCTGACCAGCGGCCACCTGCCCGCCGACGCCGGTCAGGTGCCCGACGGACCCGTGGACCCGCGCCTGATCCGCGACTCCGAGTCACGCCTGGGCATGGCCGTGCACGAGGCCCAGCAACAGCTGGCCGGCCGCATCGAGCTGTCCCTGGACCCCGACGACGAGGTCACGGTCCTCACCGCGACGCTCGACGGCGCGCGCATGGGCGCGCACGCCCTCCTGCAGAGGTTGCAGGCCGAACGCGACCGCATCCGCACGCACATCACCGACGTCGAACGCGACCTCTTCGACCAGACCCTCACCGGCGACACCCGCAGGCACATCGCCCAGCGCATCCAGGGCGCCGCCGAGCTCGTCGGCACCATGAACCACCGCCTGGAGCGCGTCCAGACCGCGTCCGGCATCCGCGTGCAACTCGACTGGCAGGTCGACCCCCAACTGCCGCCGGGCACGCGAGAAGCCCGCGACCTCCTGCTGCGATCGGACCTCGACAACGCCGAACGCGAGTTGCTGCACCAGTTCTTCCGCGAGCGCGTGGAAGAAGCACGCGCACACGACTCCGCAACGGGCTGGGAACAACAACTCGCGCAGGTGCTCGACTACACGACGTGGCACCAGTTCGTCGTGAAGGTGGACAGGGGCGAGGGCTGGGTCCCGGTCACCAAACGCGTGCACGGCGCGTTGTCCGGCGGCGAGAAGGCCATCGTGCTGCACCTCCCGCTCTTCGCCGCAGCGGCCGCGCACTACCACGCCACCCCGACCGCACCCCGGCTGATCCTGCTGGACGAGGTCTTCGTCGGCGTCGACGCCACCAACCGCGGGCAGCTGCTGGAGCTGCTGGTCAACTTCGACCTCGACCTGGTGCTCACGTCGGACCACGAGTGGTGCGACTACCGGGAGCTGGCCGGCATCGCGATCCACCAGCTCACGACGGGCACGGACGGGGATGACGCCGTGACGACCGTGCGGTTCACATGGGACGGTCACAGCCTCACGGCTGATGAGGACTGAACAACCCCAACAGCTCTCGTTGGGCTTCGGTGAGCGGGAACGCCTGGCTGGGCCGCGGATAGACCTCCGCGGCCTGCCACAGCTCTTCGCGCACGCTGGATGCCGTGCCGATCCTGCGCCGTTGAAGATCGGACTTGAGCTTGGCCGCGACGTGCCCACTGAATGCTCCGCGGCTGTTTCGGCCCGGTCAGGACGAGGTAGACCGCGGCTCCGCGTTCAGTCGCCGAGATGACCGGGCAACGCCGGCGGCCGGGTGATCGCGGCCAGCGCGTCGTCGATGCGGTTGCGCTCCCCAATGAGCTCCGCCACGCGCCTCACGTCGTCACTCACCGCGCACCTCCACTGCGTTGCATGGCATAGGTGCGCACGGTTCGCGGCACCTCAAGCCGTACGGGTTCCACTGGCCCGATGCGGTCCAAGCTCCCCACCAGCAGCCGGGCGGACGCCCGAGCGTCCTGCAGCGCGATGCCCTTGCGCACGCCCGGCGTCCCGGTGCTGAGACCGGAGACGGCGAAGTCGTGCCCGAGCCGCGCGTACTCCGCGGTGAGGAAGCCCTGGCAGAACGTCAGGTCCTGCGCCGCGAGCACCCGGCCTGCCAGCCGTGCGGCGAGCTCACCGGCGACACCGGCGAACTGCGGCGCCCGGCGCACGTCCGCGGGGCTGATGCCGTGCCGGGTACCGAAGTCGCGGCGCGGGTCGACCAGCGTGCACCACTCGTCGGTCCGGCGGCCGGACGCGTCGAGGTGCACTACGGCGACCTCGATCACCCTGTCGGCGGGAGAAGGTCCTGTGGTGGCGACGTCGACGACCGCGTACCCCTTGCCCATGCCGGAATGTCGTCCGGACCGGTGCCGCGCGTTATCCCCGTGCGCCCGCGTCATCCGTTAGGACCAACGCCAGCTCGCCGCGGGTCGTGATGCCGAGCTTGGCGTAGGTGTTGGACAAGTGGTTGTCCACGGTCCGCACCGAGATCACCAACGACGACGCGATCTCTTTGTTCGTCAGTCCCCGTGCGGCCAGCACGGCCACTTCGCGCTCACGGGGCGTGAGTGGAGTCAACGTTGCCAACGCCGGTGTTCTCGCACCCTCGCACAACGCGATCAGGCGGCCGGCCAGCGCGCGGTTGCCCGACTCCGCGGCGGCTTCGGCCGCGAACAGCATGAACCCGGCCTCCTCGAACCGGGCGGCCACCGCCTCCAGTTCCGCGGAGTCGTTGCGCACCAAGGCTTCCGCATGTGCGGCGAACACCGGCACCAACAAGCCCGTGGTGCTGGACGCGAGCTCGCGCAACCGTTCCACGACTTCAGCCGCACGCCCGAGACGCACGGCATCGTGCAGAAGAAGGGCTTCTGCCGCGAACTCACCGTGCGCGCGTACCTCCGCCGCACCGTCCAAAGGTGACGCACCGCCCGCCCAGATCCGCGCCGCCCACAGCCCGTGCCGGTACACGCGCATCCCCTGCGGCACGAGCTTCTCCGCCTCGGCGAGCACCTCACGCGCGTCGTTGCCCAACAACGCCTCCACCTGCGCGAGCTCGCAGAGCCGCACGAACGGCTGAGCCGGCCGCGACTCCCGGAGCAGCCTCCGGGCTTCGAGCAGCCGTCCGCCTGCCCGCGCCAGTCCCGCGCACGACACGCCCCAAACCGACCTCATGGAGTCCCACTCGGCCTTCTCCCGAAGCGCCCGCACGGCCAGACGTTCCGCACGGGCCAGATCACCGTGCAAGAAGTGCACGAACACCTCGGAGAACTCGTTCATCTCGGCACCCGGCCCGACCTCGGGCTTCGGCGGGACGACCGGGAACGGCCCCGTGTACTGGCCCTGCACCACGTCGATCATCGCGAGGATCGACGCCTCGGCCGGATCGGACTCCGAGAGCAGTGCACGAGCCTCGTCGTACTTGCCTGCGAAGAACAGCAGCACCGCCCGTGCCGCCGGCATCACGTCCATCTCCGCGGCTTCGTCGCTGCGCCCGAGGCCCCAGCCCAGGTTCATGGCGCGCATCGTGCGCACCTCGATCGGGTCGTCGTCGGTCGCGACCATCGCGAAGACTTCCTCTGCCTCCTCCGGACGGTCCGTGAACAGCAGCACGAACGCCAGCAGCCGTGCGGCCTGCACACCACCACCGATCGACCATGCGGCGCGTGCGAGACGTTCTGCCAGGACGACGCCGCCTGTGGCGCTGGCGATGTTCGCGGCCGTCAAGAGCAGCGCGGGATCGTCCGCCGTTCCGCTGTCCAGACGCAGCACGGCCACACGCAACGGATCGTCGAGCAACGAAGCCAGGTGACGCTGATGGTTGCGCTTGCGCAGAGGAGGGCACTGCGCGCGCAACACCTCGCCGTACAACGGATGCGCGAGCCTCAGCCCGTCGTCCGTCACGGTCACGAGGCCGTCCAACGCCTCCGACGCGGCCAGGTCCAGCGGCTCACCGAACGCGAGCAGTTCCAGCACGCGGCGCTCTTCGGCGGGCACCGCGGCCAGGTGGGCCTCGATCAGCTCCACGAGCCGTGGTGACAACGGCAGCGGGCCGTCCAACGACCACACACCGCCGTGCGTCACCCACTGCGCGGCGAAGTGCATCTCTCGCAGCAGCAACATGTTCCCGGCCGACGCCGTCCACAGCCGATCGGCCGTGACGCTGTCCAGCACTCCGCCGAGCACGGTCTCCAGCACCTCGACCACCGCGGTGCGGCCGAGCGGACCGAGCTCGATGCGCGGCAGCAGTTCGTCCTTCCAGAGCGCCACCACAGGTTCGGGAGCGCGTTCACCCGAGCGGAGCGTCGCGACCACCACGGCTTCGCGGTGGTGCACGAGCTGGTGCAGCAGGCCCGCCGACGCGTCGTCGAGCAGATGGACGTCGTCGACCACCACGACTCGACCGCGCAGCGCGGTCCGTGCGGCGGTCAACATCGCCAACGGCGAGAGGTCAGCCAACGGCAGGAAGGGCGCCATCACGCCCAGCGGGATCTCCGACATCGCCGCGGTCGCACGCAGCCGGACCTCGCACGTGACCTCGTCCAGCAGCCGCGTCTTGCCCACGCCGGCAGGACCCGCCACGATCAGCCCGGCGCCGCGCACCGCACGACGGACCGCGGCGAGCTCGGCGTCCCTCCCCACGAACGGCCACCCCATCCGACCAGGCTAGGGGATCGCCGCCGAAGACATGGGTGATCACCTACTCATGCCCCTGAGCAGCGCGAACACCACGATGACGGCATGAGCTTCTACACCGATCCGAGCCCGTACTTCGACGTGTGGCGCAAGCGGGGGCCCTCACAGGTCGAGACCCCGGACGGCCAGACGTCGTGGATGATCAGCCGCCACGACGACGTCGTCCAGGCGCTCAGCCACCCGGCCCTGAGCAGCACCATCGTCCCCAGCGGGATGCTGAACCACTCCGACCCGCCGGAGCACACGCAGTTGCGCAAACCCGTCGCGCGCGCGTTCAGCACACGGCGCATGGAGGCGCTACGGCCGCGCATCGAGGAGATCGCCAACGAGCTGCTCGACGCGTGGCAGGGCGCGGAGGAGGTGGACGTCATCGAGACGTTCGCCTACCCGCTGCCCATCACCGTCATCTGTGAACTTCTAGGTGTGCCCGAAGGGGACAGGGACGAGGTCCGCGCGCTCAGCGCGGACCTCGTGAACCTGGCGACCATGGCCGAGGCCTACGGCAGGTTCGCCACCTACGTGCAGCGCCTGCTGGCGACCAAGGAGCCCGGTGACGACGTCATCACCGAGCTCCGCGACGAGCCCGACCTCGTGAACACCCTCGTGTTGCTCATCACAGCGGGGCACGAGACCACCGCGCACCTCATCGGCAACGGCCTGCTCGCGCTGCTGCGCCACCCCGCCGTGAAGCAGGCCTTGATCGACGATCCGATCCTGGTTCCGGAGGCCGTCGAGGAGTTCCTGCGCCTCGACGGTCCGCTCGCGTGGGGGGTGTCTCGTGTCGCTACGTCCGACGCGGTGATCGGAGGGGTCACGATTCCAAGATCTTCGCAGGTCACCGTCTCACTGGGAGCGGCGAACCGGGATCCGTCCCGGTATTCCGAGCCCGACGTGTTGCAGCTGGGCAGAGACCCACACGTCGCGTTCGGTCACGGGATCCACTACTGCGTGGGGGCGCGGCTCGCTCGCATCGAGGGTGAGATCGCGTTCGGGACGCTCCTCCGTCGTTTCCCGGAACTCGTGCTCGCCGCTGAGCCCGAGTGGCGGGAGTCGTTCATCCGAGGCTTGGCATCATTTCGCGTGCGACCGAAGCCTTGACGGCGGCACGGGCGGCCGACAGGTCGTCGACCGCGTAAATCTCCGGACAGGACGCGATGACGAGGTCCTTGTCCGACGCGACGGTCAGCAAAGAAGCTTTCTCGGTCAACGACCTGGCTTGCCGGACAACTCCCTTGGCATCAACGCGGATCAACGTGACCCACGTCTCTGACCAGGGAAAGTCCGCGACTGCGCTGGATTTTCGCAGGCCTTCCACATCGAACTCGGCAAATCTGGGCATGACACCAAGATAACGAGTCGAGGTAGCGGAAAGGCAAAGATCACCCTTTCACCGCAATGCAGCCAGCAGATGGGACACGTTGACACCTACGGCGTCCGCCAACCGGCGCACGACTTCCGGTGCGGGTGCCAACGGGTGTGTCTCGCGGGTGAACGGCAGGCCTTCACCACCCGAAAACTTCGATTGCGGCGTGACGGGCGCGAGGATCGGGTAGACGCGCCAGCGCGGCACCTTCGAGTCCGCCATGGCGAGCGTGTTCTCCTGCCACAGCATCACGGCGGACGACCGGATGTTGCGCGCAAGGACACAGCCGTGGCCCGTGAGCGTGATGGCGCGCGCAGCGGCACGCACGGCGTTGCGGAACTCGCCCTCCACGACCCACACGCCGTTCATGAACTCGGCGGTGAAGCCCTCGGTCTCCAGCGCCGCGATCGTCTCGGCGTGGTCGTCGTCCGCCGCGGCCGTGGCGAGCTCGACGACCTCCTGGACCTCCGAGGCCGTGGCGACGCGCGCACCGGCCTCCGTGGAGTGGTGCAGGAGCCGTTCCACGTGCCGGTCCTCCGCGTAGGCGGCCCACTCCTGGGCCTTCTCCCACGCCGACCGTGCGATGACATCGGCCTCGGAACCGCCGCGCAGCCGTGCGTCCTGCAGCAGCTGTGCGAGCGCCACGGCGATGACGGAGCTCAGCAGCGCGTCGTCGCGTGACTCGTCGTCCTGCGGCACGAGAGAGATGACCAGGTCACGCAGATCTGCGCGCCAGCTCTCGTCGCCCGCCCACACGCCGATGGCGAGCAGGTTCAGGTAGTGGTCCGCGAGGGCCATCCGCACGAGCAGCGGCTGGCCGGCCGCCTCGCGAGCGTCGCGACGCGCGGTCGCCTTGGTCTGCTGCCGTTCCGCGGGATCCACCACGCTCACGCGGATCTTGTCGAGTTCGTCGAGGAAGTCGTCCCACCGGTCGTCCGAAAACCGGGCGAAGACGTCGTCCACCTGATACCTCCAGCTCACAGTCGAGCGACGGACTCGAGTACTCGTCTGGTGCGCGCCACCTCGTGCGCGCGAAAGACCGCGGCGCCCGCCAACGCCGCGATCACGGTCGCGACGAGGGTGCCCTCGACGCGCTCGTGCAGTTCCACGCCGAGGGTCTCCCCGACGAAGTCCTTGTTGGACAGAGCCATCAGCACCGGCCACCCGGTCGCGACCAACGCGTCCGTGTGCCGCACCAGCGCGAGGCTGTGCCACGTGTTCTTGCCGAAGTCGTGTGTGGGGTCGATCAGCACGCTCTTGCGAGGCACACCGAGCGAGACCACCCTCTCCGCGCGCGTCGTCGTCTCCGCGATGACGTCCGCGACGAGGTTCGGGTAGCTCACCCTATGCGGACGCGTGCGGGGCACCGCACCGCCGGTGTGGGAACAGACGTAGCCGGCGCCGTACTCCGCGGCGACCTCGGCCAGTTGGGGATCCGCGCCCGCCCACGTGTCGTTGAGGAGGTCGGCGCCGGCCTCGCAGACGAGCCTGCCGACGTCCGCGCGCCAGGTGTCGCTGCTGATGATCAGATCCGGGTACGCCTCGCGCACGCGCGTGATGAACGGCACGACGCGACGCACTTCCTCGCTCGCGTCGACCAGATCGCCGGGGCCCGCCTTGACGCCGCCGATGTCCACGATGTCCGCGCCCTCGGCCACGACGCGGTGCACGGCCTCCATGGCCACGTCCTCGGCGTAGGTGGCGCCCCTGTCGTAGAACGAGTCGGGGGTGCGGTTGATGATCGCCATCACCAGCGCGTGGTCGCGGACGACGGTCCGGCCGCGGAACTGGAGCTCGATCACATCCCGTGTCTACCAGGTGGTCCCCGACCTTCGCACATGGCGGACGTCTCATACTGCGTGGCGTGGAACTGGTGAAAGCGGTCGACGCGCTCTGGCAGCGCGGCTGGCTGCCGTACGACGTGCGCGAGATCGTGGCGCGTTCGCTCGACGAGTCGGCCGCCTCTCTCGTGGTGGACGTGATCGCTTTGTCCTGTTCGCCGCACGTCGCGTCGACGGTGCACCCGCGGTGGCAGCGTCAGCTGGACGAGATCGGCGCCTCGGTGTGGTGGGAGGGGCCGCTGCTGGAGGCGTGGGCGACGCGGCACATCGAGACGCGGTCGTACGCCGAGCGCACGGCCACCGAGCTGCTGAAGTTCCTCGGGCGCCTGCCGTCGTTGCCGCAGATCCTGCCGTTGCCGGGTGACGCGCTGATGTCGGCCGTGCGCGCGGGACTCGACCCGAAGGTGCTCAACCGGGTGCGCGGACTGCTCGCGAAGGCGGAGTCGACGGCGTTCCCCGAGGAGGCGGAGGCGCTGTCGGCCAAGGCGCAGGAGCTGATGAACCGGCACGCGCTGGAGCGGGCGATGCTCGACGCCGACCTGCCCGCGCAGGCGACGTCGCGGCGGATGTGGCTCGACAAGAGCTACTTCAAGGAGAAGTCGCAGCTCGTGCACGTGGTGGCGGAGGCGTTCCGGTCGCGGGCGGTCGCGTACGACGGGTTCGGGTTCGTCGCGCTGGTCGGTGACGAGGTGGACCTGGAGAGCGTGGAACTGCTGTCGACGTCCCTGCTCGTGCAGGCGACACGGGCGATGGTCGCCGTGGGCGGGCACGCGGGGAAGGGCAGCGAGGCGCGCTCGCGGCCGTTCCGGAAGTCGTTCCTGGTGGCCTACGCGTCGCGGATCGGCGAGCGGCTGGAGGCGATGACGGCCGTGCCGGACTCCCCGGACGACCCGATCGCGTCGGACGAGCGGCTGCTGCCGGTGCTGGCGGACCGCAAGAAAGCCGTGGACACGCTGTTCGAGGAGATGTTCACGCGCACGCGGACCTCACGCGTGACGGTGCGTTCGGCTGCCGGGTGGGGTGCGGGCCGCAGGGCGGCGGACGCGGCCGACATCGGCACCGGCAGGAGCGCCGTGACGTCAGGCCACCCCTTCGAGTGAACCCGCCCCCATCACAAGGCGTTCCGGGGGCCAACCCCGGAAAAACCGTCAGACCCCATCCCTAACGTCGACCCCATGACATCCACCTTCCACAACGAGGTCAAGCTCGGCGAGGTCCACTACCGGCTGAGCGCGACGACCGACTCCGACGAATCGATGGTGCTCGACCTGCTGGGGTCGCTCGACTCCGGCGAGGTGATCGCGGACGGCCGCCTCCGCCTGCCGGTCGAGGGCGGCGCCACGGTGGGCAAGCTCCTCTCGCGCGTCCTGGGCGCCCACACGCGCCTGCGCGGCCGCCCGACCCGCCACGCCAACGCCAACCAGCCCTGGACCGAAGCCCTGGACACCGCGCTGCGCACCACCTGGCTCACCCCGTCCGAGTCCGACTCCCCGAAGCTGATCAGGTCCCTGGCCGACGAGATGGAGCGCTCCCCCACCGCCATCCGCGCCCGCCTGGCGCGCGTGGGCTGCGACCCGGACGTACCGGGCCGCGAGCTCTCCGCCACAGCCGCCGTCCTGCTAGGGGGAAACTCAGGGACCGCTCAGGGAAAGACCTGATTCGCCAACCCCAGCGCCCAGCAGATCCTGGAGTGGCAAGAACCAGGAACTCAGGGGGTACACAGTGGAAATCGGCGGCTTGTTCACCGCGCTGCTCTTCGGAGCGATCATCGGCGGCCTGGGCCGCCTGGTGATGCCGGGCAGGCAACACGTGTCGCTGCTCGCGACCATCCTCGTAGGCATCGTCGCCGCCCTGCTGGGCACCGCGGCCGCCACGGTCCTGGGCGTGGCCGACACCCCGGGCATCGACTGGATCGAACTGGCCCTGCAGGTAGGCCTCGCCGGCGCCGGCGTGACCCTGCTGTCCAACCGCTCCAGGCACAAGCTCCCCCACTGACCTCCGGGCAGGGGCGGCCCCAGCGCCGCCCACCCTCCACCCCACCCACCCGCCGCCAACCGCCCGAGCCGCTACGCCCTCCGCGCGCAACCGCGCCCGGACCGCACGGCACCCAACGGGCCCGGCGGCCAGTCACCGGCCGCCACCGCGATCCCGCACGCGGCCACCCATCACCCGAGCCGCGCTGCCGTGCCGCGCCTGAACGCGCGAACCCCGGCGCCGCCACCACATGCCGCCACCACATGCCGCAGCCTCGGCGTCCGTCGAGCAGCCAGCCGCGCTGCCCTGCTCCCTCTCACCCGTGTCTGCCCGAGACCGCTGCCGTTCCGCGCTCGAACGCGCGCGAACCCCAGCCCTGGGCAGCCCTGTGGTCGCCACCGCATCCGACGAACCGCCGACGCCTCCGGCCGCGCAGTCGTGCTGCCGCACCGCCCGAACACACAAGCCCAACACCCACAGGTCCCACGGTGCCGGCACACCAGCGATGAGGTCGGCGTCTGAAGCCCGGCCGCCCCTACCGGTGACCCCACCACGCCGCCGACGAGGTGCCGTCCAACTCCTCCCGCGTACCCGCGCCGGGCACAACCCGCACGTCTCACCCCAACCTCGCCTCACCTACGGCACCACGGAAAGGACGCCCACCCCGACCACCGTTCCCCTCCCCCTACGCGGCCCTGCCTGAAAGGAGGCCCACCCGAGCCCGATCCCCCTCCCCCACAACCAAATCCGGCCCACCCTCCACCCGCCCCACCCCAGATGATCAGCAACCGTTCATCCGGCGGCCCACTCCGTCGGCCACAATGCGCGCCTCCGATGCTGTTGAGGAGGACCAGTGGTCCGGTTGTGCACAGGCCTGGTGGCCTTGGTGTTGCTCGTGTCGGCCGCCCCGGCCCAGGCGTCGAGCCCGTCGCGGTTCCAGCGGTTCGACACGATGCCGGTGTTCCGCAACAGCGACGCCGGCCAGCACACGGCCGCGGAGATCGCGGCCGCCACCGCGGACGGCAGGCTCGTCGTCTACACCGACTCACCCGCGCGCCGGATCGGGTTCGCCAAGCCGGGGCGGACGCTCACGCCGGACGGTGTGCTGGCCATGCCCGGTGAGCCGACGTCGGTCGACATCGTCGGCGGGTTGGCGCTGGTCGCGGTCAACACCTCGAAGTCGTACACCGAGCCGTCGGGTGTGCTGGTGGTGGTCGACCTCGGCAGGCGCGCGATCGTCGCGAGCCACGAGCTGGGCGGGCAGCCCGACTCGATCGACATCTCGAAGGACGGCCGGTACGCGGCCATCGCGATCGAGAACGAGCGCGACGAGGACGTCAACGAGGGCGCGATCCCGCAGGCGCCGGCGGGGTTCCTGACCATCGTCGACCTGGCCGGGCAGAAGCCGGCGCAGTGGAAGCTGCGCAAGGTCGAGCTGACCGGGATCGCGGAGGTCGCGCCGACCGATCCCGAACCGGAGTACGTCAGCATCAACGGCCGCAACCAGGTGGCCGTGACGCTGCAGGAGAACAACCACATCGCGATCGTGGACCTCAGGTCCGGCACCGTGGTCAAGCACTTCTCCGCGGGCACGGCCACGGTCAAGAACACCGACACGAAGGACGACGGGAGGTACGAGCCCACCGAGACCATCACCGCGGCACGTGAACCCGACGCCGTCGCGTGGCTGGACGACCACACGCTCGGCACCGCCGACGAGGGCGACTACCTCGGTGGCTCGCGCACGTGGACCGTCTTCGACGCCGACTCCGGCAGGGTCGTGTTCTCCTCGGGCGACGAGCTCCAGCGGATCGCGGTCGAGCAGGGTCAGTACCCGGACGGCCGGTCGGACAACAAGGGTGTCGAGCCGGAGGGTCTGGCGGTCGCGACGTTCGGGCGGGACAGGTACGCGTTCGTCGGGCTGGAGCGCGCCAACCTCGTCGCGGTGTACGACGTGAACAACCCGCGCAGGCCGCGTTTCCTGCAGGCCTTGCCCACCGGTGTCGCGCCGGAGGGTCTGCTGCCGATCCCCGCGACCGGCACGCTCGTCGTCGCGGCGGAGGAGGACTCGGCCGAGGACGGCATCCGCTCGTCGCTGAGCGGGTACCGGCTGACCCGCACGCCGCTGGCGTTGTCGCTGGCGCACAACCAGGGCACGCCGTCGATCGTGTCGGACGGCATCGGGTTCGGTGCGCTGTCAGGGCTATCCGGCGTTCCGGGTGACCACCGCAACGTCGTCGCCGTCACGGACGCCGCCTACGACCCGACGCGGATCCTGACGATCGACACCGCGGCGGCACCTGCGCGCATCCGCAAGGAGCTGACGCTGACCAAGGACGGCAAGCCCGTCGGGTACGACGGCGAGGGCATCGCCGCGCGCAGGAGCGGTTACTGGATCGCGGTGGAGGGCGACGGCAAGCAGAAGCCGAACCTGCTCGTGGAGGTCGCCGCGAACGGCGCCGTCGTCAGGGAGGTCCCACTGCCCGAGGCGGTCGCGAAGACCGCCACCAGCAACGGGTTCGAGGGCGTCACCGTGACCGGCAGTGGCAAGTCGGAGCAGGTGTGGCTCGCCGTCCAACGCGAGTGGAAGGCCGACAAGCCCGGCCAGGCCACGCTCGCCCGCTTCACCCCGGCGACGGGCGAATGGGCGTTCGCGGCGTACCCGCTCGACGCCCCGCAGGCCGGTGCGTGGATCGGGCTGTCCGAGATCACGGCGCTGAACGACCGCACGCTGCTGGTCCTCGAACGCGACAACCAGCGCGGTGACCTCGCCAAGACCAAGAAGGTCTACCGCGTCGACATCAGCGACCTCAGGCCGGTCGCGGCGGGCGCCGAGAAGCCGGTGGTCACCAAGAAACTGGCGCAGGACCTCGTTCCCGCGCTGAAGGCGGACGGCGCCACCACGCACGACAAGCCGGAAGGCCTCGCCGTGGTCGGCAGCGGCCCGTTCCGGCGGCTGGTCGGCGTGGTGGACAACGACGGGCTGGAGGACGCTCCCGGCGAGTCGGTGTTCCTGCGCCTCGGCCGGATCTGATCACACGGGCCGGTCACCCGGCGGCAGGGAGAGGTAGGCCGGGCGCAGCAGCTCCACCAGCGACGCCCGGCCCACCGTGATCGGCACGGCGTCGAGCTGGTCCAGCACCGCGTCCGCGCGCACCACCGCGGTCGGGTCGCCGAGGCTCAGGCTCGTCGCGCTCTGCTTCTGCCAGAACGTGTCCAGGCACCTCGTCAGCGGCGGCGCCTCCTCGCGGGCCACGGCGTTGCGCGCCGTGCCACGCAGGGCGCGGAGGCGTTCGAGCAGGTCCTCCCGTCCGCGTCCGCGCCAGGCGAGGATCTCGAACGGGTCGTTGTCGAACGACTCGGCCAGCAGGTAGCAGGTGGCGGCGAGGTGCTTGCACGGCACCTCCCAGTCCGGGCACGTGCAGTCCATCGTCAGTTCGCGCTGCGTCGCGGGGAAGAGCTGCAGACCGAGCGACGCGAACAGGCTCTCGATGTCGGACGGCATCTCGCCGGCCAGCAGTTTCGCCGCGTACAGGGCCTTGCCGGCCAGTGCGTGCTCGATGCGCTGCCACTCCTGGCCGGTGAACGACTTGATCGCGATCCGCGTCTTGTACGGCGTGGGCCGCGAGCCCTGCACCAGGGCGATGACCATGCTCGTCGACAGCGACAACGACAGAACCTGGCCCTGCCGCGCGTAGTTGCGGCCGCGGGTCAGCCGGCCGCCCATGCCGAACGACTCCAGCACCTCGATGAACCGCCGCGACCACCAGGTGGCGCCGATGTCGCCGCGCTTGCTCACCGCCTTGATCCCGTTGTCCACCTTGATGGTCTTGCCGTAGCGAGGGCGTTCGCCGGACCAGTGCTCACTCACCGACGGCCTCCCCGGACAGCGTCAGCAGGTCCCGCAGCTGCTCGGTGGACAGGTCGGTGAGCCAGTTCTCGCCGGCGCCGACCACGAGCTGGGCCAGGGCGCGCTTCTCCTCGATCATGGCGTCGATGCGCTCCTCCAGCGTGCCGATGCAGACGAACTTGCGCACCTGCACGTTGCGCTGCTGGCCGATGCGGAACGCGCGGTCGGTCGCCTGGTCCTCGACGGCGGGGTTCCACCACCGGTCCAGGTGGATCACGTGGTTCGCGGCGGTGAGGTTGAGCCCGGTGCCGCCTGCCTTGAGCGACAACAGGAAGAGCGACGGGCCCTTCCTGTCCTGGAACCGCTCGACCATGCGGTCGCGAGTGGCCTTGTTCGTGCCGCCGTGCAGGAACATCACCTCGGTGTCGAAGCGCGCGGCCAGGTAGGGCACGAGCATGCTGCCGAACTCGGTGAACTGCGTGAAGCACAACGCCTTGTCGCCCTCGGCGAGCACTTCCTCCAGCACCTCCTCCAGGCGCGCGAGCTTGCCGGAGCGGCCCGCCACGCGGGAGCCGTCACCGAGGAAGTGGGCCGGGTGGTTGCAGACCTGCTTGAGCTTCGACATGGTCGCGAGCACGAGTCCCTTGCGGCCGATGCCTTCCGCGTCCTCGATCTTCTCCAGCATGTCGTTGACGACGGCCTGGTAGAGCGAGGCCTGCTCGGTCGTCAGGTTGCACAGCTGACGCATCTCGACCTTGTCCGGCAGGTCGCTGATGATGCGCGGATCGGTCTTCACGCGGCGCAGCACGAACGGGTTCGTGATCTTGCGCAGGCGGGCGGCCGCGTCCTGGTCGTTGTGGCGCTCCACCGGGACGGCGAAGCGCGCGCGGAACGTGTTGACCGTGCCGAGCACGCCGGGGTTGGCGAAGTCCATGATCGACCAGAGTTCGGCGAGGCGGTTCTCGACGGGCGTGCCGGTCAGCGCGACTCGGTGACGCGCCTTGAGCTGGCGCACGGCCTGGGACTGGCGGGTGGCGCTGTTCTTGATGTTCTGCGCCTCGTCGAGCACCACGCGGTCGAAGGTGAGGTCGCTCAACGCGTCGGCGTCGCGGGAGGCCAGCGCGTAGGTGGTGAGGATCAGGTCGTTGCTCTCCACGGCTTCGCGCAACGCGTCGCCGTCCAGGCGGTCGGCACCGTGGTGCACGTGCACCTTCAGCTCCGGGGTGAACCGCGCCGCTTCGCGCTGCCAGTTGCCGACGACCGACATCGGGCAGATCAGCAACGTGGGCGGGCGCTTGCCGTGAGCGCGGTTCAGCGCCTCCAGTGCCAGCAGCTGAACGGTCTTGCCGAGGCCCATGTCGTCGGCGAGGCAGGCGCCCAGGCCGATCTTGTCGAGAAACGCGAGCCAGGCCAGGCCACCCTGCTGGTACGGACGCAGCTGCGCGCCGAAGTTCGGCGGTGGCTCAACGGGTTCGAGCTGTTCGTCGGCCCTGCCGGACAGCAGGTCGCCGAGCCAGCCGTCGGCCTCGACCGCCATCAGCGGGAGCGGCAGGCTCTCGTCCTCCTCCGTGAGTCCACTGTGGAGCATCACCTCGGCGGCAGTCATCTGCCCGCCACCGCGCTTGAGGAACGCGAGGCCGGCCGCGAGTCGCTTCTGGTCCACCTGGACCCACTGGCCACGCACCTTGACCAGCGGCACCTTCGCCTTGGCCAGTTCGGCGAGCTCGGCGTCGGTGAGCGAGTCCTCGCCGAGGGCGAGCTCCCACTTGTAGTCCACAATGGACTTCAGGCCGATCTCGCTCTCCTTGGCGACGGTTCCGGCCGTGCCACGGCTCTTCGTGGTGAGCTTCAGACCCAGCTTCGTCGTCTGCTGCCACCACGACGGGAGCAGCACACCGAATCCCGCCTGCGCCAGCACGGGAGCCGCCTGCAGGAACCGGTACGCGCCCTCCGCGCCGACCTCCATCTCGGCCGGGTGCGAGCCGCGCAACGCCTCGTCGAGGTCGGGGTGCAGCTTGCTGGCACGGCCGAGGTCGGCCAGCAGGTGTTCCTGCGGCGCGGGGATCCAGCGCCTCAGCACACCGTCGTCGGCGAACCAGACCTGGTGCGCGGGCACGAGGACGCTCGGCTCGTCGACGGCCTGCAGCAGGAACTCGACGGCCCACTCCTCCGCGTCGCGCTGCTCGGGCGAACGCAGCCGGAAGCACGTGCGCACCGGGCTCTCGTCGCCCGCGCTGTCACGCCAGCGGTCCAGTCGCTCGCGCAGTTCGTAGAGCTCGACCGGGTCCGCGTCGAACGCGGGCTCGCCGGTGAGCGCGGCGAGCCACGCCTCGGCCGTCGTCTCGCGGCCGCGTCGCCTCGGGGCGAGAGCCGTGCCGCTCAACCGGCCGCGCACCTGCTCGTCGACGGCGTTCGTGAGTGCCGCGCGCACCAGTTCCGCCGGGTCGCTGACGATCTCCTCGCACCGGCAGGCGGGCGGCATCGCGGTCTGCAGCGCCGCGAACCGCGCCGAGTCCGTGCCCGACAGCACCGGCGCCCACCGCGCGACGGCCCGCTCCGGCGCGACCGAGGGCAGCACGCGGCCGCGGTCGACCAGGTCGGCCGCGAACCCCGCCACGTCGAACACGAACCGCGCGGAGTCGCTCAACCGCACCTCGGCGTCGAGCTCCGGCCTGCTCGTGAACCGGATCGTGGGCACGCCCCACTGCCGCAGCTGCACCTTGCCGCGCGGCGCCCGCCCCGCCGTCAGCGGGTCGCGCACCAGTTCGGGAGACGCCATCGGACCCGACGCGAACGACGGCAGCAGCAACGCCCGCGTGGTCGTTTTGAGCGGTTCCTGCCCGAGTGCGGCGGCCAGCGACTCGGCCGACGCCGCGAACGGATGCGGTGCGTCCCGACGGGCGCTCTCGCTGCGTGCGGGCAGCACGGAGTCCTCGGCCCACAGCGCGAGAACGCCGTCGGTCGTGCAGAGGCCATGCAGTACGAGCACCTTTGAACCCTATGTGCTCACATTGGTGCCATGGTCGAAGACTCCCCTGTCGTGCTGGACGGTCAGTCCCTCAGCGCCGACGACGTGGTGCGCGTCGCGCGGTATCACGCGCCGGTGGCCCTTCACGCTGACGGCCTCGCACGGCTCGAAGCGTCGTGGGGCGCCAGTCAGCGACTTGTGGTGCGACGACAGGTGTACGGCCGCACGACCGGCGTCGGCGCGAACCGCGACCAGATCATCAGCACCGAGGGGTGGGCCCAGCACGGCCTGCGCCTGCTGCGCAGCCACGCGGGCGGACTGGGCGGCATGCTCCCCGAGGAACAGGTGCGGGCCATGATGGCCGTGCGCCTCAACCAGCTCCTCGCGGGCGGAGCCGGCGTGCGCAGAGCCGTGGCCGACGCGCTGCTCGCCGCCCTGAACAGCAGCTGCTACCCCGGCGTGCACGAGTACGGCGCCATCGGCACGGGCGACCTCACCGCGCTGGCCGAGACGGGCCTGACCCTGCTCGGCGAGCGCTACTGGCTCGGCTCCACGCAGACACCGGACCCGATCGAGCTCGACTCGGGCGACGCGCTGGCGTTGATCAGCAGCAACGCCCTGACCATCGGCATGGCGGGCCTGGCCTGGAAGGACGCGCACCAGCTCCTGAAGGCCACCCACGTCGTGGCCGCGCTGTCGTTCCTCGCCGTGGACGGGGCCGTCGAGGCCTACGACGAACGCGTCCACCTCGGCCGCCCGCACCCCGGCCAGCTGGCGGTCGCCGCCGAGATGCGCCGCCTGATCGGCGACCCGCCGAGGGCGGCCGCCCGCATCCAGGACCCGTTCGGCTACCGCTGCTTCCCCCAGATCCACGGCCCGGCCGTCGACGCGGCCACGGACCTCGCCCGCGTGCTCGACGTCGAGTTCAACGCGGCCGCCGAGAACCCGCTGATCGTCGCCGACCACTTCGGACCGGAGGACGACGCCGCGTACCACCACGGCGCCTTCCACAGCGCGTACCTCGGCCAGGCCCTGGACCGGCTGCGGCTCGCGATGCTGCACACCGGCCACATCTCGACCGCCCGCCTCGCGACACTGGTCGAACCGAACTTCACCGGCCTGCGCCCGTTCCTCGCGGAGGGCGTGCCCGGCAGCTCGGGCGTGATGATCCTCGAGTACAGCGCCAACTCGGCACTGGCGGAGGTCCGCACCCTCGCCGAGCCCGCGAGCATCGGCAACGCCGTGGTGTCGCGCGGCCAGGAGGAGAACTCGAGCTTCGCGTTCCAGTCCGCGTCCCAGGCCCTCCGCTCGCTCGGCGCGTTCCGCCTGGTGCTCGCGTGCGAGGTGGTGGCCGCCGTCCGCGCACTGCGACTGCGCGGCATCACGCCCGTGACCCCGTCGCTGCGGGCGGCCTTCGAGGCCGCCGAGGCGAAGCTCAACCCGGAGATGTCCGACCGGCAGCTGAGCCCGGACGTGGAGGTGGCCTCGGGCCTGCTGGACGACTTCGCCGCCTGCTGAGCTTGACCTCCACTTTGCTGGAGCTCCTACGGTCCGGACCACCAGGTTGATCGAGGTGGGGATGTGACTGCGATGCGTGCTGTCCGCGTGCACGAGTTCGGCGGACCTTCGGTGCTCCGCGTGCAGGAGGTTCCCGCTCCGGCGGCGGGCCCAGGCGAGGTCGTGGTGGGCCTGGAGGTCGTGGACGTGATCCTCCTGCACGCACTGCTGCGCGGCGGCTGGGGCGGCGAGTACTTCCCGCTGACGCTGCCCTACGTGCCCGGCCAGGGCGGCGCGGGCCGGGTGATCTCCATCGGCACCGGCGTCGACCCGTCGTGGCTGGGCAGGCGCGTCGCGTCCCGCAGTGCCGCCACGGGCGCCTACGCCGAGCAGGCCGTCTTCCCGGTCGAGGGGCTCGTCGCGGTGCCGGACGACCTGGGCTCGGCCGAGGCCGCCGCGATGGTGCACGACGGCGTGACCGCGCTGTTGCTGGCGCGTCGCGTGCAGGTGGAGAAGGACTCGTGGGTTCTCGTGGCAGCCGCGGCGGGCGGCGCCGGAACGCTGCTGGTGCAACTCCTGCGCAACGCCGGCGCACGGGTCATCGGCGCGGTGCGGGGCGAGCGGAAGCTCGCGCTGGTCCGCGAACTGGGCGCGGAACTCGCCGTCGACTACTCGCTTCCCGGCTGGCAGGACCAGGTCCGCGAGGCGACGGGCGGCCTCGGGCTGGCGTTCGACGGGGCTGGTGGAGCTCTGGGCCGGGCGACGTTCGACCTCGTGTCCGAGGGCGGCCGCTTCGTCACCTACGGCTCTTCGGACGGGCTCGCCGAGGTTGATCTGGAGGAGGCGGCGCGGCGGCGGGTGCACGTGGACGACGTGCTGGCGGACGGCGCGCCCGACATGGCTGTGGTGCGGGAGCTGCTCGCCGAGGCGCTTGAGTTGGTGGTGCGGGGGCGGATCCGGCCGGTGATCAGTGCGAGCTATCCGTTGGAGGAGGCGGAGAGGGCGCATCGGTCGCTGGAGGAGCGGGCGACGCTCGGCAAGTCGCTGCTGGTGGTGTGAGCGCGGGTGCGGCGGGCAGGGGTGCGGTGGGGTTGAGGGTGGCGGGCGGCAGGCGGCGAGAGGCGGGGGCGGCAGTCGGGGCGGCAGGCGGCCAGGCGACGGCGGCGATGACGACGGCGTGCGGCGAGAGCAGCGGCGGGCGGCGAAGGCCTCCCACCACCGTGGCCGAGGCCATCCACCGCTGCGGCCGGGGGTGCGCCGCCGTCCCCGTGCGGCGCACCGGCCCGCTCACCCTCCCGCCACGCTCGGCAGGATCTGGATCTCCGCTCCTGCCGGCAGCGGCGTGTCCGGGCCCGACAGGCGGCGGCACTCCTCGCCGTTGACGTAGAAGTTCACGTAGCGGCGCAGGCTTGCCCGTTCGTCGCGCAGGCGGCGGTCGAGGCCCGGGTAGGTGTCCGCCAGCACGTCCAGGGCCGCGCCCAAGGTGGCCGGGTCCGGGACGTCCACGTCCAGGTGGGTGGCGCCGTCCACGGCCGAGCGCAGCACGCCTGGGATCAGGACCGTCACCTTCACGTCGGGATCACCGCCGCTCGCACCGACATCACGTCCGGGAGGTGGGCGGCGACCCGGTGCCAGGTCTCGCCCTCGTCCGGGCTGGCGTAGACCTCGCCTGAGCGGGAGCCGAAGTAGACGCCGGGGACTTCGGCGTTGTCGGTGCACATGGCGTCGCGCATCACTGCCGTCCAGAAGTCGTCCGGTAGGCCCGCGCCGAGGGACTGCCAGGTGTCGCCCGCGTCGCGCGAGCGGTAGACGCGGCACTTGCCCTCTGGTGGGAAGCGGCGGCCGTCTGCCTCGATCGGGAACGTGAAGATCGTGTCCGGGTCGTGGGGGTGGACGACCATCGCGAAGCCGAAGTCGGTGGGCAGGCCCTCGGCTATGGACTGCCAGGTGTCGCCTCCGTCGTCGCTGCGGTAGACGCCGTGGTGGTTCTGGGCGTAGAAGCGCGACGGCGAGGCCGGGTGTTGCGCGACCTTGTGGACGCACTGGCCGAACTCCGGCCACGGGTCCGGGAAGAAGTACGCCTTGATGCCCTTGTTGCGGGCTTCCCAGGACTTGCCGCCGTCGGCGGTGCGGTAGACGCCGCCGGTCGACATCGCCACCAGCATCCTGTCGGGGTCGACCGGGTCGGGCACGATCGTGTGCACGGCCTGGCCGCCGAAGCCCGCCTCCCACTCCGGGCGGTGCGGGTGGTTCCAGAGGCCTTCGACGAACTCGAACGAGCGGCCGCCGTCCGAGGACTTGAACAGCGCCGACGGTTGAGTGCCCGCCCAGACGACGCCGGGCTGCGATGCCGGTGCGGGCTGGAGCTGCCAGACGCGCTCCAGGGCGGCGTCCTCCACCGGGAACGCGATCGGCGGCGAGGAGGACTCCTCCCAGCTCACCCCGAGATCGCCCGAAATGGACACGCCGGGACCGAAGTGCGGTGACGCCACGCCGGCCAGCAGGCGGACGCCGGCACGCGTGTCGAACGCGACCGCGTACACCTCCTGCATCGCGTGGTGCGGGCCGTCGACCTGCCACGAGACACGATCCTCACTGCGGGCGAGCCACAGCCCCTTGCGCGTACCGATCGCCACGACCACCGTCATCGCAACGCAGCCTCCAGACTCAGAAGATGTGATGCGGAGCACGTTACGCCGGGGGTCTGACAATTTCTGAGGTGGCGAGAAACCCCACGTAGACCCGCAAGTTACTCACTGGTAGCGTCCGAGAGCAGAGACGCAAGGAGGCGCACAGTGCTGCTCGACCCGAACCACTACGACCCCGCCCACCTCGACGAGGAGACGCGCCGCCTGCTCAGGGCGACCGTCGACTGGTTCGAGGCCCGCGGCAAGCGGCAGCTCATCGCGGACGCGCAGGACAAGGTCTGGTACACCGAGTTCCTCGACTTCGTGAAGCGCGAGAAGCTCTTCGCCACCTTCTGCACGCCGAGCGGCGTCGACGGCACCAAGCGCTGGGACGCCGCCCGCAACGCCGCGTTCAGCGAGGTCCTCGGCTTCTACGGCCTGCAGTACTGGTACGCCTGGCAGGTCACGGTCCTCGGCCTCGGTCCCATCTGGATGAGCGGCAACGAGGAGGCCAAGCAGAAGGCGGCGGCCCTGCTCGACTCCGGCGCGGTCTTCGCGTTCGGCCTCTCCGAGAAGGAGCACGGCGCCGACGTCTACAGCACCGACATGATCGTGACGAAGACCGACGACGGCTACCGCGCCAACGGCAGCAAGTACTACATCGGCAACGGCAACGTCGCCGGCATGGTCAGCGTCTTCGGCAAGATCGGCGACGAGTACCTCTTCTTCGCGGTCGACAGTCAGCACGAGAGCTTCGAGCTCGTCAAGAACGTCGTCGACAGCCAGATGTTCGTCAGCGAGTTCCGCCTCAACGACTACCCCCTCACCGACGCCGACGTCCTGCACCGCGGCACCGACGCGTTCTCAGCGGCGCTCAACACCGTCAACGTCGGCAAGTTCAACCTCTGCACCGCCAGCATCGGCATCTGCGAGCACTCCTTCTACGAGGCGATCACCCACGCCCACAACCGGATCCTCTACGGCAACCCGGTCACGGACTTCCCACACGTGCGCCAGAACTTCGTGGACGCCTACGCGCGCCTCACCGCCATGAAGCTCTTCGCGGACCGCAGCGTCGACTACTTCCGCAGCGCGAACGAGAACGACCGCCGCTACCTCCTCTTCAACCCCATCACCAAGATGAAGGTGACGAGCGAGGGCGAGAACGTCATCGACTTGCTCTGGGACGTCATCGCCGCCAAGGGTTTCGAGAAGGACACCTACTTCACCCGCGCCACGGCCGACATCCGCGCGCTGCCCAAGCTTGAGGGCACCGTGCACGTGAACCTGGCCCTGGTGCTCAAGTTCATGCCGAACTACCTCTTCAACCCCGCGCAGTACGACGAGGTCCCGACCCGCCACGACGCGACGGACGACGACTTCTTCTGGCGCCAGGGCCCGGCACGCGGCCTCGGCAAGATCCAGTTCCACGACTGGGAACCGGTCTACGCCGAGCACGCCCACCTGCCCAACGTGAAGCTGTTCCACGAGCAGGCGAGCGCCATCAAGGCCCTGCTCACGAAGGCCGCCCCGGACGAGGCCCAGCAGAAGGACCTCGACTTCCTGCTGAACCTGGGCCACCTCTTCACGCTGGTCGTCTACGGCCAGCTGGTCCTGGAGCAGGCGAAGATCACCGGAACCGACCAGAACGTGCTCGACCAGATCTTCGACGTCCTGGTCCGCGACTTCGCCGGCTACGCGACCGCCCTGCACGGCAAGGCGAGCAGCACCGAGGCCCAGCAGCAGTGGGCCGTGGGGCAGATCCGCAAGCCGCACGTCGACCAGGCCCGCTTCGACGCCGTCTGGCAGCAGGTGGAAGCGCTCTCCGGCCAGTACGAGATGCGCCCCTAGTCCTGGTAGCGCTCCAACGCCGCGATCATGAGTTCGAGCCCGAACTCGAACTCATGGTCGTGGTCGTAGGTCCCCAGCTCGTCCATCACGCCTGCGGACAGCGGGAACGCCGACACGTCGACGTCCTCGTAGGGCGACAACGCGATCCCGCCGAGCTCCGGTGACGTCGCGACCTCCCGCATCAGCGTGCCCAGCAGGTACGACACCATCGCCCGCATCATCCCGACGGCGATCTTGCCCCGGAACCCCGCGCGGTCGAAGTTCATCAGCGCCGCCTCGATCGTCCGGAACCCCGCCTCGCTGCTGAGCCGCCGCGTCGCCAGCATCACGAACGCGCGCGGGTGGCGCCGCGCCAGTTCCCGCACCGCACGGGCGTGCGCCCGGATGTGGTCGCGCCAGTCGTCGCTGTCCACCTGGTACGGACGCGCCTGTCCCATGATCCGCTCGGCCGCCAGGTCGACCAGCACCGCCTTGTTCGGCACGTGGTTGTACAACGACATCGTGCCCGCGCCGAGCTCGGCGGCGAGACGTCTCATCGAGACGGCCTCGACACCTTCGCGCTCGATCAACCGCACCGCCGCATCCACGATGCGGGCGCGGGTCAGCGGTTCACGGGATGACACTGGCGAAGACCACGTGACGTGGAGTAGCTTCCCTGCGACGTACGGCGTACGTAGGAAGGTCGGCCGGAATGACCGAGTCCAAGGCGCTCAGAGCGCTGCGTGAAGCGATCGTCTTGGAGCACATGGAGTCGCAGAACGAACACGACTTCGACACCTCTCTGAACACGTTTCCGCACCCCCGCTACGAGATCATGGCGTCCGGCCAGGTCTTCGAGGGCGTGGACGCGGTGCGCGGCTACTGGCAACGCACCCGCGCGGCCTTTCCCGACCAGCGCAACAAGGTCATGGACGTCCACCACGCGGACGACGCCGTGATCCTCGAGTTCGAGCTGGAGGGCACTCACCTCGGCAGTCTCATCGGTGAAGAAGTTACCGGACGGTCGTTCAAGGTGAGGATGGTCGGTTTCTTCCTGTTCGACAAGGACGTCCTGGTCTGCGAACGGGTCTACGGCGACACGGCGACCGTGATGTCCCAGCTCGGCATGCTCGACGTCCCCGAGAAGTTCTAGAACACCACCCGCACCTCTCCGACGACCTGCCCGCCCCCGAGCACCGGCACGGACAGCAACTCCTCCGCGGGCGACACGTCGAACCCCATCGCCGCCAGCGCCGTGAGCCCGACCGCCGTGGTGGCACGGGGATTCCCGTCGAGCACCTTCACCGCGACGGCGTGCCCGGCGGTGGTCGCGAGCACCAGCACACCCTCCGCGCCGCCCTTCGCCACCACTCCCGGCAACCGCTGCATGACCAGGGTGTTCACGTGTCCGGTTCCACCGACGTACTCGGGAAACTCACTCATGGCACCGGCAACGGGCGTGTGCACCAACCCCTGCATCGCGCGCGCCAAGCCGTGCAACGACAACCCGTACACGGGCGCACCACATCCGTCGATCGCAGTGTGCACAACGGACTCGGAGGACAATTCCTCCACCGTGCGCCTCACCAACCGCTGCAACGGATGCGACGGCTCCAGATAGGTCTCGACAGGCCATCCCGCCACCACACACGCGGCCAGCATCGCCGCGTGCTTGCCGGAGCAGTTCATCCGGATCCGAGAAGGCTCATCAAGACGTTGGCGCGTCTCCTCGTCCTCAGGCCAGGAGGCAGGGCACCGCAACGAGTCCGCCGGCACCTCACCGAGCAGCCGCGACACCAGCTCGACGTGCCGGTCCTCCCCCGTGTGCGACCCGGCCGCGATCGCCAGCGCGGGACCGGTCAACGGCGCTCCCGCCGTCAGGCACGCCAGCGCCTGGAACGGTTTCATGCACGACCGGGGCAGCACCGGATCCCCCACCGCGCCGAGAGACACACCCACCTCACCCGACGGCAGCAGGCCCACGACGCTGCCGTGGTGCAGGCTCTCCACGAACCCCGACCGGGTCACCTCAGCGAGCAGTGCGGGCACGGGTGGCCTCCAGCCGGTGGGCCAGCCTGGACAGCGCCAGGTTGACCACGAGGTAGACGAACGCGACGACGACGAAGGTCTGGATCAGCAGACCGTTGTAGTTGGCGAGCACACGGCCGTTGAACAACAACTCCGTGTAGGACACGACATACCCCAGCGAGGTGTCCTTCAACAGACTCACGGCCTGCGTGACGAGCAACGGCGTCATGTGCCGCACGGCCTGTGGCAGCACCACGAACCGCGTCACCACCCCGTCCGGCATGCCGAGCGAGAGCCCGGCCTCGCGCTGCCCGGGGTCGACCGAGTCCACCCCCGCGCGGAAGATCACCGCGTAGGACGCCGCGTGCGACAACGCCAGCGGCACCACGAGCTTCCAGAACAACGGCAGGTTCACGCCGAACGACGGCAGCACGAACAGCATCACGTACACGAGCAGCAGCACCGGAACCGTGCGCATGACCTCGGCATACGCACGCGTGAACCGGTTGGGCCGCAACGCGAGCACCAACCCGCCCGCCGCGGCCAGCACGCCCGTCGCGACCGCCGCCAGCACCGTCGACCACAGCCCGTCGAGCAGATAACGCCAGACGGGCCAGGTCAGGTAGGGCCTCCACCGCGCGGGATCCAGCTGCCCGTTCAGCGCGAACTGCCGCAACCCCAGCGCCACGAACCCGAGCAGCACCAGGCCGGACACCACCGAGACCCAGAAGACCCGCCGGCGGAACCGGGGGCCGGGAGCGTCGAACATCAGGCGAACCGCCGTTCCAGCACCCGCGCCCCGAACCCGATCCCGGCCGCCATCACCAGGTAGCAGAGCCCCACGCCCGTGAAGACCAGCAACGGCTGCGCGAGCTCCAGGTTGATCCGTTGCGCCGCACGGGTCATGTCCACCACGCCGACCACACCGGCCAGCGCCGTGGCCATCGTCAACGCGATCGCGATGTTCGCCAGCGGCTGCACGACCCGCCTGGACGCCTGCGGCAGGATCACGTGCCGCAACGACTGGCGCGGCGACAGCCCCAGCGCCCGCGCGGCCTCGCCCTGCCCGGACGCCACGGAGCTCACGCCCGACCGCAGCGCCTCCGCCACGAAAGCCGCCTCGTACAGGGCGATCGCCGTGAAAGCGGTCCAGAACAACGGCATCGTCACGCCCACCTCGGGCAGCCCGAACACGAACAGCACCAGCCACGCGAGCAGCGGGACGTTCCGCCACACCTCGACGTAGACCGCGCCGGCGGCCCGCAGCAGCGGCACGGGAACGATCCTCAGCACGGCCACCACCAGCCCGACGAGCAAAGCGCCGGCGAACGACAGCAGGGTCAGGGCGACGGTGTTCAGGAAGCCTTCGAGGACCAGGCTCATGAGGCGATCGCGGGTGGCGCCGGCGCGTCGCCGGTGACCACGGTGCCGATCGTCTGCTTCCAGACCTCCTGCCACAGCCCCGACTCGCCGATCTCGCGCAGCCAGTCGTTCACGAACTTCGTGAACTCGGCGTCGCCGTGCCTGATGCCGATGCCGTACGGGTCCTCGGTGAACGGCTCGCCGACGAGCTCCAGCTCGCTGTCCTTGGACGCGTCGGCCACCAGGATCGCCTGGTCCTGCACGTAGGCCTCGCCACGGCCCTGCTTCAACGCCGTCACGCACTCGGGGTCGGAGCCGAACTCGACGATCTTCGCGGTGGGCGCCGCTTCCTGAACCGCCTTCACACCAGGGGTGTTCGCGCCGACGATCACGGTCTTCCCGGCCAGGTCGGCGGGTTTCGCGATGCCGGTGGTGCCCTTGCGGACCGCGATGGACTGCCCAGACTGGTAGTACGGACCGGCGAACGCCACGCGCTCCCGGCGGGCGGGCGTGATCGTGTAGGTCTGGATGATCACGTCGACCGTCCCGTTGGCCAGCAACGGTTCGCGGGTCTCCGAGGTGGCGGACAACAGCTCCGTCGAGGGCTTGCCGACGATGTAGTGCGCGAGCAGCTTGCCCAGGTAGGCGTCGAAGCCGGTGAGCTCGCCGCTGACGGGGTCGAGCTGCGAGAGCAGCGGGGCGTCCTGGGAGCCGCCGATCAGCAGTTCGCCACGCTTCCTGATGCGGTCGACAGCGGAGCCAGGAGTCACCTGACCTGCATAAACGGGTGCCTTGGCGAGCAGCGCGTCGATCTTGCCCGCTCCCGGCACGGCGTCGGAACCGCCGGAGCACCCGGCCACGAAGAGCAACAGAGCGGCTACGAACAGTCTCCCCATGGACAGAAGCTACTGATCGTGCCGAACCCCGCACAAGACGCAACAAAGCCGCCTGTCCGATACAGGACAGACGGCTTTGGTGTCAGATCAGATGTGCTGACCAGTCAGACTCAGACGGCGCGAACGCCCTGGGCCTGCGGGCCCTTCTGGCCCTGACCGATCTCGAACTCGACCCGCTGGTTCTCCTCGAGAGCCTTGTAGCCGTTCATCTGGATCTCGGAGTAGTGGACGAACACGTCGGCGCCACCGTTGTCGGGGGAGATGAAGCCGAAGCCCTTCTCCGCGTTGAACCACTTGACGGTGCCCTGTACTGCCATCTTGCTACTTCTCCTCTAACAGGTGCCGGATCGCGCTCGCGACCACCGGGTCAAGTCACAGCAGCGTGTACTCCGGAACCTGGAGAACCCGCACGCTCGCAACCTCGTTCCGCGAGCGGGGTGATTCCACGAACACGAAACGTACGACCGCAGACAGTCAACCACGGCTCCCCGCCCCCAGTCGAGCCATCGATTTCGCTGCTACCTTGAGATCCTGGATGAGCGCGCGGAGGTTCTCGTGTCCGAGCTGACGACGATGTCGATCACGGTCAGCGTCGCCCCGCCGGTCCTCGGCGGCCTGTCCGCGTTCGTCGTGAAGCACCTGCCGAGCGGCCAGCGGAAGAGCCGCGGCGAGGGTCGCCGGTCCGTCGTCAACACGGTGCACGGCGACGTGCACGGCACCCTGTTCCAGATCGGGAACGTGAACAACATGAACCTGCCGGACGGCCGGTAACCTGGAGGGTCGTTGACCCAGGGGGCCGTGGCTTTGACCGGCAGCGAACGACTGCTCTTCTTCTTCATCGGCTTGGTGACCACGTTCGTGTTCATCCGCATCAGCGTGCGCATGATCAGGGCGAAGGTGCGGTGGTGGCCGGGCAACATCGTGGCCGGTGACACGCACGTGCACCACGTCGTGTTCGGCACGGTGCTGCTGCTCCTGTCGAGCGTCACGAGCCTCGTCATCCCGGACGACCTGCACGGCGCGAGGCTGGCCGCCGCGGCCGGGCTCGGGGTGGGCGCGGCGCTGGTGCTGGACGAGTTCGCGCTGATCCTGCACCTGAGGGACGTGTACTGGACGAAGGCGGGCCGGCTGTCCGTGGACGCCGTGTTCCTCGCCGTGGGCCTCACCGGCACGTTCCTGCTGGGCGCGCGCCCGTTCGGCTACGACGAGGTGCTGTCGCTCAACCCGGAGACGACGCCGGCGTCCACGTTCACGCTCAGGGTGATCGCCATCGGCGTGAACCTGTGCTTCGCGATCGTGGCGCTGCTCAAGGGCAAGATCTGGACCGGTCTGCTCGGCCTGCTCGTGCCGGTGGTGCCCGCCGTGGGCGCCGTGCGGCTCGCACGCCCCGGCTCACCGTGGGCGCGCTGGCGTTACCCGGAGGGCTCGCGGAAGCTGAGCCGCGCGTACCGCCGGGAGGCGCGGATCCGCCAGCCGATCATCCGGGCGAAGATCGCCGTGCAGGAGTTCATCTCGGGGCGTCACGACCTGCCTGATCAAGACAGGCCGTGACGGGTCCGAGCGAGGTTCCTAGCCTCCGACGATGTCCTGCTGGGCGCAGACCGGGGCCAGTTCGCCGGCGCACAGCTCCGCCGGCTTGATGATGCCCTCGGTCACCAGCGACCGGACGGTGTCCTTCTTGATCAGCGTCGCGCCGAGCAGCACCGACTTCATGTCGCGCCGCGAGACGGGGTCCCTGAGGTTGCCGGTGGCGAGGTCGTCGGCACCCTCCAGGTCTCCGCGCGCGATGGCGATGGCCAGCCGGGCCGCGGCCTCGGCCTCGTCGCGCACCGGCTTGTAGACGGTGATGCACTGGTCGCCCGCCAGCACGGCGCGCAGACCCTCCACAGTGGCGTCCTGGCCGGTGACCGGAACCCGGATGTTCTTCTTCTTGAGCACGCCGATGACCGCTCCGGCAAGACCGTCGTTGGCCGCGACCACGCCGTCGACCTTGCCGCCGTTCTCGCCCAGGATCTGCTCGAACAGCTTGCCGCCGAGGTCGTTGTCCCAGTCGGCGACAGGCTGCGTCTTCACGAGCTTGAGAGCGCCGCTGTCGTACTTCGGGGCGAGCCTCGTCTTCTGTCCCTGGGCGAAGAGCGTGGCGTTGTGGTCCGTCGGCGCGCCCTGGATCTCGATGATCTGGGCCCCCGGCTTCTCGCCGAGGCAGCCGAGCAGGCCGTCCGCCTGCAGCTGGCCGACGTTCACGCTGTCGAAGCCGACGTGGTACTCCGCCTGGCCGCCGAGCGTCACGCGGTCGTAGTCGATGACGGGGATGCCCGCCGCCTTCGCCTTCTTCTGCACCGCGATGCCGCCCGCCGCCGACAAGGGCGTGATCATCATGACCTTCACCTTGCGGCGGATCATCTCGTCGGCGATCTGCGCGAACTTCGCCTCGTCACCCTCGGCGTTCTCCATGAACGGTTCGATGTCCGCGTAGTTGAACGCCTGCGTGAGCAGGGGGCGATCTTGCTCTTCCCAACGCGCGGATGTCGTTCGGTCGGGAAGGATTACCCCGACGATTGGTTTGGGACCGCGCGTAGGCAGCGTCGGAGAGCCCTGACCAGCGTCACCACAGGCAGTCAGGAGAAAGAGCAGGCACGCCGACGATGCCATTACCCGTCTTCGCATAAACGCGGAGTCCAGTCCTTGAATCTTGTTAAGTCAAGATTTCTTCTCATAACATCACGCTCCGCTTCCGATCGGCTACAGTTCGATTCCGTACGAAAGGCGCTGATGCGTGACGCATTTTCGTGCCACTGTGTCCAACTTGGGCGGCAATCGGGGGCCGCACCGTGTTGTTGGATCCAGCCCTGACCGGGTGTGAGGAGACAGCTAGGTGAGAACGCGCAGAACCGTGATGGCGGTGGCGGCAACGGTGTCGCTGATCGCCGCGGGCACTTCGGCGGCGGGGGCCGCACCGGCCTCCACAGGGCCGACCACGGAGTACACCGTCCTCCTGGAAGAACCCGGAAACCGCGACTTCGCGATCGACGCCGTGGAAGCGGCGGGCGGCGAGGTCGTGCGGAGCAACGACGCCGTCGGCCTGCTGACGGTCAAGGCGCCCGCGACCGGCTTCGCGGAGAAGGTCTCCGCTTCGAGCGCGATCGTCGGTGCCGCTCGGTCCAAGCCGATCGGGCACTCGCCCGCGGCGAAGGCCGAGAAGACCAAGCGGGACAACGTCGAGAAGGAGAACAAGAGCGAGAAGCCGAACAAGGCTCCCGCTCAGCAGGGGTCGACCGCCGGCATGGACCCGCTCGACGGGGACCTGTGGGGCCTGAACCTGGTCCGCTCCAACATCGCGCGGGCCAAGCAGGCAGGCGACAAGCGCGTGTACGTCGGCATCCTCGACACCGGTGTGGACGGTTCCCACCCGGACATCGCGCCGAACTTCAACAACGAGCTCTCGCGCAACTTCACCGTCGACATCCCCAACGACGCCGACGGTGGCGTGTTCGACGGCCCGTGTGAGTTCCGCGGTTGTGTCGACCCGGCGAACTGGGACGACGGCGGCCACGGCACGCACGTCGCCGGCACCATCGGCGCCGCTGCCAACGGCTTCGGCATCTCCGGTGTCGCACCGGGCGTGTCGCTCGTCAACATCCGCGGTGGCCAGGACGCGGGCTCGTTCTTCCTGAACCCCGTCGTCGACGCGCTCACCTACGGCGCCGACATCGGCCTGGACGTCATCAACATGTCGTTCTACGTCGACCCCTGGTACATGAACTGCACCAACGACCCCACGGCCTCGGCCGAGGAGCAGCTGGAGCAGCGCACGATCACCGCGACCGTGCAGCGCGCGCTGAACTACGCGCACCGCAAGGGCGTCACGCTGATCGGTGCCGGTGGCAACAACCACGAGGACCTGGGCAAGCCGCGCCAGGACGTCGTGAGCCCGAACTACCCGCCGGGCCACGCGCGTCCGCGTCCGGTCGACAACGCGACGTGCCTCAACCTCCCGACCGAGGGCAACCACGTCATCTCCGTGTCGGCCCTCGGCCCGTCGACCGCCAAGGCCGACTACTCGAACTACGGCGTCGAGCAGACCGCGCTGTCGGCTCCCGGTGGTTACTTCCGCGACGGCCTCGGCACGCCGTGGTACCGCACCAACGAGAACCTGATCCTGTCGACCTACCCGCGCAACGTCGCTCTCGCCGATGGCGCGATCGACGAGGCCGGGAACATCACCCCCGCCGGTGAGGCCGCGGGCGTGAAGAAGGCCGTGCAGGGCGACAAGGTCGGCTACTACCAGTACCTGCAGGGCACCTCGATGGCCGCCCCGCACGCCGCCGGTGTCGCCGCGCTGGTCGTGAGCGAGTACGGCAAGAAGGACAAGAAGAACCCCGGTCTGACCCTCGACCCGGACAAGGTCGAGAAGGTGCTCTACAAGACCGCGACGCAGCGCGCCTGCCCGAACCCGCGCACCGTGTCGTACGTCAACGTGGGCCGCACGCCGGAGTTCGACGCCACCTGTGAGGGTGACGCGAAGTTCAACGGCTTCTACGGTCACGGCATCGTCGACGCCTACGGCGCTGTCACCCGCGGGAAGCAGTTCCTGTAGTCACTGCGCCACAACGAAAGGCCCCCGGTGTCTTGCCGGGGGCCTTTCGCGTGCGACGAAAGTGGACTCCCGCCGACACCTTCGTCTGAACTGTTCCGGCCTGCCTTGACCGTGCCGCAACGGCATAGTTTCAACTGGGTCGTGTCAGGGACGGAAACGAGAGCGGAGGACGTCGTGGGGTGGAGCACCAGTCAGCTGGCCGATCTCGCCGGCACGACGTTGCGCACGATCCGGCACTACCACGACGTGGGGCTGCTGGCCGAGCCCGAACGCAGGGCCAACGGCTACAAGAGCTACGGCGTGCCGCACCTGGTGCGGGTGCTCAGGATCAAGCGTCTCACCGATCTCGGGCTGTCGCTCACGCAGATCGCGGACCTGGGCGAGGGAGACGAACATCCCAGGGAAGCCCTGCGGGAGCTGGACGCCGAGCTGGAGGCGAGGATCAAGCGCCTGCAGGTCGCCCGCGCCGAACTCGCGGTGATCCTGCGCCAGGAGTCGCCGACCGACCTGCCCGCGGAGATCGCGGGGACGCTCGCGAACGTGGATCTGTCTCCACAGGACCGCGCGTTCACGGTCGTGCTGGCGCAGCTGCTCTCGCCGGAGGCGTTGACCTCGTACGCGGAGCTGCTGAAGGGCTACACGAGGGATCCGGTGCTGGTGGAGTTCGACGAGCTGTCCGAGGACGCGGACGAGGAGACCCGCCAGAGCCTGGCGGACCGCATGCGCGTGCACCCGCACGTGCTGGAGGTGCAGGCCGCGTTCCCGAACCCGATCAGCATGTACAGCGGCTCGCAGCACAGCGAGAAGTTCGTGTCGCAGACGCTGGTGAAGGTCATCGTCGAGCTCTACAACAAGGCGCAGATCGACGTCCTGGTCCGCATGAGCGGCTGACTTTTTCATTGGTTCAGGCGTGCCGAGGGGGCACGCCGTCGGGGAGGTATTTGCTAATGCGAAAAACGTTGTCGCTGGCCGCGGTCGTGACCGCCGCCGCAGGGCTGGTGGCGGTGCCGGGGGTGTCGTCCGCCGCCACGCCGAAGCCCGAGGTGCAGTGGGTCGCCTGTCCCGCCGACGTGGCGCTTCCCGGTCTGGAGTGCGGAAAGCTGCAGCTGCCGCTCGACTACCGCAAGCCCGAGGGCCGCAAGACCGAGGTGATGATCACCCGGTTGGCCAGCAAGAACCCCGAGAAGCGCAAGGGGATCCTGCTGACCAACCCCGGCGGGCCGAGCGAGGGCCTGACGTTCCCGGCCGTGCTGAAGGCCGTCGGACTGCCGCAGGACGTGCAGGACACGTACGACATCATCGGCATGGACCCTCGGGGCATCGGCTACAGCTCACCGTCCACATGCGACATGACCGACGAGCAGATGGCGGACGGCAGCGTGCCTCCGTACGCCAACAACTCCGCCGAGGTGCGCCAGCGCGCCGACGAGGTCAAGAAGATCGCGGAGCAGTGCCTGAAGTCGGCCTCTGCCGGTGAACTGCCGTACAACACGACGCAGAACATCGCGCGTGACTACGACTCGGTCCGTGCGGCGCTGGGCGAGAAGAAGGCGTCGTTCCTCGGGTACTCGTACGGCTCGTACCTGGGTTCGGTGTACGCCACGCTGTTCCCGAAGACCTCCGACCGCGTCGTGATCGACAGCAACCTGCCCAAGGGCGGCTGGGACGTCGAGGGCGGCCGGCTGATGGGCCGCGGTGTCGAGGACACGTTCCCCGACTTCGCGAAGTGGGCCGCGGCGCACCCCGAGTACAACCTCGGCACGACGCCGCAGCAGGTGCGCGCCAAGTTCTTCGACCTGGCCGCGCGGCTGGACAAGAAGCCTTCGGTCGAGGGCATCGACGGCAGGATGTTCCGCTTCCTCAACTTCACGGCCCTCTACGCCACCGGTGACGAGGCGTTCGCGAAACACGCAGCCTCCTGGAAGGCGTTCGACACCGGCCAGCCGCAGCCGCCGCAGGAGTACCCGGAGGTCCCGCGCGTCCAGGCCCTGCTGGCGGGCCGCCTGAACGTGATCTGCGGTGACTCGACCTGGCCGTCGTCGGTCGGCGCGTACGAGCGCAACGTGGCGATCGACCGCGTCCGCAACCCGATGTTCGGCGCGGGCGCGGCGAACATCCAGCCGTGCGCGTTCTTCCCGAAGCCGGTGGAGAAGCAGGTGCTGCCGTCCGACCGGGGCCCGCGCAACGTGCTGCTGGTGCAGAACGAGCGCGACCCCGCGACCCCGCTGGTCGGTGCCCAGTCGACGCGCCGCGCGTTCGGCGACAGGGCCGCGATGATCACGATCGACCAGGGTGGGCACGGCGCCTACATCTTCGGCAAGAACAAGTGCGCCAACGACAAGGTCACCGAGTACCTGCTCGGCGGACAGCGTCCGAACGACCAGAAGTGCGCCGCCGAGAACGGCTGATGACAGACAGGGGCCCGGCTCGTTCGCGAGCCGGGCCCTTGCCGTGCGAGCGCTCCCACGCTAGCTTGGCCCTGAACGTCGCCGCCGATTCCACTGTGGAACGGAGCGACATGAAGACGTTTACACGCCTCGCCGCAACGGTTCTGTGCGCGGCGGCCCTCGTCACGCCAGGCACCGCCCACGCGGCCGACCTGAACGACCCGCAGCTCAAGGACATCGCGATGCAGCTGGTGTCCAGCGCGGAGAACTCCTCTTTGGACTGGCGCGCCCAGTTCGGTTACGTCGAGGACATCAACGACGGCCGCGGCTACACCGCGGGCATCATCGGCTTCTGCAGCGGCACCGGCGACATGCTCGACCTCGTGCGCCTCTACCGCGACTGGAAGCCCGGCAACGTCCTGGAGAAGTACCTGCCGGCGTTGGAACGCGTGAACGGCACGCCGTCGCACGACGGCCTCGACCCGACCTTCCAGGACGACTGGCGCTCCGCCGCCCAGGACGGCACGTTCCAGGACGCGCAGGAACACGAGCGCGACCGCGTCTACTTCGACCCCGCCGTCAACCGGGCGAAGCAGGACGGCGTGCAGGCGCTCGGGCAATTCATCTATTACGACGCGATCGTGATGCACGGTGACGGTTGGGGCGATCTGGACTTTTCCAGCATTCGTCAACGCGCGCTGAACACCGGCGCCCGTCCGCCGGCCGAGGGCGGCTCCGAAACCCAGTGGCTGCACGCATTCCTGGACGCCCGCGCGTGGGCGATGAAGCAGGAGCCCGCGCACGAGGACACCAGCCGCGTCGACACAGCTCAGCGCCGGTTCCTCAACGAGGGCAAGCTGAACCTGGAACGCCCTCTGCAGTGGCACGTCTACGGGCAGCCGTTCGAGATCAGGTGACCCGGAATGCGCCGCCTGGCAACAATTGTCCGTTTCGCGAATTAGTAAAGACTCTTGCCAATAAAGGTCTGAACCCCTTACCGTGGCTCTCACGCCGCCCGGGACCCCACATCCCTGCCCCGGAGGGAAACTCGTGAAAATCACTGGTCGCATCGCGGCCGCACTGCTGACGTGCGCCGCGCTCTTCACCACGACGGTCGGTACCGCCTCGGCGGCCAACCTGGACGAACCGCGCCTCAAGGACATCGCGATGCAGATCGTGTCCAGCGCGGAGAACTCCTCCACGGACTGGAAAGCGCAGTTCGGCTACATCGAGGACATCGACGACGGCCGCGGCTACACCGCGGGCATCATCGGTTTCTGCAGCGGTACCGGCGACATGCTCGACCTCGTCGAGCTGTACAAGAACCGCAAGCCCGGCAACGTGCTGGAGAAGTACCTCCCCGCACTGCGCAAGGTGAACGGCACCGAGTCCCACTCGGGCCTGGACCCGAACTTCACCAAGGACTGGAAGACCGCGGCCAAGGACTCCACCTTCAAGGCGGCACAGGAGTCCGAACGCGACCGCGTCTACTTCAACCCGGCCGTGGCGCAGGGCAAGGCCGACGGCGTGCGGGCCCTGGGCCAGTTCGCCTACTACGACGCGATCGTCGTGCACGGCGACGGCGGCGACAAGACCAGCTTCAGCAACATCCGCAAGCGCGCCCTCGGCAAGGCGAAGCCCCCGTCGCAGGGCGGCAACGAGACCACGTGGCTCAACGCCTTCATGGACGCCCGCGTGTGGGCCATGAAGCAGGAGGCGGCCCACGAGGACGTCTCCCGCATCGAGACCGCACAGCGCGTGTGGCTCAAGGCCGGCAACTTCGACCTGAAGACGCCGCTGAAGTGGAAGGTCTACGGAGACAGCTTCACCATCAACTGAAATCCCGCTGACACAGCGGAAGAGGGGCGCCCCAGTCCGGAGCGCCCCTCTTCCGCACGTCGGTCCTACAGCTGGGTCCAGTCCAGCACCGGCGCCGCGAAGTCGCGGATCGACGCCAGCAGGCCGAGCCGGGCCGCCTTCACCTTCTCGTCCTCGGCCATCACGAGCACCTCGTCGAAGAACGTGTTGATCGGCGCGGTCAGCCCCTCGGCGGCGGCGAAGAACGCGGCCAGGCCGACGACGTCACGCGGAACGTCGTCGAACGCCTTGTGCAGCGCCACTTCCGCCGGCTCGGAGAGCACCGAGGCGTCGTACGAGGCCTCGACGGCACCCGGCACGATCCGCCGCACGCGCTGCAGGGCAGCGGCCAGGGCGTCGAAGGACTCGTTGCCCGCCAACGACTCCAGCTGCGCCAGCGTCTCGTCCGCGAGCACCGGCGAGTCGGCCAGCGGCAGCACCGCCTGCACGAACCGGTGCTCGTGCCCCGCGTCGAGCAGCGCCTGCTCGTACCGCCGGACCGCGAACTCCCGTGCGGTCTCCAGGGCCTCGGCGGAGACCTCAATCCCTTCAGCTGCAAGGGACAGCGCCACCGGCAGCGTGATCGCCCGCAGGTCGGGGAACGCCCGCAGCACCGTCACCGCGCCGAGAGCCGCACGGCGCAGGCCGAACGGGTCGGACGAACCGGTCGGCTGCGCGCCGATCCCGAACAGACCGGCCAGCAGGTCGAACCGGTCCGCCAGCGACAGCAGCGCGCCGGGCACCGACGACGGCAGCGCGTCACCGGCCGACCGGGGAAGCTCCATCTCCCACAGGGCCAGCGCGACCTCGGAGGTCTCCCCCGCCCGTGCCGCGTACTCCCGTGCCATCACACCGGCCAGCGACGACAGCTCGATCACCATCTGCGAGCCGAGGTCGAACTTGGCCAGCGCACCGGCGCGGTCCAGCGTCTCGCGGTCGACCTCGACCACACCGGCGAACCGGCCGGCGAGCGAGGCGATGCGACCGGCGCGGTCGGCCATCGAGCCGAGCTTGTCCGCGAACGTCAGCTTCGCGAGACCGGCCTTCATCTCCTCCAGCGGCGTCTTGAGGTCCGCGCGCCAGAAGAACGCCGCGTCCTCGTACCGCGCCCGCAGCACGGCCTCGTTGCCCGCCCGCACCAGGTCGACGTCCACCGACCCGTTCGCCACGGCCACGAAGTGCGGCAGCAACGAGCCGTCGGACGACCGCACCGGCAGGTAGCGCTGGTGCTTGCGCATCACGGTCGTGAGGATCTGCGCGGGCAGCTCCAGGTACCGCTCCTCGAACGAGCCGAGCAGCGGCGTCGGCCACTCGACCAGGTTCGTGACCTCGTCCAGCAACCCGTCGACCTCGACCACACCGCCGATGGACGCGGCGAGCTCCTGCGCGGCGGCGACGATCGCGGCCGACCGGGCGGCGGCGTCGACCTGGATGCCGTGCGACTCCAGGAACTCCAGGTAACCGTCCGCCGTGGACACCTCCACGACCGGCTGGTCGACGGTCCGGTGCACGCGGGTCGAGGTGCCCGAGGCGAGCGACGACACCGCGACCGGCACCGGCGTCGAGCCGAGCAGCGCGAGCAGCCAGCGGATCGGGCGGGTGAACGACAGCTTCGGGTCGTTCCACTTCATGTTCTTCTCGGAACGCAGCTCCGCGACGACCTCACCGAGCAGCCCGCTGAGCACCTCGACGGCACCACGTCCGGCGTCGCTCTTCGTCAGCGCCACGAACTCGACGTCGTTCTCGACCACGCGGCCCAGCGACGACACCTCGACGCCCTGGCCGCGCGCGAAGCCCTGCACGGCCTTCGTCGGGTTGCCGTCGGCGTCGAACGCGGCGGACACGCGCGGGCCGCGCACCGTGCGTTCGGCGTCCGGCTCACGCGGGGAGACGGCGGGCACCAGCACGACGATCCGGCGCGGCGTGCCGTGCACGGTCACCTCGCCCGAGGTCAGCCGCGTGGCCGCCAGCTTCGTCGTCACGGCGGAACGCACCGCGTCGACGGTCCGCAGCACCTCGTGCGGGGGCAGTTCCTCGGTGCCGATCTCGAACAGCAGCGTCGCCGGCGCGACGACGTCCTCGAAGGACGAGGGCTTCTCCACCACGGCAGGGAGTTCCGCGACACCGAGAGGATGCCCGAGCTCGGACCGCCTCTCCGCCCACAGCGCGGCGACCTCCCGCGCCAGCCCGCGCATCCGACCGAACGCGCGGGCGCGCTCGGTCGTGGAGATCGAGCCGCGCGCGTCGAGCACGTTGAAGATGTGCGAGCACTTCAGCACGAAGCTGTGCGCCGGCACGGGAAGCCGGGCGTCGAGCATGCGACGGGCCTCGGCCGCGAACTCCTCGAAGAGGCGCTTGTTCGCCTCCACGTCCGCGTCGTCGAGGTAGTACCGCGACATCTCGTACTCGGCCTGGCCGAACGCCTCGCCGTAGGAGATGCCGGGCGCGTAGGCGATCTTCTTGAAGTGGTCGACGCCCTGCAGCGCCATCATGATCCGCTCGATGCCGTAGGTGATCTCCACCGACACCGGGTCCAGCGTCATGCCGCCGGCCTGCTGGAAGTACGTGAACTGGGTGATCTCCAGGCCGTCGAGCCAGACCTCCCAGCCGAGGCCCCAGGCGCCGAGCGCCGGCGAGGCCCAGTTGTCCTCGACGAACCGGACGTCGTGGCCGCGCACGTCGATGCCCAGCGCCTCCAGCGAACCGAGGTAGAGCTCCTGCGGGTCGCCGGGGTCGGGCTTGAGGATCACCTGGAACTGCGTGTGCGTCTGCAGCCGGTTCGGGTTCTCGCCGTAGCGGGCGTCGTCGGGCCGCACGGACGGCTCCACGTAGGCGACGCGCCACGGCTCGGGACCCAGCACCCTCAGCACGGTGGCGGGGTTCAGTGTCCCCGCCCCGACCTCGGTGTTGAACGGCTGCACCACGATGCAACCTCGGTCGGTCCAGTACTTGGTCAGCGCGAGCAGCGCGTCCTGCATCGTCAACACGGCGACGAGTCTACGAAACAGACAAAACCGCTGGTCAGGGGGCCTTGATCAGGTGGTCTTCGCCACTGTGCCACCCTGTGCACAACCGAGTGGCGGCCCCGCACGTCTACTTGGTGTACCCGAATGTGCCGAGAGGAGTGGGTGTGGACAACCGGCCGCCGCGGCCAGGAGACCCGAACGGGAATCCCAGGCGACCCTCCGCCACCCCGCGTCCGCAGGCAGGTCAGCCCCGCCGCCCGCAGGTGCCGCCGCGAGGCTCAGAGCCCCCGCGCAGGCAGCCGGGCAAGGCCGAACCGCCGAGGCGGGAGCCCCCGAAGCGCTCCGAACCACCGCGTCGCGAGTCGGCGGGCCGCAACGACCCTCCGCGCCGCGAGTCGGCGAGCCGCAGCGAGCCCCCGCGCCGTTCCGAACCGCCCCGCCGCGAGTCGGCCGGTCGCTCCGAGCCTCCGCGCCGTGAGCCCCAGCGCACCCGCTCCTCGTCGTCCGCCGCGAGCCCGGTCGCCGACCGCCCCACGGTCCGCACCACCCCGGCGAAGGCCAGGTCCGAGGCCCCCGCGCCCCGCCCGCGGCCCCGTCCCGCCGCCCGCCGCCCGGTCAAGTCCGAGCGCGGCGCGCCCACCGGCGCCAAGATCTTCATCAGCATGGTGTCGGCGACGATCCTGCTGGTCACCGGTATCGCGTGGCAGAACCTGACGGCGCTGACCGACGGTCTGACCAAGCAGGACCTGAACCTCGCTGACGCGTCCGAACGGCCCGCCGACGGCGCGATCGACATCCTGCTGGTCGGCATGGACAGCCGCACCGACGCCAAGGGCAACCCCCTGCCGCAGAACATCCTGAACGAACTGCAGGCGGGCGGCACCGACGACGGCGGCTTCAACACCGACACGCTGATCCTGCTGCACATCCCGAACGACAGCGGCAAGGCCTACGCCGTCTCGTTCCCGCGCGACTCCTACGTGAGGATCGCGGGCGGCTACGGGCGACACAAGATCAACTCCGCCTACGGGTACGCCAAGAACGACGCGGCCGAGAAGCTGCAGGGCAGCGGCAAGACCGGGCCCGAGGTCGAGATGGAGTCGCGCAAGGCGGGCGCGAACAACCTCATCGAGACGATCCAGACCCTCACCGGCGCGACGATCGACCACTACGCCGAGGTCAACCTCGTCGGCTTCTACGACATCACCAAGGCCATCGGCGGCATCGACGTCTGCCTCAACACCAAGGTCCGCGACAGCTTCTCCGGTGCGAACTTCCCGGCCGGCCAGCAGACCATCTCGGGCAAGGACGCGCTCGCGTTCGTCCGCCAGCGCCACGGCCTGCCGATGGGCGACCTCGACCGCGTCGTGCGCCAGCAGGTCTTCATGGCGGGCCTCGCCAAGAAGGTGCTGTCCGCGGGCGTGCTCACCGACAGCACCAAGCGCAGCGACCTGATCAAGGCCCTCGGCAGCGCGATCGTGCTCGACGACGGCTGGGACATCACCAACTTCGCCCTGCAGATGAAGGACCTGACGGGCGGCAACCTGACGTTCCAGACGATCCCGACGGGCAACCCCGACCTGCAGACGCCGGAGGACGGCTCCGCGGTCGAGGTGACCGAGTCCGAGGTCAAGACGTTCGTCAAGAACCTCGGCAAGGCGCCCGCGTCGTCGAACCCCGCCGACCCGAAGTTCGACAAGGCCACGGTGACCGTCGACGTCCGCAACGCGTCCGGTCAGCCCGGCCTCGCGGGCCTGGTGCTGCAGTCGCTCGTCGCGAAGGGCTTCAAGGAGGGTCAGACGGGCAACGCCGAGGCCATGACGAAGTCCGTCGTCCGCTACGGCAAGGGCGGCGAGGCGGGCGCGAACGCCGTCCAGGAGGCCCTCGGCGGTCTCAAGATCGAGGAGGACGTCAACGTGCCGGCCGGCGCCGCCCGCGTCTTCCTCGGCTCGGACTACTCCGGTCCCGGCGCCCAGGGTTTCACCGGGTCGGGAATGCTCGCCCTGGACGGTGCGCGTCAGCAACCGGCTGACCCCGCGGCCCCTCCGCCCATCTCCGCGGACGGCGTGCGCTGCGTGAACTGATACTCAGAGTAGAGAGTTATCCCCCGTTCGGGGGATTCTGCCAGTAAGTTGCGTAAGCGACGAAGCACCAGCGCCTTCCATCACCGTGAGACCCGCTCACGGGGTGGAGGACAAGAGTGCAGACTGCGAACGGCCAAATCGACACAGCGGCGTACCAGCGCGTGCTCGGTGATGAGATCCGCAGCCTTCGCAAGCAGCGCGGATGGACCCGCAAGGAGCTGAACAAGCGCCTGCAGACCGAGATCTCGCTGCAGACGCTGGCGACCTACGAACTCGGCACGCGGCAGTGTTCCGTCGTGCGCCTCGTGGAGATCTGCCACGCCCTCGACGTCCCTGCGCACGAAGTCCTCGCTCGTGTGCACGAACGCTTCTTCGGCGACACCCCCGCCGGTCACCTGTCGCTGAGCCTCACCGCGATCGCCGCCGCCGACAACCCGCGGATCCTGCCGCTCAAGCGGTGGGCGGCCGGACGGCTGCACGCGCTTCCGCCAGGTGCCTCACCCGAGGTGCACCTCGACCTGCCTGCCCTAGAGAACATGGCGCAGCTGTGCCAACTCCCGACCGTGGAACTGATCCGGATCCTGCGCGGACTGAGCCGGTAGTTGTACCGAACCCCGTTCACACCAACGCAACGACCGCCTGGAAAGGGGCGGATTCCAACGCCGGTAGAGTCGCCTGCGTGAACGATTCCCCCGCCCGCCTCCCTCTGCGGACCGCAGCCGCCGTGAAGCTGGGCAACCTGAGCTCCACGTTGTCGCAGAAGATGGGCCTCGGCGCCGGCGGCATGATCGGCGGCCGGGTCGCGCTGAAGCTCGACCCGCAGGCGCTGAACCGCCTCACCCAGGGCCGCAGGGTCGCCGTCGTGACGGGCACCAACGGCAAGACCACCAGCACGATGATGCTGGCGAGGGCCGTGGGCGCGCTGGGCGAGGTCGCCACGAACCACAGCGGCGCGAACATGCCCGACGGCCACGTCACGGCGCTCTCGAAGCAGCCGGACGCGCCGTACGCGGTGCTGGAGTGCGACGAGGCCTACTTCCCGGCCGTCGCGGGCGCCAGCAACCCGTCCGTCGCCGTGATCCTGAACCTGAGCCGCGACCAGCTCGACCGCGTCGGCGAGGTCAGGACGATCGAGCGCTCGCTGCGCGACTCCGTCAACAAGCTGCAGAACTGCACGATCGTCGCCAACTGCGACGACGTGATGGTGACGAGCGCGGCTTGGAACGCCTCCAAGGTCATCTGGGTCGCGACCGGCACGGGCTGGCACCACGACTCGGCGAGCTGCCCGCGCTGCGGCAGCCCGATCCGCTGGCAGGGCGAGCACTGGCACTGCACGGGCTGCGACCTCGCGCGCCCGCACCCGAACTGGATCACCGCCGACGAAGCGATGATCACGCCGGAGCACCAGAAGCTCGAGCTGCGGCTCACGCTGCCGGGCAAGTTCAACCAGGCCAACGCCGTCATGGCGTCCGCGGCCGCGCACGCGATGGGCGTCCCCGCCGAGGAGGCCGTGCGCCGCCTGCGGGGTGTCTCCAACGTGAGCGGCCGCTACCGCACGATCCAGCGCAACGGCCGCAGCGCGCGCCTGTTGCTCAGCAAGAACCCGGCGGGCTGGAGCGAGACCCTCACGGTCGTCAAGGAGGCCAACCACCCGGCCGTCCTGGTGATCAACGCCCAGGAGGCCGACGGCCGCGACCTGAGCTGGCTGTGGGACGTCCCCTTCGAACGCCTGCAGGGCCGCACGGTCATCGCGTCGGGCGAACGGGCGACCGACCTCGCCGTGCGTCTGACCTACGCCGAGGTCCAGCACACGATCGTTCCCGACCCGCTGAAGGCCATCGACCAGATGCCGCAGGGCGCGGTCGAGGTCATCGCCAACTACACCGCGTTCCGCGACTTGAATGCCAGGGCTGCCGCTGATGAGTGAGTCGACAATCCAGATCGCGCTCGTGCTGCCGGATCTCCTCGGCACGTACGGCGACTTCGGCAACGCCGTGGTCCTCGAGAAGCGCATGACGTGGCGCGGGATCAAGGCCGAGATCGTGCCGATCAACTACGGCCAGCCGGTGCCGGACTCGTGCGACATCTACGTCGTCGGCGGCGGTGAGGACACCGCGCAGACGCTGGCGGTCAAGCACCTCCGCGAGCACCCCGGCCTGCAGCGCGCCGTCACGAAGAACGCCGTGGTGCTGGGCGTGTGCGCCGGCATCCAGATCTTCGGCGAGAGCTTCACCCGCGCCGACAACGTGACGCACCCCGGCATGGGCCTGATCGACTCGACCTCGCACGCCGGCGGCAGCCGCGCGATCGGCGAGGTCGTCGCCGAGCCGGCCGACGGCCTGTTCGCGGGCCCGCTGACCGGGTTCGAGAACCACCAGGGCCGCACGGTGCTGGGCCCGGCCGCCCGGCCGCTCGCGCACGTCAAGGTCGGCACGGGCAACGACGGCAGCGTCGAGGGCGCCGTCCAGGGCCGGATCGTCTGCACCTACCTGCACGGCCCGGTGCTGCCGCGCAATCCCGCGCTGGCGGACATGCTGATCGAGTGGGCGACCGGCACGAAGGTCGCGCCGATCGATCTCCCGGCCGTCACCGCTATGCGTGCGGAACGGGTGAAGGCAGCTTCATAGCCACACCCGGCCAGATCACGTTCATCACGTAGTCGGTTGCGAGCGCAGGTCCCACCGTGGGCCTGCGCTCCATCCACACCGCGAGCCGTTCGGTCGCGCCGACGACCATCTCCGCGAACGCCTCCGCCTCCAGCGGGTCGATCTCCGGCGTGAACGACGCCAGCACGGCCCCGATCATGTCCGTCTGCTGCTGGCGGATGCCCTCCACCTCTTCCTGCGCCGACGGCACGGCCACGGCCGCCTCCTGCCGCAGCAGTGCCCACGACCGGCGGTGCTCGTCGATGAACTCGAAGAACGCGAGCAGCCCGAGCCTCAGGAACTCCTCCGGGCTCGCCGCACCCGAGATCGCCGCCGCCGTCTTCTCGCGCAACTCCGTGCGCGCACGGTGGATGCAGCCGATGAGCAGGCCTTCCTTCGAACCGAAGTACTCGTAGAGCATCGGCTTCGAGACGCCGACGCGTTCGGCGATCTCGTCCATCGACGTGGCCAGATACCCCTGCTCGGCGAAGATCTCCTCGGCGACGGTGAGCATCTGCGCCATGCGCTGGGCCTTGGGCATGCGGCGCCGCGGAGCAGTCACGAAAGGAGTCTACCGCTCGTAACTTACTTCGAGTAACCTACTGCGAAGTAGCAACCGCGAGCGGAGGGACCTCCCCATGCATCGAGAGACGAAAGTGCTCGTCATCGGCACCGGCTTCTCCGGCCTGGGCATGGCCATCGAACTGAAGCGCCGCGGCGAGCACGACTTCGTGGTTCTCGAGAAGGCCGCCGACCTCGGTGGCACGTGGCGGGACAACTCCTACCCGGGCTGCGCGTGCGACGTGCCGTCGCACATGTACTCGTTCTCGTTCGAGATGAACCCCAAGTGGTCGCGGATGTTCGCGCAGCAGGGCGAGATCCAGGGCTACCTGCAGCGCGTCGCCGAGAAGTACCGGCTGCGGCCGCACATCCGCTTCAACACCAAGGTGTCCGGCGCGCGGTGGGACGACGAGGCCAAGCGCTGGACCGTCACGACCGAGCAGGGCGACACCTACACCGCGCAGGCCCTGGTGGCGGGCGTCGGCGCGTTGCACATCCCGAACATCCCCGAACTGCCCGGCATCGAGAAGTTCGGCGGCAAGACCTTCCACTCGGCGCAGTGGGACCACGACCAAGACCTCACCGGCAAACGCGTCGCCGTCATCGGCACGGGCGCGTCGGCGATCCAGTTCGTGCCGAAGATCGCCGGCCAGGTGGCGTCGATGAAGATCTTCCAGCGCACGCCGCCGTGGATCATGCCCAAGGCGGACCGCGAGATCAACGGCTGGGAGCAGAAGCTGTTCCGCGCCTTGCCGTTCACGCAACGCGCCTACCGCAACTTCGTGTACTGGACGCGCGAGTCGTCCGCGCTGGGCTTCGCGGTGAACCCGAAGATCATGCGGTTCGCGCAGGGCATCGCGTTGCGGCACCTGAAGAAGCAGGTGCCGGACCCGGCGCTGCGCCGCAAGCTCAAGCCCGACTACACGATGGGCTGCAAGCGCGTGCTGATCTCGAACGACTTCTACCCCGCGCTGGGGTACCCCGGCGTGGACCTGGTGACGGACAAGGTCTCCGAGGTGCGCGAGAAGTCCGTCGTGGACAGTGCGGGCGTCGAGCACGAGGTCGACGTCATCATCTACGGCACCGGGTTCCACGTCGTCGACTCGTTCGACTACCTGGACATCCAGGGCAAGGGCGGCGTCGACCTCGCGAAGCAGTGGCGTCAAGAGGGGATCGAGACCTACTACGGCATCACGGTCTCGGGCTTCCCCAACCTGTTCTTCCTGCTGGGCCCCAACACCGGACTCGGGCACAACTCGGTCGTGTTCATGATCGAGTCCCAGATCCGGTACATCTCGCAGTGCCTCCGGCTCCTCGACCAACACCGCGCAGCGGAGCTGGACGTGCGGTTGGAGGCCCAGCAGGAGTTCAACACCGAGATCCAGCGCAAGCTCACCAAGGGCGTGTGGACCCAGGGCGGCTGCAAGAGCTGGTACCTCGACGCGCAGGGCGTGAACCGCACCGTGTGGCCGGGATTCACCTGGCGGTACTGGATGCGGACCAAGCGCGTGCGCGCCGAGGACTACGTCCTGACTACGGCTGCACGATGACCTTCAGGGCGGTCCGCTCGTCCATCGCCTGGTAGCCCTGGGCGACGTCGGCGAGCGAGACCGTCCTGTCGAACACCGGGCCGGGGTCGATCCGGCCGGCGAGCACGTCGGCCAGCAGTTCGGGCAGGTACGCCCGCGCCGGCGCGACACCTCCGCCGATGGCGATGTTGCGGTTGAACAGCTTGTTCAGCGGCAGCCCCGGCATCTCGTGCGGCACACCGACGTACCCGATCCGGCCACCGTCGCGCACGATGCCCATCGCGGTCGTCCACGACTGCTCGGTGCCGACGCACTCCAACACCGCCGACGCGCCGAGCCCGCCGGTCATCTCCTTGATGCGCTCGATGGCGGCCTCACCGCGTTCGGCGACCTGGTCCGTGGCGCCGAAGAGCTTCGCGATCTTCGCCCGGTCCTCGTGCCGCCCCATGGCGATGATCCGCTCGGCACCGAGCCGCTTGGCAGCCAGCACACCGCACAGGCCCACCGCGCCGTCACCGACGACCGCGACCGTCGCGCCGGGACCGACACCAGCGCCCATGGCCGCGTGGTGCCCGGTGCCCATGACGTCGCTCAGGCTCAGGAACGCGGGCAGCAGCGACGCCGGCGCGTCCGCGGGAACCCGGACCAGGGTGCCGTCGGCCTGCGGCACCCTGACCGCCTCGCCCTGCCCGCCGTCGCTGCCCTTGCTGCCCCAGAACCCGCCGGCGCGACAGGACGTCTGCAGCCCGGCCTGGCAGTACGCGCACGTGCCGTCGCTCCAGACGAACGGCGCGATGACGCGGTCGCCGACCTGGACGCTGCGGACCTCGCTGCCGACCTCCTCGACGATGCCGAGGAACTCGTGCCCGATCCGCTGCCCGCCCTCGCGCTTGGCCACGCCCCGGTACGCCCACAGGTCGCTGCCGCAGATGCACGCGAGCTCGACCCGGACGACGACGTCCGTGGCCTCCTGGACCGCCGCGTCCGGCACCTCCTCAACGCGGATGTCTCGGGTGCCGTAGATCGTCGTAGCCCGCACAGGGCGCCTCCTCTGCCTCGGTGTTCGTCCTTTGCATCGTGCTCCTGGTCGGCGGTTCGCGCCGAATCGAGACGGTGTGTAGTTGGTTACGCATGCTTAGTATCGGAAGCGTGCTGATCAACGATGGCCTCGTCCGGGCGCGCGGTATCCGTTATGCGACGGCTTCCCGTTTCGCGAAGCCCGAACCGCTCGCCTGGGACGGCGCGCGCCCCTCCGAACGCGGCCCCGCCTGCCCGCAACCGCCGTCGGCACTGGCCGCCCTGGTAGGCAACTCGGTCGAGGGGCTGGCGTTCGACGAGCACTGCCAGGTGCTCTCGGTCACCGCGCCCGCAGACGCGGCCGGGCTGCCGGTGATGGTCTGGTTCCACGGCGGCGCCTACGTGACCGGCAGCGGTGAGTCGGCGAAGTACGACGCCGGCCTGCTGGCGTCGGAGGGCGTGGTCGTGGTCAGCGTCAGCTACCGCCTCGGCGTCTTCGGCTACCTGCGCGACAACCTGGGGCTGCTCGACCAGCTCACGGCGCTGCGGTGGGTGCGGGACAACATCACCTCGTTCGGCGGCGACCCGTCGAACGTGACGGCGTTCGGGCAGTCCGCGGGCGCGGACTCCGTGTACGCGCTGATGCTCGTCGACACCGAGAACCTGTTCCGGCGGGCGATCCTGCAGAGCGCGCCGCTGGGCACGCGCAGCCCCGAACGCGCGGAGATGACAGCCGCGCTGCGTTCGTCCATTTCGGTCGACGCCTCCACGTCCGTCGAGGACGCGCTGGCGGCCCAGACCGCCGCCGTCGCCGAGATGGGACCGAGGTTCGCGCCGTCGGGCGGCATGCCGTTCGCGCCCGTGCTGGACGACGTGGACCTCACGGCGGCGGCCTCACGGGTCGAGCTGCTCGTCGGGCACACGGCCGACGACGGCAGCCCGTACGTGCCCAGCCGTGAGCACTGGGAGGCCGTGACCGAGCTGATCTTCGCCGGCGGCGCCCGTGACCTGGCCAGGGACTGGGCGGCGGCGGGCGGGCAGGTCGCCACCTACGCGTTCAGGTGGGCGCCCGCCGACGCCCCGCTGGGCTCGTGCCACTGCATGGAGCTGCCGTTCCTGTTCGACCCTGACGGCTGGCTCGGCTGCGGCATGCTCGCCGGGGAGGAGCCGGATCCCGTGCTGGCCAAGATGATGCGCGCGCTGTGGGCGGGGTTCGCGCGAAACGGGATGGACGCGCTGCCGTCCCGCTCGCTTGAATTCGGCGGGTGACCGACCGCGAGCACCTGCGCACCACGTTCGGAGGGGACGCCGCCCGCTACCACCGGGCACGTCCCACCTATCCCCCGGAGATGTTCACCCGGCTGTCCGGTCCCCGCATCCTGGAGATCGGCCCCGGCACCGGGCAGGCCACGCTGCCGCTGACGGCGCTCGGCGACGTGACGGCGGTCGAACTGAGCCCTGATCTCGCCGCTGTCGCCCGTGGGCACGCTCCCGCGGCCCAGGTGGTCGTGGCGGACTTCGACGTCTGGCCGTTGCCCGCGGAGCCGTTCGACCTCGTGGTGTCCGCGACGGCCTTCCACTGGCTCGACCCGGCCACGCGGATGGCGCGCTGCGCGGCGGCGTTGCGTCCCGGCGGGGTGCTCGCCGTGATCTCGACGCACCACGTCGCGGGCGGCACCGGGCCGTTCTTCGTGGACGTGCAGAAGTGCTACGAGCGCTGGGATCCTTCCACGCCACCGGATCTGCGGCTCGTCCCCGCGTCGGAGATCCCCGCCGAGTTCGACGAGAGCGCCGATTTCGAGCCGCCCGAGTTCTTCCGGTACGAGTGGGAGCGGGCCTACGACACCGAGTCGTACGTGGACCTGCTCCTCACGTACTCGAACCACATCGCGCTGCCGGACCGCGACAGGTTGATCGCGGACATCCGGCGGCTGATCGACACTCGGTACGACGGACGGGTCGTGAAGCGGTACATGACCCAGCTGGCCAGCGCACACTCCGTTTCCCGGTCCTCCTGAACGCATCGCGCAAGACCCCACTAACTACAACACGATGCAACATACGGGTGCTGCTCACCCTGCGAGGTGGGCAGGACGCCTAGGATGTTCCGCCAAAGGGGCGGGGAGACACGCGCGTGCCGTGTCCTTGTACGAGGAGGTGGCATGGCCGTGTCAACGACGGCGTTCAACGAGGGCAGGTCCCCGCAACGGGGCCGTCCCCGGGACGCCAGCAGGGACGACGCCTTACGTCAGGCAGCGCTCGAGGTGATGGCCGAGGTCGGGTACCGGGCGCTCACCATGGACGCGGTGGCGGCCCGTGCGAGAGCGGGCAAGGCGACGATCTACCGGCGGTGGGAGTCGAAGCTCGATCTCGTGATCGACACGTGCACCCAGCTCGCCACGCAGAACCTCGCGGCACCGGACACCGGTTCTCTCGCAGGAGACCTGCGCGAGTTCCTCTCGTCGTTCGCCGCGTTCCTCTCCGGACCGATCGGCAAGGCCGCTCAGGCGCTCGTGGGCGAGCTCCCGCACGAGCCCGAGCTGGCAGCGGCGTTCCGCGAGACCTTCCTGATCTCCCAGCGCGACGTGCTGCGCGGCATCCTGGACCGGGCCGCCGAACGGGGCGAGCTGCGGGCCGACGCCCCGCGCGGCATGGCGGTCGAGATCGCAGGCGCCGCCCTGATCTACCGGCTGATGCTGACCGGGGACCCGCTCGACGAACCGTTCGTGGAGAAGGTCGTCGAGCAGGTGCTCCTGCCTCTGGTGCGGGTCTCCTAGCGGAAGAGCTTGCGCACCAGCGCGAAGCCGACCACCGCGCCGACCGCGATCAGCGTGTACTTGACCTTGGGCTGGCTCAGCACGTCGAGCACGGACGACTTGCCCTGCTCGACGAGCTTCTGCGGGTTGGCGCGCTCGCTGAGCTCGTCCAGGGTGGCGGCCAGCGCGGTGCGAGCCTGCTCGATCTCGCGCTGGATGGTGTCGGGATCGCGAGCCACATGTCCTCCTAGCAGCGGTTCTTCCGCCAACCGTAGTGGACGGTCTTCCGCGGGGCTTCGCGCGACCCGCGAGAGCGAGTCCATGAAGGGCGGATAGGCTTCCACCCGAGGGGTCGTAGCCCAATTGGCAGAGGCACTGGGTTTAGGTCCCAGCCAGTGGGGGTTCGAGTCCCCCCGACCTCATTGATCAGCGGTTTCAGCGGTTCGCCGCCGGGGTCTGCCCGCGGCGAACCTGCTCCGCCAGCCGTTCCCTGCCGTAGAGCCTGATCGACTCCAGCTGCTCGAACCGGCCGGTGCCGGTGAACGTGAGCAACGACTTGGCCACGAGCGCGGACAACAGCACCAGCACCCGGTCCGTCGGCAGGTCGCACGCCTGGACCGCGCCGTCGAGCCCGAAACCTCCCGGCCCCTGCGAGATGCACCGGAACACGTGCTGCTCCTCGGCGCTCAGGTGGTCGTAGCTCCAGCCGATCGCGGCGCGCAGGCTCTGGTGGCGTTCGGCGGCGGTGCGGTTGCCGCGGTTGAGCAGCTCCAGCCGGTCGTCCAGGCGGTTGAGGAGCTCGGCGACGGGCAGCACGGTCACGAGCCGTGCCGCGAGCTCCATGGCCAGCGGGAGGCGGTCCAGCTTCGCGCACAGGGCGGCGAGCGCCTCCCGTTCGCCGAGCCGCAGCCCCACCTGGCTGGCGCGGGCGCGGTCCGCGAACAGCTCGACGGCGTTCGTGATCGACAACGGCTCCACGGCGAACAGCACCTCGCCCGGCACCCGCAGCGGTTCCCTGCTGGTGGCGATGATCCTCAGCTCAGGGCAGCCGAGCAGCAGAGGTTCGAGCAGCGCCGCGCAGTCCGCCGCGACGCGTTCGCAGTTGTCCAGCACCAGCAAGGTGTTCCGGTTCAGCTCCCGCACCAGCGTGCTCAGCACCGGCTCGTCGGCCCGCCGGCCGAACGCCTGCGCGCACGCCCCCGCCACGTCCGACGTCCCTGCGAGGTCGACCCACGCCGCCCGGTTCCCGGCGAACTCCTTGGCCAGCCTGCTCTTTCCGACACCGGCCGGTCCGACGAGGGTGAGCACGCGGGCGTCACTCCTCGCGAGACCTTCGAGTTCGGCGTCGCGGCCGATGAAGCTGTCCAGCGCGGGGCCGGGTTCGTTCACGCGCTGCCGGTAGGCCCGCTGCCGGCACGCGTTGGAGCAGTACCGCGCACGTCTGTGCCGGGAGGCGGCGGTAGTGGTGCCGCAGATCGCGCACGTCGCCACCTGGTCAGCCATCGGAAAGATCGTAGTCAAACGATCCCGGTCCGGAAAGGCCTTTCCCTCCCGATGTGGACGAACGGACCGTTCCGATCCTTTGTGGATGGATCGTGAAAATTGTTCGGATATGCAGGGCTGCGTGAGGTTGCGTGAGGACTCTCACCCTCGTGCTCCTCGGACGCACCGGTGTCGCGCGCCCCGCTCGACTTCCTGTTCAGACGCAAGGAACCGCCGACCCCTAGTGGATGTCCCGGATGCTGGGGTGCGGTTTACCCCACCCCAACATTGCGGATCACCCCAATGCCCCACCCCGCCCCCGTCCGTAACTTGGAACCCATGAACTTGGTCGACTGGGTCACCGACCTGATGCAGACGGCCGGCGCACCCGGAGCGGCGCTGGCGATCGCGCTGGAGAACCTGTTCCCACCCCTGCCCAGCGAGGTCTTCCTGCCCCTGGCCGGCTTCACCGCGGCCCAGGGCAAGATGTCGCTCTTCGACGCCATCGCCTGGACCACCTTCGGCTCAGTCGCGGGCGCACTGATCCTGTACTGGGTGGGCGCGATGCTGGGCCGCGACCGAGTCCGCCGCATAGCCGCCCGCATGCCCCTGGTCCGAGTGTCCGATGTGGACAGAACAGAGGCCTGGTTCCTCCGCAACGGCTACCGCGCGGTCTTCTTCGGCCGCATGATCCCGGTCTTCCGCAGCCTGATCTCGATCCCGGCCGGCGTCGAACGCATGCGATTAGCACCGTTCCTCGCCTACACGGCGGCCGGCAGCCTCCTCTGGAACACGGCGCTGATCCTCGCGGGCTACCTGCTGGGCGACAACTGGCACCTGGTCGAGCAGTACGTGGGCATCGGCTCCAAGGTGGTCCTGGGCCTGGCAGTCGTAGCGGTGACCATCTTCGTGGCGACCCGCATCTCCAAACGCCGAACCAACACAACCGCCTGACCGCACAAGGGCGCGGCCTCAGCACCCGCCAACGCCCGCCCTAGTCCGACCCCAGCCACCCGCAGACGGCCGCCCCAGTCCGGCCCCCAGTCACCGCCAACAGCCGCCTCAGTCCGACCCCCAGTCACCCGCCAACAACCGGCCAACCCGGCCGACCTCGCGACCAGCTCACCCACCAGCCAGCCCACCCACCGGCCAGCCCACCCACCTTCCGGCCAGCCCACCCACCTTCCGGCCAGCCCACCCACCTTCCGGCCAGCCCACCCACCTTCCGGCCAGCCCACCCACCTTCCGGCCAGCCCACCCACCTTCCGGCCAGCCCACCTACTGACGCCCCCTCGCTGCCACGCCCCCTGCCGGCAACGCACCGACCCGCCGCCCAGCCCGGCTACCGCCACCGGCACCCGGCCCGCCAACCCACGCCCCGCAGCCAACCCGGCCAGCCAACCTGCGCCCGCAGCCCGCTCCCCACCGGCCCGCCGACCCAGCCCCAACCCGGCTCACCCCATCACCGCAAACCGCACCGGCCACGCCACACAACCGGGCCAGCCCCTCAGCCAGCCACCGTCGCACCGTCCAGGTACCCCACCAACTCACGAACAGCGGCCCGCCCAGCCCGGTTGGCCCCGATGGTGCTGGCCGAAGGCCCGTACCCCACAAGATGAATCCGAGGATCCGACACCACCCGCGTCCCCTCCACCTGGATCCCGCCCCCGGCAGCCCGCAGGTGCAACGGCGCGAGGTGCTCCAGGTCGTGCCGGAATCCGGTGGCCCACAAGATGACGTCGGCGTCGAAGCGCTCCCCGGACGCCCACTCGACACCGCCGGGCGTGACCCGCGAGAACATCGGCCACCGCTGCAGCACTCCGGCGTCCAAAGCAGCACGCGTCTCGGGAGTCAGCGCCAGCCCCGTGACGCTGACGACGCTGCGCGGGATCAGTCCCGCCCGCACGCGTTCCTCGACCATGCCGACCACCCAGCGGCCGTAGTCCTCGGTGAACGGGCCCTCCCGCCACACCGGTTCGTGCCGCGTGACCCAGCGGGTCTCCGCCGCGAAAGGAGCGAGTTCCATCAGCTGTTGCGTGGCCGAGGCGCCGCCGCCGACGACCACGACGCGCTTGCCCTCGAACGGAGCCGGGCCCTGGTAGTCGGCGGTGTGGAGCTGGCGGCCCCGGAACGTCTCCTGGCCCGGGTAGTGCGGCCAGAACGGGCGGCGCCAGGTGCCCGTCGCGTTGATCAAGCCGCGGGTGGTCCAGACGCCGCCGGTGGTCTCGACCTTGAGCAGCGCACCGTCGTTCACCACCTGGGTGACGTTCACCGGGCGCACCACGGGCAGGTCGAAGAGTTGTTCGTAGCGGGCGAAGTAGGACGGGATCGCCTCGTTCGCCTGCTCTTCGGGTGCGGGCTGCTCGAACGGCATGCCGGGCAGCTCGTGGATGCCGTGCACGGTCCGCATGCGCAGGCTCGGCCAGCGGTGCAGCCACGCGCCGCCGGGCGAGGGGTTCGCGTCGAGCACGACGTGGTCCACGCCGCGCCGCCGCAGGAAGTAGGAGGCGGACAGGCCCGCCTGTCCGGCACCGATCACCACCACGTCCGTCACATCACGAACAACGGAAGGAGGCAGCCGGTCCGTCTCACGTGTGAGCTACAAAACATCGCGCAAAAGGTCGCGAGCATCGCTAACTTCCGGGGCCGTGCACCTACTTCTGACGATGGCGTTGCTCGCGGCACCCACCACAACGGCCCCGGTTCCCGCACCGACGGCCTCCTACGCGGTCTACGACCGGATCACGCACCAGGTGACCGGCCGGGACGTGCACAAGCAGATCAGATCCGCCTCGCTGGTGAAGATCCTGATCGCGATCGAACAGCTGGAGACGCGCGGCGACGACCCGCGCATCGAACCCATGTTGCGGGTCAGCGACGACAACGCGGCCAGCGAGCTGTGGGTCGAGAACGGCTGGGAGCAGCTCGTCGTGCGCACGGCCGAGCGGCTGAAGCTCAAGGACACGCTGCCACCGGAGAACCGAGGCATGTGGGGTTACACGGCGGTGAGCGCGCATGACGTCGTGAAGATCTACAAGTACCTGTTGGAGGACGCCAAGCCGCACGTGCGGCGCACGATCATGGGGCACCTGCAGCGGGCCGAGAAGTGCGCGTCGGACGGGTTCGACCAGTCGTTCGGGCTGCCGTCCGCCACGTGGAAGCCCGCGTTCAAGCAGGGCTGGTCGGGATTCGGTGATCCGACGAAGCCGTGCGTCGACCGGCCGCGGCCGCGCATCCAGTGGGAGCTCGACACGAAGTCGCCTGCCCTGCACACGTCCGGCACGTGCTGGTTCAGCGTCGTCGCGGTGCTGACCCTGCATCCCGAGGGCACCACGTACGAGAAGGCCGCGAAACGAGTTACCCGGCTCACGGAAGAAGTCACGAAGTATCGGTGTTGATCGATGTATGAGCCGTCTGAGTGAGATCCCCCTGTCCGTTCTCGACCTCGCGCCCATCACGTCGGGTTCGGACGCGACGACCGCGCTGCGGAACTCGCGGGAGCTCGCTCAGCAGGCAGAACGCCTCGGCTACCACCGCTACTGGTTCGCGGAGCACCACAACATGCCCGGCATCGCGTCGTCGGCGCCGGCCGTGTTGATCGGGCACGTCGCGGACGCCACCGAGTCGATTCGCGTCGGCTCCGGTGGCGTCATGCTGCCCAACCACGCGCCGCTCGTCGTCGCCGAGCAGTTCGGCATGCTCGAAGCGCTGCACCCCGGCCGCATCGACCTGGGCATCGGTCGCGCGCCCGGCACCGACCAGAAGACGGCGCGGGCGTTGCGGCGCACGGAGGCCGGTCTGTCCGCGGAGAACTTCCCGCAGGAGCTGACCGAGCTGATCAAGTACTTCGACGGCACCGCCGAGCTCAACGCCGTGCCCGCCGCGGGCAACAAGCCGCCGATCTGGCTGCTCGGCTCGTCCGGCTACAGCGCGCAGGCCGCGGGGCTGCTGGGCCTGCCGTTCGCGTTCGCCCACCACTTCAGCGCGCAGAACACGTTGCCGGCACTGGAGTTGTACCGCCGGCACTTCCGGCCGTCCGAGGTCCTCGACGCGCCGTACGCGATGGTGTGCGCCTCGGTGCTCATCGCCGACACCGACGAGCAGGCGCGCTACCTCGCGGGTCCGGGAGCGCTCTCATTCGTGAAGCTGCGCCAGGGCCGCCCCGGTCCGCTGGCGACGCCGCAGGAGGCCGCGGACTACCCGTACACCGAGATCGACCAGCTGGTGGTGGAGGACCGCATGTCCACCCAGATCATCGGATCCCCCTCAACGGTCCGCGCAGGACTGGACGAGTTGATGGAGTCGACGGCGGCCGACGAGCTCATGGTGACGACCATCGTGCACGGCCACGATGACCGTCTGCGTTCGTTCGAACTCCTCAGCGAAGTGGCCGAACGGACGCCGTCGCTGGGCCGTTCAGCCGCACATACGTGAGTCGCCCAGGCGTGACCTTCACGTTTTGTACGACTGGCACTGCTCTGAACGGGTGATAATCGGCTCCGCTTGTAGCGCGTGGGACACAGTGGGCGATGATCGGTGTGAGCGCGCACGCCCCCCGACGCGCTCCCTAGCTTCACCCAGTGGTCTCGACCACTAGGACGGCGTGGGGCCGGCGCTTCTGTGGCGCCGCCCACGCCGCCCATCACGAGTCGGCCACGGCCCGGCACCAGGTCCGCTTCTTCAGGCCACTTTCGTTCGCACTCCCCCTTCGGCACCGTCACAGTTGACGGGAGTTCGTTCACACCCACCGCCGGGGTGGGAAAGGGGAGTTCGTGAAGTTCGCCAAAACGGCCGCGGGCCTGTGCCTGTTGCTGGCCGTGGCGGGATGTGCGGGCCCCAGTGTCGCCGTCACCCCCGACGAGAAGCTGACCGTCGAGCAGCGAGCCGAGAAGCCCAGTGCCTCCGGTGCCGCCGCGTTCGGCACGCAACGCGTGTGGACGTCGGGTCTGTCCGTTGTGGTGTCAGCGCCCCGTTCCCTCACACCGTCCGAGACCGCGGTTCCCCCGGCCAAGCGCACGGCGGTCTTCACGATCACCGTCTACAACGGCTCCAAGGCGTCCTACCGGCCCTCCCAGCTCGCCGTCAGGGCACTGGCGGACGGTCAGCCCGCCGCCGAGCTCGTCGACTCCGTGCAGGGCCTCAACGGCCTCGCCGCCGCCGTGGCGGAACTCCCGCCGGGCCGCGACACGCAGCTCCAGCTGGCGTTCGTGGTGCCGGAGTCGCCCGTGCGGATGGAGCTGACCATCAAGCCGGGTGGACAGGACCAGGACGCGCCCACCGTCTTCGAGGGCCAGTCCTAGTACCCGGAATAGTCTCTGGGGCATGACCAGTCGTCTCGAACCTGGTGACACCGCGCCCGCGTTCACGCTGCCCGACAGCGAGGGCAAGCCGGTGTCCCTGTCCGACTACCTCGGCAAGTCCGTGGTCGTGTACTTCTACCCGGCCGCGAGCACGCCGGGCTGCACGAAGCAGGCCTGCGACTTCCGCGACAACCTCGGGGTCCTCGCCGGCTCCGGCTACGAGGTCGTCGGCATCTCGCCCGACAAGCAGGAGAAGCTCGCCAAGTTCCGCGACACCGAGGGCCTCAACTTCCCGCTCCTCGGCGACCCGGACAAGAAGGTGCTCACCGAGTGGGGCGCGTTCGGCGAGAAGCAGAACTACGGCAAGACCGTCCAGGGCGTGATCCGCTCGACGTTCCTCGTCGGCCCCGACGGCAAGATCGTCAAGGCCATGTACAACGTCCGCGCCACCGGCCACGTCGCCAAGCTCCTGCGCGAACTCCCCGCCTGATTTCACCTGATGTGAGGCCGTCGTCGCTTTGGTTGCGACGACGGCCCTTTTTTCAGGTATGGTCGGGAGGAGGGCGTGCAACAAAGCCGCCCCTGTTCCGGTGAGGGTGATACACCGTGTGTCGTTTGACGGCACCTAACGGCCCCGACATCCCGTCTGATTTCACCTTGCGAGTCCACTTCCCCGCACGCGGCGGCTGACCAGGGCTTCTTCACCCAACCGTCCACCGCTCTCTTCAACGCGCACGCCTCGGGCTGCGCGCATTTCGTGCTGGGAAAATTCAATGCTCAAGTGGATTCTGCTCGCCCTCGCCGTGGGCGCGGAGGTTTTCGCGACCCTCTGCCTCAAATACTCCGAAGGCTTCACAAAACCGTGGCCCGTCGCGGGTCTGGCGGCCGGCTTCCTCACCGCGCTGTACCTGGAATCGCTCGTGATCAGAATGGGCCTGCCCGTCGCCATCACCTACGCGATCTGGGCGGGCGCCGGCATCGCGCTGGTGGCCATCACGAGCCGCGTCCTGTTCGCCGACCCGTTGAACCTGGCCATGCTCGGCGGCATGGCCCTGATCGCCGCGGGCGTCTGCGTCGTGTCGGTGGCCTCGCACGCGCAGGCGGCCGTCTAACCTCGTTTGGGTGGGCTTAGAAATCCAGGCCGTCTCCAAGCTCGGCCAGTCGGTCGCGATGCGCGCCGCCACCGAGTGGCTCGCCACCAACACCGACGACCGGACCGCGTCCCTGGCCGAGATCGCCGCGGCGGAACTCTCCAGGCCCACCCAACGAGCCAAGCTCGACACGCTGATCCACCACATCGGCCTCCAGGTGACCGAGCAGCTGGAATCAGCGCTGGAACGCTTCTCCGACAACGACATCGCCGCCTCCCTCACCGCAGTGGAGGTGGCGCTGTCGTCCGTCGACCTGTCCGACGCCGCCCTCCTGGCCGACAACGCGGACCCCGAGGGCCTGGCCCAACGCGTCCGCCGTTCACTGCCACGCCAGGACCTGGGCCGCTGCTACGAGATCGCGCTGGACCAGTCCTGCCGCTACCTCGTGCAGATCATCAGGAACCTGCCGTCCTTCCAGCCACGAGCGCTCGCCGAGGTCCTCTCCCGCGCCACGGCTCAGGCCGCGATGCTCGACGAAGTACTCTCCCGCCTCCCCCGCACGTCGTTGTACGCCCCACAGGGCACCGACAACGACGACGAGTTCCGCGACGAGTACCTCCGGTTCATCCAGACCAACCTGGACAAGCTCGAACTCCTCGGCCTCACCATGAGGGACCGCCCTCGCCTCGCCTTGAGCGTCGCGTACCTGAGCCTCACGGTCTCGGGCGAGAAACACCGGCGCGACAACTGGTTCGCCGAACCCGACCACCACGCCTACTCGGGCATGCGCGTCGAATCCGCGCTCGTCAGACGCACCTACATCCGCGGCGAAGCGGGCTCTGGCAAGACGACGCTGCTCGACTGGCTCGCCGTCACCGCCGCCCGCAACGGTTTCACCGGCAGGCTGCACAGGTGGAACGGCATGGTCCCGTTCCCGATCAGACTGCGCTCCTACGCAGACAAGCCACTCCCAACCAAGCCGGAGGACTTCGTCACCGGCTGGCTCGCGGGCATCATGCCCGCAGGCTGGGCCCACCGAGTTCTCCGTGCAGGCAAAGGACTTCTACTGGTCGACGGCGTCGACGAGGTACCGCCGGAGAAGCGCCCGGAGGTCCGCGAATGGCTGCGCGAACTCCTCCAGGCCTTCCCCGAGGCACGGGCCGTGGTGACCGCACGCCCCGCCGCCACGGACGAGAAGTGGTTGGCAGAACTGAACTTCTCCGTGCTGTCGCTGGAGCAGATGAGCCCTGGCGACGTGAAAGCCTTCCTGCAACGCTGGCACGAAGCCGCCGACGCGCCCGAGGAAGCCCAGCGCCGTCTCGTCACCCAGATCGAGAGCCGCCAACACCTCCAGGGCCTGGCGTCTTCTCCGTTGCTGTGCGCGATGTTGTGCGCCCTGAACCTCGGCAGGGTCTCCGACCTCCCGCACAACCGCATGGAGCTCTACGCGGCGGCCCTCACGATGCTGCTCGACCTGCGCGACGCCGAACGCGGCATCGCCCGCATTCTCACCACCTCGGACAAGACCGTCCTGCTGCGAGACCTGGCCTGGCGCTTGACGTTGGGCGGCCTGTCCCAGCTCCCGACCACCAAGGTGCACGAACACGTCGCCCGCAAGATCCGCTCCATGCCGAACGTCGACGAGCACCCCGACGCCGTCGTCGCACACCTGCTGGAACGCAGTGGTGTGCTCCGCGAACCGGTCCCCGGCCAGGTCGACTTCGTGCACAGGACCTTCCAGGAGTACCTGGCGGGCGAGGAGGCGATGCAGGACGGCCAGGTCGAAACCCTGGTGGCACACGCGGACCAGGACTCGTGGACGCAGACGATCGTGCTGGCCTGCGGCCACGGGCACCGGTCCCAGGTGACCGAACTGCTGACCGCGCTGCTGGACCTCGCCGACCGGCAGCCGGAGGACGCCCGCCGGTTCCACCTGCTGGCGGCCGCGTGCCTGGAGACCGTCCGCGACGTCGACGCCGACCTGTGCGACCGGATCGACGCGATCGTCAGGGACCGGCTCGTACCGCCGCGGACCCCGGAGGAGACCGCGTCGCTCGCGACCATCGGCCACCGCGTGCTCCGCTACCTGCCGGCGACGCTCGACGAACTCTCCGATGCCGTAGCGGCCTCGACCATACGCACCGCAGCGCTGGTCGCCTCACCAGAGGCGATGATGAAACTCGCCGGATATGCACACGACCCACGATCCTCAGTCCAGAAAGCGTTGATCGAAGCCTGGCTGAACTTCGATCTCCAGCGTTACGCAGAGGAGGTTCTGGCGGACGCGCCACTGGAGAATGGACTCGCCGAGGTCAAGTCGATCCAGCAGTTTCCCCATTTGCACCTACTCAGCAAACTGACCGGTGTAGACGCCTGGCTGCCACCGGACGAGTCGTTGGGGAGCCTTCACGTCGTCGATGAGCTGCCTCGACTTAGGTATCTACTCGCGTGGATGAAGGGGGAGATCGATCTCAGCCCACTCTCGCGGACGAGTCCAGAGATGATCCATCTCCTCGGGGCCCAGCGCTACACGAATCTCGAAAGCCTTCCAGACGCTCGCTCCATCGGCCTGATTCAGTGGGAGCCGTGGGAAAGCCTCGAATTCCTTCGCGGCAAGTCGATCCGCAGCCTGCATCTCAGCGAAACGGCTCCCGGCTGCACCTTGGGCGTCCTCACCGAGGTGGCAGGACTAGAGGCCGTGTACTGCCGTAATTGGACAGATCCCACTGTGTTTGCAGCGATACCAGCCTTGCGCACTCTTGCGCTATCCGGTGACAAGCTGATCGACGTCCGTCCGGTGCGTCACATGTCGCTGACGCTGCTGCTGCACCGAAAGAGCACTTACGTCGGGGTCGAAAAACTCGGCCCCGACGTAAGAACCAGATGGGAGAGCTAAGCGAGCTTGCGCAGGTGCGGCACCAGGAGCTTGAGGGCGCGGCCCCGGTGGGACTCCGCGTCCTTCTCCTCGGCCGTCATCTCGGCGGACGTGATCTCCGCACCCTCCGGCACGAAGATCGGGTCGTACCCGAACCCGTTGGTGCCACGACGCGCGCGCAGCAACGTGCCGCGCCACTCCCCGCGCACGACGACCTCGTCGCCACCGGGGACGACGAGGGCCACGGTGGAGACGAACGCGGCGCCGCGGCGCTCGTCCGGCACGTCGCCGAGCTGCCCCAGCAACAGGTCCAGGTTGGCGTCGTCGTCACCGTGACGGCCGGACCACCGGGCGGACAGCACGCCGGGCATGCCGTTCAGCTCGTCCACCGCGAGACCGGAGTCGTCGGCGACGGACACCAGCCCCGTGGCGGCTGCCGCGTCACGGGCCTTGGCCAGGGCGTTGCCCTCGAAGTCCGGCGCCGTCTCCGGTGCCTCGGGGAACTCCGGAACGTCCGCCAAAGACAGCACCTCGATGCCGTCCAGCGATTCCGCGACGACGATGCGCTGAAGTTCGCGGAGCTTCTTGGCGTTGCGCGAAGCCAGCAGGAGCTTCATCGCCTGCTCGCCTTGGGCTCCGGCAGCACGCCGGGGTACGGGGCGGAGAGCGCCTCGGCCTGGAGGCGGTTCAGCTCGGCGCAGCCCTGCAGGGCGATGTCGAGCATGCGGTCCAAAGTGGACCGGGCGAAGGTGGCGCCCTCGCCGGTTCCCTGGACCTCGATCAGCGTGCCGGCGTCGGTGGCGACGACGTTCATGTCGACCTCCGCGCGCGAGTCCTCCTCGTAGGGCAGGTCCAGCCGAACCCGGCCGTCGACCACGCCCACGGACACGGCGGACACCGCGCACGACAGCGGCGACGGGTCGGCCAGGCGGCCTGCCGCACCGAGGTACGTCACGGCATCGGCGAGGGCCACGTACGCGCCGGTGATCGCGGCCGTGCGGGTACCGCCGTCGGCCTGGATGACGTCGCAGTCGATGACGATGGTGTTCTCGCCGAGGGCGGCGAGGTCGATGCAGGCGCGCAGCGAACGGCCGATCAGGCGCGAGATCTCGTGCGTGCGGCCGCCGATGCGGCCCTTCACGGACTCGCGGTCGCTGCGGCTGTGGGTGGCGGAGGGGAGCATCGCGTACTCGGCGGTCACCCAGCCGAGGCCGGAGCCCTGGCGCCACCGGGGGACGCCTTCGGTGACACTCGCGGCGCAGAGCACGCGGGTGTTCCCGAACTCGATCAGGACCGAGCCCGCGGGCCAGGTCTGATATCCACGCGTGATCCGGATGTCACGCAACACGTCGTCGTTTCGGCCGTCGGTTCGCACCACGGCGCCTACCCTAATGAACCCTGCGGAGCGCCATGGCGTAGGGAGAGACATGCTGACGATCGACGGTATTCCGCTTCACCCTCTACTGGTGCACGCGGTGGTCGTGCTGCTGCCCCTCGCGGCGCTCAGCTCGATCGCGATCTCGCTGGTCCCGGCCTGGCGGCGCAAGTACGCGTGGCCGGTCCTGGGCGTCACGCTGGCCGGTGTCGCGGCCGTTCCGCTGGCCAAGCAGGCCGGTGAGGACTTCCAGGCCGCGCTGGCCCGCAACGGCGTGCAGAACCCCGCCATCCAGACCCACGCGGACCTCGGCACCATGCTGCTGCCCATCGCGCTCGGCTTCGGCGTCGCGGTGATCGCGCTGCTGGTCGCGGGACGGCTCGCGGACCGCGAACGCCAGGCGGAGGCACCCACCACGAAGACGTGGCGGGTGATCTCAGTCGTGGTGTCCGTGCTGGTCGTGCTGCTCGCGGTCGGGACGACGGTGCAGACCGTGCGCGCCGGTCACAGCGGGTCGGAGGCCGTCTGGAGCGGTGTCGGGAGCTGAAGCGGGGCAGTCGCCGACTGCTTCAACGTCCGCGTGACCGTGCAGAACTGCTCCACGGCGCGCCGGACGACGACTTCGAGCGCTTCCGCGTCCTCCACGGCGGACAGGTCGTACGAGAGCGTCACCGGGATGGAGACCACCTCGTTGCCGCTCTCGGACTGCACCGCGTCCGCGACCGCTGTCAGCCGATCGCCGCCTGTTCGCCGGAGGATCAGCGTCTCCGACGTGACCATCGCGCAGCCGGCGGCGGCCGCGACCAGCAGTTCGACCGGGCTGAACGAGCCGTCCTGGTCCTTGCGCCCGATCCGCACCGACGCGCCTCTGTCGTTCGTCGCGACGAACTCGTGCTCGCCGACGCGCTCCAGGTTGATCATGTCCGCTCCCCCACCTCGTACCGGCCGCCCTGCACGACCAGCTCACTGCGCCCGCCGAACGCCGACCGGGCCTCCTCCAGCACGGCGTCGCGGGACGTCCACGGCGGCACGTGCGTGATCAGCAGCCGTCCCACGCCGGCCCTCCGCGCGAGCTCTCCCGCCTCGCGCCCGGACAGGTGCAGGTCCGGCTGGCGGCCGGGGGCGTGCGTCCAGCTCGCCTCGCTCAGCAGCACGTCGACGCCGTCGGCCAGCGAGTCCAGCGCCTCGCACGGCCCGCTGTCGCCGGTGTAGGCGAGCGTCACCCCGCCGCACGAGATCCGGAACCCGTAGGCCTCGCAAGGATGTGCGACCACGGCGGAGTCCACGGTGAACGGTCCGATCTCGACCTTGGAACCCAGGCCGTGGAACGAGAACACGTCGGTGAAGTCCAGCGACGACCGCTCGGCCTCGTTCGGCGCGTAGGCCGCGACGAACCGCGAGGGAGCCTCGGCGGGCGCGTAGACGGGCAACGGCCCGGGAGGCGGTTCCGGGTGGTACTTCCGCGCCACGTAGAGGGAGGACACGTCGACGCAGTGGTCGGGGTGCAGGTGCGAGAGCACCAGGGCGTCCATCGAGAACAGCGGCCGTTCCTCCTGGAACCGCGACAGCACGCCGTTGCCGAACTCCAGCACCAGCGTGAACCCGTCGGCCTCCAGCAGGTATCCCGACGCGGCCGCGCCAGGTCCTGGGATGCTGCCGGAGCAGCCGAGCACGGTCAGCAGCACGTCAGCCCCACTGTTCGAAGGTCGGCAGGAACCGGGCGGCGAGCTTCGCGAACCGCTCCGGCGGACCGGTGCACGTCACGCGGTGCACGGCGGGTTCGGACGCGAACTCGTCGCGTTCGGTCAGCAGCCGCACGACGTCCTTGACCGTCTCCTCGGCGCTCGACACCAGCGTCACGTGCTCGCCCATGACGATCTGGATCACGCCCGTCAGCAGCGGGTAGTGCGTGCAGCCCAGCACGACGGTGTCGACGTCGGCGCGTTGCAACGGCTCCAGGTAGGCCTGCGCCAGCCCGAGCACCTGCCGGCCGGAGGTGATGCCGCGCTCCACGAAGTCGACGAACCGCGGGCACGGCGCCGCCGTCACCGTCACGTCGCGCGCCGCCTGGAACGAGTCCTGGTAGGCGTGGGAGTTGATCGTGCCGACCGTGGCGATCACGCCGACGCGGCCGGAGCGGGTCGTCATCACCGCGCGCCGCACCGCCGGGAGGATCACCTCGACGACCGGCACGTCGTAGCGCTCGCGGGCGTCGCGGAAGCAGGCGGCGGACGCGGTGTTGCACGCGATCACCAGCATCTTCGCGCCCTCGTCCACGAGCCGGTCGCAGACCTCCAGCGCGTGCTTGCGCGCCTGTGCGATCGGTAGCGGCCCATAGGGACCGTGCGCGGTGTCGCCGATGTAGTGGATCGACTCGCCCGGCAACTGGTCCATGATCGCGCGGGCGACCGTCAGGCCGCCGACGCCCGAGTCCATGATCCCGATCGTCACGCCGTGAATGTAGCCGGTGTTGTAGTGCGGCGGTTGTCCCGAGACACACCCCACGCAGCCAGAACGCCGCCGATTGCGCCGAACAGGTGGCCTTCCCACGACACACCCGGCTGGCCGGGCAGCACGCCCCACAGCGCGGCGCCGTACAGCGCGAACACGCCGACCGCGATCACCAGTTGCAGCCACGAGCGCGCGAAGATCCCGCGCACCAGCAGGAACGCGAGGAACCCGAACACCAGCCCGGACGCGCCGATGTGGCTGCCGGGACTGCCGAACACCCAGACCCCCAGCGCGCTGCTGAGCCAGATGATGGCGGTGATCTGGAAGAACTGCTTCAACCCGCCCGAGGTCGCGAGGAACCCGAGCAGCAGCAGCGGAACGGCGTTGCCGGTGAGGTGGCTCCAGTCGCCGTGGATCAACGGCATCCAGAGCAGGTTGTCCCACTCGCTGAAGTCGCGCGGCCGCACGCCGTCGTCCTCCAGCGAACCACCGGTGGCCACGTCGAAGGCCTCGACGACGTAGAGGAAGCCGACGAACCCGGCCACGACGAGCAACGACAGCACGGGGTGCGGCGGGATGACCCGTTTCGCGAGCGCGGTGCGGTCCACAGGTCCAGCGTACGTGGGATTTAAGGTGGTTGGGTGGCTATCGAAGTAGCGGTGCGCGCGTCGGCCCAGCTCGGCGAAGGTCCGACGTGGGACCACGGCAGTTCCACCTTGCTGTGGGTGGACATCCTCGCCTCCGAGGTGCACCGGTACGCACCGGCGCGCGACGACGACGCGGTGCTGACCGTGCCGCAGCACGTCGGCGCCGCCAAGCCACGCGCGCAGGGCGGCATCGTCTGCAACCTGCGGGACGGCATCGCGCTGATCGACCGCGACGGCACCAAGTCGTGGCTCGTCTACTGGGCGCGTGAGGGCGTGCGCGGCAACGACGCGGGCATCGACCCGTCGGGCCGGCTGTGGGCGGGCACGATGCGCTACGACCAGGCAGCCGACGAGGGCTGGCTCGCCAGGGTCACCGGCGAGGGCGCCGCGAAGGTCATGGTGGACAAGGTGAACACGAGCAACGGCGTCGGCTGGAGCCCGGACGCGAAGCTCATGTACTTCATCGACACGCCGACCCGCCGCATCGACGTCCTCGACTTCGACAACGCCGCCGGCACCGTCGCGCACCGCCGTCCGTTTGCGCACGTCGGCAACACCGAGGGCTGGCCGGACGGGCTGACCGTGGACGCCGAAGGGTGCGTGTGGGTCGCGTTGTGGGGTGGGCACGCGGTGCGGCGGTACACGCCGGCCGGTGAGCTGGACCGGGAGATCGAGCTGCCGGTCGACAACCCGACCGCGTGCTGCTTCGGCGGAGCCGACTTCACCGACCTCTACGTGACCTCGGCGCGGTCGGGCCTGTCCGACCAGGCGCTGTTCGACCGGCAGCTCAACGGGTCCGTGCTGGTGCTGCCCGGGGTGGGGCAGGGCGTGCCGGGCACCGCCTTCAACGGCTGATCTCCCCCGACACCCAGCGCCAGCCGGTCTGCCGCTCACGGCCGGGCAGGCTGATGCGGTCGGTCGCCCAGAGCAGGCCGGTCCAGGGATCCACGTCCAGGTCGTCGTGCGGGAACATCGTGGCGAGCACGCGAGCGCAGACGTCACGGGGCGGGTCGAGGCTCAGTCCGAGCCCGCGGGCAATGTCCTCGCCGTGCACCAGTGCCTCGACGCAGCCCATGCCGGCGAAGTGGGCGGGACCCGCCATGCCGGTGGGGTGGTAGGCGCGCGCGGACGGCGCCGTCGTCCGCACCACCGAGGAGAGGATCCTGCCGCCGGTCACCGCGAACTCCAGCACCTCGGCCGGGCTCGCGTCCTCGTCCACGGCGGCGAGGAACCGCACGTAGCGGGTCGCGGGCTGGGCGACGAGCTGCGCCGCGTAGGACAGCAGGCAGTCGCCGATGTGTTCTGCGGTGGTGCGGCAGTTCCAGTCGCCCGTGCCGGGCGGGCTCGCCCAGTCGCGGGCGGTCGCGGGGCCGAGTGTGTCGGCCAGGCAGGAGATTGCGGCGTCGAGGTCGTCAGCGGTCACAGGCACCGCCGCAGGGTAGTGGCAACGCTCACGCAGGGGTCCCCCGAGCTGGGAACCCCTGCGTCACAGGATCAGCCGACTGGTGTACCCGGCCGCAACGAGCCTTTGGAACGCATCGCCCACGTTGTCGGGCATGTCCTGCTCGATGGCGAATCCTCGTCGGGCGTACTCGGTGATGCGCTGGGTGTCGCCGACCAACATGTTGATCACGCGGTCGACATCGCCGATGCCGGCGATGTACTCGTCGAGCGGCAGAGATTGGGACGAGCACACGACGTTGATCTCAGGCCATACCTTGCGGCAGGTCACATAGGCTCGTCGCTGCTGATAAGGCCGGGAGATCAGCATGACCGACTCGGGTCGGACTCCCGCCTCGGCGAGGATCTGGCGGCTGTTGCTGAGGTTCTGGCTGGTGTTGGTGGCCTGCGTCTCGATGCTGATCACCTCGGCGGGTACGCCAAGGCTGATGGCGTGTTCGCGGTAGTGCAAGTCTCGGGGAAGCACCGTGGCCGCCATGTCGAGGCACCTTAAGGCTGACGAGGGCCGGTGCCGTGCACACCCATCCGGTATGCCGCTCACGCAGGGGTCCCCCGAGCTGGGAACCCCTGCGTCACAACGTACTCAGCCAGTCCAACAAGATCGTCGGGCTCACGCCCAGAGGTGACCGTCCAGCTTCGCCGCGGCCTCGTCCAGCGTCCCGGCGTACGCGCCGGTCGACAGGTACTTCCACCCCGCGTCCGCCACCACGAACACGATGTCCGCGGACTTCCCCGCCACCTCGGCCTTCTGCGCCACGGCCAGCGCCGCGTGCAGGATCGCGCCCGTCGAGATGCCCGCGAAGATGCCCTCGGTCTCCAGCAGCTGCCGGGTGCGGCGCAACGCGTCGTACGAGCCGACCGAGTAGCGCCCGGTCAGCACCGACTCGTCGTACAGCTCCGGCACGAAGCCCTCGTCGAGGTTGCGCAGGCCGTAGACCAGCTCGCCGTACCGCGGTTCGGCGGCGATGATCTGCACGTCCGGCTTGGCCTCGCGCAGGTACCGGCCGACGCCCACCAGCGTGCCCGTCGTGCCCAGGCCGGCCACGAAGTGCGTGATCGAAGGCAGATCGGCGAGGATCTCCGGGCCCGTGCCGCGGAAGTGCGCCTCGGCGTTCGCCGGGTTCCCGTACTGGTAGAGCATGATCCAGTCCGGGTTCTGCTTGGCGAGCTCCTTGGCGGTGGCGACGGCCTGGTTCGACCCGCCGGCGGCAGGCGAGAACACGATCCGCGCGCCGTACGCCTGCAGCAGCTGCTTGCGTTCGGTCGAGGTGTTCTCGGGCATCACGCAGACCAGGCCGTAGCCCTTGAGCTTCGCGGCCATGGCCAGCGAGATGCCCGTGTTGCCGGACGTCGGCTCCAGGATCGTCGCACCGGGACGCAGCACGCCGTCCCGCTCCGCCGCCTCGATCATGGCCAGCGCGGGCCGGTCCTTGATCGAGCCGGTCGGGTTGCGGTCCTCGAGCTTCGCCCAGATGCGCACGTTCTCGGACGGCGCCAGGCGGGGCAGGCCCACCAGCGGGGTGCCGCCGAGCGCGTCCAGGAGCGAGTCGTAGCGGGTCATGAAGAAGATCAGCCGCCCGCGACGGCCGGGAGGATGGTGACGTTGTCGCCGTCCTTCACCTCGGCCGCGAGGCCACCGGAGAAGCGCACGTCCTCGTCGTTGACGTAGACGTTGACGAAGCGGTGCAGCGAGCCCTCCTTGACCAGGCGGGCCTTGAGGCCGCCGTGGTTGTTCTCCAGGTCGTCGATGACCTCGGCGAGCGTCGTACCGGCGGCGGACACCGACTTCTCGCCCCCGGTGTGGGTGCGCAGGATCGTCGGGATCGACACGGTGACTGCCATGGTGGTTCTACCTCCGGGAAACGGGTGCAACTCAGGATTCGATGATCTTGACCGGTTCCTCGGTCACGACACCGTCGACGATGCGGTACGACCGCAGCTCGTGCTCGATCGGGTCACGCGTGGAGATCAGCACGTAGTGCGCCTGGGGCTCGCCTGCGAACGAGATGTCGGTGCGAGACGGGTACGCCTCCGTCGCGGTGTGCGAGTGGTAGATGACCACCGCTTCCTCGTCGTTGGCCTGCATCTCGCGGTACACCTTGAACTGCTCCGCGGCGTCGAACCGGTAGAACGTGGGCGACCGCTCCGCGTTCTCCATCTCGATGAGGCGCTCCGGGCGGTCGGAGCCCTCCGGCCCCGCGATCTGCCCGCACGCCTCGTCGGGATGGTCGCGGCGCGCGTGGGCCACCATCGCGTCCACCAGGTCACGGCGAATCACCAGCACGCTCTCATCCTACGGGCTGGCGAGAGTTGTCTCGGAATGCGAGATACCTGCGTCACACGGCCTGTTCTCGCAGGTCAGCGACGTCGGCTGAGCACCACCACGGCGTACAGCGCGAGCAGTGCGACACCACGCCGCCGTTGCGCCTGGTCGAGGTCGCGCCACGCGGCCAGCTCGGCCCAGGCGGCGAGCGGCGTGACGGCGACGCCGAGTTTCATCAGCACCTTGCCCACGCCCGGCGGCACGAGGAACGCCAGGGCGAACAACCCGGCGGGCGCGACCACCGCCAGCTCCCTGCCGGGGATCTCGCGGGCCGCGCCGGGCGGCGCGAGCTCGGTGACGACAGCTGCTGCTTGATCGATGACATCGGCCATGCGAGCCGGTTACCCAAGCTCAGAGGTCGCGGAACGCCGTCACACCGTTGAGCGACGTCGCCTCGCGCGCACCGGACACCACGGCCTCCGCGAACATCTCGGCGGCGGCCGTGCACAGCGCGTCCAACGCGAACGCGCGCGGTTCCGCCAGCGGCACGGCCCCCGTGGCCAGCGCGAACACCGTGTCGCCGTCGAACATCGAGTGCGCGGGACGCACGGCGCGGGCCAGGCCGTCCTGCGCGGCCATCGCAATCCGCTGGCACTCCGCCTTGGACAGGTCCGCGTCCACCGCGACGACCCCGATCGTGGTGTTGAGACCCTCGGGCTTGCGTTCGGGCAACGCCACCGAGGACGTCCCCAACGAGGGCAGCCACGGCAGACCCGAGGCGCGGTCGACGACCTCGCCGGCCGCGTTCACCACGGCCAACGCGCCGATCCGGTGGGCACCGACCGTGGACGAGGCGACGCCGACGCCGCCCTTCAACGACCCGACCCGCGCACCGGCACCCGCGCCGACGCAGCCCAGGTCGAAGCTCTCGCCGGCGGCTTCGCAGGCCGAGTAGCCGAACGAGGCGTCCGGCCGGTTGCCCCACTCGGACATCGGCAGGTCGAAGATCACCGCGCCGGGCACGATCGGCACGACGTGGTGCGGCTCGGCGCCCACGCGGAAGCCGATCGAGCGTTCCGAGAGCCAGCGCATGACGCCGTCCGCGGCCGCGAGACCGTAGGCGGAACCGCCGGACAGGCACACCGCGTGCACCTGCTGGACCAGGTTCGCCGGGTCCAGCAGGTCGGTCTCGCGGGTGCCGGGCGCGCCGCCGCGTCCGTCCACGGCGCCGACGGCCCCGGCGGGCACCAGCACGACGGTCGTGCCCGTGGCCCAGCCCGCCTCGACGCGGTGGTGATGGCCGACGAGGACGCCGGGAATCACGGCAGCATCGCCTCGACCAGGGTGTCCTGCACCCAGGTCAGCCAGTGGTAGACGCCGAGGTGCGGCGACCTCGGGTCCTCCGGCGGCAGCTCGTCCGGCATGTCCTCGGTGACGTCGAGAGCCGTCCCGAGAGCCAGACGGACGTCGTTGAGCGACGCCATCCAGGCCTCGGCCTGCGCGATGGTCAGCCGCAGCTCACCGCCATCGGGCGAGCAGGTCTGCAGCACGGTCTCGGCCGCCGCCGTCTTGTGGTCCAGAAGCTCCGGTTCGTGCAACGAGCGCAGCGCCGCGGCCGAGTTGACCTCGTCCGGGTCGGGCGCGTCGTCGTCGAGGCGGTGGAAGTCGGGCAGCAGCCTGCCCAGGATCGGGTCGTCGGGTGCTTCCGACGGGCCGGTCCTGATGCCGGTCAGCTCCGCGAGCTCGTCCTGGGGCGCCTCCTCGGCGCGGGCCAGCAGCATGTCCTGGATCTGGCTGACCAGACCGCGCACGACCGCGGCCTCCTGCCGATCCAGCCGGCCGACGACCACGTCGCCGTCGCGGGTCCACCTCTTCACGAGGCCCGCTGCATGGTCGCCCAGAGCCCTGCCGCGTGGAGTTTCGCCACGTCGGCCTCCACCTTGTCCTTGGTCCCCGATGTCACGATCGCCTTGCCCTTGTGGTGCACGTCGAGCATCAGCTTGGTCGCATGGTCCCTGCTGAAGCCGAACAGCTTCTGGAACACGTACGTCACGTAGGACATCAGGTTTACCGGGTCGTTCCAGACCACGGTCTGCCAGGGTCGGTCCTCGGCGGCGACTTCCTCGCCGACGGCCTCCGGCTGCGTCCGTTCCTGTTCGACGGGCGTGGTCATACCGCCAATGGTGTCATGTTCGCCGCAGTGACGGAGACCGCGTGCGGGTAAACCGGATGCGACCTTAGGGTTGGTGACCATGAACTCGACGGCCTTGCTGACCGACCACTACGAGCTCACGATGCTCGCGGCCGCGCTCCGTGACGGGACCGGTGACCGTCCGTGCGTGTTCGAGGTCTTCGCACGGAGGCTCCCGGACGGGCGCCGCTACGGCGTGGTCGCCGGCGTGAACAGGCTGCTCGACGCGATCGCGGACTTCCGGTTCGGCGACGAGGAGATCGAGCAGCTCCGCCGCAACTCGGTGGTCGACGATTCCACTTTGGAATGGCTCGCGAACTACCGGTTCTCCGGCGAGGTCGACGGCTACCCCGACGGCGAGCTGTACTTCCCCGGATCACCGGTGCTGACGGTCCGCGCGTCGTTCGCCGAGGGTGTCGTGCTGGAGACGCTCGCGCTCTCGATCCTCAACCACGACAGCGCCATCGCGTCCGCCGCCGCCCGCATGGTGACCGCCGCCAACGGCCGTCACATGATCGAGATGGGCTCGCGCCGCACGCACGAGGAAGCCGCCGTGGCCAGCGCCCGTGCCGCCTACCTGGCGGGCTTCCACGCCACCTCGAACCTCGAAGCGGGCCGCCGCCACGGCATCCCGACGGCCGGCACGTGCGCGCACGCGTTCACGTTGCTGCACGACAGCGAGGAAGAGGCGTTCCGCAGCCAGGTCGAGGCGCTGGGCGTCGGCACGACGCTGCTGGTCGACACCTACGACATCACCGAGGGCATCAAGACGGCCGTCGCGGTCGCCGGCCCGGAGCTCGGCGCGATCCGGATCGACTCGGGCGACCTGGGCGTGATGGCCAGGCAGGCCCGCGACCTGCTCGACTCGCTGGGCGCGAAGAACACCCGGATCGTCGTGTCGAGCGACCTCGACGAGTACGCCATCGCCGCCCTGCGCGCCGAGCCCGTGGACGCGTACGGCGTCGGCACGTCCGTCGTGACCGGTTCCGGCGCGCCGACCGCGGGCATGGTCTACAAGCTGGTCGAGGTCGACGGCAGGCACGTTGAGAAGCGCAGCACGTCGAAGCAGTCGCGCGGCGGCTGGAAGAAGGCGTTGCGCCGCCACAAGGACACGGGCACGGCCATCGAGGAGGTCGTGTTCCAGGCCCCGTCCGAGCCCGAGCTCGGCCCGCACGACAGGCTGGTGCAGATCCCGCTGGTGCGCGCCGGCGAGCTCACCGACGACGTGCCCACGCTGGAGCAGAGCCGCGAACGCCTGCGCGCGGCGCTGGTGAGCGTGCCGTGGGAGGGCCTCAAGCTCTCGCGCGGCGAGCCCGCGATCCCGACGATCTACCTGGAGAACTGACATGACCAAGGCACTGATCGTCGTCGACGTGCAGAACGACTTCTGCGAGGGCGGCTCGCTCGCGGTGGCGGGCGGCGCGGCCGTCGCGGCGGCCATCTCGCAGCACATCGCCACCTCGGCGTACGACCACGTCGTCGCGACCAGGGACTACCACGTCGACCCCGGCCCGCACTTCTCGCTGACGCCGGACTTCATCGACTCGTGGCCGGTGCACTGCGTCGCGGGGTCGCCGGGGTCGTCGTTCCACCCTGAGCTCGACGTGTCCGGCATCGAGCAGGTCTTCTCGAAGGGCCGGTTCGCCGCCGCCTACTCGGGTTTCGAGGCCGAGAACGACCTCGCGGGCTGGCTGACGGACAAGGGCGTGACCGACGTCGACGTGGTCGGCATCGCGACCGACCACTGCGTGCGCGCCACCGCTCTCGACGCGCACCGCAACGGCTTCCGCACGACGGTGCTCGTCGACCTGACGGCGGCCGTCGCGCAGACGACCCGCGACGCGGCAGTCGAAGAGCTGCTCGCCGCGGGCGTCCGCGTGTCCTAAGGCGTTGGTGAACAGGCCACCGTGCCCACGGTGACGCTTCCCGTGTAGCCGGACGACGGTTCGAAGGTGATCTTCAGCAGCGTCAGCGCGATGCTGCCGTCGTTCGGCACCGGGAACACCGAGTCGTTGAACTTGGCCCTGGCGAGCACGGTTCCGCTGCCCGACTTGATGTCGTGCACGTAGCCGGGCGTGAGGTCCTGCGGCAGACCGGCCCACCCGGACATCTTCTCGAGCGACCAGCCGGCGGTCGTCTTCTTCTCGTCGGCGTCGCAGGTGACCGTCCACTTGCCGATCTTCAGGCGCGGCCCGCCCGCCCCGACCAGCGCGGACAGCTCGAAGCCCTCGCCCGTGGCGACCGAGCTGGTCTTCGTCGTGAGCTCGGCCGGGTTCACCACCTCGGTCGTGCAGGTGGAGCCGGTCGCACCGATCTTGAGCCCGGTCCTGCTCACGGCGGGGCTGGAGCCCTTGACGGTGCTGGCCTGGTCCGGGTTCACGTCGCACACCGCGAGCGGCTCCACCCGGTAGGCCTGCTCCGCCTTCGCGAAGTCCGCGGCCCCCGACGACGCGGTGCCGGGCGGGTTGGCCGCGAAGGCGGGTCCCGCGGTCGCGAACGTCAACGCGACCACAGCGCCTGCGATCGAACTCTTGCGCACTTTTCGCATTGCCTCGATTCCCACCGCCCGATAATGGTTGTGTCGCGAGGCGCTGATAACAACCCAGCACCCCATGTCACCCGTTCGTGTGGCCAATTACCTGATTGAGCGACAGATGCTTTCGGTCAGCGGGATCCGACGCCGACCAGCGTGGCGTACGGCTCCCGGCGCGGCAGGGCCGTCGGGAGTCCCGCCAGCCTCTCCAGCGCGGAACACACCCTCACGGCGGCACGCCCGTCGCCGAACGGGTTGCGCCCCAGAGGAAGCCGCAGCCGGGAGCCGAGCACCCAGCCCGCCTCGGCGAGGATGCGGGTGGTGTCGGTGCCGACGAGCCAGGCGCACCCGGCGTCGACGGCGAGCATGCGTTCGGTCGTCTCGCGCAGCACCAGCACGGGCACGCCGAACGTGGGCGCCTCCTCCTGGATGCCACCGGAGTCGGTCAGCACGAGGGAGGCGCGCTTGAGCACGCGGACCAGGTCCGGGTAGTCGAGCGGGTCGGTGATGACGACGCGCTCGTGACCGCCGAGGTGCGACACGACCTGTTCGCGCACACCGGGGTTCGGGTGCGCGGGGATCATCACGTGCAGGTCGGGGTGGCGGTCGGCGATGGCGCGCACGGCGTTGAGCACGCGCATGAGCGGGCGGCCCCACGACTCACGGCGGTGCACGGTGACGAGCATCAGCCGTCCGCCGGTCGCGTCCAGGGTGCGTTCCAGGGCGACGACGTCCGCGCTGGACGCGGGCAGGTCGGCGGAGGCGACGCGCTGCACGGCGTCCACGACGGTGTTGCCGGTGACGACGATGTGGCTGTCCGGCAGGCATTCCGAGTTCAGCGCGTTCGCGGCGTCGTCGGTCGGCGCCAGGTGCAGCGACGTGATGCGGGAGATCATCTGCCGGTTCCCCTCCTCGGGGAACGGGCCGTACAGGTCACCGGTCCGCAGACCGGCTTCCAGGTGTGCCACGGGGATTCCGCGCCAGTAGGACGCGAGCGCCGCGGCCAGGGTCGTCGTGGTGTCGCCCTGCACGAGGGTGACCGCCGGCTCGCGCTCCTCCAGCACGGCGTCGAACTCGGGCAGCAGCCGGGAGACCAGCTCGGCCTGCGTTCCGGTGCTGCGGGGCACGTCCAGCCGCACGTCGGGCACCAGGTCGAACGCGCAGAGCGCCTGCTCGACCATGCCGGAGTGCTGTCCGCTGTGGACGATCGTGGGGCGGAGGCCGGGGTGCCCCCTCAGCGCGATGGCGACCGGGGCGATCTTCAGTGCTTCTGGCCGCGTGCCGGCCACGAGCAGAACCTCTTTGCTCACCGTTGTCCTCTCTCGGGGAGACCGGGAGGTCCGCCTGGGGCCGGGGGCAACCCCAGGCGGACCGATTCAGCCGGCTCGGTTCGGTCTGGTCTGGACGGGGACCGCGCGGCGCTTCTGCCTCGTCAGGTGCAGCACGACCGCACCCGCGACGAGCAGGACGATTCCCGCGACGATCCACCACGTCACGTCCGCGCCGGTGACCGCGAGGGCACCCACTCCAGTGCCGACACCCACGCCGGTACCAGGGACCTTGTACATCCGCCGTTCTCCTCGGTCAGGCCGCGTTGAGCGACGCGCGGCGGCGCAGCGCCACGAAGGCGACCGGAGCGGCGACGACACCGAGCAGGCCGAGGCCGATCCACAGGCCGGCGCCCGACGCCATCGGGATGGGCAGGCCGGCGGGACCGCACGTGGCCGACGAGATGATCACGTCGCCGGTGCCGATCGAGCCGAGCACGCCCTGCAGCAGCTTGATGTGCACCGCGTTCACGGTGAGGCTGCCGTCCTTGTTCTTGACCTGCTCGTTGAAGATCACCTCAGCGATCTTGATCCCCGCGAGCTGCACGTCGAGCTTGGTGTTCGCGGCGGGATCGGCGTTGACCTGGCCGAGCTTGCCGAGGTTCACGCCCGCGAGCTTGGTCGCGCCGGCCAGCCCCTTCTGGGTGGCCGTGCACTCCGCCTCGACCAACTCGGCGGAGATCCCGCCGGTGACCTTCGAGAGCAGGTCGAGGCGGACGTCCGCGGTGCTCGCCCGCGAGTACACACCGCCCGAGTTCTCGTCCCGCGACGCCGAAGCGTTGATGACACCGGTCTTCAGGATCCCGGTGAGGTCGACGCCTGCGAACGAGTTCTTCGTGGGCCCGTTCGCATTGGCTGCGGCAAAGGGCTCCGCGTTCACCGCGGGGCTGCCGAGCAGCGTCACGTCGAGCTTCGCACCGTAGGCCGAGGCGTCCCCCGGAGCGGCCGAAGCAGGGGCGGCACCGACCAGGAGTGCGGCAATCGCGACGACTCCAGCCAGTCCCGTCATTCGGACACGCATGAAACTCCTTCCCTTGATTCCTCCGGCCCCCAGGGCGTGTTGATACCAATCTGGTTTCACGCTTTCCGGGGGCAATTACCGGCATCGGCTTTCTTTCGAGGGAACTGAGGGTTACTCCCCGTATCGGGCGACACGACCACTCGTCTCGACCAATCGAGGCCACTCATCGTGGGGTTTTTGATCAATTTCCGGTCACGGCGTCACCCGATCCGGGGGTGAGGGATGACGTTGCGTCTACCGATGGAACGTCAAGTAGCCCGTCTGGGCGCTCCCTCATCGGTGGAAAGGATCTTCGGGTGTCGCTTGCCCTGCGCCGCACCGCATTCCCGAGCCGGGTGACCGTGGTGGTCCTGCTGGCCGTCGCCGCGGGACTCGTCTTCGCACACCGCCTGTACCGCACGGCCGAGATCTCCCTGTCCGGCGCGGTCCTGACCGTGTTCAGCTCGTACGGCGTCGACGTGGTCCCCGAACGCCAGACCGTCTACTTCGGACTCGGCTCCGACACCCCGCTGGGCCTGCGCATGACTCCGGAGTGCACCTCGGCGTTCCTGGTGCTGCCGCTGATCGTGGTCGGCGCGGTGATGATCGCGCTGCGCCCGCGCATCCAGAGCCGCGTGCTGTTCGCGCTCGCGGTCGCCGGGCTGGCGGTCGTGGTCGTGAACCAGTTCCGCGTGCTGACGCTGGTGGGCCTGGTGAACTGGCTGGGCGTCGACACCGGGTACTACTGGGGTCACACGCTGCTCGGTTCGATGGTGAGCGTGTTCGGTGGCGCGGCCGCGTTGGTCGCGTTCGTCTGGCTGGCCACGCGGAAGTGAGCCTCGACCTCGTCCTCGGGTTCACGCAGGCGCTCGCCCTGACGATGAGCGTCGCCTTCGTGACGTACGTGTTCGTGATCGTGATCCCCTACCTGAAGCGCAAGCCCGCGCCCGTCGGGGAGCCTTCGTCGCTGGAGTGGCACTTCTTCGTGCCGTGCCGCGACGAGGAGGCCGTCATCGGCGGCACGATCCGGTACCTGCGCGAGACGTTCCCCATCGCGCACGTGTGGGTCATCGACGACGACTCCGACGACCGCACCGCCGGGGTCGTGCGCGCGTTGAAGCGCAACGGTGGCATCCGCGATCCGCAGATCCACCTCGTGCAACGCCAACGGCCCTATGCCCGTACCGGCAAGGGCAACGCGCTGAACGACGCGTACCGCACGTTGAAGATGTGGATGGGCCGCAGGGCCGACGCCGACAGCGCGATCATCGTCGTGGTGGACGCGGACGGCCGGCCCGCGCCGAACTGCCTGGAGGTCTGCGCGGCCACGCACCTCTTCGGCAACCCGCGGATCGGCGCCGTGCAGGTGGACGTGCGGATGATCAATGCGGGCGAGCGGCAGCCGGGTGTGACGTGGTGGCGGCGCGCGTTCGGCGCCGGTCTCGTGCGGATGCAGGACCTGGAGTTCCGCACGGCCATCGCGGCGATCCAGATGTCGCGCGGTGCGACCGGCACGATCTCCATGGGCGGCAACGGACAGTTCACCCGTCTGTCCGCTTTGGACTCGATCGCGGGACCGACCGGAAGTCCGTGGCGCGGGTCGTTGCTGGAGGACTTCGAACTCGGCGTGCACCTGCTGACGGCGGGCTGGCACACGGGTTTCTCGTTGGACACCCACGTGAACCAGGAGGCGCTGTACTCGTTGCGCCGGTTCCTCGCCCAACGCACCCGTTGGGGGCAGGGAACCATGCAGTGCATGCGTTATCTGCGGCGCATCTGGGACTCCGACCACCTGACGACCCTCGGCGCGGCGGAGATGATGTACTACCTCGCGCAGCCGTGGATGCAGTTGCTCGGCACACTCATCTACCCGATCCCGATGGCGATGATGGCCTACCGGTTCGCGGTGTCGCCCACAGAAGTCGTCACGTGGTTCTTCGACGGCGCGTGGATCCTCTTCACCGTGTACGGCGCGTTCGGCCTGTTGCCGTTCGTCCTGTGGGGACCGGTGTACCGCGCGCGTTGCGTGGACGTCGGGTTCTGGAAGTCCATCGGGTACGGGTTCGGCTACGCGCTGTACATCTACACCTTCTACATCACGTCGTGGCGTGCGCTGATCCGTTTGGTGCGAGGCAACAACGGCTGGACCAAGACGCGCCGCAACGAGGACCGCGTGGCGGGCAAGGTCGCCCTGGACGTCTGACCTGCGTGTGTGACCGGTCACTTTGTAGAGATCAGACAAAGACGTTCTCGAGTCTCCCTGGTTAACCTCGGTTCACTCGATTCCGCCTGGGAGGGAACGTGACTCTCGCACTCGCGCCTCGTCGCACCGTGCTCGCCGACTTCGTGCCGGGCGCACTGGCCCGCGACCTGACCCTGGTCGTCGCCGGTGCCGCCCTGACCGGCCTCGCCGCCCAGGTGGCGCTGCCGATCCCCGGCAGCCCGGTTCCGCTGACCGGCCAGACGTTCGCCGCGCTGCTGGTCGGCGCCTCTCTGGGCTGGCAGCGAGGGGCGACCTCGATGCTGCTGTACCTGATCGCGGGCGTCGCGGGCGTGCCGTGGTTCCAGGGCGGGTCGTCCGGCGTCCCGGTGTCGCTCGGCTACGTCGTCGGCTTCGTGTTCGCCGGTGCGCTCGTCGGCTACCTGGCCGGACGCGGTGGTGACCGCACGCCGTTGCGGACGATCGGCACCATGGCGCTGGGCAACCTGGTGATCTACTCGGTCGGCGTGCCGTGGCTGATGGCCGCGGCGGGTCTGTCGTTCGGCAAGGCCCTGGCCGTCGGCGTGCTGCCGTTCCTGATCGGTGACGCGCTGAAGGTAGCGCTGGCCGCGGGCCTGCTGCCGGGAGCCTGGGCGCTCGTGCGCCGTCGGTAGCTTGGACCAGGTGGTCACACCTGGGGAGTACCTGTCTTTCCTGGATGCGCGCCTGCCCGGTCTCGTGGCAGGCGCGCATCTTCATGGCTCACACGTGCTCGACGACGTGGTGCCGGGCTCGGACCTCGACATCGTGATCGAGCTGTCGTCCGCCGCGGAGGTGCCTGCCTTCGAGGGTGCGGACGTGGCCGTGGTGCCGGCGGGCTCGTTGGAGAAGCCGGTTTTCGACGTGACTCCGCTGGCCGGGGAGATCACTCCCGTGCTGTGGCAACAGCTGCGGACCGCCGGTCAGACCGTGCGCGGCGCACGACCCACGTGTCCTGGCACTGCCGCTGACGTCGAGGACTACTGCCGTTCGAACCTCGTCAGCTACTGGACGCCGTTGTTCGACCAGGTCCGAGTCGCGCCGGAGGTGCCGCGTGACGGCATCGTGTGGGTGGGGCTGGGCCCGGCGCGGTTGTGGCACACGATCAGGACCGGCGAGATCGTCAGCAAGTCGCGCGCCGGCGAGCTGGCGGCGGCCCGCTGGCCGGACCTGCCGATCCTGGACGTGGTGTCCGTGCGCCGCGGTTCGCCCGCGGAACTCACCGCCGTGCACACCCGCGCCACCGTCGAACTGTTCGACCGGATCATGGCCGACGTAACGACGTGAGGCCCGCTGCCGAGAAATCCGCGTGACGACGCATACCCACGAAGAGCTGGGCTGCCTCGCGGGCGGCCCGGCCCGCGCGGCCGAGGTCGCCCTGGCCCGCCTGATCCAGGCTGGCCTGGTCCGGGTCTCGCGCGAGGGCGTGCTGAGCGCCGTCCACGTGCCGGGCCAGGGTCCCGCGACCCCGCTGGAGGCGCAGATCCTCAAGGGCCTGCGCCACGGCCGGCTCCTCAACGACGTCGTCTACGGCGCGTTCAGCTCACCCGAGGCGGAAGGCCTGCGCTCCCACCTGGTCAACCGCCGCCTGCTGCGCCGCCGCCGCTCGTGGCGCCCGCGCCTGTACCCGTGGCTGTTCCTGGCGGCCCCGGTGCTCGCCATCGCCGGCGTGATGAGCGCCGTGGCCCCGCACCTCCTCGTGGACTTCCTGGACTTCGGCCCACCGCTGACCGAGTTCCCGTTCTGGTACTTCTTCGCGGGCGCGGTGGTGGCGGTCGTCTGGGCCTCCGTGCTGCGCGCCCGCGACCCGGGCAGGCTGCGCACGAGGGCCGGCTACGTGCTGGTGAAGCGGGCGCAGCGCCGGGTGACCTCGAAGGACCCGGTCGGCGCGGTAGCGGCACGAGGACTGCGCGGCAGGGCCAGCGGACTGGCGATCGCGGGGATGTTCGGCGTCAGCGCCCTCGCGCTCGGGATGCTGCCGGGGCGCGAGACGACGTCCAGCAGCAGCTGCGGGGGCGGCTGCTCGTCGGACAGCGGCTGCGGGTCGAGCGACAGCGGTGGCAGCAGCTGCGGCGGAGGCGGTTGCGGTGGTGGTTGCGGTGGAGGCGGTGGTGACTGAGCACCGGCGTCACAGCCCGGGGTCCCGAACCGCGCGGCCCTCACCCCGCCGCCCTCTCACCCGCCGCCCGCCTGCCGCCCCCACCAACCCTCCACCGCCGCCTTCCTCCCGCCGCTCCTCACCCGCAGCCCTCCACTCCGTCTCGCCGCTCCTCCTCGCCGCCTTCCGACCGCCGAACCCCACCCGCAGCCCTTCCACTCACCTCGCCGCCTTCCTTGCGCCTCGCTGCACTTCCCCGCCGCCCTCCGACCCTCCACGTCCCGGTGACCGAGCGGGTCTGACGAGACTGTCGGACCTGGCGGGTACGGTCTGTCCCGTGCCTGAAGTTCCCCCCACCCTGAGCCTGCTCGAAACCGCCGTCCACGCCGTCGGCGGCGCGGAGCGCCCTGGTCAGGTGGAGATGGCCGAGGCCGTCGACCACTCGATCCGCACGGGCGAGCACCTCGCGGTGCAGGCGGGCACCGGCACCGGCAAGTCGCTCGCGTACCTGGTGCCGTCGATCCGGCACGCGGTGGCCGAGGCCGAGACGGTGGTGGTCTCGACGGCCACGATCGCGTTGCAGCGGCAGCTGGTCGACCGGGATCTGCCGCGCCTGTCCAAGGCCCTGAAGAAGGAGCTGGGCAGGGAGGCGACGTTCGCCATCCTCAAGGGCCGCAGGAACTACCTGTGCATGCACCGCGTGCACAACGGCGCGCCCGACGAACCCGAGGAAGACGCGCTGTTCGACCCGTTCGCCGTGTCGAAGCTCGGGCGCGAGGTGAAGCGGCTGCACGAGTGGTCGTCGGACACCGAGACCGGCGATCGCGACGAGCTGGTGCCGGGCGTGAGCGAGCAGGCGTGGCGGCAGGTCAGCGTCACGGCCCGCGAGTGCCTCGGCGTGAGCAAGTGCCCCATCGGGTCCGACTGCTTCGCGGAACGGGCGCGGGCCGAGGCGGGCAAGGCCGATGTCGTGGTCACGAACCACGCGATGCTCGCCATCGACGCGTTGGAGGGCTACCAGGTCCTGCCCGACCACGACGTGGTGGTGATCGACGAGGCGCACGACCTGGTGGACCGCATCACGTCCGTGGCGACGGAGGAGCTGAGCGGCGCCAGCGTCTCCATGGCCGCGCGCCGGTGCGGCCGGCTGATCGACCAGGACATCGCCGACAGACTGGCCGAGGCGAGCGACGGCCTCGCGATGATCCTGGAGGACATGCCGTCGGGCCGTCTCGACGCGCTGCCCCGAGCGCTGGCCGGCGCCCTCGCCGCCACGCGCGACGCGGCGCACAACTGCATGTCGGCCATGGGTTCGGAACGCAAGGAGGACCCGGAGGGCGCGACGGCGCGCAAGCTCGCGCTCGCCCTGCTCGAAGAGGTCCACGACTGCGCGGTGCGGGTGCTGGAGGCGTTCGACGAGGAACACGACGTCGTGTGGATCTCCGGCGACTTCAACCAGAAGGCCCCGTCGATCAGGGTCGCCCCGCTCGGCGTCGGCGGGCTCCTCCGGGAACGGCTGTTCGCCAAGCGCACCACCGTTCTGACGTCCGCGACGCTGACGCTGGGCGGCGCCTTCGATACGATGGCGCGCCAGTGGGGCCTGCCGCCGTCGGAGAAGGTCCGCAAGATCGAGGGCGCGGCGACCGACAAGGACATCGACGGTCCGAAGTGGACAGGTCTCGACGTCGGGTCGCCGTTCCAGCACGGCACGAGCGGAATCCTCTACGTGGCACGGCATCTGCCCCAGCCGGGTCGTGACGGGCTGCCGCAGGAGTACCTCGACGAGATCGAGGGCCTGGTGAACGCGGCGGGTGGCCGCGCGCTCGGCCTGTTCTCCTCGACGCGCGCCGCGAAGCAGGCCACCGAAGCACTGAGGGACAAGCTCGACCACCCGATCCTGTGCCAGGGCGACGACGCGACCGGCCTTCTGATCAAGAAGTTCTCCGAGGACGAGCGCACGTGCCTGTTCGGCACGCTGTCGCTCTGGCAGGGCGTGGACGTCCCCGGCCCGTCGCTCCAGCTCGTGATCATGGACAGGATCCCGTTCCCGCGCCCGGACGACCCGCTGGCCTCAGCCAGGCAGAAGGCCGTGAGCTCGCGTGGCGGCAACGGCTTCCTGACCGTCGCCGCCACGCACGCCGCCCTGCTGATGGCCCAGGGCGCGGGCCGGTTGCTGCGCTCGATGTCGGACAAGGGCGTGGTGGCCGTGCTCGACCCGCGCCTCGCCACGGCCCGCTACGGCGGGTTCCTCAGGGCCTCACTCCCCCCGTTCTGGACGACGTACGACCCCGAGGTGGTCCGCGCCGCCCTCAAGCGGTTGGACGCGGCTCAGGCTCCGTCGGCGAAGACGAAGTGATCCGCTCGATCAGCTCGTCGCGGTAGGCCTCGGCCTCCGTCACGTCCTCGGAGGCGTCGGCCCGCTTCAACGCGCCTTCGAGGATCTTCAACGCCTGCCGCTCGTTGCCGCGCGCGTCGGCCTGCCGTGCCGCGTCCTCCATGGCCTTCGCGAGCTTCGTCCGCGGCTCGGGTTCCTGCGCGGCCTTGTTGATCCGGACCCAGTTGCCACCGGGATCGACGACGGCGAACCCGGTGTACCGGTCGTTGCGCACCCGCGGCCGGGTCATCCGCGGGATGCCGGAGATCAGCACCTTCCCGTGCACCGCGCGCATCCCCGCCGCGAACGCCTCGTACAGCGGCCCGGTGTCCTCGACGACGACCACGCACGTGCTGTGCGAGTTCTCCGGAACGTGCCCTTCCAGTCCGTAGAAGTGCAGGTTGATGTCTTCGCGCTTCATCGCGACGTACGGGTTCGGCTTCATCTGCCGGTAGGTGATGGAGAAGCCGAGCATCTCGTAGAAAGCCGTCATCTCGTCGATGTCGACACAGGGCAGGAGGGGGATCGTCAGTTCGTTTGCCACCGCCCGAAGCTAAGCCCGGAATCGCCGAAACGACACGGAGCTATTTGCTCAAGCGAACAGCAGGACGACTCCACCCAGCAGCATCAGCGCCGACACGACAGCGATGGCGAGCACTCGCCCCCGCGACGTTCCGGCGTGCTTCAACGCGATTCCCAACGGACCGACCACAACGGCTCCCTTCGAAGGCATCACCACGGCAGCACGCACAGCCCCGAACGCCACCGAGAACGGCGACATGCCGAGTTCGCGCGCACCAACGACATCCGCTTCCCACTGCTCGCGATAGCGCTCATCCGGCGCGAAGAGCCGCACCAACAACAACGCGACTCTCATGTCGCCGTCCGAGGAACGAACCGAGGCTCGGGCGCAGCCCGCGCCACGACCTTGCGCGCCTCCACAGCGCCTTCGGCCGTCAGCCGGTACATCCGCCGGCGCGGCCCACGCCGTTCCGCGTCGTCGTCCCACGCGGACGTCACCCACCCGGCCCGTTCCAGCCGGTCCAGCAACGGGTAGACGCTGCCCGACGGCCTGCCGGTGAGCTTGATGATCTCCAGGCCCCAGCGCGGCTCGTCCGCGCCGAGCAGCACGACCAGCACGTCGACGGTGGCCTTGCCGATGCGTTGCAGTGGCTCCACGCCACTAAGACTACCTATGTAGATTAAGCCGTTCAAGTAGCTCTTCGCGGAACTCCAACGCCGACGCACGCTCCTCCTCCGAAGCGTGCACCTCCCGCACCAGCGCCCCTTCGAGGATCTTCAACGCCTGCCGCTCGGCCCCGTGCGACCCCGCCAGCGTCACCGCGTTGGTCAGCGCCCGCGACAGCCCGTTCCGCGTGGCCTCGCGCTCGCGCACGGCCGGCACCACCCGGATCCAGTTGCCGCCGGGGTCGACGAACAGGAACCCGTCGCGCCGGGGCCTGGTCATCCGCGGGATCCCGGTGACCAGCACCTGCCCGTACACCGCGCGCATGCCAGCCGCGAACGCCTCGTACAGCTCACGAGGGTCCTCGACCTGGATCAGGCACGAGCTGTACGACTGCTCGGCGTCGTAGCCGGGGATGCCGAAGAAGTGGAGGTTGATCTCCTCCCGCCGCACCGACAGGTACGCGTTCGGCCGGTACTGCCGGTACGTGACCGTGAACCCGAGCATCACGTAGAACTCGGCCACCTCGTCGACGGAGGCGCACGGCAGCAGCGGGATCGTCACCTCGTTGGCCACCCGGCCACGCTAGCGCCGCAGGTCAGCCGTCGACCAGCAATCCGCGTAACGGTCCTTGCAATCTTCCGGCACGGCGGGACACACCGGGCAGCGACGTCACACGTCCCGACCCCTCGATCTCGGTCCGCCACACCTCGTCGACGACCTCGTGCGCGGGCCCGGAGGCGTCCTTGCCCAGGTGCTCGGTCCACAGCCGCAGCCGCGTCGCGCGCACGACCTCGGGGTCGTCGGTCACGACGTTGACCTCGGTGTCGTTGAACAGCGAGTGCTCGTTCAGGTTCGCCGAGCCGACCGACATCCACCGATCGTCCACAATGGCCAGTTTCGCGTGCACGTAGACCGGCGCATCACCATGTGCGACAAGGGTTGCCGCCACCAGTCGGTCGTCCACGTCCGCGTCGAGCAGCCGGCCGAGCTGACCGCGGGTGGTGTCAGCGCCGTTGCTCGGCTTCTGCGGCAGCAGCAACACCATCCGGAACTCGTCCGACGGCGGCTTGCGCAGCTTCTCCAGCAGGACCTCGGTGATCTCCGGCGACCACAGGAACTGGTTCTCCACGTACACCAGCGACTCGGCAGCCCGCAGCGCCCGCAGGTACGAGTCGAGCAGGCTGAAGTCGCCGTGCGGGGCGAACGAGTAGGTCTTCTCCGGGATCGTGCGCACCAGCTGCACCGACGACGACCCCGCCTCGGGCGGCACCTCGGGAGCGGGCAGGGTCTCCCCCGCGATCTCCAGCCAGCGCGCCGCGAAGTGCGCGGCCACCTCCGCCACGACCGGCCCCTCCAGCTTGGCGATGTGGTCGTGCCAGCCGAGGTCGCGCGGCGGGTGCTCCGGCGAGTCGTGGCGGTCGCCCTCCACCGCCGTCATGTCGAGGCCGCCGACGAACGCCACGTCGTCCACGATCACGATCTTCTCGTGGTGGCAGTGCAGTGTGCGCTCGCGCGCGTCCAGCTCGCAGCGGACGGCGCCGCACTCCCAGAAGGCCTTCTGCGCGTTCAGTGCGCGCTTGCGGGTCGGCTCGAACATCGGGAACGGCGGCCCGGCCCAGAGCAGCACGCGCACCGGAACCCGTTCCGCCGCGGCGGAAAGCAGCTCGCGCAACTGCGGCGCACCCGGCTCGCGGGTCAGCCGGAAGTCCGGCGACGCGTGCCAGTTCGCGATGTGCACGTACTTCTGCGCGTTCTCGATCGCTTGCGCCACAACGGGAAACGCGTTCGCGCCGTCGACCAGCACCTCGATCTTGTTGCCGCGTTGGACGGGCCGGCGCGGGGTGAACCACCCCGCGCCCTCACCGGCGAGCACGTCACCCCACCCCAGCTTCGTCAGCCGGCGGGTGTGGTGCGTGCACAGCATGTTCTCCAGCCCGTCACCGAGCCGGGCGTCAAGAACGTCGAGTAAGCCCACGAAACGCGGATTTACCCGATTCGGGCGCTTCTAAACCGCGAGCACCGTCGTCGTGCCGGGCTCGACCTCGGTGAAACCCGCGTCCCGCACCGCCACGACGTCACCGCTGCCGACCAACGAGTCCCACTCGGCGACCGACGGCGTCCGCACCGCGCAGCGGTAGTCCAGCGCCGCCCACGCCTTCAGCTCGGTCTCCGAGAGCCTCGGGGCGAGCAACATCGACGCGTGCCCCACCTGGGCCGCGAGCTTGCCGGCCGACATCTCCACCCGAGGGTTCACGTACAGCAGCCGCGCGCCCTCCGGCACCGCGCCCGGCTCGTCCACGGGCAGGTCGGACCCGGAGATCTGCAGCTTGGCGACCTCCCGGGGCGTCTCGGACACCAGCACCGGCAGCAACGACCGGACCGACGCGCCGTCCACGGTGATCGTCACGCCCGGCAGGTCCTGCACGGCCTCCCACTGCACGCCACGGGCCCGGCGCGACACCTTGCGGATCCGCCCGGCCACCCACGCCCGCACGGCCTCGTGCCACTCGCCGTCGACGTCGGCACGCGGGTCGAGGCACACCGCGACCGCCGAAGCGGCCGCGGCCTCCAGCAACGCCGTCCGCGACGGCGGGTCGACGCGTTCGATGCGCAGCACCATCGGCATCGCGCGGACTTCCGACTCCTCGGCGTAGTTCCGGGAGGCGATCAGGTCGAGGATCATCACAGCCGGGTCAGCTCCAGGCCGTCGGCCGCGTCGGCGGCCTCCACCTCCGCCCGCGTGACGCCGAGGATGAACAGCACGGCGTCCAGGAACGGGTGCGACAGCGCCGTGTCGGCCACCTCGCGCAGAGCGGGCTTGGCGTTGAACGCGATGCCGAGGCCAGCCGCGTTCAGCATGTCGATGTCGTTCGCACCGTCACCGACCGCCACGCACTGGGCCAGCGACACGCCGACCTCCTCGGCGAACCGGCGCAGCGCCACGGCCTTGCCCGCCCGGTCGACGATGTCGCCGACGACCTTCCCGGTCAGCTTGCCGTCCACGACCTCCAGCGTGTTCGCGGCGCAGAAGTCGAGGTGGAGCTCGTCGGCCAGGCCCGTGATGACCTTCGTGAACCCGCCGGACACCACCCCGCAGAAGAAGCCGAGGCGCTTCAGCGTGCGGATCGTCGTGCGCGCACCGGCCGTGAGCTCCAGCGACGCCCCGACCTCGTCCAGCACCTTCTCGTCGAGCCCCTCCAACAGCGCGACCCGGCGCCGCAGCGACTCGGCGAAGTCGAGCTCACCGCGCATCGCGGCCTCGGTGATCTCGCGCACCTGCTCCTCGCACCCGACGTGCGCGGCCAGCATCTCGATCACCTCGCCCTGGATCAGCGTGGAGTCGACGTCGAACACCACCAGGCGCTTGGCCCTGCGGGTCAGCCCCGCCCGTTCGACGGCGATGTCGAGCCCCACCCGCACCGACACCTCGGCGAGCGCGGACCGCAGCGCGGCGTCGTTCTCCATGGTGTCGTCCGCGACCGAAACGCGCAGCTCAAGGCCCGTGACGGGGTAGTCGGCGACGCCTCGGATCGCGTCGATGTTGACGCCCAGGGACGCCAGCCGGCGCGCGACCTCGGTGAACGCCTTCGCGGTGACCGGCCTGCCGAGCACGATCAGCACGTGCGACGACTCCAGGCGCGCGGTGCGCTTCGAGTCGGCGCCGATCTCGATCTCGACGTGCATCGAGACGGTCGCCATGGCCTGCTCGACCGACTCCTGCAGGCCCTCGGGGTCGTGTTCGGTCGAGACCAGCGCGCCGAGCACCAGCCGGCCCCGGATCACGACCTGCTCCACGTCCAGCACCTCGACGCCGTGCCTGGTCAGCACCGCGAAGAGCACGGAGGAGACACCGGGCTTGTCGGGGCCGGTCACGGTGATGAGCACGGGCGTTTTCACGTCGTCGTCTCCTCGTAAGACGCGAAGAGCCCCGACTGCATCGCAGCAGGCGGGGCTCGACGGTGAACCTGTTACTGGCAGGTTACTTGTCGTGGTCCGGTTCTTCCTTCTCGGAGGCCGTACCGGACTTGATGGCCGCGGCGGCCAGCTCCGAGGGAGCGGGCTTGGCGTCCTTGTGCGCGATCGTCTTGCCGGTGAAGGACACGTGGCCCTCGTTCCGAATGCGTTCGATCATGTGCGGGTAGTGCAGCTCGAACGCCGGGCGCTCCGAACGGATCCGGGGCAGCTCGGTGAAGTTGTGCCGCGGCGGCGGGGACGAGGTCGCCCACTCCAGGGAGTTGCCGTAGCCCCACGGGTCGTCCGCCGTCACGACCTCACCGAAGCGGTAGCTCCGGAAGACGTTCCAGATGAACGGCAGCGTCGACGCGCCCAGGATGTAGGCGCCGATCGTCGAGATCATGTTGAGCGTCGTGAAGCCGTCGGACGCGAGGTAGTCGGCGTACCGGCGCGGCATGCCCTCGTTGCCCAGCCAGTGCTGGACGAGGAACGTCGCGTGGAAGCCGAGGAACGTCGTCCAGAAGTGCAGCTTGCCGAGCGGCTCGTCCATGAAGCGGCCGGTGATCTTCGGGAACCAGAAGTAGATGCCCGCGAAGGTCGCGAAGACGATCGTGCCGTACAGCACGTAGTGGAAGTGCGCCACGACGAAGTACGTGTCGGACACGTGGAAGTCGATCGCCGGCGCGGCCAGCAGGATGCCGGACAGACCACCGAAGAGGAACGTGACGATGAAGCCGATGCTGAACAGCATGGGCGTCTCGAACGTCAGCTGCCCCTTCCACATCGTGCCGATCCAGTTGAAGAACTTCACACCGGTCGGGACCGCGATGAGGAACGTCATGAAGGCGAAGAACGGCAGCAGAACCGCGCCGGTCGCGTACATGTGGTGCGCCCACACGGCGACGGACAGGGCCGCGATGCCGAGCGTCGCGTACACGAGACCGTTGTAACCGAAGATCGGCTTGCGGCTGAACACCGGGAAGATCTCCGACACGATGCCGAAGAACGGCAAGGCGACGATGTAGACCTCCGGATGGCCGAAGAACCAGAAGAGGTGTTGCCACAGGATCACACCGCCGTTGGCGGGGTCGAACACGTGGGCGCCGAGATGCCGGTCCGCCAGCAGGCCCAGCAGGGCCGCGGTCAGGATCGGGAACGCGAGCAGCACCAGCACCGACGTCACCAGGATGTTCCAGGTGAAGATCGGCATCCGGAACATCGTCATGCCGGGCGCGCGCAGGCAGACCACGGTGGTGATCATGTTCACCGCGCCGAGGATGGTGCCGAGACCACCGACCACCAGGCCGGAGATCCAGAGGTCGGCACCCGCGCCGGGCGAGTGGATCGCGCTCGACAGCGGCGTGTAGGCGAACCAGCCGAAGTCAGCCGCACCACCGGGGGTGATGAAGCCCGCCATCACGATCAGGCCACCGAAGAGGTAGAGCCAGTACGAGAAGGCGTTGAGCCGCGGGAACGCCACGTCGGGCGAGCCGATCTGCAGCGGCAGGACGAAGTTGGCGAAGCCGAACACGATCGGCGTCGCGTACAGCAGCAGCATCACGGTGCCGTGCATCGTGAAGAGCTGGTTGAACTGTTCCTGCGAGAGGAACTGCATGCCGGGCCGGGCCAGCTCGGTCCGCATCAGCATGGCCATCGCGCCGCCGACCATGAAGAAGGCGAACGAGGTGACCAGGTACATGATGCCGATTTGCTTGTGGTCCGTGGTGCGGAACATCCGCAGCAGGAAGGACCCCTTGACCGCAGTGCGCGTCGGATAAGGACGCGTTGCGATCGGCTGCGGGGCTACGGCCGTCACGGTGCCTCCAGGCCTTGGTGGGACCAGTTCGTTCGGGAAACTCCCCGGGATATTAGACGGAGCCGATCAGCTCCATTCGGGTGGGCCATGGCCGGTGGCCAGCGGCGTAGCGCACGTCACACGTATCCTGCCGCCGTGCTCCGATTGCTCGCTGTCGCTTCTGTCCTGTTGCTGGCCGCCTGTGGCACCCCCGCCACGCACAACTCCGCGGACGTCGCGTTCGCCCAGGGGATGGTCCCGCACCACGAACAGGCGCTGGAGATGTCGGGCCTGGTCGCGTCCCGCACGGAGAACCAGCGGGTGATCGACCTGGCCAAGCGCATCGCGGACGCCCAGAAGCCCGAGATCGACCGCATGAACGGCTGGCTCCGCACGTGGAACGCCCCCGTGCAGGCCTCGTCGCACACCTCGCACGGCCACACCGAGTCACACGGCATGGTGAACCTCGGCAACCTCGCCGACCTGGACGACACCGAGTTCGACCGCCAGTGGCTCGCGCTGATGATCCAGCACCACCGCGGCGCCGTGGAGATGGCGCAGAAGCACCTGGACGCCGGCACCGACCCCGAGACCCGCAAGCTCGCGCAGGACGTAGTCTCCCACCAGGAGAAGGAGATCGCGGAAATGGAGTCGCTCCTCCCCCAGGGCTGATGCCAGCCTCTTCCGGGTGAGCACTTCCAGGGCAGTACGCGCCGCCATCTCTCTCGCGGCCTCGCACGGCGTGATGTGCAACGACCCCGACATCCTGTCAACCGGCAGCAACGTCATCGTCCACCTGCGCCCGGCCCCGGTAGTCGCACGCATCGCGGCCCGCACAGCCCTGGTGCGCCCCGCGGTGGGCGAGCACTTCGCCCGCGACCTGTCCGTGTCGGCGTTCCTGGACTCACGCGGCGTACCGGTCGTAACGCCTTCGTCCGAACTGCCCGCCGGACCTCATGTCTTTGACGGCTTCGTTCTCAGCTTCAGCACCTACGTGCCGCACTTCGCCGACGTGGAACTCTCACGTCCCGACGTGCTCAAGCTGCTCCCCGACCTGCACGCCGAACTGCGGTCCTACGACGGTGTTCTGCCTTCGCGTGGGCCCATGGACGACGTCGACCACACGCTGGCCTATTTGGACGGTCTCGGCGTGCCCGACCTGTCGCCGTTCCGTGCGCGGCGGGAGGAGTTGCTGGCTTCTTGGGACGCTCACTTCAACGACGTCCAGGCGCTGCACGGCGACTCGCACCACGGCAACCTGCTGATGACGTCCGCAGGGCCTGTTTGGAACGACTTCGAGGACACCTGGAGGGGGCCGATCGCGTGGGACCTGGCCTGCCTCGCGGGCGCTCGTGGCGCGGAGGCCGCTCACCGGGCCGCGGAGCTGTACGGCGGCGGTGTTTCTCCAGCTGACGTGGAGTTCTGGCTGGAGGTGCGGGTGCTGTTCGGCGGCCTCTGGGGCCTGCTGATGGAGAACAGCTAGGCGCGTCCGGGCGGCCGAATGCCGAAGGGGGCCTGCGAAGACGGCCCCCTTCAACGCGCGAAGCTCAGCTCTGCGAGCCCTCGGCGGGCTTCACGTAGACCGTTCCCCCGGTCGGCATACGCCTGAACCACTGAACGGGGGTGACCGGCTGGCCGATCACCGGACCCACCACTGGCGCGGGGTGGGCAACAGGCATGCCGGCGTTCTGCGGGAACTGCGGCAGGCGTGGAAGCTGGTTCGGGGAGGTCATTGTTCCTTCTCGGGAGGCGTATTTAATGTTCTTCGAGCAACCCGACGATCGAGAAGTCAAGCAGCGAACCGAGTGCGGCGCGCAGGCGAACTGCCGCTGTCACGGGGTCCACCTGCCATTCCTCGGCCGCCCGGGCAAGCATCTGCCCGAGCGTTTTCGCCTCTCCATCGATACGCCATTGGTCCAGAGTCCAGCTCGCGTCTTCATCGAGCCAGAAAACCAGGGGCGGTCGTGCTGCCCTGCCCACCGCCACTCTGCCCGAGGCAGCGCGTTTGTGACGCACGTCCGGGAGCAGGCAGAAGTGGCGGTCATCTGAAATCTCAGAGGACAGTGTGACACCGTCCACTTGAGACTGCGCGGCAGCCTCACCTCTGAGTTCAACCGTGTCGCCCGCTAGGCCGCGAAGGAGCCACCGGGCGTCCGCACGCAGGTCGCTCTCGTGCTTGAGCAACCACTCACCGATCTCGTCAGCCCGTTCCCTTGCTTTCACCAGCAATGAATCAGGCCCGATTTGTTCGGATCCAACCGAAAGATTGAACTGCGCAAGGCAGCTGTAGGCGTGCCACGCCGCGAAGGTCTGTTCCAGTGGCCATTGTGCATGCGACCACGAAGTCTCGAAATAATCCGCGTCTTCCGCGGATTCGTCAAGAAATTCTCTCGCGATGGCGAGGTCGAAGAACTTTTCATGCGCACCTTCGTGCACCAGAGCTTCAGCCACCTCCATCGGCAACGTCGGCTCGTCGATCAGCACGATGCCGGGTACGTACCGGGACGACGCCGACACCAGCCCACCAGAGGTCTCACGCTTCAGAACCGCGAGCATCGAGACGTGGGCGAGCAGGTCCTCGGCCATGTCCGGCGCGAACTTCTCCAGAAGCCTGACGCCTTCTTCAATGATGTGCAGAGCGCTCTCGAACCGTTCGCCGTCGGCTTCGGTCAGCGGCTCTGGACGCACACCCGGCGGGGCGACGATGCGGAGCGGAGCTTCGAGAACCTCGGCCGCCGTGGGATCCGAAGCGACGAGAACACCGGCGTCACGCACGCCCATAGTGGCGACCTGGATCAACAGTGCGGGGTCCACATCGCCATGGCCGGCGAGGGCCTTGCCGATCTCGTATCGGACGATCGGGTGATCTGCGAAGTTGTCGGACAACTCGGTTCCCGGCGAGAACATCTCAGCCGCCAGGCGGTACAGGGTGCGCCTCTCGTCCACCAGAGCGGGCGCAGGAATCAGCGCCGCATGCAACACATGCGTGCTCGTGGTGGGCGAACCCGTCATCAAACGACCCCGTACTCACGTCCCCCGACGCCAACGAGTCATGGCCGCACCACGGCGCGGCCTTGATAGCGGCGCAGCGTAGAGCACGCAGTGACATCTGCGACACGTTGGATCCCCCTACAAAAGCCGGTGCCCCGGACACGTCCTGTGGGAGACGCATCCGGGGCACGATTTTCAGGTTGTTCTGCTCATCAGCCGAACATGATGCTGGTGACGTTCACGAAGCCGACGACGGCCAGCGCGACGACCGAGACGGCGATCATCGTGAGCACGGTGCGCCAGCCGATCGCGGTGACGGCGACGGCGACGGCTGCTGCGATTCCGAGTGCACTCCCTGCGGACATCTCGTTCCCCTCCCGACTAGGCGAGCACGTGCTCCCGGGTGTGGGCGGTCCCGGGCGTGTCGCCATGGTTGTAGGGTCCCGTGTTGTAGGTTGTCTGTCAACGGTAACCAGGTTGCCAGACAAGTTGCAACCGACAGGCAACAGGCCTAAGCTGGACCAATGCCCGCCGACGACGTCCATCCCGGCGAGAGCTGGTCGCTCTCGCCTGATTCGCGACGGCCTCTTCCGGAGCTCATCGAGCAGAAGCTCCGGGAGCAGATCATCGGCGGCACCCTCAAGGCGGGTGACCGCCTCCCCACCGAGCCCGAGCTGGCCCGCAAGCTGGACGTCGCGCGGTCCTCCCTGCGCACAGCCCTGCAGAGGCTGCAGTTGCAGGGCATCGTCGAGGTCCGCCGCGGCCTGGGCTGGTACGTCCGCCGCACCGACCTCGCGGACGTCGACCAGCACCTCGAAGGCAGGCTCGCCGCGAAGCAGTTCTCCCACACGGACCTGCTGGAAGTGCGGATCGCGCTGGAGACCACAGCCGCGTCGCTGGCCGCCGTGCGCGCGGGGGACGGTGAACTGGACGAGCTCGCGAAGCTCAACCACCGCTACAAGCGCGCGCCGGTCGACGACGTGCAGGAGATGATCGAGTCGGACGAGGAGTTCCACTCGGCGCTGATCCGCGCGTCGCACAACGAGCTCCTGGAGCAGATGTACCAGGCACTCGTCCCGGGGCTGCAGGACTGCAAGCGGCACGCGCACCCGTCCCGCGAGGTGCACAACCGGTCCGCGAACGAGCACGAGCAGGTGATCTGGTTCCTCCGCCGCCACGACGAGGTCGGCGCGAAGAGCGCGATGACCACCCACCTGCTCGGGCTGTACAACGACGTGGCCGCCGACGACACGCAGCCGCGGGCGACGCTGAGCACCTACGTGGGGGTGTCAGACAACCCCATCTGGGGCACCTCGCGCTGACGCGTCGCTGATACGGCACGGGCCGAAAGGGTCTGGCGCTGACCGCCCTCCACTCCCACCATGTATGGACAACCGGGTGGAGTGAGGGGGCGGCGACCAGGTGACGGCGGCGCGCAGGGAAAGACAGGCGCTGACCGTCGCGTTCCTCCTGGTGCTCGTCGCGGCCGCCGACCTGACCGCGGTGCTGCTCTGGCAACCCACGTCGCGAAGCCTGTTGCACGACGTGCTGGTGGTGCTGTGGCCGTTGCCGGCGCTGGCGGGTTTCCTGCTCGGCTCATACGAGCTCTTCCTGCACAAGCGCCTCGTGAGCGAGATCGGCCGCATCTCCGGCCCCGGCATCGTCGAGCACCTGCTGCCGAGCGAGGTGCTCAGGACGTTCCTGTCGAGGATCTACGGCACCGGCCAGCAGAACGACGACGTGGTGTCCGGCGTGCTCGGCGGCAGCGGCATGCGCCCGAAGGGCGACGACCTGACGATCAGCACCCGCACGACGGTCCGGCTGACGCTGCAGGGCGTCGACACCCTGACCTACCACCTGACCACGACGCAGAGGCACGAGTTCCGGCACAGCGTCCCGGTCGACAGGTTCGTCATCTTCGCCACCAGCAACGCCACGTTGCGCGACACGATCAGCGCGGCCTGCCGCTTCCCGCTCTTCGAGCTCTACTTCATGCCGGACGCGTCGCTGTTCCTCGACTCGGTCGACGACATCCGCGACTCCACCAAGATCACCATCGACTACCTCGACCACGACGGCAAGAGCCGCTCGGCCGAGCCGAGCCAGATCCCGCCCGTGGAGGTCCGCTTCGACCAGTGGTCGAACTACCTGACGTTCTTCCGCGAGGCCATGGCTCCGCTGCCGAAGCTCAGTCCGGTGGACCACATGAGCGACCTGCGCATCCTGGAGTGCGACCTCAGCGGCATCGCCGACGACCACGTGGTGCGCGCGATCCTCGGCCTGACCGTGTCGTCACGTTCCCTGCAGCGCACGAACGACGGCTTCGCGTACTGGCAGTCGCCCTATCCGTCCTATGTGGACACCATCAGCTTCGACGCGAACGAGCTCGCGGTCGACCACTCCCCCGGTCACGAGTTCCGGATCATGCCGTTCACGTTCCGGTCGGGGACCGAGGCGGCGCAGTGGCTGCGGGCCGACCAGCTCGGGGACCTGGACGTGCGGTCGTGGATGTTGCCAGGGCACGGGGTGGCCCTGCTGTGGCGGGAACAGCGCCGCTGACTCACCAGATCGCGATCGCTCCCTGGCCCTGCACCACCCAGCGGTCGAGCCTCAGCGAGAGGTACCCGTTCTCCGCGTCGAGCACCAGCGAGCCCACGCTGCCGAGGAAGACCTGGACGTAGGCCTTCCTGCTCTGGTCGCGGACGATCTCCTTGAGGTCCATGGTGAGCGTCCTCACAAACATCGGGCGATCGGCGTACCACCACAGGCAGTGATCGTCGATGTCGCCTGACCAGCGCAGCTGGCAGCGGACCCGCACGAACTCCTCTTCCACCGCGCTGATGTCCGCGAAGAACAGCGCGACGTCGGACGCCGTGATCCCGACCGGCAACGTGATGTGCCGTCGGACCGCGTTCGTCGGCACTCTGCGGAACTCGACACGCTCCGTCTTGCCACGGGGAGTCTCCACGTAGCACTCGATCTGCTCCCCGAACCGCTTCGCGTCCTCCTCGAACGCCGACGACCCGTCCAAGGTCGAGACGTTGAACAGCTCGGGGCAGGCGTCGGACAACGCGATCGAGTGCGTTGACAACGAGGTCACAGCGATCAGCAGCGGTCCTCGTGGAACAGTCAGCTCGTACTTGATGCTGAGGTCGACGACCCTTCCGACGACAGCCTCCACCCGTGCCGTCACCGAGACGTCGTAGTGCGCGGGTCTCGGCGAGAGGATCAGCGACACCAGCGAGGACTTGTCCTCGGTGCGCGGCATGTGGCGGTCCAGCGCGGTGGTGACCAGTTCCTCTGGTGAGGTGGCGTCGAGCACGAGCTTCCGGATGGCAGGCACAGCCACGACGCCCGTCGCATCCAGTTTGCGATCGATCCCTCGCAACAGCTCGCCTTGTTCCCTGGTGCGCACCCATTCGAAGTAGATCGAGACGAGCAGGACCAGCACGAGATCTTTGGTGATCGACCCGAGGCTGCGCGCGACGGCGTCGCCCGCCTCGGGGTTCAGCACCGTGGAGACCACGATCCGCGGAACCGGTGTGTTGATCAGTGCGATCGTCGCGAGCAGGCTGCCGAAGTAGACGAGCGCGCGTGATCGCATGAAGCTCAGTCAGCAGGCCGCACGTAGACCGTGCCGCCGCCGTTCGGCATCCGGCGGAACCAGTCGACGCCTCGGACCGGCTTGTTCTTCGTCGGCGGCTTGAGCGGCCAGCACGAGCCGGGGTCGTCCTTCGGGACCGGGACCGGCACGGGCTTCAGCGGATCGGTGGCCATCGTGGTCTCCCCTCGCGGATGGCAGAGAAGCCTAGCCAGGACCGGGTTCGCGAGCGCCTGCCGAGTGGGTGACCACGGCTTGCAAACGGACGCAAGAAATTGCGTACACTTGCGTCATGACGCAACGGAGGTTGGCTGAGGTCGCGGCCAAGGTCGGGGTCAGCGAGGCCACTGTCAGCCGGGTGCTGAACGGCAAGCCGGGGGTCTCCGACGCCACGCGCAGTGCTGTTCTTACCGCCCTTGACGTGCTGGGATACGAGAGGCCGACCCAGCTCAGGGGTGAACGGGCGCGGCTCGTGGGGCTGGTGTTGCCGGAGTTGCAGAACCCGATCTTCCCCGCGTTCGCGGATGTCGTGGGGAACGCGCTGGCGCAAAGGGGTTTCACGCCCGTGCTGTGCACGCGGACGGCTGGCGGGGTTACTGAGGCGGAGTACCTGGAGCTGCTGCTGGAGCAGCACGTCAGCGGGATCGTGTTCGCCGGCGGGCTGTACGCGCAGAAGGACGCGAGCCATGGGCACTACCAGCAGATGATGTCCCGGAAGTTGCCTGCGGTGCTGGTCAACGCCGCGATAGACGATCTGGCGTTCCCGCGGGTGTCGTGTGACGACACGGTGGCGGTGGAGCAGGCGTACGGGCATCTGACCTCGCTCGGGCACAAGCGGATCGGGGCCGTGCTCGGGCCGCCTGACCACGTGCCCAGCCAGCGGAAGCTCGAAGCCATCAACCGGTGTGGTGGCGCGGATGTCGAGCACGCCATGTTCAGCCTGGAGGGCGGGCAGGCCGCGGCCACCAAGCTCGTGCAGCGCGGGGTGACGGCGATCATCTGCGCCAGCGACCCCCTCGCGCTCGGTGCGATAAGGGCTGTCAGGAGGGCCGGCTTGGACGTGCCCAAGGACGTGTCGATCATCGGGTACGACGACTCCGCGTTCATGACCTGCACTGATCCGCCTCTCACGACGGTGCGGCAGCCGATCGAGGCGATGGGGCGGGCGGCTGTTGAGCTGCTGGCCAACCAGATCTCCGGCAACGCCGTGGCGCCGGACGAGTTGTTGTTCGAGCCCGAGTTGGTGGTGAGGGCCAGCAGCGCGCCCGCTAGGTAACGAACGCAGTCAGCTTCTTGCGAGTTTTCGTCTGGATATTGCGTTCAGATGTAACGGGGACTTATGGTCGCCGTCACATCGACGCGCTCGCGAGAAGGGCGGCCCCACCATGAAGAAGTCCGCTGCCGTGCTGATTGGCGGTGTCCTGGCCCTAAGCTCAGTCGGCTGTGGGAGCGGTTCCACGACCGAGCCCGGCGGCAAGGTCCAGATCAACATCAACGGTCAGCCGCCGCAGACCCAGGCGTTCGACCGCAAGGTCTTCGACGAGGACGTCGCGGAGTTCGAACAGGCGAACCCGGACATCGACCTCGTGCCGCACGAGGGGTTCATGGACCCGAAGACGTTCAGCGCCAAGCTCGCCGGCGGGCAGCTGGAGGACGTCTTCTACGTCTACTTCACCGACCCCGCGGCGCTGATTGCCCGCAAGCAGGCCGCCGACCTCACGGACTACGTGAAGGACGTGCCGCACTACGGCGACATCAAGCAGGAGCTCAAGGACGTCTTCACGGTCGACGGCAAGGTCTACGGACTGCCGACCGCCAACTACACGATGGGCCTGCTCTACAGCCGCACCAACTTCACCAAAGCGGGCCTCGACCCCGACTCGCCGCCGAAGACGTGGGACGAGGTGCGCGCGGCGGCCAAGAAGCTCAAGGACGCCGGTGTCACCGGGTTCGCCGAGTACAGCAAGAGCAACCAGGGCGGCTGGCACTTCACGACGTGGGTCAAGTCCGTCGGCGGTGACATCGCGCGCAAGGACGGCGAGACCTACAAGGCCGACTTCAACAACGACAAGGGCAAGGAAGTCCTGCGCAGGCTCAAGGAGATGCGCTGGGACGACAACTCCATGGGCGAGAAGCAGCTCCTGGAGATCGGTGACGTGCAGAACATGATGGGCGCCGGGCAGCTCGGCATGTACCTGGCCGCGCCGGACAACGTCGCCGCGATCGTCAACCAGTTCAAGGGCAAGTACGACGACTACGGCCTGGCCGCGATCCCTGAGCAGAAGGGCACCCTGCTCGGCGGCGAGGGCTACATGATCAACCCGAAGGCCACGCCGGAGAAGATCAAGGCCGGCCTGAAGTGGATCCAGTGGAAGTACCTGAACCCGGACCGGCTCGAAGGCAACCTGCAGAAGTACAAGGACCGCGGCCAGCCCGTGGGCCTGCCGATCCCGCCGATCGCCGACGTGTGGACCGGTGAGCCGCGCAGCAAGCAGGAGGCGCTGAAGGCCAAGTACGCCACCATGCCGGTGAAGAACTTCCAGGCCTATGTGGACGGTTCCGAGAAGACCAAGGGCTCGCTCGAACCGCCGCAGGCGCAGCAGGTCTACGCGATCCTCGACTCCGTCGTGCAGGCCGTGCTCACCAACAAGGACGCGGACCACGCGGCACTCCTCGCGGACGCCGAGACCAAGGTCAACGCCGTCCTGGCGCAGGTGAAGTAGGTGCGGCGCCACGTCACCGCGTACGGCTTCCTGAGTGCCGCGCTGGTCGTCTTCGCGGTGTTCTCCTGGTACCCCATCGTGCGCGGGGTGGTCCTGAGCTTCCAGCAGGTCAACTTCGTCACGAGTCCCGACTGGGTGGGCTGGGAGAACTTCGAGCGACTCTTCGCGGACCCGCTGTTCGGGGTGGCGTGGCGCAACACGCTGTACTTCACACTGCTGGCGCTCGTGCTCGGTTTCGGCGTCCCGTTCCTCACGGCCGTGGTGCTCAACGAGCTGCGGCACGCCAAGGGCTACTTCCGCCTGCTGGTCTACCTACCGGTGATGTTGCCGCCGGTCGTCACGGCCCTGCTGTGGAAGTGGTTCTACGACCCGGGACCGGGCCTCTTCAACTCCGTCCTCAGAGGACTGAACCTCCCCACGCTCCAGTGGCTGGACTCCGCCGACACCAGCATGATCAGCCTCGTCCTGGTGATCACCTGGGCGAACATGGGCTCCGCGACGCTGATCTACCTGGCGGCGCTGCAGACCATCCCCGGCGAGCTGTACGAGGCGGCGGACCTGGACGGCGCGGGCATCGTCAAGAAGGTCTGGCACATCACGATCCCGCAGACCAAGTTCGTGATCCTGATGCTGCTGCTCCTGCAGGTCGTCGCGACCATGCAGATCTTCACCGAGCCGTTCATCATGACCGGCGGCGGGCCGGAGGAGTCCACGGTCACCGTGCTGCTCCTGCTGTACCGGTACGCCTTCTACTACAACGACTTCGGCACCGCAAGTGCGCTGAGCCTGATCCTCTTCGCGGTGCTGGGCGTCTTCTCCTTCCTCTACCTCAAGATCACGAAGAAGGCCGACGCATGAGGACTCTCACCAGGGGCACCGGCCCGCTCTACTGGGTCGTCCTCACGATCACGCTGGTCCTGTTCACCGCCGCGTTCCTGCTCCCGCTGGTCTGGGTGCTGCTCGGCGCGTTCAAACCGCCGGCGGAACTGGCCCAGCAACCACCGACGATCCTGCCGCAGACGTGGGAACCGGGCGCGTACGCCGAAGCCTGGAACTACATGGAGCTCGGCAAGTTCTTCCTCAACACGTTCGTCGTCGCGATCGGCGCGTGGGCGGTGCAGATGGCCGTGATCGTCCCCGCGGCCTACGCGCTGAGCAAGCTCCGGCCGATCTTCGGCAACGCGATCATGGGCCTGATGCTGGCGACGCTGATGTTGCCCTCGACGGCCGTGCTGGTCCCGGTCTACCTGACGCTCACCGACCTCGACCTGCTGAACAACCCGGCGGGCATCTGGTTGCCTGCCGCGGCGAACGCGCTGAACGTCTACCTGCTCAAACGCTTCTTCGACCAGATCCCGGAAGAGCTCCTCGAAGCGGCCAGGATCGACGGCGCGGGCACGTGGACCACCCTCGTGCGCATCGTGCTGCCGATCTCGCGGCCCATCCTCGCCGTCGTCTCGATCTTCGCGGTCGTGGCGGCGTGGAAGGACTTCATCTGGCCGCTGCTCGTGTTCCCCGATCCGGCGAAGCAGACGCTCAGCGTTGCGCTTCAACGCTTCGCGCCGGACACCCCGATCAACCTCCTGCTCGCGGGCCTCGTGCTGGCGAGCCTGCCGATGGTGGCGCTGTTCCTGGCGTTCCAGCGGCACATCCTCGCGGGGCTCACCGCGGGCGGCGTAAAAGGCTGAAAGGACACCAGATGAGTTGGTGGCGCAACGCATCCATCTACCAGGTCTACCTGCGCAGCTTCGCGGACGGGAACGGCGACGGCATCGGTGACATCGCCGGCCTCCGCGCGAAGCTCCAGCACATCGCGAGCCTCGGCTTCGACGCGATCTGGCTCAACCCGTGGTACCCGAGCCCGCTCGCCGACGGCGGCTACGACGTGGCGGACTACCGCGACATCGAGCCGGTGTTCGGGTCGCTCGCCGACGCCGAGAAGCTCATCGCGGACGCCCACGGCCTCGGCATCCGGATCATCATCGACCTCGTCCCGAACCACAGCAGCGACCAGCACCCGTGGTTCAAGGACGGCCTGTGGGACCGCTTCCACGTCCGTGACACCGAGGAGATCCCGAACGACTGGCAGTCGCGCTTCGGCGGCCCCGCCTGGAGCAGGCTGGAGGACGGCCGCTGGTACCTGCACCTCTACGCCGCCGAGCAGCCGGACTTCAACTGGGAGAACCAGGTCGTCCACGACGAGTTCGAGGACATCCTGCGGTTCTGGCTCGACCGGGGTGTCGACGGCTTCCGCATCGACGTCGCCGACGGCCTGGTGAAGGACTTCTCCAAGCCCAACGCGGATCTCCCCTACTCCGACCAGGACGGCGTGCACGACATCTACCGCCGCTGGCGCGAGATCGTCGACGAGTACGACGGCGACCGCATCCTCGTCGGCGAGATGTGGCTGCCGGACCCGGTGCGGTTCGCCCGGTACCTCCGCCAGGACGAGATGCACTCGGCGTTCAACTTCGACTTCCTGTGCTGCCCGTGGGACGCCGACGAGCTGCGCAAGGTCGTCGACAGCACCCTCGCCGCGCACGAACCCGTTGGCGCGCCACCGACCTGGGTGCTCTCCAACCACGACGTCACGAGGCACGTGACCCGCTACGGCCGCGAGAAGACCGGGTTCTCCTTCGCGGACAGGCAGCACGGCGCCCCGACCGACTTCGAACTGGGCACGCGCAGGGCCCGCGCGGCGATCATGCTCACCGCCGCACTGCCCGGTGGGGTGTACGTCTACCAGGGCGAGGAGCTGGGGCTCTGGGAGGTCGAGGACCTGCCGGACGAGCTGCGCGAGGACCCGGTGTGGCACCGCTCCGGCTTCACCGACCGGGGCCGCGACGGCTGCCGGGTGCCGCTCCCCTGGTCCACTGAGGACGGACCGAGCTGGTTGCCGCAGCCGGGGAACTGGCAGGACTTCTCGGTGTCGGCCCAGCAGGACGACCCCGAGTCGATGCTCACCCTGTACCGCCGGGTGTTCGCGCAGCGCCGCGGCATCAGCGGCGACCTGGAGTGGCTCGACCTCGGCGACGACGTGGTGGCGTTCAAGCGCGGGGACCACACCTGCGTCGTGAACCTGTCAGCGGAACCGATCGACCTGCCGGGCGTGCCAACGTTGTCAAGCGTCCCGCTGGAGGGCGGCAAGCTCCCCGCGGACGCGGCGGCCTGGCTGTAGAACGAAAGGGGGCCGGGGGTGACCGGCAACGGGTCACCCCCGGACTTCACTTGGAGCGGGTCGGGCTTCAGCGCGTCGCGTACGGCGTGTCGTCGGCCTTCGCGGCCTCGGTGGGCAGGTTCTTCGCGATGCCGATCGCGGTCGTGTCCACGATGGCGTCCGCCGCGCCCTTCGGCATGATCGCCGCCAGACCCGTCTTGCACTTCTCCAGGACCTCGAAGATCTTGTTGACGACCTTTGACAGGTTCCGGATGGTCTTGATCACCTTGTCGAGCCAGTCCGAGACCTTCTTGGCCCACTTCATGACCAGCCGGATGCCGTCGGCGACGATGCCCGGCGTCGCGAGCCCGACCGTGATCAACGCGGCCGCCGCCCACCGGATCAGGGCCTGTACGAGCTCGCTCATCGCCATCGAGATCAGGTCGCGCACGATCGTCCGCACCGTGGCGACGGCGACTCCCGCACCGGTCAGCGCGGCACCGACGCCCTCGGCGGCCAGACCGGCGGCCTTCACGCCGGTCGCCTCCGCCTTGGCCACAGCGGTGTAGGCGGAGACCGCGTCGCCCTGCCACGCACTCGTGTCCGTGTCGACCATGCGAGCCATGTCCTCGCCGGCCCTCTTCAGGTGATCGGCGACGTTGCCCCAGGTCGCGGCGTTCTGGTTGATCACACCGGGATTGCCCGCCAGCGAGTCCAGCATCTGCTTCAACGGCTCGACGTGCTCGATGAACCACGCGAAGGCCGACGACAGGAGCGCGCCGAACGGGTCCACAGCCACGCTGAGCAGGTCAACGCCCGCTCCCAGGACGTTGATGCCCGCCTCCGCCCAGTCGCCGCGCTGGATCGCTGAGATGGCGTCTCCAGCAGGTTCGATCACGGCAGCACCCGCGAGCAACGGAGTGGGAGGAGGTCCGGCAGCCACCAACGGGTTCGGTGCGGTCATGACGTCAGCTCCCCGAGCTTCTCGACGATCTTCTTGAAGTTGCCACTGAGCGCCTGGTCGACGTTGTCGTAGGCGTCCGCCATGCCGTTGACACCGTCCACAGTGGCGTCGACAACGCCGTGCGCGGTGTTCACAGCACCGGTGCCAGCTGCCTCGATGGTGCCCATGAGCGGCTCCAGCAAGGGGCTGCACAGAATCCCGTAGGCATTGGCCCCGTTGATCCGGGCTTGCCCGATGGCCTGCTGGGCGGTCTCGATCTGCTTCACGATGCCGTCGAGGCGGCGAGCGTGATCACGCATCGCCTGCGTGTGGACGTTGAAACCCGGTCCGGTCACGGTGATCACCAGCCCTTGTTGTCACGGGCGAAGTTGTGCCCGCCGAAGTCGTCGTCATCAGAGGGACCGGTGGGACGAGCAGGAGGCTCGACGGGCGGCGGCTCTGGGAAGCGCTCGTGGTAGCCGCCCATCAGCGCGTCCATGGTCGCGGAGTCGCCACCGATGATCGGTGCCATGGCCTCCTGCATCTTGGCCGCGATCTGTGCCTGGGCGGTCCGCATCGCGCCGAGGATGTCGGCCGACAGCTGCGCGGGCTGCTTGCGCAACGCCGCGTCGGTCAGGTCCAGCGCCGACACGATGCCGTTCTGGTCGACCGTGACGGACACCGAACCGTCAGAGGAACGCTGCGTCACCGAGACCGCGTTCGCGACCTGCTTCATCTCGTCGGCCTGCTTGAGCTTGGCCTGGATCTGCTCGTTCCACTGACGCATCATCGCGTCGGGGTCAGCTGCAGCCGGATTCATCTAGTAGTCCCTCTCCTGTGCCTTCTTGCCACGGGAACCCAGGGTGCCGACCACAGCCAGCGCCCCGATCACCCCGATGCCCAAGCCTCCGAAAGCCGACCCGATGCCCAGCACCACGCTCGGTTCGAAATCGGCCCGGTAGACCGGTGAGTTCCCCGATCCGTTGCGGACCGCGCCCTCGCCCCGCTGCACCACCGGTACTTCGGAACCCTTGTCGGACGGCGTGAGCTGGCCCGGCTCGGCCCTCATCTGCTCCTGCCGCCCGCTTTCCCACACGATGTCGGCCCGGCAGCTCCACCAGGTGCCGAAGCCACGAACGCTGACAGGCCCCTCGCTCGTGCACTCGGTCACACGCGCGACACCCCGGTCCACCAGAGGCCGGCTGTTCGTGCCCGCCGCCGGGTCGAACTTCGTGAAGCCCGTCAGTCCCAGCAGGACGCCGGCACCCAAGATCACCAGGGCGAACAGCCCAGCGACCCACTTCATGCGTCTCGTCCCCTCGTCGGTCCCTGTTGGACTTTGCACCGAGTCGCCCGGTTCCACCGAATTCAGCAACGAGCTGGGGGCCATCCGGGCACGCGAAAACGGCGAATCGGGCGTGCCCAGTCTGGTCGACCTGCGTGAACGAGGCGTCACACAGTGCGAAGCGGGCGAAAATCGGGCAGGATCTCACCCAGTTGTGGTACCCGCCACAATGTTTCAAGGGTGTTTCATCTATGCACGGCCCGAACGGGCAACCCGATAGCCGAGTGGGCAGGTGACATGCGAGCCGAGGAACGCAAACGGCGCATCCTGGCCAGGGCCCGCGCCGACGGCCGCGTCGACGTGGTGGAGATGGCGCAGGAACTGCGCGTCGCTCCCGAAACGGTCAGGCGCGACCTGCGCGTGCTCGACGAGCACGGCCTGGTTCGCCGCACGCACGGTGGTGGTGTCCCGGTCGAGAGCGCCGGCTTCGAGACAGGGCTCCGGTTCCGCGCCGGGTCCCACGTCCCGGAGAAGCGGCGGATCGCGAAGGCCGCCGCCGAACGGCTCGACGACGCGGAAACGGTCTTCATCGACGAGGGTTACACGCCGCAACTCGTCGCGGAGGCGTTGCCCACCACCAACCCGCTCACGATCATCACCGCGTCGCTGCCGACCGCGGCGGCGATGTCCGAGCACCCGTCGTGCACCGTCCTGCTGCTGGGCGGTCGCGTCAGGGGCCACACACTGGCCACTGTGGACCACTGGACCACGAGGATGCTCGGCGAGATGGTCATCGACCTCGCCTACATCGGCGCCAACGGCATCTCCCGCGAGCACGGTCTGACCACGCCCGACCCGGCGGTCGGCGCGGTGAAGTCCAAGGCGCTCGGCGCGTCCCGCAGAAAGATCTTCGTCGGGACGCACACGAAGTTCGGCGTCTCCAGCTTCCACCGGTTCGCCGAGGTCTCCGATCTGGAGGCGGTCGTCACCGACAGCGGCCTCAGCGCGCACGAGGCCCACCGGTACACGTTGCTAGGCCCCAAGGTCATCAGAGCCTGACCTGCCCTCACCTTTGGGCGTCATCCCCCTTCTTCGACGCGCCCAAAAACCCTTGAAAGGAACCGACGATGTCGTCGATTCGCACACTCGGAGCCGCCACCGCTGTGTTGCTGCTCGCGTCCGCCTGCTCAGGAGCCGGTGGTGGGGGCGGCGGTGAGAACTCGGTGAACGTCCTGATGGTGAACAACCCGCAGATGCAGGACCTGCAGAAGCTCACCGCGGACAACTTCACCAAGGACACGGGCATCAAGGTGAACTTCACCGTGCTGCCCGAGAACGACGTCCGCGACAAGATCAGCCAGGACTTCTCCAGCCAGGCCGGGCAGTACGACGTCGCGACGATCTCCAACTACGAGACGCCGATGTACGCCAAGAACGGCTGGCTCGCGCCGATGGACGACTTCGTGTCCAAGGACAGCGGGTTCGACCAGGCCGACATCCTGGAGCCGATCAGGCAGTCGCTGACCGCCGCCGACGGCAAGGTCTACGCGCAGCCGTTCTACGGCGAGTCGTCGTTCCTCATGTACCGCAAGGACATCTTCGCCGAGAAGGGCGTCACGCTGCCCGACAAGCCGACCTGGCAGCAGGTCGCGGAGGCCGCCGCGAAGGTCTCCACCCCCGAGGTCCGCGGCATCTGCCTGCGCGGCCAGCCGGGCTGGGGCCAGGTCATGGCGCCGCTCACGACGGTCGTGAACACCTTCGGCGGCACCTGGTTCACCAAGGACTGGCAGGCGCAGGTCAACGCGCCGGAGTTCAAGGAGGCCACCAAGTTCTACGTGGACCTCGTCCGCAACTACGGTGAGAACGGCGCCCCGCAGGCCGGCTTCGCCGAGTGCCTCAACAACATGACGCAGGGCAAGGTCGCGATGTGGTACGACGCCACGGTCGCCGCCGGTCTGCTGGAGGCCGACGACTCGCCGATCAAGGGCAAGCTCGGCTTCACCCAGGCGCCGGTCGTGAAGACCGACACCTCCAGCTGGCTCTACACCTGGGCGTTCGGCATCCAGAAGGCGTCGAAGAAGCAGGACAACGCCTGGAAGTTCATCTCGTGGGCGTCCGGCAAGGGCTACGAGGAGCTCGTCGGCAAGAACCTCGGCTGGTCCAAGCTCCCCGACGGCAAGCGTTCCTCGACCTACCAGCGCGCCGAGTACAAGCAGTCCTCCGGCTCGTTCGCCGCGGCCGCCGAAGCAGCCATCAAGGGCGCGAAGCCGAACGACCCCGGTCTGCAGCCGCGGCCGGCCCCCGGCATCCAGTTCGTCGGCATCCCCGAGTTCACCGACCTCGGAACCCAGGTGTCGCAGCAGATCAGCTCCGCGATCGCGGGTGCGACGTCCGTGGACGACGCGCTGAACAACGGTCAGGGTCTCGCCGAGAAGGTCGCCGCGAAGTACAAGGGACAGTGACATGGCTGTCATGACGAGGGAGCGGCCGGCAGTGGACCGGCCGCCTCCCGTCCCCCGCAAGGGGTACTCGAAGTGGGCGCGGCGGGCGCCTCTGCTGCCCGCCCTGATCTTCCTGATCATCGTGACGCAGCTGCCGTTCGTCGCGACGCTCGTCATCTCGTTCATGAAGTGGAACTCGCTCGACCCCACCAACCGCGGGTTCGCCGGGTTCGACAACTACGTCAACGTGTTCACCGACCCCGACCTGCGCTCCTCGGTCGTCAACACGATCGTGCTCACGGCGTCGGTCGTGATCATCAGTCTGCTCCTCGGGCTGGGGCTCGCGCTGTTGCTGGACAAGAAGTTCGCGGGTCGCGGCTTCGTCCGCACCCTGCTGATCGCGCCGTTCCTCGTGGTCCCGGTGGCGGCGGCGCTGATCTGGAAGCACGTGCTCTACAACCCGGAGTACGGCCTGTTCAACGGCATCCTGAACTGGCTGGGCTTCGACGCCCAGCCGGACTGGATCTCGAACATGCCGATGACCGCCGTCGTGCTGTCGCTGGTGTGGCAGTGGACGCCGTTCATGATGCTGATCCTGCTGGCGGGCCTGCAGTCCAAGCCGATCGAACCCGTCGAGGCGGCGACGATCGACGGCGCGTCGTCGTTCCAGATCTTCAAGTACCTGACGTTCCCGCACCTGCGCCAGTACCTGGAGCTCGGCGGTCTGCTCGGCTCGATCTACATCGTGCAGAACTTCGACGCGGTCTTCACGATCACGTCCGGCGGTCTGGGCACGGCGAACCTGCCGTACATGATCTACCAGACCTTCTACCAGGCGCACGAGTACGGCGAGGCGTCCGCGGCCGGCGTGATCGTGGTGGCGGGCTCGATGGTCATCGCGACGTTCGCGCTGCGCACGGTGTCCTCGCTGTTCAAGGAGGAGAAGCGATGACCTCCCGACTGGTCAAGCACGGCTGGGGTGTGCTCGCCTGGCTCGCCGGCATCGTGTTCTTCGCGCCGGTGGCCTGGATGTTCCTCACCTCGCTGCACAGCGAGACGGACGCGGCCACGAACCCGCCGTCGCTGCTCGCGCCGATCACGTTCGACGGCTACGCGGAGTTCTTCGACTCCGGCGCGTGGCCGCCGCTGATCAACTCGTTCAGCGCCTCGATCGGATCGACGATCATCGTGCTGCTGCTGGCGATCCCGGCCGCGTACGCGTTGTCGATCAAGCCGGTGGAGAAGTGGACGGACGTCCTGTTCTTCTTCCTCTCCACCAAGATGATGCCGGTCGTCGCGGCGCTGCTGCCGATCTACCTGATCGCGCAGTTCTCCGGGATGCTCGACAACATCTCGTTCCTCACGCTGCTGTACTGCTCGATGAACCTGCCGATCGCGGTGTGGCTCATGCGCTCGTTCCTGTCCGAGGTGCCCAAGGAGATCCTTGAGGCCGCCTCGATCGACGGCGCCGGGCTGATCACGATCCTGCGCAGGGTGGTCGCGCCCATCGCGATGCCCGGCATCGCGGCGACGGCGTTGATCTGCTTCATCTTCAGCTGGAACGAGCTGCTCTTCGCACGGGTGCTCACCGGTGTCGTCGCCGGCACCGCGCCCGTGTACCTCACCGGGTTCGTCACCTCCCAGGGCCTGTTCCTGGCCAAGGTGTGCGCGGCCGCGGTCGTGGTTTCTCTGCCGGTGCTCATCGCCGGGTTCGCCGCCCAGGACAAGCTCGTCCAGGGCCTTTCGTTGGGAGCGGTCAAGTGAAAGCAGCAGTGATCACCGGCGTCGGGTCCGTCGAAGTGACCACTGTGGACGATCCCACGTGCGGTCCTCGCGAAGTGGTCGTGCAGGTGGCGGCCTGCGGGCTGTGCGGCACGGACCTGCACATCCTGCAGGGCGAGTTCGCGCCCACCCTGCCGGTCGTGCCGGGTCACGAGTTCGCCGGCACGGTCGTCGAGATCGGTTCGCAGGTCAACGAGGTGGCCGTGGGCGACCGGGTCGCCGTCGACCCGTCGCTGTACTGCTACGAGTGCCGCATGTGCCGTTCCGGCAAGAACAACCTGTGCGAGCGCTGGGCCGCCATCGGCGTCACGACGTCCGGTGGCGCGGCGGAGTTCGCGAAGGCCCCCGTGGCCAACTGCGTGAAGCTGCCGGACCACGTGCGGACCGAGGACGCGGCGCTCATCGAGCCGCTGTCGTGCGCGGTGCGCGGCTACGACGTGCTGCGGTCGCAGATGGCGTCGCGGGTGCTGATCTACGGCTCGGGCACGATGGGCCTGATGATGCTGCAGCTCGGCAAGCTCACGGGCGCGTCGTCGATCGAGGTCGTGGACCTGAACCCGGACCGGCTGGCGACGGCGAAGCAGCTCGGCGTCACGGCCGTGGCAGCGACGCCGGACGAGCTGGACCGGCCGCAGGGCTGGGACGTCGTCATCGACGCCACCGGCAACGAGAAGGCCATCCAGGACGGGCTGAACCGGGTCGCCAAGGGCGGCACGTTCCTCCAGTTCGGCGTCTCGGACTACTCCGCGCGGGTCACCATCGAGCCGTACAAGATCTACAACCAGGAGATCACCATCACCGGCTCGATGGCGGTGCTGCACTCGTTCGAACGGGCGGCGGACCTCTTCGCGACCGGAGTACTGGACCCCGAGATCTTCATCAGTGACAGGGTGCCGCTGGACGACTACGCCGGGGCGTTGGACCAGTTCAAGGCGGGTAAGGGCCGCAAGATCCAGGTCCTTCCGTAGGTCGTTCTAAGAAAGTTCTCGAAGTTCGTGGGCACTCGTGTATCCAGACGAGTGCCCACGACTCTTTTCGGGCATGTCGAAGTCCGGGCAGAAAGTGGTACCGCCGTACTTTTCGCACATGTCCGACGAAGAGCTCCTCGCCTGGTACGCGGAGCTTCAGGCGCGCGCGGTCAACCCGCCGCCTGGGGACGTCGATTTCGACCACGTCCACAAGGCCTCCGAACCGGTGACCGTGGAGCAGTTGCGCCACCGGATCATGACGTTCCAGGGCTGGCCGGGAGGTCTGAGCACCCTGGACGCCGGTTCTCCGTTCCACAACCTGTGGCACTGGCTCAGCGACTGACCCGTCGCGAGGTAACTCTCGCGCGGGTCATTGGTGCGTTGGTGGCCGTCTGTGTGCTCTTCGCCGTCGTGCACACAGCGGTCACCGGCGCCGTCTCGCATCCGCGGAACTGGCTGGTCGCGTTCGCCTGCACCCTGCTCGGGGTGCGGGTGATCGGCCACGTCCGCAGGTCGTCCGTCGGGTGGCTGCTGCTGGCCATGGGCGTGTTCGGCGGCATCGCCGTCGCGGTCGCGGGCCAGCCCGCCGACCACCCCGCCCGATGGGTCGAGGCGTGGGTCTGGTGGCCCACGTACGCGTTGCTGCCCGCGGTGGCCCTGGTGTTCCCGAACGGCAAGCCGTTGAGCGGCCGCTGGTGGATCGCCATCGGCGCGTCGCTGTTCAGCGCTGTCGTGGGAACTGTGGGGATCGCCTGGGCTTCGTGGGGCGATCCCGCCTCGTTCTGGCAGTCGGGTGGCGGCGGGCTCGCGAAGACGATCACGCTGGTCGCCGTGCTGGCGGCCGGGGTCTCGGTGATCGCGGCGGTGGTGTCCTTGGCTCTGCGGTGGCGGAGGGCTGAAGGGGACGAACGCCGGCTGCTCGTGTGGGCGTTCGCGTTGCTGACGCTGGCGGGCGTGGCGACCGTCGTGGAGACGACGGACGGACACGTCGCGTGGGTCGTTGGCGTGCTTGCGTTTCCGGCTGCCGCTGTCATCGCCATCGTGCGGTACGGCCTGTACGACATCAGCCTGCTCATCCACCGGTCGTTGCTCTACGGCTCGTTGACCGTGGTCTTGCTGTTGGTCTACCTCGGCGTGATGGTCGGCGCGGGCGAGTTGTTCACCAACGACGCCGAGGTGATCGGGGTCGTGGCGGCGGGTCTGGCGTTCGCGCCGATCCGGTCGTGGATGCAGCGTCGACTGGATTTGTGGCTCTATGGCCAGCGTTCGGATCCTTATGCCGCGCTGTCGACGTTGAGCGAGAAGCTCGAACGGTCGCAGGACGTGCTTCCGACCGTGGCTGCCACTGTCGCCGAGTCGCTCAAGCTGCCGTACGTGGCTATTCGCGGTGGGTCGGTGCTGGCCGAGCACGGACGCAGTCGCGGGTGGCCGCAGCTGCGCTTTCCCATGACGTACCGGGGTTCGTCGGTCGGTGACCTCGTCGTGGAACCGCGTGCGCCTGACGAGCGGCTGAGCGACCAGGAGCTGAGCCTGCTGGTGGACCTCGCCCGTTCCACCGCACCCGCCGCGCAGTCCATCAAGCTCACCGCTGATCTGCAGCTCGCGCGCGAACGGCTCGTGCGTGCGCGCGAAGAAGAACGGCTGCGGTTACGACGCGACCTGCACGACGGCGTCGGACCGGCGCTGGTCGGCATTCGGTTGCAGCTCAAGGCCTTGCGGCGTTCTCTCGGCGACGTGCTCGACCCGGTGCTGGCCGACGTCGACACGACGGCCCTGGAGGTGCGCAGCCTCGTGGACGGGCTGCGGCCGCCGATCCTCGACCAGGGCCTGGCCCTGGCCGTGCGGGACGAGGCCGCCCGCTTCAACGGCGAGCTTCGCGTCGAGGTCGACGCCGAACCGATCGAGGGGCTGTCCGCGGCCGTGGAGGTCGCCGCGTACCGGATCGTCGCGGAGGCGTTGACCAACACCGCACGCCACTCGGGCGCGTCGTCGTGCGTGATCTCGGTGCGCGCGGACGGCGACCTCGTCGTGGAGATCGTGGACGACGGCCGGGGCGTCGCGGCCGGTTCCAAGCCGGGAGTGGGGCTCGACTCGATGCGAGAACGGTGCGCCGAGCTGGGTGGATCGTGCACAGTGGGACCCGCGGAACCACACGGCACTCGGGTGGTGGCGCGGATCCCGTTGGAGGCCCAGTGACGCGCGTTGTGATCGCGGACGACCACCCGGTGTTCCGGCGCGGCCTGAAGGCGTTGCTGGACGGCGAGGACGGCCTCTTCGTGGTGGGCGACGCGGCGGACGGCGAGGAGGCCGTCCGGGCCGCGCTGGAGTTGGAGCCGGACGTCGTCGTGATGGACCTGCACATGCCCGTGCTCGGCGGTGTCGAGGCGGCGAAGCGGATCCTGGAGGTGCTGCCGTCCGTCGGTGTCCTCGTGCTGACGATGCACGAGGACGACGAACTGGTGTTCGCCGCCATGAAGGCCGGCGCCCGCGGCTACCTGGTCAAGACGACCGACGACGACGAGATCGTGCGCGCCGTGCAGGCCATAGGAGCCGGTGAGGCGATCTTCAGCGCCACCATCGCCCAGCGGATGATGGGCTACTTCACCGCGATCTCGTCGTCCAAGGCGGTGCTGTTCCCGCAGCTCACGGACCGGGAGCGGGACGTGCTGGAGCTGATGGCGACCGGGCTCGACAACCCGTCGATAGCGCACCGGCTCAGCCTGTCGGGCAAGACCGTGCGCAACCGGGTATCCGCGATCTTCACCAAGCTCCAGGTGGCCGATCGCGCGCAGGCCATCGTGCGCGCCCGCGAGGCGGGACTCGGAAGTCCCACCTGAGTCGGGACACCGGTCACCTGACGGCGGGACTGGTCCCTCGTTTGGATCGGCGGCATCCGCCGAAGGGGGCCCGATGGACATCACCTGGGACGTCGCTCACGCGCGACTCAGCCACGACAGAATGCTGCACGTAGCCCAAGCGCTCATCTCGATGCGCCCGGAGACCGTCACGCTGGGCGGCGGCGAACCGCTCGGGGTGCCCGGCCTGTTCGAGATCGTCGAACTGTTCCGCGAGGCCGGCATCGACGTCGTCCTGCGCACGTCCGGCAAGTCGCTGCACCCGTCGATGGTGCGGACCCTGCTGGAGTCGTGCTCGCGCATCGAGGTGTGCGCCATGGCGTTCACCCACGCCATGCACGCGTTGCACCTGCTCGACATCGGCGCGGCGAAGCTGGGTGCCCATGCGGTGTTCGGGCTCGACGCCACCGGCATCCGGCGCGGGTTCGACCGGCTGGAGGACTTCTGCGCCACCACGGCGTTCGAACTGCCCCGGCTGGCGTTCATCGCGTTCAGCGACACGATCGGCTCGGACCACGCGCAGTACCTGCAGTCGCTGGCGCCTCAGACCGTGCGGGTGACGGTCGAGACCGCGAACACCTCCGTGGTCAGAGCGAGTTGAGCAGGGCGCGCCAGGCAGGGGTGGAGAACGCGAGTACCGGACCGCTCGCGTTCTTCGTGTCGCGGACGAGCGCGTCCTGGGCCAGCGACACCTCCACGCAGCTCTCCGGAGCGCCACCATTGCTGTAGGTGCTCTTACGCCAGATCCGTTCCGCTGCCATGGGAATCCTCTCGAAGGCCGCTGACGTACTCCGCCAGCTTGCGCTTCGATTGTTCCGCATCCAACGCGACGGCATCCAGCCGCTGAAAGAGCCGCTTGGCCCGTGCGACGGCGACAGTGTCCTGCGCCCACACCTGAGCCGTGTCGGAGTCGCTGTAGACGACCGGCGCCGCCTTGCCGAACTCGTACAGCGTGGCCGGGGAGCGGAAAGCGCACACGTTCGCGGGCACGATCCTGAGGATGTGGGTGTTGAAGAGGAGACGCAGGTACTGGTCCTCACGAAGGCGCGCGTCACCGAACGGCATCCGCAGGGCCAGCTCGTGCAGGTAGAAGACGCACTCCGGGCGGTTCGGCCGCCTCATGATCGTCTGCCGGTCCATGCGCGCCCGGACGAGCGCCTCGATGTCGTCGGGCGCCTCGATGTGGGAGTCGATGAACAACTGCCGCGCGTATCCCTCCACCTGCAGGAGGCCGTGAATCGTCAGCATGTCGAACGAGGAGATCCTCGTCGTCATCGCCTCGGTCATCGCGATCGTGCGCACGTTGTCCGGTACCTGAGCGAAGAACAGGTCGAAGGCGTTGTAGTAGCGACTGCGGAACTCGTTGGCGAAGTCGATGTCCTTGCCGCACGTCGCCAGGTACTGCACGAGATCGACCTCGCTCGCCCGCACCTTGCCGAGTTCGATGTCGGACACCTTGCTCGGGTCCCAGCCCAGTCGGATGGCCATCGCGCGGCCGTGGAACGAGGTGCACGTCTCCCTCAGGCGGCGTAGCTCATCGCCGAGATCCCGGCTGTACGGGGTGGAAGTGGTCGCAGTCATGCTGAGTGACCGTAGGGATTGGTTTCACTCCATGCCACGGGCTCGTTCGGGTGAAAACGTAGTGGCCTATGGGCGCGTGTGGCACGCACGGCGCCATAGGCTCTGACCTGCACGTTCACCGCATCGTGGAATGGCATTCGAACACCTGTTCATGCCACGATCAACCCATGCCACCACTCGCACTCGCCTCCCCGCTTGAGCTCCTCGACGAGCTCAGGCGGAAGGTCCGTGCGCTGCAACGGCTTCAGTTCCAGGTGCTGGAGCTGATCGGCGCGCTAGATCAGCAGGGCGCCGCGGAGTCGTTGGGGTACAAGGATCTCGTCGAGGTCTTCAAGCACACGTTGCGCTGGGATCCCAGGGTGTCGCGCCGCAGGATCAAGCAGGCGCAGGCCCTGTGCCCGTCGGTGACGCCCACCGGTTCCCGGATCGCCCCGGCGCTGCCCGGTGTCGCGGCCGCGATGGCCGAGGGCGAGCTGTCCGAGGACCACGTCGAGGTGCTGGCCGAGGCGATGGCCGGTCTCCCCGCCGTGGCGGAGGAGCACGTCGTCGGGTACGCGCTGCAGCACGAACCGCGGTCCGCGAAGGCGTTCTGCAAGGAGCTGGCCTACCGGCTAGACCAGGACGGCCCCGAGCCGAAGGAGCCGGAACCGGCGCGGGCCAGGAACTCGCTGCGGCGGCAGTGGAGGGGTGGCCGGTACCTGCTGTCCGCCGACCTGGACGCGGAGACGGGCGCGAAGCTCGACGCGCTGATCGACCCACTGGCCAAGCCAGAGCCGAACGACCCGAGGCAAGCGCCGGAGCGGGAGGGCGACGCGCTGTGCGAGGTCGTCGACCTGGCCCTGCGCGGCGCCGGCAGCAGGATCCACGGCGGCGAACGCGTCCAGCTGACGGTCACCGTCGACTACGACAAGCTGCGAGCGAACATCGGCACCGCACTGCTCGACAACGGCGAGCACCTCCCGATGAACCAGGTCCGCAAGATCGCCTGCGACGCGGGCATCATCCCCACGCTGCTGGGCAACCGATCGCAGATCTACGACGTGGGCCGCAGGACCAGAGCGATCAACGCGGGCCTGCGCCGAGTTCTCGTGGCCCGCGACAAGGGCTGCGCCTTCCCAGGCTGCACGAGGCCACCAAAGCACTGCCAGGCCCACCACATCAGGTTCTGGTCAGACGGCGGCACCACGAGCCTCGACAACCTCGTGCTGCTCTGCCGCCGCCACCACGACCTGGTCCACCACTCGGACTGGCAGGTGCGGATGGCCGCAGGCCTACCGGTGTTCCACCCACCCGCCTTCGTAGACCCGCACCGAAGACCAAGAACCAACCCACTCCACGCCGCGTAAGTGCGCAGGCGTGCGATGCCCAGGCCACCCAAACTCCCAGGACATCGCCCGCAGGGGTGCCCTCCCCAGGGTGCCCGCCCGCAGGTGCCCTCCCCAGGGGTGCCCGCCCACCAGGACGCCGTTCCAAGGACGTCACTCCCTCGACGTCACTCCAAGGGTGGCCCGCGTCCATCAGGACGCGGGCCCCGCATGGGCACCCGCACCCGCCCCAGTTCCCCCGGCTACCGCCACACCACCGAGCGTCGCCCACTGCACCACCTGGGTCTCACTGCACCACCTGGCTACCGCCGCGCTGCGCCGTGCCCCAGCACACCAGCCAGCGCTGCCCGCGCCGTGCCCGACCGCACCACCCAGCTCCCGCCGCGCCCACCGCACCACCCCGGCGCTGCCCGCGCCGACTCCCGCTGCACCACCAGTTCCCGCCGTGCCCAGCACACCACCCAGCGCTGCCCGCGCCGCGCCCGACCGCAGCACCCCAGCTCTCGCCGCGCCCGACCGCGGCACCCCGGCGCTGCCCGCGCCGGCTCCCGCCCCACCACCCGGCTCTCGTCGCACCTGGGGCGGCGAGTTCAGAAGATTGCGCTCCGGGACGCGAACACGTCCTTGACGTGGCTGTCCGAACCGAGAACTAGCCTGAGGAGGACGCGTGCCTTGCGCGGACACAACCACCCTGCCATCACCGCGCCACGCGCGATCAGGTCCGACTCGGACCCGACGAAACCGTAGGTGTCGCGGAACGTCGTGCCCGCGCCCGTCCGCGTCGCCACCACCACGGGGAACCGGGCGCGCGAGATCGCCTCCGCCATGCCTGCCGACACGTGCCCGACTCCGGAGGCGGCGACCACCGCGCCCTTGACGTCGAGCCAGTCGAGGAGGGAGCCGTCATCGTCCACAGTGGCCTCAAGCAGTGGCACCGCCGGCACGTCGAGAGGCCTGGGCAGCGCGGCTAGGCGGTGGGCGGGGTGGAAGTACTGCGGCGCGCCCTCGACGACGAGTCCGAGTGGGCCGGGGTAGGAGGTGAAGGCGTTCATGAGGCTGCTGTGGGTCTTGCGGACCCAGCGGGCGGCGTGGACCTCGTCGTTCAGCACCAGCAACGCGCCGCGGCCGCGGGAGTTCGACGCTGCGGCGACCGAGACGGCGGCTGTCAGGTTGGCGGGGCCGTCGGCGCCGGGGAGGCCTGGGTGGCGCATGGCGCCGGTGACGACGATCGGTTCGTCGTGTGGCCACAGGCAGTCGAAGAAGTACGCGGTCTCTTCGAGGGTGTCGGTGCCCTGGATGACGACGACGCCCGCAGCGCCGTCGAAGACCTGCTTCTCGGCCCAGTCGAAGGCTTCGAGCAACGTGGTGGAGGTGAGGGAGGCGCCGGGGATCGTCGCCAGGGTGGCGATCTCGCCCACTTCGAGGCCCTGGACCAGGTCCTGGGCGCCCAGGGTCGGTGACACCGCGCCGGAGCCCGTCATCGTGATCGTGCCGCCGAGCGATGCCACCGCCACCTTTGAGCTCATGCGAGCCACTCTAGGGTGGATGCCATGACCGGACACGCCTCCTGGCTGACCACTCCGATCACGACCGAACGTCTCGTGCTCCGCGAGTCCGAGGCGCGTGACCGGGAAGCGTTCGTCGAGCTGTTCTCGTCGCCCGAGGTGGGCACCTACATCGGTGGCTCGAAGCCGCGCGACGAGGTCGACCGCACGGCGCCTCCGATTCCGGGTCGGCGGCCTGGTTTCTTCGTGGTCGAACTCGACGGCTCGATGGTCGGCATCGTGTCGTTCGACGTGGTGGACGAGGAACGGTTGCTGGGCTACCTGTTCCTGCCGTCCGTGTGGGGCAGGGGTTTCGCGTACGAGGCGTGTTCGGCGGCGCTTGACTGGTACGCCGCCGCACACCCCGATGAGCCGCTCGCGAGCATCACCCAAACGGCCAACACGGCCTCAATGCGCCTCCTGGCGAAGCTGGGCTTCACCGCGGACAAGCGCTATGAGGCCTATGGCGCCGAGCAGTGTCACTGGCGCCAGTAGGTGATGTTGCGGAAACGGGCCTCCGCGCGGCCGCTGCCGTGGTGGTAGACGCCGTTCTTGAAATAGCGCGTGGCCGGGCCTTCGTCCTGGTGCGTCAGTTTCAGGGCGCCGTTGTAGTACGTCTTCACGGTGCCGCGGCCGCCGGCTACCGCGGTGTGTTCCACGCGGATCTTGAACCATTTGTTGTAGATGCCGGTGGCGATCACCTGGTTGCTGTCCTTGCGGAGGGTGCCGCCGTTGATGTTCGCGACGTTGAGCATCACGTCGGTGGCGCGGGTGCCGTCGGGGCGGCTGCCGCGCAGGATCTGCACGACGGTCGGGCCGCTGACGCCGGCCGGGATGTAGATCTCGCCCTCCCACGCGCGCGAGCCGCTTGAGTACTCCTGGTTGAAGCGGAGTTCGGTGCGCGGATCCGTTGGGCTGCCTGCGGTGTGCGGCTGGTCGTAGTCGTACACCCACATGGTGTGGACGCCGCCTTCGAACTTGTAGCGCGCGCTGGTGGCGAGGTTGTGCGGCTTCTGGACGGTGTAGGTGTACGGCGCCGACACCCACTGCGCCGAAACGTCCTGGGCAGACGGCGGCTGAGCGAGGGCGTGAGCCGCCGGGGCCACGAGCAGGGGTGCGGTCAACGCGAGGGCGAGCACGGAGCGTCGCGTGTGGAGTGCAGGGGTTTCCACGATGAATCCCTCCGACCTTCCATAAGTGGTCTGCACCACTGTGGGGATGGAAGGCGGAGGGATCAATAGTTCGTTCAGTTTCCGGAACAACGTTCAGATGGGCGAACTTTTCACATTCATGAATTCGCCGAGAAACGGTCCGTGGCGGCGCGGATCGCCTCGAACATGCTGCCGCCGCCGTGGCCGGTGTCGTCGAGGACCACCAGCTCGCTTCCCGGCCAGGCGCGGTGCAGCGCCCAGGCCGTGCCGAGTGGACCGCTCACGTCGTACCGCCCGTGGATCAGCACGGCGGGGATGCCGTGGAGCCGCTCCATGTTCCGCAGGAGTTGCTGCTCCTCCAAGAAGCAGCCGTGGGACCAGTAGTGGGTCACGAGGCGGGCGAAGGTCAGCTGGAAGTCCGGGTCGGCGACCGACAGAAACGGTTCGGCGTCGGGGGCCAGAGACATGTGCGTGTCCTCCCACAGACACCACCCCTGCGCGGCCCGAGCGCGAACCTCGGCGTCCGGGCTGTGGAGCAGGCGGCTGTACGCGGCGGCCAGGTCGCCGTCGCGTTCGGCGGGAGGCACGCCGTCGCGGAACCGCTCCCACTCGCGCGGGAAGACGCGGCCCATGTCGCGGGTGATCCAGTCGGTCTCGCTCCGGTCGCCCGCAGTCACGGCCGCGAGCACCAGCTCGGTCACGCGTTCCGGATGTGCCTGCGCATAGGCCAAACCGAGCGTGACGCCCCACGAACCGCCCTCGACGAGCCAGCGTTCGACGCCCAGGTGGACCCGGAGCGCCTCGATGTCGGCGATGAGGTGCTGGGTGGTGTTCGCGGACAGGTCGACGACCGGGTCGCTCGCCGACGGGGTGCTGCGGCCCGCGTTGCGCTGGTCGAACTGGACCACGCGGTAGCGGTCCGGGTCGAACAGGTTCCGCGTGCGCGGAGAGCTGCCCGACCCCGGACCGCCGTGCAGCACCACGGCGGGTTTGCCGTCAGGGTTGCCGGACGTCTCCCAGTGCAGCGAGTGGCCGTCACCGACGTCCAGCGTGCCCGACTCGATCACAGTCCGGCGCGGAGCTGGTCGAACGTCGGGAACCTCGTGGCGATGTCGCTGCCGGTGAAGTTGCCGATCCAGCCGTCGTCGTCGTGGAAGAACCGGACCGACACGTAGTCGGGTTCGGTGCCCATGTCGAACCAGTGCGTCGTGTTCGCCGGCACGCTCAGCAGGTCGCCCGCCGTGCAGTACACCGCGTACACCTTGTCGCCGATGTGCAGGTAGAAAACGCCTGCGCCACGGGCGAAGTAGCGGTCCTCGTCGTCGTCGTGCGTGTGCTCGGCGAGGAACTTGTTGCGGAACTCGACGGCCTTCGCCCGGTACTCGTCGGTGTCGGCCGGGGTCATCTCCATCGCGTCGACGTAGCCGTAGCCCTCCGTCTCGCTGACGCGGGCGATGTCGGACTCGAAGACCTGCAAGGCGTTCTCGGCGGTGACACCGTCCACAACGGACCACCGGCTGAAGCGCACGCCGTGCTCCTTGAGCGCGGTGGCGATCTCCTCGGCGTCGGTGGTGCGCAGCACGGTCTCCTCGGGGCCGGTCTCCGGCCACACGGTCAGCAGCGTCATGCGTTCCTCCCCGTAAAGATGTCTCGCGTCTCCACCTTGAAGCGCAGCAACCACTCCAGGCATTCCAGGCGGTGCCGGGCCTGCACCAGGTCGTCGCCCCACACGTAGACGCCGTGCCGGGCGACGAGCAGCGCCGGGACCTTCGGGTCGAAGCCCTTCTCGAAGGCGTCGCCCAGCCCGAGCATGTCCTGGGAGTTGCGGACGACAGGGATCACGACCTCCTCGTGGTCGTACCGGCCGAACCCCTTGAGCATTTCGAGGTCCTTGAGCACCACGCCGTCGGGCCAGTGCTCGGCCGCGACGACCGGCGCCAGCGCGTGAACGTGCACGACGGCGCCGGCTCCGGCCACGTGCGCGATCCGCGCGTGCAGACCGGCTTCGGCGGACGGGACCTTGTCGCTGTCCACGGCCTTGCCGTCGACGTCGATGACGACGCTGTCCTGCGCCGTGATCTCGCCCTTGTCGACACCGCTGACGGTGACGGCGAGGCGGAGCGGATCACGTTGCAGGACAACGGAGAGGTTGCCGCTGGTGCCGCGCATCCAGCCCATCTGGGCGTAGCGGACGCACTCGCGGGCGAGCTCCGCCGTCACGAGAGCTCCCAGACCGTCGGGTGGGGCGTGAAGTCGGCGTTGCCGTAGGGCTCACCGGCGCGCGCGACGCCGACCGTCTTCCAGCCGGCCTCCTGCGCGGCGTGCAGCTCGGCCGGGACATCGCTGTAGAAGGTGATGTCGTCGGACTTCAGCGTCTCCGCGATCTTGTGGTACGACGCGGCTTCGCGCTTCGGGCCGGCGTTGACCGTGTCGAAGTGGTGCTCCAGCAACGGGGTCAGGTCGCCGTCCGTGGTGTGCTGGAAGAACGCGACCTGGCCCGCGACCGAGCCGCTGGAGAAGATCGCGAGCCTGATGCCGTCGTCGTGCCACTTGCGGATCGCGGGGACGACGTCCGGGAAGAACTCCGCCACCAGGTCGCCCTGCGCGTAGCCCTGCTGCCAGATGAGGCCCTGCAACGTCTTGAGGGGCGTGACCTTCTGGTCGGCGTCCATCCAGTCGTGCAGCGCTTTGACGACGTCGTCGTGGCCGCTGAGCTCCTTGATCTGCTTCACGGCGTCGGCGACCACCGGGTCGTCACCGTGCTGCTCGATCCACGGCCCGAGCCGCGGGCGGGCGTAGTCGTACAGGACGACCAGCACCTGGTCCGTCGCGCTCAGCGTGCCCTCGATGTCGAGCACGACCCACTTGCTCACCGCTGTTCTCCCTCGTAGTACTTGTCGAGCTCACCGGCGCCGTAGACGCCCCGGTCCGTCACCACGTCGGTGACGAAGCGCGGCGGCGTCACGTCGAACGCCGGGTAGTGGCCTTTCACCCTGGGCGTGGCGCTCGGCCTGCCCAGGACCTGCAACACCTCGGCACCGTCGCGGTACTCGATCTCCACGTGGTCCGTCGTGGGCGCCAGCAGATCGGGTGCCTGCACTTGGGCGTGGAACGGCACTCCGAACGCGTGCGCGGCCACAGCCAGTCCCAGTGTGCCGACCTTGTTGACGACGTGCCCGTCCATGGTGACGCGATCCGCCGCCGTCACCAAGGCGTCCACCTCGCCGCTCTGCAGGACCGCGGCGCCCATGCCGTCCGTGATGAGCGTGGTGTCGACGCCCATCTCGATCAACGTCTCCGCGGTGAGCCGGGCTCCCTGCAGGTAGGGCCGCGTCTCGGTGCAGAAGAACCGGAGCGTCTTGCCCTGCGCCTTGGCCGCCCTGACCGTTTCCGTCAGGTACAGGTCGGCCCAGCAGTGCGTCATGACGGTGGCGTTGGCGGGCAACAGGTTCGCGGTGTGCTCGCCCAGCGCCTGGCTCTTGGCGCGGTACCGGCGATCGCCTTCTTCGGCGCCTTGCAGGGCGTGTGTCACGTCCCGCGCGGCGTCGACCGCCTCCAGGACGACCTTCGTGGCCTTGCGCAGTGCGTTGTTGGTGCGCCTCGTGTTCTCCAGCAGCTGAGCGGTTTCACCCAGCCGTGCGCGGGCCTGGTCGAACGGCAGGCCTTCGAGGGTGCGCGCCTTGAGCACCATGCCGTACAGGACCGCGAAGTACGGGCCGGAGGACTGGGTGACCATGTCCTCGACGGCCCGCGCGACGTCCTCGGCCGTCCGGCACAGCACCCAGTTCCGTTCGAACGGGAACTGCCGGCGGTCGAGGATCAGCACGCCGTCGTCGGTGAGCCGCACCGAGTCGGCGAGCACCGGCTGCATCAGCTGTACCCGGTGTGGGCGGGACGCGCGCCGGTCAGGAAGTGCTCGCCGACCTCGCGGGCCTTGTAGACGACCGGGTCGTGCAGCGTGAGCGTGCGCGCGTTGCGCCAGAAGCGGTCCACGCCGTACTTGGCCGCGGTTCCGCGTGCGCCGACCTGCTCGAAGATGCGGCTGGTGACCTCGTTGACGAGCTTGGTGCTGACGACCTTGGCCTCGGAGATCGTGACGGCGACCTCACCGCGCTTGGCGGGCGTGAGGTTGCGGCCCAGCTCACTGGCCTCGTGGAGCTGGCGGGCGGCCTCGTCCGCGAGCAGTCCGGCGGCCCTCGTCTGGGACACCATCTCGCCGTACGCGACGACGATGTACGGGTCCTCGGTGGCGGCCTCGACGCCGCTGACGAACCACGGGCGGGTCTTGGTGCGGGTGTAGTCGGCGGCCTCGGCGAGCGCGCCCTCCGCGATGGCCACGTAGAGCTGGGCGAGCACGAGCTGGAAGCCGATGGCGGCGAGGCTGAGGCGCGGCTCCTCGTTGGCCGGCTGGACGCCGAGGATCTCCGAGACCTGGACGTTCTCGAAGTTGACGCCACCGGACGCGGTGAGGCGCTGACCGATGTTGTCCCAATCGTCCAAGTAGGTGATTCCGTCGGCCTTGCCGTCGAGCAGGAACGTGAGCTTCTCGCCGTTGTCGGTGCGGGTCGCGCTGACCACGAGGCGGTCGGCGACGGCGGCTCCGGTGGCGAAGGTCTTGCGGCCGTTGAGCGTGTACCCGCCGTTGCCGTCGGGGGTGAGTTCGAGCGCCGCGTCGAGGGGGTTGCTGACTCCGGCCCAGAACTGGTCGGGGTGGACGGTGAACTGCGCGTCGAACAGCCCGCTGCGCCAGATCTGCAGGTAGTGGTACCCGAGGAGGTGTCCGGTGTTGGCGTCGGCGGCTCCGATGATCCGCCCGATCCGCTGCTGCTGCGCCCAGTCGGCGACGTTGAGCAGGCCGCTCTGCCGGAGCAGTTCCACCTCTTTGGCGGGTGGCTGGTTGGCCCGGTCCCTGTCGGCCGCGTCGGACCTGAGCGTCGCCGCCACCTCGTGCGCGACGTCCAGCCAGTTCGTCATCCCTGCTCCTCTCGGTGGTGCCCGGTCCAACTTACTTCTTCACACCACCGGGCTAACCACGATGTGAGAGAGACCCGCGCCTGGCAGACTGCGCGCGAACCTCGCTCTGGCGGGGGTCCATCATCTAGGGAGCAATCGGTATGGCGCAGGGCACCGTGAAGTGGTTCAACGGCGAGAAGGGCTTCGGATTCATCGCGCAGGACGGCGGCGGTCCGGACGTGTTCGTGCACTACTCGCAGATCTCCGGCTCGGGCTTCAAGTCGCTGGAGGAGCAGCAGCGCGTGGAGTTCGAGATCGGCCAGGGTCAGAAGGGGCCGCAGGCGCAGGACGTCCGCGCCATCTGATTTGAGCTCTTGGAGGCCCGTCCGGCGTTGGCGCCGGGCGGGCCTCTTTTTGTGCTCTGACCAGGAGTTTCTCAAAATTGTCAGACCCGCCTGTCATGGTGATCACGTGCTTCGTACGGAAGCTCACGACCACCGAAAGGCCGGTACCGCCGTGCGCATCGTCGCAACGTTTCGCGCCGAACTTCCCAGCCAGGTCCCTGACCGGAGGCTCGGGAGGGCTCTCGGGGGCCGGCGGGTCGACGCGGCGTCCCGCGCTCCCCGTGGGCCTTGGGGAGGAGCGGGGATCGCTCGGCCGTCCGGGCGGGGTTGACGGTGCAACGGCGGCCCGTGGTGAGAGGGACTGGGTAGCGCCCCGCACACGGCACAGGCGCCGCGGCCCGTCGGCCACGACGCCTGTCTTTCCCGCCGCGGGATGTCGACGAGGAGTGCTCGGCAGGAGCCCTGCGAGCGAGTGGCAACCGAGGGAGTCGAACCCTGCGCGGCTTGTGAAGGCGGCGCCCGAGTACCGGCCCTAACCCTTCGGTCGGGCGACGGCTGCCGTGGAGTTGTACTGCTCTTTTCGTGCGTTGTTCTCTGCTCTGTAGGAGCGGCTCACGACGTGTGGGATACCCGAAGTGTTAAACGTCCAAACGCTTGAAGCGGTTTCATGTTTCACCCGGATGGACGACCCTGGGCACCATGCGATACCTCCCTGCCATCGCAGCCCTGCTGCTCCTTCCCCTGGTGCCCGCCACCGCGCAAGCGGCGCCGGCAGGCACGTTCTACGTCACCAGTGTCCGTACCGGCCTCAACGTCGCCCAGAGCGGCAGTGGACTGGCACTGCACCGCCCCAAGGGCAACGAGGACCGCCAGCAGTGGCGGCTGAGCGACGGGAGGTTCGAGAACACCGACTCGCCGGGTCAGTGCATCACCCGTCAGCTCACCATGGGTTCGTGTTCACAGGGGGATACGGTTCACGAGCCGCGTCAGTTCGGTGATCAATGGGAATTCTTCAGCCTCAGCGGTGAGTCGCGCTGGTACCTGACGCCGGTCGTGAGCCCGACGTCGCCCATGCCGGCGGATCCGCGGCTGGACCAGATGACGTTCCTGACGTCGCACAACGCCTACGCGAACGGCGTGGACGGCGGGTTCGCGCCGCCGTTCGTCAACCTCGCCAAGAACCAGACGCGCGGCATCGTCCAGCAGCTGAACGACGGCGTGCGCGGCTTCATGCTGGACATCCACCAGACGTCCGACGGCGCGATCCTGTGCCACAACAGCTGCACGCTGGTGAGCAAGCCGGTGGCGCTGAACGTGGACGTGCAACGGATCGTGGACTTCCTGCGCAACAACCGCAGCGAGATCGTCACGGTCTTCCTGGAGGACTACGTCGACGCGAACACCCTCAGGGCCGAGCTGCGGAAGGTACAGGGGCTGGGCGATGTCCTGTACCGGGCCGAAGGCGTGCAGCAGAACGGCTGGCCCACGCGCAGCCAGATGGTGAGCTCCGGCAAGCGGTTGCTGATCTTCACCGACCACGGCAAGGACGGGCGCGAGGACTCGGGTGTGCTCTACCAGAAGGACTGGACGGTCGAGAACTACTGGTCGATGGGTTCGGGACTGGGCAGCTCCGACTGGTCCTGCTACTCCCGATGGGATGAAAAACCCCTCACGGCGACCGGCAGTTTCCAGCCTTTGTTCGTCATGAACCACTTCCGCGACGTTCCGTTCACGAGCACCGCCACGACGGACAACGGCAAGCTCGCCAACCGGGCGCAGCAGTTCTGCCAGCCCGCGGCCAGGAAGAAGCCGAACTTCCTGGCGGTCGACCACTACGACCTCGGCGGCGCGGCGCAGGCCGTCGGTCAGTTGAACTCATACGTATATGGGCCGTAGCCCAAATGTTGGGAGTTGTACGCTCCGCGCATGGCCTCGATCCTGTTCACGCGCGGAGCGCCCTCTCTCGACATCATCGACCAGGAAGGCCTGCGCGAAGCGGCGCAGAAAGCCTTCACGGACGACCCCGGCGGCACCTTCGCGTACGGCACGAGCGTGGGCTACGTGCCGTTGCGCACCTGGCTCGCGGAGCAGCACGGCGTGGAGCCGGAGCAGGTGCTCGTCACCAACGGCTCGATGCAGGCCGACGCGTTCCTGTTCGAGCTGCTCGTCAACAAGGGTGACGACGTCGTGGTCGAGGCTCCGACCTACGACCGCACGCTGCTGAACCTGCGCCAGCGCGGCGCGAACATCCACGCCGTCGAGCTGGAGACCGACGGCATCAACGTCGACGCGCTCGAGAAGCTGCTGGAGAGCGGTGTGCGCCCGAAGCTCGCGCACATCATCCCGAACTTCCACAACCCGGCCGGCTACACGCTGTCCGAGGCGAAGCGCGCGCGGCTGCTGGACCTCGCGGCCAAGTACGACTTCGTGCTGTTCGAGGACGACCCCTACGTCAAGGTGCGGTTCGAGGGCGAGCCGCTGCCGACGATGCTGTCGCAGGACAAGAACGACAAGGTCGTCTACGCGTCGTCGTTCTCGAAGACGATGGCGCCCGGCATCCGCTGCGGTTACCTGGTGGGCCCGAAGGCGACCATCAAGGCCGTCCAGGACATCGCCACCACCACGTACATCTCGCCGAACATGGTCGCGCAGTCGATCGTGAACTCGTACTGCCGCTCCGGCCGTCTCGACGAGTCGGTCGTGAACGTCCGCACGGCGTTGCGCGCTCGCAGGGACGCCCTTGTCGCCGCGCTCCAGCGCGAACTGCCGGAGGCGGTCTTCACCGCGCCGCAGGGCGGCTACTTCATGTGGGTCGAGCTGCCGGGCGTGTCGATCGACAAGCTGGTGCCGGTCGCGAAGGAGCACGGCGTCGAGTTCGTGAAGGGCTCCGACTTCCTGCTGGAGGGCGGCGACAACGCCATCCGCCTCGCGTTCTCGGGTGTCACGCCGGAGCAGATCGACGAGGGCATCACGCGCCTCGCCGCGGCCGTTCGCTCGCTCTGACCTGCGCTTCCAGGTGTTCCGGCAGCTCCCGTCGCTGCCGGAGCGCCTGACGCAACCGGGGTAACGCCGCCCCGAAGGCCTTCGGGTCCTTCAACGACGCCGCGAGCGCCCGTTCGACCGGCCGCCGCATCCACGCGGCCAGCACGGCGTCGCGCCGTTCGGCCATCTCCCCGCCCGGTTCGCGTTCGACGGCCGGAGGGCGGTGCGCCACCACGTCCGCGGTGTGGCAGAGCGTCCATCCCGCCGCCGCGAGATCCCAGGGCAGCAACGTTTCCTCGCCGCGCGAGGACAACACGTGGCTAAACCCTCCCGCCTCGACGAACGCCTGCCGCCGCACGATCGCCGCGCAGACCGGGAATCCCAGCACCGCCGGTCCCTCCACGCCGTTCGCGGGCAAGCCGTGGCGCAGCAGCGGATCCAGCTCCTCCGAAGGTCCCACGAGCGTGCGCCCCGCGACGAGCCCGAGGTCGGGGTGCGCGTCGAAGATCGGCTCGGCGCGTTCGAACGCGTCGGGCGCCCACCACGAGTCGTCGTCCGCGAAGGCCACGAACGGCGTGAGCGCCGAACGCACCCCGTGGTTGCGCGCGGCCGCCCCGAGATCGGCAGGCGACTGCAGCACGGTGGCCTTCGGAAAGTACCGCCGGACTCGCGCGACCGTGTCGTCGGTGGAAGCGTTGTCGACCACGATCACCGGCACCGCGAGCTCGCTGAGGCGCGTCAGGGTCCGCAGGAGGCTGTCCGCGCGGTTCCTCGTGGCGATGACGACGGTGGTCCGGGCCATGACCTCCGTCTACCCCGAACTCAGACGCTGACACCTGACATTTACTGACACGAAATATGGCAGTTACTGACTTTCTTCGCTACGGTGACTGCGTGGACACCTTGACCACCCGTGCCGCGAAGGACCTGCGCACCCGCCTCGCGATCCAGGAGGCGGCCATCACCCTGTGCCTCGACAGGGGTTTCGCCGCCACGTCGACCAAGGCGATCGCCGACCGCGCGGGCGTCTCCGAGCGCACGCTGTTCCGCACGTTCGGCACCAAGGCCGCGATCTTCTGGTACGACGCGTTCCTCAGCCGTGTCGTCCGCGCGCTCGCACCGGACCCCGATCCCGTTGCCGCGCTTGCGGAAGCGGTGCGCACCGCCATCGACACGATCACGCCGGAGCAGTGGGCGCTGGAGCTCGGGCGCCGCGCGGTGATCATCTCCGAACCCGACCTGATCGCGACCGGCACGCAGGAGCTGAGCACCGGCGCCCAGCAGATCGCGACGATCCTCACCCCACCGCTCGCGTCCCCCGCCCAGGCCTTCGACCTGCTGCTCTTCGCGCGGTTCGCGGTGGCGGGCATGGGCGTGGTCCCGGTCCACGCGGACACCACGCCGACAGCCTGGGGCGCGGAACTGGAACGCGTGGTGCACAAGGCCGCGCACGGCGCGTTGGAGAGGCCATGAAGCTCATCACGGATCCGAACACCCTCGCCGGACTCAGCCACGACGAGGCCGAGTGGGCACCGGCGGGCACGCCGCACGCCGCGTTCCGTCCGGAGTCCACAGAGGACGTTCAGGAGGCCGTCCGGCACTGCGCCGAGCGGAACATCCCGATCGTGCCGCGCGGCGCGGGCACGGGTCTGTCCGGTGGCGCCAACGCGGTCGACGGCTGCCTGGTCCTCGACCTCAGCAGGATGAACGAGGTCCTGGAGATCGACGCGGACAACCTGCTCGCCGTCGTGCAGCCGGGTGTCGTCAACGACGACCTGAAGAAAGCCGTTGCGGCGCAAGGACTCTGGTACCCGCCGGACCCGGCCAGCTCGCCGTGGTCGACGATCGGCGGCAACGTCGCCACGAACGCGGGCGGCCTCTGCTGCCTCAAGTACGGCGTGACGCGCGACTACGTGCTCGGTCTGGAAGCCGTGATGGGTGGTCCCGTCGAGTACGGCACGGCGGTGCGGCTCGGCCGGCGCACCACCAAGGGCGTCGCCGGGTACGACCTGACCAGCCTGCTCGTCGGCTCGGAGGGCACGCTCGGCGTCGTCACCGAGGTCACCGTGCGGCTGCGCCCGGCCCCGCGTCCCGCGGACACCGTCGTCGGCGCGTTCGACAGCCTCGTCGCAGCGGGTCAGGCCGTTGCCCTGGCCACCGGTCGCGGCCTGCAGCCCGCCGCGCTCGAACTGGTCGACCGCGCGTGCCTGCAGGCCGTCGAGGACTGGAAGCACCTCGGCATCGAGCCGGACACCGAGGCCATGCTGCTGGCCCGCGCCGAGACAGCGGAGGACGCCGACGGCCTGGTCGCGGCCTTCACCGACGCGGGCGCGGTCTGGACGGAGCGGTCCACCGACTCGACCGAGGCAGAGGCCCTCTTCGCCGCCCGCCGCCTCACCTACCCGGCACTGGAACGCCTGGGTCCGCTGCTCACCGAGGACGTGTGCGTGCCGCGTTCCCAGGTGCCCGCGATGCTCGCGCGCATCGAGGAGATCGGCGCGCGCCACGGCGTCCGGATCGCCACCATCGCCCACGCCGGCGACGGCAACCTGCACCCGTTGCTGATCACCCCGCCCGGCGACGACAACGCGCGCGTCGCGGCGCAGGCGGCGTTCGAGGACATCATCGACCAGGCCTTCGAACTGGGCGGCACCGTCACCGGCGAGCACGGCGTCGGCCTGCTCAAGCGCGACGGCATGATCCGCGAGCTCGGCCCCGCCGCCCACGCCGTCCACCTGGCGATCAAGAACACCCTCGACCCGCTGAACGTCTTCAACCCGGGCAAGGCCTAAGGAGCTCGCATGTTCGTTCCCGTTGACGGTGGCGACCTCGCCGTCGAGACCCACGACGGCGACACCGCGCCCGTGCTGGCGATCCACGGCGTCAGCGGCAGCCGCGAGCTGTGGAACTGGGTCGCCGCCCACAGGATCTCGCTGATCACGCCCGACCTGCGCGGTCGCGGCGACAGCCACGAGGTGCCGGGGGCCACGATCCGGCAGCACGCCGACGACATGGTCCGCGTGCTCGACGCCCTGGAACTCCCCTCGGCGACGGTGACGGGCATGTCGATGGGCGGCTATGTCGCCGTGGACCTCGCGGTGCGCTACCCGGAACGAGTGCGCGCGCTCGTACTCGTGGACGGCGGCTTCCCCATGGCCGCCCACGGACAGATGACCGAGGAGATCCTCACGGCCGCCCTCGCCCCGCAACTGGCGGCCCGCGAACGCACGTGGACCGCCGACGAGTACCTCGCCGTGCAGGCGATGGTGAACCCGCTGGTCGACGCCACCGACCCGTTGGTCCGCGAGTACTTCGCCCACGACCTGACCGACGACGGCCACCTGCGCCTGCCCGCGGAGACCCTGCTCGCCGACACCCGTGACGTGATCTTCGGCCCGTCCCGCTGGCAGGAGCTGACCGTGCCTACCTGGTTCGTGCACGCCGAGTGGAGCACCGGCCCGGACAGCCCGCCCGCCTACACCGCCGAGCAGGCCGCCGGGTTCCGCGCCGCGCTGCCCGTGCTGCGCGAACCGGTGCTGATCAACGAGGTCGACCACGGCGGCACCGTGATGACGCGCAAGGGGGCCGCCGTCACGGCAGAGGTGCTGGCGGAGGCTTTGAAGTAGCCGAGTCTCGTGCACCACACCCCTTGGACCTGAGCCTGCCTCCGAGTTAGTGTGTACACCAATGATTAGTACACCAAGCGTTCCGGAGAACCCCCTCGAACTCGAGCGGCAGGTCTGCTTCGCGCTCGCCGTTGCTTCCCGCACGGTGATCGCGGTCTACCGCCCGATCCTGGAGCCGCTGAACCTCACGCATCCCCAGTACCTGGTGATGCTGGCGCTCTGGGAGCGCTCGCCGCGCACGGTCAAGGACCTGAGCAACGCGCTGCAGCTCGACCCCGGCACCCTCAGCCCGCTGCTCAAGCGGCTGGAGGCGATCGGGTACGTCGAGCGGCAGCGCGACAAGGCAGACGAACGCGCGCTCGCGCTCACGCTGACCGAGACGGGGCAGGAACTCCGCAACGAGGCGCTCAAGATTCCCTTCAAGGTCGTGGAGCAGCTCGACATGACGTTCGAAGAGCTCGCGCAGCTGAACCAGGTGCTGCACAAGGTGATCGCCAAGGCCACCCGATGACCGGCACGATGAACCCCGCGCTGAAGGTCTGGTACTACGCGGGCGGCAGGATTCCGCAGCGGTACAGGGAGTTCGTGCTCGACGACGTGACCGGTCCGAAGTGGTTGCTGCGCTTCACGGTGCGCAGTCTCGTGCAGGTCACGCCGCTCACGACGGCCATCACGCTGGCGCTCGTGTTCGGGCTCGGTTCGCCGTGGCCGCTGGCAATCGCGTGCGGTGCGCTCGGATTCGTTGTAGGACTGTACTTCGCGCTGTCCTATGCACCTGAAAGTGTGGACTACCGGCTCACGAAGTACGGGTACCCGAGAGGCACGGCGACTCAGGGGCGCCGTGAGCGCAACGCCGCAAAGGACCGCGAGAAGCAGGCGAAGTACGACGCGGTCTGGCGGCGATCCGAAGGGTAGAGACCTATGGCCTTGCTGAACGATCAGTTCGAGTTCACAAGGCCTCAGGTGCTCACGCTGGCAGCGGGCGTGATGCAGCTCGCGTTCGGGTGGTTCGACCTGTTCGGGTTGAACCCCAACTACCGCGTGATCCAGCTCGGTGTCGGGGTCATGGGGATCGTGATGGCGTGGCGGCTCGACACCGCGCGGATGTACGGTCTCGTGCTGCTGCTCGGGTTCGGGATGCTGGCGTTCTCGCTCGACGACCTCACGACGGAGAGCTTCCTGGAGGTCAGAACCGCGCTGATCGGGCTCGTGATCACGCTGGCCAGGCCGGCAAAGCGCGCTCCGAACTGACGTCGCGCCCGACGGAGCGCAGTGCGGTCAGGGTCGCGAAACCCTCCGCCAGCAACGCGGTGTCCGTGCCCGGCACCAGGGACTGCTCGGCGTAGACGTGGACGAGCTCGACCTGGCCGTCGCCCCTGTCGTCGACCCGGCTCTGCACGGTGCCGAACCGCGCGAGCTCGGCCCAGCGCAGGCCGCGCACGTCGGCGTTCGGCACGTTCAGCGACAGCACCGGGGTGTCCGGCATCTCCAGCAGCATCGGCAGCACGACGCGCACCACCTCGCCCGCCTTGTCCCACAACGGTTCGGGCCCGTCCAGTCCCACGTCGAGCGACACCGCCATCGACGTGACGTCGTTGAGGTGCCCGGTGAGCGCCGCGCCGACGGTGCCGGAGTGCAGGACCGCCCGGCCGACGTTCGCGCCCAGGTTGATCCCGGACAGCACCACGTCGGGCTTGCCGCCGAAGCCGCCGCGGCACGCGATCAGCGAGATCAGACTCGGATGCGCCGCGACCGCGTAGGCCTCCACGTCGAGGCCGGGCAGCGAGCGGCGTTCGCTGACCACCCTGCCGTCGTCGCCGATCGCCGCGACCGACGCACTGGTGCCGCTGGCCTGGGTGACGGGTGCCGCCACCAGCACGTCCAGTCCGGATTCCAGGGCGGCAGCTGCCAGCACGGCCAGGCCGGGCGAGTCGATTCCGTCGTCGTTCGTGATCAGCGCGCGCATCCGCTCATTCCTCGATCGGCTCCAGTTCCACGCGGTTGCTCAACTCGCGCACGGCGTCTCCACTGCCGCTGCCGAGGCCGTGGCGCGTCACGTTCACCGCTCCGGCGGCCGCGCCGAGCTTCACCGCGTCCGTCAACGACATACCCAGTGCGAGGCCCGCTGAAATCCCCGCGGTCATCGAGTCGCCGGCGCCGCGCGTGTCGACGGGTTCCAGCTTGGGCATGCGCACGAGGTAGAGCTGGTCTTCGAGCAGCGCCAACGCCGGTTCGTCGGCACGGGACACGATCACGCCGTGCACGCACGACTCGGCGATCTCCCTGGCCTTGGCGATGAGCTTGGGCAGCTCCTCCTCACCCAGTTCCTCATGCGACACCTTGACGACGTGCGGGCCGCCGCGCACCGCCTCGGCGAGCCGGTCCCCCGCGAGGTCGACGATCACGCGGCAGTCGTTGCTGGTCAGGTCGGCGGTGAGGCGGTAGTACGTCTCGTGGGGCAGCACGCGGTCGTCGGACGGGCCGCTCAGCACCGCCGTGCCCGCGCGGATCCCCTCGATCAACGCCAGCTCGTAGACGTCGTCGAGCTCGTGGCGGGACAACGCGTCCGGGAGCATCTCGACCATCTCGGACCTGCTGCCGTCGCGGCGGTCGTGCACGTACGCGCCGTTGCGCGCGGCGACCTGGCGTGAGCGCAGATCAACGTGCTCGCCTTCCATCAACGTGTGCAACACACGGCCTGTCTCGCCGCCGAACGTCGCGCAGACGACGGCTTCGACGCCGAGGGCGGCGATCATCCTGGACTGCCAGAAACCCTGGCCGCCGGCGTGCAGGTGCACGTCCGGCTCACCGTCGAGGTCCTCGACGGTGACGGTCAGTTGAGGGGACGGGGCAAATACGGCAACTCGGGCATCCACGACGTTCTGGTACCCGGTGCGGGCGAACGCTATTCGCCCGCACCGGATGAATCAGACATCAGCAGGCGCCACCGTCACGCCAGACGCCCCACTGGCCGGTGGTGCCGGGCTCCTCGCCCCGCGTCCACCACTGAGCGGTCCACTTCTTGCTGTTGTGCGACACGACGTTGCCGCCGGTGTAGACCTTGTCGCGCTCCCACGCGGGCTGCGTGCAGGGACCGGGGCCAGGACCGCCGGTCTCCCACGGAACCTGCGTGGACTTGTAGAAGTTGATGCCCATCGTGGTCCAGCGCGGGCCCTGGGCTCCCAGGCGCACCTTGAACTGGTCCCAGTTGTGCGTCGACCACGGCGACCAGGCCAGTTCGGCGATCGCGCCGAGCCTCGGGAACGCCATGAACTCGATGTCCTGCCCCGTCACCAGCGTCTCGCTCCACAGTGGAGCCTCGACACCCCTGACCGCGGACTCAGGCACCCCGCTCACGTGCGTGCCGGGGTTCCAGTCGTAGGCGGTCTGGACCTCGATCAGGCCGGCCCAGGACAGGCCGAGCGGCGTGCTGGAGTTGTACTTCATGTCCAGGTACGCCTTGTTCGCGGGCGACATGATGACCTTGTGGCCGCGTGCCGCCGCTGCCTGCACCACGGCGTTGGACGTCGAGGTGCCCCAGTACTGCGGGATCGTGGCGGTGTCGGTCGTGGTCTTCACGAACTCGTGCCAGCCCAGCGCCGTCTTGCCGTACTTCTTCACGATCGGCAGCGTCCTGTCCATGAACGTCTGGTAGTCGGCGTCGGGCGTGGAGTGCGCCTCGTCGCCGCCGATGTGGAAGTACGGGCCGGGCGTGAGCGCGGCGATCTCGCGGATCACGTCGTCCACGAACTGGTAGGTGATCTCCTTGTTCACGCACAGCGAGGAGTAGCCGACCTCGATGTCCGTGCGCAGCGGCGGGGCCTGGCCGTTGCAGTTGAGCTCCGCGTACGACGCCAGCGCGGCGTTGGTGTGGCCGGGCAGGTCGATCTCGGGGATCACCGTGATCTTGCGCGAGGCCGCGTACTGCACGATCTCGCTGTACTGCGCCTTGGTGTAGTAACCGCCGGGGCCGCCGCCGACCTGCGTGCTGCCGCCGTACGTCGCCAGCCGCGGCCAGCTGTCGATGACGATCCGCCAGCCCTGGTCGTCGCTCAGGTGGAGGTGGAAGTAATTGATCTTGTACAGCGCCAGCTGGTCGATGTAGCGCTTGACCGTCTGCACCGGGTGGAAGTGGCGGGCCACGTCGAGCATCGCGCCGCGGTAGGAGAAGCGCGGGTGGTCGACGATCAGGGCGCCCGGCACGGTCCACGGACCGGCCTGCGCGGTCGTGCTCTCCACCTTGGCGGGCAGCAGCTGCCGCAGCGTCTGCACGCCCGCGAACAAGCCTTCCGAGGTGTTGGCGCGCAGGACGATGTTCCCAGCCGAGACGTCGAGCTGGTACCCCTGCTGGCCGACCGCGCCCGGAGCGCCCGAGAGCAGCAGCGAGATGCCGTCCGACGGCGTGCCCGTCGTGTCGGACACCGGGAACGCGTAGCCGGTCGAGGGCCGCAGCACTCCGGCCAGGAAGGTGCCCACGTCACGGGCGGCCGCCGCGGTGTAGATCTTCGTGGCGGCCGTCAGGGTGTGCGTGACACCGGACTTGGACTGCACCGACACCGGGACCGGTACCAGGCTCTGCAACGGCTCCGCGGCTTGCGACTGCGCACTCACGGACAGCGCTGCCGTGACAGCGATGACCGCGGCCAGAACGCGAGTTCTCACGACTCCTCCTCACGAGTCGGGGGCGGCGACCCTGCCTCCAGCGTGCTCAAACATCCCTTTTGTCGTCAATGGTCTGGGCCAATTTCTTTGCTCGGGACCGGCCTTCCGCGCCGCGGAGGTGGTGGCAGAATCGGCGGATGGGGGATTTCGGGAAGCTGGTCGCCGATGCCGTTCCGCCGATCGAGGCGTTGATCCCCGGCGAACCGGCGGCGGCACTGGGCCGCCACACCGCGCGCAGGAGGCCTGACGAGTTCCCCGGCGTGCCGGTCGTGCGGCAGGCACTGCACCTGTTCCCCGGTCTGCCCGCCGAACGCCTGCTGGGCGCGCTGGAACTGGGCGTCGCCCGGCTGGAGCTGACCGCGCCCGCCGAGGTCGTCGCGGGGTTGCGACCTCTGCCGGACGGCAGCGTCTTCGGGTTGATGTCGGCGAGCGGGCAGAGCGCGATGGCGACGCCGATGAGCCTGGTGAACGCGCTGCACCCCGGCGCCCTCGACCTGGTCGTCGAGCAGGTGCGCGCACACCTCCCGGACCTCAGCGACGTCACGGGTGACGAGGCCGCCATCGTGACGAAGCGCGGAGCCGCACACCTCGCGGTGGCCGTGGTGGTGTCGAGGGCGGTCCTCAACGCGCTGGGCACGCCCGCCGCGGCCGACCCGGTCGCGGCCGTCGGGATCGCGATCGGCGCGGCGGTCGAGGTCCTGCCGGACGTCCCGATGCCGCCCGCGTACGAGCAGGCGTTGCTGGAGAAACGGCGTGCCGAGTACCAGGGCCTGTCCTGGAGCACGAACGTCCCGGTGTCCGGCCACGAGTTCGTGTTCGCGGAGGAGGCGAGCTTGCCCGGCACGGACTTCACCACCACCGGGATCGTCGCGGCGGTCGACACCGGTTTCGCCGTGCGCACGGGGATCTCCGAGGGAACGGTCCCGGTGTCGGTGCGCGTGCTGCTCGACGTGCCGCGAGAACCGGAGATCGCGGACTGGGAGGAGGTCGCCGAGGCGAGCTTCACCGCGCGCGAGGGCGATGCCCGGCTCGGTCACGGCGCGATGCCGCCCTGGCCGGGTGAGTTCCGCGTCCGCGTCCACGCGCACGGCCGCGACGGGGACGACGACGAGAGCTACCACCTGCTGATCTGGCCGGCTCCGCACACGGAACCGTTGGCGCTCAAGAAGACCGACCGGCTCGGGCACCGCCTGCGCGGCGAGCCGGAGCCCGAGCGGGCGGCGGCACCGGAGGCCGCACTGCGGTGGCTGCCGGCGCAGCTCGGTTCGGCGGCGACCGTCACCGTGGTCACCGGTCTCGGCGCCGGCGACGTGGACGGCTTCGGCGAGGACTCGATCACCGTCGAGATCGGCGGTGGCGTGGTCGTGCTGGAGGACAACAACTACGCCGGCACCGAACGCGGCGTGCTGGAACGCCTCTCCCGCAACGGAAAGGCGGCCAGCCACTTCTGGAACGGCAACGGCGACAGGTGCCTGTCGTTCGCCCGCGGCGGCAGCGTCCTGGCATCAACCGAACCGTGGGGGCACACGGACTTCGGCGACGACCCGGAGGTCGTCGCCGCTCTGGACGGACTCGACTTCGGTGTGTGGCGGCACAAGGACGCCAAGGGGGTCACGGCGGTCACCCGCTTCACCGGCACCGTGCTCCCCCAGGACGACCTCACCGCCGCACTCCAGCGGCTGGTCAGTAGGTGGGAAGGCTGAGGCTGTTCACGATCTCGTCGAAGTCGTCGACGGGAGCGCCACCGCTGGCCTGGTTGCGCAGCGCCATCTCCTGGTTGGCGAGCACGTACGGCCGCAGGATCTCCTCGTAGCGCCGGAAGGCCGTCGAGGCGTCCGCGGCGAGTTCACCGGCGAGCACGTACGCGCCGACCAGCGCCATGCTGGTGCCCTGCCCCGACAACGGCGATCCGCAGTAGCCGGCGTCCCCGAGCAGCACGACGTTGCCGCGCGACCAGGAGTCCATCCGGATCTGGCTCATCGAGTCCATGTGGAAGTCGGGCGCCTCCCACATGTGCTTGACCGCGGTCGGCCACGCCCAGCCCGCGCCCTCGAACTTCTCGGCCAGCACACGACGTTGTGCGTCCGCATCGCGGTGGTCGAAGTCCGGTTCGCCGTTGAAACCCATGTACACGCGGCATTCCGTGTTCGAACGGGCGCTCATGATGCCGCCGCCGACCTCGCCGCCCTGCTGGAAGGTCTGCCAGTGGTCGAGGCCGAGGAAGTTCGGCGCGGTGAACACGGCGAGGTTCATGCCGAGGTGCGAGACGAACTCCGACTCCGGGCCGAACACGAGCCTGCGGACGTTGGAGTGCAGGCCGTCGGCGCCGACGACGACGTCGAAGTCGCGCGGGGCGGCCTTCTCGAACGTGACGCGGTTGCCGTCGATCGAGGTGATCGTGTCGTCGAACAGGTACTCGACGCCGTCCACCGCGTCGAAGAGCATCCCGGCGAGGTCGTCGCGCAGCAGCTCGACGTCGGGGCTCGCCAGGTCGCCGCCGCTCAGGGTGTGCGTCGTCGAGCGGTACAGCTCGTTGCCCTCGGCGTCGACCACGTTCATCCCGCGCATGTTGGTGCTGAACGACCGCAGCCGGTCGCCGAGCCCCATGCGCTCGATCACCTCCAGTGCCGGTCCGCGGACGTCGATGGCCTGGCCGCCGGGCCGCAGGCCGCGGTGCCTCTCGACCACCGTGACGCCGAAACCGTGGTGGCGCAGCCAGTACGCGAGCGCGGGTCCGCCGATGCTGGCGCCGGAGATCAGAACGTTCTTCATGGTGTGGCCCCCTGTGAGTCGGTGATGCCCACAAGGTGCCGACGGCCGCTGACCGTCCGCTGACCATCGGCGGTCAGCGGCTGACAGCGGGTCCCGTGAGCCGCAGCGCCGACGTGCCGAGCCCGGAGGGGCCCTGCCTGAACACGGGGATCTCCCCGGCCTGGGAGTACCGGCTGGTCTCCTCGTGCCAGTGGACGATCCCGGCGATCCAGTCCTTCAGCTCGTCGGCGTACCGGGTCAGGCCGGCGCGTGCCCCGGCGTCCAGCGAGAGGTCCTCGAACATCTTCGGCAGGTCGGTGCCGACGGATTTCACGAACTGCCCGAGCCGCGCGTCCATCAACGCGTAGGTGATCTCGAAGGCGCGTTTCTGGGGCACGCCGAGGAAGTTCTCCACCACGCGGACCATGTTGTGCACCTCGCCCTCGTGCTGGATCTCCTTCAGGTACGAGAAAACGTCGTTGAGCATCGTGCAGTAGTCCATGGCCGACCGTTCCATGGTCTGCACTACCCGCGTTTCCCACAGCTCCGCCGGAACGGTCGCGGAATGCGAGAAGCGCGAGAGCGAGGTCGTCAGCTCCGAGCCGAACGTGCTGCGCCGCATCTCCACGTAGTCGACGGGGTCAGGAATGCGGTTGTGGTGCATGTTGACCACCTCCCACACCCACGCGTCGAGCATCGCGTCGACGGTGTCCCGGAAGGTGGCGCGGAACGCGGGCGTCATGGGCGCCGCGGTCCGTTGCCACAGGTCGGCGAGCGAGAGTTCCATGGCGTTGCCCGGAACGACGGTCTGCACGAGGTCGAGAGGCATGCACGCCTTGAGGCGCGCTGTCTGCGTCTTCAGGCCGAGGAGGTTGCGGGTCTGGCCGAACCACAGCGGGTACACGTCGTCGGCGTACGTGCCCCAGGTGAGCCAGCAGCCGGACAGGAACAGCTCCTGCGGCGTAGCGTCCGGGTCGATTCCGGCCGAGCAGAGCGGGAAGTCGAACCCGCGCACCTTGCCCTCGTCCCAGACGCCCTCGCCCGTCATACCGTGCTCGACGGCCCACGCGACGACCTCGTCCCTGGCCTGGTCGACGTGCGGGCTCAGGGTCAGCGTGAACGGCGTCGTGAACTCCGGCAGCGCGTACGGCTCGACGACCTTCGGCGTGCTGGAGAACTGCCTGATCCGTTGCGGCATGGTCCTGGCGTACGAGCCGAGGACGCCGAGCTGGGGCTTCGGATCTTTGTTCATGTACCGCGACGACCGCAGGTGCCACTCGTGGCCGCCCGCCTGCCAGTCCTGCAGGCCCTTCACGTAGCCCAGGACGGCCGCGCGCCCGATGGGGTCGATGGCGTGCTCGTCGAGCAGGATCGGCACCTCGGTGAGCGCCGTGTGCTCGAACTGGTGCAGCCGCGAGGTCAGCAGGTCGTTGACGGCCTCCGCGGCCTGCTGGGTCGGGAGGTCGAGGAACTTCTCGAACACCAGCACGCCGTTGGACAGCTCGCCCTCGTCGAGCACCTCGCGTTCGTAGGAGAACAGGTCGTTGCGCAGGTGCACGGCGTCGCTGAAGGTGTCGCGCAGGACCCCGATGGGGCGGGACGACGCGATGCGCGCGGGCACTTCGAGGCCGACGGCGTGCTCGACGAGGTTCGCGCTCCACGGCGCGCCACCGACCTTGCGACGCATCTCGACGTACTCGATGGGGTTGGACAGGCGCTGGGAGCTGATGTTGAGCAGCTCCCACATCGACTCGTCCAGCAGGTGCTTGGTGTTGGCGGCGAACCGCTCGCGCCAGTCCGGCGAATGGGCGGGGACGGTGCGGCGCCAGAGGTCGGCGAGGCCCTTCTCGACCGGGTTGGCCGGGATCTCCCTGACGACACCGTTGATCGGCATGAACAACGGCAGCCGGTCGAGGTAGGCCTGCGCGCCCTTGATGTCCGGGTTTCGCTTGTACAGCTCGACGAAGTGGTCGTCGAAGTAGAAGACCCACACGTACCAGTCGGTGATGAGGTCGAGCGCCTCACCGTCGCAGTCGGGGTGCGTGTACGCGCAGAGCAACGCGTAGTCGTGCGATTCGAGGTCCTCTGCGGTCCAGATCGCGGTGCCGTGCTGCGGCACGTCGACCATGTCCATCTCGTGCGCCCAGGCACGGGTGTGGACGCGGGCGCGTTCGAGGTTCGGGTTCAGCCGGGCCGGGTGGGGCGTGTAGAACTCCGGCAGCTGGAACGGCTGCATGTGCGTTGGACCTCCGCGCGTCGGGCTGGACGCACTGCACGCAACCAGCCCGGCACACGGGAACGCCAGATGGTGGAACCTTGATCCACACGAGCGTGGATCGGTGTCGCCCGTTCAGAGCAGTGCGGCCTCGCCCGGCGACACTCAGCGCACCAGCGACTGGGCGCTCAGCTTCACCGCGAACGGGAATTGCAGCTCGATGATTTCCTCGCCGTCGGAACGGGCCTGTTCGACGTACACGCCGTTTTCGAGGTGCAGACAACGCAACCACGGCGCGTCGTAATCGATCATCCAGTAGTTCTCGCAGCCGACTTCCTGGAACTTCGCCCGCTTGAGTTCGAGGTCCACGTGTCGCGTGCGCGGCGACAGGACCTCGACCGCCAGCACCGGCGGCCCGATGAGCGCCTGTTTCGAGAACTGCTCGCGCCGGCCCACCACCAGGTCGGGGATGAAGACCGTGTCGTCGGCGAGCACGACGTCCACCGGAGCCGGGAGGACCTCGAGCTCCGGAGGGCAGGCAGCGGTCAGCGCCACCAGCAGGCGGGCGACGACCCGCTGGTGGACGGGGCGGGGTGAGGGGCTCATGACCAGCACCCCGTCGACGAGTTCGAAACGGTGCCCATCATCAGGCATCGCCTCCAGATCCGCCCACGTCAGCGGTCTGCCGTGGGGAAACGTCGGGACACCATCCATGGTGCGTTCCACCCCCTGGTCGAGGCCACCGTCCGCCGGACGGATCCCGGCGATGCCATTAGACAAGACTGGTCCGATTCGCACGACTCGCAAGCCCCTTTTGGCCGACCCCACACCACTGCACGCACACGTCTCCGTCAACACCGTCCCGCAGGGTGAGCGGTGACTGGTCCTGCCGTGGACGGCACCACCCGGACGGAGCAGCGAGATGGTTTCAATCGAACAAGTGGCTAATTTTTGATCAATTTTCGGGCGATTTTCGGTAACGCACACCGCCTCGCCAATTGCTCGCGAATGCGACCCTAACGGAATCTTACGAGCGAGCCAAGCACTCCGTTGGAGCAATAGCTCACGAGTACCTCACACTGCGGTGATCAAAACACATCCTCGCGGCCGCCGCTCGAATTCCGGTGAATCCGTGTGATCGCGGTGGGGACGACGTGGGGACGGGCTCGCACACCCTCGGTGGCATCACCACCGAGGGGAGCCAGGGGATGCGCAGGACGTCGGACAGGATCGGGCAGTGGGTGGCCTTCGCCGTGCTGGCGGCGGCCGTGATCACCGTGGTGGTGCTGGGGCTTTCGCTCTAGCCAGGGTCGCCCGGACGAAGGCGAGGGTGCGGGGCTGGTGGCCGCGCTCCGCGGCCTCCAGCGCCTGCTCGGCGTACCGGATCGCCGTCTCCCGGTCGCCGTGCTCCAGGTGCGCGGCGGCGAACTGCTGGAGCACGCGTTCGTCGCTCCACCAGCGGCGCACCTTCTCCAGGTCCTGGAACCGGCTCAGGTAGCGGATCGACTCGGCGGGGCGGCCGCTCGTCAGGGCGTCGAGCGACAACGACATCAGCAGCGTCATCTGCCCGACGTGGTCGCGGACCTCCCTCATCGACGCCAGCACGGCTTCGTCGTCGGGCAGGTTCGTGTACTCCCGGCACAGCCTCGCGACGTCGCGCGCCAGCGCGCCCGCGGCGGCGAGGTGGCCCATCTCGTAGCGCCAGCGGGCGAAGTCGGACAGCGCGAGCGCCTCGCCCCGCCGGTCACCGCACTCCCGGAAGGCGGCGAGCGAGCGTTCCATGCAGTCCAGGCATTCCTCGTCCTGGTAGGCGTCGAAGTGCGCGTGGGCGATGTTGTTCAGCGTCACCCCGAACTCGCGGACGTCGCCGCGTGCCTCCACCAGTGCGGCCGCTTCCCACATGTGCGCGAGGGCCTGCTCGTTCTCCCCCCGCTCCGCGTGGTTGATGCCGATGTTGTGCAACGCGTTGGCGATTCCGGTGGGCGCGTCGGCCTCGCGCATGAGCACGAGACCGCGTTGGAACAGCTCCATCGACGTGTCGTAGTCGCGCCGTTCGCGCGCGATCATGCCGAGCAGTCCCAGCGCTGAAGCCTCACCGCGCACATCACCGATCTGCCGCATGAGCACGACCGCTTCGCGCAGGTGTTCCTCCGCCTTCGGGTTGCCGTCGTCCATGTACGCCGAACCCAGGCCGCGCAACGCTTCCGCTCGCGCCTTCAGGTCACCGAGCGCGTGTGCGGCCGCGAGCGCGACGCTCTGCACCTCGACGCGCTCCCTGCCCGATCCGTGCAGCCACAGGTAGTGCGCGAAGTTGCTCGGCAACTGCCAGGCGTGCCCGTAGTGCCCCTCGTACGCGGCCAGGTACACGGCGGCCCTGAGGTTGCGGCGTTCCACCTCCTGCCACACGAGGGCCTCGACCGGGGTGGTGAACACCGGCGGGTCGACCGGTTCGCGGGTGACGGCGGAGTGGAACTTCGGGCGACCGGGGGCGATCTTGCGGGCGGAGTTCTCCGCGCCGCGCAGGTAGAGGTCGAGGATCCGGGTGATCGCCTCGGCCCTCTCCCCCTGCTCCACCAACGCCTTCGCGTGGTCGGCCAGCAGGTCGTGGAAGCGGTAGCGGCCGTTCTCCTTCTGCTGCACCAGGTGCGCGTCCAGCAGGTCGTCGAGCAGCCGTTCGGCCTCCGCGCGGGTCGTGCCGATCACCGCCGCCGCGAGGTAGGTGTCCCAGTCCTCCCCCGTGTGCAGGCCCAAGCGGCGGAACAACCGCTGCTGGTCGGCCGTGAGTTGCCGGTAGGACAACGAGAACGCGCCCGCGACGCTGCGTTCGCCGGCGGTCAGCTCCGTGAGCCGCTGCTCGGTGAGGCGGCGGACCAGGTCCTTCGCGGACCACGCCGGCCTCGTGCGCCAGCGGGCGCCGACGATCCGCACGGCCAGCGGGAGGTACCCGCAGAGCCGCACGACCTCCCGGCAGTCCTCGCCGTGCCTGCGGGTGATGCTCGTCAGCAGGTCCAGTGAGTCCTCTTCGGACAGCACGTCCAGCGAGATCGTGCTGGCCGCGTCGAGGTCCACGAGCCGGCGCCTGCTGGTGACGAGCACCAGGCCGGTGCCGGGCAGCAGCGGACGGACCTGGGCGGCGCTGCCCGCGTTGTCGAGCACCACGAGTGCCTTGCGGTGCGCCATTTCCGCGCGCCACCGGGCCGCACGGGCGTCCAGGCCGTCCGGGATGCCCTGCGCGGGCACGCCCAACGCGGTCAGCAACGCCAGCAGCGCGTCGGACGGGGTGCGCGGCTCGACGCCCGCCGTGTAGGAGTGCAGGTCCACGAACAGTTGTGCGTCGGGGAAGCGCGACGCCAGCCGGTGCGCGGCGCGGACCGCGAGCGTGGTCTTGCCGATGCCGGCCATGCCGTCGATCGCGGTGATCGCGACGCACCCGGACGGCACGGCGGCGAGGATCTCGTCCAGGTCCGAGGCTCGGCCCGCGAAGTCGGCGATGTCGCCCGGCAGGTCGTTGCGGGCGCGGGGTCTGTTGTCGGCGGTGAGCACCTGCCGGTGGGCCTGCTGCAGGTCCCTGCCGGGGTCGAGGCCGAGCTCCTCGGCGAGCCTGCCGCGGATGTCGTCGTACGCCCGCAACGCCTCGGTCTGCCGGTCGCAGCGGTGCAGCGCCACGATCAGCTGCGCCCACATCCGTTCCCTGGTGGGGTGTTGCCCGGTGAGGGATCGCAGTTCGGGCACCAGCCGCTCGTGCCCGCCGGCGGCTAGGTCGGCCTCGATCCGCGCTTCGAGGGTCGTCAGGTACTTCTCGGTCAACGCCGGCAGGTGGTCGCGTTCGAGGACGTCGCTGCCGATGTCGGCGAACGGGCGCCCGCGCCACAACGCCAGCGCCGCACGGGGTTCGAGCCGGTCGAACCGGTGGACGTCGACCTCGTCGGGCCGCACGTCCAGCAGGTAACCGCCAGGCCTGGTCAGCACCAGCGACGGCAGCACCTCGCGCAGGCGGCCGACCGCGGTCTGCAGGGCGTTGCGCGAACCGCCCGCCAGCTCGACGAGTTCGTCGACCCCGACGACCTGCCCCGGCCGCAGCAGGAGCGCGGCGAGCACCACGCGCCGCTTGCCCGGCGGGACGTGGACCCGGCGCCCGTCGAGCACCACCTCCAGCGGCCCGAGCAGGCCGAACGACCTCACGTCCACTGGCCCCAGTGCACGACCTCGTCGAACGCCTTGCGCTTGCGCCGCAGCGGCGAGGCACCCTCGGAGATGCCCTCCTCCGCCGGGTGCCCGATCGCGATCATGCCGATCGGCACGTACGCGTCCGGCACGCCGAAGGCCGCACGAAGCTCCGGCCAGGTCTCCTTGTCCGTGCCGAAGAAGACGGCACCCAGGCCCTCGTCGACGGCGGTCTGCAAGATCAGCAACGCGGCCATGCCGGTGTCGATGTCCCAGTACGGCACCGGCCAGCCGTCCTCGTCGCCGAGCGAGGTCCAGGCCTTGTCCGGCTGGGAGTAGCGCTCGAGGTAGACGGACTTGGCGGAGAACGGGATGACGACGACGGGCGCCGTCTTCGGGTCCTCCCCGGCCCACCACTCGAACATCTCGCGCAGCCGCTGCAGCTGCTCGCCCTGCAGCACGAGGAACCCCTGGCCCTGCGAGAACCCCGCCGACGGACCGCGCACGGCGTTGCGCATGATCCGCTGGATGCTCTCCTCGCTGACCGGCTCGTCGGTGAACTTGCGCACCATCCGCCTGCGACGGACCACGTCCTGGAACTCCACGGCTACCCCCAGTCGTCTCGACTCGACCGTAGCGCAGAGATCAGAGTCGGCGCAGACCCGCCAGCACGCGTTCGAGCAGCATCCCGTCCGGCCTGTCGCCGCCGTAGGACGACGCCGTGCGGTGCACGTCGATCAGGCCGTGCCCGGCCATGTCGCCGAGCAGCACCTTGGTGACGCCCAGCGGCAGCCCGCGCAGGGCGGCGATCTCCGCCACCGAACGCGGTTGCGCGCACAGGGCCAGCACGTCCTGGTGTTCCGGGCGCACGGCCGTGGCCGAGAACTCGTTCACCGACACCAGGGTCTCGATCTCCAGGTGCACGTCGGAGGTGGTGCGGCCGCCGGTCCACGCGTAGGCGCGCACGATCGACGACGAGTCGTACCCCGACTCCACCGAGGGCAGCGGCGGGATCTCGTCGAACGGGAGGGTCGCGTACGGGTCCGGCTCCGGCGGGGGTTCCGGTGCGCGCTGGGCCTTCTTCTTGCCGCGCTTGCGGATCCGCTCGCTGTCGAAGCTGAACCCGCTCATCAGGTCACCGAAGTTGACCTGATCGTCCGGTTCTCCGCTCATGCGAGCTCAGCCCGAAGTTCCGGCGTGAGCAGCTGGCCCACCTGCCGCACGACCACCGTCATCTCGTAGGCGACCTGCGCGACGTCGGCGTTCGACGACGCGAGCACCGCGAGGACCGATCCGTCGCTGATCGAGGACAGCAGCATGACGCCCTTGTCCATCTGCACGACCGTGCGGACGACCGACTCACCGGCGAAGCACTGCGACGCCGAGTCGGCGAGCGACACGACGCCGGCGACGATCGCCGCGAACTGGGGTGCGACGTGGGCCGGCAGCTTCGACGTCGAGATCAACACCAGGCCGTCCGCGGAGATCACCACGGCGTGTTCGAGACCGGGCGTGCGTTCGGCGAAGTTGGTGACCAGCCAGCCGAACTGGTCCACCTGCGTGCTCATCGACTCTCCTGGTTTTCGGGAAGGCCGCGCTGCACACCTCGCTGGAAGGCGTCGAGGAACCCTCGGGCCGATTCCGGCGTCTGGCGCGCGGGTGCGGGGGGAGGCGGCGGTGCGGCGGCGGGCGTCGTCTGCTGGAACCACGAGGTCTGCTGCCGTTCGATCGCCTCCCCTCGGAAAGACTCCCAGGACTCTCCGCGCTGTGGTGCCAGTTCGGCCGGAACCAACACGATCGCGCGAGTCCCCTTGCCTTGCTTCGCGTCCAGACGTACCACGATCTGGTGGCTCGCGGCGAGCCTTCCGACGACGAAGAGGCCCATTTCTCGGAAGACCTGGACGTCGACGCCCTCCCCGGCCGCCTGGAGACGTTCGTTCACCGCGGTGAGCGCCTCGGGGTCGATGCCGATGCCGTTGTCGACGACGTCGATCTGGACGATGCCGCCGGCCTCGATCGACGCGCTGATCGCGACCTGGGTGTGCGGCGGCGAGAACGCCGTCGCGTTGTCGAGGAGCTCGGCGAGCAGGCGGACCAGGTCGCTCGCCACGTACCCGACGACCTCGGCGTTGGGCGCCGTGTGCACCATGACCCGTTGGTACTGCTCGATCTCCGCGGCCGCCGCGCGCAGCACGTCGGTGAGCGGGATCGGCTTGTGGAACCGCCTGGCCACGTCGCCGCCGGAGAGCACCATCAGGTTCTCGTTGTTGCGGCGCATGCGGGTGGCGAGGTGGTCGAGCTTGAAGAGGTTCGCGAGCTGGTCAGGGTCCTCCTCGTACTTCTCCAGCTCCTCCATCAGCTTGAGCTGGCGTTCGACGAGGCTCTGGCTGCGGCGCGAGAGGTTCACGAAGATGTTGCGCATGTTCGCGCGCATCGTGGCCTGTTCGATGACCGACTTCACGGCCTGCTGGTGCACCTCGTCGAACGCGCGCGCCACCTGGCCGAGCTCCTCGGTGGTGTCCACGGGCACGGGCTCGATCTTCGTGCTGCCGCGGCCGGTGGCGACCATCTCGGGGAGCTTGTTCCAGGCCACGTCGAGCGCGGACCTGCGCAGGGTGTTCAGCGAGCGCAGCAGGTAGCGGCCGACGCCGAAGCCGATGGTGGCGGCCAGGATCAGGGTGGCGAACAGGATCACGGCCGCCGTGCCGGCCTGGTCGCTGGTCTCGTCGCGCAGCCGGTTCGCGGTGCCGAGCAGGTCGTCCTGCATGCCCTTCACGACGCTGTCCATCGACGCGCCGACCGCACCGGAGGCCGTGCTCCAGTCCGCGGCCGAGATCGGCAGCGGGTTCGGCCTGTTCCCGGCGTTGGGACCGTCGGAGGTCGGGTGCAGCATCGCGGCGGCGAGCATCTTGCGGTGCGCCTCGATGTCCGGCCCGTTGAACTTCGACGTCCAGTAGGTGGTCATCTGCTCGGGCGTCGCGAGCGCGGCGAACTGGTCGGCGATGTAGCCGAGCTTGACGTTCGACTCCAGCAGCGCGCGCACCTCGGCGCTGGTGAGCTGGCCGCGGCCGAGCCCGGACAGCACGATCGACTGCTGGCTCATCACCTCCTCCTGCACGTGCAGGGCGTGGTGCATGCCCATCGCGGTGCGGGAGAGCGCCATGTCGCCGAACTCGCCCGCGAGGACCTCGTCAACGGCGAGCATCGACTCGGTGACGGCGGTGTAGCCGGTGAGCGCGGCCGGCACGTCGCCCGCCTGCTCGCGCAGGCGCGGCAGACCGCCGAGCTTGGCGGTCACGTCGGCCACCCTGGCCGTCATGACGTCGCTGAACTCGGTCTGGCCGAGCTGGCCGCGCAGCCCCTCCAGGGCTCGTTCGGTGCGGCGCGACCGGTCGGTGAGCGACTCGGCTCCCGACCCCTGGGCGATGGCCCGCCGTTCCCCCTGCACCCCCTCGATCACGGGGACCAGGGAGGCGCGGACCTTCACCAGCCGCTGGAACTCCGCGTAGGAGTCGGCCCGGTCGATGTACGACATGATCTGCAACACGCCGACGCCCGTCGCGATGATGACCGGAACGATCAACACCGCGGCGAGCTTCACCGGCAGGCGCCAGTTGCGCCAGTTGACGAGCGCGTTGAACATCAGACGAAGAGCTTGGCCGCGTTCAGGAAAAGGCGGTACAGGCCGTAGGCGAGCGGCAGGCCCACCCACAGCCACGCTCCGATCAGCAACAACGTGCTCGACCGGGTCTCCTGGGGTGAGCTCACTTCTTCACCGCGCCTTCCGCGTCCTGCTTCTCGGCCGACTCGGCGGCGTCCGCAGCTTCTGCTTCGTTCCACTTGGCGACCGCGTCGTCGCTCTCGGGTGAGGGCTTCGCGGTCTCGCCGGTCTTGGGCTCGTGGAACTTCGGGTCGACCGGGCGGATCAACTCGTTCGCGACGAAACCAACGACCAGCAGCGAGATCATGATGTAGAACGACGTGGCGTACAAGTCAGGACCGACGTGTCCCGCCTTCTTGCCCGCGTCCGCGATGGCGTTGACGATCAGCGGCCCGAGCACGCCCGCCACCGACCACGCGGTGAGCAGGCGGCCGTGGATCGCGCCGACCTGGTAGGTGCCGAACAGGTCGCGCAGGTACGCCGGGACGGTCGCGAAGCCCGCGCCGTAGAACGACAGGATCACCATCGCCGCGATCACGAACAGCGGGGTGCTGGTCGAGCCGACGGTCAGCAGCACCAGGTAGAGCAGCGCGCCGACGCCGAGGTAGAGGCGGTAGATGTTCTTGCGGCCCACGATGTCCGAAGTGGACGACCAGATGAAGCGGCCCGCCATGTTCGCGGCGGACAGCAGGGCCACGAAACCGGTGGCGGCGGTCGCGGCGACCGGCGTCGACGACTCCTTGAAGAAGTCGACCAGCATCGGGGCGGCCTTCTCCAGGATGCCGATGCCCGCGGTGACGTTGAAGCACAGCACGACCCAGAGCAGCCAGAACTGCGGCGTCTTGATCGCGTTGTTGGCGGAGACGTTGTGGGTGACGGTGGCCTTGGGCCTGTCCTTGAGCAGCGCTTCCTTCTCCGCCGTGAACTCCGGGGAGGGCAGGCGGATCAGCAGCACGCCGAGGCTCATGAAGACGGCGTAGGCGATGCCGTGCACGAGGAAGGCCTGGCCGATGCCCGACGTCGTGGAGCCGAACGCCGACAGCATCGAGGTCGACCACGGTGACGCGATCAGCGCACCGCCGCCGAAGCCCATGATCGCGATGCCGGTCGCCATGCCCGGCCGGTCGGGGAACCACTTGATCAGCGTCGAGACCGGCGAGATGTAGCCGATGCCGAGACCGATGCCGCCGACCAGGCCGTAGCCGAGCACGACGACCCAGTACTGGCCGGCCCACACGCCGAGCGCCGAGATCAGCAGGCCGGAGCAGAAGGCGATCGTGGACATCAGCATCGCCCAGCGCGGACCCCTGCGCTCCACCGTCGTGCCGAGGACGGCCGCGGAGAGCCCGAGCATCACGATGCCGAGCTGGAACGGGAGTGCGGACTGAGTTCCCGTGATGCCAAGCGATTTCTCCAGGGGCGTCTTGAAGACGCTCCAGGCGTACGCCTGACCAATGGAGAGATGAATCGCCAGAGCCGCCGGCGGAACGAGCCAGCGGTTCCATCCGGGAGGCGCGACTTGGCGTTCGCGCGCTAAGAACCCCACTTTATCCCCAACCGTCACCAATAACGTGGACCGACCGGATCCTAGGCCAGGTGCACACGTGCGACAACGGTCTTGACGAAGGCTTCAGGTGTTGCACGTCTCGCAACTTCCCGCATCGTCCTGCTACAAACCTCGGGTCCAACCATTTGAGACGAATGAAAAGGACCGGCATCCTGTCCGGTTCCTGTCCGAGTCCACGTTCACCATTGGTCCGGTTTGACACGGTTCTCGGCACTTCGTGACGTTGACTGCACACGTGAGAGCGCTACAGTAGGCGCCGCACACCGAGGGGCAGGGCCACATGACCAAGGCGATGAGGTCGCCTGGCGAAGCGCAGCACGAGTACCGGGAAATCCGGGGTTTCGCGTCGTTCGACGACCCCGAGACTTTGTCGTACGTCGATTCCGACGGCAACCCGAACTTCGCGCGGATTCAGCAGACCGACGAATTCCGCGTCCTGCGACGCCGTCTCACGACGTTCATCTTCCCGATGACCGCGCTTTTCCTGGCGTCCTACCTGACGTTCGTGCTGCTGTCCGCGTACGCGAAAGACTTCGTCAGCACCAAGGTGATCGGCGTGATCAACCTCGGGATCCTGCTGGGCCTCGGACAGTTTGTGACTTCGATCATCATCACGCTCGGTTATGCCCGTTACGCAAAGCGACGGCTGGACCCGCAGCGGAAATTGCTCGCCGAGATGACAGGCGTCGAGGAGTAAGGCATGCCCACCACCGGCAACCCGGTGCTGAACCTCAGCGTCTTCGCGGTGTTCGTCCTGATCACCCTTTACATCGTCTACCGGTTCAGCAGTCGCAACGTCACGGCGTCGGACTACTACGCCGCGGGCAGCTCGTTCACCGGCGCGCAGAACGGCGTGGCGCTGTCCGGTGACTTCCTGTCCGCCGCGTCGTTCCTCGGCATCTCCGGCGGCATCGCGGCGCACGGCTACGACGGCTTCCTGTACTCGGTCGGCTGGGTCGTCGCGTGGCTCGTCGGCCTGCTGCTGATCGCGGAGGGCCTGCGCAACACCGGCCGCTTCACCGTCGGCGACGTGCTGGCGTTCCGGATGCGGCAGCGCCCGGTCCGCGCGGCCGCGGCGAACGCGACGCTGGTGATCTCGTTCTTCTACATGATCGCGCAGATGGCGGGCGCAGGCGGCCTGATCGCGTTGCTGCTCAACGTGACCTCGAAGTGGGGCCAGGCGATCCTGATCGCGCTGGTCGGCATGGTCATGGTGCTCTACGTGCTGCTCGGCGGCATGAAGGGCACCACCTGGGTGCAGATCATCAAGGCCGTCCTGCTGCTGCTCTGCGTGACGATGATGAGCGTCTTCCTGCTGGGCAAGTTCGGCTTCAGCCTGTCGGCGATCATGGACCAGGCCACCGACAACAACAGGCTCGGCGACGCCGTGCTCGACCCCGGTGCGAAGTACGGGTTCAGCGCGATGTCCAAACTGGACTTCGTCTCGCTGGCGCTGTCGCTGGTGCTCGGCATCGCGTCGCTGCCGCACGTGCTGATGCGCTTCTACACCGTGCCGAACGCCTCCGAGGCCCGTCGCTCGGTGGTGTGGGCGACGTGGACGATGGTCATCTTCTACCTGTGCACGCTGGTGATCGGCTTCGGCGCGATGGCGCTGGTGGGCACCGACAAGATCGCCGCCTCACCGGGTGGTGAGAACTCCGCGGCGCCGCTGCTCGCGTTCGAGATCGGGGGCGCGGTGCTGCTCGGCATCGTGTCCGCCGTCGCGTTCGCCACGATCCTCGCGGTCGTCGCGGGCCTGACCCTGGCGGCCTCCGCCTCGTTCGCCCACGACGTCTACGCGAACGTGATCAAGCGCGGCAACGTGGAGCCGCGCAAGGAGATCAAGGTCGCGCGCCTGACCGCCGTGGTCGTCGGCTTCCTGTCGATCCTCGGCGGCATCGCGGCGAACGGGCAGAACGTCGCGTTCCTCGTGTCGCTGGCGCTGGCGCTGGCCGCCTCGGCGAACCTGTCGACGATCCTCTACACGATCTTCTGGCGGCGCTTCAACACGATCGGCACGCTGTGGAGCATCTACGGCGGCCTGGGCTCGTGCCTGGTGCTGATCATCTTCTCGCCGGTGATGTCGGGCGCGAAGACGTCGATCTTCCCGGACGTCGACTTCGCGTGGTTCCCGCTCGGCAACCCCGGGCTCGTGTCGATCCCGTTCTCGTTCCTGTGCGGGTTCCTGGCCACGATCTTCTCCAAGCGCGAGCCGGAGATGGACGGCAAGGCGGCGGAGATGGAGGTCCGGGCGATCTCGGGGATCGGTGCCCGGACCTGATCCTCAGGCCCTGGAGTCCGGCAGCCCGTCGTAGTCCGGCAGGCCGTCACCGTTGAGCGCGCGGTCGACCAGTGCCATGAACGCGTCCATGTCGGGCTCCGGACCAGGCTCTGCGTCCGGGTCGGGAACGGCGAGGCTCGCCACGTGCATCCGGCCGATCTCCTGGCTGGCCTCGACCATCGGGCGCATGCGCGCCTCGTAGCCCGCGAACCCCTTCGCGGGGTCCCACCCGGCCGCGGCGAGCTCTCCCGCGAGGACGTAGGCGCCGACCAGGGCCAGTCCGGTGCCCTGACCGGACATCGGCGACGGGCTGAACGCCGCGTCACCGATCAGCCCGATCCTGCCGTCCGACCAGCGGTCCATCACGACCTGGGCGACCTGGTCGAGGTAGAAGTCCGGGGCGTCGTCCACGTGGGCGAGGATCTGCGGGGCGAGCCAGCCGAGGCCCGCGGCGTGCTCGCGGAGCAGGCGCTTCTGGGCCTCGACGTCGCGGTGGTCGACGTCGAAGCCGTTGGCGGGGAACGAGAACATCGCCATCGCCTTCGTGGCGTCCCTGAGGGGCCGAAGGCCTGCCGAGCGGCCGGTAGCGCCGTCCTTGTGGTCGAGCATCCAGCGGTCGATCCCGAACTCGTTGGGCACGGTGAAGAACGCCAGCACGAGCCCGAGGTGGCGCAGGTAGCGTTCGCGCGGCCCGAACACCGTCGCGCGCAACGAGGAGTGCAGTCCGTCGGCACCGATGACCAGGTCGAAGCGCCTGCTGCCACCGCTCGCGAAGGTCACGTCGACGCCGTCCGCGTCCTGGGCGATCCCGGCGATCCGGTCGCCGAACACGTACTCGGCACCGTCACGGGTGTCGTCGTGGAGCAACCGGGACAGGTCTCCGCGCAGGATCTCGATGTCCGCGATGTACCCGTCGCCGCCGTCGTCCTCGGCGCTGAAGGTCTCCAGCACGGTCCCGTCCGCGTCCACGTTGTGCGCGCCGGCGGTGTCGGTGCAGGCCGCGCGCACGGTCGCGTCCAGTCCCATCCGCGTGATGACTTCCTTCGTCACCCCGCGCGCGTCCACCGCCTGCCCGCCGGGGCGCAGGCCCGGTGCGCGTTCCACCACGGTCACCTCGGCGCCCCGCCTGTGCAACCAGTGGGCCAGCGCGGGTCCCGCGACGCTCGCCCCCGTCACCAACACCCTGACACCGCTCACCGCGGCCCCCTTCGCCCGTCGACAACGGTCCGGAGTGTACGGTGATCCGCGCCACCTCGCGGGTGATTCCTCTTGTGCGGCAACGGGTTCAATCGCCCCACTTCGGACAAGTCAGGCGGGCCGGTCCGGGATGATCCCCGACTCGTGGGCGATGATCGCGGCCTGCACGCGGTTCTTCACGCCCAGCTGCCGGAAGATCGTGCTGACGTACACCTTCACGGTGCCCTCGACGACGTGCAGGCGTGCCGCGATCTCGGCGTTGGACAGCCCGGCGCCGACCAGGCCGAGCACCTCGCGTTCGCGCGCGGTCAGGACCTCGATCCGTTGCGTCGCAAGCGGTCTAGGGTGGGCGCGGGAGAGCCGGTCGACGACCCGCTTGGCCACCAGCGGGGACAGGAACGCGCCGCCGCCCGCCACCGCCCGAACGCCGGAGATGATCTCCTGCGGGTCACCGGTCTTCAGCACGAACCCGGCAGCGCCCTCCCCCAGCGCGCGGCTGATGTACGAGTCGTCCGCGAACGTCGTCAGCACCAGCGTCTTCGTGCCCGGATGGCACTCGCGGATCACCTTGGCGGCGTCCAGGCCGTCGAACACGGGCATGCGGATGTCGAGCACGGCCACGTCGGGCCGGTGCCGGGCGACCAGGTCGATCGCCTCGCTGCCGTTGCACGCCTCCGCGACCACCTCGACGTCCCCCGCGGTCGCGAGCACGGCCTTCACGCCGAACCTGACCACCGGTTCGTCGTCCGCGAGCACGACCCTGATCAACCGCTCCTCCTGGCGAGCCACTGCTTGGACACGAGCCGATCATCCCGGAAGCACAGCTGGTGCAGGTCGTGGCGGTCGCCGTCGAACGGGTTGGGGTGCGTGCTGTAGTAGCGGCACTCGGTGCCGGGCGGCGCGGTGACGCCGAGCGGGTTGTCGACGCGGGTGCGCAGCGGCAAGTCGAGGGAGTCCTCGTGTTGCCCGGTTTCCGCCCGTTCGAACTGCTGCGGGGTCAGCACGGACGTCACCGCGTCGAACACCATGTAGCCCGGCACGCCGATCGCGATTCCCGCGCACACGACCGAGGTGATGAGCACGGTCCGGCGGGCGCTCTTGCGGATCTCCTCCTCCGTGCGCTCGCGGCGGACGTGCGTCGGGGTCGTCCTGGCACGCGGACGTTCGGGGAGCTTCGCCCTGACCTCGAACCCGCCGTCGTCGCTCGGCGCCGCCTCGAACCAGCCGCCGACGAGCGCGACACGTTCGGACAGGCCCACCAGGCCCTTGCCGCTGCCGACCGCCTGGGTCCGCGGCGCCGGGCCGTTCGTGACCCGCAGTTCGAGGTTCGCGGTGAGCGAGACGGTGACCTTCGCGCCGGGGGCGTGCTTGATCACGTTCGTCAGCGCTTCGGCGACGACCCGGTGCACGGTCCGCGCGATGATCCCGTCGATCGCGGTCCTGCGGTTGTTGGTGAGCTCGACGTCGAGTCCGCTCCTGGCGACGACCTCCTCGATCGTCGCGACGGGTTCGTCCTCGTCGGCGCGCAGCACCTGCATGACGTCGGCCAGTCGTTCCGCGGCGGCCGTGACGCTGGCACGCGCGGTCTTGGCCGCGTCGCGTTGCTGGGCGGTGAGGGTCGGCTCCAGTTCGAGGGCGCCGACGAGGAGTGCGGCCCGTGCGAGCTCGTGGCCCACGAGGTCGTGCATCTCGCCGGCGAGCCGCGCGCGTTCGGCGTTGCGGGCGTTGTCGACGCTGCGCTCCAGCAGAGCCGCGTGCTCCCAGCCGACCTCGCGCAGTTCCGCGAACCGGCGGCGGAACCGCCCGAACGCCCAGGGCACCACACCGAGCACACCGACGCCGGAGGTGACGGCGAGCGCGGTGTCCGACCCGCCGCGCTCGGTCAGCGCGACGACGACACCGGCGATCTCGGCGACGGTCAGCGCGATCGCGGTCGGCCTCGGGTCGGCGGCGTGCCGGCCCGCGAGGAAGCTGAGCAGTGCCAGGGCGGGAGCGAGCGCCACCACCCTGGCGTCGAACTCGACGGTGACGAGGTAGCAGACGATCCACGCCCCGAGCCCGGTCCCCAGCGCGACCGCGGGCCGGGTGCGCACGACCGCGAACGCCACGACGAACAGGACCAGGTAGAGCAGGACCTCCCACACGGCACCCATCATCGCAGTCGCTGCATCACCACGGTCGGTGCGTCCATCTCCTCGCGCTTCACCGGCATCTTCTTCTTCAGCAGCAACGCGATCCCCCACGACACCAGCGCTCCGAGCGCCAGCCCCGCCATCACGTCGTGTACATAGTGGACACCCACGACGACACGTGAGGCCGCCGCCGCGATCGCGCACACCGCGGCGATCCAGCCGTAGGTGCGGTGCAGCAACCAGATCGCCATCGCCGACGCGCCCGCGATCGTGGAGTGGTTGCTGGGGAACGACCAGTCGCCGGGCGCCGGGCACTCCGCGATCGACGGCGCCGTGCGGCACGGCCGTTCCTCCTGCACGACCAGCTTGACGACCTCGCTGACCGCATAGGCGACGACGACGCCAGCTCCCGCGAGGAACGCGCGGAGCTTGTACTGGAACCACAACAACAAGAACATCAACGCGAACACACCGAGCACCGCGTCGGTGCCCACAGTCAGCCAGGTCACCCAGCCGAAACTACGAAGATCGCGGCGCCGGCGCCCCTACCCATCGGAACCGGCTGACCCTAACTTTCGGCAGGGTCACGCCGATCATGGTCCCGCCTTCACCTCCGTCGGTTCCGCGACGGTCTGTCGTGGTGGCAGCAGGACGTCCGGTGCTGTGCCCCACTGGCTGTAGACGGCGACGAGGCGTTGTTGCCGCCCGTCGGTGGACGGCGTGGTCTGCTCGACGCGCACGACCCGGTTCTCGTCGTCCGTCTCGACCACGACCCGTACCTCACCGTTCGTGAAGCCGCCAGAGTGCGGCACACCCCCGGCCGTGAACACGTACCTGTTCCCGTCGTGCTCGGTGAGGCGGAGGGTGGTGCGGTCGACGTCGCTCAGGAGGTTGCCGGGGTGGTAGTAGCGCTCGTCCAGCGACAGGTCCCGCGTGTACGGGCCGACCCAGGGCGCGTCGTTGAGCCCCATGCCGGAGAAGGTCCTGCCCGGCGGCAGGGTGAGGCCGCTGTGCTGCAGGTAGCTCTCGTCGCCCACCCGCACCGACCGGTAGTCGACCGTGCGGTGATCGCTCTCGATGTGCGCGGTGACGTCCCGCTGGGCCGTGGCACCGCCGTTGACCACGTGCAGGACCCCCGCGAAGGTCCGCCTGCGCGGCTCGATCGTGACGTCGAAGCGCACCGACACCTGCGACTGGAGGGTCTGCCGCCACTCCTTCAGCAACTCCGCCGGGTCCGGGGGCGCCGGCGAGCACGCGGTCAGCACCAGCAGCAGGGTCAGGGCTCGCAGCACGCGACGAGTCTGGCAGCACCCGATGGTGAAGTTTGTGCTTTCGGCTGTGCGGCAATCACGAGGACATGAGCGAACACCAGTTCACGACGCCCGAGGGCGGCGGCGAGCCCGTCGACCAGGAGCCGGACGCGGTCGCGCTGGACCTCGACGGTGAGCACGTCACCGCCCCCGAAGAGACCGCGATGCACATCGAGGAGACCGAGGAGGGCGGCGGCCGCGTAGACCGTCCGGACGACGGATACCTCGACCGCTGAGCCCTAGCGGCACTCAAGGGCGTCACTTCAGGATGATTCACGCACAGTGACCCCAGGTCAGCACGCGATCGCTCGAACGCCGGTGGAGTTTCGCTGGAGCGGCCGTTCCTCTAGGACACAAGCTGACCGCAAGTGGTCATACAGTCCTTCGTGTCGGGACAAACGAGCGAAGGACAAGAGCGATGACCACCACCGAGACCCTCACCGGCGAGCGCGCGGACCTCCTCGAGGCCCTGCAGCAGCACCGCTGGTTCCTGATGTTCACCGCGCAGGGTCTGAGCGACGAGCAGGCGGCGTCGACCCCGACCGCCAGCGCTCTGAGCGTCGGCGGCCTGATCAAGCACGTGACGTCCGTCGAGGCGAACTGGATCAAGTTCATCGAGGAGGGCACCTCCGCCATGGAGGCCGACCCCGGCTCCGAGGCCTACGACAGCCACGAGGCGAACTTCCGCATGGCCGAGGGCGAGACGCTGGAGAAGCTCCTCACCCGCTACAAGGAGGTCGCGGCGCACACCGACGAGCTGATCACGACGGTCGACATGGACCTGTCGCACGCGCTGCCGTCGGCGCCGTGGTTCCCCGAGGGCAAGACGTGGTCGGCGCGGCGCGTGTTCGCGCACATCGTCGCGGAGACCTCGCAGCACGCGGGCCACGCGGACATCATCCGCGAGACGATCGACGGCCAGAAGACGATGGGCTGAGCCCACGGCGGGCCTGGCGGCCTACGCCCCGCTAGGCCTTCGGCGGGCTGAAGGTCGAGAGGAACTGGTCCCGGAAGTCGCTCATCCGCGACACCGGGGCCGACCCTCCCGGCTTGATCCCGTCATCCCACTTCCACGACTCGACCTGCTTCATCACGGCCGGGTCCTTGGCAACGATGGTGATCGGCACGTCCCGGGAGGCCCCCTCGCCGGTCACCATCTGCGCCGGCTGGTGGTCGCCGAGGAACACCATCACGAGGTTCTCGTCGCCGTAGCGCTCCAGGTACGAGATGACGGACTCCAGCGAGTACGAGATGGAGTGCGCGTAGTCGGCGCGGACGGCACCGGGGTCGCGGCCGAAGATGGACTCCGGCGGGTCGTTCGAGGCGGGCATGGTCGCGTAGATCGAGCCGTCGCCCAGCTTCTCCCAGTCCACGAAGTCCGGGGTCGGCGACCACGGCGCGTGCGAGGACACCATCGGGATCGCCGCCATCACCGGGCCGTGCTGCTTCGCGCGCTCGTTGCGTTGGAAAGACTCCAAGGTGAACTGGTCCGGCGTCGTCGCGTACCCGAAGCGCGGACCCTGGTAGCCGAGGTCCTGGGCGGCGTAGATCTCGTCGTAGTGGAAGAAGTCACCCTCCGGCCACGCCTGCGTGATGCCCGGGACGACGCCGACCGAACGCCACGACGACTCGCGGAACGCGCGCGGCAGCGTCAGCCGGTCGGAGGCCACGAGGTTGCGGTAGCGCTGCTGGTTGTCGATCCACAGCCCGGACAGCAACGTCGCCTGCGCCATCCAGCTGCCACCGCCTGCGGTCGGCGAGGTCAGGTAGGCGGAACGGGCCGTGTACCCGGCGGCCTTCAGTCGGTCGTCGCCCTGGGCCAGTTTCGCGGCCACGTCCGGCATGTCGAGCGCGGACTTGCCGTAGCTCTCCACGAACGTGAAGACGACGTCCTTGCCCTCCAACGAGGACAGCAGTCCGGGGTGCCCGCGGAACGCGTCGACAGCCGCCTCCGCCGCGAACACCTCGCGGTCGTTCAGCCCGGCCTGGACGCGCCGCGCGTGGTCGACCAGTGAGGTCGCGGCGGCGTCGGAGTAGACCGGAACCCCCGGCACCGCAAGTGAAACGCACGCCACGGCCAGCAGCGCCACCGCGCGGATCGCGATCGGGCGTCGTCCGGCGGCGACAGAACCCAGGCGCAGCACGGAAAGCGCGGCCAGCCACACGATGCCGACGACCAGCGCCACGGCGAGTCCGACGGCCAGCACCGAGGCGAAACGGCCGAACGTCACGTCCACGAAGTCGATCGCGGGCACCAGCAGCGGCCAGTCCAGCACGAGGTCGAACGGCCGGTACAGCACCATGTCGAAGCCGATGTCCATGATCTTCACGACCGTGAACAGGCCGAGCGCGACACCGCCGGCGATCGCGGCCGGTTTGCGGAACCGGTCCGGCAGCAGCACCAGCACCATCACGCCGATGAGACCTTCGAGCGGCACCCGCAGGAACGACTCGAACGAGAACTTCTCCAGGTCGCTCGGTGCGATGAGCACGAACAACACGAACAGCCCCGCCAGGACCGTCATCGTCCGCCGCAGCACCGTCTTCACCGAGCACCCCTTTCCCGAACCCCATGAGGTAAACGCGGCGCGGCACGCGACCGGTTCAACTCCTCTACGATCGGCCTCGTGACCCGCCCGCACGTTCTGCTGAGCGTGGCCGTCAGCCTCGACGGCCACATCGACGACCGCGGCACCGAGAGGTTTCCGCTTTCCAACGCCGAGGACTTCGACCACGTCGATCGGATGCGCGCGGAGTCGGACGCGATTCTGGCCGGGGCCGAGACGCTGCGCCGTGACAACGCGCGACTGCTCGTCTACAGCGAAGAACGGCGAGCGCAGAGGAAAGCCGACGGCAAACCGGAGTTCCCGTTGCGCGTCACCGTCACCAGGAGTGGCGATCTGGACCCTGATCTGCGGTTCTTCCACTGCGGCGGCGACCGGCTGGTCTACACGCGCAGCGCGGGAACAACGGTCGGACACCTCGCCGAAACGAAGACCTTCAGCGAATTCCCGGAGATTCTCGACGATCTCGGCGCACGTGGCGTGAGAAAGCTCATGGTCGAAGGCGGCACGAGCATTCACACGGCGTTCCTCGGGGCCGGACTGGCCGACGAGATCCGGGTGGCGGTGGCACCGATGCTGATCGGACAGGCGACGGCACCGCGTTTCGTGAATCCCGCCGAATTCCCCGGTGGACCGGCACGCCGTTTCCACCTGGAGGACGTCACGAGAGTCGGGGACGTCGCGGTGCTGCGCTACTTCCCGAAAGTCACTTCCGAACGAGCTTGAGCGCCCCGAAGATCTGCTCGCGGCGGTAGACCGCGATCACCAGCGCCCACACCACGAACATCAACGGCATCCACGCGCCCTTGAAGCCGCCGTTGGTCACGAGGAACAGCTCCGTCAGCGCGGCGCCGGACATGATGCCCGCCAGCGCGAGCGCGGCGAGGCCGCAGATGCGCGGGATGAGCAGGCCGACCGCGGTCGCGATCTCCAGCACGCCGGTGAAGTACCGGAACCACTGGCCGAAGCCGATGTCGTCGAACTTCGCGACGAACTGGTCGGTGAACAGCGCGTAGCCGTTCATGAAGAACTGCACGGCGAGCGCGATCTGCAGGATCCAGACGACGACGTTGCCGACCTTCGCCGCGGTTGAGGTCTGCTCAGACATGGCGGGATTCTCCCACCGGAACGGCCGCGTTGTTCCACAGCCAGAGCACATCGCGACCGAACGACCACACCAACGATGCCAGCGCGAGACCAACGAGCACCTCGGCGAACGGCAGCAGGCCCGACGCGGCCACGACGAGGAAGATCCCCTGCACCGCGGCCACGACCTTGCGGGCGTAGCTGCCGGGCAGCGGCGCGTTCATCCAGCGGAAGCGCCAGGACGCGGCGACGAACACGTACCGCATGAGGCCGATCGCGAGCACCCACGGGCCCATGTGCACGGCCACGTACGCGCTGAGCACGAGGATCAGGAACGCGTCGACCTCCATGTCGAACCGCGCGCCCAACGCGGTCGAGGTGCCCGTGCGGCGGGCGACCTGGCCGTCCACCCAGTCGAGTGACAACGCGACGGCCGCCAGCGTCACGACCAGCGCGACCGGGACGTCCTGGCCGGCGCGGTCCGCCACCAGCGCGGTCACGGCGCCGACCATCAGGCCGCGAGCGAGCGTGACGCGGTCGGCGGGACCTAACGCCGCGATGCGGTGCCGTTGCATGCCGTAGCCGAGGAACGCCCACGTGGCGAAGCCGTAGGCGAGACCGGCGGCCCAGCCCATCGGGCCGAGACCGGCTGTGGCACCGACGACGGCCAGCGCGACGACCTGGAAGCCCGCCCAGATGGCAGGCTCCCGCAGGACGGGCGCGGTCCTGGTGTGCTGAAGTGTGATCATCAGGTGCCCCTAACGAACTTCGTGCGGCGGAGGTGTTGTGAGTGACACGTACGGCGAGTGCCTTTTGGCTCAACGAATCCGGAAAAGGGGAAGTCCGGCAGGTCGCGCTGGCCGAACCCGGTCCGGGTGAGGTCGAGGTGCGCACGCTGTTCTCCGGCGTGAGCCGGGGCACGGAGACCCTGGTCTTGCGCGGTGGTGTCCCGGAGAATCAGCACGCGGCGATGAGGGCGCCGTTCCAGGAGGGCGACTTCCCGTGGCCGGTGAAGTACGGCTACCTCAACGTGGGCGTCGTGCGCAACGGCGACCTGAGCGGGCGCACGGTGTTCTGCCTCTATCCACATCAGACTCGTTACGTGGTACCGGAAACCGCGGTCACGCTCGTGCCGGAGGCGGTTCCGGCCGAGCGGGCGGTGCTGGCGGGCACCGTGGAGACCGCGGTCAACGCCGTGTGGGACGCGCGTCCGCTGGTCGGTGACCGGATCGCGGTGGTCGGCGGTGGCATGGTCGGGTCGAGCATCGCGGCGGTGCTGGCGACGTTCCCCGGCGCCCGCGTCGAGCTCGTGGACGCGGATCCGGCACGGGAGGAGATCGCCAGGAAGCTCGGCGTCGGGTTCGCGTTGCCCGGCAACGCCCTCGACGGCTGCGACCTGGTCTTCCACGCCAGTGCGACCGAACCCGGCCTCACCACCGCGCTGAACCTGCTCGCGCCGGAGGGCCGCGTCATCGAGCTCAGCTGGTACGGCGACAAGAAAATCGCGGTTCCGCTCGGCGAGTTCTTCCACTCGCGGCGGCTCACGATCCGCAGCAGCCAGGTCGGCGCGGTCGGCCGCCCGGACCGCACCTACGCCGAACGCATGGCCGTCGCGCTGGACCTGCTGGCCGACGACAGGTTCGACGCGCTGATCACGGGCCACAGCGCGTTCGAGGACCTGCCGGACGTGATGCCGCGGCTGGCCGACGGGTCGATTCCTGCGCTGTGCCACCGCGTTGACTACGGTCAGGCGCATGTTCCCGAGTGACACCACGGTCGACGTCCGCGGCAAGAGCGTGGCCGTGCTCCCGGTCGGCAGCACCGAGCAGCACGGCCCGCACCTGCCGCTGGCGACGGACTCGGTGATCGCGTGGACCGTCGCGTCGGCGATCGCGGCCCGGTACCCCGAGGTGCGGCTGCTGCCGCCGATCCAGTTCTCGTGCTCGCAGGAGCACGCCGACTGGCCCGGCACGGTCAGCATCTCCGCGCGCACGTTGGTCTCAGTCGTCGAGGACATCGCGGAGTCCTTGCGGCGCAACGGTGTCACGCACGTCGTGCTGGTCAACGGCCACGGCGGCAACTACGTGCTGTCGAACGTCGTGCAGGAGGGCGAGGGACTGGCGCTGTTCCCCGGACGCGACGACTGGGCGTTCGCGCGGGAGAAGGCCGGCATCGAGACCTCGGCGTACAGCGACATGCACGCCGGCGAGCTGGAGACCTCGATCCTGCTGCACGCGCACCCCGATCTGATCCGTCCCGGCTACGACACCTCTGACCACCTGGCGGAGGACCGGCGGCACATGCTCACCCTGGGTCTGGCGCCGTACACGGAATCCGGCGTCATCGGGCGTCCGTCCCTCGCGTCAGCGCGCAAGGGCGAACTCCTGCTCACGGGCCTGGTCGACTCGTTCCGCCACTACCTCGACCTGTTCGGTCTTCCGGCGTGACAGGAAGAGCACGACCGCGCCGGGCAGAGCGGCGATGAGCGCCAGCACGCCGTAGACGATGCCCGTGGTGAAGCCCTGCGCGGCGCCCAGACCGGCGGCGCCGAACGCCACCGCGAGGAACGCCTCGCGCGGGCCGAACCCGCCGATGTTGACCGGGATCGCCATGATCAGCAGCGCCAGCACGACGACCGGCGCGAGCTGGGTGATCGTGGCGTCCGACCCGGCGGCGCGGGCGGCCACCAGGAACATCGCGACGTACCCGGCGACCGTGGCGGCCGACAGTCCGATGACCGCGGGCCAGGTCCTGAACGACAGCAGCCTGATGCCGTCCGCGAGCGTGTTGACCAGCGCCCTGCGCACCGGCCTGATGTGCCAGCCGACGGCCACCAGTGCGGCCAGACCGGCGAGGACGAGCGCGACCGTGGTGCCGTTCGGCGCGAGGTCGAGGCCGGGCGCGGGGTGCGTGAGCAGCACTGCGAGCCCGATCCCGATGAGCACGACCTGGCCCGCGGTGCGCTCGAAGAACACGGCGCGCACGCCCCGTCCGACGTCGCCCGACTCGCGGCCGTGGTTGACCGCGCGGTGCACGTCGCCGAGCACGCCCGCGGGCAGCACGGCGTTGACGAGCTGGGCGCGGTAGTAGTCGCTGACCGCGGTCTTCAGGGTCAGCGGCAGGCCGAGGCGGCGCGCGACGAGCACCCAGCGACCCGCGCTGAGCACCGTCGTCACGAGCCCGATCGCCAGTGCGGCGGCGACGGAGAACGCGTCGATCGCGCGCAGTCCGTCGAGGAACGCCCCGGTGCCCAGGCGAACGCCCAGCGCCACGAGGATCCCCAGCGCCAGCACCAGGCGGAGCCACGGCCAGAACTTCTTCATCACACAGCTCCCGGTAGTGCCAGCAGGTCGACGTGGTGGACGACCGCGGAGGCCTCTGACCTGCGACGCAGGTACTCGGGCGCCTCAGCGGCGAGTGCGGGTTCCTGCTCCACCGCGGCACCGACCCAGCCCTTCAGCCATTCCCGCTGAAGAGCGTCGGCACTCATGCGCCAGGGGCTCTGCGCCGTCCGAACCGAAGCGCCCGCCGCCACGAATGCCTCTTCGGCAGCGGCCGGAGCGTCCGGTCCGAGCAGACGGCGCCCGTCCACGACGCGGCGCTGGTGAGCGTTGAACGCGTCCTGGAAGGCGGCGTCGAGCGGCTCGGCCGGATCGATGTCGATCCGGCCTGCCACCGAGAGCGTGAACAGAGCGGGCACATGTGCTTCTACGCATGCAACCGCCAGAGCGTTCATCTCGTCAGTAGTGAGCAAGTCGAGCAGCGCGGAGCAAGTGACCAGGTCAGCACCCGCGAGGTCAGCGGCTTTCAGGGACGTGAGGTCGCCCTCGCGCGTCTCGGCGGTGACGTTCTCCAACGCGCTCATGCCGGCCTCCGCCAGCCCGAGCAGCCGGGGGTCGCGGTCGTGCAGCACCCAGTGCTGCACGCCGCCGAGCCTCCCGGCGAGCCACCGTCCCATCGATCCCGTTCCACAACCGAGGTCACGGATCGTCAGGGGGTTTCGGTTCACCAGAGTTTTTCGAAGGACGTCCACGAGCTCCGTCGAGCGCGCCCGTGCGTCGGCGTTTTCCCGCAGTGCCAGCCATTCCGGGGAGAAGGTCATGGCCGGAGCGTAGCCAGCACCCTCCGCAGGTCCTCTGTGGATTCGTCCCAAGTGGACAGAACGGCCCGTCGGGCGAGCGCTTTGCGGCGCAGTCCGGCGCGGAAATCTTGATCTTGGAACCAGCGTGTTAGCGCAGCTTCCAATGCATTTTCGTCCCCGGCGGGAATGAGCAGGCCGCCGTCTCCCAGAGCGTCAGGGACAGCGCTCGCGATGACCGGCAGACCGTGCGCGAGGGCCTCGGTGACGACCATGCCGTAGGTCTCGGCGCGGGAGGCCAGCACGAAGAGGTCGGCGCTGGCGTACGCGCTGGTCAGAGCCTCGCCGGCCAGCGGCCCGGGGAAGCTGACGCGGTCGTCTTGCGGCAGTTCGCGCAGGAACGGCCGGTGCGGACCCACGCACGTCAGCCGCCAGTCGCGTTCGATCCGCCGCAACGCCCTGACCAGCAGGTCGTGACCTTTGCGGGGTGTGATGGACGCGACGCAGAGCAGGTGGTGCACGCCGTCCGTGCCGTGCGCGAGCGGCGCCGGATCCGTGCCGGGGACGACGACGTGGACGTGGTCGAGCCCGTGCCTGGACCTCATGTCGTGCGCGGCCGTCGGGCTGGTCGCGACGACTGCGCTCGCGGCCCGCAGGACCTGGCCTTCTTTCTCGTTCAGGAACGCGGCCGTCGCGGGATCGAGCCCGGTCTCGTCGGCCAGCGGGAGGTGCACGAGGACGGCGAGCCTCAGCCGTCGTGCGTGGGGAACGACGACCTCGGGCAGACCGCAGCTCACCAGGCCGTCGAGCAGGACGACCTCGCCGTCCGGAACGGCCGCAAGCGTTTGCTCCAACGCTGTGGTGTCGCGCGGGCGCGGCCAGTCACCAGCGACGGTCAGACGGTTCAGGCCCGCGCTCACGCGCAGGTCGTAGACGTTGCCGCCGCTGGGACTGCCCGGGTCCTCGACGTCAGCCGGAAGGACGAAGTGCACGTTCGTAGCTCGCCCACGCCACATGGGACTCGTGGAGTGTGACGGCGATCGCATCGATCCCGTGAGCGCCCTCACCCAGAGCGCCCTCGGAGATCTTGTCCGCGAGCTGGTCGGCGATGTGCTTCGCGAGCCACTCCGTGGACGTGTTGATGCCCGCGAACTGCGGTTCTTCGTCCAGGTTGCGGTAGTTGAAGGCGGCCAGGACCTTGTTCAGCTCCTGGGTCGCGAGTCCGATGTCGACGACGATGTTGTCCGAATCGAGCTCGGCACGTTTGAACGAAGCGTCCACCAGGAACGTTGCTCCATGCAGACGTTGTGCTGGACCGAAGACCTCGCCGCGGAAACTGTGGGCGATCATCACGTGATCGCGGACGGTGATGCTGAACAGGATGACCTCCGCTGTGCGGTCGGGTTACGGTGCGACCTCCATCCGAGCGTAGCTGCACGTTCGGAAGGCGCCTGGCGACAAGGGGACCGGAGATGTTCGAGCAGGCCTTCAAAGAGGAAGACGTTGCAGAGTCAGACCTGGTGACACGTCGTGGCACCTTCCGCGCAGTCGCGTTCCGCGCGAACGGCCACGAACACATGGCTCTGGTCTACGGCAAGACGAAGCTGCGCGAGAACGTCCTGGTGCGCATCCACTCCGAGTGCATGACCGGCGACATCTTCGCGGCCATGCGCTGCGAGTGCGGTGAGCAGCTCGACGCCGCGCTGAACACGATCGTGCGCGAAGGCAGCGGCATCCTCGTGTACCTGCGCGGCCACGAAGGACGCGGAATCGGTTTGGTGGACAAGATCCGCACGCACGTGCTGCAGGACGAGGGACTGGACACGTTGGACTCCGCCACGTCGCTCGGGCTTCCCGTGGACGTGCGCGACTACACGCCTGCCGCGCACGTGCTCAGGCATCTGCGCGTGCAGTCCGTGCGGCTGATGTCCAACAACCCGGACAAGATCGCGGCGCTGGAGTCCAACGGGATCCCGGTGACCGCGCGGGTGCCGTCGCTGATGACGCCCAACCAGCACAACATCGCGTACCTGACCGCGAAGCGCGACCGGCTCGGGCACGACCTGCCCCAGGTCGAGGGGTTCACGACGCTGCCGCACGCCCGCTGACCGTTGCTTTGCCGGCATGAGGCGCTCAGACTGTGCCGATGCTGGCGCTGCGGGCTGCGCGCGCGTTCGACGGTGAGCGGTCGATCGCGGGTCCCGTCACGGTCATCACCGAGGACGGGAAGATCAGGGCCGTCGAGCACGGTCATCCCGACGTGCCGGGTGCCGAGGTCGTCGACCTCGGCACCGCGACCGTCCTACCCGGACTGATCGACACCCACGTGCACCTGTGCGCGGACAGCGCGAACGGCGCGCTCGACCGCCTGCCCGAGTTCACCTCCGAACACCTCGACGCGGTGATCGCGGACGGTCTCGACCGGCAGCTGAGAGCCGGCGTCACGACCGTGCGCGACCTCGGTGACCGCGCGTGGGCCGTGGTGGACCAGCGCGACCGGCACCGGCAGCGCGTCCTCGCCTCCGGTCCTCCCATCACGAGCCCGCGGGGACACTGCTGGTCGATGGGCGGTGAGGCGGCCGGTGACGAGGCGCTCCGCTCGGCCGTGCGCGAGCGGGCCGAGCGCAGGGTGGACATCGTGAAGATCATGGCCAGCGGCGGGTTCGCGACCCCCGGCACGATCGTCGACGACTGCCAGTTCACCGAGCACGACCTGCGCGTGGTCGTCGAGGAGGCCCACTCGCTCGGCCTCCCGGTGACCGCCCACGCCCACAGCCTCGCGGCCGTCCAGCACGCCGTGGCCGCGGGCGTCGACGGCATCGAGCACTGCACGTGCCTGTCCGGCGGGGCCATGGTGATCCCCGTCGAACTGATGGACTCGCTCGCCGAGGCCGACATCGCCGTCTGCCACACGCTCGGTTCCACGGAGACGCCGCCCCCGCACATCAGGGAGGCGTTCGCGCGCATGGGGATGAGCCTGGCGGCCAAGATCAACGCGGTCGGCCGCATGTACGACCACGGCGTGCGCGCCGTGTCCGGAACCGACGGCGGGATCGGCGCGGGCAAGGCCCACGGGATCACCGCCCACGCCCTCGGCAACATGATCGAGGCCGGGGTTCCGAACTCGGTGGTGCTGGCGAGCGCCACCAGTGAGGCCGCGAGGGCCTGCGGTGTCGGCAAGGGCGTGCTGAAGCCCGGCTGGGACGCGGACGTGATCGCCGTGCAAGGAGATCCCATGCGGGACATCACGGCGTTGCACCACGTGACGACCGTGGTGATCGGTGGTCAGATCGCGACGACCGTCTTGCCGGTGGACCGTCGCGAGTAGACGTGGTCCACCGCTTCCAGGGCCTCGGACAGCGGGAAGACCTTGCCCACGGCGGGTTTCACGCTGCCCGCCTCGACCAGCACGCGCAGCTCGTCGAAGATCTCGCCGCGCTCCTGAGCCATCAGCGGGACGAACTTCTGCTTGATGAAGGGGTTCTGCACGACCGAGGCCAGCGACTTCTCGAACCCGCCGGTGACCGCTCCCCCGTCCTCGGAACCGACCAGGACGATCCGGCCGCCCGCGACCGTCGCCCTGCGCAGCCGGGACAACGGCCGTCCCCCGCCGCACGACAGGATCAGGTCGTACGTCCCGGTGAAGTCCGCGACCGTGTAGTCGAAGACCTCGTCGGCGCCCAGCGACCGCACCAGCTCGACCTTGCCCGTGCTGCACACGCCGGTCACGTGCGCGCCCAGGGCCTTCGCGATCTGGACGCCGTACGACCCGACTCCCCCGCCGGCGCCGATCACCAGAACCCGTTGTCCCGGACGGACTCCGCGCAGACCCTCCAGCGCCGTTCCCCCCGAGATCGGCACCGCGGCCGCCTCGGTGAACGAGATCCCCTCCGGCTTGCGCGCCAGCCGTGCGACCGGAGCGACGGCGTACTCGGCGAACGACCCCTCGCACGTGCCGAACACCTCGTCGCCGACCGCGAACGCGGTGACGCCCGGCCCGATCTCCTTCACGACACCGGAGACGTCCCGTCCCGGCACCGGTGACTTCGGCCCGCGGAACCCGAACCCGAGGATCCGCACCAGGTACGGCTTGCCTTCGAGCAGGTGCCAGACGCCCATGTCGACGCCCGCCGCCCGCACCTCCAGCAGAACCTCGCCCTCCCGAGGCACAGGCACAGCGAGCTCACCGAACACCGCCGATCCGTATCTTCGTTGCACGACAGCCTTCACGATTCCTCCTCCGGGTACTGGAACACCTCTTCGAGCGACACCCCGAACACCCGCGCGATCTTGAAAGCGACCTCCAGCGAGGGCGAGTACTTCCCCTGCTCGACGGCGATCAGCGTCTGCCGCGTCACGCCGATGGCCGCGGCGAGATCGGCCTGCTTCATCTCGCCGTGCGCGAACCGCAGCGCGCGGATGGAGTTGGTGACCTTGGTGGGCTTCACGCCATCCCCCGCCGGTAGAACATGATCTTCGCCAGCGAGCCGAGCACCGCGGACAGCACGAAGCACAGGTAGAGCACGTTCGCGATCCAGAAGTAGGGCGCCTCGACCACCGCCAGCACCATCGCGGCCAGACCGCCGATGACGACGAACGACTGGCCGATGTTGTCGGCGAGCCTGCCGATCTCGCGGTCTCGCTCGTCGGCCTGCAGACCGTCGTTGCGCGCGGCGATGCCGAACCAGATGCCCGACACGATCCCGGCGACGATTCCGAGCCCGATCGTCCACAGCATCGGTGTGACGTACGGCGCATTCACGAGCTCCCGGCCCGCCGCGCCATTCACCACAAGCACGACGTACAAGGCATAACCGACCACGGAGATGACCGCCAACGCCCACGCCCGCTTCTCTTCGAACGCCATGGTCCCGCTCCTGATGTCAAAGAAACCTGACATCACCAAGGTAAAGCGAACCAGACATCGTGTCAAACATCTTTGACTCGACCCTGCCGCGGGCGGCGCGGCCGGATGGCGGTCGACTACGTCCGATCGGACCCGTTAGCGTGCCGCGCATGCTCCGTCCGATGCTCGTCGCGTGCGCGCTCGCCCTCACGGCCTGCGGTCACGCAGTGACGGCGGAACCACCCGCCGCGGCACACACCCCGGCGGCGGCCCCGAAGGTCGCGACACCCGAGGTGTGCCCGCTACCCGACAGCGGGTTCGAGTGCGACTTCCAGAAGCGCCTGAAGGCGGCCGAGGACTACGCCGAGACGCGGCCGGGCTCCGTCGGTTTCGTGCTGCGCGACCGCAAGACGGGCGCGACCTGGCGCAACGAGCACGCCGGCGACCTGACGTGGACGGCCTCGACGATCAAGCTCGCGATGGTCGTCAACCTGCTCGAACGCCACCGCGCCGGGAAGATCACGCTGAGCGCGGGCGACCGCACGCTGATGAGCGCGATGCTGCACACGTCCGACGACGACGCGGCGGACTCGTTGTGGAAGAAGTACAACGGCACGACGTTCAACGCGGCGTTCGGCAAGTACGGCATGACCGATCTCGTGCCGCAGAAGGGATATTCGCCCACGTTCCCGTACTGGGGCTTCGAGAAGTGCACGGCGAACGACCTCGACCGCCTGATGAACTACGTGCTCGACACCGTCCCCGAAGCCGACCGCGAGTACATCGTCGGCCAGATGCGCGAGGTCGGCCCCGTGCAGCAGTGGGGAGTCTGGGGCCCCGACTCTGGTGTGAAGAACGGCTGGTCGGAGGAGGACGGCGGCTGGGTCATGAACTCGGTCGGGTTCGTCGGGAAGGACGCTCGGTACACGCTCGCGATCATGAACAACCTGCAGGGCGAGGGCGCCTACGACGAAGGCCGCGACACGGACACGGAGATCACCCGCATCCTGTTCCGCTGAGCATCAACCCTGCAACGACTCCCACAGGCAGAGCACGCTGCCCTCGCTGTCCTTCACGTACTGCGAGAACCCGAAGTCGCCGACACGCTCCTTGTCGTTGAGGAGCACGCCTCCCGCCGCCACGACCTTGCGCGCCACCTCGTCGATGCTCGACACGTCGATCATCAGCACCGGCCCCCGCACGAACTCGGTGCGCGGCGAGATGCCCCCGTCCGCGTCCGCGACGTCGACCGGCTTGCCACTGGCGTCGACCAGCACGTAGTCGAACGGCAGCCGCTGCGCCGACCACCCGAAGACGTCGCGGTAGAACGCCGTCGCCCTCGCCAGGTCGTCCGCCGGTAGCTCGAACTTGACCCTGGTCATCGCGCGAGGTCCGGCACCTGGGCGACGAGCTCCTCCGGCGCCGACAACCGCCACGCCTCGAAGACCAGTTCCTTCATCTCGTCCGCGTCGACGCCCTCCAGGTACACCACGACCCAGCCGAAACCGCCGGCCGTGAACTGCACCTCGAACACGTCGGGCCGCTCCGCCACGAGTGCCAGCTGCTCGGACAGCGTCTGCTTCAGCCCGACCGTCTGCGTGCGCGGCCAGTAGTAGCCGAACACCTTGCCGCGCACGCGGAACGTGTCGTACTGCTGCCCGGACGAGCGCTTCGCCTCGGCGAGCCCGTCCACGATCTTGAAGAGCTGCTTGTTCGTCGTCGCCACAACCGACCCCCAAAGCCGAAGAGCGGAAAGTATAAATCCGGCTTTCAGGACGCGTGCGCGCCGAGCCTCCCGAGATGATCAACGATCAGGCCGGCGTGGGACAGCGGCATGCCGAGGTCCTCGACGTCGCCGTTGGTCGTGTAGTCGAGCAGCACGACGTCGGCCGACGACGCCAGCTCGCGCAACCGCGCCACCTCGGCTCCGAGGCGGTGTTCCAGCACCCAGCGGTAGGCCGGTAAGTAGATCTCCAGCCGGGCCGTCCGGTAGTCGAGGAGGCGCTCCCCGGTCAGGCCGGCGCGATGCCCCCGCACCTGCCCGAAGCGGCGGACCGTGCGCTTCAGGCCCTTCATCGACGTCACCGCGAGCTTCGCCGGGTCGACGTCCTCGCCCTCGAAGACCTTCAACGCCTGCCACAGGCCCTCGACGGACTCGCTCGTCACGCCCGGCGACAACGGCACAGGAATCTGGCCGTGCGGGAAGAACGGGCTGAAGCGCACCCACGGCTCGGGACCGCGGGAGGTCACGTCGATGACCACCGCGTCGGGGCGCTTCACCTTGCGGCGCTTGCTCGCGACTTCGATCGGCATGGGTCGAGGATGGCAGGAGGGTCTGACAATTCCGGGCGGTCAGCGCACCGGCTGGGCCGTCGCGGGCGTTGCTGGCGCGACACGACTTCGTTGGGTGAGCACGACGCAGACGAGCACGACGGCCGCGGTGGCGAGGGCGGGCCAGCCGACAGGTTCGCCCAGCACCAATGCCGACCACAGGAGGGTGAGGACCGGCTGGGCCAGCTGGATCTGGCCGATCTTGGCCACGCCGCCCGCGGCCAGGCCCGCGTACCAGGCGAAGAAGCCCAGGAACATCGAGATCAGTGCCACGTAGGCGAAACTGAGCCACACGACGCCGTCGGCGCGGGAGAAGTCGGCTGTGTACAAGGAGATCGGGATCGTCACGGGCAGCGAGACGACCAGTGCCCAGCAGACGGTCCTGGCGCCGCCCAGTTCGCGGGAGAGCGCGCCTCCCTCGGCGTAGCCCAGGCCGCACAGGACGACGGCGACGAGCAGGTAGAGGTCGGCAAGGCCCAGTGAGCCGGAGAAGCCGCCGCCGGTGGCCACGAAGGCCAGCACGGCGAGCAGGCCCGCGCCGCTGGAGAGCCAGAACGCGAGGGGCGGGCGTTCGCCGGCGCGCAGAACGGCCCAGATCGCCGTGGACATGGGCAGCACGGCGATCACGACGGCGCCGTGGGCCGAGGTCTGCGTGGTGAGGGCCAGGGACGTGAAGAGCGGGAAGCCGATCACGATGCCGACCGCGACGACGACCAGGCGGCGCACCTGTGTCACCGTCGGACGCGGTGCACGCGATAACGCGAGGTAGGCGATCGCCAGGACACCGGCGACCAGCGCGCGGCCGAACGCGACGAACCACGGGTCCAGACCTGCCACCGCCAGGCGGGTCGCGGGCAGGGAGAAGCTGAATCCCAGCACGCCCAGCGCGCCGAGTGTTACCCCCGCCGGCACGATAACGTTACTCTTGGCTCTCATGAATGAGGATAACGCAGCCGTCCGCGTTATCGAGGACCTGAGAGCAGCGGCACGTGCCGGCCGCGCCGGTGACCGCATGCCCTCGGTGCGCGACCTGATGGCGCGGCACCGGGCCTCGCCCGCGACGGTCCAGCAGGCCATCCAGCGCGTGGCCGCCGAAGGGCTGGTCGAGGTGCGGCCCGGCAGGGGCAGCTTCGTCGCCGCGCGCACGGCGACGCCGAGCCACGACCTGTCGTGGCAGGCCGTCGCGCTCGGCGAGGGCAGGCCCGGCGAGGACCTCGTGGCCAACCTGGTCGCGGTGCCGAAACCCGAGGCGATCCCGCTGACCAGCGGTTACCTCGACCCCGGCCTGCAACCCACCGACGCGCTCGGCGCCGCGCTCAGCCGGGCGGCGCGCCGGCCCTCCTCGTGGGGGCGCGTGCCGGTCGAGGGCAGGGAGGAGCTGCGCGCGTGGTTCGCGAAGGAGGCCGGCGGCGAGCTCAGGGCCGGTGACATCACGGTGTGCGCGGGCGCCCAGGAGGCGCTCGCGACGGTGTTCCGCGGGCTCGGTGGCCAGGGCGACGCGGTGCTGGTCGAGTCGCCCACCTACCTGGGTGCGATCGCGGCGGCCCGCGACGCCGGGCTCAAGGTCGTTCCCGTGCCCGCGGACCAGGACGGTGTGCGGCCGGACCTGCTCCAGGCCGCGTTCGAGCGGACCGGCGCGAAGGTCTTCTACTGCCAGCCGTTGCACGCGAACCCGCACGGCGCCGTGCTGTCCGACGAGCGTCGCACCGAGGTCATGCGGATCGTCCGCCGCGTCGGCGCGTTCCTGGTCGAGGACGACTGGGCGCGCGGCTTCACGATCGACGGCACCGCGCCGCCGACGCTGGTCTCGCAGGACACCGACGGCCACGTCGTCTACGTCCGCTCGCTCACCAAGGTCGCCGCGCCCGGACTGCGCGTCGCCGCGATCGGTGCCCGCGGACCTGCGGGCACGCGCCTCAAGAACACGCGTTCCCGCCAGGACCTGTACGTCGCCGGGCCGTTGCAGGAGGCGGCGATCGACCTCGTGACGTCCCCCGTCTGGCGCCGGCACCTGCGCGCGCTCCAGCAGGCCCTGCGGTCGAGGCGGGACGCGTTGGCGCGGGCGGTCGGCGAGCACCTGCCGGAGTTCGAGGTCGCTCGCTCGTCGGGCGGCCTGCACCTGTGGGCGACGTTGCCGGAGGGTGTGGACGACCTGGAGCTGACGACGGCGGCCGCGGCGCGGGACGTCGTGGTGTTCCCCGGACGGCCGTGGTTCGCCGCTGAACCACCGGGCAGCTTTCTTCGTTTGACCTACGGCGGCGCACCGGAGCACGTGCTCGCCGAGGGGGTCCGGCGGCTGGCCGAGGCCATGTCCACCGTGCGTCGGTGACCGCTTCGGGTGAATTGCATCGTTCGTTAACTTGACTCAATCCAGAAAAGACGGCAGGGTGGCCTTCGTGCCCACGGCTTCCGATTTCGAGCGCATGTTGCGTGGAGCGTCGCTCCGGGTGACGGCTCCGCGGATGGCAGTGCTGTCCGCGGTGCACTCCCACCCGCACGCCGACACGGACTCGATCATCGGTGTCGTGCGTCAGAACCTCGGCGCTGTCTCCCACCAGGCCGTGTACGACGTGCTCCGTGCACTGACCGGAGCCGGCCTGCTGCGGAAGATCGAGCCCCAGGGCTCGGTCGCCCGCTACGAGGCGCGCGTCGGGGACAACCACCACCACGTCGTGTGCAGATCCTGCGGTGCCATCGCCGACGTCGACTGCGCGGTCGGCCACGCGCCCTGCCTGGACGCATCCGACGACCACGGGTTCGTCATCGACGAGGCCGAGGTCATCTACTGGGGCTCCTGCCCCGAGTGCACGACCGCCGCGAAAAGTTCCTGAACACCCGGAAGGATTCCCGTGTCCGACAGCACTGACGCCAAGCTGGCCGACCTGAACGTGGAGGAGGCCGGGGGCTGCCCGGTCGCGCACGGCCGGCGCAGCCACCCCAGCGAGGGCGGCAGCAACCGTGACTGGTGGCCCAAACAGCTCAACCTCCGGATCCTGCGCAAGCACCCCGTCCAGGCGGACCCGTTCGGCGGTGGCCTCGACTACGCCCAGGAGTTCCTGACCGTCGACCTCGACGAGCTGGCGCGCGACGTCGACGCGGTGCTCACCGAGTCGAAGGACTGGTGGCCGGCGGACTTCGGGCACTACGGCCCGTTCATGATCCGCATGGCGTGGCACAGCGCGGGCACCTACCGCACCCACGACGGCCGCGGTGGCGCCGGCGCGGGCATGCAGCGCTTCGCGCCGCTCAACAGCTGGCCGGACAACGGCAACCTCGACAAGGCCCGCCGTCTGCTGTGGCCGGTCAAGAAGAAGTGGGGCAAGAAGGTCTCCTGGGCCGACCTCATGATCTTCACGGGCAACCGCGCGCTGGAGACCATGGGCTTCGACACCTTCGGCTTCGCCGGCGGCCGCACGGACGTGTGGGAGCCGGACGAGGACGTCTACTGGGGCCCGGAGACCGAGTGGCTCGGCGGCGACACCCGCTACAGCGGTGAGCGCGACCTGGAGTCGCCCCTCGCGGCCGTCCAGATGGGTCTGATCTACGTCAACCCGGAGGGCCCCAACGGCAACCCTGACCCGCTGGCCTCCGCCCGCGACATCCGCGAGACGTTCGGACGCATGGGCATGAACGACGAGGAGACCGTCGCGCTCATCGCCGGCGGCCACACCTTCGGCAAGGCGCACGGCGCGGGCGACCCGTCGCTCGTCGGCGCCGAGCCCGAGGGCTCGCTGATCGACGCGCAGGGCTTCGGCTGGATCAGCACGCACGGCACCGGCAAGGGCCGCGACGCCATCACCTCCGGCCTGGAGGTGACCTGGACGCAGCAGCCCACCAAGTGGACGAACCTGTTCTTCAAGAACCTGTTCGCGTTCGACTGGGAGCTCACCAAGTCCCCGGCCGGCGCGCACCAGTGGAAGCCGAAGGACGGCGCGGGCGCCAACTCCGTGCCCGACCCCGAGGACGGCACGCTCAACCGCACGCCGGAGATGCTGACGACCGACCTGGCGCTGCGCTTCGACCCGGTCTACGAGCCGATCTCGCGCAAGTTCGCCGAGGACCACCAGGCGTTCTCCGACGCGTTCTCCCGCGCGTGGTTCAAGCTGACGCACCGCGACATGGGCCCGATCCAGCGCTACCTCGGCCCGCAGGTGCCGCAGGAGGAGCTGATCTGGCAGGACCGCCTGCCGGTGCGCGACCACGAGCTCGTCTCCGCCGACGACGTCGCGTCGCTGAAGGCGAAGATCCTCGAGTCCGGCCTCTCGGTCTCGCAGCTCGTCAAGACCGCGTGGGCCTCGGCCGCGTCGTTCCGCCAGAGCGACAAGCGCGGCGGCGCCAACGGCGCGCGCATCCGCCTGGAGCCGCAGCGCGGCTGGGACGTCAACGAGCCCGACCAGCTCGCCCAGGTGCTGCGTGTGCTGGAGGGCGTGCAGGAGGCGTTCAACAGCTCCGCGACCGGCGGCAAGAAGGTCTCGCTGGCCGATGTGATCGTCCTCGGCGGTGCCGCGGCGATCGAGCAGGCCGCCAAGGCCGCGGGCCACGACGCCGAGGTGCCGTTCCTCGCGGGCCGCACCGACGCCACCCAGGAGCAGACCGACGCCGAGTCGTTCGCCGTCCTGGAGCCCACCGTCGACGGCTTCCGCAACTACGGCGGCAAGGCCACCCCGCTGCCGTCGGAGTACCTGCTGATCGACAAGGCCAACCTCCTCGGCCTCTCCGCACCGGAGCTGACCGTGCTGGTCGGCGGCCTGCGCGTGCTGGGCGCCAACCACGGCGGCTCGACGGCGGGCGTGCTGACGGCCAAGCCGGAGACGCTGACCAACGACTTCTTCGTCAACCTCCTCGACATGGAGACGGAGTGGAAGTCGGTCACCGACGACGAGGAGAACTTCGAGGGCCGCGACCGCGCCACCGGTGCCGTCCGCTGGACCGCCACCCGCAACGACCTGGTGTTCGGCTCGAACTCCGAGCTGCGCGCCGTCGCCGAGGTCTACGCGAGTGACGACGCCGCCTCGAAGTTCGTCACGGACTTCGTGTCCGCGTGGAACAAGGTCATGAACGCGGACCGGTACGACGTCTGAGACTGACAGACGCTTTCCCGGCACCCCAGGCCACTCCCCCGGCCTGGGGTGCCTTCGTCTGCAGGGGGTTCTGGTCAGCGGTTGGCGCGCGGTAAGACGGCGGTCGCCTCCGGGTCGCCCTTCTTGCGCTGGCGCAGGCGGGTCGTCACGAAGAAGGCCACGGCGAGAACCACGGCGGCGATGACGAGCTTTTGGAAGATGCCCGCGTAGGACTCGACTCGGTGCCAGTTCTCGCCCAGCAGGTAGCCCGCGCTCACGAAGACCGTGTTCCAGATCAGGCTGCCCAGAGTGGTGAGGATCAGGAACTTCGGGAAGTTCATGCGTTCCACGCCTGCCGGCAGGGAGATGAAGCTGCGGAACAACGGCACCATTCTGCCGAAGAACACCGCTTTGGTGCCGTGGCGGGTGAACCAGGCTTCCGTTTTGTCGAAGTCGGTCACGCGGACCAGCGGAATGCGGGCGACCAGGGCGCGGGTGCGGTCGCGGCCCAGGAGCATGCCCGCGAGGTAGACGACGACTGCGCCGGCGACGGAGCCCAGGGTGGTCCAGAACAGGGCCGCGGGCAGGCTGAACACGCCTTTGCTCGCGGAGAAGCCTGCCAGGGGCAGCACCAGTTCGCTCGGGATCGGCGGGAACAGGTTGTCGAGGCCCACGACCACGGCGGCGCCCACGCCTCCCAGTGACTCCATCAGTGAGACGGCCCATTCAGCCAGCATTTTGCGATTTCCCCTCGGAACGACGGATTGGTCGGGGTCCACGTTAGGAATGGGGAGCAGGGCGGACCATGAGGTTGTCCGTCAATAACCTTGGGGGAAACCGCAGGGCAAAGTTGAGGGAAACCGCAGGGCGATACTGCGGTAAACCGCAATGCCGGGGATCGGGTGGGTCGGTACGGTGGCGAATGTGCATCAGGAGGGGCAGCTCAGTGCGGGTTCGCTGGTGCGGGGCTGGTTCCGGATGCTCCTCGGGCTCACGATCGGGTCCGTGACGGGGCTGGTGGGGCTCGCCGCCGCGGCGGCCGGTGTGGGTGTGGTCCGGCTGACCGAGTACGAGCTGGGCCGGATCACGCGGTTCGACCGGGCCGTGCACACGAATCCGCTGACGCGCAAGGGATGCCGCCGTTACCTCGCGGTGCGGTGGCTGGTCGGCGGGCTCGGCGCGGGCGTGATCTGGATGCTCGCGTTCTGGTACGTCGTCGCGATCTCGATGGTGACGGCGTGGCTGTTCGACGGCGACTGGGGGCTGATCAAGGACGGGGACCGGGTGACCCTGGGGCTGATCGCGCTGGTGGCGATCCCCGGGGTGCTGGTCATTTTCGTGACGACGGCCGGGGTGGCCGGGGTGGCGGCGCTCGACCGGTGGCTCACCACCGAGATGCTCGGGACGAGCCAGCAGACGTTGCTGCGGCAGAGGGTCGCCGAGCTCACCAGCACGCGGGCCGAGGTGATCGAGGCGATCGACGACGAACGTCGGCGCATCGAGCGCGACCTGCACGACGGCGTGCAGCAGCGGCTCGTCGCGCTCGGGATGCTGATCGGCAGGGCGCGGCGGGCGAAGGGCGAGGAGCAGTTGCAGGAGCTGCTGCGACAGGCGGGCGACACGGCGGGTGAGGCCATCGACGAGTTGCGCGAGGTCGCGACCAGGGTCTACCCCGCGGTGCTCGACGACTCGGGGCTGGACGCGGCGCTGGAGGTGCTGGCCGAGCGGTCGAGCGTGCGCGTCGAGATCAGCAACGAGCTCAAGGCGTCGCCGGGGGCTGCGCTGGAGACGGTGATCTACTTCGTGGCGTCCGAGGCGGTCAACAACGCGGCCAAGCACGCTGATCCGTCGGTGGTCGAGATCTCCGTGTGGCCGGACCCGAAGGGCATCACGGTCATGGTGTGGGACGACGGCATCGGCGGCGCGGATCCCGCCGGCACCGGGCTGTCCGGGCTGGGGAGGAGGGTCAAGGCGGTGGACGGGGAGTTCGAGGTGACCAGCCCCGACGGCGGTCCCACCACGATCTACGCGAGGGTGCCGTGCGAGTGATCCTGGCCGAGGACTCGACGCTGCTGCGCGAGGGGCTGATCCGGTTGCTCGCCGAGGAGGGCCACGACGTCGTGGCCGCCGTCGGCACCGCGCCGGAGTTGATCAAGGCCACCGGGGAACACCTGCCGGACATAGTGGTCACCGACGTCCGGATGCCGCCGGACCACAAGGACGACGGGATGCGCGCTGCGCTGGAGATCCGCGAGCGGTGGCCGGAGGTCAGCGTGCTCGTGCTCTCCCAGTACGTCGAGAACCGCTACGCCACCGAGCTGATCACCAGCACCGGCGGCAAGGTCGGCTACCTGCTCAAGGACAGGGTGGCGCAGGTCGACGAGTTCCTGGAGGCGCTCGACAGGGTCGCGGCGGGCGGCGCGGCGTTCGACCCGGAGGTCGTGCGCAGGCTGCTGACCAGGACGACCCACGTCGACCCGCTCGAAACGCTGACGGCGCGGGAGAAGGACGTGCTGGAACTGATGGCGCAGGGCCTCACGAACACGCGCATCGCCGAGTCCCTGCACATCTCGCAGAGCGCCGCGGAGAAGCACATCAACGCGATCTTCGACAAGCTCGGCCTCGCCGGCTCGACGGGCCTGAGCCGGCGGGTCATGGCCGTCGTCCGCTACCTGGGCAGCTGATGGAGGCCCTGCTCAGCACTCCGGGCACCCACCTGGCGCGCGGCACGTTCAACGACGCCGTGGTGCTGCCGGGGAAGTGGGTCGCGCGGTTCCCCCGCAGAGACCTGGCCGACGCACGCCGCCGCGCGCGGGCGCTCGTCCACATCGCGCGGCTGGACCTGCCGTTCGCCGTGCCGGAGGTCGTCGAGGACCGGCTGGACCTGCCGCTCGGCCAGGCGCACGTCATCGTCTCCTACCTGCCCGGCGAGCAGGCGGAGACCGCGAGCGACGAGGCCGTGCGCGACGTGCTCGACGCGCTGGCGGCTCAGCGGCCGAGCCCTGAACTCGTTGCCCTGCTGGACGAACCGCTGCACCACGCCGGCGGCGAGCGCACCGCGGAGGCGATCACCGAACTCGTGTTCCCGCTGCTCGACGCCGACGAACGCGCGCAGGCTTCCGAAGTCCTGCAACGGTTCGCCGCCCTGCCGGAGGTGACGGGCTTCGTGCACGGCGACCTGGCGCCGGTGAACCTCCGCTGGCACAACGGAAAGATCAGCGGAGTCATCGACTGGGACTTCGCCTGCCTCGGCGATCCCGCTCTCGACGCGGCCGCGTTCGCGAACTACGGCTGGCCTCTGGTCCACCGGGTCCGGCCCGCCCTCTACGAACGAGCGCTGACGCACGCGGCGATGTTCCCGCTGACCGGCGCGGTGTCCGCGCTCCGGCAGGACGGCGACCCGGCGAGGTTCCTGGCCTGGTTCCGCCGCCGCTGCGCACTCCGCGAACACCCGCCGCTCGGCTAGGACCACGAGGGTTCCCCGCGCACGCCGGAACTGGTTGGGTCGAGGGGTGAGGACCTGGGTGGTCGTGCTCGCCGTAGCGCTGGTCGCGGGATGCACCGCACCGGCGAACCGCGACGTTCCCCAAGCCACGAGCAGTTCGGCGGAACCGCTCAAGGATCCGCGGCAGAAGTCAGGTCCGAGCACCGCGAAGGTCAGCGACGTCGAGCCGATCACCGGCGAGGCGGCCCCGAAGCTGCCCACGACGGTCACCGACGCGCAGAACACCCAGGTCACGGTCGCGAGTGCCGACCGGATCCTCGCCGTCGACAGGCACGGCACGCTCGCCGCGACAGTGCACGGGCTGGGCCTGGGACAGCGCATGGTCGGCAGAGACGCCTCCGCGGGCCTTCCTCTCGTCACGACCAACGGCCACGAACTCGACCTCCAGACGGTCACCGCCCTGCGCCCCACCGTCGTGCTCACCGACACCACGCTCGGCCCGCAGGACGTGGTGCAACGGCTCAGGGACAGCGGCATCCCGGTCGTCGTCACGGATTCACGGCGTGCCCTCAACAACGTCGGCACGCTGATCCAGCAGGTCGCCGACGCACTCGGCGTGCCGGGCGAAGGCGAGAAACTCGCTCACCGCACCACGGTCGAGGTCCAGAAGGCGCAGATCACGGCCCAGCGCCTGGCGGACGGCGCAGAGCTGCGGATCGTGTTCCTCCACCTGCGCGAAGGCGTGCACCAGGTGCTCGGCGAGGGCACCGGCGCGGACGAGCTGATCACCGGGGTCGGCGGGGTCGACGTGGCCACCGAGGCAGGGTTGCGGGGCGCCGTGCCGATCAGCCCGGAGGCGGTAGCGGGGGCGGACGTGATCCTGGTGATGTCGCAGGGGCTCGCGGCAGTGGGCGGGGTCGACGGCCTCCTGGGCGTGCCGGGGGTCGCCGCCACGCCCGCCGGGCAGAAGCGCAGGGTCGTCGACGTGGACGACCACCGGGTGCTGAGCTTCGGGCCGCTGACGGGTGCCGTGATCAACGGAGTGGCCGGTGCGCTGTACCTGTGACCGTTCGTCCTGCTCAACGCTGTCGTACGGGCCCGCGTCGGCGGACTTCACCCGGACGGAGGACCTGATCTCTATGATGGGTGCGTGCCCCTGAGTCGCCCACCTGTCGCGTTACTCGCTGCGCTCACACTGGTCAGTGCGGTCACAGCGTGCACCAACGCGGCGGTCGGCGACCCGATCGGGGTAGCGGTCGAGTCGCAGAAGCCCACGTCGTCGACGAAGAAGGCGCCCCCGGCGGCACCGCCCAGGAACAAGATCGCCCTCGGCGTGGAGAACGGCAGGCAGAGCGGCGGAACGGTGATCGCGGGCGCCGCGGACGCGCCGTACAACTACGCGCCCGCCGTCATGGTCGACAACGGCCGCGTGCGCGCCTGGTGGTGCAGCCAGCTGAGCGCGGCACCGCCCGGCGGCGACGACATCCTCTACAGCGACGGGCCTTCCGTCGGCGGACCGTACTCGACGGCGGTGCCGGTGTTCTCCGGCAGCGGCACCAGCTTCGACGCGATGCACACGTGCGACCCGTCGGTGATCAAGATCAGCGACACCTACTACATGTATTACACGGGTGCCGCGCGCGACAACCACGCGAACGGCAGCTCGGTCGGCGTCGCGTCCAGCAAGGACGGCATCACCTGGAAGCGGGAGAACGGCGGCCAGTCGCTGCTGGGCCCCGCCAACGACAACATCCGCGAGAACACCTACGGCGCCGGCCAGCAGTCGGCCGTCTACCTCGACGGCTGGGTGTACCTGATGTTCACGGACACCACCGGCCTCGCCTCGCACCAGAACGGCGCGGGCCAGTACGTGCTGCGGTCGACGGATCCGACGTTCGCGCAGGGAGTCCAGGCGCTCGGCACGCAGGGCTTCAAACCGGTGACGTCGAACAACAGCCCGCGCACGCGGTCGGTGGTCGAGGCGTTCAGCGCGGACTGGATGTGGATCGAGGCGGTGGGCTCGTTCGCCATCGCCCACGAGACCGACGACGGCACCACGATCACGTTCTGGAACAAGGACTTCACCCGCCACCCGTTCGAGCCCGTGGTGATTCCCGGTCCGTGGAAGGAGGGTCCCGGCCTGCTGCGCTCGCCGGCCGGCCACGCGCTGGTCGACGCCAAGGATCCCTGCGGACGCGTGGCGATCGACGTGCTGAGGGGCACCGTCGAGGGCCCGGCGGGACCGACGGACATCGCCCACTTCGGCATCGACGCGGTCGGCCTCAAGGGGTGCGCCACGGCGGCGGAGGCCAGGGCGCTCAACGGTTTCGCGGTGCCGTCACCGGAACGCACGCTCGACGTCGTCGTGGGCGGCAACGTGATGCGCTTCGAACGCCGTTCGGTGGCGGAGAAGTTCGCGCGAGGTGTCCTCGGCACCCGGCCGCAGGGCGTAGACGGGCTCAAGCTCGCGGTCTCCGTCCCGGCCGGCGCTCCCGCCGTGACCGGCCCCGACAACCAGGTCGGGCTGCTGCTCGACGGCAGGCTGTGGGTGGTCGGGTCCCCCGAGGTCGCGACGCTGAACTCGTCCCCGATCACGCAGGTGACCGCGGAGCAGTGGGCCAAGTACGAGCGCCTGCCGGATCTCTCCCGGCGCTGACCGGCTACGTTCTCCCCGACGCCGAATCGGACACGGGGGACCGAATGGTGACTTCGACGAAGCTGCGGCCGGGCGAGTTAGCCGACAGCGTCGTGCCTCTGCCGGACGAGCCGCCACACGAGCTCACGTGGCTGGGCAACGCGGTCGCGTTCGTCGCCTCGGTGGCGTTCCTGCTGCTCGTTCCTGCCGGCTGGGCCAGGCTCGACCACCTGTGGGCCGAGGACGGCGCCCGGTTCCTTCTCGACGCGCTGACCTCCCCCGCGCTGCCGAACCTGACCGACCCCTACGGCGGCTACCTGCACGCACTGCCGCGCCTGGTCGCCGAACTCGTCGTGTTGTTGCCGGTCGAGCAGGCGGCGGCGGGCTTCGCCATCGGCGCCGCGGTGCTGCGCGCGCTCGTCGCGTTGATCACGTTCTCGGCCTCGAAGGCGTATCTGAAGTCGGCGCCGATGCGGTTCGCTCTCGCGGCGCTCGTCATCGTGCTGCCCGCGGGCAACTCCGAGACGTTGAACAACGTGACGAACCTGCACTGGTTCCTGCTCTACGGCACCTTCTGGGCGTTGTTGTGGCGCAACGCCCCGCGCGTTCCGGTCGCGTTGTTCGTGGTCCTCTCCGCGCTGACCAGTCCGCTGATCTTCCTCCTGGCCCCCATCGCGCTCGTGCGGCTCTTCCAGCCGCGCAGGGAGGTGCCGATCGCGTTCCTCGCCGCGCTGGTCGTACAGGGCCTGACGATGGTGTTCACGTCCAGGACGCCGTACTCGCACGACGAGGTCGACCCGGTGCAGGTGCTGCTGGCGAGCCTGCTCCGGGTGCCGGTGGTGGCGTTCACGGGCTCGGAGCGGGTCAGCGACTTCTACCCGTCGAGCGGCAACCTGGTGATCCTCGCCGCGGTGCTGGTCGCCGCCGTCCCGATCGCGGCGGGCCTGCGGTTCGGTGACCGGGCCGGCCGGGCGCTCGCGCTGGTGGCCGGCGCGTACAGCGTGGCCCTCATCGTCGCGTGCCTCGCGCTGAACTGGGCGCAGATCCTGCAGGTGCAGGCACCGGACGTCGTGATGGCCGCACAGCGCTACAGCATCGCGCCGTGCCTGTTCCTGTTCACCGCGATCTTCGTCGGCCTCGACGCGACACCGGAGCGGACCTGGGAACGCGCGGTGGTCGCGGGAAGCCGGTACCTGGTCGGGATGCTGGTGGTGGTCAGCGTCTTCGCCCACATGCGGGAGCCGAGCACGGTGCTGACCGGCGTTCCGTGGGACGAGAGCGTGGCCAACGCCCGTGCGGAATGCGCTGCGGGCAAAGAGAACGCACGGCTGGAACACGCGCCGGAGGACTGGTTCTTCCTCATTCCGTGCGACGCGTTGCGCTGACCTCCGAGACCGTGACGAAGTCGCGGAACGACCGGGCGGGCCTGCCCGTCACGTCCTGGACGGTCGTGGTGACCCGGTCCTCCGCTCCCCCGCGGATGTCCTCGTCGAGCGCGGCCAGGACGACGGCGAACTCGCGCGGCAGCACGGCGGCCATGCGTTCGGCCAACTCCGCGGTGCCGACGGAACGGTGCCGGACGGGCTTCCCGGTGACCTCGGTGATGATCGCCGCGGCGTCCGCGTAGCTGAGCGCCTCCGGACCGGTGATCAGGTGATCGGTGTTGTGCGGCAACGGATCCGTCAACGCACGGGCGGCCACCGCGGCGATGTCGGCGGCGTCCACGAACCCGACCCGGCCGTCTCCCGTGGCGGTGACGATCTCGCCCTCGCGGACACCGGCCGCGACGAGGTGGTCGCCGGTGAAGTTCTGCATGAACCACGACGGCCGCAGCACCGCCCATTCGGGCATCGCGCGCACGAGCGCCGGGAGAGCGCCCATCCCCGTGGCGCTCTCCGGCACCGCGGACGAGCTGAGCAACACCACTCGCCGCACGAGCCGCGCCCTGGCGAGCAGCGACTCGACCACCGGTGCGGGGTCGACGACGCCGACCGGGGGGATCAGGTAGACACCATCTATCCCTTCCAGCGCGCCGTCAAACGTCTCGGGCGCGTCCCAGTCGAAACGGACCTGGCCGGGACGCGCCGGCTTCCTGGTGCCGACGCGGGCGTCGGGCAACAGCGACGCGAGCCGGCTGCCGGTCGTGCCGGTGCCGCCGATGATCAACGTGGTCATGCGAGCTCCTGTGCCAGCAGCGGGTTCCAGTAGTCGCGGTAGCTCACGATCTCGCCGTCGCGGGTCGTGATCACGGCGATGTACGAGGCGCGGTAAGGCTTTCCGGACGCGACCACGACACCTTCGGCGTCGAACTCGGCGATCAGCACGTCCGGGTCGGTGCTCCGGTGCACGACCTGCTTCGGAAAGCCCTGGATGTCGAGCATCTTCGGGTAGTCGCGCAGGTAGTCCTCGATCGCGGCACGGCCGTCGAGGCGGGCGGGCCAGCCGGGCGGCGCGAACGGGAACTCCATCACGCCGTCGACGGCCCACAGGCCGGCGAAGCCGATCATGTCCTTGTCCAGCAGCAGTTGCAGCGCCCTCGGGATGAGGTCCACGGAATCCTCCAACAGAAATGGACGAGACGGTATCGTCCCGTCCAACTTAGGCGGAACGGTACCGTCTCGTCCAGTCCTATGATGTGCGCCATGACCAAGCGCACCCCGACCGGCGCCGCCGTCCTGCAGCCCCAGGTGACGCAGGCGATCACCGACGCCGTGTTCGACGAGCTCGCCCAGAACGGCTACGGCCGGCTGTCGATGGAGGCCGTCGCCAAGCGCGCGGAGGTCGGCAAGAGCGCGCTCTACCGGCGGTGGCCGTCCAAGCAGGACATGGTGGTCGCGGCGCTGTCGGAGTTCTCCGTGCCGCTGGCAGAGGTCCCGGACACCGGGTCGTTGCGCGGTGACCTGCTGGCCACCGTCACGGCCGTGCACGACTGGCTGACGCACCCCCGGTTCGCGACGATCCTGCCCGACCTCACCGCCGAGGCCGTCCGCAACCCCGCGCTGTCCGACGCGATCGCGGCGACGATCGGCGAACCCCGGCGGGCGCTCGGCGCCACGACGCTGCGGCGCGCGGTGGCACGCGGTGAGCTACCCGCCGATCTCGACTTCGAGATCGCCCTGGACCTGGTCGCGGCACCGGTCTACTGGCGGCTGTCGGTGCGGCGTGCCGAGGTCGAGCCCGACTACCTCGAACGGCTCGTCGACCACCTGATGCGCGCGCTTCAGTGCTGATAGCTGGGGTAGTCGACGTACCCGTTGGGCGCCCCGAACCACGTCTCGCGGTCGGTGCTGACGAGCGGCAGGCCCAGCCGGAAGCGCTCGACCAGGTCGGGGTTGCCGAGGTACGCGCGGCCGTAGCTGATCAGGTCGGCGCCGTTCGCGAGCCAGCGCTGTCCCTGTTCGAGAGTGCCCTCGTCCGGGCCGATCTGGCCGCCGGGGTTGAGGATGAACGCGCTGGGCCACGCCTTGCGCAGGTCCATCAGCACCTCGTCGTCCGCGGTGACCATGACGTGGACGTAGGCCATGTCCGGCAACGCCTTCAGCAGCTCGCCGTAGAGCACGGGCACGTTCTCCTCGACGATGCCCTGGATCTGCCCGCCGGGTGAGAGCCGGATGCCGACGCGGTCGCCCCCGATGGCGTCCGCGGCCGCCTCGACCGACTCGACGGCGAACCGGATCCGGCCGGCGACCGAGCCGCCGTAACCGTCGGTGCGCTCGTTCGCGCTGGAGGACAGGAACTGCTGGATCAGGTACCCGTTCGCGCCGTGCAGCTCGACCCCGTCGAACCCGGCGGCGACGGCCCGCCGTGCCGCGTCGGCGAACGCCTGGACCTGGTCGCCGACCTCGGCCGTCGTCAGGGCCCTCGGCACCGGCGCGGGCTGCATGCCGGCGGGCGTAAAGACCTGGGCGTCGGCCGCGATCGCCGACGGGCCGACGGGGTGGTGGCCCGCGACCTCGACGTGACCGATGCGGCCGCCGTGCATGAGCTGGGCGAAGATGCGGCCGCCGTTGGCGTGCACGGCGTCGGTGACCACGCGCCAGGCCTCGACCTGCGCGTCGGTGTGCAGGCCGGGCATCGCCGGACCGGCCTGGCCGACCGCGGCGGGGTGCACGCCCTCGGTGACGATGAGCCCGGCGGTGGCGCGTTGGGCGTAGTAGGTGGCCGTCTCCGCCGTCGGTGCGCCGTCAACGGCCCGTGAGCGGGTCATCGGCGCCATGACGAGGCGGTTCGGCAGGGTCAGGTTTCCGAGGCGGTAGCTCGTGAGCAGCATGAGAGCTAGGCTAGAAACCTGACACTAACGTCAGAGGTAGCTTTTGTGGCGGAGGTCTCAATGCGCATCGGCGAGCTGGCGGAACGCACGGGCGTGAGCGTGCGCGCGTTGCGCTACTACGAGGAGCAGGGCCTTCTCACAGCTCAACGCAGCGGCAGCGGGCAACGCCACTACGAGGGCAACGCCATCGGCAGGGTGCGGCTCATCCAGCAGCTCTACGCGGCCGGGATCTCCAGCGCGGCGATCCTGGAGATGCTGCCGTGCGTGGTCACGGGCGTGGCGGCGCCACAGGTCATGGACAAGCTGGTAGGGCACCGGTCGTCGGTGGTGAAGCAGATAGAGGAGCTGCAGGAGACGCTCCTGCAGCTCGACAACGTGATCGCGAACGCCACGGAGGCCTACGCGACCGGGAAGCCGTGCCCGCCCGCCTGAGCGGGCACGGCGTGGCACTCAGATCGTGGCGGTGTCGATCACGAACCGGTACCGCACGTCGCTCGACAGCACGCGCTCGTAGGCGGTGTTGATCTCGTCGGCGTTGATCAGCTCGATCTCCGCGCCCAGTCCGTGCTCGGCGCAGAAGTCCAGCATCTCCTGGGTCTCGGCGATGCCGCCGATCATCGAGCCGGCGAACGTCTTGCGGCCGCCGAGCAGGCCGAACACGTTGATCGAGACGGGCTCCTCCGGCGCGCCGACGTTCACCAGTGCGCCGTCGGTCTTGAGCAGGCCCAGGTAGGAGGTGAACTCCAGGGGCGCGGACACCGTGGACACGATCACGTCGAACGTGCCCGCGAGCTCGGTGAACGTGGCCGGGTCGCTCGTGGCGCGGTAGTCACGGGCGCCGAGCTTGAGCCCGTCGTCCTTCTTGCGCAGCGACTGCGACAGCACGGTCACGTCGGCGCCGAGCGCGGCCGCGATCTTGACGCCCATGTGGCCGAGGCCGCCCAGGCCGACGACGGCGACCTTCTTGCCGGGCCCGGCACCCCAGTGCTTGAGCGGCGAGTACAGCGTGATGCCGGCGCACAGCAGCGGCGCGGCCACGTCCAGCGGGAGCGCGTCCGGGATGCGCACGACGTAGTTCTCGTCGACCACGATCTGGCGCGAGTAGCCGCCGTAGGTGACGTCGCCGCGGCGGTCGATGCCGTTGTAGGTCATGGTGTTGCCGTTCGAGCAGTACTGCTCCAGCCCGCGCAGGCAGTAGTCGCACTCGCGGCACGAGTCGACCATGCAGCCGACGCCGACCCGGTCGCCGACGGCGTGCCGGGTGACCTCGGAGCCGACCTCGACGACCACACCGGCGATCTCGTGGCCCGGCACCATCGGGAAGATGGCCTCGCCCCAGCCCTCGTTGACCTGGTGGATGTCGGAGTGGCAGATGCCGGCGAACTTGATGTCGATCAGAACGTCGTGCGCGCCGACCGCGCGACGCTCGATGGTGGTGCGCTCCAGCGGTGCCTTGGGTGCGGGAGCGGCGTAGGCAGCGACGGTGCTCATCAGGGTTTCTCCTCGGTTCGTCGTCTCGGTGACGACACTGCTCCCGTCAGGAGGGCTTACCCAGCCACCTGGTTTTCGTACGACTGCCGTGCCTACCACCAGCAGTAGCAGGCACGCCGCCGCGGACGCGGGGATACTCGGGTCCATGACCGTCGACCCGCGCGCAGAGCTGAGCGACTTCCTGCGCAGCCGCCGCGCACGGCTGTCTCCCGACGACGTGGGGCTGCCGCAGTACGGCCGCACCCGTCGCGTGCCGGGCCTGCGCCGTGAGGAACTGGCGCAGCTCGCAGGGGTGTCCGTCGCGTACTACACACGCCTGGAGCAGGGCAACGGCCGCAACGTCTCGGCCGAGGTGCTCGACTCGATCGCACGTGCGTTGCGCCTCACCGACGCCGAGCGCGAGCACCTGAACAACCTCACGCGCAGCAAGCCGCACAAGAAGAAGAAAGAGCAGCGTTCCCAGGTCCGCCCCGCGTTGCGGCACCTGCTCGACGGCATCGCCGTGCCCGCGTACATCGGCGGGCGGCGCTCGGACATCCTCGCGTGGAACCCGATGGCCACGGCGTTGTTCGGCGACTGGGCCGAACTGGCGCCGCGCGACCGCAACTGGGCCCGCATGATCTTCCTGCGGCCGGAGTACCAGAACCTCTTCGCCAACTGGGAGAGCAAGGCCGCGGACATCGTCGGCTTCCTGCGCCTCGACGCGGGGTGCTGCTCGGACGACCCCGAACTGGCCGCGCTGATCGGCGAGCTCTCGCTGCGCAGCGAGCTGTTCCGGCAGCTCTGGGCCGCCCACGAGGTCAAGGAGAAGAGCTTCGGCACGAAGGTGGTGCGACACCCGCTCGTGGGCGAGATGACTCTCGCGTACGAGACGCTGCGCATGCCCAGCGAGCCGTCGCTGTTCCTGACCACCTACCACGCCGAACCGGGCACCGCGTCCGCCGAGGCGCTGCAGCTGCTCGCGAACTGGGGCCGCGACGCCTCCCGCGCGGGGATGGCGCACCATACCGAGGTATGAGGACACCGCGTCTGGAGATCGAGTACTGCACCCAGTGCCGGTGGCTGCTGCGCGCCGGCTGGACCGCGCAGGAGCTGCTGACCACGTTCACCGCGGAACTGGGCGAGGTCGCGCTGATCCCCGGCACCGGAGGCGTGTTCGACGTGCGGCTCGACGGCGAGACCCTGTGGTCGCGCAAGGAGCAGGAGGGCTTCCCGGACCTCGCCGTGCTCAAGCAGCTCGTGCGCGACCGGGTGGCCCCGGAACGTTCCCTGGGCCACACCGACCGCAGGAACTCAGCCGATTCCTGACGCCAGCCGCGCGTTCTCCGCGGCCTGCGTCACGGTGCCGCCCACACCGCTGAAGAACACGGTCGGCTTGGTGCAGCTCGCCTTCACCTCGTAGCCACCGGAGACCGCGCGCACCAGGTCGTGCGTGCAGTGCCGGTCCGGCGCCATCTCCTTGAGCAGCCTGGCCTCCCTGGCCGCGTCCGTCAGCGTGGTGCCGAAGGCCTCGGCGAACGACGTCGGGCTGGTGCACGTCAGGTCGAACTCGAAGCCGCCGACGGCCGCGCTGCTCAGCGATCCGCTGCACGACGGGCCGCCGTTGACGTGGAACTGCCGCAGCAGCAGGCCTTCCCGGTTCGCGTCACCGGTGGTGCTGCCGTAGCCGTCGATGAACTCGGTCGGGCTGGAGCAGGACAGCTTGGCGACGTGGCCGCCCGGTGTCGTCCTCGTCGTGCTGACCGAGCACGGACCTGCCGCGCTCGCCGGTTCGACCGCCAGGACCACGCCGCTCACGGCCAGCAGAACACCGGCCAGTGTTGCTCGCATCCGGTTCTCCCCCTTCGGTTTCGTTCAACCTCCCGTGGAGTACCGCGCGGGTCAATCGCGCGAACGCCTGCCGCTGCTGCACCTCGTCGTGCGCCAGTTCGTCGTATCGCAGACCAGCGAATTCGCTGCGGCGCGGACTGGCGGCTCGTATCGTGGCCGCCGTGCATCCGAACCAGGGCTGGCAGGCGCAGCAACCGCAGGCGTACGGCCCGGGGTACGGTCCCGCGCCCGGCTGGGGCCAGCCGCTGCGGCCGAGCACCGCGCCCGCGTACCTCGCGGGCGGGCTGTGGATCGTGGTCGCCGTGCTGTGCTTCGTGCTGGCAGGGCTGAACTCGGCCGACGGCAAGGGCATCCGGCAGACGCCGGAGGCCGCCGTCGCGTTGCTGGGGCTGGCCTTCGGGCGCGGTTTCATCGCCAACGGCGACCCGGCGATCGTCGCCACCTACGTCGCGGGTGGCGTGGTGCTGCTGCTCGCCGCGCTGGTGCTCGCACGGCTCGCGTTCGCCCGCTGGGTGCTGGCCGGGCTCGGGTTCCTCGTGGTCGCCTACTACGTGTTCGCCGTCGTCCGGCTCACGACCAACCACGCCGGCACGTTGATCATCGTGCCGGGCGTGGCGTTGATGCTGTGGCTGGCCGCGTCGATGGTGTCGGTGCTGCCGCCGGTCGGACGGGCGATGCGCTGAGGTCCCTCAGTCCGTCCTGATGAACCCCTTCGACACCATCCAGGCCCGCGCGACCTCCCCCGCGTCCTTGCCCTCCACGTCGACCTGACGGCACAGCTCGATCATCTGGTCGTTGGTCAGCGCCGCGCTGATCTTCTCCAGCGGGCCGCGGATCTGCGGGTACCGGGCGAGGAACTCCGCCCGCACGGTCGGCGCCACGTTGTACTGCGGGAAGGCCGTCTTGTCGTCCTCCAGCACGCGGAGCTTCTGCGCGGTGATGCGGCCGTCGGTCGTGAACACCTCGCCGATCGGGCACGTGCCGCCCGCGACGGCCGAGTAGATCGTGCCGATGCCGAAGTTCTTCACCTCGGTGGTCGGGAAGCCGTAGGTCCGTTGCGCCGCGGGGAAACCGTCCTGGCGGCTGGTGAACTCGGTCTCCAGGCAGAACACCGCCTGGTCCGGGTTCTTCGTCAGGAACGCGGCCAGGTCGGACGTCGTCCTGAGGCCGTGCTGCTCGCCGTAGGCCTCGGTGACGGCGAACGCGTACTGGTCGTTCAGGGGCGAGTAGGCGAGCCACTCGACGCCGAACTTCTCCAGGTCGGCCTTCTTCGTGGCGTCGTACTGCGCCTGTTCGCCGCCGGTGACCGGCAGTTCGTTGCCCTGGTAGTTGATCCAGCCGGTGCCGGTGTACTCCCAGACGACGTCGACCTCGCCGTTGAGCAACGCCTGCCGTGCGGTCTGCGAGCCCTTCAGGTCGGTCAGGTCGATGACGTCCGCGCCGGACGCGGACAGCGCCATCTCCGCCAGGTAGCCGAGCAGGATGTTCTCGGTGAAGTCCTTGGACCCCACGGTGATCTCGACGCCCTGCAACGACCGGTCCGGCTGGATCGAGCCCGGCAGGACCTTGTAGGGCAACGAGCTGTTGACGTCCAGGCCGCAGCCGGCCAGGCACAGCACGAGAACGAGCGCGAGCTTCCTCACCTGACCCCCTTCGGTCCGAACCGCTGCTCCATCACCGCGCCGGCCCAGTCGACGAGCAGCGCGAGTCCCGCCGCGAACGCCGAACCGGTCACCAGGACCTTCATCAGGTTCAGCTTGTAGCCGGTGTCGATCAGCAACCCGAACCCGCCCGCGTTGACGAACAGGCCGAACGTCGCCGTGCCCACCGCGAGCACCAGGGAGGTGCGCAGACCGGCGAGGATCAGCGGGACGGCCAGCGGCAGCTCAACGCGCCACAGCACGCTCCGCGCCGACATGCCGATGCCGCGTCCGGCGTCCACAAGGGACGGATCGACCTGCTGGATGCCGACGATCGTGTTGCGCAGCACGGGGAGCAACGAGTAGAAGGCGAGCGGCAGCGCGGCCACCCACAGTCCGCCGGAGGCACCGGTGACGAGGAACCACAGCACCAGCACACCCAGCGCGGGCGCGGCCTGCCCGACGTTCGCGACCGCCAGGAAGACCGGCGAGAGGAAGCGCGCCCACGGCCTGGTCGCGACGACGCCCGCCGGCACCGCCACCACCACGACGATCGCGGTCACCACGACCGTCATCAGCAGGTGGTCCTTCAACGCCGTGAGCAGCGACGTCGCGTTCAGCGTGCTCTTCTCGGTCGCCGTGAGCTCCCCGCCGAACACCCACGCCAGCACCCCGGCGACGATCAGCAGGACCGCGACGGGTTGCGCCCAGAACCGGATCCGCTCGGCCGTCATGCGTTCGCCCGCAGCTGCTGGACGACGTCGGTGACCGTCGAGAGGTCGAGCGTGCCGACGTACTCGCCGCGGCTGCCCGTGACGACCGCGCGGCCGCCTTCGGTGACCATCGCCTCCAGGGCGTCCCGCAACGTCGACTGCAGCGTCACCGAGTCCTGCACCGGACGTCCGATCGAGGCCAGCGAAGACGCCTTTCTCAACTCGTTCGACGTGGCCCAGCGCACCGGCCGGTCGCGCTGGTCGAGCACCAGCAACCACTTCTCGGCGCCGAGCTCCACAGTGGACGGATCCGCGTCGGTGCGCGCCGTGACCGCGTGACCGAGCTCGACGTCGCGAACCCTCATGAGCGTCAACGCCTTCAGCGACGCGCCGGCGCCGACGAACCCGGCCACCGTGTCGTCCGCCGGGTTGGCGAGGATCGCGTCGGGCGTGTCGTACTGCAGGATCGTGGAGCGGTCACCGAGCACGGCGATCTTGTCGCCGAGCTTCACGGCCTCGTCGAAGTCGTGCGTGACGAACACGATCGTCTTGTGGAGCTCGCTCTGCAGCCGCAGCAGCTCGTCCTGCAGGTGCCCGCGCGTGATCGGGTCGACCGCGCCGAACGGCTCGTCCATCAGCAGCACCGGCGGGTCGGCGGCCAGCGCCCGTGCGACGCCGACGCGTTGCTGCTGACCACCGGAGAGCTGGCGGGGGAAGCGATCCGCGAACTCGCCGGGGTCGAGCCCGACGAGGTCCATCATCTCGTCGACGCGGTCGGCGGTCCTCTTCTTGTCCCAGCCGAGCAGCCCCGGCACGATCCCGATGTTCTGCGCCACCGTGAAGTGCGGGAACAGCCCCGCCTGCTGGATCGCGTAGCCGACGCGCCTGCGCAGGTCGTCCGGGTCGATCTTCAGCGCGTCCTCGCCGCCGATCGTGATCGTGCCCGAGGTCGGTTCGATCAGCCGGTTGATCATCCGCATCGTCGTGGTCTTGCCGCAGCCGGACGGGCCGACGAACACCACGATCTCCCCGGCGGGCACGACCATCGAGAAGTCGTCGACCGCGGCCGCCTTCTGGCCCGCGTACCGCTTGGTGACGTGGTCGAGCCTGATCTCACTGCCTTTTTCAGCCACGGACGCCCCTCGACACGGTGAAACGGTTGACCAGCACGTAAACGCCGTCGAGCAGCAGGGCGAGGATCACCACGCCGATCGTTCCGGTGAGGGCCTGGTTCATGGAGTTCGCACTGCCCGCGTTCGCGAGTCCGGAGAACACCTCTGATCCCAGACCGGGTCCTTTCGCATAGGCCGCGATGACCGCGATGCCCATCAGCATCTGCGTGGCGACGCGCATTCCGGCGAGAATCGCGGGCCACGCCAACCGCAACTCAACGCGGGTGAGTACCCCGAATCTACTCATCCCAATCCCTCTTGCGGCATCACTCACAGCCGGGTCCACACCGGCCAGTCCGACGATCGTGTTGCGCACGATCGGCAGCAGCGCGTAAAGCACCAGAGCGATGACCGTCGTGTCCGCGCCCAGGCCGAAGACCGGAATCAGCAACGCCAGCAAAGCGAACGACGGAATGGTGAGAATCGTGCTCGCCAACGCTGTGGCCAGCGCGGATCCGGCCGGACTGCGGTAGACGGCGACACCGATCGCCACTCCCAGCAGCGCTGCCAGAACCGTGCACTGCACAACGGCACTGACGTGCAGGAACGCTTGCAAAGACAGCCGATCCCAGCGATCGGCTACGTACTCGAGCACATTCATCCTCGTGGCCCCGCCCTCGAAGTTGGCGTCTACCCAACACCACTGTGGACGGTCGGGCAACCATTCGCCACCGAACCACCCGTCTCACCCGGCGGAAATCCACTGATTTTCGAGCCGGTTCCGGTAGACCTCCTCGGCTGGCCACCGGAACGGTCCGCTCCACCGCGTTTCGAGCGATACCTCATGCGTTCCGCCGATCATCGAGAACGCCCTCGCACTGCTCAACGAAGAGCAGGCGCCCGAGCGGGCGTGGCAGGACAAGGTCGACGCGCCGGAATCGTGGAACTCCCGCGCCAGACCACGAGCTACTGAGGTGCCGATGCGCATTCCCCTGGTGTACTGCGAGGAAGTGGCCGAGGCGATCACGGCGGGCCAGCCCGTCGTGGCGCTTCCCTCCAGCGTCATCACCCACGGCCCGGACGGCGCCGAGACCGCGCGACGGGTCGAGGACGCGGTGCGGGCGAGCGGGTCCGTGCCGGCCACGATCGGTGTCGACGGAGGGCGGATCCTCGTCGGCCTGCCGGACGTCGCTCTCGACAGGTTCGCTTCCACACCAAGGGTTTCCATCGTCGGCGGCCGCGATCTCCCGGTCGCGCTCGCACGCGGGACGCTGGGCGCGACGACCGTCTCGTCGTCGATGATCGCGGCCGGGCTCGCTGGGCTGAGGTTCGTCTCCTCGGACGCGATCGGCGGCGTGCACCGGGGACGCGTCTCCCCGGACCTGGTGCAGCTCACCAGGTCCGGGGTCGCGGTGGTCTGCGCGGGCACGCGGAACGGCGCCGGCCGGACGCTGGGGTTCCTGGAGACGCAAGGAGTTCCGCTCGTGGCCTACCGGTCGGACGACTTCCCCGCGCACGTCCGCGTCTCCAGCGGCCTGCGCTGCCCGCACCGCCTCGACGACCCGCGCGTCCTGGCCAGGGCGATCGAGGCGCACCGGGCGCTCGGCGGCACCGGCGCGTTCCTCGTCACCACCCCGACCAGGGCCTCGGACGCCGTGGACCCGGCCGAGGCCGACGCGGACCGCCCGTTCGGGAAGGCGGTCTCGGCGGTGCTGGTCACCGTCGCCGAGGTCGCGGGAGAGCTCGCCGCCGCCCACGCGAAGGAGTTCCCCTCATGAGGCGCTGCGTGATCTTCGACCTCGACGGCACGCTCGTCGACACCCCGCGCGGGATCGTCACGACGTTCGCCGCCGTGTTCGCCCAGCTCGACCTGCCCACCGCGGACTCGCCGACCATCCGCGGCACGATCGGGCTCGGCCTGCCCGCCGCGTTCGCGAAGATCCTCGGGGTGCCCGAGGACGAGCCGGTGGTCACCCGGTGCGTCGAGCTCTACCGGCCGACGTTCCGCAAGATCGTGCTGCCGGTGGCCTCCCAGCTCGTGTTCCCCGGTGTGTACGACGGGCTGAGGTCGTTGCGGGAGAACGGCTTCCTGCTCGCCGTGGCGACGAACAGGTTCGTCGCGCCCGCCGAGGAACTGCTCACGGCTGCCGGTCTGCGGGACGAGTTCTCCGTCGTCGTCGGGGCGGACCAGGTCCCGGAACCCAAGCCCGACCCCGCGGCCGGGCTCCTCGTGCTGGACAGGCTCGGGGTGACGCCGGACAACGCCGTGATGGTCGGCGACACGACGTACGACATCGACATGGCCCGCGGAGCCGGGATGTCGTCCGTCGCGGTCACCTACGGCGTGCACGGCGCCGACCAGTTGCTCAGCGCCGGCCCCACCTGGCTCGCCGGCTCGTTCGCCGAGGCGGTCGTCAGCGCACGACGTCGTAGACCAGCTTCTGGATCCCGTTCGCGTACGTCTCGCTCTCCACGACCTTGAGCAGCTGCTTGTCCTTGTCGGTCTCGCTGAACAGCCGCTTGCCCGCGCCGAGCAGCAGCGGGAACACCAGCAGGTGGTAGCGGTCGATCAGGCCCGCGTCGGAGAGGGCGCGGTTGAGCGTCGCGCTGCCGTGGATGGAGATCGGGCCGCCGTCGGTCTCCTTCAGCGCGGCCACGTCGTCGAGCGACCGCAGGATCGTGATGTCACCCCAGTTGTCGACCAGCTGGTCCTCCTTGAGGGTGCTGGAGACGACGAACTTCGGCATCGCGTTGTACTGCGGGAAGTAGTCGAGCGTCGGCCACACCGGGGAGAACGCCTCGTAGCTGACCCGGCCCATCATCATCGCCGCGGCTTCTTCCTGCTCACGGCCCTTGATCTCGTAGGCGGCCTCGTCGAACTCGATGTCCTTGAAGGTCCAGCCGGAGCTGCGGTGACCGGGCTCGCCACCGGGGGCCTCGACGACGCCGTCGAGGGAGACGAAGGCGGTGGCGATGAGGGTGCGCATCTGGTTCTCCTTGGTGTTCGCGCTTGCTGTCATCGGTGCGTCGAACGGGAGATGGCGGGAATCGACATCTCGCGCCAGGAGATTTTCAGGCATGTGCGTCGGCGGCGCTGAACACCCCTCCGAGTCCAGCGCCGCCGGCTGCTCGGAGAGTCTTGCCGCTGGTCGGCGGCCTCACATGGGGGTGGAGCCCCCAATTAACGGACGGGCGAGCGTGATCAGGTCGGCGCGGGTCTGGCTGCCGGTGCGGGCCTTGAGGCTCGCGACGTGGCGTTCGACGGTCCGAGGGGACAGGAAGAGCCGTTCGGCGATCTCGGCGTTGCCGAACCGTTCGGCGACCAGGCGCAGCACCTCGTACTCGCGGACGGTGACACCCGCCCTGCGCAGTCCGGCCGGCACGGTCTCGTGGTCGCGGCGACGGCGTTGCTTCGGCGCCCCGGCCTCGCGCAGCACGGCCCGGCACGCGGCGGCGACGGCGGGCACGCCCTGCTGGTGGAAGTGCTCCTCGGCCTCGCGCAACCACTCCAGCGGCTCGCCCCAGCCGTCCGCCAGCGCTCGCGGGCCGGCGAGTCTCAGGCCCAGGTAACGCGGCAGGCCGAGGCCGCTGCCCAGGTCGAGGGCTTCGGCAGCGGCGGCGTTCGCCTCGGCCGTCCTGCCCTCGCGGCCCAGCAGGATCGCGCGGCTCCACGCGAAGTACGTGCGGTGCTGCTGGACCTGCGAGAGGTGCGACTCCGCGAGGCGTTCGAACTCACGCCTGTCCGCGAGGCCGAGCGCGACCCGCACCAGCAGCCGCGGACCCTGGTAGAAGGTGCCGCGGAGGATGCGCGGTTCCGTGACGGCCTTCTCCACCTCGTCGAACTCGGCGAGCGCGCGGTCGTACCGCTCCTCCATCAGCGCGCACACCGCCGAGCTGTACGACCAGATCTCCTCGGACCCGCCGTGGTCGTGCAGCCGCGCCAACGCCCTGTCGGTCGACCTGCGGTCGCCGTGCATGGCCGCGATGCCCGCCTCGATCGCGACGGCAAGTGCTCCCAACGCGTGCAGTCCGAGCTTCTCCGCTGCCTCTCTCGCGCTCGCGCCGTACCGCGCGGACTCCTCGTACTCGCCGCGGACGAGGTAGGTGCCACCGAGGTGCAGGTCGGCGGCGATCAGGATGACGATCGCGCCGGTGTCGAGCGCTGCCTGCCGGGCCGCGAGCAGCGTGTCGACGCCGGTCGTCAGGTACTTGTCTGTGACGCCCAGCTCCAGCAACGCCCGCAGCCGCCACGCCGCGAGGCCGTGCTGTTCGGCCGTCTGGAGCCAGCGCTGGATGTGCTGGCGGGCCTCGGCCAGGTCCTGCCCCCTCGTGCAGCGGGTGAGCACTTCGAGTGCTTCGCAGACGATCTCCGGGGTGCCCGTGGCGGCGGCGCGTTCGGCCAGCGCGCGGGCCTTGGGCAGGAGGTCGAGCTGGTTGAGGCCGAGCAGCAGCGTCGCCTTGACGACGTCCAGTGCCGCCGAGCTTTCCTTGGCCGTGGCGAGCAGGTCGAGGCCGCGCTCCCACTGACCCGCGACGGCGGCGACCCTGGCCTGCGCGAGCCGGACGGCCGCACGGCGTTGCGGCGCGGCGTGCGACGCGGTGAGGGCCTGTTGAAGCCGTTCCCCCAGCGCGAAGGCCCTCGCCCCGTTGTCCGCAGGCACGACGACCGCGGCCAGCGGCAGCACGACGGCGAGCGCGTCGAGGAGGTCCGCGGTGAGGTCGGGGTCGTCCGTCAGTGCCTGGCCGCGTTCGAGCAGCTCGACGGCGGTGCCGAACCGGCCGAGCGCGGCGGCGTGCCTCCCTGCCCGCACCAGGCACCCCACGGCCTTCGCGGGCTCGCCGGCCACCTCCCACAGCTCGGCGACGAGCTCCGGTTCGCCGGGCCGCAACGCTTCCGCGGCGCGTGCGGCTCTCCCGGCGAGCGCCGCACGCGCCGTCGGCGTCATCCGGCCCGTGATCGCGTCGGCGGTGAGCGCGTGCCGGAACTGGTGGCCGTGCACGAGCTGCGCGCGTTCGGCCTCCTGCATGCACGCCTGCACGTCCGAGCCGGTCACGACGGCCGCGACGACGTCGAGCGGGAACGTCCTGCCGAAGATCGCGGCGGCTTCGAGCAGCGCGACGCACTCGGGCCCGAGCGCGTCGACCCGCTGCGACGTGGCGGCCGCGACCGTCGGCGGCACGGCCCGCAGGTCACCGTTGAGCAGCTCCTCCACGACGAAGGGCACGCCGTCGGAGACCGCGACCAGGTGCAGGAGCACGTCCTGCGGCGCCGGCTCCCCCAGGCAGTGGCGCGCGAGCTCGGCGACCTCGTCCTCGCTCAGTCCGTTGAGGCGCAACGTCGTGGCGGTGCGGCGAGTCGCGGCCGCGTCCGCGAGTCGTTGCGCGCCATCAGGATGCGGCCGCGACGTCGCCAGCAGCAGGACCGGCTCACCGGCGAGGTGGTCGAGCAGGTAGTCGACGACGGCCAGCGTCTCACCGTCCGCCTCGTGCAGATCCTCAAGCAGGACAACGGTCTTCTCGGCCGTGAGCAACCGCAGGACGGCCTCGGCCCTGACCACGGCCGGGTCCGGCACGCCCGCGGGCGCGTCCGGCGTCATCCGCAGCAGCACGGGCAGGTACGCGCCGAGCTGCTTCTCGTCCGGTGCGCCCGCCTTGCGGAACGCCGACAGCACGGCCTCGCACAACGCCCTGAGCGGCACCGCGCGGCTCGCCCGTCCCCTGAGCACGCGGAACCCCCGTTCCAACGCGTGGCCGGTGATCTCGGACGCCAGCCGCGACTTGCCGATCCCCGGTTCCCCCACCAGGAACACCGCGCCACCGCGGCCCTGCCCGGCCCGTGCGACGGCGGCCCGCAGTGCTGAGGTCTCCTCGTCACGACCGACCAGCACCGGGGACTGCATGGCGCCAGAGGGTACTCGTAGATCAGCCGGTCAGGAATCGAGAAGCGGGTCCGGGCTCCCGGTCCTACCGTTGTCCTCACCACCACACCGGGAGGACGAAGAAATGGCCAGCAGCAAGGGAATCCGCCAGTTCCACCGCGTCGTCAGCATGGTCTTCATGGCCACCGTCGTGTTCACGGCCGTCGCACTCACCGTGAACGCCGAGATGGTGTGGGCGTCCTACGTGCCGCTGCTGCCGTTGTTCGTCCTGATGGGAACGGGCGTCTACATGTGGTTCCTGCCGCAGATCGCCCGCCGCCGGGCCGCTCGCCGGACCGCCTAACCGTTGAGGCGGCTCTCCAGGTGCGTGAGGGTGGCCTCCAGCGCCACCCCGTACACCGCGATCCGGCACGCCAGCCGCCACAGCGTCGCGTCCGTCGGCGCCACGGCCAGGCTGATCACCAGTTCCCGCACCAGCCGCCGGGTCTGCGCGACGAGCACGCCGACGCTCTCGGTGATCTCCCCGAACGCCGCCGACACCGACCCGAGCCCCCGGATCGCCTCGACGTTGTGGCCCATCAACCGCACGTGCTCCTCGGCACCGGTCCACTCGGGCAGGTCGTGCTCCAGGAACGCTTCGAGGTCGTCGGCCATGGCCTGCTGCTCGGCGGCGATGTTGTACCAGGTCGCGGCGTGCGCGGCGATGACGTCCGGCAGCCCGGTGAGGCCGTCCAGCACGTCCCGCAGCGGCCCGACCCGCTCCATCGCCGCCCGCGCCGAGTCCTCGACCGGCGCGACCAGCGACGGCACGGCCGCCTTGCGCACGAGGTCGGGTTCCGGCCGCCGCACCCCGTAGAGGTCGTGCAGGCCGGCCACGATCAGGCGCAGGTTCTCCTCGACGTAAGCGACCAGCTCGTCCTGGCGGGCGTGCTTCTCCAGCACGGTGCCGATGATCCAGCGGCACAGCCGCCCGTACACGGTCTCGTCGCCGACGACGACCGCGCTCGCCTCGTGCACGGCCGCGAACCGCAGCCGCACGGCCTCGATCTGGGCGGCGTGGCGGACGATCTGGCCGGTCACCCGTCTCCTTCGGCTCGGCGAACGCTCGTCCGCCCACGGTAGTGGTGGCAGCGGGTGGGAGGTGGACGATTCACACCCAGGGCGTGATCGGCGCGTCGGCGGCCGCCACCGGCTGACGCGAAACCGGGCTTGACCCTGCACCGCGGTGCAGGGTCCATCGTGGCCGGCATGACCAAAGATCACGTGGCCCGCTGGGGCCGGGCAGGTGCCCTGTACGACCTCGTGGCGAGCATCGCGTTCGTCACGCCCTGGACCGCCGCCCTGGCACTCGACCTGCTCGGTACGCCTCACACCTCGCAGGCGCTCCTGTTCGCCACGCTGTTCGGCACGGTCGTGGTGATGTGGTCGATCGTCCGGTGGCTGTGCCCGGAGCCGTTGCTGATCGCCGCGGACACGGCAGGCCGCGCGCTGTTCAGCGTGTGGTTCACGTGGGCGCTGCTGCAGGGCCACACGCCCGCGCTGGCCGGGTTCCTGGTGCTGGAGCTGTTCTGGGGCGCGGCGCAGCTGCGCGCGTTGCTGCGGAGGTAGTTTCCGGTGGTGCGCATATCCGAACTGGCCCGCGCCGCCGGGGTGGGCATCAGCACCGTGCGGTTCTACGAGCGCCGCGGCCTCGTCGTGCCCACCGCCCGCACCCACGGCGGCTACCGCCACTACGACCAGGAAGCGCTGCGGCGGTTGAGGTTCATCCGCCGCGCGGCCCGGCTCGGCTTCACGCTGACCGAGGTCGAGCAGCTCCTCACCGCGTCCACGAAGCCCGACGTGGGCGACGTCGTCACCGGCAAGGTCGCCGAGATCGAGGAGCGGATGCGCGACCTGGACAGGGTGCGCCTGGCGTTGCTCGACGTCGCGGAGAACGGTGTCCGCGAGCAGTGCCCTGTGGTCGCGGCGCTGAGCGACTGAGGTCAGCCGGTCAGCCGGTGCAGCTGCCGGGCCAGGTCGTCGAGGTCCCGGCGCAGGCGCTCGACCGAGCTCCACATGGTGCCCACCTGGTCGGACGGCTCCAGGTCTCCGGTGAGGATCCTCTTGTGCAGCAGGCGGAGCTCGGGTCCGGGGTCGGCTCCGAGCTCGTCCGCCAACCGCGCGCGGACCTGTTCGTACCGCGCCAGCGCGTCGGTCTGCCGGCCGCACCGGTACAGCGCCAGCACCAGCTGCCCGGCGAGCCGTTCGTCCCACGGGTGGGCCGCCGCCATCGTCTCCAGCTCGGCCGGCAATCCCGCGTGCCGTCCCCGCGCCAGCAGCAGGTCGTTGCGGTCGAGCAGAGCCGCGAAACGTCGCGCCTCCAACGCCGTCCGCAGGCCCGCGAACCACGGTGTGTCCACAGTGGAGAAAGGATCACCGCGCCACAACGCCAGTGCCTCGTCGAGCACGGCCTCGTCCGGTGCGGCCCGCGCCCGTTCCAGCAGCGCGGGGAACCGGTGCAGGTCGACCGACATCGGGTCGGCGGTCAGCACGTACCCGCCCCGCCGTCCGGCGATCCGCACCTCCGGGAGCACCTGCCGCAGCCGTGACACGTACCCGGCGACCGCGTTGCGCGCCCTGTGCGGAACGTGCTCACCCCACACCCGGTCGACGAGCACGTCGACGGGCACGAACCGGTTCGCCTCCACCAGCAGCACCGCCAGGACGCACCGCTGCCGGGCGTGGCCGACGTCGACGACCCTGCCGCCCACCCGGACCTCGATCTCGCCGAGCAGTCCGAACTCCACGCCTGCTGACCAGCCGATCACATGATCACCGAATCCCCGCCGAACACCGGGCGTCCAGGCTCCGTCCACGACAGATCGGTCACACGGACCCGATCAGAGCTTCGGAGGGCACCATGACTTCTCTTCGCCGCATCAGCGCCGCGATCGCGCTGGCCGCCGCAGCGACGGCGTTCGCCGGCGCGGGGACCTCGTCCGCCGCCGTCACTTACGACCTCCTGCGCAACTCCCACAGCGCGAAGTGCCTCGACGTCGCCGACGGCAGCCGCGACAACAAGACCGCGATCGTCCAGTACACCTGCGACGCGTCGAAGTCCCACCAGCAGTGGACGCTGGAGCAGGTCGGCGACGGCAGCGGCGCCGTGCGGATCAAGGTCGCGCACAGCGGCAAGTGCGTCGACATCTGGGACTCGAGCCAGGACCCGACCGCGGACGCCACGCAGTACACCTGCAGCCCCACCAAGTGGAACCAGCAGTTCCTCGTCGAGACGACCTCGACCGGCACGACGAAGTTCCGCGCGCGTCACAGCGGCCTGTGCCTGGAGATCGAGGGCAGGAACTTCGACAACAAGTCCAAGCTGCACCAGAACAACTGCATCACCCACCGCGCGCAGGAGTTCACCATCGGCTGACCGCCCCCTCTCGCGGGTCGTGCCCCCGGCGCGACCCGCGTTCCGGCTCGTAGGCTGTCGGGCACCGGTGGTGAACGGGAGGTCGAGCGGTGGCGGAGACGGTGACCGGGTTGATGGCCGAACTGGCGGCCCTGGAGGACCCGAAGGCACGTGCCGTGAACGAGAAGCACGGCGACGACCACGGCGTGAACCTCGGCAAGCTCCGCGCGATCGCGAAGCGCCTCAAGACCCAGCAGGACCTGGCCTTGCAGCTGTGGGCCACCGGCGACACCGCGGCCAGGCTGCTCGCGCTGCTGGTCTGCCGCCCCAAGGCGTTCTCGCACGACGAGCTGGACGTCATGCTGCGCGAGGCCGAACGCCCCAAGGTGCACGACTGGCTCGTGAACTACGTCGTGAAGAAGAGCCCGCACGCCGAAGCCCTGCGCGTGCTGTGGATGGACGACGCGGACGCGGTGGTCGCGAGCGCGGGCTGGGCCCTCACCGTCGACCGGGTGGCGAAGAAGCCGGAGGGCCTCGACCTCGACGGCCTGCTCGACGTCATCGAGCTGGACATGAAGGGCGCCCCGCAACGCCTGCAGTGGGCGCAGAACCACTGCCTGGCGCAGATCGGCATCGAGCATCCCGCGCTGCGCGCCCGTGCGCTGGAGATCGGCGAACGCCTGGAGGTCCTCAAGGACTACCCGACGCCGCCGAACTGCACGTCGCCGTTCGCACCGATCTGGATCAACGAGATGGTGAAGCGCAAGGGTTAGAGCCAGCCGCGTTCGCGGGCGGTGTTCGCCGCCTCCGAACGGTTGCGCGCCCCCAGCTTCGCCATCGCCGTCGACAGGTAGTTGCGGACCGTGCCCTCGGCGAGGTTCAGCCGGACCGCGATGTCCGCGTTGCTCGCCCCGGTCGTGACCTCCTGCAACAGCTCGCGTTCGCGCGGCGTCAGCGGATCGGCGCTGTCCCACGCGGCCATCGCGAGCTCCGGCGCCACCACGCGTTCGCCGGCGTGCACGCGCCGCAGCGCCGAGACCAGCTCCGCGATCGGCGCGTCCTTCAGCACGTACCCCGCGACCCCGGCGTCCATCGCGCGCCGCAGGTACCCGCTGCGCGCGAACGTCGTGATGATCAGGACGCGGGTCTGCTCCCCCTGCAGCTCCTGGGCCACGTCCAGTCCCGTGCGACCCGGCATCTCGATGTCGGTCAGCAGCACGTCCGGCCGGTGTTCTGCCACGGCCGCAAGGGCTTCGTCGCCGTCGCCCGCCGTCGCGACGACCGTCACGTCGGGCTGCAGGTCGAGCAGTTGGGCGAACGCGCCGCGCACCATCGCCTGGTCCTCCGCCAGCACGACCCTGATCACGTCGCCACCTTCAGCGGCACGGCGATGGTCACGGTGGTGCCCGCCGCGGCCGTCCGCGCGACCACGCCGCCCAGCGCGGCGATCCGTTCCCGCATGCCCGTCAACCCGTTGCCCTCCCGCGCGTGCCCGCCGACGCCGTCGTCGGCGATCACCAGCCGCAGTTCGCCGTCCCGCGCCTCGACCCCGATGTGGCACGTCTTCGCGCGCGCGTGCCTGGCCACGTTGGTCACGGCCTCCCGCAGCGCCAGCGCCAGTTCGTGCTCGGTGGAGCCGACGATCACCAGCTCCGGGTCCCGCCGCACGACCACCTCCACGCCCAGGCTCGCCAGCGCGGCGCGCGCCGCCTCCAGCTCGGTCTCCAGGGACGCGCTGCGCCAGCCCGTCACGGCGTCGCGGATCTCCCCCAGCGCCGCGCGGGCCGTGCGTTCGATCTCCGCCGCCTCCTCCTGCGCCCGTGCGGGATCCGCGGCGACGAGCTGGGCGCGCACGATGATCGCGGTCAGCGTGTGGCCGAGCAGGTCGTGCAGGTCGCGGGCGATGCGCTCCCGTTCGGCGAGGGTGGCGAGGTGCTCGACCCGCGCGGTGCGGATGCGCAGGTCGGAGCCCTCGCGCTCCCGTTCGGCCCACTCGACCTGCACGAGCCCGACCACCCACAGGAACACCAGCGACGGCAGCAGCGCCCACACCCGGTACGGCATCTCGACCACCGACACCACGCCGAACACGCAGATCAGCGCGGACAGGCCGACGAACCACCTCATCGCCACCCGCCGCGACTCCGACAGGCCCGCGAACACGGCCGCGTAGACGAAGAGCACGGCGGCGCCGGCGTTGAACGGGGTCGCCAGCGCGCCGAGCACGACCGTCGGCACCAGGGACCAGCGGCGGACCAGCTCGGGCCGCCGCCACGACAGCACGTACAGGGGGACGAAGGCCACGACCACGACGGCGACCAGCGCCCAGTCCGGCCACCGCGCGGCCGGGTCGAACACCGGCGCCCACAACAGGTTCCCGAGGTAGATCAGGTGGAACCAGCGGGAGACCCCAACGTTTCTCTTCATGACCGCGCATGACGATACGACACGGCCGCGAGCAGCGCAGCCACGACCGCGAAGCCCAGCAGCACCAGCACGTGGGTGAGCACGGGCCCTCCCGCCAGCTGCGCGCGGGCCAGTTCGGACAGGTGGTAGTTCGGCAGGAACACCGCCACGTCGCGGAAGAACGCGGGCATGATGTCCAGCGGCATCCACAGTCCCGACACGACGGACGTGGGGATGAGGATCGCGTTGAGCAGGGCCGCGCCCGCACCCGCCCCGACCTGGAACCCGACCGCGAGGCTCAGCAACGCGAACGGCAGTGCGCCGACGACCAGCACCGCGAGCACCCGCAGCAGCGCGGGAAGAGGCGCGTTCAACGCACCGGTCAGCGCCGCCGTCACCGTCATCGCGACCAGCACGCCGGCCGCGTAGGGCAGCGCCGCCACGACCTTCGCCGCCAGCGTCAGGCCGATCGGCACGGCGGAGACCTGCTTGGACCGCAACCAACCCCGTTCCCGGTCGGACGCCACCCCGATGCCGGGGTTCATCAGCACGACCGAGATCACGCCGAACGCCCCGAACGTGGCGATCATGGTGGTGCCCGCGGACAGCCCGCCGTTGCTGAACTTCCCGAACAGCGACACGAAGAGCGCGAAGAACGCCACCGGCATGACGATCGAGAAGAACAACGCGGCCGGCTCGCGGACGATACCCCTCAGCTCGTCCGCGACCTCGACACCGAAGACCCTTCCGAACACGCTCACGCCGCACCCCTCTCGATCAGACCCGCCACTGCCTCTTCCAGCCCGGCGCCCTCGACCCGCAGGTCGGTGAGGCCGGGGTCCTCCGCGAGCAGCACCCGCAGCAACGCCTCCGGGGCGCGCGTGCCCAGGTGGACGTGCTCGCCGTCGTTGCGCAGCGACACGACACCCGGCAGCGCTTGGAGGCGCTCCAAGCCCAGGTCCGTCCGGGCGATGACCGTGCGGTCGGGCAGCCGCGCCACCAGTTCGTCCGGCGTGCCCTCGGCGAGCACCCTGCCGCCGTTGAGCACGACGACCCGGTCGGCGACGGCCGACGACTCCTCGATGATGTGGGTGGTCAGCAGCACTCCGGTCCCGCGCTCCCGCCGTTGCGCGAGGATCTGCCAGAACCGCCTGCGGGCAGGCACGTCCAGGCCCGCGGTCGGCTCGTCCAGCACCAGCAGCCTCGGGTCACCGACCAGCGCCATGGCGAGCTGCAGCCGTTGCTTCTGCCCGCCCGACAGCTTCGACGCGCGCCGCCCGGCCAGGTCGGTGAGGTCGAGCTCCGCCATCACCGGCCCTGCTGCCGCACGGGGCTTGCCCGCGCGCACCGCGGCCCCGGTGACCAGCTCGGACACCTTCAGCGTGTTCGGGAACCCGAGTGCCTGCTGCACCACGCCGAGCTGCCGGCGGGTCGACGCGACGCGCGGATCCCCGCCGCACACCCGCACCGAGCCCTCGCGCGCCGCGAGCAGGCCGACCACCTGGTTCACCAGCGTCGTCTTGCCCGCGCCGTTCGGCCCGAGCAACGCCACGCACTCCCCCGCCGCGACGTCGAGGTCAACGCCGTCCAGCGCCCGCGTGGCACCGTAGTTGTGCCGCGCCCCTCGCACTTCCAGCACGTTCTCCATGACCAGAAGCCTGGCCGGAACGGGCGCGGGTCAGTAGTGAGCCGCAGTCACGAGGTCCGGATGACAAATGTCATTCGGGCCGGACGGCCTGCGCCCTCGGGTACTTGCGGCCGGGAATCGGCGCGGGCGAGCCGGTGAACGACACGGGCGTGCCCGCCAGCAGCAACGTCAGCCCCGCGGGCAGCTCGTCGCGCGAGACGAACCACGACCCGCCGCGCGTGTCGGTGATGAACCCGTGCGCCTGCCCGGTCTTCCAGCTGGCCACGGTGCCCTTGCGACGGCCGCGCGGCGCTCCCACCGGTGACGCCACGGCCTGCGACGACCGCACGAACGCGCGCCGCAGCGGGTAGTCGGCCTGGTCACCGGGCGCGAACAGCGCGTCGAAACCGGGCGTGAACGGCGTGGCGGCGCGCAGAGGCGCGGCGGTGCGCGGGGTCCAGGCAGGAGGTGCCTGCACGGTCCTGATGTCGACCACGGGCACGATCACGTGCACGCCCCGCTCGGTCAGCCGGGACGCCAGCGGCGCGAAGTCCGAGTCGCCGGTCAGCAGCACGACCCACTGCAGCGGCACGGTCGTCGCCCTGTCCCACGCTTCCAGGGCGAGCTGGACGTCGACGCCCTTCTCCTTGCCGTTGTGCAACGGCAGGTCGTGGCGCGTGATGCCGGCGGCGGCCAGTGCCCGGTCGAACGACTCGGCGGGAGTGTCGATGCGGCCGCGGACGTAGTGCGCCTCGGCGACCACGCACTCGTCGAGCGGACGGCCCGTCTCGGTGTGGACGAACCAGCGCAACGCGTCGTGCAGGCCGTCAAGAGAGATGCGCGCGCCTCGGGGGTGCGCGGTGGCGTAGAAGTCGCTCAGGTAGGCGAACCACGTGCCGTCGTAGAACACTCCGATCCGGACGGTCTCACCCACCAGCCGAGATTACTACTTCCCCTCGAACACCGAGTGACCAGGCACTGCCGGTAACTCCAGCAGCTGGGTCGTGACGTCCAGGAACCCACCGCCGCACTGCCACAGCGTCAGGTCGGGATCCACGACGAACGGGTCGGACAGGTCCGCGTCGCTCTCGCGCACGCGGTAGGCCAGCGCTTCGGTCTCGGACAGCGCGAGCACCGTCTCGTTCGTACCGCGCCACACCCTTCTGAACATCACAGCGTTGGCGCAGGTGAATCGATCGCGCACGACACTGCGCCGGAACCCGCTGCGCAGCAACAACTTCATGCATTCCTCGACGCTGCTCACAACATCCGATTCTGACCGTGCGCGGCGGCCGTCCTCGACGTCCATCACTCGATAGGGTCAAACTTTTCGGGCACGTGCACAACGCGGGCGTAGCTCTTTCGTGCAAGCAACCAGACCGGAACGGGCTATCGCCCCCGGCCTCCGGATGCGCAAGCCTCTGGCGGTGGTCGACATCCCCGCACCGGACCCCGCCGCACCGCTCTACGACCGTGCCGCGACGCAGATCCCCCGCATCTCCGAGAAGGTGCTGGAGGCGTTCTTCGCCAGATCCGCCACCTACCGGCAGCTGCCGCACCAGCTGGTCGACCGTGAGATCACCGAGGCGGTGACCCGCCACCTGCACGTCTTCCTGCGCGCGCTGCGGGAGCAACGCCCGCCGGCGGCCGAGGAGCTGGACATGCAGATCGCCACGGCCGTGCGGCGCGCTCAGCAGGGCGTTCCGCTCGACATCGTGCTCAGCACCTACCACGTCGCCGCGACCGTCGGCTGGGAGGCGATGGCCGCCGTCGCCGAACCGGACGAGGTGCCCGACCTGCTCGCGACGGTGCCGGCGCTGCTGCGGTACCTGAGCGTCGCCGTGCCCGCGGTGGCCGGGTCGTACCTCGCCGAGCAGCAGGCCCTGCACGCCGAACGCCGCGAGGCGGGCCGTGCGCTGGTCGCGGCCCTGCTCACCGGCAGGGAGGCCGAGCCGCTCGCGGAACGGATCGGGCTGGAGCTGTCCAGTCATCACATCGTGGTCGCCATACGCGTCGAGGCGCCGTCACTGGCCGAGGGGGCCGACGCACGGCTCGCCGCTCATGCTCTCGTGCGACGTCTACGGGCCGAACTGCCGAAGCACGCCCTCTCGGCGTTGGACCACGACGGCGGCACGGTGCTGTTGCCGACGACGGCCGACGGTGTCGACGAGGAACTGGAGACCGCCGCCGACCTGGTCCGCACCCTGCACACCGCCGCGGGCACGGGCCTGATCGGCGGGATCGCGGCGGCGGAGAGCCGGGAGGACGTCCCCGCCGCCGCCCGCCAGGCCGCCGACATCGCGGAGCTCGCCCAGCGCCTCGGACGGCAGCCCGGCGCGTACGCCCTCGACGACGTGCTGCTGGAGTACCAGCTCTGCCGCCCCGGCCCCGGCCGCAAGCGCTTGGCTCGCGTGATGGACAGGCTGGCCGAGCACCCGGACCTGCTGCACACGCTGCGGACGTTCATCAACAGCGACCACAACCGCCACCGCACGGCCGACGAGCTGCACCTGCACCGCAACACGCTGAACTACCGGCTGCGGCGCGTCTCCGAGCTCACCGGCTACAACCCCGCCGACCCGACCGACATCCGGCTGCTCTCGGCGTCGTTGATCGTGCACGACCTGAGGTCCTGAAACGCCGGGGAAGGCGAGCGCACGGATGCGCTCGCCTTCCCTGGTTGCCCTGATCAGTCGCCGTGCGGGTTCTGCACGGACACGTGCACGTGGTCGTAGTGACCGCCGGTGACACCGCTACCCGCGGTGTAGTTGCGCCAGCCCTCGGACGCGCGGGCGACGCTCCAGATCTTGCCCTGCCAGATCACGTAGCGGACGTCGAGCTTCGACGCGTGCTTCTGCAGCCAGTAGGCCAGCTTCCAGCCCTGGGCCTTCTGCGACTCGGTCGGGTAGGTGCCGATCGCGTTGGAGATGGTGCAGTCGAGCGCGTTGCCCGTGTTGTGGTTGCTCGTCGACGACTCGTAGCTGCGGTAGTCGCCCACCCAGCACTGCTTCTCGCCGGTCTTCGAGGCGATCTGGTCGTCGATGAACTGCGTGCGCTTGGTGGCCTGGGGCGCCCGCGCCGTCGCCGACGGGTGCGGGTTCGTCTCCGGCGCGGGGTAGGTGCCCGGAGCCGGGTCCGGGTCGCCACCGGCGTCACCGATGCGGTGCGACGCGTTCTCGTTCTTCAGCTCGGCCTTCAGGTTGCCCTTGGCGCCGGCCGCGAACGTCTGCTTCGCGCCACCGTAGTTGCTGTTGTAGAAGACCGTGACGGCCTTGTTGGTCTTGTTCCAGACCGACGCGGCGTTGTTCTTGACGCAGACGCCCTTGCCGTTGCCCGCGCCCTTGAAGTCGTAGCAGCTCGGCTGCGAGTCGCCGTAGTCCGCGATGGAGCCGGAGAAGTCGGAGACCGAACCGGCCTGGTCGCTGTTGTAGTAGAGGCAGAACTCGCCCGACTCGCAGGAGCCGTCGCGGTCCGTCGCCGCGTTCGCGACGCCGGCGCCGAAGGACGCGCTGACCAGCGCGCCCATCAGCGCCACAAAGGTGAACTTCTTCAGCACGATCGACCCTTTTCGCTCACAGGTCCCCCGGCCTGTGCAGGGGAATCTTCGGTACGGCTCGAAGACTCCCGAGGAGCGCTGACATTCCGCTGACACCCGTGGCCACCGAAGTGTCAGCGGACGCGGGCTGAACCTTGACGCTGGGTCAACCCCTCAGGCTCACCCCCATGAACACTCCCGCGATCCACGTCCGGGACCCGCGCAAGTCGTACGGCACGACGGTCCTGCTCACCACCCGGCACCTCGGGGAGGCGGAGAGGCTCGCCGACCGGATCGCGATTCTCCACAACGGACTGGTCATCGCGAACGACACGATCGTCCAGGTCCCCGCCGACCACCTCGAAGGCCGTGGTCACTCGCAGGCGACACCGTCCCCGTCCCGGTCGAGCCCGGAGCGGTAACCGGGCTGTCCCCGGCGCAGCGGTGCCGCACCGGCCGCCTTCGCCGCGGCGCAGTTCGAGTAGTAGGCGGGCGCGGGAGCCGGTGCCGGCTCGGGTTGTGGCTGTGGCTGTGGCTGCGGCGCAACGGGTTGCGGCGCAACGGGTGCGGGCTTCACGTCCAGCCCGCCGCACGACGGTCCCCAGAACCCGAGCGCCGCCTTCTTGGCGGCCGCTTCGGCGGTCTGGACCGCCGCGTCCGCCCCGGAGAGCGCACGCCCGGCGCCCTCGGCGACCGCGAGCACCGCGTAGTCCTTGCCGTCGGCCAGCACCAGGCTCGACGCCGCGGCCCGGACCGGCTTGCCCACCAGGGTCTTCGTCGCGAACTCGACGGACGAGGCCGCCCAGCACTCACCCGGCGCGGCGAGCCCGGCCACCTGGACCTTGGTTCCGTTGGACAGCAACACGGTCCGACCATCCACAACGGACTGAACGGTGACCGGCGGAGGCGTGGTCGTCGTGGTGGCGGCCGTGGTGGCGGTGGTCCTCGTCGTCGAGGCGTCGGCCGCGAGCCGGGTGGGCTCCCCCTGCGCGCCGCACGCGCACAGCGCCAGGAGGGAACCGGCCGCGATCGCGGCAGCCTTCGACAGCTGCTTGAAAACGGTCATGGCCGCCACATCGCACCCGTCAGGACGCGTCGTTACACAAGTCCGCGCGACCGGGCATAAGGCGCGGTCACGCGGACCGAGTGCACTCGGAGTCGAGCGCACCGCCGACGACGCGGATCCCCTGCCGCACAGTCGTTCCCGCCGTCACCCCCGTCCCCCGGGGTCGCCACAGTGGACAGCGGCGGCCGGGCAGACCGTCCGAAGTGGAGACCGGAAGGACGCGACGACCGGGACTGACCGGTCACACTTCCGAAAAGAAAGGAGGCGCACCGCGAGAAACAAGCCGGAAATGTCGGCAATGATTCGCGGCAGCAGCGCCACCGATTGCACGCCAGAGGAATTTGTGAACTTTCCTCAATATGCGGAGACGACCGCCACCACCCGCAGATCGCCACCGAAAGAAGCGACACATATGCCATGCTCGCATCGATTCAGTCAAAAGGTGCGAATACAGTTGATCAGAGTGGGATGCATTCTTCTCACTCCGTGGACACGGGAGGCTTGACAGGAGGTCACGGGCGCTTCTGCCGGGCAGTTCGTCGTTTGGCTGTGCTAGGCTGCGGATGGCGCAGATGCCTGGGGGGAAGCTGCGCGAAGTTCGAAGCTCTGATTTTCGAGCCGCCACCCTCTCCCTTCTCAGTGTTGCGAAGGTCGGTTCTTGCCACCGGGACTCAGGGGCGAGTCGTCGTGGCAGAACCCGGTGGTTGTGGCTGCTTTCTGACAAGGGAAGACGACAATCATTCGGCCGCGCTGGCAGCCGGTCGACCATGGGGGAGTGGTACGAGCGAGATGTCTGCTGCACTGGAAGACATTCGGCTTGAAGTGAAGAAGAACTCACCGGTCCGGGCGTTGCTGGTGGACCACGACCCGATCTCGCGGCACGTGGTCGGAACCGTTCTGGGCCAAGGGGAAGCGGTGTCGCTGGTGGCCACGGCGGAGGGTCCCGACCAGATTCGGACCTGGGGGTCGGAACGGGCGGACGTCGTGGTCTTCTGCGCGCCGCCGGACAGTCAGGCGATCGCCCACGTGCGCGAGATCGCGGGCCGGGGGCTCGCCGTGCTGCTCGTCGGCACCGGGTGGACCGGGGAGTCGGTGAGCGAGGCGCTGGCGGCGGGGGTGCGCGGGTGCCTGGTGAAGAACATCCGGATCGACACGATCGCGACCGCCGTGGTCGCCGCCGGGTCCGGGCACCTGATCCTGTCACCCGAGCTGCACCGGTTGTACCGCCCGGCAGAGGCCGGGCAGGCGGGCGTGAAGCCGGGCGCGTTGTCCCGGGAGCAGATGGTGCGGTCGCTGACCGAGCGCGAGCTCGAGGTGCTGACGTTGCTCTCCGCCGGCAACACGACCGCCGAGGTGGCGGCCGCGCTGCACGTCTCGTCCGCGACGGTGAAGAGCCACGTGTCGCACTCGCTGACGAAGCTCGGGGTGCGCAACCGAGTCGAGGCCGTGCTGATGGTCCGGTCCGTCGTCGGTCACTGAGCAGTCCTGCCGCGCGAGCGGTGCCGGGCCCGCGAAGGGTCCGGCACCGCTCGCGTCGCAGGAACCGGTCAGCGGCCGAGGTGCAGCGCGGTGTCCAGCAGGCGGTGGGAGAAGCCGGTCTCGTTGTCGTACCAGCCGCCCACCTTGACGGTGCGGCCACCGACGACCTTGGTCAGACCCGCGTCGAACACGCAGGACGCCCGGCTGCCGACGATGTCCGCGGACACCAGCTCGTCCTCGCTGTACTCCAGCACGCCGGCCAGAGGCCCCTCCGCCGCCGCGGCCGCGAACGCCGCGTTGACCTCCTCGACCGTCGTGTCCCTGCTCGTCTGGACGGTGAGGTCGGTCAGCGAACCGACGGGCACCGGCACGCGGATCGAGTAGCCGTCGAGCTTCCCGGCCAGTTCGGGCAGCACCAGGCCGATCGCCTTGGCCGCGCCGGTGGTCGTCGGAATCAGGTTGATCGCGGCCGCGCGCGCCCGGCGCAGGTCCTTGTGCGGGGCGTCCTGGAGGTTCTGGTCCTGCGTGTACGCGTGCACGGTGGTCATCAACCCGTGCTCGACGCCGACGACGTCGTGCAGCACCTTCGCCAGCGGAGCCAGGCAGTTCGTGGTGCAGGAGGCGTTGGAGACCACGGTGTGCACCGCCGGGTCGTAGGCCTCGTGGTTGACGCCGTACGCGAGCGTGAGGTCCTCGTTCTTGGCCGGCGCGGAGATGATCACCTTGCGCGCGCCCGCGTCGACGTGCGCGCGGGCCTTGGTGGCGTCGGTGAACACGCCGGTCGACTCGATCACCAGGTCGACCGACAGGTCGCCCCACGGCAGGGCGGCCGGGTCGCGTTCGGCGAGCACGGTGATCTTGCGGCCGTCCACCGAGATGGAGTCCTGGCCCGCGGTCACGTCCCGCGGCAGCACACCGAGGACGGAGTCGTACTTGAGCAGATGCGCGAGGGTGGCCGCGTCGGTGAGGTCGTTGACGGCCACCACCTCGACGTCCTCGCCCCGGGACAGCGCCGCGCGCAGAAAGCCGCGGCCGATGCGGCCGAACCCGTTCACGCCGATGCGCAAGGTCATCGCAGAAGTCCCCTCGGATCTGAAATTCTAACCTGCCTGAATGGTTACGCTAGTCAGCGTGAAATAACCTGTCAACGAAGTTATGATCGAGCCATGACGTTCGCCTTCATCAGCTCTCACGTCGCGCTGGACTTCGCCGGCACCATGGGGCGCTGGAGCACGGAGCAGGTCGACCTGCTCGACGCACCGGAGCGCCTGGCGCTGTGGTGCGAGGCCGCGGGCGTCGTCGACGACCGTCCCGAGGTCGGGCAGGAGGACCTGGAGCAGGCACGCGCGCTGCGGGCCGCGGTGTACCGGCTGGCCAGGGCGTCGGGCGAGGACAGCGCGGACGACCGGCGCCTGCTGAACGCGGTGGCCGCGGTGGCCCCGGTCCGCCTCCGGCTGAGCGACGGCGGCGCCGCGATCCGCACCGGCGACGTCGACGCCGTGCTGTCCACTGTGGCCCGTGCCGCCATCGAACTGCTCACGGGGCCGGACCGGGAGAACGTGCGCGAGTGCGGTTACGAGACCTGCACCCGCCTGTACGTGGACCACTCGGCACGGCGCTCGCGCCGCTGGTGCGACATGAAGACGTGCGGCAACCGCGCCAAGGCCCAGTCGTTCCGCAAGCGCCACGCGAACGCCTGAGGGGACCGTCCACGGCGGACGGTCCCCTCAGGCGAGCTGACTCAGGTCATGGTCGGCCTCAAGCGGGCTGGCTCAGGACCCGGTCGGGCGGACCGGCTGCTCCCACACCACCAGGCCGACGCACCCGCGCGGGCTGCGCGGCGCGTGCACGCTCCCCGGAGCCATGACCAGCAGGCTGTTGGGCCCGTAGACGCCGTCGTCGGTCTCCAGCTCGCCGCTGAGCACGAAGATCAGCTCGTAGCCGGGGTGGACGTGCGCGGGCGCCGTGGCACCGGGCAGGTACCGCATGATCGCCGCAGCCGGGCCGTCCGGACCGGTCTCGTCGGTGGAGTAGAGCCGGTGCATCTCGGCACCGACCCGGCCGTCGCGGATGACGGGCTCGAAGACCAGGTCGGTCTCCGCGAACGACACTCCGGGCGTGCCGGTGAACAGCTTGGGGATCAGGGCGGACAGGGTCTCGGACATCGGAACTCTCCTCGGTGTCAGGCGGGAAGCGCGTCGTGACGACGGCGGTGCGGCAGATCAGGCGGGAAGGTCGTCGTCGACGGTCGTGACGACGGCGGTGCGGGCGATCAGGCGCAGGGCGGCCTCCTGCAGTTCGGCGTCCCCGGTGGCGGTCGCGTCGGCCAGCACCCGCACGCGGTACCCGAGGTCGTGCGCCTGCCGGGCCGCCGAGAGCACGACGAGGTCGGTGGTGGCACCGGCCAGCAGCACCGTGTCCACGCCGAGCTCGCGCAGCAGCGCGTCGAGGTGCGTGCCCAGGAACGGATCGACCCGCCGCTTCTCCACGACCGGCTCGCCGGGGACGGGTTTCACCAGGTCGTGCGGCTGGGTGCCCCACGACCCCAGCACCAGCGCGCCCCGCTGCGGCACCTCGGTGAACAGCGGTGACGACCGGGGCCAGTCCGCGTAGCCGGGCGAGAACCCGACGACGACGTGCACCACCGGCACGCCCTCGGCGCGTGCCGCGGCTATGGCGCGTGCGGCGTTCTCCAGCACCCCGCGCTCACGCACCTGGTCGAGGCACACCTCCGGGTAGCGGCCGTCGGGGTGGGTGATCTCGTTGATCAGGTCGAGCACCAGCAGCGCTCTCACGCGGGCACCTCCTCGGTCGTCAGCGGCAGGCCGGAGTGCCGGGCGCGTTCGAAGCCCGCGATGTCCGCCTCGTGCCGCAGCGTCTCGGTGATCAGGTCGGCTCCCCGCAGCAGCCGGTCGCGGGCGGCGGGGTCGACGTCGAACGGCAGCACCCGCCCGGAGTGGCGGACCTCGCGCGCGACCAGGTCGACCTCGACCTCCAGCCACGGGTCGGCCTCGACGAGGTCCCAGAGGTCGCGGATCTCCTGCTCCGGCACCGTGATCGCGAGCAGTCCCCTGGTCAGCGCGTTGCCGCGGAAGATGTCGCCGAAGCGCGGGGCGAGCACCGCGCGGAACCCCGCCGACTGCAGCGCCCACACCGCGGACTCGCGGGAGGACCCCGTGCCGAAGTCGGTCCCCGCCACGAGCACGGTGGCGCCTTGGAACTCGGGTCTGTTGAGCACGAACTCCGGGTCGTCGCGCCAGTCCGCGAACAGGATGTTCGAGTACCCGCCCCTGGCGTAGTAGGGCACGAACCGGGCGGGCGAGATCTGGTCGGTGTCCACGTCGCTGCGGCGCAACGGCATGGCCGTGCCCCGGTGCGCGGTGATGGGGAGCATGAGGTCCTCAGAGGTCGGAGGGCGCGGCCAGGTGGCCGGCGACCGCGGTGGCGGCGGCCACCGACGGGGAGACGATGTGGGTGCGGGAGCCCTTGCCCTGGCGGCCCTCGAAGTTGCGGTTGGACGTCGACGCCGCGCGCCTGCCCGGCCGCAGCCGGTCGTCGTTGAGGCCGCAGCACATCGAGCACCCCGCCGCGGCGCGGAAGTCGGCGCCCGCCTCGGCGAACACGCGGTCGAGTCCCTCGGTGACGGCCTGCTCGCGCACGTCGGCGGAGCCCGGCACGATCATCAGGTGCACGCCGTCGGCGACCCTGCGGCCCGACAGCACGGCCGCGGCGGCGCGCAGGTCCTCGATGCGGCCGTTGGTGCACGAGCCGAGGAACACCGAGTCCACCCGGACGTCGCGCATCGCCGTTCCCGGTCGCAGGTCCATGTACTCGAGCGCCCGCAGCGCCGCAGAGCGTTCGCGTTCGTCGGCGAACGAGGCGGGGTCGGGAACGACGTCCGCCAGCGGCAGGCTCTGCGCCGGGTTGGTGCCCCACGACACGAACGGCGTGAGCGCACCGGCGTCGATCACCACCTCCGCGTCGAAGCGGGCGTCGTCGTCGGTGCGGAAACCGAACCAGCGCGCGGTCTCGGCCACGAGGTCCGCCGGCATGCCGGGACGGTCGCGCAGGTAGCGCGCGGTCGTCTCGTCCGGCCCGATCACCCCCGCCTTCGACCCGGCCTCGACGGCCATGTTGCACAGGGTCATCCGCGCCTCCATCGACATCGCGGAGATCGCGGGCCCTCGGTACTCGATGACGTGCCCCTGCCCGCCGCCGGTGCCGATCCGCGCGACCAGCGCCAGCACCAGGTCCTTCGCCTCCACCCCTGCGGGCAGGTCGCCGCGCACGGTCACGGCCATGTCCTTCAACCTGGCCGCGGGCAGGGTCTGGGTGGCCAGCACGTGCTCGACCTGGCCGGTGCCGATGCCGAACGCCACCGCCCCGAACGCGCCGAGGGTCGTGGTGTGCGAGTCGCAGCAGACGATCAGCATGCCCGGCCGCACCAGCCCTTGTTCGGGGGCGATGACGTGCACGATGCCCTGGCCGCGGTCGCCGAGCCTGCGCATCGGGACGCCGAACTCGGCGCAGTTGCGGCGCAGCAGCGCCGACTGGCGGCGGCCTGCGGGCTCGTGGATGGCCTCGGCGAGGGACCTCGTCGGGGTGTTGTGGTCCTCGACCGCCAGCGTCAGGTCGGGTCGGCGGACCCTGCGCCCCGCCGCCCTCAGGTCGTCGAACGCGTACTGCGTGTTGACCTCGTGCAGCAGGTGGAGGTCCACGTAGAGCAGGTCGTCGAGGCCGTCGCCCGACCGCACGACGTGCTCGTCCCACACCTTCCGCGCCAGGGTCCGGCCTTGGGTTGGTCGCATGCCACCCACCTCAGCCGCCGGGCGGTGCGGCGGACAACGGCCGAGGGCGGAGGCGGCCTCGTCCGTCGGCTAGAGAACCATCTACTTCGTATCCACCTGGTGGAGTCACGCTTCCGAGCGGAACATCAAGCTGCTACCGTCCGAGTAACCAGTTCAACAGGTTACTTATTGGGGAGACGGAATGTCCGCCTCGGCTATCGCAGGCCAGGAACGCACGGAGGCCCGCCGCTTCGGGCCGAACCACCGCTGGACGGTGCTGGGGATCGGGGTCGCGGCGCAGGCCAGCTTCTCCGCGGCCATCTCGGGTCTGCCCGTGACCGGCACGACGCTGCGGGCCGACTACCTGCTGTCCACGTTCACGCTCGGCGTCGTCATCGGCGCCATCTACCTGGGCATCGCCGTGTCCGAGATCGCCTGGGGCATCTGGACGGACCGGTTCGGCGAGCGCAAGGTGCTGCTCGTCGGCCTGCTCACGACCGGCGCGGTGCTCACGCTGATGGCGTTCGGGCTGGTGCCCGGAGCCGGCAGCGCTCCCCCGACCTGGCTGCTGGCCGTCGCGATGTTCCTCGTCGGTGCTCTCGGCGGCAGCATCAACGGGTCGTCCGGGCGCGCGGTCATGGCGTGGTTCCCCGCCGGTCAGCGCGGTCTGGCCATGAGCATCCGGCAGACGGCGATGCCCGCGGGCGGCGCCATCGGCATCGCGGTGCTGCCGGGACTGGCGCAGCAGCAGGGGTTCCGGCTGGTCTACCTGCTCCTGGCCGCGCTGCTCTTCGTCACCGCGGCGGCGACGTTCGTCTGGCTGCACGAACCCGACGTGAAGGCCGCCGGTGGTGCCGCGGGGACCGCCGAGGCGCGTTCTCCGTTGGTGCGCTGGGACATCTGGCGTCTCGCGCTGGCCAGCGCGCTGCTCACGGTGCCGCAGTTCGGCATCCTGACCTTCAGCGCCGTCTTCCTGCACGACGCGAAGGGCGCCGGCGTGCTGACCACGGTCATCACGCTCATGGTGGTGCAGATCGGTGGTGGCGCGGCACGCATCTGGAGCGGCAGGTACACCGACAAGCACGGCAACCGCAGGCAGGCGATCAAGGCCTTCGGTGCCGCTGCCGCCGTGCTGCTCGTGCTGTCGGCGTTCCTGGTCGACGCGCCCACGGTCCTCGTCGCCGCGACGCTGGCGATCGGCGGCGTGTTCGCCAACGCCTGGCACGGCGTCGCCTACACGGAGATCGCGTCCATGGCCGGCGCGGCCAAGGCGGGTACCGCGCTGGGACTGGAGAACACCACCGTGTTCGCGATGGGCTTCCTGACCCCGTTGCTGATCCCGCTGGTCCTCGGCTGGTCCTCGTCGTGGCTGCTGGTGTGGCTGCTCGTCGGCATCGCCTCCGCGGTGGCGGTACCGCTGGCCCCGGCGGCGCTCAGGAAGGTGACCTCCACGGCCTGATCTCCCGGGGCGCCACGACCACGGCGGATGCCGGCTGCGGACCACCGTCCACAGTCGACATCCGCCGTTCGCGTTTCCGGCTCCCCCCATGACGATCGTTGCGCCGAACGCACGTAACCCCTCTCCACTCCCGGCTGCGCGGTCTCCTCCGTCGGACGTTTCGCGGCCGTGCCGCTGCCGTGAGGATCGAACCGATCCGACCGTCAGAGGGGGCTCGATGCAACCGATCCACACGTTCTCCGACACCGAACGGGACGACATCCGTGCGGCGCTGGGCACCATCGCCGTTGACCCGTACCAGGACTACCCGGGCTTCGCGGCCGCGGTCGCCGGCCTCGTGCGGGACGGCCTGCCCGCCGTGCTGGTGAAGATCGCCGAGCAGGTCCGCGGCGAGCGCGAGAGCGGCCACTCCGACGTGCACGCGCTGCGGAACTGCCCGATCGACACCGAGCTTCCCACGCTGTCGCACAGCAATCCCCAGGCCGACAAGTACGCGCAGAAGAAGACCTACGTCGGTGAGGCGTTCCTCGCCGCGTTCGGCCTGCTGACCACGACTCCGCTGCTGGCCTACGCCACGCGGTTCAACGGCGACTTCTTCACCGACGTGTTCGCCATCGACAGGTACTTCGGCAAGCAGACCGGGTACAGCGACGGCGAGCTCGTGTTCCACAACGACCGCACCGCGCACCCGGTCCGCGCCGACTTCATCACCCTGCTCGGCATGCGCTGCCCTGCCGAGGAGATGACCTACACCGCGTTCGTCGACGGGCGGTCGCTGCTCGCGAACCTCACCGACGACGAGGAGAAGGTGCTGCGCCTGCCGCACTTCGTCACGCCGTTCGACGTGGTGTCCAAGGACAACAACAACGCGCTCACCGAGTCGGCACCGCACGTCATCTTCGAGAACGACCACAGCATCCGGTACCTGGACTCGCACACCACCGTGTCGAGGTCCGCGCCGACGGAGGCCAAGGACGCCTTGCTGGCGCTCAAGAGCGCGCTCTCACGGGCCGAGCGCAAGCGGCACCGCATCCTCGAAGGCGACCTCTTCACCTTCGCCAACCAGGACGGTCTGCACAACCGCGAGCTGATCGAGGTCGTGGACGTCGAGCGCTCCCGTTCGCGCTGGCTGCTCAAGACCTACGCCTTCCGCGACCAGGCCGCCGCCGACCGGCACGCGGACCGCTGGATCGACGGCGTCCCCGGACTGGTGGGGGACTGAGAAACCGATGACCACGGACCACACACCCACCGGGAAGGCAGTCATGGACCAGGGCGCGCGCCGCATCGCGTTGTTCGACACCACCCTGCGCGACGGGGAACAGGCCCCCGGCAACGCCATGCGCCCCGAGGAGAAGCTCGACCTCGCGCTGCGCATCGCGGAGCTGGGCGTGGACTGCGTCGAGGCGGGCTTCCCCGCGTCGTCCCCGAGCGACTTCGAGGCCACCCGCCTGATCTCGCAGCACCTGCGCGGCACGCGGTTCGCCACCTTCTCCCGCACGGCCCGCGGTGACGTCGCCCGCGCGGTGGAGGCTGGCGGCGTGGACAACCACGAGGTGCAGATGGTGGCCACCGGCAGCCGCATCCACTTGGAGCACAAGCGGGGCATCACCGCGGCGGCCGCCGTCGCCGAGGTCACCGACACCGTCGCGTTCGCCCGATCTCTTGGCGTGCAGCACATCTCGGTCGGCATCGAGGACGCGAGCCGGGGTGACGACGACCTGCTGAAGGCGCTCACCGAGAGCGCGCTGGAGGCCGGGGCGACGTGCATCATCCTCGCCGACACCACCGGCTGCCACCTGCCCGCCGAGTACGGCGAGCTGATCGGCAAGATCCGCTCGTGGGCGCCGCGGCCGGTCCGCGTGTCCACCCACTGCCACAACGACTTCGGGCTGTCGCTGGCCAACGCGATCGCCGGTCTGGAGGCGGGCGCGGACGAGGTGCAGGTGACGCTCGGCGGCATCGGCGAGCGCGCGGGCAACACCCCACTTGAGGAACTGGCGGCGGTGCTGGCCTACAAGTCCGTCGAACTCGGTCTGCGCGCGGACATCAGGCTGGAGGCCATGTACGCGGCCTACAACCGGTTGCGCGAGATCATCGGCCTGGAGGAGCCGCGCAACAAGCCGATCTTCGGCACGTACGCGTTCGGCACCGCGGCGGGCATCCACCAGCAGGGCATCCTGAACAACCCGGCGACCTACGAGTTCGTCGAGCCGTCCCGCTTCGGCCGCGACCGGTCGTTGCTCATCGCGCGCCACTCCGGCCGGTCGGTCCTGCGGCACATCCTCGGCAACCTCGGCGCGCGGGTGACCGACGCCGAGCTCGACGACCTCTACCGCAGGCACGTCGCCGAACGTCCCGGCGGCGACTGCGAGGACCTCTCCGTCGTGCAGGCGAGGCTGGCCGCGGAGCTGTCCGTCGTGCCGGCCGCGGTCGGAGCGCCATGACCCGTGCCTATCTGGGGCCGCGCGGAACGTTCAGCGAGGTGGCGGCACGCACGTTCGGCGCGCCCGTCCGGCCCTACGCGTCGGTCTCCGTCGCGCTTGCCGCCGTGCGCGGTGGTGAGTGCGACGCGGCCGTGATCCCGTTGGAGAACAGCACGAGCGGCGTGGTGCCCTCGACGTTGGGCGAGCTGGCCACGATCGGCGACCTGCGGGTCGACGGCGAGGTCGAGGTGCCCGTGCGGCTGGCGCTGCTCGGTGCTCCCGGAGCGAGTCTGTCCGGCATCACGCGCGTGCTCAGCCATCCGCACGCGCACAACCAGTGCGCGGGCTGGGTCGGCAGGTCGTTGCCCGGTGTCGAGGTGGTCCTGTCGGACTCCACCGCCGCGGCGGCGAGCGCGGTCGCCGCCGGCGGGTCGCTCGCGGAGGCGGCCATCGCCTCTCCCGCGGCCGCCGGGCGCTACGGCCTGGCGGTGCTCGCCGAGAGCATCGGGGACAGGTCCGACGCGTGGACGAGGTTCGTGTCCGTCGGGCCGGCGGGTGAGCCCACGGCGCCGACGGGCGACGACCGCACGTCGTTGCTGATCACGCACCGGGACAACAGGCCGGGGCTGCTGGCCGGGTCGCTGGCGGAGTTCGGCGCGCGCGGTGTCGACCTGGTGTGGCTGCACTCCTGGCCGGACGGGGCGAGCCTGCGCCGATTCCGGTTCTTCGTCGACGTGGCAGGTCATCTGGACGATCCCCCGCTCGCCGATGCCGTCACCGCGCTGCGCGAGCACGCCGACGTCGTGGTCCTGGGCAGCTACGCCCGCGCGCCCAGAGCCGCGGGGAAGGGGTGAAAGGCATGCACGACACGACGCCGTACCGCGTGGCCGTGATCGGAACAGGTCCGCGCGGGATGATGGTGCTGGAGCGGATCGCCGCCCGGCTGGCGGCGGAACCGGGCGACCGGCCGGTCGAGATCTGGGCCGTCGACGCGGTGGAGGTCGGCGCGGGCCGCGTCTACCGCTCCGACCAGCCCTCCTGGTTCCTGATGAACACGGTCCTCGGCCAGATCTCCGCGTTCTCCGGCCTGCCGGACGACGGACCCGCCCGTGCCGGCGCCGGGCCGTCGTTCTGGGAGTGGTGGGAGGCGGCGGAACCCGGCTGTCCCGGGCCCGACGGCTACTCGCCGCGCGGCACCTACGGGCGGTACCTGCGGTACGTGCTCGACGCGGTCGAGTCCGGGCTGCCGGACGGGGTCTCGCTGCACCGGGTGCGCGACCGGGTGGTCCGGCTGGTCCCCGCGGAACGCCGCTACCGGCTGCACTTCGCCGGACGTCCCGCCGTCGACGCCGACAGGGTCGTCCTGACCACCGGCCACTCCACCCCGGAGCTGACCGGCACGGCCGCGCGGTGGGCGGAGTTCGCCGCGGCCCACCCCGGCCTGCGCTACGTCGCGGGCGACTCGGCGGCGGACATGCCGCTGGACGAGGTCGAGCCGGGAACGCCGGTCGGTGTCATCGGACTGGGTCTGTCGTTCTTCGACGTCGTCGCGGCGTTCACGACCGGGCGGGGAGGCGTGTTCACCGAGACCGGTGACGGCCTGCGCTACCTGCCCAGCGGCGCGGAACCTCTGGTGGTGGCCGGATCGCGCAGCGGCGTGCCCCTGCCGGCCCGCGGCCGCAACCAGAAACCGCCCGGCTACTCCTACTCCCCCGTGCTGTTCCGGCCGGAACACGTGGCACCGCGCGCGGGCGGCCTGGACTTCCGCCTCGACGTGCTGCCGTGGCTGCTCGCCGAGATCGACCTGGTGCACTGCGGCACCGAGCTGGAGGCGAGGTTCGGGCCCGACGTGCGGGCGGCGTTCACCGGCGAGGTGCGCAGGCGCGCGTTCTCGTCGTCGCGCCCGGTCGTACCGGACGTGCGGGACGCGGCGGCGCGCTTCGGCCCGTTGCCGGCCGCTCCCGACCTCGACTCGCTGGCACGTCCGTTCGCCGGGCGGCACTTCGCGAGCGGGGAGGACTTCACCCGCGCTCTCGAAGCCGAGGTGCGGTCCGGTCTGAAGCGTGCCGAGATGGGCAACGTCGACTCGCCGCTCAACGCGGCGCTGGACGTCATGCGCGACACGCGGTGGGTCATCCGCAAGCTGGTCGACTTCGGCGGCCTGCGGCCGGGTTCCCAGGTCGGCGACTTCGACGGCTGGTACGTGCCGCGGGCGGGGTTCCTCGCCGCGGGACCACCCGCCGGGCGGCTCCGGCAGCTGCTCGCGCTGCTCGACGCCGGGGTGGTGCGGCTGACCGGGCCGGACACCCGGTTCTCCACCGACGAGGGGCTCGGCCGGTTCGTGCTCTCGTCGCCGCAGGTCGCCGGATCGGCCGTGCCGGTGGAGGTCCTGGTCGACGCCCGCATCCCCAGCCCCGATCTCCGCGTGGACTCCTCGCCGCTGACGCGGGACCTGCGCGAACGCGGCATCTGGACGAGCTACGTCAACCGCGGCGCCGGCGAGGAGCACGACACCGGGGGCGTCGCCGTGACGCCCAGCCCGTTCCACCCGATCGACCGGCACGGCCGGCCAGACGCCGGACTGCACGTGCTCGGCATCCCGACCGAGCACACCCGCTGGTTCATGCAGGTCGGAAGCAGCAGACCAGGCCAGTGGAGCGACTTCGTGCACGACGCCGACGCGATCGCCGCCTCGGTGCTCGCCCCCGTTCGCGTGACCGCCGAAGTGGCCGCGAGCGGTGCGTGACGTGCTCCACCGACAAGGAGAGATCCAGTGACCACCACCGTCCCGACGCTGGCGCACGCCCCCGCCTGGACAGGCACCACCACCCGTCCCCACCTGAACCCGCTGCGCCCGGACGTCCAGGCAGGACTCGTCGCGGCGCTCGACCTGCCCGCCGCCCAGCAGCCCACCTGGCCGGACGAGGGCGCCCTGCGCGCGGCGTCGGCCGAACTGGCCGAGGCACTGCCCGTCGTCACCCCCGCCGAGATCAACACCCTCACCGCACGGCTCGCGGACGTCGCGAACGGCTCGGCGTTCCTGCTGCAGGGCGGGGACTGCGCGGAGACCTTCGACGGCAACACAGAGGCGCACCTGCGCGGCAACGTCCGGACGATGGTGCGGATGAGCACGGTGCTGGGTTACCACGGTGGCGTTCCCGTGGTGCACCTCGGCAGGATCGCCGGCCAGTACGCGAAACCCCGTTCCAGCGACACCGACGAGCACGGCCTGCCCAGCTACCGCGGCGACGCCGTGAACGCGTTCGCGGCCACCGCGCAGGGCAGGGTGCCGGACCCCGACCGCATGGTGCGCGCCTACCGGAACGCCTGCGCGACCATGAACATGGTGCGGGCCGTGGCCGGCACGAGCAGCATGCGCGGCGCGCACCAGAGCAACGAGCCGTTCCTCGCCCCGGCCATGGCGGGCGGGCGCTACACCGCGATGGCCGCCGAGATGGACCGCGGGCTCGCGTTCATGAACGCCTTCGGGTCCCCTGGCGACCTGGCCAGGGCGCCGGAGTTCTTCGCGGGCCACGAGGCCCTGCTGCTGGACTACGAGGCGGCGCTCGTCCGCGCCGACGACTCGGGCAGCGCGTACGGCACGTCCGGGCACTTCCTGTGGATCGGCGAGCGGACCAGGGACCTCGGTGGCGCGCACATCGCGTTCGCCGAGCACCTGTCCAACCCGATCGGCGTGAAGCTGGGGCCGTCGACGACACCCGAGCAGGCGCTGGAGTACGTCGAACGGCTCGACCCGCGGCACGAGCCCGGCAGGCTCACCCTGATCACGAGGATGGGCAACGGCCTGGTCCGCGAGGCGCTGCCGCCGATCGTGGAACGGGTGGAGGCGTCAGGGCACAAGGTCGTGTGGCAGTGCGATCCCATGCACGGCAACACGCAGGGCTCTGCGAGCGGCCACAAGACCCGGCACTTCGACCGCGTGGTCGACGAGGTGCAGGGGTTCTTCGAGGTGCACCGCGCGCTGGGCACGCACCCCGGCGGTGTGCACCTGGAACTGACCGGTGACGACGTGACCGAGTGCCTCGGTGGCGCCGGACGGATCTCCGAGGCGGACCTGCCTCGCCGCTACGAGACCGCGTGCGATCCGCGGTTGAACGCCGAGCAGTCGGTGGAGCTGGCGTTCCTGATCGCGGAGATGCTCCGGTCCTGACCGGAGCCAGAGAACGAGGAGACGGGCGATGTCCAAGCGTGCGGCGCGAAGGCTGGCGGCGGTCGAACGGTCGGCGACCGTGGCGATGCTGGAGACGGTGCAACACCTCCGCGCGGCCGGGGCGTCCCTGGTGGACCTCTCGCGCGGCGAACCCGACTTCACCACCCCGCCCGCCATCACCGACGCGGCGATCCGCGCGCTGCGTTCGGGACGCACCCACTACTCCCCCAGCCGCGGCCTGCCGGAACTGCGCGCCGCGGTGGCGGAGAAACTGGCGCGGGACAACGAGGTCCTCGCCGACCCGGCCGACGGGGTGATCATCACCCCGTCGGCCAAGCACGCCCTCTACGCGGCGCTGACCGCGTTGCTCGACCCCGGCGACGAGGTGGTGATCCCGTCGCCGGGCTGGGTCAGCTACGCGGCGATGGTGTCGCTGGCGGGCGCGACCCCCGTGCCGTTGCCGCTGGACCCGTCCTCCGGCTTCCGCATCACCCGCGAGGCCCTGGCAGCGGCCGTCACACCCGATACCAGGGTGCTGCTGGTCAACAGCCCCAACAACCCCACCGGCCGGGTGCTCGACGAGGCCGAGCTGGACGCCGTGGTGTCCGTGGCCAGTGCCCACGACCTCGTCGTCGTCTCGGACGAGATCTACGAACACCTGCGCTACGACGACCGCCCCCACCTGAGTCCGGCCAGCCGCCTGCCGGAGAACACGCTGACCGTCAACGGTTTCTCCAAGGGCTACGCCATGACGGGCTGGCGACTCGGCTACCTGGCGGGCCCAGCCGACCTGATCTCGGCCGCGCTGAAGGTGCACGAGCACAGCGTGAGCTGCGCCGCGACGTTCGCCCAGATCGCCGGCGAGGCGGCCCTGACCGGTGGCGCGGAGGCGGTGGCCGCCATGCGCACCGCCTACGCCCGCCGCCGCGACCTCCTCGTCGACGGCCTGAACGCCCTGCCGGGAATCTCCTGCGCGGCACCGGAAGGCTCGTTCTACGCCTTCCCGGACATCACCGGCACCGGCCTGGACTCCGCCGGGTTCGCCGCCTGGCTGCTGAACGAGGCTGGCGTCGTCACGACCCCCGGTTCCGCGTTCGGCCCCGGCGGCGAAGGACACGTGCGGCTGTCGTTCGCGGCCTCGGAGGAGGAGCTGACGGAGGCGTTGACGCGGATGGGGAAAGCGTTGGCGCACAAGGGTTAGTCCGGTGCGTCACACGAGCCCGTGCGACTGGGCGTAGAGCGCGGCCTGCGTGCGATCGCGCAGGCCGCGCCTGCCGAGGATCCGCGAGATGTGGTTCTTCACCGTGCCCTCGGACAGGAACAGGCGCTCGGCGATCTCCTTGTTCGTCGCACCGCCCGCGACCAGCCGCAACACCTCGACCTCGCGCACGGTCAGCGGTTCGCGCTCGCCACCGGACCTGTCCAGCACCGCCGCCAGCCGCGCCGCCGCGGCCGGGTCGAACTGCGCGACCCCCGCAGCAGCCAGCTTGACCGCCGCGGCGAGCTCCTGCGACGGCAGGTCCTTGAGCAGGTACCCGGCCGCGCCCGCCCGCAGCGAGCGCACCACGTAGTCCTCGTCGTCGAACGTGGTGAGCATGACGACCTTGCACGCGGGCGCCCGCGTGCGCAGCACCGCCACCGCCTCGACGCCGTCCATCCCCGGCATCCGGACGTCCATCAGCACCACGTCCGGCGCCAGCGCCACGGCCTGCTCCACGGCCTCCCGACCGTCGGCGGCGGTGCCGACGACCTCGATACCGGGCTGGATCCCCAGCAACGACGCGATGCCCTCGCGGATCAGCCGTTGGTCGTCGACGACCAGCACGCGCGTCACGCCGGCCCCGCCACGGGGATCGTGACGGTCAGCCGTGTCCCGGCCGTCGAGCTGGCCAGGTCGACCCTGCCGCCGGCGAGCGCGACCCGTTCCCGCATCCCGAGCAACCCGAACCCCTCCGCCGCCGCACCCATGCCCCGTCCATCATCGGCCACGACCAGCCGCGCCCGCTCGGCGTCCAACTCGACCGCGACGTCGATGCGCGTGGCGGCGGCGTGCCGGCGCGAGTTCGTGATGCCCTCCTGAGCCGCCCGGTACAACGCGTGCAGCGCGCCGGCGCCGTGCTCGTCCGGCGAACCGCTGACCGTCAGCGTCACATCCCCTTGCCCCGCAACGAGTTCGTCCAGCGCGGCCGGCAGGTGGAACGACCGCAACGACCGGACCGACTCCCGCACCTCCCCGAGCGCCCGCCGCGCCGACCGTTCAGCGTCGAGCACAGCGGCCCTGGCCGTACCGGGCTCGCGGTCGTGGAACGCGGAGGCCTTCTCCAGCAACACCACGATCGCCGTGAGGTGGTGCCCGAGGTCGTCGTGCAGATCCCGCGCCACCCGAGCCCGTTCCGCGGCGGCCGACAGCTCCGCGACCGTCCGGTGCGACTCCTGCAACCGGATCCGCCCGTCGCGTTCCCGCACCGCCACCGCCGCCATCGTGATCGTCAGCACCAGCCCCACCGCGAACATCACCAGGTCCGAAGCCTGTTCGACATCCGCGTACCAGTCCGGCGTGCTCACCACGGCCACCGCCAGACACACGCAGGCCAACCCGACCGCCACACGAGACCCGAAAGCGAAGTAGGCGGTGAACGGCACGAGCAGCAACAGGATCCGCGCCAGCCCAGAACCGTCCACATAGGCCAGTCCGACGTAAAGGGCGGCCCTCGCCACCAACAACCCCGCCGCGACACCTCTCGGCGTGCGCACCGGATACCGCCGGAACTCGGCGAGGTCCACGGCCACCAGCACCGCCAGCCCACCGACCAGCAACGGCAGATCGGTGCGCCCAAGCCCCGACACCGCCGCGTACACCCCCGCGACCAGCACCGCGGCACACATCACCGGCGAGACCCAGAACGCCGGCCGCGAGGTGTACATGCCGCTCAGGCTACTGCCGGACGAGCGGTCCACACGGCCACCGACAACCACACCAGCACCACCGCGCACGCGACGTGCACCAGCGCGGACAACGGCGTGTCCGGCAACACCGCGAACGCCGCCAACAGCACGAACCCGATCCCGTACCCCCACGCGGGCACAGCGGGAAACACCTTCGCCCGCACCATCGACACCCCGAACAACGCGGAGCCGGCCACGAACACCAGCGACCCCACCTTCAGCACGGCCTGCGTGAACGGCACCACCGACCCCGGCTCCAGGAAGAAGATCACCAGGTTCAACGCGAACGCCACCCCGGTGAACACCCCCAGCCCGAGCAGGTTCGCACCGAAGGCGAACGCCCCGAACCGCCCCGACGCGTGCGCCTGGTGCCCGTGCAACGCCAGCACCGCGGGCACCCCGAACGCCGTCCCCAGCCCGATCACAGCACTGGTGAAGGCCGTCTCCCCGGTGAAGGCCTCCACCGCCCCCGGCACCCCGATCGACAGCGCGAGCACCACCCCGCACACCGCCCCGAACCTCGGCAAGAACACTCTGTTGTCCGTCACGGCACCGACGCTAGGGACGCGTTCGCCGTGCCCCGAAGTCCCGACCGGCCATTTCGGACGCCAGAGGTCATGCCTCGAAGGGTGCCGTCCGGCACGTGCCGCTCAGTAGTCGAAGGCCACGATCGACGGCGCGGAGCACTTGTCCGCCTTGTTGTTCCGGTCCTCGCACACCATGATCGACGCACGCGCCTTGCTGGAGCTGGGCCTCAGCCGGGTCGACACGTTCGCGGTCACGTACTTCGCGCTGGAGGTCCTGGAGGTCTGCTTCTTGTCGACCTCCATCCAGATCTCCGGAGCGCCGATGAACGGCCGCGTCCAGAAGTAGAACTTCACCTCCACGTAGACCGGGCTGCCGTTGTTGGACGTGTCGGCCATGTTGATGCCGGCCGTGGCGTACACGCCGCCGTTGTTGGCGAAGTCCCCGTTGGCCTTCGCGATCGACGTCGAGCCGTTGTACGCGGTGACGGACCACGGCGTCCCCGCCGCCTGAGCCGTTCCCGGCAGGAACAGCCCTCCCGTGACCAGAGCCGCCATGGCGAGAACCGACGCCCTGACCGTTCGCCCCTTGATCCGAGCCATTGGTGAATCCCCTCTCTCCTGGATCATGACGCCGCCTACTCCAGCAGCGGGCGCTGGACCGGACGGGCGATCCTGGACGGGGCTGGACGAACCTGGACGGTCAGAGCTCGGCCAGGGCGGCGCGCAGCCGTTCCCCCTGGGCGACGCCCATGGACTCGTAGCGTTCGAGTGCCTTCCGCCAGTGCCGTTTGGCGCTCTCGCAGGCACCGGTGGCCAGCGCGACCCCGCCGAGTCCTTCCCGCGCCCTGGCCTCCTCCAGCCGGTGGCCGTGTTCGCTGGCGAGGGCGAGCGCGTCGTGGTGCGCCTCACGGGCCGCCGCGTGGTGACCCGTGCGGCACCGGGCGAAGCCGAGGTGGTTGAGCAGCTCTGCCCGCAGGTTCAGGTCTCCGACCTCGGTGGCCATGACCAGCGCCTCCTCGTAGCGTTCGGTCGCCAGGCCGTCCTCGCCCTTCGCCACGTGCACGGAGCCGAGGAACTTGACCACGAACGTCTCGCCGACGCGGCTGCCCAGCTCCCGGTACCCGGTCAGCGCCTCCCCGAGCAGCGCCACCGCCTCGCCGTGCTCACCCAGCTGGTTGAGCACGTTGGCGACGTTGGTCGACGCGTGCGCGACCCCGAGCCGGTCGCCGAGCGTCCGGAACGTCCGCAGCGCCTCGCGGTGGTTCGCGAGCGACCTGCCGAGCTCTCCTCGCTTCTCCAGCGTGGCGCCGAGGTTCATCCGGTTGATGGCGACGTTGTGCAGCTTGCCCGCGTCCTCGGACAACGCGATGGACCGCTCCAGCGTCGCGACCGACTCGTCGAACCGGCCCAGCTCCCCCAGGGTGATCCCGATGCTGTTCAACACCGCGGCCTGCTGTCCGGAGTCACCCACGAGCTGCCAGATGTCCGCGCTGCGCCGCAACCAGTCGAGCGCCTCGATCTGCGCGCCCATCGCCTCGGCGGCGACACCGAGACCGCGCAACGCCTCCGCCTCGCCCACCAGGTCGCCGTCGGTCCTGGCCGAGCTGAGCGCCGTGCGTTGCATGCGCATCACCTGCGCGGCGCACGACGTCGTCTCCAGGTGCCGCTTGGCGACCCCGGCGAGCCTGCGGGCCGTCGCACCGAGGCCAACTCCGGCGGCGAGCCGCACGACCTCGACCACGTTGTCCGCCTCGGCCGTGAGCCACGCGCGCGGGTCGGTGAGCCAGCCGGCGTCCGGCACGTCCCCTTGGTGGAACTGCGGGTAGACGCGGGCGAAAGCGGCGGTCTGCGCCTCGACGTAGTGGTCGATCAACCGCACCACGGCAGGGCTGGTGACGGCGTCCGGCGCCGACGCGGCGAGCTCTCGGCTGTAGTCGCGCAGCAGGTCGTGCATCTCGTACCGGCCGCCGCCCTGCAGGAGGTTCGCCCTGACGAGCAGGTCGACCCGCAGTGCCGCGTCGGCGAGACCCGTGCCGAGGATCGCGGCCGCGGCGGGCACGTCGAAGTCGCGGCCGGGATGCAGTCCGAGCAACCGGAAGAGCTCGGCGGCCTCCGGCCGGAGCTGCCGGTACGACCACAGGAACACCGCCCGCACCATGCTGCGCGGGTCACCGCTGCTGTCGAGGAGGTCGAGGCGCTCACTCCTGAGGTGGGCGGCCACCTCGTGCAGTGGCGTCCACCGCGCGAGCTCCGCCACGATCCGCAGCGCGAGCGGCAACCTGGCGCACAGCTCGGCGAGGTCGGCCGCCGCCTCGCGCTCGTACTCGACCCGTTCGCCGATCAGTTCCCCGAGCAGTCGCAGGGCCTCGTCCAGCGGCAGCACGTCGAGGTCCAGCCGATGCGCACCCTCGACGACGGAGAGCCCCGTGAGCGCGTCCCGGCTGGTCACCACGGCGAAGCAGGACGGCGTGCCCGGCAGCAGCGGCCGCACCTGTTCCGCGCTGTCCGCGTTGTCGAACACCAGCAGCATCCGCTTGCCCGCCAGCGCCGACCGCAACGAGCCGACCCGGTCGTCCAGCCCGTGCGGAACGTCCTGGACCCCCAGCGCCCGCAGCAACGTCAGTGCCGCGTCGGCCGCCGGCACGGGCGCACCGACGTCGTACCCGCGCAGGTTCAGGTACAGCTGCCCGTCGGGGAACCACCGCGCGGCCCGATGTCCCCAGTGGATCGCCAGGGCGGTCTTCCCCACGCCGGGCGTCCCCGCGATGGCCGACAGCACCACAGTCCGGTTCGGCTGCTCCAGCAACCGGTCGAGCGCCTCGATCTCGGCCACCCGTCCCGTGAACGCCGGCACGTCCGCCGGCAACTGCCGGGGCACCACGGCGACAGGCGCCTGCTTCGTCGTGTGCTCGTGCGCCGCGACGCGGTCCCACGCGTCGGCCCACCGCGCCTGGCTCCCGTGGTCACCGTCCAGCGCGATCACGATCCGGTCCAGCACCTCGGCCGGCACCAGCGTCTGCCCCGTCAGGTAGGTGTGCACGGTGGAACGCGGCACCTCGATCCGCTTGGCCAGCTCGGCCAGCGACACCCGTGTCCGCCCGGAGCCCCGCGCCGCGTTGCCGCGCAGCACCTCCAGCTCGCGCACCAGGTCGGCCCGCGTCCGGACCCGAGTCGGATCAGCGCCCACAACCCCTCCAGCGGTGACTCACCGCCGCACGGCGACAACACAGGGTAGCCGAGCTCGCCGAAGGGCGTTCCCCGAAACCTCGGACGTCCTGAACGCGGCCGGACTCACCCGAGGCGGGCGTTCAAGGTCCTCAAGCCCTCTTCGTGCGAGATCCCCCGGAACAGCTCACGTGCCTCCTCCCAGACGACGCGGGCCCGGTGGTGGTCGCCCGCGGCCAGGTACGCGTCGCCGAGGGCGCGCAGTGTCCTCGCCAGGTAGGGGATCGAGCCGCGAGTCCGCCACACCCGGACCGAGTGTTCGAACGCGCCGACCGCGGCGGGCACGTCTCCCTCCGCCAGGTCCACCTGTCCGATGACGGCGAGCGCGTCGGCGAGGTAGTGGCCGAAGTTGCCGTCCTCGCTGTAGGTCCGCGTCAGCTCGGCGGTCGCCCTGGCCCGTTCGTCGCCCACCGCCGCGAACAGCTTCGCGAGGTAGAGCAGCGAGAACGTCTCCAGGTAGCGGTAGTTCAGGCGCCGCGCCATGTCCAGCGAGCTCTCCAGCAGCTCGCGACCGCCCGCGACGTCACCGGACAACGACTTCGCCGCGCCGAGGAACTGGGTGATCGTCGTGGTGTAGTGGGGGTTGCCGAGCGTCTCGGCGATCTTCGCCGCCTCCCGCAGGACCACGAGCGCCCCGCGGGGGTCGTCCTCGCCGTGGATGATCGCCATCACGTGATAGGCCCGCGCCTGGCCTTCGAGGTAGTCCACCTCGGTGGCCATCCGCAGCGCGCGCTCCGCCAGTTCGAGCGCCTCGGCGCTGTTCCCGTCGGCCGTCATGCTCCAGGCCAGGGTCGCCAGCGCGTCAGAGGTTCCGAGCGGGTCGTTCAGCTCGGTGAACAGGTCGAGCAGCTGCACGGCGCTGGCGCGCATCCGCGTCATCGCCGGTCCGGCACCCGGCGGCGAGTTCCACGTGGTGACGTGCAGGAGACCGCGCAGCAGCACGGCCTCGCCCCGCCTGTCCCCGGTCTGCCGGCAGAGCACCACCGCCTGCTCGTGCATGCGCTGCCAGCCGTCGTACACGCCGCGCACGTTGAGGTACGTCTCGGTGGATCCCGCCAGGTCCCAGGCGAGCTGGGTCAGTCCCTCCTCGCACGACTGGACGACCGCCGCCATCAGGGCGGCGTGTTCCGCGCCGAACCAGGCCATCGGGTCCGCCAGCAACGAACCGGAGACGTCCGCTGGCAGCCGCCAGCGCGCCGCGTCGCTGTGCATGGGCGTGTAGAAGGGCCCCGGAACGTGCTCCGACGCGACCTCCGCCAGCGCCAGCCACGCGCCGAACGCCCGTGCGAGCGCGTCACGGCGATCAGGTTCGGGGTCCTCGCGCCGCGCCTGTTCCCGCGCGTACAACCGGATCAGGTCGTGGAACCGGTACCTGAGCCCGCCCGTCTCGTCGGTCCCGGTGAGGTTCAGCAGGTGCGCGTCGACGAGCGTCTCGATCTCCCGTTCCGCCTCGCGCACCGGAAGGTCGAGCAGCGCCGCCACCCCCCAGGAGGCGAAGTCGGGCGCGTCGAGAAGTCCGGCCAGCCGGAAGGCCCGCCGCGCGCCCGCCGGCAGCATCCGGTAGCTCATCTCGAACCCCGCGCGGACGTCGAGATCGCCCGCCACGAGTTCGTCGAGCCGGTGCCGTTCCTCGCCCAGGACGCCGGCGAGGTGGGAGAGCGACCACTGCCGCCTGCCGAGGAGCCTGGCCGCCGAGATGCGCACCGCGAGCGGTACGTGGCCGCACAACCGGATGATCTCCCTGGCCGCGTCCGGATCGGTACGGACGCGTTCGTCTCCGACGATGGCGCGCATCAGGTTCATGGCCTGGGCCGACGGCAGGACGTCGAGCTCCAGCAGGCCGGCGCCCGCGAGACCGACCAGCCGCACCCGTCCGGTGAGCAGCACCGCCGTGCCGGGCTGCCCCGGCAGGAGCGGCCGCACCTGCTCCTCCCCCGCCACGTTGTCGAGCAGGACGAGGATCCTCCTGCCTGCCAGGCAGCTCCGGAACAGCGCCGCGCGTTCGTCCAGGGTCTTGGGGATGCTGCTGCCGCTGATGCCGAGCGCGAACAGGAACCGGCTGAGCACGTCCTCCGGGCGGGTCGGTTCGGCCGAGGCCCCGCGAAGGTCCGCGTAGAGCTGGCCGTCGGGGAAACGACCGGCGATCGCGTGCGCGACGTGCACGGCGAGCGTGGTCTTGCCCAGGCCGCCCAGGCCCGCGATGGACGCCACCGCGACGGCACCCGGCCTCGGCGCGGTGAGGGCCTCCGTCAGGGTGGCCACTTCGTCGTCCCTGCCGGTGAAGTCCGGGATGTCCGGCGGCAGCTCGGCGGGAGCGGGGGTCTTCGGCTCGGTCGCGAACGTGACGGCGGCGGGGACGAGGTCGAGCGACGGGTCCTGGTTGAGGATGCGCTGCTGCAGGTCGTGCAGCTCGTCGGCCGGGTCCAGGCCGGTCTCCTCGATCAGGGTCGTGCGGGCGCGCGTGTACTCGGCGAGGGCGTCCGCCCTGCGGCCACAGCGGTACAGCGCCAGCATCAGCTGGGCGCGAAGCCGTTCCCGCAGCGGGTGAACGCCGACGAGCGCGATCAGCTCGCCCAGCAACTCGGCGTGGCGCCCCAGTTTCAGGTCCACGGCGATCCTCGACTGCAGCACCGACAGGCGGACCTCGTCGAGCCGCGCGGCCTCCGCGGCCAGCACCGGCACGTCGGCCATGCCCGCGAACGCGGGCCCCCGCCAGAGCCGCACCGCCTCGTGCAGCCGCCGCGACGCCTCGTCCAGTGCGTCGGCGGCCTCCGCCACCTGCCCCGCCTGAGCCAGGTCCTCGAACCTCGTGGCGTCGAGCTCACCCCTGTCCGCCTGGATCAGGTACCCGGCGCCCCGCCGCACGACGCGCGCCGGGTCACCCAGCTCACGGCGGAGCCGGTGAACGTAGGTCTGCATGTTCTTGGTGGCGCTCTTCGGCGGGTCGTCGCCCCACAGCGCCGCGGCCAGCTGGTCCTCCGAGACGGGGTGACCCGCCCGGCTCAGCAGCACCGCCACGAGCACTCGTGCCTTGGGGGTGCCGAGGCGGAGCTCCTCGTCTCCCCGCCACGCCGTCAGCGGTCCCAGAACCCCGAACCTCATCGCACCCCCTCGACGCGAAATACCCTATACGCCGGACTCCGGGACCAGCCCCTCCGCCGACCTCGTGTTCCCGACGTGTGCTCGTCGTATTCCGGCGCGTGCCAGCATTCGCGCCATCGGGAGATTCCGATGCGAGCAATGCGCTCGGAAATCGACGAAGTCATTCAGAAGGGGTTCTCACATGCCGAAAATCGGGCGATTTCTCGTCTCGTCCATCGCGGCCGGCGCGGTGGCAGGAATGGCGATGACGGGCGTGCTCGTGGCACCCGCACTGGCCGTCGAGGCGGACGTGCCGGACGTCAGCGTCGCCGCCGACGACATCAGCACCGCGTCCGACGCCGACTGCACCAAGAAGGTGAAGGTCGGAAACTCGCGGTACAAGGGCGACATCTTCCACTCCTACGCCAAGACCGTGGTCCCCCACAACCACGTCGGCATCTTCTACACGACGAAGATCGTCGTGGAGGCGCCGGGACCGGGCAGCCAGAGCAAGGCCCGCACGGCGGCGACGCTGAACAAGTGCGGCCCCGTCTACAAGATGTACGTCAAGGCGAAGCAGAGCACGCGCAACAAGGCGGCCAACTACGCCTACAACTCGCTGCGCGGAAAGTCCTACGACCTGGACTTCGCGGTGAACAAGATCAACAGCACGCTGCGGCTGAACTGCTCGGAGCTGGTCTGGCGGGCCTACAAGGCCGCGGGCATCGAGCTCGACCACAACGGCGGGACCGGCGTGTACCCCAACGACATCAAGAACGACGACAGCACCGTCGTCTACAGCACCCGCAGGTGACAGGTGCACATGTCTGATTTCGGGCGTGTTCTCGCCTTGACCATCGCGGCGGGCACGGCGGTCACCGGCCTGTTCATCACACCCGCACAGGCCGTCGTTTCCTCCGACAGCGACTGCACGACCAAGCTGAAGGTCGGAAACTCCCGGTACAAGGGCGACATCTTCCACTCGTACGCGAAGCCCGCGAACGGAACGAGCAATCACACCGGCATCTATTACACGACGAAAATCGTCGTGGAGGCGCCAGGACCGGGCAGCAAGAGCCAGTCCCGCACAGCGGCCACGCTCACCAAATGCGGCCCGGTCCACAAGATGTACGTCAGGACGACGCAGGCCGTCCGCGACGCGGCGGCCGACCACGCGTACCGAAATCTCCGCTTCAAGCCGCACGACAAGCATTCCAACAAGAACAAGCACAACGGCGACCACGAGCTGAACGGCGCCGAACTGGTGTGGCGGGCCTACATGGCCGCGAACGTCGATCTCGACCACAACGGCGGAACAGCCGTGCACGCCGACGACATCAAGAACGACGCCGGCACCGTCATCTACAGCACCCGCAGGTAACCCAGTGGGGCGGTGCGGCCTGCCGAACCGCCCCACACCCGTCGAGAGGACCCACCGGTGTCCCTGCCCCGACTCGCCGCGTTCGCCGCCGTTCTGGCGATGACGGCCTGCAGTACCGCACCCGACATCACCCCAGTGGCGAACATCGTCAAGCCCCACGAGGCGAAGCTGGGCGACACCGTCCTCGCGTTCTACCTCAGCCCGGACTCCGACGTCGCGACGGAGCACCGCCCGGCCTACCTGGCCCTGGTGCGAGCGGACGGCAGCAAGGAGCTGGTCGAGACCAACGGCATGAGCGAGCCGCACATCGCGTGGTCGGGCCGAGGCCTGTTCTTCAGCGACGACAAGCGCGACTACGTCCTCGGCAAGGACGGAACGGCGAGCTTCGAGAACAAGAAGTCGTCACTGCAGCAGTCCGCCTTCGCGCTACCCGACGACAAGGGCTTCCTCGCGGTCTACAACGAGGGCTTCTCCGACACCGGCTCCGGCTACACCAACCAGGTGGCCGTCACGACCACGTCCGGCTCACAGCTCTACCAGGTCGAAGGCAACTACTACATGAACGCGCTGTGCGGTGACGTCCTCAACGGAATCGCCACCCAGCCGGGCACCCACCTCCCGGCGTCGGCCGGCATCCCCGGCATGCGTTCGAAGACCGACACCACCGCGGAACCGGAACTGCTCTCCCAGCTCTACCCGGCAACAGAAGGCCGCGAAAAGGCCCTGGCCTGGCGAGCGGCCTTCAACGCGGGAGACCACAACCGCCACGTGCCGTGCCACAACGGCGTCATCACGTTCCTCTCCGACTACACCGACGCCGACGGCAACCCCCACACGACGGTCGTCTCCTGGGACACCAAGACCGGCGAGCACACCGAGCACCCCCTCGTGGACACGCAGCGCCGCCCCCTCACCGAGGAACTGTCCGACCAGGAAACGTTCTCCCAGAAGTCCTACGACGCACGGGCCACCCGAGACGGTCACCTCGAATGGCTGGCCGGCGACGGCCGGATCATGAGCACCGACATCGCGTCAGGTGTCACCGCACCGCGTTTCGACACAGGCCTCACCCCAGGCGTCACCGCGTCCAGCCAGGCAGTCTTCACCGAGAAGTCGATCCACGTGGTCCACGAGACGTTCGACGGCAGGACACCCGTCAAGATCAAGCGGTTCGACCGCGCCACCGGCAACCTGGTGAACGAGATCGCCGTGTCCGGACTGGCGGAACAGCTCGGCCTCGAGTTCAGCGTGAGGAGCATCGCCGTTCCGCCCGGAGCCTGACCTCGCAGTCCAGAGACACTCCGCAGCGGACAGCTGCTCAACCTGAGTCCTCCGAACCGACGGTCAGGAAGACCTGGCGGGATACCACCCGCTGGAAGCGCACCACATCGTCGAAGAACTCGCGCGCATGATCCGCTGAGTTCTCGGCATAACGGCGGCGCCCATGGCCACGCACGTCCTCGGCCCGTCGGAAGCGTGGTTGCGGCGCGCCTTCGCTCGCCCGCCCTGGACGATGTCACAGAGGTCGTGACTCGTTCGGAGTCAGCATCCCGGCCGCGTCCATCACCTTCATGGCCACCAATGCCGGGTTGTCGCGATAGGTCTTGCTCGAGGCGACCTGGCGCGCGGTGGCGACGATGTCCTGCAGTCCAAAGACCCGGATCGGACCTGCACCGACGATCTGCTTTGCGGCCCATTCGCGGATCAGGCGTTCGTGCTCGACCGTCTTGCCGCCGGCGAACTTGCCGACGTAGAGCCGGAGTTCGATCTGGTTGATCGGGTACCCGTAGCGCTTGCTCGCCCCGTCGATGACTGCGTCCCGCACCACTGGGTCGTTGATCAACGCGTACAGCGAATTGAACCGCTTGGTCTCGGACTTGCCCATCACGTGCTCGGCTACGACGCCGCGTGACCCGAAGAACGACTTCACAGTGGCGAGGACCAGCCTGTCGTGGCGTGCGCCGACCAGGTCGACCTCGAAGCCGTGAGTCTGGATCTCGACGCGCGAGGTCTTGGCTGTCTGGCGGATTACCGGGAACTTGATCGCCTCGGACACCACGAGGCGGCCGTCCTCGGTGTCCGCCTCCATGGTCAGGGCGACGAACGACTCAAAGGCTTCCACGGCGTCACCTTCCGATGGTCACTTGAGCTTGATGAACGTACCTTCGCGCGCGAACAGGTTCTCGTAGTTGCCGACGCGAGCATGAATCTGCTGGGTCTCGACCGCCCTGCCATCCCGCATCCGGTAGAGACCACGCGCGTGGATGGCTGCGGCCAGTAGCGGGGCGCATCATCCGGTTCGGCGCGTCAGCGACGACCATCTGCCTGGCCGCGTGCAAGGTCACGTGGCCCATCGGCGCCTCACACTCGACTTGCGTTCAAGAAGAAGGCTGAGCGACTCTCCAGCGCATCGCCGAACAAGCCGCCACACCCGGCGGCGACACCGCCATACCCCGCAAGCATCCCGAGCGGCACGACAACGAGGTCGTGTTCACCGCGGAGAGCGGAACCTGCTTGCGGCTCAGCACATTCACTCGCCGTGTCGTCAAACCCGCGGCCGACGACACAAAAGCACGTTCTCGATCCGGCATCCGCACGGTACCGATCCGGCCTGCACGGACCTCCCACGAACTGCGGCACAGCGCTTGCGGCGCAACCAATCCCGCCGCCCCACACCGTTGGCCAAGGGGGCATGACGAACTGCTCGGTCATGATCCACCCCGAAACAGCAAGAAACCCGCCTGACCAGCGATATCGCCAGCCAAGCGGGTTTCTACCTACAAGTGGAGCTGAGGGGACTCGAACCCCTGACCCTCACACTGCCAGTGTGATGCGCTACCAGCTGCGCCACAGCCCCTTGAAGGTCCACGTTCCCGGCGGGTTTCCCCGTCGTTCTCGTGTGGCAATACCGTACAACACCCATGCCACAAGATAAAAATCGGGGTACCCCCGGCCGCATTAAGCCTGGTAGAGCCACGTGACGACCATCAGAACCCCGCGCCGGGCACCTCGCAGACACCCGAAGACCCAGCGAGTGACGTCCAGCACAAAGCCACCGGCCAAGTCCACAGAGGACGGCGGAAAGCACAACGCCCGGCCCAGGCAGACCCTGGAACCGGGCGCGGATCGGCGGAACGCTACTTGGCCAGGTCGGACAGCCAGTTCTTGTTGTCCAGGTCGACGAGCTTGCCGCCGGACGCGACGCTCGGCGTGCCGCGGAACCGGCCGGTCTCGCCGTCGCGGAGGACCGGGTCGTTGCTGGTCTTGGACATCAGCTCGTCCAGCTGCGACTTGTAGGTCTGGTTCTGCACGCACGACTCGAAACCGGCCGACGTCACGCCGACTTCCTTGCCCAGCTTGATGAGCTGGTCCTTGGTGTAGCCGGCGTCGCCTTCCTCCGGCTGCTTGTTGAACAGCGCCGCGTGGAACGCGTTGAACTTGCCGTCGTCGGCGACGCACAGGGCGGCGTTGGCCGATTCGGTCGAGTAGCCCTCCGGCTTCGACAGGCGGTTGAGCATCGGCAGGATGTTGTAGCGGATCTTGACCTTGCCGTCCTCGACGGCCTTCTTGATGTCGGTGCCGTAGGTCTTCTCGAACGTGCCGCAGATCGGGCACAGGAAGTCCTCGTACACGTCGACCGTCACGGTGGCCGTGTCCTTGCCCACGAGCACGGTGTTGCCCTCGCGGACGGCGGGGGCCGAGATCGTGTGGTCTGCCGGCGCGAGGGGGATGGCGTCCGTGGCGGACGTGGAGGGCTTCATCTGCTCGTAGACGACGTAGCCGATGACCGCGACGGCCAGGACTGCCACCACGGCGATGCCCGCGATCACCTTCGTGCGATCGGAACCGCCCGTCGAACGGGCCTGGACCACCGCACGCGCGGCCTGCTTCTTCTTCCGCGCACTGCGCTCTGCTCCACCCACGGCGACGAGGGTAGCGACACAAACTAAAAGAAAGCTGAGCGCGCAATCACGCTTCCGGGTGACGCGGCTTGCCACCCACGCGTTCGCCGGTCGGGATCTCGGCGCTTTCGTCGAGGCAGCCGCTTTCCGGCGCCACGGCGGTGGCCGTGTGCTCCTCTTCGTGTGTGGGCAGGGTCTCGGGGGCCGTGAACCAGAAGAGCACCGAGAGCAGCAGTGCGGCGCCGGTGATGGCGAACGACGCCTCGAAGCCGAACGAGTCGGCCAGCAGGCCCGCGCACAGCGGGCCGATGATCGCGCCCAGGTCCGTCACCATCTGGAAGCCCGCGAGGACCGGTCCGCCCTTGCCGCGCGGGCCGATGACGTCGGCCACGACGGCGTTCTGCGGCGGGTTCAGCAGGCCCGCGCCCATGCCCGCGATCAGCGACGCGGCCATGAACGTCCACAGGTCGCCGGTGAAGCCCATCCAGACCGTCGCGGCGCCGCTGACCAGCAGGCCGACGATGGCGACGGGCTTGCGGCCGCGGGTGTCGGCGATCCGGCCGGACAGGAACAGCATCGCCGCGTTGCCGCCGGCGAACACCGACATCGAGATGCCGGCGACGGCCGGGCTGTGCTTCAGGGCCTCGATGACGAACACCGGCACCAGCGAGATCCGGACGCCGAACACCGCCCAGCCGTTCGCGAACCCGGACGCCAGGGCGGCGCGGTAGGCGCCGTTGCGCACGGCCTCACGCACGGTCATAGGTGTGTCGGTGTTGGTCCTGTCGATCTCCACCAGCGTCGAGCGCCGCAGGAAGAACCAGACCACGAACGCCGCGAGGCACAGCAACAGGCCGTACGACACGAACGGCACCCACAGCCCGAACGGCACGAGCCCGGCGCCGACGATCGGGCCGGCGACGTTGCCGATGAGGAAGCCCGCCGCCCACATGCCGGAGGCACGGCCGCGCATCGGCGCCGGGGTGATCCGGATCAGCAGGCCCAGCGCGGCCACGGTGAACATCGTCGACCCGACACCGGCCACCGCGCGCCACGACAGCATCTCGGCGTAGCTCGTCGAGAACCCGGACATCGCCGTGCCGAGGGCCACGATGAGGATGCCGACGATGTACACGCGGGGCTCGCCGAACCGGTTGACCAGCCTGCCGCTGACCGGCGCGAACGCCAGCCGGACGAACGCGAAAGCGCTGATCAGGGCCGCTACGGCGGTGTGACCGACGCCGAACGACGCCGCGTACACCGGCAGAACGGGTGCCACGATCCCGAACCCCACGGCGATGATGAAGCTCGCCGCGACCAGAACCCACACCTCGACCGGCAACCGCTCGCGCACAAAGCCTCCCTTAGCCCTGCTAAGGATATGTCACGCGGCAACTAAGTAACTCAGTCGAGTAGCTCATCAACTCTGCGTACATAAGCAGTCACCGGGTACGCCGCGACGAACCCGCACGCCTCGGCGAACCGCTCCCCCGGACCCTCGTCGACCTGCGACGCGACCAGCATCGCGCCCGAGGAGCGCAACGCCGACACGGCGGACACGACCAACGACCGCCCCACGCCACGACGACGCCGGGCCGGACGCACCACGCACTGCTCGACCAGGCCCACACCGCGTTCGGCGAACCCCGAGACGAACCCGCCGATCCGGTCGCCGTCGTCCACCACCAGCACCGGGCAGCGCGGGTCGTCCAGCCGGTGCCCGAGCCACCGCGACAACCGCTCCCGGTTGCCGACGAGCTCGTCGGACAGCAGCTCCACGATCCCCGGCACGTCCGCGTCGACAGCCCGCCTGACCTCGGGGGACACGACCGCAGGACCCCGGTGGACCACCGTCAGCAGCTCCTCGACCGCGTACCAGCCGGAGTCGTCGGCGATGCCCTCGATCTCGTCCACGGTGGTCGGCGACGCGTACACGACGGCCTCCGCGCGCCCCACGTCCGCGAACGTCTGCTCCAGCCGCAGCAACGTCGACGCGACCTCGACCGACGTCCCGTCCAGGGCGCAGCCGAAGTTGCCGGACGGCAGCGGGTTCTCGCGGTTGACCACGACCGCGGCACTGCCGACCTTGCCCACCTTCCCGTACCGGACGGCGCCGGACGCGAGCCGCGCCCCTTCGACCAGGATCGCGAGCGAACGCGACTGGTAGGGGTCGAGCAGCTCCGGGTCGTCCGGGTCGCGCAACGGGTCAACCAACGCGGCGGTCCTTCCACTGGGCACCTGGACGCAACGCGCAGTCCAGGAGGAACACTCCGATCGTCGCCCACGACAGCGGCGCGAGCACGGCCGAGATCTCCGGCTGGCCGACCCGGCGGGTGAACTCGTGGTGCGACACGGCCTGCGCGAACCACGCCAGCCACGACCACGGCGACCGCCACCGCAGCACCGGGACCAGCCCGTACGCCAGGTGCAGCAGCCCGGCGGCCACCAGCAGCGGACGCCCCCACGGCCCGAACATCTCCCGGAACGCCGGCTGGATGCTCTTGCGCAACGACCGCCAGCAGTCGGCGAACGTGTTGATGCCCGAGGTCGTCAGCAGCATCGAGGCGTCGACGAACCGCACGACCCCGCCGGAGTCCCTGATCAACGTGGCCAGACCGACGTCGTCCGCGTGCGTCTCCGCCAGCGCCTCCCAGCCACCCGCGGCGAGGAACGCGGCGCGGCGCACCAGGACGCAGTGCCCGACCGCGAGCGCCGTGGCCCCGCGGCCGTCCGGCGGCGAGCCCTCGAACACCAGCGTGTTGAACGCGGGCAGCAGGAACCACCAGCCGGCACCGGTCCCGCGCCCCGACGACGACACGAGGTCCGCGCCCAGCTCGGACGCCGTCGCCACGAGCCGTCCGACCAGGCCGGGCGCGCAGGTCACGTCGGCGTCCACGAACAACAACCACTCCTCGTCCTGAGCCGCCTGGACGCCGAGGTGCATGGCGTGCGTCTTCCCGGCCCAGCCAGGAGCGGGACCGGACGACTCGATCACCTGAGCGCCCAGGGACCGGGCAACGGACACCGTCGCGTCCCCGGAAGCGTCGTCCACCACCACAACGCGCACGCCGGGCTGTCCGACGAGACCGGGCAGCAACGAAGGCAACGTGGCTTCCTCGTTGCGTGCGGGCACCACGGCCAGCACGGACGCCGTCACCGACGACGCCGACACCATCGGCACGTGCCGCCACTGCTGCACGGTCCGCGCGGACCGCACCAAGGACAGGACCGCGGATGCCACTCCGATCATCCCCATGGGACAACCCTGACACACTGAACGACGTGGACCTGCCCGATCTCCCGGTGAAATCCGTTCTCCCGCAACTCCTGGAGCAGCTCCAGGAGCACGGTGCGGCCGTCCTGGTGGCGCCGCCGGGCACCGGCAAGACGACGCTGGTCCCGCTCGCGCTGGAAGGCAGGGTCGTCGTCGCGGAGCCACGCCGGATCGCCGCGCGCGCCGCCGCCGCACGGATGGCGAGCCTGCTCGGCGAACCGGTCGGCCACACCGTCGGCTACTCGGTCAGGGGCGACCGCAAGACGAGCAGGCACACCCGCATCGAGGTCGTGACCAGCGGTCTTCTCGTGCGCAGGCTCCAGCACGACCAAGAGCTCAAGGGCGTCGGCACGGTCCTGCTGGACGAGTGCCACGAACGCCACCTCGACGCCGACCTCCTGCTCGCGCTGCTGCTGGACGCCAAGGCGGGTCTCCGCCCGGACCTCAAGCTCCTCGCCACGAGCGCGACCGTTGCCGCGCAACGACTCTCGGACCTGCTCGACGCACCGGTCCTGCAGTCAGAGTCGCGCATGTTCCCGACGGAGATCACGTACGTCCCGCCCGCGCGCAACGAGCACGTCGAGAACACGGTCGCGAGGGCCATCAACAAAGCACTGTCCGAAGTGGACGGCGACGTGCTCGCGTTCCTGCCCGGTGTCAGGGAGATCAACCGCACCAGGGGTCTGCTCAACGCGGACACCGTGATCCTGCACGGCCAGTTGAACTCCCGGCCCCAGGACGAGGCCCTCAAACCCGGCCCGCGCCAACGGGTCGTGCTCGCCACGAGCATCGCCGAGTCCAGCCTCACCGTCCCCGGCGTCCGCGCGGTCGTGGACGCGGGGCTCGCCCGAGTGCCGCGCGTCGACCACCGCCGTGGCCTCGCCGGCCTCACGACCATCCGCGTCTCCCAGGCCGTGGCCGAACAACGCGCCGGACGAGCGGGCCGCGAAGCACCGGGCCGCGTCTACCGCTGCTGGCCGGAGCACGAGCACTCGACGCTCCCCCGCTACCCGGAACCGGAGATCAAGACCGCCGACCTCACCCGGCTCGCCCTCGAACTCGCGGTGTGGGGCACGCCGGACGGCAGCGCCCTGAACTGGTGGGACGCACCGCCGGAGGGCGCGCTCAAGGCGGCGCAGGAGACGTTGAACGCCATCGGCGCGCTCGACCCCGACCGCCGCGACCGCATCGCGAACGTCGGCCTGCACCCGAGGCTCGGCCGCGCCCTGATCGACGGCAGCGCGCTCGCGGGCAACCGGACCGCCGCCGAGGTCGTGGCGCTGCTCGACGACAGCGCGCACCCCGCCACGAGCGACCTGGCGACCGCGCTGAAGTCGCCAGGCAAGTGGCGCCAGGAGGCCAAGAAGCTGGAGAAGCTCGGCACGAACCCGGCGGGCAACGGCGATCCCGCGCTGGTCGTCGCCCTCGCCTACCCGGAACGGCTGGCGAAGCGCAGGTCCAAGAACAGCAACGTCTACCTGATGGCCAACGGCACGGCCGTCGAGCACACCGACTCGCACAACAAGTGGCTGGCGGTCGCGATCGCCGACCGCGAACCGGGCAGCAAGCACGGCCGCGTCCGCCTCGCCGCCCCTGCCGACGAGGAGCTCGCCGTCACCGCCGCGCAGGCGCTCGTGCACACCGAGGACGACATCCGGTGGAGCGGTGACGTCATCGCGAACGAGGTCCGCAAGCTCGGCGCGATCACCCTCGACGAACGCCCGCTCAACGACCTCGCCAAGTCGCAGCAGGCCCTCCGTCTGGGCCTCGAAACCGAAGGCCTCGGCCTGCTGAAGTGGCCAGACAGCGCCCTGCGCCTGCGCGAGCGCATGGCGTTCCTGCACAGGACCCGCGACTGGCCGGGCGTCGACGACGAGGCCCTGGTCCGCGCGATCGACCTCGGCAAGGCGAAGAAGCGCTCCGACCTGGCCAAGATCGACACGACGGCCCTGCTCCGCAGCCTGCTGCCGTGGCCGGAGGGCGCTGAGTTCGACAAGCTCGCCCCGGAGCGCATCGGCCAGGGCAAGGTCGACTACACGCAGGACCAGCCCGTTCTCTCCGTCCGCATCCAGGACGCCATGAAGTGGGCCGACACACCGCAGATCGCCGGAGTCCCGGTGGTGGTGCACCTGCTCTCCCCCGCCGGCCGCCCCACGGCCGTGACGAGCGACCTCAGATCGTTCTGGCGCAACGGCTACGCGCGCGTGCGCAGCGAGCTGAAGGGCCGCTACCCCAAGCACCACTGGCCCGAGCGGCCGTGGGACAGGAGCAGGTGAACCACCGGGCGCTGAACGACGTTGATCCCTTCCATGGCGCACATAGCGGTCTTCCTGATGGCCGAGCGCGGACACCTCCTGCCCGCCCTCGGGATGATCGCCGAGCTCGTGCGCCGAGGGCACCGCGTCACCTGCCCTGCCACCGCGCCGTTCACCGCCGCCGTCACCGGGTGCGGCGCGACCGCGATCCCGTACGGGACAACGCTTCCCGCTGACCTGCCCAGCTCGCTCTACAACGCCACGCGGCTCGCGCTCACCGAGGCCGAGTCGGCGTTGCCCCAGCTCGAAGAAACCTTCCGCGACGACCGCCCGGACCTGGTCGTGTGGGACATCGCCGCCTGGACCGGCGGTGTCCTCGCACACCGGCTGGACGTGCCGAACGTGCTGGTGGAAGGCCTGCTGTCGAGCAACGAGCACTGGTCGCTCGGCACCGAGGTGCTGCCGCCGCGCACGTTCGACCCGGCCGCGGTCAGGTTCTTCACCAGGGTGCACGGCTTCCTCGGCAGCGCGCTGCCGGAGTTCGTCTCGGGCGCGCGCCGCCGGATAGCCCTGTTCCCCCGGCAGTTCCAGCCCGAGGGCGACACGTTCGGCGACGAGGTCGTCTTCACCGGCCCCTGCCTGACCGAGCGCGCGTTCCAGGGCACGTGGAAGCCGCCCGACCGGCCCGTGGTGCTCGCGACGACGGGCACGCAGGTCTGCGCGGACGCGGCACGGGGAATGCCTTGGCACCTCGTCACGAAGGGCAAGGTGCTGAGCCCCGCGATCAACGTCGAGACGCACGACGAGGTGCCGCAACTGGCCGTGCTGGAGCACGCGAGCGTGTTCGTGACGCGCGGCGGCATGGGCGGCGTGATGGAGGCGCTGCACCACGGCGTGCCGATGATCGTCGTGCCGCACATGACCGACCAGCGGCTCAACGGCCGCCGCGTCGAGGAGCTGGGGCTCGGTGTGCTGCTCGACACGGTGACCGTGGAGGGCGTGCGCTCGTTGGTGGATCAACTGGCCACTGATTCCGCGATTTCCGCGCGGGTGAAGGACATGCGGCGGATGATGCACCGGGCGGGCGGCAGCGCGGCCGCAGCGGACGTCGTCGAGGAGGAGCTGGCGCGGTGAGACGGGTCTGGGACGACGCGGTCCGCACGCTCGGTGGTGCACCGGACGCGGGCGATCTGATGGAGCGCTACGCCGAACCCCACCGGACGTACCACAACACGTTCCACGTGGTGTCCGTCGTGCGCGACTCGTCGGCGCTGGCCGACGCGTTCGCGTTCACCGTGGAGGAACGGGCGGTCCTCGCGCTGGCTGCCTGCGCCCACGACGTGATCTACGAGGGCGAACCCGGCGAGGACGAACGCGCGTCGGCCGTGTGGGCCCGTGAACGCCTGGCCGGGCTGGAGGAGACGTACATCGCACGCGTCGAGTCGTTGGTGCTGGCGACGATCACGCACTCGTCCGACGACCCGCTGGCGCACGTGCTGCTCGACGCCGACCTGGCCATCCTCGGCTCGGAGCCGGAGCACTACGACCGCTACAGCCTGGCCGTGCGCCAGGAGTACGCGCGGTACGACGACGACACGTGGCGCGCGGGCCGGTCGAAGGTCCTGAAGACCCTGCTCGACCGCGAGGCGCTGTTCGTGACCGAGCCCGCGCGGCAGCTGTGGGACGCCGCCGCGCGGACCAACCTGGCCCGCGAGCTTCAGTCGCTGGCCTGAACCCCGAGTCGCGCCTTCCGCACGCTGTAGCCGAAGTAGATGACGAACCCGAGCACCATCCAGCCGAGGAACGCGATCCAGGTGTCCAGCCCCAGGCTGAACATCATGTAGACGCAGAACGCCAGGCCCAGCAACGGCGTCACGGGCGAGAACGGCACCCGGAAGCTGCGCTCGCGGTCCGGCTCGGTGCGGCGCAGGATGATCACCGCGACGTTGACCAGCGCGAACGCGAACAGCGTGCCGATGCTCGTCGCGTCGGCCAGCGCTCCCAACGGCACCAGCGCGGCCAGCACCGCGATGAACAGGCCGACGACGACCGTGTTCACGAACGGCACACCGTTGGGCGTGAGCTTCGAGAAGATCGACGGCACCAGCCCGTCGCGCGACATGGCGTACAGGATGCGCGTCTGTCCGTAGAGGACGGTCAGCACGACCGAGGTGATCGCGACCACGGCACCGATCGACAGCAGGATCGGCCAGATCGTGCTGCCGGTGTTGTCCGTCAGCACCCGCGCGAGCGCCGCCTCCGTGCCCTCGAACGTCTGCCACGGCATCGCCCCGACCGCGGCCAGCGCGACGGCGCAGTACAGCGCGGTGACCACGACGAGCGAGATGATGATCGCGCGCGGCAGGTCGCGCTGCGGGTTCTTCGCCTCCTCACCGGCGGTCGACGCGGCGTCGAACCCGATGTAGGAGAAGAACAAGGTGGCCGCGCCGGCGCTCATCCCGGCCAGCCCCAACGGGAACAGCGGCGCGAAGTTGCCCGCCTTGAACGCCGTGAAGGCGACCGCGCAGAACATCAGCAGCGCGCCGACCTTCACCCACACCAGGACGGTGTTCGTGCGGGCACTGCCCTTCGCGCCGCCGAGCAGCACCAGCATCGCGATGACCACGACCAGCACGGCGGGGACGTTGACGATCCCGCCCGCACCCGGCGCCTGGCTCAGCGCCTCCGGAATCCGCAGCCCCGTCACGAGGTGCAGCAGCTCGTTGACGTACTGCCCCCACCCGACCGCGACCGCCGCCACGGAGACGCCGTACTCCAGCACGAGGCACCAGCCGCAGACCCACGCGACGATCTCGCCGAGCGTCGCGTAGGTGTAGGAGTACGAGGAGCCGGAAGCGGGGATCAGGCCCGCGAGCTCGGCGTACGACAGCGCGGAGAACAACGCGGTGATGCCGGCCAGCACGAACGACAACACGATGGCGGGCCCCGCCTGCGGCACCGCCTCCCCGAGCACGACGAAGATGCCGGTGCCGAGCGTGGCGCCGATGCTGATCATGGTGAGGTGGCCGACACCCATGGTGCGCTTGAGTTCGCTGCCGGGATGAGTCAGCTGGTCGATCGGCTTGCGCCGCAACACCCGCGCCCCGATGCGCTGTCCGTTGCTCATCAGGACAACCTAACGCCCGGGACCGAACCTATTTGCCACCGATCGGCCGGAACGTGCGGCGGTACGTGTCCGGCGGCACACCGACGGTCCGGTGGAAGTGCCGGCGCAACGTCGTGGCCGTGCCCATCCCGGACGCCTCCGCGATCTGGTCGACGCTGTCGTCCGTCATCTCCAGCAGCTCCTGCGCGCGCCGGATCCGCTGAACGTGCAACCACTGCAGCGGCGTGGTGCCCGTCACGGTCCGGAAGAGCCGCGCGAGGTGCCGCGAGCTCATGTTGGCCTGCCGCGCCATGTCCTCGACGCTGATCATCTGGTCGAACCGCGCCGACACCCAGTCGAACAACTCGGTGAGCGGATGCCCCTCCCCCGACGGCACCGGCGCCAGCACGAACTGCGCCTGCCCGCCGTCCCGGTGCGGCGGCACGACGAGCCGGCGCGCCGCCGTGTTGGCCGTGGCGGCACCGAAGTCACTCCGGATCACGTGCAGACTCAGGTCGATCGCCGCCGCCTTCCCCGCACTCGTGAGCACCTGCCCGTTGTCGACGTAGAGCACGTCCGGGTCGACCTCGACCAGCGGATACCTGCGGGCGAGCTCGTCGGTGTGCCCCCAGTGGGTGGTGGCTTTGAGCCCGTCCAGCAGCCCGGCCTCGGCCAATACGAACGCGCCCGTGCACAACGACACGATCCGCGCCCCTCGCTCATGGGCCACCTTGACGGCCCGCACGAGCCGCGGGTCGAGCGGCTGCTCAACGTCCTCGATGGCAGGCACCACCACCGTCGCCGCTCCGGCGAGCCCGTCAAGCGGAAGATCCGGCTCCAGCGTGAACCGCCCCACGCGAACCGGCGCGTCGCCGCACACCTTGACCTCGTAGTCGAGCTGCGGGGCGGTGAAGATCTCGTACGTGGCGGTCAGCTCGAAGTGCAACATCCCACCGGTCACAGCAAACGCAAGCATGTCCGAAACTGTACGCATCACGTCGTTCCAGACACTAGCTGCCTCTGACCCCAATGGCTTGAATGGTCCACATGGGACACAAGATCGCGGTCTACGGCGCCTCCGGCCTCACGGGAGGCTTCGTCCTGGCAGAGCTGGAAAAGCGCGGCCACACCCCACTCCCGTTCGGCCGCGCACAAGCCACCGCAGACAACCTCGCAGCCCTGGACCGCGCACTGACAGGAGCAGCGGCGGTGATCAACACGGCGGGCCCGTTCGCCGTGACGGCCCTCCCGCTGCTGGCCGCAGCAGAACGAGCCGGCATCCCGTACGTGGACGTGGCAGCGGAAATCGAGGCGAACGCCGACACGTTCGCCAGAGGCGCCTCAATCCCCGCAGTCCCCGCCATGGCTTTCTTCGGCGGCCTGGCCGACCTCCTGACCACCGCCGCGATGGCCGACTGGCCCACCGCCGACTCCGCGCACATCGCCTACGGCCTGAGCGGCTGGCAACCCAGCGCCGGCACCCTCACCGCGGGCCAGGTCTCCCGAGACCGCCGAGAAGGCCGCCGAGTCCGCTACAGCGACAACGAACTCCAGTACCACGACGACACCCCACCGACCCAGGACTGGGACTTCCCCACCGGCCCCCGCAAGGTAATCGCCGAGTTCTCGATGGCCGACATCGTCACGATCCCCAGCCACCTCAAAATCCCCGCGGTCACCACCTACATGTCCTCCACCGCCGCCCAGGGCCTAGCCGCAGCCGGTACCCGCCAGTCCCCCGAGACCTTCGAGGTGGACGTCCGCATCCGCCGAGCAGGCGAGGAACGCCGAATGATCGCCTCAGGCAAGGACATCTACGCCGTGAGCGCCCCTCTGGCTGTAGAGGCAACAGAACGCCTGCTGAGCGGCCGCTTCAACACAACCGGCGTCGCCTCAGCAGGCAAGATGTTCGACGCCCAGGACTTCCTGACGGCACTCTCCCCGCTCATCCACACCACCGACCGCCCCTGACCGCACATCCGTCGACCGGCATGGCGATGCCGCGGCGGACCAGACGTCCACCGCGGCATCGAGAAACACTCAGCAGGTGAAGGTCGCGTGCGCGCTCACCGACTGGTGGCCGACGTTCGACTGGAGAACCGTGCGGTACGTCCTGGTCCCTCCGACGCAGCCGGCGGACGCGGACAGCCAGCCGTCACCGGTCGCGAAGTTCGTCGCCTCGTTCTGCCACCACGCACCTCCGCGGTGCCGCTGCACGGTGATCGTCCACGACGTGCCGCCGCCGCAGTCCCACTTCTCGCCCCAGCCGACCACGTTGCCGCCGGACCTGCCCGGCGCGTAGGCGGCGAAGCTGCACGCCGACGATTCCGCGGCGGACGCGGGCACCGCGGACAGCCCCACCATCCCGAGCACCAGCAACACGAAACTGACGAAAGTCCTGCCCCTCATCGCGCTCTCCCTCGAATCTCGGTTCCCGCCCGACCGGCGGGTTCGACCACCAAAGATCCGCGAGCACCCGGTGGCCCACCAGAGGACCACCGTCTCCGGGACAACCAAGTTCCGTTCCAGGACAATGAAAACCCGACTGAACATAGTGGACACGAGATCGTGTCCCATTCCGTCCCGCTTGTCCCTGGGACACGACATCACCCGGTCGGCAGGTGCCGGTTCCCTCGATGGCTGGTATCGGCCGTACACCTGCTCCGGGACGCTGAGGCGATGACGAATCCTCCGGCCCGAAGACCCGATGACACCGTCACCGCGTTCCTCGCGGACTTCGCCGCGACACTGCAGCGCCACAACCTCTCGCTGCGCACCGCCGAACAGCGCGTCCCGTGGTCGAAGTCGACCATTTCGCGCGCCATCAACGGCACGGTCCTCCCCAAGGCCGAACTGGTGGTGGACGTCCTCACCGCGGCAGGCCTGCCCGCCCACGAACTGGATGCCTGGAGGGCTCGGCACGCCGCACTGGCAGCAGCCCCCGCACCTGCTGAGGCGCCAACACCATCCCCCGCACCACCACCCACACGCCGCCGACTGCTCATGACGGCCGCCGCAACAGCTCTGACCGCGGCCGCGGTCGCGACGCTCGCCACCGTCTTGATCACGCAGGACAGCTCGACAGCGACCCCACCCAGCACGACAACGCCTCCCGCGAGCCGCCCGATGGCCCTGGAGGTGCAGAACAAGGTCGCACTGGGCGCCACAGACCTCCGGGAGGACACCTCCCCGGTCTACCTCTCAACGCGCACGATCGCGGCCTGCTCACGCCACGCCTGCAAACTGGAAGGCACAGAAGTGACCAGCGGCGCCCTGCTGGTGGCGACCTGCCACACCATCGGCGCGGAACTGGTCAACTACAACCTGGACGCCCCGGACTCAAAAACGAACCCACACGCAACCCGCTCAGCCCTCTGGTACCGCGTAAGGACCTCAACAGGAGCCACCGGCTACCTCTCCGAGGTCTACGTACTACCAAGAGACAGAGGGGGCCTGGGCCTCCCCACCTGCTAACCACACCGAGACACACACGACGGGCCGCATGATGGGCCGCGATGTCGCGAAGCGACGAGCCGGCCCGGGGGTCCGGGGGCGGAGCCCGCCGGCTGGGGGTCTGGGGGCTCGGCCCCCAGAAGACACCCGAAACGAAACGGGTGAGCGCTGTCCGCGAACAGCGCTCACCCAAGAGTGGAGGTGCCGGGAATCGAACCCGGGTCCTGTGGCGGTTCATCAGGGCTTCTCCGTGCGCAGTCCGCGATGTCTCTGCTTGACCCCACCAGTCATGCGGACGAGCTGGTGTGACGGGCCCAGTCGCTGTGAGTTTCCCGAACAGTCTCCGCGACCGAGACTGCAGGTAAGCCCTCTAGCTGATGCCGAGCACTAGGCCGAAGGCACTCCTAGGTCGACAACCACTAGCTCTGCTGTCAGGCAGCGAGAGCGTAAGCGGTGCGCTTGTCGTTAGACGTGGCGCTTATTGGTTTGCGATGACGCTTAACGGTGGTCTCTCGCCTGCACCGGCACGCTTCCCCTGAATCAACGTCCACAGTCGAAACCGTTCACCCCCTTGTAGTGGTGCGCATAGCATAACGACTGGGGCCAGCGAGTTCTTCCCGAGGCAGGTAGGGCTGTCCCCACCTCGAACCGGATGGCTGGCCAGATGGTCTCTGACCAGCGAGAACGACACCATGGACGTCATGAGGAAACCGAACGCGCTCGCAGCCGGGTTCTACCTGCTGACCAACCTGGTGACCGGCATCTTCTGGTTCACCCTCTCCGTGGTGCTGACGGTGGTCGGGTTCGCGACGGCCGTGGTCTGGGTGGGTCTGCCGCTGCTGTGGCTCGCGATGAACGTCGTGCGGGGTGGCGCGACGATCGAACGGGCCTGGGTGCGGGCGGCGTTGCGCACGGACATCCCGCAGCCGTACCGCGAGAAGCCGCAGGGCACGCTCTGGCAGCGGTGGAAGGGCCAGTTCACGGATCCGGCGACGTGGCGCGACTTCGGTTACCTCCTGCTGCTGCTGCCGGTCGGGATCCTCGAGTTCAGCGCGGTGATCGCCATGTGGGCGGTGGCGGCGGCGTTCATCGCGGTGCCGTTCTGGATCGGCTCGGCGCCGTTCGCGGTGGTCGTGGGCGAGTTCTGGACGATCGACTCGTTCGTGTCGGCGTTGCCGGTGTCGTTGATCGGGCTGGCGCTGATCCCGTTCGCGGCGCTCGGCACGCGGTGGCTGGGCACGCTGCACGGCCGGTTCGCGCGGGGCATGCTCGGGCCCACGAGGGCGGACGCGCTGGCGATCGAGGCGGAGCGGCTGTCGTCGAGCCGGGCGCGGGGTGTGGAGGCGGCGGAGGCGGAGCGCCGGCGCATCGAACGCGACCTGCACGACGGCGCGCAGCAGCGGCTGGTGGCCGTGGCGATGGGGCTGGGCAGGGCGAAGTCCAAGATGGACACCGATCCGGAGGGTGCGGCGGAGCTCATCGCGGAGGCGCACGCGGACGCGAAGCTCGCCATCAAGGAGCTGCGGGACCTGGCGCGGGGCATCTACCCGTCGGTCCTGGGCGACCGGGGGCTCGACGCCGCGCTGTCCGCGCTCGCCGCCCGTGTGCCGATCGAGGTCGAGCTGCAGGTCAACGTCGACCCGCGGCCGCCGACGGCGGTGGAGAGCGCCGCGTACTTCACCGTCGGCGAGGCGCTCACGAACATCACCAAGCACTCCAACGGCACCAGGGCGACCGTGCGGGTCAACAGGGTGGACACGGGGGTGCTGGTCGAGGTCACCGACAACGGTCAGGGTGGCGCGGAGCTGAAGCCGGGTGGCGGTCTCGCCGGGCTCGCGGACCGTGCTGCCACGATCGACGGTGTGGTTGTCGTCGTCAGCCCCGTGGGTGGGCCGACCGTTATTCGAGCGGAGTTGCCGTGCGCGTGGTGATCGCCGAGGACTCGGTGCTGCTGAGGGAGGGCGTGCAGCGGTTGCTCGCCGACGAGGGCATCGAGACCGTCGCGGCCGTGGAGAACGGTGACGGGCTGCTGGACGCCGTGACGGAGCACAAGCCGGACCTGTGCGTGGTGGACGTGCGGATGCCGCCGACGTTCACCGACGAGGGCCTGCGGGCGGCCATCGAGTGCCGCCGCCGCTATCCGGGGCTGCCGGTGCTGGTGCTGTCGCAGTACGTCGAGGAGCGCTACGCCGTGGAGCTCCTCGCGGGCGGCGCGAGCGGTGTCGGCTACCTGCTCAAGGAACGGGTCGCGGACGTGAAGGAGTTCGTCGACGCGGTGCGCAGGGTCGCGGACGGCGGCACGAGCATCGACCACGAGGTGATCACGCAGCTCATGGTGCGCAGCAAGAGGAGCCCCGTCGACAAGCTGACTCCCCGCGAACGCGAGGTGCTCGGGCTGATGGCGCAGGGCCTGTCCAACACGGCCATCGCGGCTTCGCTCGTCGTCTCCGACGGCGCGGTCGAGAAGCACGTCGGCAACATCTTCGCGAAGCTCGGCCTGGAGCCGTCGAACTCCGAGCACCGCCGGGTGCGCGCCGTCCTCGCCTACCTGGACAGCTGAAGCAGGCGGGCGCCGTTGTCGTGCAGCACGGCCTGCTCGGCCGCGGCGTCCAGGCCCCACGACCGGATGGCGTCGAGCTGCACCTCGTAGGGGTACGGGATGTTCGGGAAGTCGGTGCCGAGCACCACCCTGTCGGCGAGGCCGGCGATCCGCGAACGCCAGTCCGCGGGCAGCGGCGCCATCCGCTCGGCGAACGGGACGCCCACCATCGTGGTGTCGACGTGCACGTTCGGATAGCGCTCCACCAGGTCCAACGCGCCTGAGTAGTCCGGCATCCCGGCGTGCGCGAGGACTGCCGTCAGCCGCGGGTGCTTCCGCAGGACGGCTTCGAAGACACCGAGCCCCGTGTGCTCGCCGGGGTACGGCCCGTCGCCGCAGTGCACGACCACCGGCACGCCGGCCTCCGCCAGCTGGCCCCAGACGCCGTCCAGCAGCTCGTCACGCGGGTCGTAGGCACCGACCTGGACGTGCGACTTGAAGCAGCGCGCACCGGCCTCCAGGGCCTTGCGCACGTACGCCTCGGCACCCGGTTCCGCGTAGAAGGTGCCCGTCGGAACGGCCTCGGGAACGCGGGTCGCGAAGTCGGCCGCCCAGTCGTTCAGCCACTCCGCCATGCCGGGCCGGTGCGGGTAGACCAGCGGCGCGAACGCGGAAACGCCCAGCTCCCGCAGTGCGGTGAGCCGGGCGTTCTCGTCAGTGCGGTACCAGATGACCCAGTCGACACCGGACTCGCGCACGCGGTCGAAGTACGCCCAGACCTTGTCCAGGACGTTCTTCGGCATGAAGTGGACGTGGACGTCCACCAATGCCATCAGTAGCGACCCTTCAGGGCGCGTCCGTGCGCCCTGGCGATCTCGCGGTTCGCGTCGCGCTTCGCGAGGTCCTGGCGCTTGTCGTAGGCCTTCTTGCCCTTCGCGAGGGCGATCTCGACCTTGACGTAGCCGTCCTTGAAGTACATCTGCAGCGGCACGAGCGACAGACCGGACTCCTTGGTCTTGCCGATCAGCCGTTCGATCTCCGCCTTGTGCAGCAGCAGCTTGCGCTTGCGCCGGACCTCGTGGTTCGTCCAGGTGCCCGCGACGTACTCCGGGATGTGCAGCGCGTGCAGCCAGATCTCGCCGTCGTCGACCTGGGCGAAGGCGTCCACGAGGGACGCCCGGCCCATGCGCAGGCTCTTCACCTCGGTGCCGACGAGCTGAATGCCCGCCTCGTAGGTGTCCAGAATGGACCAGTCGTGCCGAGCCTTGCGGTTCGACGCGATGACCTTCTGCCCGCGTTCCTTGACCATGACGACCAGTCTAAATGCTCGGCAAAATCCTTAAAGGCGCACGTAGAGACGGAGTGTCACGTAGCCGGTCGTCGCCGAGATGACTATCGCGACGAGGAACAGCCAGGGCGACACGATCAGGATGTCCAGGTACCCGATCGGCGGGATGATGCCCGACTCGGTGAGGTTCCTGGTGATCCGGTCGAGGAAGAACGCCTTGAACAGCACCAGGCCGCCGACCGCGGTGACCGAGCCGATGATGCCCGCGACGACCGCCTCGATGAGGAACGGCAGCTGCGTGTACCACCGGGTCGCGCCGACCAGTCGCATGATGCCGACCTCGACGCGGCGGGTGAACGCCGACACCTGGATGGTGTTCGAGATCAGCAGCAGCGCGGCGAACGCCTGGATGAGCGCGAGGATCAGGGCGACGTCGCGCAGGCCGTTGAGGCCCTCGAAGAACCTCTCCAGGAACTTGCCCTGGTCGTCGACGCCCTTCACACCGGGCTTGCCCTCGAAGGCCTGCTTGATGACGTCGGTGCGCTCCGGGTCTTCCAGCTTCACGCGGAACGTCGCCGGGATGGCCTCGGGGCGCGCGAGCTTGAGCAGTTCCGGCTGGGCCTCGAAGATGCGCTTGAAGCGCTCGAAGCCCTCGTCGCGGTTCTGGAACACCACGGTCTCGACGCCGGACGTCTGCTCCAGGGCGGAGCGCAGGCCCGCGCACGGCTGCTGTGTGCAGTCCTTGTCGTTGGCGCTGACATCGTTCGTCAGCAGCACGGAGACCTCGAGCTTGCCCGCGTAGTTGGCCTGCATCTTGTCGACCATGCGGACGACGAGCAGGCCACCGCCGAGCAGCCCGAGCGAGATGGCGGTCGTGAGGATCATCGCGATCGTCATCGTGACGTTCCGGCGAAGTCCGGTGATGACCTCGCTGAACACGAAGCTGGTACGCATCGGGGGCGGGGTTCCTTGGGGGTCGGGGATCTAGGGACGCTTAACGGCCAACGCCGTAAACGCCGCGCGCGTCATCACGGACGACCTTGCCGTACGAGAGCTCCACCACTCGGCGGCGCATCGAGTCGACGATGCCGTGGTCGTGCGTGGCCATGATGACGGTCGTGCCGGTGCGGTTGATCCGCTCCAGCAGCAACATGATGTCCTGGCTCGTGTCGGGGTCCAGGTTTCCGGTCGGCTCGTCCGCGATCAGCACCAGCGGGCGGTTCACGAACGCACGGGCGATCGCGACGCGCTGCTGCTCACCACCGGACAGTTCCGTCGGGAACCGGTCCTCCTTGCCGTCGAGGCCGACCAGCTGCAGCACCTCCGGCACCACCTTGACGATGGTGTTGCGGGGCTTGCCGATGACCTCGAGCGCGAACGCCACGTTCTCGGCGACCGTCTTCGTGGGCAGAAGGCGGAAGTCCTGGAACACGCAGCCGATCGACTGGCGCAGGCGGGGGACCCTGCGCCGCGACATCTTGGCGACGTCGAAGTTGGAGACGTAGACGCGTCCCCTGGTCGGCACCTCTTCGCGCAGCAGCAGGCGCAGGAACGTCGACTTGCCGGACCCCGAGGGCCCGATCAGGAAGACGAACTCGCCCTTTTCCATCTCGACGGACACGTCGTCGAGCGCGGGACGCGTGGAGGTCTTGTAGACCTTGGAAACGTGTTCGAGACGAATCACGAGGCGCGAGTCTACTCATGGCCGGGGTAAAGCCCCCGTTCCGGTTACTTCCCGCCCCGGAAGGGCGGTTCGAACCTCGACCCGCCGTGTCCGATCAGGCACGACCCGTCCACGAAAAGAGCACGTCCCGCCCACTTCCGGGCCGAACGTGCTCTTCGCCTCAGATCAGCGCGCTACCCCTGCTGGGACTGCTTGCGCCACCGGATGCCGGCTTCGAGGAAGTCGTCGATCTCGCCGTCGAGCACCGCGCCGGGGTTGCCGACCTCGTGCTCGGTGCGCAGGTCCTTGACCATCTGGTACGGGTGCAGCACGTAGGAGCGCATCTGGTTGCCCCAGCTGGAACCGGAGTCCTTGAGCGCGTCCATCTTCGCCTGCTCCTCCTGCCGGCGGCGCTCGAGCAGCTTCGCCTGCAGGACGTTCATGGCCGTGGCCTTGTTCTGCAGCTGCGAGCGCTCGTTCTGGCAGGACACGACGATGCCGGTCGGGATGTGCGTGAGGCGCACGGCCGAGTCCGTCGTGTTGACGCCCTGGCCGCCGGGACCGGACGAGCGGTAGACGTCGACGCGCAGGTCCTTCTCGTCGATCTCGACGTGGTCGGTCTGCTCGACGACGGGCACGACCTCGACGCCGGCGAACGACGTCTGGCGGCGGCCCTGGTTGTCGAACGGCGAAATGCGCACGAGGCGGTGCGTGCCCTGCTCGACGCTCAGCGTGCCGTAGGCGTAGGGGGCCGTGATGCGGAACGTGGCGGACTTGATGCCGGCCTCTTCCGCGTAGGAGGTGTCGAACACCTCGACGCCGTACTGGTGGCGCTCGGCCCAGCGCGAGTACATGCGCAGCAGCATCTCGGCGAAGTCCGCGGCGTCGACGCCACCGGCCTCGGCGCGGATGGTGACCAGCGCGTTGCGCTCGTCGTACTCGCCGGACAGCAGCGTGCGCACTTCCAGGCTCGCGATCTCGTCGCGCAGCTTGGCCCTGTCGTTGTCCGCGTCGGCCTGCGCCTCGGCGTCCTCGGCCTCTTCCGCGAGCTCGTAGAGCAGCGGCAGGTCGTCGAGGCGGGAGCGGAGGCCGGTGACCCGGCGGAGCTCACCCTGCTTGTGGGAGAGCTGGCTGGTGACCTTCTGCGCCTTCTCCTGGTCGTCCCACAGGTCCGGGCGGGTCGCCTGCGCCTCGAGGTCCGCGACAGCGGCGCGCAACGCATCGAGGTCCATCACCGCCTCGATGCTCGACAGCGTCGCGGAGAGGTCCTTGATGTCTGCTTCGACGTCCGGGTTCACGCAAAAAGATTACGCCAGCACCGGTCGTCGGTGACGACCGGTGCTTCGCTGGCGTCCCCTCTCGCGTGAAAAGGGGAGGACGTCTTACGCCGTGGGGATGGCGTCGAGGAGCTTGAGAACCGCCTTCGCGTGAGCGAGGCCGAACTCGGCCACCGCCTTGGCGTAGGGGTCCTCCGCCGTCTTGGCCGCGCTCTTCGCGCTCTCCTGTTCCTGACCGTACGTCGTGCGTGCGGTCGTGATCAGGGACTCGCGCTGCTTCGCCGTCAGCGAGCCGGCGTGCACCAGGCGCAGGATGAGCGGGCTGCGCAGGTGGTCCGGGCCCGGCTCGGACAGCAGCCAGTTCTTGAAGGCCTTCTTGCCCGCGGCCGTCAGCACGTACTGCTGGCTGGACCGCGGTCCCTGCTTGCCGAGGCGAAGCAGGCCTTGGTCAGCCAGCGCGGGCAGCTCGCGGTACACCTGGGAGCGGGTCACGCTGAAGAACGCGCCGAAGCGGTCTCCTGCCTCCGCCACCAACTGGCCACCGGTCTTGGGTCCGTCGTGCAGCAGCCCGAGCAGGGCGGCTGCGGTCGCATTCAGGTCTGACACAACGACAACGTTCCCACGTCCGGGGGAAGCTGTCCACAATGGTCAGCCGTTCTGTCCACAGTGGCTGATCACCGGGCTAATCTGATGGGCCGTGCGGAGCAACGAAAAGTCTCGCTGAGTAAGCGGCAGTTTCGCAGCCTCACGCGTTTGGCCGCTTGACCGTCCGTGTCCATCCCGGATGGAAAAGTCCTTTCGCAGAAACGAAAGTCCCCGCACTCACTCGATCGGCGGTACGGGACTCACCGGCCGGAGCCACCCGAATGGACGGTCGGGGCCAGTCGTCGCACGACCTGGTGATGTCCGCGCGGACCTCTTTCCCACGCCCGCGTCTCCGGGAAAATGATCACTGCCAGACAGGCGCGACGACGGAGGTCGGGGAACCATGAAGAACCTGAACCTGAAGTGGCTGGACCACAAGAAGGTGGCGGCGCACACGAGGGCGTGGGTGACGGGCGGCATCCCGGAGCAGGCGGGCAAGGACGAGTGCATGGTGTGCGGCAAGCAGATCCGCAAGCACCGCACCGTCAACGGCCAGGGCCGCATCTGCTCCAGCATGCTGTGCGCCCAGTACTGGGCGGAGAACATGACCTGAAAGACGGCCACGAGGTCCGGGGCTTGCGTCCAGGCCCCGGACGGGCCCGAGGAGGCTTGCCTTCCCGAGTCACCCGCGGGGCCCTGGGGATCGTCCCTTCAGCCACCACCGGCAGAGCCAGAGGGTTTGCCCTCCCGGCACAGAGGCCGGAGGGCGCAGCGCTCAGCACAAAACGAAGAAGGCCCGGTTCACGTTGTCCGTGAACCGGGCCTTCTGTCTAGTAGCGGGGACAGGATTTGAACCTGCGACCTCTGGGTTATGAGCCCAGCGAGCTACCGAGCTGCTCCACCCCGCGCCGCTTCTAGCTTGTGTTGCTGTCTTGCTGTTGTAAGTAGAACTCTACACCCTTCGAAAACCGCTTTTTCACCACCCCCCTCTAACCGCGTCACCGCAGGTCAAGGGCCTCATGGACGCCATCGAAGCAATCAGGCCGGCGAAAGCCGCGTCAACGACGTCGTGGTGCGTGCAGTTGTCGAAAAGCAAGAAGCCCGGAACCTGATGGCTCCGGGCTTCTGCCTTGTAGCGGGGACAGGATTTGAACCTGCGACCTCTGGGTTATGAGCCCAGCGAGCTACCGAGCTGCTCCACCCCGCGTCGGTAATTAGAACCTTACGCGGGGCGGAGCACTTAATGCAAATCGTCAGGTCAGCCGGACGGTGTGGGGCTCGGCACAACCGACGACTGGCCCGTGGGCGGCGGTGTGGCCGCCCCGGTGTTGTACTGCTTGAACCTCTTCGTCGCGTCGTCCAGCTTCGCGTACGCCTGGCCGAGCTCGGTGAAGTTGCCGCTCGACTGCGCCCGCTTGATGTCGGCCAGCGCCGTGTCGATGTCGTTGACGGCCTTCTGCAGGTCGGGGCTGAGCGTCCCGTTCGCAGGCGGCGTGGACGACGGTGGCGTCGAGGTCTGGCCGTTGCCGTTGTTGTTGCCGTCTGACGGAGGCGGCACGACCGCGCCGGCGCCGCTGAGCACCTGGTCCAGCGCCTCGTTCAACGTGGACGCGTAGCCCACCCTGTCGCCGTACCAGACGAGCACCTTGGACAGCTGCGGGTACGACGTGTTGTTCGACGCCCGTTCGATGTAAACGGGCTCGACGTAGAGCAACGCTCCGCCCACCGGCAGGGTCAGCAGGTTGCCGTAGACGACCGTCGTCTTCTGCTGGGTCAGCAGGTTGAGCTCACGACTGACGTTGTCCGACGTGAGGAACTGCGTCTGGATCTGCTGCGGGCCCTTCGCGTCCTGGTTGAGCTGCAGGACGCTGATCTTCCCGTAGTTGTCCGGATCGGACCCGACGGAGACGTGCGCCGCCATGAACTCGCGGTTCTCACGCACCAACGGGCTGGTCAGCTGGAACCGGACCTTGCTCGGGTCGCTCGGGTCGCCGGCGAGGACGTAGAACGGCGGCTGGGCGTCGCGGCGCTTGCTCGCCGCGTCGCGCTGGGCGTCGGCCGTCGTCACGTTGTCGATCGTCGGGTCCTGCGGCGGCGCCCAGTAGGCGACACCGGAGTAGAAGTCCGACGGCGACGAGACGTGGTACTTCGACAGGATCTGCCGCTGCACCTTGAACAGGTCCTCGGGGTAGCGGAAGTGCTGGCGCAGCTCGTTGGAGATCTCGCTGCCCGGCTTCACCGTGCCGGGGAAGACGCCCATCCACGCCTTGAGGACCGGGTCCTTCTCGTCGATCTGGTACAGGTTCACCGAGCCGTCGTAAGCGTCCACAGTGGCCTTGACCGAGTTGCGGATGTAGTTGACGGGCTTGTTGACCTGCGAGATGACGACGCCGTCCGCGGTGAGCGAGTCGTTCGTCGCGTCACCGAGCTGGGTGCGCTGCGCGTACGGGTAGTTCTCCAGGGTGGTGTATCCGTCGACGATCCACGTGATGCGGCCGTTGACGACGGCCGGGTACGGGTCGCTGTCCACCGTGAGCCACGGGGCGACGGCCTGCACGCGGTCGCGCGGGGTGCGCTTGAACAGGATCTTCGACTCGTCGGCGATCGACTGGTTGAAGAGGATGTTCCGCTCGCCGTAGTAGGCGGCGAACGCGAGCTTGTTGATCAGGCTGCCGATGGGAACGCCACCGGTGCCGGTGTAGGTGTAGGACTTGGCGTCCGTGTCGTACTCCGCCGCCGAACCGGCCGGGCGGCCGCCGACGATCGAGTAGTCGTTCACGCCGAACAGCTCGCCGTAGTACGTGCGCGGCTGGTCGACCTTGATGCCGTTCTGCACGTTGCCGACGTCGCCGTTGGACTTGACCTCACCGGTCTTGAAGTCCGGGTAGCCGCCGTTGGACTCGTCGGCGACCGCGTTCACCTTGTTCGCCTCGGCGTAGACGAAGCCGTTGCCGTGCGTGTAGATGAGGTGCTGGTTGATCCAGTCGCGCTGGCCCTGCGGCAGGCTGTCGAGCTTGAGCTCGCGCACCGCGACGATGTAGTCGCGGAGCTTTCCGTCCACTGTGTACCGGTCGACGTCGAGCTTGTTCGGGAAGCCGTAGAACGGCCGCAGCTGCTGGAACTGCGTGAACGTGCGCGAGAGCACGGCGGGGTCGAGCAGGCGGATGTTGCCCAGGGTCGCCGCGTCGTTGGTCTTGATCTGGTCGTTGCTGACGTTCTGCTTGCCGTCGTACGGCTTCGTCTCGACCTTGTCGTCGGTGAGCCCGAACGACTGCCTCGTCGCCGCGATGTTGCGCGTGATCGACTCGGCTTCCTTCTGGATGGCGTTCGGCTTGACCGAGAACTGCTCCAGCACCGCGGGCCACGCTGCGCCGACGAGCACGCTCGACAGCACCAGCAGGACGGTCGCGATGGCGGGGAGCTGCACGTTGCGCATGAACGCGCCCGCGAAGAACGCGACGGCGCAGAACACCGCGATGCACAGCAGGATCAGCTTGGCCGGCAGCACCGCGTTGAGGTCGGTGTAGCTCGCGCCGACGAACTTCTCGTTCTCGTGCAGCAGCAGCGTGTACCGGTCGAAGAAGTACGCGACGGCCTTGAGCAGCACGAACGTGCCGGCGACGAGCGCCAGGTGCAGTCGCGCGGGACCCGAGAGCTGACCGCCGCGACCGGCCAGCCGGATGCCGCCGAACAGGTAGTGCGCGATCACCGCGCCGATGAACGACACCGCGACCGTGATGAACAGCCACGACAGCAGCCACTCGTAGAACGGCAGCTGGAACGCGTAGAAGCCGATGTCGTGCCCGAACTGCGGGTCGGTCACGCCGAACGGCTGCGAGTTCATGAACAGCTGGATCTGCTGCCAGTCGGCCTGGGCCGACGCGCCCGCGATCAGGCCGACGAACACGGGGATGCCGATCGCGAACAACCGCATCCGCCGCATCACGACGGTCCGGTAGCGCGCCACCGGGTCGTCGGGCCCGGACACCGGCACGAACACCGGCCGCGCCCGGTAGGCGAGGTAGAGGTTGAGCGCGACGATGCCGCCGACCACGGCGCCGACGGCCACGAAGAGCCCCAGGCGCGTGAACAGCACTGTGCTGTAGACGTCGCGGAATTTCACCTCGCCGAACCACAGCCAGTTCACGTAGGTGTCGAGCAGCCGCGATCCCGTGATGAGACCGAACAGGAGCACTACACCCACGATGAGCAGTATTCGGCTGCGCCGGGACAGTTTCGGCAGTTCGACCGGAGGCCGTGTGGCCACGAGGCACGCTCCTGGATCGCGGTAAATCGATACGTACGTTTAGTCCAACTCTACGGACGACGCCCTGGGTTCCCGTGAAGTCCGCAGTCTTACGATGACACGCGTGTCAGCGAGTGAAACGCCAGCGGTCATCCTCCCGACGGTCGCCCGCGAGGTTGAGGAGTTCGTAGCGGCAGGTGGCTGGGAGCAGCCGCCGCAACTCTTCGCCCTCGTGGCGACCGCAGACCTGCTCGACCAGCAGCCGGAGCTGCGCAGCCAGCTCGACCCGGAGTCGAGTCCGCTGACCCCGATCGCCCAGGACGCCCTGGAAGGTGATCTCGGCGACGCGCTCGCGGGCATCGAGTGGCCGCAGACCGTCACCGGCTGCGCCCTGGCCCAGGAGATCGTCGTGCTCCCCCCGGAGGCGGAGACGGAGCTGAGCCACGGCGACCTGGACGACGAGGCGGCCCGCAGGTTCGCGGCCGAGCACCCGTCACGCCGCGAGGCCCGGCTGGTCGCGGCCGTGCTGCGCGACGGTTCGGTCTCCTGCGTGCTGCGGCTGCGCGGCACGGTCGAGGTGCCAGAGGAGTTCGTCGAGCACCCCGAGCTGGCTCCCAACCTCACCGACGCGTTGCTCGCCACGCTGCGGCCCTAGTCGTCACGCCCCCAGGCTGGCACAACCCCGGCGCGTGATCGCGCCGGGGTTGTCAACTCGTTGTGCGCTGTTCGCGGCGAGCGGACACCGCGGCGGCGGTCAGCAGCTTGGCGTCTCCTTGCCGGAGTTGAGCGCCTCCAGCGACGACACGGCGTCCGACAGGTTCTCGACCTTGATCAGCCTGAGGCCGTCCGGCGCCTGCTGCTTCGCGTCGTTGCAGTTGGCCGACGGCACGAGGAACGCCTCCGCGCCCGCCTCCTTCGCGGCGACCATCTTGAACGCGATGCCGCCGATGGGCTTCACGGTGCCGTCACCGGTGATCTCGCCGGTGCCCGCGATGGCCTTGCCGCCGTTGAGCTCGCCCGGCGTCAGCTTGTCGACGATCGCCAGCGCGAAGATCAGGCCTGCCGACGGACCGCCGACGTCGGAGAGGCTGATCTTGATCTTGAACGGCACGTCGGCGCGGTCGACCGGGGAGATGCCGATGAAGCCCGCCGGGCGTCCGTCGTCGCGGGTGCCGAGGGTGAGCTGGGTCGACTGGGAGGTGCCGTCCTTCTCGAACGCCACCTCGATGCGGTCGCCCGGCTTGGTGTTCTCGAGCGCGCTGCTGACGTCCGCGGCGCTCTGCACCTGCTTGCCGTTCACCGAGATGATGCGGGCGCCGAGCGGGATGACGTTCTCCGCGGGGCTGCCCTTGGTGACCTGGTTCGCGATCACCATGCCCGGATACTTGAGGAAGTGCAGCGCGGCGACCTCGGCGGAGGTCTGCGACTCGCTGAACGCGAGCTCGTTGTTCTTCTGCACCTGTTCTTCGGACTCGCCGGGCTTGAAGAACTCCTCGCGCGGCGCCAGCGCGTAGCGGCCGGACAGCCACAGGCCCAGCGCGCCGAGCAGCGAGACGTCGTCGGTGAGCGAGACCGTCGTCATGCGCAGGGTTCCCCCGGTGGGGAAGGTGTCCTGGCCGTCGACCGACACGACGTCGGCGTCCTTGACCTTGCTGAGCACGTCGTAGGTCGGGCCGGGGCCCAGCGCGACGTACGGAACCTGGACGAAGCCGCCCGCTGTTCCGAGGATCGCGACCACCAGGAAGCTGACGATCAGCGTCCACGTCCGGCGGGTGAGTCCGCGTTCCCTCGGCGGGGGCGCGGGCGGGGGTGCGGTCGTGACGGTTTCACTCACGGCTGAACAGCGTACGACCATGTCTATCCGCGTACGGTAGAGGCATGAGTGACGTGCCGTTCGGGTTCAGCCCGCACGACCCCGACGACAAGAGCGGGAAGCCGGGAGACAACCCGTTCGACTTCAGTCAGCTGGGCAACATGCTGAGCCAGCTGGGCGCGATGCTGAGCAGCGCCGGGACGTCGAGCGGGCCGGTCAACTACGACCTCGCCAAGCAGATCGCGTTCCAGCAGCTGTCCTCGACGGCGACGACGATCGGGTTCGCCGCCGACCAGTCGAGCGCGGTCACCGACGCCGTGCACCTGGCGGAGATGTGGCTCGACCCGGTCACGTCGCTGCCCGCCGGCACCCGCACCACGCAGGCGTGGACCGCGCGCGACTGGATCGAGCGCACCATCCCCACGTGGCAGCGCCTGTGCGACCCGGTCGCGCAGCGCATGTCCGGTGCCTGGGTGGAGGCCATGCCCGCCGAGGCGAAGCAGGCCGCCGGTCCGCTGCTGTCCATGCTCGGGCAGATGGGCGGCATGGCGTTCGGCTCGCAGCTGGGCAACGCGCTCGCGCAGCTCGGCTCCGAGGTCCTCACCTCGACCGACGTCGGCCTGCCGCTCGGACCCGAGGGCACCGCGGCGCTGCTGCCGGCGAACATCGAGAAGTTCACCGAGGGCCTGGAGCGTCCCGCGTCCGAGGTGATGGTGTTCCTCGCCGCCCGCGAGGCCGCGCACCAGCGCCTCTTCACGCACGTGCCGTGGCTGCGTCCGCGCCTGCTCGACACCGTCGAGGAGTTCGCGAAGGGCATCAAGGTCGACACCTCGGCCCTGGAGCAGCTCGCGGGTCAGATCGACCCGTCGAACCCGGCCTCCATCGAGGAGGCCATGAGTTCCGGCCTGCTCGAACCGCAGACCACCCCGGAGCAGAAGGCCGCTCTGGAGCGCCTGGAGACGCTGCTCGCGCTCGTCGAGGGCTGGGTGGACGTCGTCGTCGACTCCGCCGTCGCCGACCGCCTGCCCGGCGCCCCCGCCCTGCGCGAGACGCTGCGGCGCCGCCGTGCCTCCGGTGGCCCTGCCGAGCAGACGTTCGCGACGCTCGTCGGCCTGGAGCTGCGCCCGCGCAAGCTGCGGGCCGCCTCCGCGCTGTGGAAGCTCATCGGCGACCAGCACGGCGTCGAGGTGCGCGACAGCGTCTGGGAGCACGCCGAGCTCGTCCCGACGGCCGAGGACCTGGACGACCCGCTGGAGTTCGCGGAGCGCCTGACCAACACCCGCAACGCCCTCGAAGACCCCATCGCCGAGCTGGAGCGCACGATGCGCGAGGACGGCGAGAAGGGCGAGGGCGGCAAGTCCGACGCCAGCTGACCCCCTCGTTCCAGAACGTGCGACGCGCCCGGTGAGGATCTCCTCGCCGGGCGCGTCGCTGTCGTTCGGAGAAGCTCGGCGAGCACACCCCCGCCGAGCCGGTGCGGCGTGATCAGTCTTCGGTGATCCCCAGGCCTGCGGCGGCCGAGAGACCCTCCAGGTAGCCCATGGCCCGCTCGGTCTTCTGGTAGCGGTGGACCCACTCCCAGAAGTCCTTGCCGTGCCCTGGGACCAGCAGGTGCGCGAGCTCGTGCACCAGCACGTAGTCGAGCACCCACGGCGGCACGTCGCGCAGCCGTTCGGACACGCGGATCGTGCCCTCGGTCGGCGTGCACGACGCCCAGCGCGTGCGCATGGGCGGCACCCAGCGCACGCTCACAGGCTCGGCCAGCGAGTCCAGGTAGCGCGCCGACAGCTCGGCGCACCGCGCCATCAACGCCTCGTCCGATGTCCGCGCAGGGGACTTCCTGCGCGTCTCACTGCGCTGGAGGCGGCTCAACATCTCCGCCACCCAGTGCTTCTCTTCCCCCTTGGTCATCCGTGCCGGTAGGAGGACGACGACGGTGTCACCCTCCCGGTACGCGCTGACCATGCGGCGGCGCCGGGGGCTCCGCCGCACTTCCACCCGCGGTTCGGCCATGCAGTCACCGTAAACGTCGTCACCGACAATTTTCGGCCCCCAACCGGCGGCAGGCGCGCACCCGGCGGGTGAAGTTCCACCGAACGGCGGCTGGACACGCGCGGAATCGACATGCGCGGTTTCCCGCCTCCGCAGAGGTACCGTCGCGCCAAGGTCCCCGAGTGTGTCCGCACTCACAACTGCAAGGGAGGGGCTGTGGCCGAGTCCTACAACGGCTATTGCGTCAAGTGCCGCGAGAAGCGGGACTTCGACGGCAACGTCGAGGAGACCAATGGTCGGCGCATGGCGAAGGGCACCTGCCCTGTCTGTGGCACGAAGATGACGCGGATCCTCGGCAAGGCCAAGGTCTGACGTTCGCGCTGGCAGGGGGCGCCGCCCCCTGCCAGTCTTGCCGTCGTGGACATGAGACCTCGCGTGCGTGCAGGACTGGCCGTGGTGCGCAGAGCCCCCGGCGTCGTCCAGGTCGGGATCGACCCCAAACACGCGGTGGTGATCGACTCGCTGCCCGAGGCGCTGGTCGACGAACTGATCACCCTGGACGGCCGGCACACGGTCGCCGAACTGGGCGAGAGGCTGAAATCCCGCGGCGAGGACCCCACCCAGCTGGGTGAAGTTCTCGCTTCTCTCGACGAAGCCGGTCTGCTCGACGGCGACTCCCCCGCGAGGGGTGGGACAGCCGCCGTCCACGGCTCCGGTCACCTCGCGCTCTCCATCACCTCGCTCCTCGCGGAGTCGAGCGTCCAGCTGGCGCACAACGCGGATCTGACGGTGCTGGCGGCGACGCTCGTCCCCGATCCGAACCTGGTCAGCACGCTGATGGCGTTCCGGACGCCCCATCTGGCCGTGCGCGTGCGTGAAGGCGTGGGCATCGTCGGACCGCTGGTGCTGCCCGGCCGCACCTCGTGCCTGAACTGCGCGGACCTGCACCGCGCCGACCAGGATCCCGCCTGGCCCGTCATCGCGGCCCAGCTCGTGGGCAGGCCCGCGTCCACCGACGTGCTGTTCGCCTCGGGCACCGCGGCGCTGGCCGTGGCGCAGGTCCTGGAGTCGTTGATCTACGTCAACGGCCACGAGCCGGCACCCCCGTCCGTGCTGAACGCCACTCTCGAACTCGACCTCTCGACCGGGGTAACTGAGAGGCGAAGCTGGTATCCGCACCCTGACTGTCAGTGCTCCGCACATAACATGGCCGAGTGACCGAGATTCCGCGCAAGGCCGTGCAGCGCACCGCCAAGCTGGCGAGCCTCCCGATCGGGGTGGCCGGCCGGGTTGTCGGCGGCTGGGGGAAGCGACTGACCGGACGCGCGGCCGACGAGGTCAACGCCGAGGTGACGGCCAAGACGGCGGAGCAGGTGTTCGCGGTGCTCGGCCAGCTCAAGGGCGGCGCGATGAAGTTCGGCCAGGCCCTGAGCGTGTTCGAGGCCGCGGTCCCGGACGAGATGGCCGCGCCGTACCGCGAGGCGCTGACGAAGCTGCAGACCGCGGCCCCGCCGATGCCCGCCCGCACCACCCACCGCGTGCTCGCCGAGCAGCTCGGCGCGTCCTGGACGAAGCGCTTCCAGTCGTTCGACGACGAGCCCGCCGCGTCGGCGTCCATCGGCCAGGTGCACCGTGCCGTGTGGCACGACGGCCGCGACGTGGCGGTGAAGGTGCAGTACCCCGGCGCGGACGAGGCCCTGCGCGCCGACCTGAAGCAGCTGCTGCGCTTCTCGAGGCTGCTGCAGGCGATCATGCCCGGCGCGGACGTGCGCCCGTTGCTCGAGGAGCTGCGCGACAGGTACCTGGAGGAACTCGACTACCGCGACGAGGCCGCGAACCAGCGCACGTTCGCGAAGGCCTTCGAGAACGACCCGCACGTGGTCGTTCCCCGCGTCATCGCCTCGTCGCCCAAGGTCATGGTGACCGAGTGGACGTCCGGCGTCGGCCTGGCGCACATCATCCGCGAGGGCTCCGCCGAGGACCGCGACCTGGCGGGCCAACTGCTGGCCGAGTTCCACTTCTCGGCCCCGTCGCGCTCGGGCCTGCTGCACGCCGACCCGCACCCCGGCAACTTCATGCTGGGCGACGACGGCCGCCTGCGCGTGCTCGACTTCGGTGCCGTGGCCCGCCTCCCCGACGGCCTGCCGAAGACGCTGGGCCTGATGACCCGCCTCGCCCTGGACGGCCGTTCCGCGGACCTGGTCGAGCTGCTGCGTACCGAGAACTTCATCCGCGAGGGCATGGAACTGCACGGCGAGGACGTGCTCGGCTACCTGGCGCCGTTCGTGGAGCCGCTGCGCACCGAGTCGTTCCACTTCACCCGCCGCTGGCTGCAGTCCCAGGCAGAACGCGTAGGCGACCTGCGCAGCCCGGACTCACAGACAGGCCGCTCCCTGAACCTGCCGCCGCAGTACCTGCTGATCCACCGCGTGACGTTGGGCGCGACGGGCATCCTCTGCCAGCTCGACGCCCACGTGACGGCCCGCGAGATCGTCGCCCGCTGGCAGCCGGGATTCGACGACTGACTCGTCCGAGTGAACCCGGGCAAAGTTGTCCACAGGTTGCGCCTGCACCCCATTTCGCCCCCTGCTTTTGGGCCAAGATGAACCCATGGCACCCATCGCAACCCTCGCTGACCTGCGCGAACACGGCATCTCCCCACGGCAGACCCTGCACCGCTGCTCACCTCTCGGACCGTGGCAGCGCCTGCTGCCAGGCGTGGTCCTGACCTCCCCGACCCCTCCGACCCGCCTGGACCGCCTGCGCGCCGTACTGGCCTACGCCGGCCCTTCCGCGATGATCACAGGAGCGGACGCACTGGTCCGCCAGGGCGCGGCGCTACCCCTTCCCCGGCACATCCACGTGCTGGCAGGCAGAAACGCACGCCGAGCACACCCGTGGATCCTGCTGGAACGCACAAGCCGCCCACCCACCGTCGTGGAGCGCCACGACCTGCGCCTGGCAACAGCCGCACGGGCCGCCGTGGACATGGCCCGAAGAGAGCTGAACCCGCACACCGTCATGGCGATCCTCGACGCCGTCCTGACGGCACGGCTGTGCACTCCGGCGGACCTCCGGGAGGAGGTCGGGGCGGGCAGCCGCCGGGGAACGGCGCTGGTCAGGCAGGCCTTAGCGCACCGCTACCCGACCTGACGGCCGCTGATCCCACAACCAGCCAGGCCTTTACAGCCAGGCGGCCCGCCCGACTTCACGCAGGCCGCACCACTCTCACACCTACCCGGCGCCCCACTTCAGACCCAGCGGTCCACCCACGGCGCCGCTAGTACAGCGCTGCTCTCACAGGACAAAGCGCCACCTCACCCCCGCGCGATCCGCGAACCCAGGTGAGTCAGCGCCAGTACTCGTCCGGCAACTTGCCCTCGATGTCCCGAACGTGGGCCTTCGAACAAACCTGACACAACCACCGGAGCGCCCCACCAACCCGCTCCGAAGACCAGGCCAGGAACTCCAGCTCGGAAACGGAGGAACGCAGCCGCCCACACCTGCCGCACGCGGCCACCGGCACAGGCCCAGCAGGCCCGACCGGCCCAGCAGGCTCAATCGGCCTATCGGGTCCGACCGGCCCTGCAGACCCGCCAGGCCCGACCGGCCCAGTAGCCCCGCCAGACCCAGCCGACCCGGCAGGCCTGCCAGGTCCGACCGACCCGCTAGGCCTAGCTGACCCCACCGGTCCGACCTGCCCACCAGACCCGGCAGGCCGGGCAGGCCCGACCGACCCGCCAGACCCAGCCGACCCGCCAGACCCGGCCGGCCCAGCGGTCACCGGCGCCGCCCCACGTGCACGGTGTCGGTCTCCAACAGGAACACGTCCTCCCGCCCCCCGACGTACTCCGAGTCGGAAGGGTTGAGCAGGCGGCGCAACGCCTCCCGGTCAGCCGGGTGCAGCGAAGGCCCCGTGATCTCGGTGAGCCAGGTCAGGCGGTCGGCGGCCCAGTCACGGACCAGCTGCTTCGCCGGCGCCGGGTGGTCGACCACGAAGCTGAAGGCGCTGATCTCGCCCAAGCCGGCGTCGGCCAGGGCCACGTTCCAGCCGACGGGGAGGCGGACGGTGCCGGTCATGTTCTCGCGCATCGACACGAACCACGACGCGCGCGCCGCGGCCAGGCGGTCCTGGAGTCCTGGCTCGCCCACGCCGAGGTCCCACGGGAGGAAGCGGGTTTCGAGGCCGCCTTCCGCCAGGGCCAGCCAGCCGCCGGGAGCCAGTGCCGAGACCAGGCGGCGGACTCCGCGCAGCTGGTCGGGGAGGTGGTGGATCACGCGGGAGCCCCAGACGAGCTCGACCGGGCCGGCGAACGACAGCGGGTCTTCCGTCGACAGGTCGGCGAGGACGGGCTTCACCTGGACCACGCCGTCGCCTTCGATGCGTGCGGCTGTACAGGCGGCGTCCAGCAGTTCGGGGGTGGCGTCCACCAGGACCAGCACGCCGCCGCCGTGTTCGCGCAGGGCCGAGACCAGGGGCACGCTCATGGAGCCGGCGCCGCAGCCGACGTCCATCACCACCGGTGAGTCGGGCAGAGGTTCGACGAGGCGGCGCGCGACCGCGGTCAGCGCCTCCGCCTGCAGCGAGCCGTAGCGCCTCATCGCGTGGAGGCGGGAGGACCAGTCGATTCCGTCGTGAGTGTGGTGCGGCACACAGGGGACGGTACGGAGGAACGGCGAAGGCCGCCATCCACCTTCTCGTGGATGACGGCCTCAGCTCGAGACTGTCAGAGGTCGAAGCGAGCCGCTCTGCGTCCCGCCCATCGCGACAACCTGCGCCAACGTTGCGCTGACGCGAGGCGGTTCGCCAGGCGTTGCTCTTCAGCGAACCTCTGGGCTTCTTGTATTCGTATTCGCACGAGTTCTTCGTTCAGAGACATGGGAGTCAGGCCCTCGTTCAGGTAGGCGGGCAGTGCGTTGTGGTTGAGCTGCACGGTGTTCATGCCGCCGACTCCGTCCTGCTGGCCGGAACGACTGCCGCGTCCTTGCGCGGACGGCCACGCGGCCGCTTCCGCGCGATGACGACGCCGCGCTCGAAGATCTCTCCACCCCAGACGCCCCACGGCTCGTGACGTGCGATCGCGCCGGCGAGGCACTCCGCGAGCACCGGGCAGGTGCCGCAGAAGGACTTCGCCTTCTCGAGGTCAGCAGGTGCGTCGGCGAACCAGAGGTCGGGGTTGTGGGTGCGGCAGGGGATGTCGAGCCCCTCCGCGAGGTCCGGAAGTGCCTCGCCCGTGAGCGGGACAGTCGCGGTCAACATCAGGGTTTTCTCCTTGTGTGGGGTACTGCAAAAACACGAAAGCCGCGGACTCTTGGCGAGTCCGCGGCTTTCGTGAGCCTGGTGGTCCTTCGACCCCTCTACGGGGTCGGCAGGAGCCTTCTCACTTGATGCGCGGACAGCGCATTCGTGTAGTTGTGGACGCCATCGATCACCGGCAGCGCGACGATCGGCTGCTCGCTGCGCAGGCTGGTGCCGCGCAGTCCGGTGGCCCGCTCGCGGGTCTGCGGTGCGACTGGCTTCAGGGCAGATTCCTGCCACATGGCCTGAGCGTTGGCAGACGCGCAGAAGCCCTCGGACACGGGGAGGCCGAGCGCGCGCGAAGTCATGTTGAGCTTCACAACGGCCACCTCCTCCATAGAGAGCTCTGCTGCAGAGAGCTAGAGCGTGTAGTAGTAGTTCTTCTTCCCCAGACGGGTCCTCCGGACCCGGCATGAGCAGGTTATGACCCCGTACCTGGGGCTCGCAACCTATTTAACGAAACTTGTCCCGATCAGGTGGCGGAGTACCCGACACCGGCTCGGACCAGGCCCAACACGTCGTCACCGAACTTGTCGAGCTTCGAGGCGCCGATGCCCGAGATCGCGACCAGTCCGGCCGAATCCGTGGGTCGCTGCTCCGCGATCGCCATCAGGGTGGCGTCCGTGAAGACGACGTATGCGGGCACCTTCAGCTCCCGCGCCCGTCCCGCACGCCACTGGCGCAGCGAGTCCAGCAGCTCTTCGTCCACATCGGACGGACAGCTCCTGCACCGGCCGAGCTTGACGGCCTGCGCCTCGACCAGCGTCGACGCGCACACCCTGCAGGTCGGCTTCTCCTTCTTCATGAGAGGAGGCCGCTGGGCGCCGCCGGATACCCGCGCGGCCGGGTGGTTCTCGGGAACGAGGCTGTAGAGGAACCTCGAACGGCGGCGGTACTTGCGTCCACCGGCCGCGCGCGCAAGCGCCCACGACAGCCAGATGTGCTCACGCGCGCGCGTGACACCTACGTATAGAAGGCGGCGTTCTTCTTCGATCTTCGCGTCGTCACCGTCGGCGTACTGGATCGGCATCGTGCCCTCGACGAGGCCGACGAGGAACACGGCGTCCCATTCGAGGCCCTTCGACGCGTGCAGCGACGCCAGCGTCACGCCCTCGACCGTCGGCGGGTGCTGCGCCTCGGCGCGCAGGTCCAGCTCGACGCAGAACCGCGGCAGGTCGGCATCGGGAGAGGAGACGGCGAACTCCTCGGCGAGCTCGACCAGTGCGAGCAGCGACTCCCAGCGCTCGCGCGCGCTGCCACCGGTCGGCGGCTCGTCGGTCAGCCCGACGCGGCCCAGCACCGAGCGGACGACCTCGGGCAGGCTCCCCTCGGCCTGGCCCGCCGACCGCAGCGTGATCATGGCCTGGCGCACCTCGGCGCGCTCGAAGAAGCGCTCACCCCCGCGCACCAGGTACGGGATGCCGAGCGACGCGAGTGCCTGCTCGTACACCTCGGACTGCGCGTTCACCCGGTAGAGGATCGCGATCTCGGACGCCGCGACGCCCTCGTCGAGCAACGTCTTGACGCGGCCGGCGACGGCGTCGGCCTCGCTCGGCTCGTCGTCGAACTCGTGGAACCGCGGCTTCGGCCCGTCCGGCCGCTGCCCGATCAGCTGCAACCGCGACCCGGAGGGACGCCCCCGCGCCCACTTGATCACGTCGTTGGCCAGCTCCACGACCTGCGGCGTCGACCGGTAGTCGCGCTCCAGCCGCACGACGACCGCCTCGGGGAACCGGCGCCCGAAGTTCAGCAGCGGCTGCGGCGAGGCGCCCGCGAACGAGTAGATGGTCTGGTTCGCGTCGCCGACCACCGTCAGGTCGTCGCGCGCGCCCAGCCACGAGTCGAGTACGCGCTGCTGCAACGGCGTCACGTCCTGGTACTCGTCCACGACGAAGCAGCGGTAGCGGTCGCGGAACTCCTGCGCGACCTCGGCGCTGTCCTCCAGCGCGCCCGCCGTGTAGAGCAGCAGGTCGTCGAAGTCGAGCAGCTGCGCCTCGTTCTTGAGCTGCTCGTAGGTCGTGTAGAGCTTCATGATCTGCTCGGCGGGCGCCGGGATGTCCCGCGCGGCGCGAGCGGCGGCGACCGGGTAGTCCTCCGGCGTCAGCAGCGACGCCTTCGCCCACTCGATCTCGCTGGTCAGGTCCCGCAGCACGTCGGTCTCGGTCGGCATGCCCAGCCGGGACGCGGCACGGGCGACGACGCGGATCTTCTGGTCGACGAGGTCCCAGCGCGGTCCACCGATGACGCGCGGCCAGAAGTAACGCAGCTGGCGTGAGGCGGCGGCGTGGAACGTCACGGCCTGTGCGCCGTGCACGTCCAGAGAACGCAGACGCGTGCGCATCTCCCCCGCGGCGCGCTTGGTGAACGTGACGGCGAGGACCTGCGACGGAGCGACGTGGCCGCGTTGGCACAGGTAGGCGATGCGGTGCGTGATGGTGCGCGTTTTGCCGGTACCGGCGCCCGCGAGCACGCACACGGGGCCGCGCGGAGCCTCGACCGCTGCACGCTGTTCCGGATCAAGACCCTCCAGCAACGCGTCCATAGCCAGGCAGTCTCGCAGACCGCCGATGCAACACCGATACCAGCGCGCCGTATCCTGATGGGCATGGCTGGTAAGCAGGACAAAGCGGCGGCGAAGGAAGCGGCGAAGGTTCGCCGCGCGGCATCGCGCGAACGGCGCAAGCAGATCTTCGAGGCGTTCAAGATGCAGCGCCGCGAGGACAAGGCGCTCGTTCCGATGATGCTGGGCGCCCTGCTGGGCGTCACCGCGATCGCCGTGGTCCTGGGCATCATCTTCGACATCGTCTGGATGGTCGTGCCGCTGGGCGTCGCGCTCGGCGCGCTGCTGGCCGTGATCATCTTCGGCCGTCGCGTGCAGAGCAACGTCTTCCGCAAGGCGGACGGCCAGCCGGGCGCGGGCGCCTGGGCGCTCGAGAACCTGCGCGGCCGCTGGCGCGTCACCCCCGCCGTCGCGGGCACCACCCAGCTCGACGCCGTGCACCGCGTGCTGGGCCGGCCGGGCGTCGTCCTGGTCGCCGAGGGCGCACCGCAGCGCGTCAAGCCGCTCCTCGCGCAGGAGAAGAAGCGCATCTCGCGCGTCATCGGCGAGACCCCGATCTACGACTTCATCATCGGCTCCGGCGACGGCCAGATCCCGCTGAAGAAGCTGCAGTCGACGTTGATGAAGCTGCCGCGCAACATCACGGCGGCCCAGGTCGACACGCTGGAGACCCGCCTCGCCGCGCTGGCCAGCCGCGGTGCCGCGCTGCCCAAGGGCCCGATGCCGGCGGGCGCCAAGATGCGCAACGTCCAGCGCGCCATGCGCCGCCGGGGCTGATCCAGCAGTTCTCACGCAACGGCGCCCGTCCCCTTCACCAGCGGGGACGGGCGCCGTTGCGCATGTTCAGGCCCCGCCGACGACGACCCGCACCGTCGAGTACCTCCTGCGCAGCTCCTTGAGCGGCTGGTACTCCGGCGAGTCCCAGAAGTCCTGCACGGCCTGCCTGCTCTCGAACTCGTGGACCACGAGCCTGCGCCACGACCAGTCGCCCTCCAGCACGAGCGGCGCGGCCTCGTCGAGGACGTTGCGCGCGCCCACCTTCTCCATGAGCGGGAAGACCTGGTCCACGTACTGCTGGAAACCCTCGTCGTCGGCGATGTCCGAGTCGATCACTACATAAGCGGTCATGAGATCGACCATAGGTACCGGCACGCGGTCGTTCCCATGTCCAAAACGGCCTGAAAAATACGCGATCCACCCACCTATAGGCTGACACGGTGGACGTCTTCACCGATGTCATCGCCACCATGCGCGTGGGCCGCGCCAAGTTCACGCGCACGCGCTTCAGCGGATCGTGGGGCCACCGCTTCGGCCCGTACCCCGGCGCCGGGTTCCACGTCGTGGTGCGGGGGTCGTGCTGGCTGATCCCTCCGACCGGCGAACCGACGCGTCTCGACGCCGGTGACGTGGTCTTCCTCCCGCACGGCGCGATGCACGGCCTGAGCGACCGCCCGGACCGCACCGCCACCGAACTACCGCCCGCGCGCGAGACGGACGACGCCCCGGACGATCCCGACGCGCACACCCACCTGGTGTGCGGCGCCTACCGGCTCGACCGCGGCCAGGCCCACCCGTTCCTGCGCACGCTGCCGGAGGTGCTGCACCTGCGCGCCCGGCCCGGCAGGCATCCCGCGCTGCGCGCCGCCGTGGACCTGCTCGGCGCGGACGTCGTGGAGTCGAAGCCCGGCGCGGGAGCCGCGCTGCCCGCGTTGCTCGACCTGCTGCTCGTGTACCTGCTGCGGGCGTGGCTGGAGGAGGAGTCCGAACGCAGCCCCGGCGCGGGCTGGTGCGCCGCGTTCACGGACCCGGTCATCGCCGCCACCCTGCGCCACGTGCACCGCGAACCGGCGCACAGGTGGACCGTCGCGGAGCTCGCCGGCCGGGCGGGCATGTCCAGGACGGCCTTCGCCCGCCGGTTCACGGCGCTGGTGGGCCAGTCGCCGATGGCGTACCTGACCTGGTGGCGGCTGAGCAGCGGCGCGCGGATGCTGCGCGACGGCGACGAGACCCTGGCCGCGGTGGCGCGGCAGGTCGGCTACACGTCCGAGTTCGCCTTCGCGACGGCGTTCAAGAGGGAGTTCGGCGTGGCGCCCGGCAGGTTCCGGCGCGGAACTAGCGGACCTTGATGACGACGGTGCCGGCCGCCTTGTCGTGCAGGCACCGCCCGTCCGAGTCCCAGACCAGGGCCGGGATCAGCGGGAAGATGAGCACGGTGCGCAGCAGAGCGCGCGGCAGGTGCACGAACGTCTTGCCGTCGATCCGCGCCACCCGCAGCCCGAGCAGCGCGTGCCCCGGCGTGAACCCGAAGAACGCGACCGCGACCGTGGTGATCACGAACCAGGCCAGCAGGCTCCAGTTCTTCGGCAGGTCGGGCATGGTGAACAGGCCCGCGACGCCCGCCGCGAGGAAGAAGTCGACCAGGATGGCGAACGTGCGCCGCCCGATCGAGGCGATGGAGCCCGGCCCGTCCTTGGGGAAGCCGTGGCGCTCGCCACGCCAGCGCTGTTGCGTGCCGTCGTTCGAGTCGTCACCCGGCGACAGCACCGAATTGGGTCCAGACAGCCACGAACCGGTCCACCTGCTCACCCCACCAGAGTAAAGCCGTGCTCAACGGGTGAGCACGGGCAGGTCGCCTTGCCCCCTGGAGCGGCCCCGTTAACACTGGCGAAACATCGGAGTGACGGACGGGCAACACCGCCCGCATACGGTCGCTCGTGATGACAAGCCGTTGTCCATAGTCAAGGAGTCGACGAGGGTGTTCAAGAATTCCGACGAGGTGCTGAAGTTCATCACCGACGAGGGCGTCAAGTTCGTCGACGTGCGCTTCAGCGACCTGCCTGGCGTGATGCAGCACTTCACGCTGCCGGCGAAGGCGTTCGACGCCGACGCCATCGAAGAGGGTCTCGCCTTCGACGGCTCCTCCGTGCGCGGCTTCCAGTCCATCCACGAGTCGGACATGCTGCTGCTGCCCGACCTGTACACCGCGCGCCTCGACCCGTTCCGGATCGAGAAGACGCTGATCGTGAACTTCTTCGTGCACGACCCGTTCACGCGTGAGGCGTACAGCCGCGACCCGCGCAACATCGCGCGCAAGGCCGAGCAGTACATCACCGACTCGGGCATCGCCGACACCGCGTACTTCGGCGCCGAGGCCGAGTTCTACATCTTCGACTCGGTGCAGTTCGACACGACCGCGAACTCCGCGTTCCACAAGATCGACGCGGTCTCCGGCTGGTGGAACACCGGCCGTGAGGAAGAGGGCGGCAACCTCGGCTACAAGGTCAAGTACAAGGGCGGCTACTTCCCCGTCACCCCGAACGACCACTACGCCGACCTGCGCGACCAGATGGTCCTCAACATGGAGGCCCAGGGCTTCACGGTCGAGCGCGCGCACCACGAGGTGGGCACCGGCGGCCAGGCCGAGATCAACTACAAGTTCAACACGCTGCTGCACGCCGCGGACGACCTGATGCTGTTCAAGTACATCATCAAGAACACCGCGTGGCAGGCAGGCAAGTCCGTCACCTTCATGCCGAAGCCGCTGTTCGGCGACAACGGCTCGGGCATGCACACGCACCAGTCGCTGTGGAAGGACGGCTCGCCGCTGTTCCACGACGAGAGCGGCTACGCGGGTCTCTCCGACACCGCCCGCCACTACATCGGCGGCATCCTGCACCACGCGCCGTCGCTGCTGGCCTTCACCAACCCGACGGTCAACTCGTACCACCGCCTGGTCCCCGGCTACGAGGCCCCGGTCTCGCTGGTCTACTCCCAGCGCAACCGCTCGGCGTGCGTCCGCATCCCGATCACGGGCAACAACCCGAAGGCCAAGCGCATCGAGTTCCGCTGCCCCGACTCGTCGGGCAACCCGTACCTCGCCTTCTCGGCGATGGTCATGGCGGGCCTCGACGGCGTGAAGAACAAGATCGAGCCGCCGGCCCCGATCGACAAGGACCTCTACGAGCTCCCGCCCGAGGAGGCCCGCGACGTCAAGCAGGTGCCGGCCACCCTCGACGCGGTGCTCGACAACCTGGAGGCCGACCACGAGTTCCTGCTCGAGGGCGGCGTGTTCACGCCGGACGTCATCGACACCTGGATCTCGTACAAGCGCTCCGAGGAGATCGACCCGCTGCGTCTGCGCCCGAACCCCTACGAGTTCGCGCTCTACTACGACGTGTGATCGGCGCGGAGCTTTGACCAGCCGTTTCACCGGTTGAAGCCCCAGTCAGGCCGTCTCCAGGCCGTCCGCCGTGGAGAGGCCGCCTGATCGACCACAGGCCGAGGGCCGGGTGACTGTTTCAGTCGCCCGGCCCTCGGCCTTTGTGTCTTGCCGCCCACTACGGAGCAACTCTCCTAGTGTGCCCACATGCCTAACCCTTGGGTACTTCTTGCCGGAGCGGCGGCCACAGTCCTTGCTGCGATTTTCACCCTGATTGGCGTCCACTACGGACAGTGGCTGCAAACTCAACGGGAACGAGAGAACCGCGCGGAGTTGTGGAAGCGCGAAGACCGTCACCGGTTCACGATGCACAAGAGCGAGCTGTACTCCAACCTGATCGGCAGCCTTGACCGCTGGCTCAAGGACCTCAAGGCCGTCAACGTAGATCAACTCTCGAACAACTCCGGACAGCGGAATAGCATCGATCAGTGGCTCAACTGGATCAATGCGCCGCACGATGAGATCGAACCCAGGCGGAATATTGACATTCTCGTTGGCCGGGTGCGGCTTGTCTCCCAACAGATGTGGCAGAGAGTTGATGATCAAGTCGATTTGATGGATGTAGCCACCTTCGAGCTTGCTTCCGGTGGCGACGAGGCCGACTCTGACTTGCCCGCAATCGAACGGAGTCTGCAAGCATTGGCAGACTCGATGAGGGCTGAGCTCAACGGAGAGGACAGCAACTGACCTCAACGGGCCAGGCGCCCCTAGGCCACCACAGATGCACGTCACTGAAGTCATCTCGCGGACGCCATCCCCTTATCTATCGCCAACCGAGCCCGCTCGAAACTCGAAGGCATCAGGTGGGTGTAGACCCGAAGCGTGAACGCCGGGTCAGCGTGGCCGAGGAACTCCGCCAGCGCCCTGATGCTGATGCCTTGATCCAGGATCATCGACGCGAAGAAGTGCCGCAGCGCGTGGAAGCCTTCCGCACGCCCAGGGGCGAGCACACCGGCCTCCACGAGCGCCGGCTTCCACACGTGGTGGTTGAACGAATGCCGATAGATCTGTTTCGACTCCCGCGTGTAGATCAACAGCGGCACCGTCACGAGCTTGCCGTCAGGTGTCCCCCACGGCAGCGTGACCGGAAGCGGCTCGAACTTCTGGACGTGCGCGTCGATCGACTCCCCCAGGCTGCTGGCCAGAGGTACGTCCCGAGTCTTCCCGTGCTTCGGAGGAGCAAAGATCATCTTGCCGCGCACGATCTTGATCTGCCGCATGACGTGGATGACACCCTCCGACTCATCCACGTCGTCCGGCGAGAAGCCGAAGACCTCTCCCTGCCGCAGGCCGGCACCCGCGCCGAGGTCTACGCCAACGCGGTAACGCTCCCCGATTGAGGCCCGACCCGCCTGCACCCGCTCAGGCGTCCAGGGCACGATCTTCGGATACTCGCCGCGCGGCTTCTTGACCGACTTGGCGTTGCAGGGGTTCTTGCGGATGCGCTCGTCGTCCACCGCAGCTGTCAGGATTGCTGAAACGTTGGCGAAGATCGTCCGACGGTAGGTCTCGGCGAGCCCTTTCTAGATCTTCGAGCAAGTCAGGAGGACCAGCTTGCGAACGTTCGCGCCGCATCACGAAGGTATCGAGCGCCACGCCGCGCAGGACGCAACGCCTTCTTAGTAATAACACTGATTTTCTCAGCATCGGCAATCATCACAACAAGTTTGTCGAGACTGTCGATACTGTCAACAACTCCCCCCATGTCGCCCATGCTTCGAACAATCTGCTCCTTCAGCTCCGATCCCATACTTCCCGCGAATCCACTATCTAGCACCGAATACAGCCGCTTCATCAGGCTGTCAGTAGATAGAATCTTGTCAAGCGCATTACTGCCTAGAAGCTCAAAATCCTCCGCCGGCTTCCGAATCGCCTCAGCCATTCGAATCAAGGTGAGCTTGTACTTCTGAGTATCTTCATTTGCTTCCCGCACCTCAGCCCCAAAACGGGAAAGAATTTCGGATACCTCTTGAAATTTCTCCATCGTTTCGCCCAGCGCCTCAGTACTGGCACGCATTGACGGCTCCAATTCCTCGGCCAACTCAAGAAGCCCAGGGTCATCGTCGTCTCCGTCGTCATCAGCGGATATCGAGCTCAACGATGTTCCCGGACTCCCGCCCGCTTGCGCGACATCAACTGCGGACCGCTGCTGCACTTCGCGTTCCAACGCCGCAAGAAGACGAGGCCCAACACGCGCTTCGGCAGCGACCAACTTCCGTACCATTTCACGGATCGCCGTGGTCCACGCTTCGCCACCTCGCTCACGGGGCCAGACTTCCGAGAAGTCAACGTATTGCGATTTCGCAATAATACGAGCAACCTCGTCGGTGCTGTCGTCTTTAATCTTGTCAGCACCAGTCAAGACAATTGGCAGAATCAGGTCAAGCAGCCCTCTCGCCCTACAGTGCGAATAGAAGGTGAGCAGCTCAGTCCGACAGTACTCGCTATTGAGATATCTCGCCGTAACCACTGGAATGAAGAAAACCGATGTCCCCACACCAGCCAACAGAGATTCTTCCCATTGCTCACCCCAACCAAGATCTTCTCGGTCAACGAAGATCTTCAACGACTCACCCGTCTCAAGCGAGTAGATCGACTGAAGATCTTCGCGGATCATGTCAATCTTCCCGAACAACGCATCGTTGTCGCGATGCACGTAACTCCAGAAAGCTGACGACCACTCCTGATCGGGATCATCAGAGATGTTGATGTTGATTGGCGACATCCACACAAGCTAATGCACGAACAAGCGATTCCTCGCACGCCATCACTACGCCTGTCAGGTGACTACTTGCCAGTACGAACCTAGGCCCTTCGCACTAGGGACGTCGCGCCGGGTGAACGACATGATGGACTGCTGAATTCACCTATATAGGATCAAGGCGCCGCCGTCGGCGGCGCGCAGCGGGCCGGTCGCTTACCAGCGTGGCCCGCATCCATCCGGGCACGTCGGGCTCCCGCTTCGCTCCGCCCGCCGGCCACGGCGGCGCGGTCCTCCTGGACGCACGGCAGCGCGCCGCCGACAGCGGAATCAACCCATTGGCTGTCAGCGAGCATCGGCCGGGACGATCGCCTGGGGCGAAGCTGACCGAGCTGGGCACGGCGATCGACGCCCGTCAACGCTCCGCGTCAACGGCCAACGGTGAGGGGGGCGCAAGTCGTGGGCACACCAAGATCAGGCCGTCTCCAGGCCGTCAGACGTAGATCAGCGTCGATCAACGACGGCAAACGTCGAGAACAAACCAGCAGGTCAAACTAGGTGCAGTAAGGCGAACCGCAGCTAGCCGGCCACCGCCGACAAACCTACGACGTGTGATCGGTTGAGCTTTGTGTCGAAGGCCCGGCGGGAACTCCCGCCGGGCCTTCGGCCTGTCTAGACCCCGAGCAACGTCACGGTCGACGACGCCCCGCTGACCCGGACGTTGGAGACCAGGACGTCGGCCTCGCCTCCGGTCGGCAGCTTGATCCTGGCCTCGCCGCCGGTGAGCTCCTCGGCGGCGGTGCCGGCGCCGGACAGCTGCCACTCACCGCCGTCGTTCACGGTCTCGATCAGATCGACCCGCTCCATCGCGAACGCGTTGCCGTCCGCGTAGATGAGCCTGGCCGGTCCGGAATAGCTGAACATCAGTTCTCCCCTGCGAGATGTCCCTGACGCCCTGACACACGTGCGGGACGGCCGCGGGGTTCACGATGATCCACAGAGGACTCACCCGGAGAGCCGGGTGCGGACCTCCATCAGGGCCTCGCCGAGCAGGTTCAGCCCCAGCCACTGCGACGGGTCCGACGCGCGCGGGTCGGACGCCACGAGGCCGATGCCCCACACGCGGTCCTGCGGGCTGGCCTCGACCAGCACGCGGGAACCGGTGCCCAGCAGGTACGAACGCAGCGCGGGGTCCTGGCCGAACTTCGCCAGGTTGCCCTCGACCACGATGGCCAGGCGCTCGGAATCCCAGACGTCGCCGGAGAAGTCCGTCACCTGGCGGCCCAGGGACTTGGCCTCGGCCGGGGTTCGGGCGGCCAGCACGCGTGACGCCACAGCGGTGTCGTCGAAGAGCAACGCCTTGCGCCACATCATGTAGTGCTCGGCGGAGGCGAACGACTGGCCGTCCACGACGAATGTGCACGGCCACCATTGGGAGAGGCAGCCCTTGCCGACGCTGCCGTCTCGTTCGGGCTGATGGCCCCAGAAGAACAGGTACTTCACACCGGCAGGTTAGGCGACGACTCAGCGGGATTCCTCCGGCTTTTCGTCCGGCTCCGGCATCTCCGGTTCGCGCCACGCCTCGGATCGCGTCGGGCCGTTGGCGCGCAGCTCGTTCTCGACCTCCTTCTTCAGGTGGTCGTCCTTCGCGAAGCCGTGCGTGTCACTTCCGCGTTGAGTCATGCACCTAGGCGTACCCGCATAGGTCAGAAAATCACTTAGGGAGCGGGATTCCCGTGACCGTGATGGCGGCGCCGGTGGGTGCGAACTGGCCGGAGATCGACGAGAACGTCAGGGTGAGGGAGTTCACACCGTTGGCGATCTTCTCGTCGAGGACGACGGTGCCCGAGGTCTTGGTGCCCTGGGTGACGAGGCCGTCCCACTTGCTGCTCGACGCCGCGTAGGTGCGGTTCAGGTCGTCCAGGACCGCGATTCCCACGACGGGAAGGGTCATTCTCGCCTGGGAGGCGTTGGTGGCCGTCACGAAGAGCTTCACGCGGCCGTTCGCCGCCTCGACTCGGTTGACCTCTATGGTCAGCATGCCGCGTTGCTGCTTGAACGAACCCGTCTGGACCTTCACGTCAGCGGAGGGCTCGGTCGTTTCCAGTGCGGCGTCAGGCGTGTCTACGACGTTCGACGTGGTCGTCGCGGTGGCGTTGGGCTGAGCGGCGGAGTTGTTGCCGCTCAGTGCGTACTCGATCACGCCGAGTAGTGCGAGCACTCCGGCAGCCACGCCCGCGATGGCGATCACGGTCTTTCCTCCGCGCGTGACCCTGCGATGCTGCATGACTTCCTCTGCTAGACCCCCGCGACAACTACAGCTCCCCCGCTGAGCGCGCTCCAGTCTCATCTCGATTGGGTGAAACGTCAATGCGCTAGTGTCCGCCCGTGTCTCAAGATGTCGCCGAATTCACGGCTCCGCAGCTGCTCACCACCCACATCGTCGACTCGGCAACCGAGGCTCTCGAAGCGGTTCAGGCCGCTGACGTGCTCGACCTCGGTGTCCGCGTCTACAACAGGCTCGTTCCCGACACCGACGACGCTGACACGTTGGTCGAGGAATGGGTCATCGAGGTCTACACCAGCGCTCCGGCGGTGGACCCCGATTCCGACGAGGACTGAGCAGATCAGACCGGGGGCGTTCCGCGCGGAACGCCCCCAAACCTGAAGAAATACCTGAAGATTTCAGACGGTCAGCACGACTTTTCCTCGCACGTGACCACCTTCGAGCAGCCTGTGCGCCTTCACGGCCTCCGCCAAGGGAAATGTCTGCTGCACCTCGACACGCAACCTGCCGTCCGCGACGAGGTCCACCAGCCACTGGGTCTGCTCGGCGTTCGGCCGCGCCCAGGTGTTGACGACACCGTTCTCCAGCGCCCGCGGTCCGTCCACAATGGACGTCATCCGCGCACGGTCGCGCACCAGTTGCAACGACTGGTCGAACGCGAGTCCTCCCGCGTTGTCGGCCACCACGTCGACCTGGCCGTCGCCGCCGACGAGTTCCGCGACCGCGTCGACCAGCGCGTCACCGTAAGCAACTGGCTCCGCTCCCAGCGACCGCACGAACTCGTGGTTGCGCGGCGAAGCGGTGCCGATCACCCGTGACGCGCCGAGCTCCCGCGCGATCTGCACCTGGAGGTGCCCGACGCCGCCAGCGGCCGCGTGCACCAGGACGACGTCACCGGAACCGGTACCGACGACCTTCAGCGACTGCAACGCCGTGAGCCCTGCCAGCGGCAACGCGGCCGCCGTCACGAAGTCCACGCTGGACGGCTTGCGCGCCACCAGCCGGTCCGGCAACGCGACCAGCTCGGCGTAGGTGCCGAACTGGACGTGGTCCTTGCGCGCGTAGGCGAGCACCTCGTCGCCCGGCTTCCAGTCCTGCACACCGATGCCGACCGCGCGCACGACACCCGACACGTCCCAGCCGGGGATCAACGGTGTGTGGTGCGGCATCAGGCCCTGCAGGTAACCGGCTCTGATCTTGTAGTCCACCGGGTTCACCCCGGCCGCACGCACCTCCACCAGGACCTGGTCGGGCCCGAGCAACGGGTCGGGCAACTCCTGCAACGACATGACCTCGGCGTCGCCGAACGCGGTCAGCGCGATTGCTTTCACGGTTTCTCACCGTAGAAGACACGCTCCGCCACCGCACGCGCACGGCGGGTGGTCCTGCGATATTCCTCCAGGAACTCACCCGGATCGCCGCCGGGCGGGTGCCCCATCACCGACGCGACCGCGACGAGGTCACGTCCGGACGTCGGCAGTTGATCAGAAGCCTTGCCCCGCACCAGCGTCACGGCGTTGCGGGCCTGCGTCGCCAGGTTCCACGCGGCGGTCAGCTCGGCGGCGTCCTCGGCGGCCAGCAGCCCTGCCTCCACCGCGGCCGCCATCGCGGCCATTGTGGACGGTGTGCGCAGTCCCGGCACGGCCCCGGAGTGCTGCAGCTGCAACAACTGCACGGTCCACTCGACGTCCGCGAGCCCGCCGCGGCCGAGCTTGGTGTGCGTGCTCGGGTCGGCGCCGCGCGGCAGCCGTTCGGCGTCAACGCGGGCCTTGATCCGCCTGATCTCCCGCACGGACGCCGCGTCCAGGCCGTCCGCCGGATACCGCAACGGCTCGATCAACGACTCGAACTCGGCTCCCAGAGCGGCATCGCCCGCGAGGAACCGAGCCCGCAGCAGCGCCTGCTTCTCCCAGATCTCCGCCCACTGCCGGTAGTAGGCGCGGTAGGAGTCGAGCGTGCGCACCAGCGGCCCCTGCCGGCCCTCCGGCCGCAGGTCCGCGTCGACCTGCAGCGGCGGGTCCTGCGACGGCGCGCCGAGCAGCCGCCGGATCTTCTCCACGACCCCGCTCGCCCACTTCACCGCGTCGGCGTCGGTCACGCCCTCCACCGGCCTGCACACGAACAGCACGTCCGCGTCCGAGCCGTACCCGAGCTCGTGGCCGCCGAGCCGGCCCATGCCGATCACGGTCAGTGCGGCGAGAGGGTCACCGGACGCGCGCACCGCCGCGTCCAAAGCGCTCTGCAGCACCGAAGCCCACACCTCGGACAGCGAGACGCACACCGTGTCCAGCGGCATGAACCCGAGCAGGTCCGCGGCGGCGATCCGCAACATCTCGTGGCGCCGCAACGACCGCGCGGCCGCGATGGCCCGCGCCGCGTCGCCGTACCGGGAAACGGCGCTGCGCAAGGGTTTCCCGATCGAGTGCGGATCGCCACCAACAAGCGCGTCGGTATCTGCCAGCAACCGCAACACTTCCGGCGCGCGCACGAGCAGGTCTGGCACGAGGCGCGACGTGCCGAGCAGCACCGCGAGCCGTTCGACGACCGCGCCCTCGTCGCGCAGAAGCCTCAGGTACCAAGGGGTTTCGGCGAGCGCCTCGGACACCTTCCGGTACGCGAGCAGCCCGCCGTCGGGATCGGGCGTGCCGGCGAACAGGTCGAGCAGCACCGGCAGCAGCGCGCCCTGGATGCGAGCCCGCCGGGACATTCCCTGCGTCAACGCCTGGATGTGCCGCAACGCGCCGTCGGGCGAGGTGTAGCCCAACGCCGCCAGCCGCGCCACGGCCTCCTTGGTGGTGAGCCGCAACGCCTCGGTCGGCACCCCCGCCACGGACTGCAGCAGCGGCCGGTAGAAGAGCTTCTCGTGCAGCCGCCGGACCTGGTTGGCGTGCCTGCGGAACTCCGCGAGCAGCACCTGCCCCTCGGACTTCCGCCCGTCAGCGGCCAGCCCCACCGACCGCGCCAGCCACCGCAACGCCGTCACGTCGTCGTCGGCCGGGAAGAGGTGGGTGCGCAGCAAGCGCTGCAGCTGCAGCCGGTGCTCCAGCGTGCGCAGGAACCGGTACGAGCGCCCGAACTCCGCCGCGTCCTCCCGTCCGACGTACCCGCCCTGACCCAGCACGGCCAACGCGGCCGTCGTCGCCTGGATCCGCAGGTCCTCGTCGGAACGCCCGTGCACGAGTTGCAGCAGCTGCACCGCGAACTCGACGTCGCGCAGGCCACCGCGGCCGAGCTTCAGCTCGCGGTCCGCGAGCCCGGTCGGCACGTGGTCCTCGACCCGGCGCCGCATCGCCTGCACGTCCTCGACGAAGTTCTCGCGCTCCGCCGCCGTCCACACGTAGGGCCGCACGACGTCGAGGTACGCCTGCCCGAGCTCGGCGTCACCGGCGACCGGCCGTGCCTTCAGCAGCGCCTGGAACTCCCAGGTCCGCGCCCACTTCTTGTAGTACGAGGCGTGCCCGTCCACGGTGCGGACGAGTGCGCCCGCCTTGCCCTCGGGCCGCAGCGCCGCGTCGACCTCGAAGCACGACTGGCCTGCGATCTGCATCATCGTGCTGGCCAGCCGGGTCGCCACGCCCAGATCGCCCTCGGCGACGAACACGACGTCCACGTCACTCACGTAGTTGAGCTCGTTCGCGCCGCACTTGCCCATCGCGATCACCGCGAGCTGACAGCGATCAGCGCCGTTCACGCGTTCCGCGGCGAGCTTCAGCGACGCCCGCAGAGCCGACACGGCCAAATCGGACAGTTGGGCGGCCACCGTGTCGTAGGGGACGAACGGCAGATCGGCCTCGACGACGTGCGCGAGGTCGTTGGCGGCCACGAGCAGCAGCTTCGCCCGGTACTCGGTGCGCAGCACGTCGCCGTCCGCCAGTTCCAGCGACACGTCGACGTCGTCGGTCAGCGAACGCCACCGGTCGGGGTTCACGACCAGGAAGTCCGACAGCGCGGTGGACGAGCCGAGCACGGCGAGCAGCCGCCCGCGCACCACGACGTCCTCGTGCAGCGCGGCCGACAGGGCGTCCCAGTCGGCGACGGCGTGCAGGCGTTCGAGACCCCGCAACGCGAGGTCGGGGTCGGGGCAGCGGGACAGCGCCGACAGCACCGGCTCGGAACCGTCTGCGGGCCTTCGGTCAGCCCAGAGGCCGAGGCCGCGCAGCGTTTCCTCGCTGCGCGGCTCGGTGAGCCCGAATCTTGCTGGGGACGCGTGGCGGACTGGTTCGCTCATCGTGAGCCAACCCTAATCCCCTCACGGCATCAGAAGACGATCAGTGAGAGTCCGTAGAGCACCACGGCGACGCAACCGGCGAAGCTCGCGTACGCGGGGACCTTCTTGTCACCCGACAGAGCGCGGATCCCGACGACGAACAACGTCACGACCAGAACCGTGACCAGCAACGTGGCGCCGAAGACCTGGAGCAGCGCCGTCCAGTCGACCTTCATGCCGCCACCTTGTGCAGTTCGGCCTGGGCCGCGACCTCGTCGACGATGTGCTCCGGCTTGACCGGCTCGCGCCGCGCCATGATCCAGATGACGACCGACACGACGATGCCGATGACGGCGACGCCGATGATGCCGACGGTGCCGGTGGACGCCCACTTGCCCGCGAGCGCGCCGACGATGCCGGCTGCGGGCAGGGTGAACAGCCAGCCCGCGGCCATCTTGCCCATGGTGCCCCACTTGACGCCGCGGCGGTCACGACCGAGGCCGGAGCCCATGATGCCGCCGGACGCGACGTGCGTGGTGGAGAGCGCGAAGCCGAGGTGCGACGACGCGAGGATCGCCGTGGCCGTGGAGGTCTGCGCCGCGAAGCCCTGCGCGGGCTCGATGGTCGTCAGGCCGCGGCCCAGCGTGTGCGTGATGCGCCAGCCGCCGAGGTACGTGCCCGCCGCGATCGCGAGTCCGGCGCTGACGATCACCCAGGTGGGCGGGCCGGAGCCGGGAGCGAGCGAACCGGACGTGATCAGCGCGAGCGTGATGATGCCCATCGTCTTCTGCGCGTCGTTCGTGCCGTGCGCGAGGGAGACGAGCGAGGCGGACGCGACCTGGCCGACCTTGAAGCCGGTGTGCGCGACGCGCGGGTCAGCCGCCTTCTTGAGGCGGTAGACGACGATCGTGGCGATGGCCGCGACCAGGCCGGCGACGAGCGGCGCCACGATCGCGGGCACCAGGACCTTGTCGACGACCTTGGCGAAGTGGATGGCGTCCACACCGGACGCGACCCAGGCCGCGCCGATCAGGCCGCCGAACAGGGCGTGCGACGAGCTCGACGGCAGGCCGACGTACCAGGTGACGAGGTTCCACATGATCGCGCCGACCAGCCCGCCGAAGATGATCGCGGGCGTGATCTGGGCGTCGTCGACGATGCCGCCGGAGATGGTCTTGGCCACCTCGACGGACAGGAACGCGCCGACGAGGTTGAGCACCGCCGACAACGCGACCGCCGTGCGGGGCTTCAGAGCACCGGTGGCGATGGAGGTGGCCATGGCGTTGGCCGTGTCGTGGAACCCGTTGGTGAAATCGAAGATGAGAGCAGTGACAACGACGATGATCACTACAAGTGCGGGATCCACACTGATCCTCCGGCTGGATCGAACAAGCTGTCCAGGAGATTACGGTACCGCTAACGGAGGATGTCTTAAAACCTACGAAAGTAACGTCACACCAACGGAAGTTGTGTGCCCATACCGCCTGCGGGCAACAGTTCTCCCCGAACGAGTTTGGCGAATCGGGCGACGAACGGCTGCCACACCTCCTCGAAGTCCCGGTGCGCCTCTTCGAGGAACTCCTGGTCGAAGTGGTGCGCCCGCGCGCAGGCCGCCGAATCGGGGTCCTTGGCCGCCCAGTTCAAGACGATTTCGGGCGTCGTCTCGATGTGGAACTGCAGGCCGTAAGCACTCGCACCGACACGGAACGCCTGATTCGGATATTTCGGGGACGCCGCGAGGTGCTCGGCGCCGGGCGGCAGCAGGTGCACCTCGTCGTTGTGGAACTGCAGGACGTCCGGGGTGAACGGCAGGTCGGCGAACAGCGGGTCCATGCCCGCCGCGTCCCGCTTCGCCACCAGCAGCACGCCGACCTCCGGCCCTTGTGGACCCTTGCGCACCTGACCGCCCGTCGCGGCCGCGAGCAGCTGCGCGCCCAGGCAGATCGCGAGCGTCGGCAGCTTCTTCGACACGGCGCTCGACAGCAGCTTGCGCGCGTCCGCGAGCCACGGGTGGTCGAGGTCGTCCAGCGCGCCCATCTCGCCACCGAGGCAGATAACGCCCTGGTAGCCGTCGAGGGTCGCGGGCGCGGGCTCGTTCTTCAGCCGCACGAGGTCGAGCTCGACGCCCTCGGCTTCGAGCCAGCCACCGAGCTTGGCCAGCGGGTCCGACTCCGAGGGCTGCAGAACGAGCAGGCGTGGTGCGTTCACGCACCCGAGCCTAGGTGGATGCAGGTCAGCAGTGACACGCGACCTTGGCAACACCTGCGCTGACCAGCTGGTCCGACTCGATCGGGTAGCCCGCCTCACGCCACGCGGTGATGCCACCGGAGAGCCGCTTCACCCGGTAGCCGCGCTGGGCGAGCGCGAGGGCGCCCTTGGTCGCCGCGTTGCACTGGAAGCTCTCGCAGTAGCAGATGTAGACCAGGTCCGGATCGAGGTCGAGGTCGGCGGGCAGGTCGCGGTACGGCAGGTTGACGGCGCCGGGGATGCGGGCCTGCGCAAACGCTTCCGGCGCCCGCGTCTCCACGAGGACGTAGCCGGTGGTCCCGCCGTCTTGGAGGTCGCGGTGCACGTCGTCGGGGTCGGCCTCGAACGCGAGCTCGGCGGCGAAGTGGGCGGCGGCGGTCTCGGGCGCGGCGGCGGGGAAGCGCAGTGCGTTCGTCATGCCCTTGATCCTGCTGACGCCGGTCCTCTGAGGACATGCGGAACTCCAGGCGTTGGAGCTGTTCTCCTTATGATTTCCAGGTGGAACTGGACGCTGTGGACTGGAAGATCCTGTCGCTGCTGCAGGAGGACGGGCGGATGTCGTTCACGGCGCTCGGGCGCGAGGTCTCGCTGTCCGCGCCGGCGGTGACCGAACGGGTGCGCCGCCTGGAGACGCTCGGTGTCATCACGGGCTTCACGGCCGTGGTGTCGCCTGCCCGGCTGGGCCTGCCGATCGAGTCGATCGTGCGGGTGCGGGTGCGGTCGCTCGACACACCTCGGTTCCGCTCGCAGGTGCTGGTGCTGCCTCAGATCCTGGACGCCGACCACGTGACCGGCGACGACTGCTGGCTGCTGCGGGTCGTCTGCCGGTCGATGGCCGAACTGGAGGAGCTCGTCGAGGTGATGCAGCGGTACGGCGACACCACGACGTCGCTGGTGTTCTCGTCGCACGTGCGCAACCGCCCGCTGTCACCCGAGCTCTTCGGCTAGGGCCTGTGTCGAGGCCCGGTTCGACGGGAGCCGCGCTTGAGGTGGTTCCTGGTGGTGCGGCCGGGACGGCCGCGTACCGGTGTTGTACGTGGGCGTTCCGGCCGTGCCGCCAGGGGCCGCCTCGGGCCCGGCTGTCGCGGACCGGGCCTCGACACAGGCCCTAGTCCCAGCGGTACTCGGACCAGTCGGACACCGCGCGGAAGCCGATGCCCTGGTACACCGAGTTCGCCGTGGGGTTGGCCAGGTCCGCGGTCAGCACGACGTGGTCGACGCCCTGGCCGTACGCCCACTGGCTGACCGCCGCAGTGGCCGCGGCCGCGTAGCCGTGCCGGCGGTGTTCGGGTGGGGTGTAGACCGGGCCGACCCTCGACACGCCGCCGACCGGGGCGGTGCTGCCGGCCCACGACACCGGGACGCCGTCGACGAGCCACAGGACGTGCCCCGCGTCCATCCACCGGCTGTCCATCGCGCGCTTCTCGGCCTCTTCACGCGGGAGTCCGTCGAGCTCGGCGACGAACTGGATCCACCACTCGGTGATCAGCTCGTCGTCGGCAGGGGTGGTGAGCCTCGACTCCCCCGGCACGTCCGGCACCACCAGGTCCTCCAGCCGGTACAGGCGCAGGGTGTAGGTCTCAGTGCCGCCGTCGCGCCACAGCCGCCGGAAAGCCTCGACCTTCTCGCGCGTGCCGGTGACCTCGTTGATCTCCTGGCCGCGCAGGACCTCCGCGACGAGGGGTGCCGCGGCGACCGGCATCGCGGCGACGTGCAGCGGGCGGCCCTCCATCCTGGTCGCCGCGCCGACGACGTTCCCGTTGTCGTGCAGGGAGATCAGCGTGACCGCCGGTCTGCAGCCCTGCAGCGCGGCGTCGGCGCCGGTGAGGTGCACGCTGTGGTTCACGGGGTCCGCGTCTAGGAAATCCCCTGCCACGGCGAGGAAATCCCTGATGTCGTTGTGGCTCAGTGCTTCCACCAGAACTCCGCCCAGTCGTCGAGTGGTTCGTAGCCGATCCGTTGGTAGATCGAGTTCGAGGTCGGGTTGGTCAGGTCGGCGAAGAGCAGGACCTCTGCGGCGCCCTGGTCCAGTGCCCACTGCGACGCGACGGCGCTGACCGCGGCGCCGTAGCCGTGCCTGCGGTGTTCGGGAGGGGTGTAAACGGGACCAATCCTCGTCATGCCTGCCTGCGGGCGGCTGGCCACCGCCCAGGCGACCGGTGTGCCGTTGATCTCCCAGAGGGCGTGGCCCTGGCCCAGTCGCAACGAGGTGCGCATGGCTTCCGCGGCGGGGGCCGCGGGCGCTTCCGGTACGGCCTCCGCGAGGAACGCTTCGCGCCAGGCCGCCAGGAGCTCCACGTCGTCCTCGGTAGCCAGGCGGCTGGTGCCGTCGACGGAGGGTGGGACCAGAGCGGTCAGCCGGTACTGCCTGGTGGCCAGGGATTCCTTGAAGTTCTTGCCCGTCGCTGTGGCGAAGGCCTCAGACCTCTCCCTCGGTCCCGTCACGCCGGGGGCGTCCGGGTCGATCCTGGCGGCGAGGCCGGCCGCGAACTCGGCCGCGGCGGCGGGGAGGTCTGCCGCTTGCCACGGCCAGGGTGGAGTGCGGACCAAGGAACCGATCACCTCGCCTTGGTCTTGGAAGGTGATCAGGACCGGTGGTTCTTCGGTGGCCGGCGAGCGGCGGATCCGGTCCAGCGAGGTCAAAGCCACGGTGTTTCGCACCGGATCGGCTGTCAGCCGATCGAGTGTGGCGGCGTCGAAGGATTCCAGCGTGACGTGCACGACAGCGTCCATCCGTCCATCAGATCAGAGGGCGCAAGCGGAAATCCGGGCATGCGAGAAGACCCCTGAGGGGAGCACCGGAGTGCTCGACCCTCAGGGGTCTTCTCGAAGTAATGTTCGGCGACGACCTACTCTCCCACACCGTAACCAGTGCAGTACCATCGGCGCAGAAGGGCTTAACTACCGGGTTCGGAATGGGACCGGGTGTTTCCCCAACGCTATGATCACCGAAACTCTATGGAATTCTACCTGCGGCGATCGGAATGCCGCTCGGTTCTTCCAGAACCGCACAGTGGATGCGTAGCGTCTTTGTAACAAGTCCTCGGCCTATTAGTACCAGTCAGCTCCAACCGTTACCGGTCTTCCACCTCTGG